>QCQA01000001.1 GCA_003212335.1 SAR86 cluster bacterium AG-447-A08
TTCATTTCTACCATTATCATAACGTAACCTGGAGACTGAACTATTTGGTAGTGATTATTGTAAAGCACATTCAGCATTGGAGGTCCGCCGCTAGAACCAAAGCCAACAACACATCTTTCTCCTAAACTTCGTTCTTCAGGATGATCAGCTCTGGTAAACATTCTATAAATAGATGGTCCTTCAATAGCCCATCGAGTCAGCCTTCTCGGCAACTTTCCACTCTCTGGATAAGTGATTATTGAGCTTCTATATTTGCCATTTAATTTAAAAAAGTCACTCCCTGGATCCATCCAAGCAACATTGTATCCGCCAACATCTCCACCAGATTCTGGTGTTTCTCCTTGTGCGTAAGGATTATCTAGGGTTTGGTTAAATTCTTCAGAAGATTGCCTTGCAGCCATAGCTTCATCGTCAGAAATCTCTAGGCTTTCAAAATAGTCGGGGCGTTCAAGAGTAGTCAAACTGGCATTAGTCCAAACCCCTTGAAGATTAGGATCTCCAAACCAGGTTTCTTTCGTATATTCCTCTGAGCATATGCTCAAACTAATAGTAAAAATAAAAAAATGTATTATTTTATTTAGCACGCCATTCTCCATACAGAAGCTCTTCTACGAACTCAACGCATTTAAACTGCTGTAGTTGAGCATCTTGACCTGCTTTTTTATAAAGATTCATCTTGATAGTCCATGGTCGGGTATAAGTTTCTTCATCTTCTAAAGTTGCTTCATATTCCATGACATGATCATTAACTAGGGTATATTTTTCAGTAACATTTAATTTGTCTGAATGAAAATTTCCTGACCTATCTAACCATGTTTGCCCATTAAAGCCATTGGTTTTAATAATAAAAGAATTATCTTCCCAATAGCCCCATGACTGACCCATCCAAGAATCTACTGGAGCTTCTCCTGGATCTTGCAATAAGATATTTCTTGTTGCACCAGCATATTCATAAGCAAAAAAAACAGCCTCAGCACTTTGAAAGATTTGGAAAGCATATGGCATATAAGTCGCTCTTGGCACACCAGGCAGATAGCACTTTATCTCTGGATCTCTATTTAGCCAGTCCTCCTTATTTTTATTTCTTATCTTAAGCGCGCTTTTCTTATAAGGAATCTTGCCTCCCTCAACTACACTTAGCCCTGCAGGGACCGAGCCAACTGCTCCTAAAGCAAGAATATCAGGATGTGGTAACGGGACTACAGGCCCTTCGACAAGTTGCATTGCGGCAGATGCTGAATGTGCCTCCAAATTATAATTAGCCCTATTCATGACTTGCCACACTCCATTGAGATCGGGCTTACCATTGGGTCCAACTGATATGTCTGAAAACACAGAGTTAGGGACAATTGCCAAGAAAAATATAATTATAAGTAATCTAAGATTGAACAAAATTAACCTCCCCTTTTAATAATAATAACCAATAAAATATTTTCATCAAAAAAAATGACTAGTTTATCCAGCTAAATAAATACGTATAAAAAGCCATAAGATTAGTCAGATGATGTAATGTAGAATAACGAGCTTTATAACCTAAGGAGAAAAAATGTCTGAAAGAGAGTTTGACGTAATTGTTTTTGGAGCAAGTGGGTACACAGGAAAGCTCGTTGCAGAGTATATGGGCAAAGAATATGGTAATGATAAATCAATAAGGTGGGCAATTGCGGGAAGGAATAAAGATAAACTATCTTCTGTAAAAAAAGATCTTAATCTCAATGAAAGGGTTTCTATTATTGAAGTAGATAGCACAAATAAAGACTCTCTAGATTCAATGACAAGTTCAGCTAAATGTATATTAACTACTGTAGGTCCATATCAACTCTATGGATCAAGTTTAGTACAGTCTTGCTCTGAAAATGGAACAGACTATGTTGATCTAACTGGTGAACCTGGCTGGATGTATGAAATGATTAATGCTCATCAAGATACTGCAAAAAAATCCGGAGCAAGAATAGTATTTTCATGTGGGTTTGATAGCATTCCATTCGACTTAGGAGTCTATTTTGTTCAGCAAGCGGCGCAAGAAAAATACGGAAAACCTGCGAAACATGTACGCGGTAGGGTAAAAGCCATGAATGGGGAGTTTTCAGGAGGTACCATTGCTTCTCTTGGAGCTACCATGGCAACCCTCAAAGAGAAACCTGAATTAATACAAGTATTATCTAATCCTTTTTCTTTAACGGAAGGTTTTGAGGGACCAGCACAATTAGATGATTCAAAAGTACTATTAGATGAGAAACTCAATATGTGGGTAACTCCTTTTGTTATGGCTCCAATCAATACAAAGAATATTCATAGATCAAATGCCCTTCTGGGACACGCATATGGTGAAGATTTCTGTTACGACGAAATGATGATTGCCGGCGAGGGTGAAGAAGGAAAACAAATCGCTGATGCTATGAATTCTTCAAACCCAATGGGTGGAGACAATTTACCACAACCAGGAGAAGGTCCTAGCAAAGAATCTAGAGAACAAGGAAGTTATGACGTACTTTTCTTTGCTGATTTTGATGAAGGTTCAATTGAAGCAAGGGTTACTGGAGACATGGATCCAGGATATGGTTCAACTTCGAAAATGATTGCTGAAAGTGCTTTATGCCTTGTTCAAGACTGTGAAGATCTTTCCGGAGGTATGTATACACCAGCTCCTGCAATGGGTGATAAGTTGATAAAAAGACTAACTAAAAATGCTGGCCTTACTTTCGATATATTATAAATATAACTTATAGTATAAAATAAATTTAGTGTATAATGCAGGTATGACAAAACTTGCATATACACTTATTCTGATTCTCTTTTCTTTTCACACCTTCTCTGAAGCGTATGTTGTCAAAATGTTGAATGCTGGAAAAGAAGGAATGATGGTTTTTGAGCCTGCTGTCCTCACTGTCAAAAAGGGAGATACAGTTAAATTTGTTGCGACCGATGTTTCCCATAATTCCTCATCAGTTGACGGCATGATCCCTGCAGGAGCAACCCCTTGGGCCGGAGCTCTTAGTCAAGATATTGAAGTGACTCTTACTGAAGAAGGTGTTTATGTTTATCAGTGTACACCTCATAACATGATGGCCATGGTAGGTGTCATAAAAGTTGAATCAAGCGCCAATCTTGAACAAGTTAAACAACAAGCCCAGTCATACAAAAAAACATTTTTAATGAATCAAGAAAGACTAGACAACTATCTATCCGAAATATAAAAAATTATGAAATTACAAATCGTAAAAGATCAAGCTGATGAGAATACTTTCCAAGAATGGAGAGAAGAAGATTACATGAATAAGATGGATTTTAATCCTTTGGTCATGTTCGTCGTTATACCTACAATAGTGCAAGCAGGCTGCTTGATCTTTATGGGCGGCGCAATGCTTCTAAATACAGCAATATTTGCTTAAAATTTAATTTACTTTATCAAATATAAAGCCTTTGTAATCTTCAGAGACTACCTCTTCTAAGAGCTCTGTATAAACCGGCACTCCGATAAATGGTAAAAAAGCCTTCGCTTTGTTATCAATATTCGAGCCGTTGTACCAAGACTTGGTATCAGTAAAGATAGTCGTATCGGCTATTTCATTAACAAGTAACATCCACTCATCTTCAGCTGTTTGTGAAGATTCAATAACGCTTTTATCATTATTTACCATCCATTGAATGCAGTCAGTTATCCAATTCACGTGTTGTTCTATGGAAGGCATCATATTTGATAAAACTGAAGGGCTTCCCGGCCCTGTTACAGTGAAAAGGTTAGGAAAGTTTGATATTCCTATTCCTAAATATGACTTCGCCCCACTCTGCCATTGATCCTTTAGCTTCACTCCTCCCCTTCCAGATATATCTATACTTGTGAGAGCTCCTGTCATCGCGTCGAATCCAGTAGCCAGAATAAGAGTATCAATTTCGTATCTTTTATCAGCCTCTAAAGCGTCAGCAGCAATTTCTTTAATTGGACTTTGCTTCAAATCAATTAAATGGACATTGGGTTTGTTAAAAGTCTCAAAATATCCTGTGTCTACACAGAGTCTCTTACCTCCAATATGATAGTCAGGAGTAAGGAGAGAGGCAGTTACTGGATCTTTTACAATTTCTTTAATTTTGTCTCTTACAAAATTAGCTGCCACTGCATTAGCATCCTTATCCATTGCAATATCGGCGTATCCACCAAAAAATCCCAATCCAGCACTTTGCCAGTTTTCTTCTAGTTGTCGATTAACTTCATCTATGTCTGTTTCGGAGACGAGTGCTTCATCAGAAATCGCAGCTATGCCAAAACCATTTAAAGAATTTTCTTTTCTAAAATCAGAATATCTAGATTTAACTTCTTGCTCAACAATCTTATCCATGGGCCCATTGTTCGATGGAATTGAGTAATTTGGTGTTCTTTGAAAAACATAAAGTTCATCTGCTTGATCAGCTATCAATGGGATTGATTGGATTGCAGAAGAACCTGTTCCTATAATCGCAACTTTCTTTCCCGAAAAATTTTGTTCCTCTTGAGGCCATGTGGACGTTTGAAGTATTTGACCTTCAAAATTCTCTAAACCTTGAAAATCAGGTTTGTTGGGAACAGAGAGACATCCCGTTGCAAATATGCAAAATTTCGCACTATATTGTCCTTTTGATGTATTTATGTTCCATTTTGAAGCAGACTCATCAAACACTGCACTTACAACCTCTTCTTCAAAGTTGATGCCGTCTCTAAGCTCATATTTATCGGCCACGTGATTTATGTACTCCAGTATTTCAGGTTGAGCTGAGTATTTCTCAGACCAATTCCATTCTTGTTGGAGATCTTCATCGAACTGATATGAATACTCTAATGAAGGAATGTCGCATCTAGCACCTGGATATCTATTCCAATGCCATGTTCCTCCTACTTGATCAGCTTTTTCAATAATTACAGCAGTCAGTCCAAGCTGCCTTAATTTAAGAAGTTGGTACAAGCCAGCAAGACCGGCTCCAACAATTACCACATCAAATTCCTGTGTCTGTTTTTCGTGACTCATATTTACCTTCTCCACTCGTTCAATAAAGTATATATAAACTTTTAAAGATTTTTAATATGAACTGAAATTTTTATTTTGGTGATCTTTTACAATTTTCTGTAGGGAAAATTTTCGTTAGATGATATTGCTTCAGACCTCAATACTAAGTAATAGGCAAAAACAATTTGATCCAAGCCCTTTGATTTTATTTTGGCTTCTTCCATTAAAGTACTATCAATTATATTTTGCTCTAGCTCATCTATAACTTTGCCTAAATGAAATCTATTAGCTTGCATAAGTAATTAAAAAAATATCCTTTTTTTACTCACTCTCAGTTGGTAATATCTTGAAACTGATTTTGAATTAATCAACAAAAGAGCATTATACAATTTACTTATGAAAAATACCCTATTAGCCCCGCCCTTAGAAACTAATATAGACACTAAGTCAGAAGAATTTAATCAGTATAAAGAAGCAATGTTAGAGAAATTGGATGGCATTGAAGACTTGCTTGATTTTGTTGAACTTGGGGGTGGCATGCACCATCACGAAAGACTTGCCGCTAGAGGTAAAATGTCAGTTCGTGACAGGATAGCAAACTTTCTGGACCCTGATACACCTTTCCTAGAAATAAGCTCCCTAGCTGCTTATGCTTCTGATTATCCTGTAGGCGGTGGTGCAGTTGCAGGAATTGGTATAGTTGCAGGGACAGAAGTTGTAATTTTTGCTAACGATCCTACTGTTCTTGCAGGAGCAATGCATGCTTATTCTGGAAAAAAATGGACGAGAGCAATGGAAATATCTCGAGTGAATAAAATTCCCTACGTTCAATTTGTAGAATCAGCTGGAGGGGATCTGAGAATGGGTGGTGGAAAAGGCAAAGGTAGTTCTCGAGGTCAAATTCTAGGTGCTGGTCATTTTGCGGAATCTGGAAGAACTTTTTATGACGTTACCGAGTTATCTAAATTAAGAATACCAACTATCTCGATAGTTTTTGGATCTTCCACAGCTGGGGGTGCTTACCAACCAGGTATGTCTGACTACAATATATTCATAAAAAAACAGTCCAAGGTTTTTCTTGGTGGTCCTCCGTTGGTGAAAATGGCTACCGGCGAAGAATCAGATGATGAAACTCTTGGCGGTGGTCAAATGCATGCTGAAGTTTCTGGACTTGCTGATTATCTTGCAGAAGATGAAATGGATGCATTAAGAATAGGACGAGAAGTTGTTTCACATCTGAATTGGAGAAAAGAAGGAAAAGAACCAAAACTTAAACCAGATGAACCAGTTCTAAATCCTGATGACTTATTAGGTCTAGTTGATCCTGATTTAAAAAGACCTTTTGATGTTAGAGAAGTTATTGGAAGAATATCTGATGGATCAAGGTTTGAAGAGTTTAAACCGCTTTTTGGTCCAACAATAGTTTGCGGTTTTGCATCTATCCATGGTTATACAGTAGGTATTTTAGGAAACAATGGACCAATATTCCCAGATACTGCATCTAAAGGAGCCCATTTTGTTCAACTATGTAACCAAATAGATATACCAATTATATTTCTTCAAAACATTACTGGTTTCGTAGTAGGTAAAGATTATGAGAGAGCGGGACAAATCAAAAGAGGTGCTCAATTTTTAAACTCAGTTTCTAACTCTACAGTTCCTCATTTAACGGTGATATTAGGTGCAAGCTACGGTGCAGGAACCTATGCAATGTCTGGTAGAGCTTTTGATAATAAATTTACTTTCTTATGGCCAACTGCAAAAGTTGCTGTGATGGGACCACAACAAATTGCCGGCGTAATGTCTATAGTTCGGAGGGCTAGAGCAGCGCGTACCGGAGAAAAATTTGATGAAAAGGAAGATGCCAAAATGGTTGCTTTTGCCGAAAAGGCTCAAGAAGAAGGTTCTTTAGCATTAAGGGCTACGGGGGCAATAAGTGATGATGGCATCATAGACCCAAGAGATACACGTACAGTGTTAGGAATGTGTCTCTCTTTGGTTAATGGAAGAAATATCGAAGGTGCACCTGGATATGGAGTATACAGACTATGACTTTTCATAAATTATTGATCGCCAATAGAGGTGAAATAGCTTGCAGAATTATCAAAACTGCTCATGAAATGGGAATTTCTTGCGTGGCAGTATATACAGAAGCAGACTCTAATTCTCCATTTGTAAGAATGGCTGATCAAGCTGTAAAGCTCAGTGATACCTACTTGAATGGTAAAGAAATAATTGAAGCGGCAAAACATACCGGAGCACAGGCTATTCATCCTGGTTATGGGTTTTTGTCGGAAAATGCAAAGTTCTCTAGAGATGTTCAAAAAGAAGGTTTAATTTGGGTTGGGCCTAGTTCAAGAGTAATAACTTCGATGGGCGATAAATTGAAAGCGAAGGATATTGCTGAAAAAGCTGGTGTCCCCACCCTGCCAATGACTACTGATCCAAAGAAAGCTAATACAATCGGGTATCCAATACTTATAAAGGCAGCAGCAGGTGGTGGTGGCAAAGGCATGAGAATAGTCGAAGATAAAAAAGACCTCAAAGAAGCTATTGCTGGTGCTCAAAGAGAAGCCCTAACTGGATTCGGTGATGACAGAGTATTCATTGAAAGATATGTTGCCTCATCAAGACATATTGAAATACAAATCTTAGGAGATTCTCACGGCAATGTTGTCCACTTAGGTGAAAGAGAATGCTCTATTCAAAGAAGACACCAAAAGATTATCGAAGAATCTCCTTCACCAAGAGTTGACTCAGAAATGAGAGCAACGATGGGCGAAGCTGCAATAAAACTTGCTAAGAAACTCAAATATGAATCTGCCGGTACAGTGGAATTCTTGGTAGATGATAAAACCGGGGAGTTTTGGTTTCTAGAAGTTAACACAAGGCTACAAGTTGAACATCCTGTAACTGAAGAAGTCACTGGTAAAGACTTGGTTTACGAACAGCTACGAATAGCTAGAGGTGAAGAACTTGGCTATTCGCAAGAAGATATCAGTTGGGAAGGTTCTTCAATTGAAGCAAGACTATATGCTGAAGACCCGTCAAAAGATTTTTTACCAGCTACAGGTACATTAATAGCTTACGAAAATGATACTAATATCGATGCCAGATGGGATACAGGAATAGAACAAGGATCTGTTGTTGGAACTGACTTTGATCCAATGCTTGCTAAAGTAATTACTAAAGGCAAAACAAGAATAGATGCAGCAAATAAACTTGCACTTGCTCTAGAAACTATGCATATTGGGGGTGTTACCACTAATAGAGATTTCCTAGTGGCTTCTCTAAGAACAAAAGATTTTTTAGATGGAAAGACAACTTCAGATTTTATTGAAAAAACGAACCCTCAAAGAGCAGTAATTCTGGAAGGGTCAAGGTTAGAGAATGCATTGTCCGCAGCAGCATTATGGATCCAGGGACAAAATAGAGAAAGTGCAAATATTTTGAAAGATATACCCACTGGCTGGAGAAACTCTCGTCTTCCAAGACAAAAAATAAATTTTAGATACTTAGAAAAAGATCTAGAGGTTACCTATAAAGCTAATCGAGATGGTTCTTTTGATGTAAATGATGGAACGGTTGCTCGAGTTATTAAGTGGACTTCCTCAGGAATTGATATTGAAGTTAATAACTCAAGATTCTTTTCTAAAGTTACAAGAGACAGTGACAATGTTGTTGTGCATGGTCCTTGGGGAGATGCTCTTTTCAAGATATTACCTAGATTCACATTACCAGGCTCTGAAGCACAAGCAGGTGGATTAATTGCACCCATGCCAGGTAAGGTTGTTGATTTAAAAGTCAAAACAGGCTCTAAAGTGAAAAAAGGAGATACTTTGGTAATTCTTGAGGCAATGAAGATGGAACACCAAGTAAAAGCTCCAGAAGACGGAAAAATTACGAAAGTATTAATTAAAAAAGATGATCAATTAGAGAATGGTGCTCTACTGATGGTTCTAGATAATTAGAAATATGGCTGATAACAGAAAAAAAATCATCATAGGTAATTGCAGTGGATTCTATGGAGATCGACTATCAGCTGCCAGAGATATGGTCGACGGTGGGCCTATTGATGTACTCACTGGAGATTATTTAGCTGAGTTAACAATGACTATCCTATACAACCAAAAAATGAAAAGAGGAGATGATCAAGGTTATGTAGGTACTTTCTTAAAACAGTTCAAAGATGTAGCAGTTTCTTGCCAAGAGAAAAATATAAAAATAGTCACGAATGCAGGGGGACTAAATCCCTCTTCTATGGCAGAGAAAATAGAAGAAATTATTCAAGAATTAAATCTTAACTTAAAAGTTGCATATATAGATGGAGATGATCTCATTCCAAGAATTGAGGAATTAAAGGAAGCTGACGAACCCCTAGCAAATATAGAAAAAGGTAACTCTTTACATGATTATTCTAAGAAACCTTTAACTGCTAATGCTTACTTTGGTGCTTGGGGCATAAAGGAAGCTTTAGATGCCGGTGCTGATGTAGTCGTTTGTCCTCGAGTTACTGATGCTGCTGTAGTTATAGGTCCAGCGGCATGGAAATATAATTGGTCTAGAGACAACTATGATGCTCTAGCAGGAGCCCTTGCAGCTGGCCATATTATTGAATGTGGAGCCCAGGCAACAGGAGGAAATTACTCCTTTTTTCATGAAGTACCCTCTTTCTTTAATATTGGCTATCCAATAGCAGAAATTTATGAAGATGGTAGTTTTACAATAACTAAACATCCTGGAACAGGAGGACTTGTTTCAGTAGGCACAGTAACAGCTCAACTACTTTATGAAATAGGCTCTCCAGCTTATATAAACCCCGATGTAATCGGACATTTTGATACTCTAAAAATGGAACAAGAGGCTGATGATAGAGTGTTCGTTAGCGGCTGCAGAGGATCTAGTGCTCCCAAAACACATAAAGTTTGTGTAAACCTGGCTGGTGGTTTTAGAAATGGTACGGAAATATTGCTAACAGGGATTGATATTGAAGACAAAGCTAAACTTGTTACTGATTTAATATTCGATAACGTGGGGGGCAAAGATCAGTTTGACCAAGTAGACATTCAATTAATAAGAACTGATCATAACAATCCTGTATCTAATGAAGAAGCTCAAGCATCTTTAAGAATCTCCGTGATGTCCCAGAATCCAGATCTTGTTGGACGTCTTTTCAGTGCAAAAATTGTAGAGCTTGGTCTTGCAAGCATACCAGGTTATACGGGAAGATCAGGTATGCCTTCAGGTCCATATATTCAATATTGGCCTGCTTTAATCGACAGTAAATACATTAAAGAAAGTGTCCACATAGATGGAAAAACAATAGAAGTAACACCCACTAGTCAAATGGATTTTGAAGATATCTATTATCAAAAGGAACCTTACGAAAATAAACTGCCAAATTATGAAAGTTTAATTACAACCAAATTTGGAAAGCTTTACGGTACCCGATCTGGAGATAAAGGTGGTTGCGCTAATTTAGGTGTGTGGGCTAAAAATCAGGATGCTTATTCTTACCTGTATGATTTTCTCTCAGTGGAAAAGCTAAAAAAACTTTTGCCAGACCTAATGGAATACCAAATAGATAGGTACGAGCTACCTAATATACTTTCATTAAATTTTTATATTCATGATATTTTGCAAGACGGTGTTTCATCTTCTACTCGTTTAGATGGTCAAGCTAAGTCTCTAGGAGAATATCTAAGAGCTAAAGATGTAGAAATTCCTGATTTTTTAACCAATTAATAGAAAGATGAGTAAAGATTTGTCCCTTGAAGGTTTAGTTTTCCAAGCTACTAAAATTGATATTGATGAAAATGTCCTAACGATCACTTTAAACAGGCCTGAGAAAAAGAACGCCCTCAATAACGTTATGATGAATGAAATTTGTTATGCATTAAGTTATGCAAAACAAGAAAGAATGATCAGAGTGGTAGTAATCGCTGCAGAAGGAGATGTCTTTTGTGCGGGTGCTGACCTTAGAAGAGAGAAAGCTGAATCAAATGTGCCTAAGATAGAGGGTTCAGATGATATAAGCATGCTTATCAGGCATCTCTACAAACCCGTAATCTGCAAAATACAAGGGTCTGTTCATGCAGGTGCCCTTCTCATGGTAACGAACTGCACTCATGCCATTGCTGTAGATGATGCAAAGTTTTCTGCTCCTGAAATCTTAAGAGGAGTTTGGCCTCACATGGTCATGGCGGGGCTATTCAGGGTAATGCCTAAAAGAGCTGGCTTAGACTTTTGCATGAGAGGTCAGGCGATAGATGCAAAGAAAGCAGAGGAATGGGGACTTATAAATGAATCAGTTCCTCGGGATAAACTGGATGAAGCAGTTGACCAGCTTGCTAAAGACCTTGCAAATCTGGCTCCTGGAACAATGCAGTTTGGATTAGAAGCTTATGTCAAACAAGACGCAATGAATTTTGATGATGCTTTGCCCTATCTCGGAAAAAAAAGTGCCGAAACATTTGCAGGTCCTGATGCTCAAGAAGGAATTGCTGCATTCCTTGAAAAAAGAGAACCTAAGTGGGATTAGTCTTTTTTGTAGCCATATATATAGCCATCAAAACAATCAAACCACCTAAGAGCTGAAGTGGGCTTAGTATTTCTTTAAGAAGAAACCAACCATAAAATGCTGCTGCTACAGGCTGCATCAACAAAACCAGAGAAGATAAATGTGCGCTCACCTTAGAAATTCCAGATGTAATCATTCCTTGAGCAATAGTTTGTGAAAAGATTGCATAAGAAATAAGAATTAAAAATTCGCTCCAGCCTATTCTTAAATCTTTCGTCTCAATTACACTTATTGGTAGTAAGCATATGGTAGTTACGACTGTAACCAAAAATAAGGTTCTGGCAGGTTTTAAAGCATGAGTAAGATCTTTTATGGACATTATGTAGCCGGCATAGAAAACTGCAGCCGCTAGTCCTAAAGTATCTCCAAAAACCATCATCTCTTCTCCAGGTAGAACGACCATTAAGACGCCAATTAAAGCTAGCATAAGGGTTAAAATAAAAGATATCTGAATTTGATAGCCAAGGAAGAGGATACCAAAAATTACAACAAAAACAGGTGCTGTATTAGCCATTAGAGTAGCATTTGCCACTGAAGTAAATGATAGGGACCAGTTCCAAATTGACATGTCCAGGGCAAAGCATAAACCTCCTAAAATTAGAAAAAATTTATTCCTTCTATTCCAAACAATATTAGATGACTCATCCTTCTCTTGATACTTCATCCAAAGATATAAAAACGGTAATGCGAATAATGATCTATAAAAAGCTATCAAGGATGGAGAAGATTCGCTTATTTTGACAAAAATACCAGAACCCCCAAGCATTGAGGCTCCAATTAACAAGAGCAGCACTCCTTTAAATAGATCTTTGGATATATTTTTATCTTCGCTCAAATTCTTAAGTTATACTTTTGTTCAATGTTTCAAGATCCCTCGAATAATCAAGAAATAATTTCTGTATCGGATATAAATAACCTTGCTAAAGGTTTGCTAGAAAAGGATCTATCTAACGTCTGGATACAGGGTGAAATCTCTAGCTTCACTGCCCATGGATCAGGTCATTGGTACTTTACCATAAAAGACAATAAGTCTTCTTTAAGCTGTGTAATGTTTAAATTTGAAAATCAGAATGTCCTTTTTGACCCAAAAGTTGGAGATGAACTTATCTTAAATGGGAACATAAGTATCTATGCTCCGTCGGGTAGATATCAATTTAATGTAAAGCACATAGAGGTATTTGGTGAAGGGGCATTACTTAAGGCATATGAAGATCTTAAAAAGAAATTAGAAAACGAGGGTTTGTTTAATCAAGAGAGTAAAAAAGATATCCCTTCATTTCCTCTCTCTGTCGCCGTGATTACATCTGAAACGGGCGCGGTATTTAAAGATATTATCAATGTTCTGAAAAGAAGATCTCCTCTGATTAAACTCACCTTAATTAAATCTAAAGTTCAAGGCAAAACTGCTGACAAAGAAATTACTCAAGCAATAAGGCAAGCCAATTCTTCTGATTCATTTGACCTTATCATACTGGCTAGAGGCGGCGGCTCAATAGAAGATCTTTGGTGTTTTAATATGGAGTCTGTTGCTCGAGAAATCCATAAATCCAATCTTCCAATTATCAGTGCAGTAGGACATGAAACAGATTTTACAATAGCCGATTTTGTTTCGGACCTAAGAGCGCCAACTCCTTCAGCCGCTGCTGAAATAATTAGCCAGTCTCACTCTAATTTATTGGAAGAAGTAAAAAGACATGAAGAAAATTTACAAAGAGAAATTTCAAAAAAATTAAGTCTTCATAAAGATGATTTAGATCATAAAGTTGCTCTATTGAGACATCCAGGTGACAAACTAAGAGAAACAACACAAAAAATTGATAACCTTGAAATTAGACTAAAAGACTTATTAATCAACACAGCATTAGAAAAGAAAAACAACTTGGCAGGAAAGATTTCTGCCTTAAAGAATTCATCTTTATTGACAAATATTAAATCTAATCAAAATCAAATTAAACTGACTTCAATCAATTTACACAACTTAATTAAGGGTAACATAGAACAAAATAAGACATTCTTTCTTAGCAAGATTAGTACTCTGGAGGCAGTAAGTCCGCTTGCCGTCCTTGCTAGAGGATATTCAATTATCACCAATGAAGAAAATAAAATAATTTCTTCTGCTGAAAGTTTAAAAAAAGATCAAAAAATAAAGGCTAGATTTAAAGAAGGAAAAATCTTAGCAAAAGTATTACAACAACTAGATGAAGACTAGGCTTCTAACTTTAATCACATTAGTAACAACTTCTTGCGCTAACCTACCCTATCAAACAACTTCTTCTAAATGTCTTTTTCCAATAGATAGTGCTTATTTAGGAGGCTTAATTAACTATTCTCTAGATGTTGATGAAATTGATTCAGAAGAAAGATTGGAACTTGAAGATTTAACCTTTGCAACTTGCAAATCAGGTTCTAAATTATTAATTCTAGCTCCTGTGCCCTTGGCATATCCAGAAAAGAAAGTTCAACTCACTCTATCTAATAAAGTTATCGCGTCTATTAAAATAGCCGATAAATCCTACAGAGAGTCTAGAATAGAAATACAGAATAATAATTTTGTAAATCCTTCTGAAGTCACACAAAAAAGAATTAAAAAAGAATATACCTTAGGTCAAAAAGCGAAAAATACTTTTACTCGAGAAGAAGTTAAACAGGTCATGATGGATAAACCTCTCAAGGGTATAATTAGTAGCGAATTTGGAGTGAAAAGGTTTATAAATGGTCAGCCAAGAAATAGGCATATAGGTCTAGATATTGCTGCTAGCGAGGGCACTCCAGTTCAAGTTCCGTTAGCAGGTAATATAATCCTTTCAGATAATTTCTTTTATAAAGGTAATGTAGTTTATATTGATCATGGGGATGGCTTGGTGAGCAGTTATTCTCATTTAAGCAGCAGGGCTGTTGATGTAGGTCAAGTAGTTTCTTCAGGAGAGGTTCTAGGATTTGTAGGGAGCACAGGAAGAGTGACTGGTCCTCATCTACATTGGGAAGTCTTTTATCTTGGCATACCAATCAATCCAGAGATATTCCTTAAAATAAAATATTAGTCAAAGATGAGTGCTTCAAGACTTTCTTGGGTTTGAGGTCCAATTAAAGTATGAATAAGAATTCCTTCAGGGTTGATAATATAAGTCGCGGGTAAGCTGGGTGGTGCTTCCCATCCAAATAATATTCCTGGGTCAGTTAAGATACTAGGGACATTGACTCCAAACCTGATGATCTGACTCTGGAGCTCTTCGCCTTCTAACCTGTCAAAGTTATAAGTAAGTACGAGCGCCCTATCCTCATTATCATTATAAAAATTTTCTAGTTCAGGCATTTCTTTTATACAAGGAGGGCACCAATCAGCCCAGTAATTTACAATGAGCCATCTCCCCAAAAAATCATCTAATTTTCCTGAACTACCATCTACCAACCTATAATCTGGTTCGGAACATGAACTTAAAATCAATATAAGATATGTAAGAAAAAAGTATTTAGTCTTGTAATATAGGTTTTTTAACATAATTCAATAAATTTACTGATGAACAATTTTACCATTTACCACAATCCAAGGTGCAGCAAATCTAGACAAACTTTAGAATTACTCAAAGAAAATAATATTGAACCTGAAATTATCCTGTATCTCGAGAACCCTCCTTCTGAAGAGAAACTTACAGAGCTTATTGATCTTTTAGGAATCAATCCTAGGGATTTACTTAGAAAGGGTGAAGAAGAATATAAAACTCACAACCTTAGAGATGAAAGCTTAAAAGGCAAAGATATAATCAAGATTATGTCTGAGAATCCGAAACTAATTGAAAGACCAATTGTTATCTCAAAAAATAAGGCTATCATTGGCAGGCCTCCAGAAAATGTGCTGATGTTAATCAATCAATAAAATTATGGAACAAAAAACTTTTTTTGAAAAATTCAAAAAAAATCCTCTTTTTTGGATTTTTTCTGGCGAATTATTTTTCCTATCATTGAACATAATCTTCTTAATTGCGCTGTTAGTAGGTTTGATTTCATTTATCAGTTCTATATTCGTAGATGATTTCGATGATCCTACCGATAAAGCACTAGTAATTAGGCCTATGGGCCCTATCGTTGAGCAAGTAGCTGGTTCGAATGATCCTATCGACAACCTGAGTGGTAATTTACCAAGAGAACTTTATGTGGGTGATCTATTAGAAGTGTTAGACGCAGCAGCTTCAGATCAAAGAGTTCAGAATATTATTCTAAGCTTGGATAACATAGATGGGACAGGCCAGGCTGTACTTTATGATGTAGGCAATGCTCTTCAAAAACTTCAAGAAGCAGATAAAAATATTATTGCTGTGGGTGATTACTATACGAGAAGTGGTTATTACCTGGCGTCTTTTGCTGACGAAATCATTATGAATACAGATGGAATTGTAGAAATGTATGGCTTTGGAAGAAGCAGGCTATTTTACAAGTCCTTCTTAGATAAAATAAAAGTGGATTTCAATATATTTAGAGTCGGAACTTTTAAATCTGCGGTTGAACCTTACTTAGGTAATGAAATGTCTGAAGCCGCAAAAGAAGCTAATCTTGCTTATCTGGACATTCTTTGGAGTTCTTACAAAGATGTTATTTCAAAAAATAGAAATATGTCTTCTGAACAAATACAGTTTTTAGTGGATAATGCCGATACGATCCTAACTGAAGAAGGCATATCAAGTGCTGAAGCAATCTTAAATTATGGGCTTGTAGACAAACTAATGCCCAGGACTAAAACAAGAAATTACTTTAAAGACCTTTTTGGTGAATCAGACGATAAATCGAGTTTCGCTCAAATTTCAGGATTTGAATACTTCAGACTGATTCAATCAGAAAAAAATGTTGAATCTGCTGAAGATAAAATTGCAGTTGTAGTAGCTAGAGGAACTATCGTCGATGGTGTGCAACCTCCTGGCATGATAGGTGGAGACTCTACTTCTAGGTTGATACGTGAAGCTCATGAAGATGAAGATGTTAAAGCCATAGTCTTGAGAGTTGACTCTGGTGGTGGTGGAGTTTTTGCTTCTGAACAAATAAGAGTAGAACTCTTAGAAGCAAAAGAAAAAGGACTGACAATTATTGCGTCTATGGGCAATGTTGCTGCATCAGGAGGTTATTGGATTTCTGCTAACGCTCATGAAATTTGGGCATCTCACAATACTATTACTGGATCTATTGGAATCTTCGGAATATTGCCTACTTTTGACAGAGCACTGAATGAGATTGGAATAAATAGTGACGGTGTTAATACCTCTAGATTAGATCTTTCAGGGGATCCAACAAGTCCACTTGATGAAGGATTATCTAAGATTATTCAAAGCGAAATAGAATACGGCTATAAGCGATTTATAGGATTAGTTAGCGAAGCTAGAGAAATTCCTATAGAGGAAGTAGATAAAATTGCTCAAGGTAGAGTTTGGGCAGGCTCTAAAGCTTTAGAGCTTGGCTTGATTGATAATATTGGTAACCTTCAAATGGCAATTGAAAGAGCTGCCGAGCTTGCAGGGATTGATGAATATAGTTCCTATTATCCAGAACAAGAAGTTAATTGGAGGGAGCAAATTTTTAATAGACTTTCAGGATATATTGGTTGGGCTTTTCCTTCCTTTATCAAAGACAATATCCTGATAAAGGAAACTGTGAAAATTTTACAGGATGTAGATAAACTCAATGATCCTAAGGGCATGTATATTATCTGTGAAGACTGTCAGATTTAGTTTGTAATAACTCTCTTACTAAGGATGGGGTTACTTTTCTCTTTTTCTTAAGAGAATAAATATCTAATTCATTAATAAGCTTTAATAAATCAGATAGGCTTCTTGAAGTGTGACTGACAATGTAGTCTATTGTTTTTTCATCTAAATGGATTCCTTTTCTTTTGGATGATTGAGAAAGGGCCTCTTTTTTTTCTTCATCTGTGATTTCAGGTATTTCGATCGCAGTGAAATAAGATAATCTTGATTTTAAGTCCATCAACTCGATTTTTAGATCTTTTGAAACTAAATTTGATGATAAGTAAATCTTTGTCTTGCTAGAAAGAGCTTCGTTGATGAGAGAAAATAATGCTATCTCCCAATCAGTTTCTTGAGGTAGGTGATCTATCTTTTCGATAAGTATGACTTCTAAGGTACCTAGATTCTTAAAAATATCTGGAGAGGTTATCCTATTATCATCAAAAGAGAGGTGGAGAGTCTTCATATCCCGATTGATAAACTCTCTATGAAGGGCTTGCATTAAATATGACTTACCTACTCCTTCAAGGCCCCATAAATAAAAGAGATTAGAAACAGAATCTTCTATCAAAGTACTTTTTAAGAACTCTAAGGAATTGCGATTGCTATCACATTTTATAAATTTATCTAAGCTTACAGAATCATCTAATTTTATATTTAGGTTAAGCTGATCAGGTGGTTGATTCATAAAATCTGCTTGAATATTGCCTTGCCTTCATTCCAAAGATAAGTGAAAAGACTTAAAAAAATAAAAAATGTTACACCAGCCATTGCTATCCATTCAAAGTAATAAGGTAATATTTGAAAGGCTGATTGAATCAAGACAATTATAAATAGGGCAATAATCCACCCTGTGTAGTGCTTTCCCCACCTATTTGGCAAAGCTTGTCTATTTTCAAAAAGAAGCAAATGCAGCATGGCTCCGATGAGAATAATTCCATCCCTAGAGAGAATCAAATAAACAAACCATAGAGGAAGTTTCTCTGAAAAGGCAAAAGCTAGTAATGTAGCTATTATTAAACATTTATCAGCTAGAGGATCTGCAAATTGTCCGAAATCGCTGAACCAATTGAATTTTCTTGCAAGATATCCATCCAGGCCATCGGATAAACCTGCTACAACAAATAGAATGAGAGCCAAAAAATCTTCACCCTCATATATACAAATACTAATTGGAATGACAAGGACAAACCGAAGTCCCGTTATCAAATTAGGAATAGCTGCTAACATTTTTAACCTTTAAAGTATTCAAATGCAATTATATCCTGAGACAAGTTACTTATTTTTTTATAATTTTCATGTATGTCCAAAAGACTCAGTAAATCTTCTCTTGAACCGTAATGCGAAAGGTTAATCTCTACATTCTCTCCTGAAATTTCCAAAATAGAAACATTATAGATAAGAACTTGAGTACTCAAATCTTCTAAAGTGTTTTCTAAAGCGTAATAACTATTTATACCCTCTAGTCTGATTTTAGTTTTATTTTGAATATTTTTGTTAACAACTAAAGATCTTTTTGAATTTATATCATCTAACAGATCATTGAACATTTCCTGCGGAGATAGGCTAACATTCCCAAAAGAGGATTGGCACTTAGGCATTTCTAATAAAAGACCAAACTCGTCCTTAGTAAAACAGAAAATCCAAGAATCTATTTCATATCGCCTAGAAATAATTTCCATGAAACGTTGAGGATATATTGAACCTAAAGTGTCATAATAATTTATATCAGTTAGATCCATAAGCGGCCTGGTCATCTTTGCATTTCTTTCTAGTGAAAGACTTTCCAAATTATTTTTTAGCTCATTACACTTTTCTAATTCATTTGCATTTTGAGTACTCTTGTCAATCTCTACACAAGGGAGAAAAGTAAGAATCAATGGTACATCCGACAGCCAAATAGGAAGTTCATTCTGCGATAAGTAGCTTCTTATCAAGTCTCCTTCATAAATAAAAGTCGCTACAATCTTCCCATCTTTTGACCCTAGTTTATATTGAGTTACATATGTTTCAGGCGAATCAATCATTTTAGTAATAGAGGATTGATTGGAGATCTTAGAGTTGCCCGTTAGATTAACAAGTAATGCAGATAATCCACTTTGCATACCCTTTTTAATGGAGATCTGGTCTGTACCTTCAATAGTTACAACCTTTTCATAATTCTTTTTTAAGCTATAAATTTCTGCAGTATTCAAGTAATTAATACCGCAAAATAATACAACGCATAGAAAAAAGTTTTTAAACATCCTTAATTAGTTTAGAAGTATTTAACTAAGATAGGTAAAATAGATTAAAACAACCTCTAAGTCGATGCCAACTGACGATAAAGAAAAAGAAAAAAATCTAGAAGAGCTTAGCTACAAGCAATCGGGTGTTGATGTTGATGCGGGTTATGAGCTAGTTAAGAAAATTAAACCGTTTGTAGAGAAGACCCGCAGACCAGAGATTCTGTCTGGATTAGGATCATTTTCTGCCTTAACTAGAATTCCAAAACACATAGAGAAACCAATTCTTGTAACTTGTACCGATGGTGTAGGGACCAAAATAGAAATTGCTAAAGAAATGAATAATTATTCAACTATAGGTATTGATTTGGTTGCTATGTGTGTCAATGATCTTGTGGTTTGTGGGGCTGAACCTCTTGTCTTTCTCGATTATTACGTTACAGATAAACTAGACATAGAAACGGCTTCAAAAGTCATTGAAGGCATCGCTAAAGGGTGTGAACAAGCAAATTGTTCTTTAGTCGGTGGAGAAACAGCTGAACACCCAGGAAGCTTTCCAGATGATAGTTTCGATTTGGCAGGTTTTTCTATGGGCGTGGTAGATGAAAACTCGATGATAGGCCAGGAAGGGCCTAAGAATGATGATGTGCTAATTGGTATTGAATCGTCAGGTTTTCATTCAAATGGTTATTCGTTGTTGAGAAAAATAATTACTGATTATCAACTCGATCTTGGATCTAAAATACAAAAAGAGGAGATCGGTAAAATTTTTTTAGAGCCTACTAATATTTATGTCTCTGCAATATTGGCTCTTAAAAAAATTCTCCAAATTAACGCAATAGCACACATTACTGGAGGAGGTTTTTTTGAGAATATTCCTAGAATGTTGAATGAAAATCAGAAAGCAATCATAAACCATAACTTCAGTGACTGGCCTGTAGGGCACTACTTTGAATGGTTAATGGAACTAACAAATATGCCTAAAAAGAACTTATTAAATACCTTTAACTGTGGTGTTGGTATGGTTATTGCTGTTAGTCAATCAGATGAGGAAGATGCTTTAGGGATATTAAATCAATCCTATTTTGCTAAGACAATTGGAACAGTTGAAGAAAAAAAGGTGAACGAAGAAGAGATTTCTTTTGTCTAATTACAATGAGCGCATTTAAGGTTGCAGTACTTATATCTGGCAATGGTTCAAATTTACAAGCAATCATCGATGAGTTTGAGACCGATAAATCTATTGAAATATGTTGTGTTTTGAGCAACAAACAAGATGCGTTTGGGTTAAAAAGAGCCACAAAAGCGGGAATAAGTAACTATTTCATTGATCACAATCAGTTTTCTTCAAGAGAAGAATTTGAAAAAGAACTGATTCAGGTGCTGGATAAATATAATGCAGACCTTATTGTTCTTGCCGGATTTATGAGAATTCTAAGCAATGTATTTGTAGAAAAATATATAGGAAAACTGATAAATATCCATCCTTCCCTTCTTCCAAAACACAAAGGCCTAGATACGCATAGAAAAGTTTTGGAAAATAATGATGTATATCATGGAGTTACAGTTCATTTTGTAGATAATACCCTGGATGGGGGTCCCATATGCGCTCAATCTAAGTTTGAAGTAAAAACAAAAAGTATTGAAGGTTTAGAAAAAAAAGTTCACGAACTTGAGCATATAATCTATCCAAAAGTTATAAAGGAAATCTCTCTAGGTAAAATTACACTCCTAGAGGGAAAAGTAATAAAAATTTAGAGAATTATGAACAAAATAATCTTGATTTCGTTAGTCTTATCTATCTTCAGCTACGTGAAAGCTGCAGATGAAATACAGCCTTCAAGAGCTACACTAGAAAGTAATGTTGGTGAGATGCAAGTTGAGATGATAAAACTAGATAATGGGCATTGGATGTTAAATTCTCTATTGGACGGAGGTTCAATCGTTAAAAGAGAAGAGTCTGAAATTTTTGAACTTATAGAAAATCAGATTAAACCAATTAACTACGATTTTAATCAAAGAATTTTGTTTAGGCGCTATAAGGCTTCAGCAGATTTTAATTGGGATAAAAAGGAAGTTGAATTTATCGAAAATAAAGATAAAGGCATTTTGACCCTTTCAGAAAATGTCTTAGGTCCTAGCTCAGCTTCTTTGCAACTAAGGCTAGATTTTAGACAATTTGATATGGATAAAATACCTGACTCTATATCTTATGTAGTTTACTGGAAAGGAACTATAAAAAATCGAACCTATGACGTGCAAAAAGAAAAAGAATCTATAGAAACACCCTTTGGAACTTATGATGCCTTCAAGGTTTCGAGGCAATTCGAAGAAGGTAGCGAGAGATCTCAAATCTTCTGGTTGGCTCCAGACTTAGATTTTTCAGTGATAAAAATCTATGACAAAAATGATCGAGAAGTCGAGATAAAAATTAAGAACTTCGAAGAAATTAGTTAAGCCTTGGGCAGCGTTACGCCTATCTGTCCCTGATATTTTCCGCCCCTATCTTTGTAACTTATCTCACATTCCTCATCAGATTCCAAAAAGAGCATTTGAGCAACACCTTCGTTGGCATAAATCTTTGCTGGTAAGCTCGTAGTATTTGAAAACTCCAAAGTAACATGCCCTTCCCACTCTGGTTCTAGAGGTGTCACGTTTACTATTATCCCACATCTAGCATAAGTGGACTTACCTAAACAAATAGTAAGGACATTTCTGGGAATTCTAAAATATTCGATAGTACTAGCAAGAGCAAAGGAGTTTGGAGGTATTACGCAAACATCACTTTTTACATCTACAAAGCTATTTTCATCAAAGCTTTTCGGATCAACAGTAGCAGAATTAATATTAGTAAATACTTTAAATTCGTTAGAGCATCTAACATCATATCCATAAGAAGAGGTTCCATAAGAAATCAATTTCTCTTCTTTTGCACCTAACCTTACCTGCCCAGCCTCGAAAGGGTCTATCATCCTATGATTATTGGCCATTTCTTTAATCCACTTATCGGATTTAATACTCATGATTGTTTATATTTAATCTTTATTGATGTTGTATGATACTGTGCCACATAAAAAATACATAAACTTTTATCTAATGAAAAAATTATTATTTGTAACTTTGATTTTGTGCTTCAACTTTCTTCATGCCGAAAAAAATAAAATAAATTTATTTGAATTATATAAAGAATTACACGCCAATCCTGAGTTGTCTTACCAAGAATTTGAAACTTCAGAAAAACTAGCCTTAATTTTGGAAAACATTGGTTATGAGGTCACTCGTAATATTGGAGGTAACGGTGTTGTGGCTCTTCTTCAAAATGGTGAGGGTAAAACTGTAATGTTAAGGGCGGATATGGATGGTTTGCCTGTAGAAGAAAAAACAGGCGCTAGTTATGCCAGCACAAAGAAATCAGTCAATGCGGAAGGAAAAGAAGTATTCACGATGCACGCATGCGGACACGATGTGCATATGTCAGTATTAATCGGGGCAGCAGAATACCTATTCAATAATCAATCACAATGGCAAGGAAACCTATTGTTAATCTTGGAACCCGCAGAAGAAGTGAGTGGTGGAGCTAGGAATATGATCAAGGATGGTCTATTCACTAAATTTCCGAGACCTGATTTTAATTTAGCTCTCCATGTAAGTTCTAATCTGCAGGCTGGAAAAGTAGGTTATCTTCCTGGATGGGCTATGGCAAATGTAGATTCAGTAGATATAACTGTAAAAGGACTTGGTGGTCATGGAGCGTATCCTCATACTACTAAGGATCCCATAGTCTTGGCTGCAAATATAATCACCCAACTGCAAACTATAGTGAGCAGACAAATTGCTCCAACTGATCCGGCTGTTGTGACTGTTGGATCAATTCATGGGGGAACAAAACATAATGTCATACCTAATGAAGTTAAACTGCAGCTAACGTTACGCTCATATACCGATGAAGTAAGAAATGAAACCATATCCTCAATTGAAAAAATTGTAAGAGGTTCAGCAATTGCTGCAGGTTTAGATGAAGAATATTACCCCATAGTTGAAATTAAAGATGAATATACACCCGCAGTTTTCAATAATCCTGATCTTGTAGATAAACTTCAACAGAGTTTTGTTAAAAGTCTAGGATCTGAGAACGTTATCAAGGTATCGCCAGTTATGGGAGGTGAGGATTTTGGAATGTTTGGAAGAGTAGAACCTATTATTCCTACTGCCTTGTTTTGGCTAGGCGCAGTCAATAAAAGAGTTTACGAGAAAGCCGTAAGAGAGGATTTGATCCTACCTTCATTACATTCAGATTTATTTTTACCTGATGCTGAACCTGCTATAGAAACAGGAGTAAAAGCAATGACAAATGCAGCAATAGATTTATTTAAAGCTAAAGATTAAAGCGCTCCGAGATGCTTGGGTCTAACAAATTTAGACAAAATATATCCTGTTAGAAGCCAATTCAGGGATTCTCCAACTAACTTGATGAGACTCCAGGATAGATTATTATCAACCCAAAAAATATCTACTTGGTTATAAATAGAAAATGCGCTGCCAAGAATAAAAATAAATAAAATTCTTTTTTTTGGGGAATCTAACATGGTCATGACTCTGTGCATTATCCAAGTGAGGATGAGCAGAACCAAAAACTTAAAAAAGAAACTATAAAAGTAACTTAAAAAGGTTAAGTTAATTTGATAATCAGTCGGTGCTTGAGAATAAATAAAGGAGTTTTTGGTAATATAAAACCCCAATATCCCCGCAAAAAAGTTTGCAGAGGAGGCAAGAAAAATACCAAAAAAAATTCTCATTTATTCTTTTCCTCTTAAATCTTGTCTTCCAGTAAAAGCATGCATTATTGTTCCTCGATCAACATACTCCAATTCTCCTCCTAAAGGAACACCTCTTGCTAATTTAGTGACTTTAAGTTCCGGAATATCTTTAATATTATCAAATATGAAGTGAGAAGTTGTTTCTCCTTCGAGAGAAGAGTTAGTTGCAAGAATAATTTCCTCAATCTCCTCATTTTTTACTCTGGAAAATAACTTATCTAATGCTAATTCATCGGGTCCAATATCATCAATAGGTGATAAATGACCATGCAAAATAAAATAATGTCCATTAAATTGATTACTTTGTTCAATAGCGAAAACATCTGAAACTGATTCAACTACACATATTTGTTTATTATTTCTTTTTTCATTAAGACAAATCTGACAAGTTGAGGATTCTGTGAATATTCTACAATTTGAACATTTATCGACAGACTCTAGGGCTTGCCCAAGAATTAGAGCTAGGGACTGTCCTCCAGTTCTATTCCTTTCCAAGAGGTGCAGAACCATTCTTTGAGCAGATTTAGGACCTACACCAGGAAGACATTGGAATGCTTCAATTAGACTATCAACAAGAGGACTTACATTACTCACTTTTCTGTTCTAGGCTCTATGGAAGATTCAATTACTTTCGCGCCAAAAGCCTCTACAAGACTTTGAACATTTGGGTCATCTTCAATTTCTTTCTGAGCATTTCTAAGCTCTGTCTTTTTTTCTTCTTCCTTTATCTTATTGGGAGACTCTTCAGAATAATCCCCTACTTCCAGGAATAGATTGCAAGGTGTACAAAAGAAAGAACTTAAGGCGTCTTGGAGTTGTTTTCTATGCTTTCCACTAAATAAATTAAGTTTTTCTTCAGGCATAGACAGGTAAATGACAGTTTCATCAACTTTTATAAAGTAACAATGTGAAGCAAGTTGTTTAGTTCCTGGATCTAAAGAAAGCTGGTCAAATATTTCTTTCCAATTAGCAGAAGATATTTCAAGAATTATTTCTTCTGCATCCTTATCTTCTTTATTGTTTTGATCTTCTAAAGAAGATTGTTTTATATTTTCATCCTTAACTACTTCTTTTAAGGGCTCAATGTCCTTTTTGTCTTCAATTGAAGATTTAACTTTTTTTTTAGATTGCTCAGGTTGATTTGGGATAAAAGAAACCATTCTTAAAAGAGCCATATCAAAACCTCCAGACAAACTAGGGGCTAATTCCATATCTCTTTTTGCGATTAGTCCTATTTGATACAAAAGCTGGAGGTCCTCTTCTGAAAGAATATTCATTAATTCAAGAGCCTCTTCTTTATTTAAATTAATTTCCTCAAGGATTTCATCAGAAACTTTTGCAAAAGCTAAGAGCTGGATTGTTTCTAGTAAAAGGTCTATTAGTCTTAAATAATCGACGCTAAGTTGACTTATCTCGTTTAAATTATTCAGTAAAGATTTAGAGTCTCTTTCAGCAATATCTTTCAAAAGTTTTAACACATTATCTGAGGGCAGAGTTCCTAACATTGATGCAACTTCTGAATCAGAAAGCCTTCCTTCACAAAAGGCAATTGCTTGATCAGTAATAGTTAAGGAATCTCTAAGACTGCCTCTTCCAGCTCTAGCAATTTGCTCTATGGCAGTTTGGTCAAATTCGATGCCCTCCTCTTTTAAAATATAGGACAATCTATCTACCAATTGCCTATTGGTAAGGTTTTTTAAGTTGAACTGTAGACATCTAGAGAGAACAGTAGCAGGAATCTTTTCGGGTAATGTAGTAGCTAAAATAAAAATAACATGTTCGGGTGGTTCTTCTAGAGTTTTTAGAAGCATATTAAAACTTTGTGTAGAAAGCATATGCACTTCATCCAAAAGATAAACTTTATACCGTGAAGAGCTTGGCATATGCATGACTGTCTCTAAAAGTTGTTTCGTGTCATCAACTCCTCTACTTGAAGCGGCATCAATTTCTTGAAAATCCATAAAGCTACCTTCAGAAACAGATAAGCAAGTGGAGCATTTGTGACAAGGTTTGGAGTCTAAACCGTTCTCACAGTTTAAGCTTTTGGCCAAAATTCTTGCTATGGTAGTTTTCCCAACTCCTCTAGTTCCACTCAACACAAAAGCTTGATGAATCTTATTTTGATCCAAGCTATTGCAAAGGGCTTGGACTACATGTTCCTGACCAACAACTTCTGAAAAGTCATTTGGTCTCCATTTTCTTGCTAAAACTTGGTAACTCATTTCGATAACGTTAGTATAAATTAACTAAGATGAACTTATATCAATTTTCCTTATTTAATAGATCAAATGCTTTATCTATGTCTTGAAATTCAAACCCACGATAATTTAAAAAGCTTTTTAACTTTAGAATATCTTTAGTTTCTTCAGGGCTTTTTCCATTCATCTTCTTTTTTAAGGCCTCCAGTGCGTAATAAGACCAATCAGTTGTTGCATCTAAAGAATAAAAAAGATTTTCCTGAACACCTCTTTGGATTAATTCATTCTTAATTCTTAAGGGCCCAAATCCTCTTCTTTTTCGGCTTTGGAAATAACTCTCAGCAAATCTCTCATCACTTATCAATCCATCTTTTTCAAGCTCTTGAATTGATTGAATAAGCATCTCTTTAGATTCAACCTTTCGAGACATCTTGCGATATATTTCTTTCGAAGAATGCTCTCTCCTTGATAAGAAATCCATAATTTTCAGTCTAATGTCTTTAGGTTCTTCAAGAATTTTCACTATTAAAGTATATTATTCTTTAGAATATTTTACACAAGATGCAATCATTATTATCGGGAGGAAATAATGCAACTCAACTATCTAAATAAACCCCATTTTGAAAACGGAGCTATCAAAAGCATATCTCAAGTTCTGGAGGAACATGGAATAAAGAATCCATTAATTTGTACTGACCCTGGTCTAGCAAATATAGGCATGTCAGATATGATTAGAAACTTACTATCAAATGAGCTTTCGCCATCTTTTTACGAAGATACACCTGCAAATCCTACAGAACAAGCTGTTAATGACGCCTTAGAAATATATAAACAAAATGGTTGTGATGGTGTTGTTGGATTTGGCGGTGGCTCTAGTATGGATTTAGCGAAAACTGTTGCGCTAATGGCCAATCATGAAGGAAATGTTGTTGACTACTCAGTAAATGAAGGAGGAGTTGAGAAGATCAAGCAGACAATGCCAATGATTGCGATTCCAACGACTTCAGGTACAGGTAGTGAAGTTTCTTTAGGAGCTGTAATCATAATGAACGACGGAAGAAAGCTTATCCTGGCTAGCGACCATCTAAGACCAACAGCTGCTATATGTGATCCAGAACTAACTTTGGGCCTGCCTCCTGTTTTAACGGCTGGCGCTGGAATGGATGCTTTAACACATTGTATAGAAGCAGTAATGTCACCAGTCATCGACCCTCCTGCTGAAGCGGTAGGATTAGACGGAATTGAAAAAGTAGTCAGAGAAGAAAGCTTAATAAGAGCTGTGAAAGATGGTCAAGACAAAGACGCAAGATGGAACATGATGATGGCTTCCACAGAGGGTGCAATGGCATTTTCTAAAGGTCTTGGTGCTGTTCATTCAATGAGCCATGCTATAGGAGCTGATCAAGAATTAAGACTCCATCACGGTACTCTGAATGGTGTCATTCTTCCTACAATTCTCAGATTTAATAAAGATCATGTAGGTGACAAATATGCAAGAATTGCTCGCGCTATGGGAAAAGATGAAAATGTAGATTTAGCAGATGAAATTGAGAAATTAAATGCAGCTATAGGCTTACCTAAAGGTCTTGCCGAAATGGGTGTGACTGAAGAAATGATTCCTCATCTGGTAGCTCATTCAATGACAGATCCTAGCAATGCAACAACCCCAAGACTTCCTAATCAAGAAGAATGGGAGAAACTGTTTTTAGAGGCTATGTAATTTAAACGAAAAAAAGATAGTTAAGGCAATATATAACTATAAAAAGACCTAGAGCTAAAGTTATACAACTTCGGAAGGAGAACTTTCTAGTTGACCAGTCAATGCGATCATCCCTTTCTCTTTGAGCCTTTGATGCCCTCATCTTCCCTAGATAGAAGAATGTAGCCAAAGATAAAATAGCTAATCCACCAAAAATGATGGTATTTAGATCCATTTAATTATTGCTTCTAAGTTTGGCAAGTAATCTTAAAATTTCTAAATACAGCCACACCAAAGTGACCATTAAAGAAAAGGCTCCAAACCACTCCATATGTTTTGGCAAACCATTCTCTGACCCTTGTTCAATAAAATCAAAGTCCAGCACTAGATTTAATGCGGCAATACCAACTACGAACAAACTAAAACCAATACCCATTATTCCATTTGAGTGAATGAATCCAATGCCAGATCCTCCAAACCACATCATGCCAATATTGACAAAATACAAGATCATTATTCCTGAGGTAGCGCTAACAATCATTAATCTAAAGTTCTCAGTAGGCTTTATGATTCCTGTCTTGTAACAAACGAGCAGAGATGCCAAAGTCCCAAAAGTTAAGCCTATAGCTTGAATTGCTATTCCCGGAAATTGAGCTTCAAAAAGAACCGTTATCCCGCCCAGGAAAAGACCTTGGCTGGCAGCATATATTGGTGCTGTAGTAGCAGCTATTGTGGGTCTGAAAATAGTTGTTATTGCTAAAATGAATCCAATTCCCATACCGGCACCCCATAAGATTGGATTAGGAATATTCCAACTTATTGCAGCAGTTGAGAAACAAAGAGCCAACAATATTCCAGTCTTGTTAACCGTACCGTCTAATGTCATTTTTTCTGACACCGGCAAGTCTCTAAATTGAGCATCGCCTTCAAATTTATTTCCAAAAACAGGGTTACCTGATCTTCCAAATGTATCTAATGCTTGATGTTTCGACATAAAATTAAATCTATATTTAAAAAAAACTTATTATATTATCTATTCCCAAAATCAAAATAGCCAGCGCTATTGTCCATATGAAACAAGCAATAATTGAGCTAATGAGAAATATAGGTTGTCTCATTGCTGAAATGCCTGCAATAAATGGTATGAAAGGACGAATAGCAGGAATTAGCCTACCAATTAAAATGCCGCTCCAACCATATTTATTGAAAAAATTCTCTCCCCTAATAAATATAGCTTCTCTTTTTTGTAGGAAGTCTAATTTTTTGAGCTTAGGACCAAAAAATAGACCTGAGTAATAGCTAGCTGTATCTCCAATCCATGCACCTATTCCAGCACCTAAGCAAATATATATGAGCTCAATATCCGCTTCACTTAATCCCACTGCAAACAGCAATAGGATAACACTAGGCCAGATAGCACCAGAAATAAAGAAAGCTTCCAAAAACGCTATCAAAAACATAGCAAATCCTGCATATTCAGGATTACTGATAATCCAATTTAAAAACTGTTCTGAATTCATTTAAGTTAGGATAATTATTTAGGAAGTTTAATTTTAAAGTAAAGTCATGATAAAGAAATGGAAAAAGAAATCTTCTAAGTATTTGCTCAATAATAAGATTTTTAAAATGAGAGAGGATTTAGTTACGTCACCTAAATTAGGATCGGATCATAGTGTATGGGTGATGGAAGTACCGACATGGGTAAATATCATCCCAATCACGACAGATGGGGAAGTAGTTTTAGTCAATCAATATAGGTTTGGTATGGATAAATCATCAATGGAAATTCCTGGAGGTATGGCTGATTTAAATGAAGATCCTATGGAAGCGGCAATTAGAGAATTAAAAGAGGAAACTGGCTACGAGGCCAAAGAGGTCATAGAAATAGGAAGAGTTGAATCAAACCCTGCAATAATGTCTAACCATACCTACACTTACCTTGCATTAGATTCAGAGAAATCTAGTGAGCAAAACTTAGATGGAACAGAAGATATTGAAATTGTACTTAAACATATTAATGAAATTCCTGATTTAATAAGAAATGGAGTCATTGAGCATGCGCTTGTTGTAAGTGCATTTTATTTTTATAACCTTTATCTATCTAATGACAAAGATTGAAGATCAAGACCTAAAAGGGAAAATACTTTTTTTCTCTCCCAATGAGGCGGGAACGTCTTACTTTACCGATTCCTTAATTTTTATATGTGATCATAATGAACATGGATCACTTGGATTGATATTCAATAGACCCCTCGATCTAAAGCTAGTAGAGCTGTTTGAAGGAATGAAAATAAAAGGATTGGATGTTGAAGATGGAAATGTTTTTCTAGGAGGCCCAGTTAATCCTGGAGCTATATTCATCCTTCATAGTGCAGATAAATCTTGGAAAAATACTCTACAAGTCAGTAAGAATATCAACATGACCACAGACTATGAAGCAATAGAAGATATAGCCCATGGAGAAAGTCCTGAAAACTTTATCCTGACTCTTGGTTATACGGGCTGGGGACCTGAGCAATTAAATGCAGAGATTTCTGAAAATGCTTGGATCAGCTTCAATGAAGACGTTAATTTGATTTTTAAAACAGATCCTTTAAACCAAATAAATGAAATGTCTAAAATTGTTGGCTATGATATAAGAATGATAAGCCCAGATTATGGAAATGCATGAATATGAAAAAAATTATATTGGGAACCCTTCTCTTAACAGTTTTAGGCTGCTCAGAGGATATTAAAATTCTAGAAAAGAGAATAAAGGCACAAGCTGAAAAAAATAATACAGAAATATCTGTAGCAGATATTAAGAAGACGGCACTATTTTTAGATGCTTGGGGTAAAAAAGATTACTATCAAGAAGATATCAATAAATTCAAAGATCAAGATTTAATCGACTTTCCAGAAGAGGTAGAAGTATTGTTTACAGGAAGTTCAAGTATAAGATTTTGGAATTCTCTTGAAGAAGATATGAGACCTCTTAAAGTTCTAAATAGAGGTTTTGGTGGAGCACACATAGTGCATGTTAATTATCATTTTGAAGACGTAGTGAGTCGTTATAACCCTCAAGCAATTGTTTTCTTTTGTGGAACAAATGACATTACTGCCTTAAAAACTGCAAAAGAAACAGTTGAGGACTTCAAAATATTTCAAAATAAGGTCCGGACTAATCTACCCAATGTTCCCATTTTTGTCATAGGCATCAAACCCACTCCCGCAAGAGAGTACATAGAGGAAGAGGAGCTTGAATATAACAAACTTATAGCTGACCTTGCAGCAGAGGATGAGTTACTTTCTTATATAGATATTTGGGAAGCTATGCTCTCTGATGAAGGAGAACGTATCCCCGAACTTTTTGTAGAGGATGGACTGCATATTAATGCTAAGGGCTATGAAATATGGACGAAATTGGTAAGAGAAAATCTAAAGCAACGTTTCAATCTCTAGGCAAGAGACCTAGCATTTTATAACCTATAAATTCGTCTGAAATTCCGTTTTTAGGCTTCTCTGGCAACTCCTTTATTGGATAAGCTATAGGGGTAACATCACTTGCTATCTTTTCTCCTACTTTAATTGTAGGCCTATCCACACTGAAATGAAATTTTTCATCTCCACGTGTAGACCCGTCTTCAAAGTAGATGGCGGTATGCACTACTCTATCCTTATCCGTTAAGTTTGGTCTTGCTCTGTGGAAAGTTAAACCATGATGGAAAGAAACATCCCCTTCTTTAAGAGCCTGATATCTAATCTGATTTTTTTCTAGACTAGTTGCTTCTTGAAAATCTTTATCATCTACCTTACCAGAAAAGATATTAATAAATTTTTGGTCTTTTAGTTTATGGGAACCCGGATAAAATCCTAGCTGACCGTTTGATTCATCTACATTACATAATGGTATCCAAGCAGTAATGGTATTTGTTTCTTTAATTGGCCAATATGGTTGATCGTGATGAGGGTCAGTTTCTCTTCCTCCAGATTCTTTTACTAGCGCCTGATCATGCCATAAGCGAATAGACTTTGCTCCAATGAGTTCTGAGGCCATCTTGCATATCCTCTGATCAAAAGTAAGCTTACGAATCTGGAGATTGTCTTCCCATAAGTTTTGACATTGAACAAAGGATTGCTCATATTCTGATTTGTCTTCAAGATTTCTTTCATCGAGCTGTTTTCTCTCTTTGATAGCTTCTTTAACAACTTCTCTGTAAAATTCTATTTCAGAAGGTTCTAACAAGTCTCTAACAACGACAAATCCTTCTTCGTTAAACCTTTTTTTTAAATCTTCGTACATGTTTAAAGAACTTCATTTAAGACTCAGTAAGAATATCATAAAGTTGTTATTTTTCTGTCTAGTTCTAAGTATTAACCAATCACTGCACTCTGATTCAAAATATTTTGCAAGTGACTCTTCTATCGAACTGCTATCAAACTCTAATTCAATACAACCAGGCGATGAACTCTTGGTGGGTGTTAAGTTTAGACTTGAAAAGGACTGGCATACTTACTGGAAAAACCCTGGTGATGCTGGTGAAGGGGCTACGATAAAGTGGAATTTGTCAAAAGGGCTTAGTGCCTCAAATATTCTTTGGCCCGGCCCAGAGAGAATACCTGTGGATCCATTAATGACTTTTGGTTACAACGATGAAGTGGTTTTATTAACCAAGATTGCTTCTGATGGAAAGGTCAATTTCCCTTTAAAAATAGAAGCTAAAGTCTCATGGTTTACATGTAAAGATATATGTATCCCACAAGAAGGTACGGTAGATATTGAAATTAACGAAGGAAATTTACTAGCTACTTCCCATGATCTTGAATTGAAGAAATACCTGAGTAGGGTGCCTACTGTATTTTCTAGAGACTTCAGAGTCGAAGAATTAGATAATAAATTTTTCTTTCAATCTGATGTTCTCGGCGATGAACAATATACTGATGTCTATTTTTTTCCTAGTGAGTATGGGTTAACGAGTTATACGAAAGACCAGATTTTTGAAAAGAATCAAAACAGTTTTACTTTAGAAATAGAAGCTTCAGAGTACAGCCTTGATCTAGAAATATTTGAAGGAATTATCGAGACTTCAACTGCTGATGGAAAAAAGTTCTTCTCAATATCCTATCCACTTGAATCAGATGAACCTAAAGGTGACAGCAGTGTTTTTCTGTTAATTTTATTTGCTTTTATTGGGGGGTTAATACTCAACATAATGCCATGTGTTTTCCCTATTCTAAGTATCAAGATTCTAAGATTTGTTGAGCATAGTGAAAATTCTTCAACTAATACTTTGAAATATGGTTTGTTCTACACTTTTGGAGCAGTTTTAAGTTTTTTACTAATAGCTCTTCTTTTGGTTATTCTTAAATCGAGTGGTGAAAGTATAGGCTGGGGGTTCCAACTTCAATACCCTCTAGTAATTTCAATTCTTTTCTATTTATTCGTAGCATTAGGCTTTATGTTCATGAGCAGCTTAGTCTTTGGATCAAGCTTGGGTAACCTGGGCTCCTTCGCACAAGTAAAGAATGAATCCTTGGAATCATTTTTAACAGGTGTCTTGGCAGTGGTAGTGGCTTCTCCGTGTACTGCACCGTTCATGGGTTCAGCAATTGGATTTGCCTTGTTACAACCAAGTTTGAATTCTTTTGTAATATTTCTAAGTCTTGGTATTGGTTTTGCCCTCCCTTATCTTATTCTCAGCATCAAACCTTCATTACTATCTTTCTTGCCTAAGCCAGGAGCTTGGATGGAAACCTTCAAACAGTTCATGGCATTTCCCATGTGGGCATCAGCGCTTTGGCTGTTGTGGGTATTAAGTGGGCAAGTAGATCAAGACACTGTCTTAATGGTTTTGATTGGAGGATTGGTAATAAGCCTATCTTTATGGTTATTAGAAAAAAATACCTCTGAAAAAGTATTGATAAGATGGTCTATAAGAGTTTTAGCAATAATTTTGGTTATCGGTTCTATATCTATATTGCCCACTCAATATAGCTCAAAAGAAAATCAGGCTGAGATGCCTATATATAGTGAAGCCTTGCTCAATGAATACCTATCCAAAAACAAACTTGTTTTCCTAAATTTCACTGCTGATTGGTGCATTACTTGTAAAGTAAACGAAAGAGTAGCACTAAACTCAGAAGAAGTTCTTAGTATTTTGGAACAAAAGAATATTAAGTATCTAGAGGCTGACTGGACAAGAAAAGATGCAGATATAGCAAGGAAATTAGAAGAATATGGCAGAACTGGTGTTCCTCTTTATTTACTTTTTCCTAGTGATGGAGATCCTATTGTTTTGCCTGAAATCCTTACAAAGGATATTCTTTTAGATTATTTAAATGAGTTAACCTAATGCAAAAAACTTTTTTTATCTTAATTTTCTCTTTTCTTTCTCAGTTTATTTTCAGTTTCGTACAAAATGATGAAACTGCACCCGATTTCCAATTACTGGATAGTAATGGAGATGAAATTGCACTTAGTTCCTTCAGAGGTAAAAAAGTTGTTCTTGAATGGACAAACCACGGATGTCCTTTTGTTGCAAAGCACTACGAATCAGGGAATATGCAATCGACTCAAGACTTTGTAAAAGATAAAAATACAGTTTGGTTAAGTATTATTTCTTCTGCTCCAGGAACTCAGGGATATATTTCACCTGAGAAAGCTAATGAATTAACAGTCTCAAGAAATGCCTTTCCTTCTCACGTGCTTTTTGATCCTAGCGGAGTTGTAGGACGCAAATATAGTGCCAAAACTACACCTCATATGTACATAATCGATGAACAGGGCTTGTTGAAGTATCAAGGTGCAATTGATGACGCAGGTGGAAGAGGATTTATGTCGAAAGACCTTTTTAAGGCAAACAATTACGTTAAAAAAGGTTTGAAAGAATTGGCTTCTGGAGAAGAAATCTCCTCTCCAGTTACTAAGCCCTATGGATGTTCTGTTAAGTATTCTTCTTAGTTTACGCTGGCGGTTTAAAAACAGATCCGAGTTTTTGCCCTAAGCCCATATCTCCAGAAAATTTAACTTTTCCCTGCATGAAGGCTCCCATTGCAGCTTGTTGATCTCCAGAAAAAACTTTTTCCATTGTTTCTTGACTATCAAAGGTTAAAGTTAAACCTGGATCATCGTGATCAGCTTCAACAACAGATAGAGATCCATCAGCTATATCTACATAGAAATTCGTTAAATCTTCAATATTGATTTGAATAGTTGCTTCAACTCCTTTTGCACCCTCTGGGTCAAAGGCTGTTTCTAGGCCTGTTTTTAATTCTTCAAAAGTTGCCATATTTACTCCATTTAATTTAATTTTTGTAATCTTCTCAAATAAAAGGCACTTAAACCACCTTAAGTGAAATTAAATTGTTAAAATTTTTGTCATGGACAGAAAAGATATTGATCAAGAATCTAAAAAGGAATTTTCTTCGAAGGTTAATGAACAGGCAGGCAGGACTTCTAAGAGAGAAGTTTTACAAACCAAACACATGACTATAGATGAAAAAAATAGCTGGAATGACTTTGGTTACATTCTCATACCCAACTTTGTAGATGAGAAATTTTGCGATGCAATGAACAAGGAAGTAACTAATATTATTAAATCGATAATTCCTGAAGAGAGTGCTTTCAGTCACGCCTATGCCGGAGATGGTCATATTGCCATAAGAGAAATGAAACCTACTGAAGATCCAAAATCTATAGAAGATGAAATTTCCAAACTTTTTAGAATCCATTCCAGAGGAATTTTTAATGAATTTATAAATAACCAAGTACTGTGCGATATTCTTGAAGATATCCTTGGTCCAAATGTAGATTGTTTTTTAAGTCAATTTATCTTTAAAAATCCTGGAGCCTGGGGTCAGCCTTGGCATCAAGATTCTTCTTACTTTCCTTTTGACAGAGAACCACAAGTTGGTGCTTGGCTTGCCACTAGCGAAGCGACACTAGAGAATGGATGTTTAGTTATTTTACCTGGCTCTCACAAGGAACATCTTCATGAGCACCTTCCTGATGATAGAGAGGGATCCAATTATGGTTATACAGAAATAAAAGATCATGATTTCAGCAAAGAAGTTCCTATGACTCTTAATACAGGAGATCTATTACTCTTTCATAGCTTCTTGATGCATAAGTCCTATGACAATAATTCACAAGCAAGAAGGACAGCTATGGTCTATCATTTTGCTGAAACAGGAACTGATTTTGGTCCTGTAGATAGTCCTACTAACGAATGGATTTCAGTTCGAGGAAAAGGTTTAAATGCTTAAAATTCTGAAATTTCTAGGTTTTATATTAAGTCCCTTTGTAATTGTTTTCTTATATGTATTTATATCCTCTTCAGGATTAATAGGTGAATTACCTGAAGATGGTGAAATAGTATATTCTCCAAGACCAACAACGGAAAATGTACTTACTGAAAAGCAGATTTTTTTTGGAGATTTGCATGTCCATACAACTTTTTCGCAAGATGCCTTTCTATTTAGTCTTCCTATGCTTCAAGGTGAAGGTGCACACCCCCCATCGGATGCATGTAACTTTGCTCGCTTTTGCTCTTCATTAGATTTCTTTTCCATAACAGATCACGCTGAAGGTATGACCAAACAAATGTGGGAAGACTCTATTGAGTCGATTAGAAATTGTGATTCGATATCTGATAATGACAATAAAGATCTAATTGTTTTTGCAGGTTGGGAATGGACCCAAATGGGTCTTTCTCCTGAAACACACTATGGACACAAGAATGTGATACTTAGAGATTTAGATAACGTTCCCGATGTACCGATAGGTGCTGGTTTAACTGGACTTGATCTACTAATTGAAAATGATCTTACTCCTTTTTTACCATTAGTAGCTGATTTTCCACCTGAAGGAATTGATTTTGATTTTCTTAAATTTAGAGATGAGAGCTACTCAATACCTTTTTGTGATCAGCAAGATTATATAGAAGGAGAATGCAAACAGAGGGCTGAAACACCAAAGCAACTATTTAGTAAGATCGATGAGTTAGGTTTGGACGCCATAGTGATCCCTCATGGGACTACGTGGGGTATACACTCCCCTCCTAATTCTAAGATGAGCTCACAACTTTCTAATGAAAATCATGACCCAACTAAACAAAGACTAATGGAGGTTTATTCAGGGCACGGGAACTCAGAAATTTACAGAAAATTTCAACATACAGAGGAACTTAGTCCAGGACAATTTAAGTGTCCTCTTCCAACTGATGGGTTTGAACCTTGTTGCTGGCGAGCAGGAGAAATAGTCAATCAACAATGTATAAAAGAAACTGGAGAAGCGTGTATAGATAAAGCCAATGAAATAAGAGAAGAATTTGCTAATAATGCTTCTGGCTTATTGAGATTTGGATTGGTAGAAAATGCAACTCAAGAAGACTGGAAACAGTGCGGACAACTCAAAGACTCTTTTCTCCCGGCTTATACGTATAGACCATCAATGAGTGCGCAGGCAGCTTTAGCATCTCAAGTAAGTTCTGATGATGTTTTAAATTCCTTTAAATTGGGTCTCATAGGTTCCACAGACAATCATAAAGCTAGAGCCGGAGCGGGATATAAAGAATTTGCAAGAAAATCTATGGGAGATTCATGGGGTGCTAAAGACCATCTAACTTGGATTCTTCCTCCTGAAAGAGGAGCTTCCTTCTATTCAACTGGAGGATTGGTGGCTGTGCATGCTAACAGACTCGAAAGAAATGAAATTTACGATTCGTTATATGATAGAGAGGTTTATGCTACTTCAGGGGAAAGAATACTTCTCTGGTTCAATTTAATTAAAGACAATAAAGAGATTCCTATGGGAAGAGAACTTTCTTCTTCGGAGAATCCTAAGTTTGAGGTTAGAGCACTAGGTTCCTTTAAGCAGCTACCTGGTTGTCCTAATTATGTTAATAACACAATGAAAAAAGAAGAAATTGAACGTCTTTGTTTAAATGAATGTTACAACCCCAGTAATGAGAGAAATCTCATAGATAGAATAGAAGTTATAAAGATCAAACCAACACTTAGCTTAAATGAATTACAAGAAGTGATTCAAGATCCTTGGTTAGTTTTAGATTGCGAGGACAAAGGACAAGGTTGCTCTGTATCTTTTGAAGATCCAGAGTTCTCTAAAGATAAATCAAACTCAGTTTACTACGTAAGAGCTATTCAAGAAGAGACTTTAGCAGTTGGTGGAGATCCTTTACGTTGTGAATACAACGATAAAGGAGAATGTATAAAGATAAATCCTTGCTACGCTAGCGGACCAGATTTTGAACCTAGTGATGATTGCCTAGCCCCGATAGGAGAAAGGGCTTGGTCTTCTCCTATTTTCTTAAATTATCTAAACCAGAGTTAAAGGTGATAAGATAGGCTTTCAAAAGGTATTAATAGATGGATTTTAGCGGAAATCATATCCTTTCTATAGATCAATTTGATCGTTCAGATATAGAAAAATTATTCGCCGTTGCAGACAAACTTGAACCATTTGCCTCTAAAGAAAAAATAACCAGAGTTCTTGAAGGTGCGATACTGGGCAATATGTTTTTTGAACCCAGTACCAGAACACGAATAAGTTTTGGTGCGTCATTTAACTTGCTGGGAGGTAATGTAAGAGAAATTACTGAGGTAGGTAGCTCCTCTCTCGCAAAAGGTGAATCTTTAGCAGATACAGCGCAAGTTTTGAGTGGGTATAGTGACATAATAGTCCTGAGACACCCTGAAAATGGTTCTGTTCAAAAATTTGCAGATGCAAGTAGGGTTCCAGTAATTAATGCTGGAGATGGATCAAATGAACATCCATCTCAAGCTCTTTTAGATCTTTATACAATCGAAAAAGAATTATCTCTAAATAACAAAAACCTAGATAACTTAAGAATAGCCTTAGTTGGTGATCTAAAATACGGAAGAGCAGTTCATTCATTGTGTAAAATTCTTTCAAAATTTTCTAACGTAAATATGAATCTAGTTTCTCCAGGAGAGCTTAGACTCCCAGAAGATTTACTAAATCAATTAAATGAAGCAGGAGTTAGTGTTATTCAAACTGAAAATTTGGAAGAAGGTATTTCGGAAGTTGATATTATTTATGTAACCCGAGTCCAAGAAGAAAGATTTAAGAATAAAGAAGATGCCAATAAATATCGTGGTTTGCTGAGTCTTAATCAATCAATTTACACTGCCAATTGCGAACCAAATACTGTGATAATGCACCCTCTTCCTCGAGATTCAAGAAGCGATGCCAATGAATTAGATAGAGATTTATACGAAAATCCAAATCTAGCAATATTTAGACAAGCAGATAATGGTGTAGTTATAAGAATGGCAATTTTTGCCCTGGTTCTTGGGGTAGAGAATAAAATTGCTGAAACGGCTAAATCTGTTAATTGGAAAGTTGGAATTTCAAATTAACTTAAAGAGTTTTCAATATCTTCTACTAAATCATCAAGAGACTCAATTCCTACAGACAATCTTACCAATCCGTCGCTGATTCCTATTTCTTCTCTGACCTCTCTAGGTATTGAAGCGTGTGTCATGATCGCAGGATGTTCAATAAGACTTTCAACCCCACCCAGGCTTTCCGCCAAAGAAAAGATTTTTGTTTTTTCTAAGAAACTTGTAGCGCTATCTAAACCCCCCTTCAAAACAACCGAGATCATACCTCCAAAACCTTTCATTTGTTTTTTAGCTATATCGTGCTGCGGATGGCTTTCTAAACCAGGATAGATAACTTTTTCAATAGCCTGGTGAGATTCTAACAAGTTAGCAATCTCTTGGGCATTAGTGCAATGCCTTTCCATTCTTACTGATAGCGTTTTTAAACTTCTTAGCAGTAAAAAAGAATCAAATGGATTCATAATAGAACCCACTGCATTTTGTAGATAAAGTATTTCATTTGCTAAATCTTCTTTTTCATTTGAGCAAACCACTACTCCTCCAATAAGATCAGAATGTCCGTTGAGATATTTTGTGGCTGAGTGAACAACAATATCAAAACCAAAATCTAGAGGATTCTGTATATATGGTGAACAAAAAGTATTATCGCAAACAGCTATAAGATTATGTTTCTTAGCAAATTGAGAAATGGCACTTAGATCAGCAATTTTGAGTAGTGGGTTGGTAGGAGTTTCAATCCATATCATTTTCGTGTTCTTATTGATTGATGTTTCCAGCGTATTCAGATCACTTAAATCACAAAAAGTAAATCCAAGACCTGCAGATCGTTTTCTTACATTTTCAAAAAGTCTGTAAGTACCACCATATAAGTCATCCATGGCAATTACATGATCGCCAGAGTCTAATAACTCCAATACTGTTGCGCTGGCAGACATACCTGAGGCAAAAGCAAAACCGTAATTACTGCCCTCTAAATCTGCTATGCAAGACTCAAGAGCTTTTCTAGTAGGATTTACACTTCGTGAATAGTCATACCCCTTATGTACTCCAGGACTTTCTTGAACATATGTTGAGCTTGTATATATAGGAGTCATAATTGCTCCAGTCGTTGGGTCAGGCTCCTGACCTGCATGTATGGCTCTAGTTTCAAAACCTTGCTTATTTCTTTTTCTAGACATGGGATTAGTTTAATTTATTTCTATAGTAGTTAATTAAATCAACCTTAGTTACAAAGCCAATGAAAGTATCACCGTCATAGATTATTGCTACTTTTCCTTCAGATAATATTGAAAGTAATTCATCTTCCGATGCATCAAACTGCAGAGTATCTAATTCAGATATCATATGCTCAGAAACATTACTCGAAAAGGCTGCGGGATCTTTGCTTACGGTAAATAGCAAGTCCTCTTCATCTAATACACCTTTTAATTGTCCTTCATCCAAAACGGGTATTTGAGAAATATCTGAGGATCTCATACGGTTATAAGCAACTAATAAAGAATCATTAGGTGAGACAATTATCATTTCTCCTTTATCGGCTCTTCTATTAATTAAATCTCTTATATCTCCATACTTTTCTAGATCAAGAAGATTATTATCATGGAGCCAAGATCTGTTATATGCTTTAGATAAGTATTTATTTCCGGTATCACAAATAAAAGTAACAACATTTTTGTGTTCCTTTTGTTTCCTACACCACTTTGCAGCGGCTGCCACTAAAGTCCCTGTTGAAGAACCTCCTAAAATTCCTTCTTCTTTAAGCAAAGTTTGTAAGACTTCAAAAGCTTCTTTATCAGAAACTGTTTCTGCATCATCCATTAAAGATAGATCAAAATTATTTGGAATAAAATCTTCCCCAACTCCCTCTACAAGCCAACTGCCCCCATCATATGTGTAATCACCTTTGAGTATAGCGTCAGCAATAATTGAACCTTCAGGATCTGCTGCAACCATGCTGATAGATGAATCTTGAGCTTTAAAGAATTCTGCCAACCCAGTTAATGTTCCTCCGGAACCTACTCCAGCAACAACCGCATCTACATTACCATTCATTTGTTTCCATATTTCTGGCGCAGTAGTTGTTCTATGAGCTAAAGGATTTGCAGGATTGGAGAATTGATTAGCTAAAAAAGCTCCGGGAGTTTCTCTTAGAATCTTCCTTGCTAAATCTTGATAATATTCTGGATGTCCTTCAGGAACATCCGATCTAGTTAAAACTATTTCTGCACCCAATCCTTCTAAATGAAGGATTTTTTCTCTACTCATCTTATCGGGTATAACAAGAATAATTTTGTAACCTTTGAGCGCTGCAACCAAAGCCAAACCTATACCAGTATTACCCGCAGTAGCCTCGATAATCGTTCCTCCTGGTTTTAGTTTCCCTGACTTTTCTGCTTCTTCAATAATAGAGAGTCCAATTCTATCTTTGATAGAACCGCCAGGGTTATTAGATTCAAGCTTTACATATAAGTCGCACGGCCCTGTATCGAGAGATTTGAGTTTAAGTATCGGGGTATCCCCTACTAGATCTAGTAGGGATTCAGTAATGTCCATATCTGTACTCATAATGTACAATTTTTACATTAATTCTTACAAAATGATATGGAACATTACTGAGGAAAACAATGGAAGATAAGAATGTAAAGCAAAAGGAATTTTGGTCAGGTGCTGGAGGCGATGTATGGGTAAATAAACAAAAGGAAATGGATATTATGCTCAATCCCCTGGGACAGAGGGCAATCGATAAATTGGATTTATCTAACGGTAAGAGAATACTAGATATCGGATGTGGTTGTGGTGCTACAACTTTAGAAATTGCAAAAATGATTCCTGAAGGAAAAATAATTGGTGTGGATATTTCAGAGCCTATGCTAAACCAAGCTCGCAAAGATGCACTGGAGATGTCTCTATCGAATACTGAATTCGTTGTTCAGGATGTACAGACGGACGAAATTTCCAAAGATGCCTTCGATATAGCTTTTTCTAGATTTGGGGTTATGTTTTTTGAAGATTCTTACGAAGCATTTAAAAATATAAATAATGCTCTAAAAGTTGGTGGCCAACTTAGTTTTGTTTGCTGGCAAGAACCTTTATTGAATCCTTGGCAAAGTTTATCTATTCAAGTAATTAAGCAGTTTATAGATTTACCTGCACCGCCACCTAAGAGTCCTGGTCCATTCGCATTTGAAGATAAAAGCTATGTTGAAGATATTTTAGATCGTTCAAATTTTAAAGAAATTAACATAGATGATAATCAAGAAGAGATAATAATGTTTTCAGGTAAAAGTCTAAAAGAAGCTTCTGAGGATTATTTAACAATCAATCCTGTTGTTACTGAAATGTTAAAAAATTCTCCTAAGGAATTAAAAGAAGAAATCTTAGAAGCTTTGATAATAAAATTTTCTGATTTTCATGAAGATCATGGTCTTGTCTTTCCAAGTGCGACTTGGATAGTCACAGCAAAGAAGTAAGTGTACGTAATTGAAGCGTAGTAGCTAGAAATGCACTTTCTTAGACCTTTAGCCCATAATTTAGCCCTAAAACCATTGGCATAAGGATTGCATAAATTCTTGCATGAACAATAAAAAAACACTAAAACTAAAGACCTTAGGGAAGATTGGAAGAGAAATTGGCTACTTTGTACCTGTTTTTGCAGGAGTATACATTGTGGTAAATTTCATGACATGGGCCTCTTGATGTCTGCAGAAATTAAAGAAAAAGAAGTTAAGAGAAAATGGGGGATGGAAATGAGTGATTCCCTAAAAACCACTCTTACCATCAGAATCCTTCTCTGCTATGTGGTATTTGATACAGTAGCTGATTTCTTATGAGTTATCCAAATTTACAGAAGGTAAGTTTATTCCCATCTGGATCTCGTACATAACAGCCATAAAAAGTAGGAACCCTTTGTCCGGGCTCGCCTTCATCCTTTGCACCAAGTTCGATAGCTTTTTTGTAAAGTGCGTCTACATCTTCAGTCGTTTCTAAAGTAATACCAACCATACTGCCATTTCCAACAGTAGCTTCCTCTCCATCATATGGTACAAAAACTGCGAAATTCGTATCATCACCTGGAATTGTCCAAAAGAAACTTCTGTCATTCGGTCCAAAACTTGTAACTCCTAGGTCTTCAAATAATGCATCGTAGAACTTTTTTGCCCTTGCCAGGTCATTTGTTCCAACTGTTACATATTTGGCTATTTTTCCTTTCATACTTTCTCCTTATTACTTTTATTGAATTCTTTTCTAGTCTTAAAATTCAAGACTGTAGCATTAATACAGTATCTTGGTAATCCATTTGGACCGTCGGGAAAGACATGACCTAAATGAATATCAGATGAAACAGACCTAATTTCTATCCTTTTCATACCGTAGCTATTATCTGCCCTTCTGTAGACTGAGCCCTCGACCGGACGAGTGAATGACAACCAGCCTGTTCCAGAATTAAATCTGTCTCTCGTATCAAATAAAGGTGCCCCACTTAATTTATCTACAAACACCCCGTCAGGAGTATCCTTAAATATTTCATATTCTTTGCAAAACCTGGCATCAGTTCCATCATTAAAAGCTACTCTATAAGCCTCAGAGTTCCCTAATTGAAAAGAACCTAAAGCTTTATAAAAGTCTTTTTGATTGAGATATCCCTGATATCCAAAAACCTCCTTACCATCTTGAATAAACAAAATTGTTGGGGTTGCCCAAGTAGGAGTCACTAAATTTATACCTTCTAGTTCAGAGGCTTTTCTATAATGCAGAGGAATGTTACCAGCATATTCGTTAAGTACATCTTCTCTTAACTTATCACAATAAGGGCAATATCCGCTTGGTTCTATCACGACTATGTTTTTGCCAACTTTAAGTTTAGAGTTGTCATTCTTAGGTTCGGCAATGTTTCTAACAAATCTAACTCCCGTAGAGTGATCGGGGCAATACCCGTTGGGATTCTTTTTTATATAATCTTGATGATAATTTTCTGCCTTAAAAAATTTTTTTAAAGGCTTTACTGCGGTTCTAATCTGACCATATCCCTCTTCATTTAATAGAATTTGATATTCTGAAATTAATTCAAGTATTTTTTGTTTTTGAGAGTTATTAGAAAATAGGACAATTGATCTATATTGCGTTCCTATATCATTTCCTTGCCTATTAAATTGTGTAGGATCATGCGACTCAAGATAATGAATCATTAAGTCCTCTATAGATATTAGATTTCTATTGAAGGTCACTTCAACTACTTCGGCATGATTATTGGGGTTAAATTTATTTGTAAACTTAGTTATCTCTCTATAGTTTGGCCTGACACCTTCGCCATCAGCGTAGCCTGACACTGCATCTATAACCCCTTCCAAAGCTTCATACCCTTTCTCTGCACCCCAAAAACAACCCGAGCCTAATACAATTTTTTCTATATGATTTGTAGATTGATCATTATCGGCATATACAAAAATACCGAGACAAGCGATGAAGGAAAGTAAAATTCTTTTCATAGATATTTAAAAACCCCAGTTATTGCTGGCTAACCAATTCAACGAAATAATAAGACCCCAGATTGATTGGACACTCAAGATAAGTATGGATACGCCTGTACCGATGCCCCTAAAAATACTTTTTGCTTCGGGTCTAGTTATGCCATATGCATGAGCAATCCTTGCTATAAGAAACAAGTCACCAAGAATTATTATGGCAGTATTTGAGATTTGACCTACTGTTTCTAATAAGAATGAAAGGATTAAAAAGAAAAGGGCATTTTCGAGTAGATTTCCATGAGCTCTAGTTATTTGAAGCATACCAAAATCATCACCTAAACCTAGATTTGTTTCTGTTTTGAATCTTTGTCTGCCTGTTAAAAAAGATAATACCAAGGCTAAAATCGTCAGCGAACAAGCGTAAAAAAGAGTAATCATAATAATTCCTATAATTGCATCGTATAAACGTGTATTGTAATAAAGATAACTAAATTACGACAGAGAATGAAACTTATAACGACACTTCCTTTACTCATACTTATCTCTGGTTGTGCAGTTGCAGGATTAGCAAAAACAGCTGTCACAACAACAGTAAAAGTTGCTGAAGTGCCTTTTAAGGTAATTGGTAGTATTGTAGATGGTGAAGAAGATAAAGAAGATAGTGATAGTGACGACGAGTAAGTTTACTTATTTGTATAAGATTTTTTTATTTAAATCTTTTTTATAAATCACCACTAGTCTACTAGTTGTTTGATATTTAGAAACCGTAAAATCTCTCTCACTTCTTGTGACCTGAACTAGCCAGCTCTGATTCTCAGAATCAGATATCCACCCTTTTAATCTTTCTATTCCTGGATTAGCATCTAAAAAATTGAGAATATCTTCTTGATTTATTGGGCCATCGAATAATAAAACTTCTGTTTTTAAAGAATTGTGCTCCTCTACAAATGGTAGTATCTCCCCTACTGTGTCAGTCTCAATAAAAATATTTTCTAAAAGCGCATCAAGTTCCTCTTCCTTCTTGTAGACCGGATTCATAGAAGAAAGCAATTCTAAATCGAAATCGTTGTATCTATTTATGTAAATCAAATCAGACTGAATAATTTGAGATTTGACAGTTTTTGAAACAAATTTATCTGAAAGAAGTTGCTTAAGCGTTCTCCCTTCTACAACTGTTAGTAATTTAGATAATTTGTAACCGGGCCAACTAGTACCATAATTTGACATTTTTACTGGTAAAGCTACTCCACTTGATTCCAGAATTACTGCCTTTACCTTTTGAGACAGCATAAAATTTAATGAATCCCCGAGATCATCATTTAAATTACAACACACGCAACCATTTGTGAGAGAGATTGTTAACTCGTCTTCATTTTCGATAAGATATTTATCAATATTCAATTCACCAAAATCATTCACTAGTATGCCTATAGGAAAGGATGTGCTTTTTAAGATGTGATTAATTAGAGTAGTTTTACCCGAGCCCAAATAACCACAAATAACTGTTAAAGGCTTCATAGAATCAGATCTTAAATATTCTACCTTCGAAAACTGTGGCCTCTATGTTTATGTCTTTAATTGCCGTTGGATCAACTTCTAAAGGATCTTCTGACAAAACAGTAAAATCGGCTTTTTTACCAGATCTTATGCTACCAATTTCATGATCTAAACCTAAAACCCTTGCAGCGTTAATAGTAATGGCTTCTAAGCCTTGTTGAGGGGTTATCCTTTCTTCCGGAGACATAAGTTCACCCTTTTCATTTATTCTATTAACAGCCACCCACATGCTTGTCAGTGGATGCGCTGGTGCCATTGTAAAATCTGAATGAAGGGAAGTTATAACTCTTTCTCTGAAACAGGTACCGATTCTAGACATAGAAGAGGCCCTTTCATAACCTACAGAATGATTAGCATATAAATTCGAGAGTTCGTGTACATAATAAGCATTAGCTGAAACATTTGCTCCCAACTTAGAAAGTCTATGGACTTGTTCTGGAGTAGATAAACCAAAATGTTCTAAGGTAAATCTGTGATTAAACCTAGGCTTCTCAAATTGCAATTTTTCTAGTGTATCTATCGCAAGTTCTAAACCTAAGTCGCCTGTTACATGAACGTGAATTGAATATCCCTTGTTCCAGTAGATTCTTGCAATATTTTCAAATTGCTCAGGAATGGTAAGCCATTCCCCTTCATGTCCATCTATGTAGCCTGGTTCCATCAATTGAGCAACCTGAGCAAAAAAAGCACCATCAGTGAAAAGTTTTACTCTTTTATCAAACCTCAGATGATCAGAATTATGTGTATTTAAAGAAGAAATAAGTTGTTCACCTTTTACATGATCTCCTCCGGATAAACCTGCCATCGCTGTGGCGTGAGCTACCAATTCGACCCTAAAAGGATTATTTTCATTTTCATATATAAGTTTTTGTGCATTTAATTCATTCTCAAAGTCGAAGAGCCCTACTGCCATATCAGCAATTGTTGTATGCCCTCCAAAATGAACAACTTCCTTAAGTTTTCTTAATCCTTCAGTAAATATTTCTTGATCAAGAATATAGGGATTGAGTTTTTGTAGAGCAAAACTCAATCCTGTTTCAAAAAACCTACCTCTAACAAAGTCTATTTGAGAAGAGTTCTTTACATCATCTTCCTTTATTTCAAGGTATTCTAAGGCTGCATCATTCATACAGAGCTCATGAAAAGATCTATTCCATACTATGATTGGAGTGTGAGAGTCCAGAGCATTTATCCTATCTCTAGAAATTGGCCCGTGCCAAAGTTCATGATGGCCCCATGTAATAAAAAGGTCCTTATGGGTTGGAGTGGAACAAGCTTCTAGCAATGCCTTATCATAACTATCTGGAGTTGTAGTGGCTTTAGTAAGACCCCATGGAAACTTCCATTCCATAGCAGTGATAAAGTAAGTTGGTAACAGTACTGCTGCCATTGAAGGGTGTAAGTGTGGATCAATTAATCCAGGAACAATAATCGATTCTTCAAAGTCATCATGTATGGTGAATTCATTGTTTTTTAACCACGGTTTTAGAGATTCAAGACTTCCAGTCTCGATGATACGTCCATCTCTCACAGCGATTACCTCTGTTCTTGGTAAAGAAGGATTAACTGTTATTACAGATTTCGCCTTAAAAATCTCAATCATGAAATCAGAATAGCACAATTGGGTCTAAGAAATGGTAGACACGAGTGGACTCGAACCACCGACCCCCACCATGTCAAGGTTACAGTCTTAAACTAACAATTCTTGTTATATAAAGGTTTCAGAGCGTTAGGATTTTTACTGTGCCTGTTTTTGTGCCTGTTTAGTGTAACAACTCTGTTATGAGTTGAGGTAAGTGCGAAAAAATTTAGCGATATTTAGAACTTTTCTTACACTCCTCTATAAGATGAACCATTAGTGTTCTAAAGCCCAACATTCTGTATTGTCTTTCAGGAAAAGCAAAATATTTGATAGTAGGATCATCTTCTTGAATTTTTATGGTTAATACTTTCCAACCTAATGGATTCCCATAAGATTTTTCAATAGCCAAGAAGGATTTATAGACTCTCCCTAAGTTAAGATGAATAGCATGGTTTCCATCATCAAACTCTAGAGCATTAATTATCTTGGCATGATTATTTTCAATATATTTGCCATCAAAATTTAGGACTAAATCAACGTTTTTATCTTCTAAAGAAGTGAAATCAAAATCTTGGAACTTAGTTTTTACTTTATTGGTTGAAAGTTGGACAAAGATTGAAGGTTCGCCAAGACAGTTCTCTTCATCAACCATCACATACATTCTGTCCTTCCAAACTAAGTTACTTCTTACACTGCCTGTTTGAACCCCTTTGAGCGTGAATTCGCTGTTAGGAAACCAATATGTTTCGTCATGCAGGGAGTTATATTCAACTTCGCCAAAAATGATATCTGAAAATAAAAAGATAAATAATATATGTATTGATCTATTAATTTTCATCAGTTTCCAGATAATTTAATGCCTCTTTTTTGCAAGTTGGACATACATTAACAATCTGCCCTTTTGTTTGATCTGATGGAGCTGCCAAGCAACCTAAATCAACAAATAAACCGTGAAAAGGATATTGCTTTTGTAACTCAGAGTCATATCCTGATGGAATTCCATAGCTTGGCTCTGCGATACCTTTTAAAAGATCATCTCCATGCAACCAACATATATTTTGTCGTAGAGCATTGATCTCTCTTTTAAGCTGTTCTTTAGTTTTCATATGTTGATAAAAAAATTTTATTAAACTCAATAAAGGGAAAATTTACCTATGACATCTAAATCTTCATCCGAATCCTCTTGGCAGTACTTAGCTTTACTCACACTCAAGATATAAGCTCCTAAGGTCAAGGATGAAGTGGAAAATAAAAATATAAATAGAAGCTGCAAAGAATAGTCTCTATATGCAAAAGCCAAAAGAAGAGAAGAAAACAAACCGAGTATATAGACAATAAATCCTATTAATCTCATTAGACTTTGGTCTCCTTTACAGCCTCTTCTTCCTTCTCATAAGGAGCAAAAGATTCACAAATTTTTGTAGCTTCCTCAATAGCCTTATCTAAATGATCGAGTACCCACTTATCTTTCCCATAAATAGAATCTAATTCCATTACTCTTACACCTCTTAAGCTAGGAAAATTTCCTTCAAGTTCAAGCACTGATCTTTCCTCTAAAGCTAGATAAACTTTAAGATCAATCTCTTTTTTCTTTTTAAGATTAACTCTTATACTCGCCTTTAATACCGAGTCCTCTTCTGGCTCATCAAAATCTGCTGAATCAGGAGAATACATAACAAAACTAGGTTGATCTGCAAAACAATGAGGTCTTTTGACATGAAAGATAAAGCCGTTATCAGACCGGGGATTCTCTGAATACTTCTTTACTAAAAGCATATGCGGTCCAGCATTTACAATCCTGAATGAGTCAATTGTTGTTATATCAATTTCAGAGAAGACACTAAGGGGAATTAAGGAAAAGATCGAAAGAAAAAATTTCATAGGATTATTGAACGGTTGGTTTATTTGATGGATCTAAAAAAACTGAAAAGAAATCTGCCTGATGAATATCCGATGAATCATCAAGTTTTTTCTTTTCTTCTAAGGAACGCTCTAGACCTATTTCCAAAAATGCATTTACTCTTTGCCTGGCGAATTCTAAGTCCTTTGATTCCATACAAAACCTTGAAACACAAAAAAACGCCATAGCATCAGATATTTCTTCTGGATCAAGTCCTAGATCTAGAAAGTATTCCTTTAGACAGTCTAGTCCTAAGAATATCCGATGAGTGTCATCTTCAATTTCTTCTTCATCAGGAAAAGAAATTTTAATGATTGTTTCTTGGTTTAAGTCTTTTATTTCCATCTGGAAATAGTAACTTATTTGACGTCATATCATGACGTACTAATGTATAGCGTAATCTACCAAGTCCATATAGAAATTTACCAAGGACATTTCTTTTGAAGAATTTGCTATTGGTTGATTGAGGTTTGGAGATGCTACAAGAATAGCTAAAGTTTGAGCTCGTGAAAGAGCTACGTTGAGACGGTTTCTCTCTAATAGAAAATCTGCACCTCTTGGGGCACTCTCTAAATCACTTGCAGCCATAGAGATAAGAACAATAGGTGCTTCTCTACCTTGAAACTTATCAACTGTTCCAACTTCAAATGATGACCCCATAGCCTCTTGGAGTAATCTTATTTGATGATTGTATGGAGAGACTATTAAAATATCTTTTGGAGTTATAGACGACTCATTGCCCTCTTCATCTGTTTTTTTACCTTTTAGAAGATTAACAACTAATTTTTCTATAGCCTCAACTTCTTCTGTACTAGATTGCTCATTGCCTTCGTGCTGCACGGGCAAGTAACAGATACCTGACTCCTTTTCTAAATTTGCTTTACTTATTTGTATCTTTCTAGAGTTTGCTACGCTTACAGACTGTAATCTTCCGTCATACACCCTAGATGATATGAAATTACATATATCTGAATTAAGTCTATAGGTATTAGGTAAAAGTAAGCCTTTATCTGCTGGAACAGTAGAAAATTCTCCTAGCAAGTAATCTAGACAAGACACTCCAGAGTCCTCTGGATGGACTCCTTGAGTCGGTTGAGATAACTGCATTTGATCGCCCATAAGAATAATATTTTTACAGCATTTACTCATTCCTACCATGTTTGCCAAAGATACTTGTCCAGCCTCGTCTATAAGCAGATAATCCAGTTCACTCTCCATTTTGTCATTTGCAAATGTCCAAGCTACGCCAGCAACTATCCTAATTTCATCTGATAATTCAGCTTGACCAACATTTTTAAAAAGTTGAATCCTAGAGTTATCGTAAAGCTCATCCTGCCCACTATGTATTCTAGCTATATCACCTGAGATGCCATCCTCATCCATAACATTAATTACTTTTTCAAGAATATTATTTATCGCTTTATGGCTATTTGAGGCAATCCCAACCTTATATCCTTGATTGATCAAGGAAGATATAACTCTTGAGCCAACATAAGTTTTTCCTGTACCTGGTGGACCTTGCATACATAGATACCCTCCATCCAAAGAGGAGGAGATCTCAATTGCTGCTTCCAAAGTATTACTGCCCCATTTTGATAAATTAATATCCCCATCCTTTTTTAGGTTAGGTCGATCTTTGGACAAAAAATTATTTAAGCATTTATTTAACTTACCAGTCTTTAGGTAGTTTTCTGCTATTTCTTGAATGCTTGTATCAATAGGTCTTGCTAGAACAACATTAAGTGGAATTAGGCTTAAGTGGCTGGGTAGCTCCTTGGTTGATTTAAGTTTTATAGTGCCATCACTAGAATTCATTTCATGCACTGTAACGTTAATGTTTGTATCTTGCTTTACACGTACTGAATCTCCTCGCTTGATCTTCGTTTCTTGATTTGGATCAAATGAAAATGTATACGCGGAAGACTGGGTAGTGAGTTCTTCAATTTCTCCTGTTGCGACTAGATCTCCTAGGCAATCTAAATCAACAACAAGCTCTTCGTCTGTTGACTCCAGTCGATCAAAAAGTCTCCAGTAGGCGGGTTTACTTTCTCTTTTATGGTAAAGACATAAATTTGCCAAGATACGAGCATGAGGTTTGTCATCTGTATTTGATAAGCCAGTGACTAATTCATCTAAAAGATTTGATGCATCAATCCTCTCAACCTCTCTTTCTTTGCTTGCTCTAAAAAAATAAGAAATACCTTCTTTTTTTTGAATGACTCTCAACCAATCGGATAAAGAAATTAATGAAACACAATCGTCTTTATTGTAATCCCAAATCTCTTTCAAATATTCACTATCAGTATGATCTTTTGTATCTCCCCTTTCTGAAGACCAGACTTCATAAACCACTGTTGAATCTTGACCACTACTAACTTCATTATCTCTTTCCTCTCTAAATAAAGGCTCTATAGCTTTTAATCCATAGCCTTCCGCTCCTATACATAAAGACTGTTTTACTACTCTATATAAATCCACGAACACTTCATTTCTCAAAAGACTATCTACCTTTCTTTCGCGAGTCCCGAAATGACCCATGAGCTCCCTTATGGCTGTTATCTCAAATTGACCGTAGTGATATACATGCATGGCGTTATCTTGTTGCCATCTTGCATAAGTCCAATCAATAAAGTCTTCAAAAGCGGTTTTCATTTCTTCTTCAGAATGAGCCCACCAACAATCAAAGCCTTCGGGATTATCTTCGTGCGCTGCACCCCATAAATAATGAAGAGGAATCTTAGTAAGCAACGGATTACTTTCAATATCGAAATAAATATCTAATTCAGATTTGGGAGGCAGTGAAGATAATCCAAGCCCTATTTCTACATTTGGAAGTAAAGAATAAGGTATCCCTCCGCTTTCTTTAGCTTGATTTTGCATAACTGCCTGTAACCTTAATCTGTCTAAAACTCTCTTATCTAAATTGTGAACTTTGACATCGCTAGTAGCTAATTCTTTTAAAGTATTAATACCCGCTTCATTTAATTTAATAATTTGAGAATGTTTGATATTGGCTACTTGAAACAAATGATCTCTTTCTTCAAGAGTTTTTTTCGCATGTTCACTAAAACGACCCCAATTTCTGTAAATATCAGGATCAGGAAGTTCACTGTTCATTTTGGCGTTTTGGAAGACTAAGAACTGTTTCCTTATTTCTTTGTAAAAAACAAAATAATCTTTCACTTGAAAGCGTTCCTTTTCTTTATTTCCGTATATAAGAACACAAGTGTCTGTCAAAGTGCCCTGGAGCTCCGATAACATCTCTGAATAGCAACACAATTGAATCAAAAATTTTGGTCTGGATTTATTAGCTAGTTTTGCATCCCAAATCTCATAAGCATAATCACCAAAATCTGATTTACCTTCAATTTTATGAAGGAAGTCTGCTCTTCCAAAAAAATGTTTATCTCCTAAAGCTGCTTGATAAATAAGTTCAACACCCTCTTTCATAGCTGCTTTTGTAGCGTCAATCATATCTTCTTGATCGCCATCTAGAATGATTCGTGAGGACATTTCAGAGGAAAGATCATGAAATAAATCCATTTCATGCTGATCACCTTTTTTCGAAGCAACTTGCATAAAAGGATCTTCTTGATCTTCCTTCACAGCGTCTTTATCAACCTCTCTTAGATACTTATAAATAAGTGACTCAAAGGGTGATTCGAAGAATCTCATTAGACTGGATGGTGAATGTCTCCTGATATCGCTCATTTATATCTCTTATTCATAGATTTAATATTTTGAACCATTTCCTCTCTTAAAAAGTTAGGCTTTATGACTTCAACTTGCCCTGCAAAACCCAGTAGCCACCATCTCAACTGAGCTGTATCACTTACTATGGCCTTCACAAGCAATCTACCATCATCAAGAGGTGTAATTTCTTGATCTTTGGATAAAGAGCTTTCTGTTAAATGAAAACCTGCAGATCTATCAAATTTAGCCTCTAGGTTTATGGGTTTATTGGAATAAAGGTATCCCAAATTATTATCTTTTATATATTTATCTACAGAGAATCCTTTAGGTTCATAGGAGGTATTGCCATTCCACTCGGCTTTAGTAAATCTGTGCAAAGGTAAAAATCTCGGATTATCCTTATCCTCATCCATAGAACAGATTAAATAATGTATTTGTCCCCTTAAAACCAAACCTAAGGGATTAATAATTCTCTGTTTAGCCCTTTTCTCTGCTCTATTCGTATAAAGCACTGAAAGTTGTCTGCCCTTAAGAAGCGCATCGTAAATCTCACCTTCAACTTGATCATTAATCTTAGGAGCTTCTAATCTTTGCCATTGATGCTCTACCCTGACACGCTCTCTCCAACGACTGATTTCATTCCTCTTAATTTTTTTTAAAATCGAATTAGCTCTATCGAAGAAGACTTTAATTCTCTTAAAGCTCTTGCTTGGCATCAAAGGTTCTAAATATTGCTCAGCCAAGCTAAAAGTCAGTGCTTCAATCGGGTCCATAGAAGGTTGTAAACCAAAAGCACTTTGATGCCACGACCAGCCAAAAGGTCTTTCTCTATCATCACATACAATTGGCATCACAGACTCTAACGACTCTAAATCTCTTTGTATCATCCTTAGTGAAACTGAGTATCCCAAATCTTCTAACTGCCCTTGGATTTGTGAAGTGCTCACCTTGCTAGGGTGTCTAGGAAGTATTTGTAATATTTGTAATTGTCTAAGACTGCTTTCCGGCATCGATCTATTAAATTGTTTAAAACGTCATTATAAGACGCTTAATAAAATATACTTGTAAAAGCTTGACAAAACTGAAAAAAAAGTTTAAAATTTTTTCATTTTAAATTTAAATATTTACAAACAAAAATTTTAAATCCTTGATTTTTACCCTTTTTTTAAATATCATTACGTTTCATTAAACTAAAAAAAGATATTTATGAAGAGCAACTATTACCAAAAAAGACCTTACGTTAAGTTTCAAAACAGCGAATTAATTGAAGAGACATTCAGTGCTCACGTGCAAGGTGACACTCTTAAACTTGAAGACATAAGACATGAATTATCATTTAGGAATAGGCAAGTTGCTCAAAGTCTCATGAAGGGCATAGACCTTCTCTCTGATTATTAATAAATAAAATTACTCCTCGTACATGAGGTAGTGCCAGCAGACGGTGCACTACATAGAAAAACATCTGCAGTGTGAGCTTTTCCTCCTTGAAGTGATCGCATTGACAGCCTGGAAAGACAGGCAATTTTATAAGTCACCTCATGACGCCTTATAATTTACAGTAAACTAATGAATCAATTATCAAAAATAGAACCTAGGCAAAGTAAACTTAAAACTTTGCTGTTCCATTTACTAGATTTTATTTTCTCTTTTGCTATAGGAATAACAGGTCTAGTTGTATTGGTAGGATATTTATTAACCGGAATGGCTGCTTACTTAAAAGTAGCCTCACTTCTCTCCTTACTTGTATTGTTAATTTTTTTAGGTACTGCAACATTTAGCCTATTCAGGTTTGGTCTGGAAACCTTGATCGTAGAAATGGAAGTGAAGTTTTTAGATTTGTCACTTTACTCAGCCTTTATATTTATAACTTTTCTGTTTCTTTTTTTAGAACAATATAAGTAGTTTAAAAGAGAATTAGACAGTCGCAGTTATGCAGCCCATGCTGCATCAGGATAGTTTGCATAAAAATTACTTGTGTATAAATCTAATAAATCTTCATCAATTGCCCAGCCCAATCCACGATGGTAATAACTTGTTGAATTTCCAGATTTGATCAATATGCCTGCTCTACCGAGTATTTGTTGTTCCGATTGAAGGAATTTCCTTGTACCGCTGCTTTTCCTTCCTGGATTAAAACCTATATTCCCATTTTCTTTAAATATTTTTTGTAACTCAATTCTATAGTTAGTTACATTTGAATGTGTGATCAGATTTTGAGCCCTTTTAATATCTTGAATTAATTCCATCCATTTTCCTGGTACAAGGGCAAGGGTTACCATCTCATCAAAGGGATCTCCCCCTTGGTCAATCTGATTGAGAAATTTATAACCCAAATCACTAACCTCCCATGTAACAGGATCCCACAAACCCACATGATTAAAGAAATTAGTACTATTCTTCTTGAGATCTACATAGTTATTATCTGTAGATATATGTGCAGGTTTTTTAACCTTAATATTTTCTATTTTTTGTCCAATTCTTGTTCTAGCTTCTGGAGAGTTTGCAGCGGCCCATCGAATTCTATTTATTGCCTCATCCTCAGTGATAGTTCCTTCATTAATTGCTTTTTTAAGAGCTTTTTTAGTTGATTCCTGCCAAATTTGTCCTTCATCATCCCAAACTGTCAGCCTGTTGGGAATAAGGTCTACTGTTTCCATGGTGTTCTCAGGATAACAATAGTATTTAAAATAAAAGTCATCCCAAATCTTTTTAGTTGCTTCAGAGCTATACTGACCTTTATATTCGGAAGCTGTCTTCAACAGACTATAGTTGTATGAGGGGTAATTTTCTCTCCAAGAAGCCCAATATTTGATCATATTATTTCCATAACTTTGCTTTAATTCAGAAGCAGGTCTTAAGCTAGGTCCAAAATTTGAAATAAGACTTACATTTGAGGGGTCTTCGGGAGAATATGTAACTAATGCAATAGGATTTCTATTGAATACAGTATTTCTAAATTTATTTATATATAAAGACTCAATATCATTCCCCTGTTCATTTTTTTGTGGAATCACCAGCAAAGAAGCTTGGTTTAAAAACTGTCCTGTATGATCTGTATCAGTAATATAATCGAAGCACTGATTAAATCCCTTTCCAATCTCATCTAAATCTGAATAAGGTGGTTTATATTCTATAGCAACATGACATTTTGTATTGCCTGAATAAAACCTTCCATCAGGAGCTGGCTTTGTTCTTTTACATAAAGCCTTTGTGATGTCACCATCAAGAAATGAACTTCTCCATTCAGAGGAGGATCTAATCTTCTGCAACATTGAATTTATTGCAATTCTTGCACCTTCATCATGGTTATAAACTCTATAATTGGAAGGTGGTTTTAAATCAGATCGATCCATTTAATTTTTTTCTTCGTAATACCACTTATCAAGAATACTATATTTAGCTAAGTTACTCTCATTTCCTGGCTTCCAATCATTCTCTATCGCCTTGATAATCATCTCTCCAAGTTTCTGCGCCATCATAGGAGGGAAAGCGTTTCCTACTTGAATGCATTGTTCTTTTGAACTGCCCTGAAAAACAATGTCATCAGGAAATGTTTGGATTCTTGCAGCTTCTCTAGTGGTTATCAGCCTATTAAGAAAAGGATGGATAGGAAAAGCATTATGTCCTGGAACTAAGGTTATTGACGGTTCTTTTCTGCTTAGTCTTCTATAAACATGACTAAAATTCTTGATTTTCTGTCCTGTGAATTTAGCATATTTTAATTTTTCAGGAAGTTTATCAATATCCATTTTCTTGCCCTCTTCGACATAAGAATATCTTTCTTTAATCTCTTCTGAGTGGTTCATGGGTTCATGATTAGCAACAAATTCTTTTGAATCTGGCTCACTTAAGTCTGTGATAACCTCACCAACAGTTCGCATCGGCAATTGCCAATCTTTCGGATCTTCAAAATATTTTGGTTTTGGCCACGGAATTAAATGACCCGTTTTATTACCGATAAGCAAAAACCTTTTTCTCTTTTGAGGAATCCCATAATCAGCGGTATTAATAACTCTGAAGTCATAATTCTTATAACCAAGTTTACGGACGTATTCTTCGAGCTTTATGACAAAATTTCCCCCATCTAAAGATTTAAATCCAGCTACATTCTCCATAATGAACCAATCTGGTTTAAGGGCTTCAACATATTCAAAGAAAGTAAAAACCAACTTATTTCGAGGATCTGTCTTTGGATCATAATTTTTTGTATTTATAAATCTACGCTTACCGAAAATTGAGAAACCTTGACATGGCGGACCTCCAACAAGGACATTTACTTTTTTTCCTTTTAATTTTGAAAGAACTTCTTTTTTTACGTTAGTATCACTTAGATCTCCATGGACATAATCATGATTACAATAATTAAATTCATGAGTTTGTTTTACTTCTTCATTGAAATCAGCTGAAAGTAAGGACTTCATTCCAGCACTAGCTAGCCCGATTGAGAATCCACCTGCACCTGAAAAGAGGTCTATATAAGTAAGGGCATTTTTCTTGTATTTTATTTTGTCTAAAATGTCTCTAGGTTTACTTAAGTCTAATGAGCTCCTTTTCTTAACTAGAGAGCTATTGTTCGAATTATATTTTTTATTAAATAAATGTTTTTTTACCTCAACACCTAAATGTGCCGCCAGAAGAGGTGCAACAGCATTACCAACCAAGATACACTGCATTCTCCTTGTTCCTTCAAAGATATGATCATCAGGAAAGCTCTGAATTCTTGCTGCCTCTCTGGGTGTCAAACTCCTATTCAGTATCGGGTGAACTGGAAAAGCATTGTTCCCTGGGACCATAGTTATCGCAGGAGATTTACGGTCTAAACGAACATAGGTACTACCAAAATTCTTTCTCCGAATCTCTTTAGGCAATTCTTCTGGAGGGGGCAATTTTCCACCTTCCTGAATTAGCTCGTATCTTTTTACAACAGTATCACTATGATTTAGGGAAATATGATTTGGAAAGCTCTCATCTTTATTAACAAGATCATTAATTGCCTGTCCTACGTTCTTAAGAGGCTTTAGAGAACCAATCTTTTTGTTTATGGGTGCAGGAAAACTAAAGGGTCTTTTTGATAATGTACCTACAATGATTACTCTCTCTCTGTGCTGAGGTACGCCATATTCAAAAGCATCCAAAACCTCACTGTATATGTCGTAACCACTTTCTGAAAATCCTTCAACTATTGTTGTGAAAGCTTGCCCTCCATACATTGTTTTTAAACCCTTAACATTTTCAAGAACAAAACATTTAGGTTTCAAAGACCTTACAAGATTAATATAGGAAGTAAAAAGATTATTTCTAGGATCACTTCCTTGCTTATCTCCCATCACAGAAAATCCCTGACAAGGAGGCCCTCCTATGACTACATCAGGCCTTCGCCCTTTTGTCAGTTTGAGGATTTCTGAAGAAGTTATTTGTCTAATATCTTTCAGCAAAAACTCTGTCTTGCAGTTTAGATCATTAGTGCGTTTTGCTTCGGGCATGATATCTGTAGCCAATAAGCATTCGAAACCAGCATTTTCAAATCCAATTTTAAAACCCCCTGCGCCTGAGAATAGAGAAATAAAGGTTGGTTTCTTATTCGACATTAAATTTTAAAACTAAAGTTGAGATTAGTTTCATTATAGGTTCTCTATCAGAATGGTTTAAGTAAAAAAATAAATTTATTTTAATTTGTCCCTTTGTGTGCCACTTACTGTGCCACTTTTGTGCGTGCTAAAGCGAACTTAATCTGTTTAAACCTACTTAATCGGTGAAACGGGATTTACTTGAAAAGCCTTTAAATCAATGGAAAACTAGCTGGGAGGGGTGGTAGACACGAGTGGACTTGAACCACCGACCCCCACCATGTCAAGGTGGTGCTCTAACCAGACTGAGCTACGTGTCTACAGATTTGTGCATTATATAGAAAATAAAAATCCTTTATAAAATAATAAAGTAAAGAAAAGTAATTTTATAAAAGAGTTTGAGTTAATCGGATAGAGAGACTTTCTCAATGAATAAACTATGCTTAATGTTACTATTATTTTTTAAATTAAAGGAGTCCCTATGAAGTACCTTATTTCTATATTTTTATTTATGAGTTCCTTACATGTTTTTTCTGGCCATCACGAAGCTAATGAGATATTGATGCCCGTAGCTAAACCTGGTCAAGTAATAGTTATCTACAGAGGTGAATGCCCTTCTGGAAAAATTGATGAATCAATTGCATTGGTCAAGAAAACGATAGCTTACGAAAGAAAGAATAGTCCAGTATCTTATTCTTCATCCCCAGGTGTATGGTCTGATGGAATGATTGGAGCTGTAGACCTCCATAACTCTGTCAAAGCAATGGAAAAAGCTTTTGAATGGCAATCAGGAGACAAAAAATGGTCCGATCTCTATGATCAAGTAGCGAAGACTTGCGGAACTACTGTTGAAGAGTTTCAAGTTGTCAATTTAATAGCCAAATAGTTTTATAAACTTTTAGTATCTCCAAATTCTCGGTAAAGATCTGGTAGAAATTTACTTAGATGATTCATCTCCTCATAGCAATGGATTTGCAGATCCATTGCTGAATCATCATTCAACAACAAACCCTTAATTGGTTGTATTTTAGATAAGTTGGTAACTATAAAATTCTTTAAAGTATTAGGATGGCTCAAATCAGAACCCATCCAAAAAAAACTTTTCATTAGTGAACCTTTGTCTGTTTTAAGGACATAATGCAAAAGCTTAGCAACTTTTACGCCATTATTTGTATCAGTTACATATGCACAAATAGCAATAGAATCTTCTTGATTCTCTAGACCGAAAAGAGCAGGTTCCTTAAAAGATATTTGTAACTTGTGTAGCTTGTTTCCTATATATTCTTCAACGAAAGAATCTAACCCAATATACTGGCCCTTTGCTTGCAAGTTAATATCCTCTTCATTTAATGTTGCTGAAATATGGTCTCGAGGATGCCACAACTTATACCTCTCTGAATGAGGAAGATGCCAAGCAAACCACCATCCAATCATCTCAGGTGCGACATTCATCATATCTGTAGTGCACTTTACGAAATAAGAATGTTCTCTATTCTTGTAGATTCCATCGTCGATAGCTTCTTGAATTAATACACTGCAATCATTTGAATCAATAAATTCTGATTCTATTACCTGCTGCTGAATTATTTTTTTTGCTTTTTTCGGTAAAGCTTCTAAAGGAAGCTTATATTTGGAAAGATTCATAGGTTTAAAACTACGTCTTCTTTTTTCTATTTTGTATATGAATTGCTTTGTTGTTCATAGCTAAAGTAGCTTCATGTAAAGCTTCTGAAACTGTTGGATGGCTAAAGATAGTTTTACCGAAATCCTCTGAAGTAACGCCTTGATCCATGGCAATTAGACCTTGTTGTAAGATTTCTGCTGCTGAAGGTCCAAAAACTTGAATGCCTAATATCTTATCCGTTTCGTTATCTGCTGTTATGAATACTGAGCCTACTGATTCACCAGAAGCAAGAGCTCTTCCACTTGCTAGAAAAGGAAAAGAACCTGATTTAAAGTCTATATTTTGTTCTTTTAACTTACTTTCATTTAAACCTACCCAAGCTACCTCTGGATGAGTATAGATAACATTTGGAACATGGTCGTAGTTTAATCTTACATCATTGTCTGCAATCCTCTCTGTCACCATTACCCCTTCTTCAGATGCTTTATGGGCCAGCATAGGTCCTCTAACTACATCACCTATTGCCCAAATATTATCTATAGAAGTCTGACAAAACTCATTCACATCAATGAATCCTTGATTGTTAAGATTTAATAACGTGTCATCGAACAAATTATCTAGATTTGGTTTCCTTCCAACAGCAAGTATGATTTTCTCAGTATGAAGTGAAGTTTCCTTATCTCCATCTGAATAAGTAACTTTTATCCCTTCTTGATCTTCTTCTGCCTCCAATACATTAGACCCTAATCTTATGTCTAAGCCTTGGTTTTGGAATTCTTTTAGAACCTGTCTGGAGATTCTTTTATCTAGCATAGGCAAGAAGTCATCCTGAGCCTCTAGAATTACTACTTCGGAACCTAATCTGGCCCACACGCTTCCAAGTTCGAGGCCTATGACTCCTGCCCCAATAATTACAAGCGTTTTAGGAACTTCTTCAAATTTTAGAGCGCCTTCACTATCGACTACATGTGTACTTAATTTAATATTATTTAATTGAATAGGCGAAGATCCAGTAGCAATAATTATATTTTTTGTTTCTAATACTTCTTTAGCATCGTCATTTTGAATTTCAACCTGACTGTTACTCACTAACTTCCCTATCCCTTTAATAAACTCAACTTTGTTTGATTTGAATAGTGCTTCCACACCAGCAGTTAATTGACTTACCACTTCCTCTTTTCTTTGCATCATAATGCTGAGGTCTAAATTTACTTCTCTAGCTTGAATGCCATGACTGTCAAACTCATTTAAAAGTTGGTGGTGTTTTAAAGAGGAGTCCAGTAGCGACTTAGATGGAATACAACCTATATTCAGACACGTGCCTCCAATTGAAGACTTATCTACACAAGCAACTTTTAGACCCAATTGAGCAGCCCTAATTGCCGCTACATATCCTCCGGGACCACTTCCTAAAATAACAATATCGTACATATTTTATAAGGGTTTATGATATCACTTCTAAAAGCAATACTTGCCCGAAAGAAATATTTTTAAAAAAAATTCTCTAAAGATTTAGTAAAATATAGAAATAAAGATCTATGTAGGAATATCAAATTTCCTCAAAAAGGCAAAGTGATATCCTCTTGCAAACTTCGAATAGTTTAAAACTTATGTCAAAAATAAAATTTATTGAGTTCGATGGAACTGAACATTATGTAGATGGAGTTAAAGGTGAAAGCGTCATGGAAATAGCTATCGCAAATGATGTACCTGGTATAGAGGCGGACTGCGGTGGTTCCTGCGCCTGCGGTACTTGCCATGTTTACTTAAGTAATGAATGGATAAACAAACTAGAAGAAAAGAGTGATATGGAAAATTCCATGCTTGAATTTACCGAAAATGTTCAAGTTAACTCCAGACTCTCCTGTCAAATTGAGTTCGATGAAAGCCTTGATGGTCTGGAGGTTAGTTTGCCTGAATCTCAATACTAAAGTGAATAAAATTGAGTTAAAGTAAAAAAAATCGAGGTGAAGATATGTTGAATTTAATAATGAAGTTGCCAAATTTTATCTTGTTATGGCTATCAGGCAAAAAACAGATCACTATTGGTAATAGAAGTCTGCTTCCTGCCTTTCAACTTATATGTGTACAAAATGAAAAATTAGGACTAGATCTAAGCCAATTATCTCCTGATGACTTCAGATCAACTTACAATGCTCAAAACATCTTCTCTATTGGTTTAAATCATATAAGCACTAATAACCATCAAGTGCAGGTGTCGGATGGTTCTATTGAAGTAAGAGAGTATTCCAGTAGAAAGATTGTAGAGAATGATGCAAGCCTCGTATATTTTCATGGAGGTGGATGGGTAATAGGCAATACAGACACTCACGATAATGTCTGCCGTTATTTATGCGAGAGGCTGAATATAAAAATATTTTCCGTTGATTACCGACTTTCGCCTGAATTTAAGTTTCCTACTCCTCTTGATGATTGTTTGAGTGCTTATGAATGGTTGATAAATAACCACGAAAATCTCAGTATTGATCCCAAGAAAGTTTCTGTAGGCGGAGATAGTGCTGGAGGAAACTTAGCTGCCTCTCTTTGTTTGATCAGAAAGTCTGAAGAAAAATCTCTGCCTCAAGCTCAATTGCTTATATATCCTGTAACGGACCTTAGGTTTGTAACTAATTCTATTCAAAAGGAGTGTTCTGAAGGATTTCTATTAACCAAAGATATGATGGAATGGTTTGCTGGTCATTATCTAGACAATCAAGAATTAAGAGAAGATACCAGAGTGTCTCCTCTACTCTCAGAAAATATTGATGGTCTACCACCAGCTGTAATTGTGACAGCAGGTTTTGATCCTTTGAGAGATGAAGGTCAGGCTTATTCAGACAAACTTAAGCAAGCAAATAATGAAGTTACATACTTAGAATACCCAGAATATATACATGGATTTTTTAATATGTTGCAGATACCTGGAATAAAAGGATCAGTAAACGAAATCTGTGCTGCCTTCCAAACTTATATAAAATAAAGGGCCTTAAAAGGCCCTTTCAAAATTTAAAAATTTTCAGTCTCTAGTAACAACAACCTCCTCGGATTGATCTGCATATTTAGAGAGTTCTTCCCTTGCAATAACTCTTCTGTGAACTTCGTCTGGGCCATCAGCCAATCTTAGAGTTCTCATATGAGCATACATACTAGCAAGAGGGAAATCTTGGCTAACTCCACCACCTCCATGCATTTGTATAGCTCTATCGATTAACCTGCAGGCAACAATTGGTACATGCACCTTAATCTGAGCTATCTCGCTTCTAGCTATTTTATTACCCACAGTATCCATCATGTGGGCTGCATTAAGAGTAAGCAGTCTAGAAGTTTCAATGTCTATCCTGCTCTCAGCTATATAGTCATAATTAGCACCCAAAGTAGAAATTTTCTTACCGAAAGCTACTCTTTCTTCTGATCGTTTTATCATGAGTTCAAGTGCCCTTTCCATCACACCTATAGTTCTCATGCAGTGGTGTATCCTTCCAGGTCCTAATCTACCTTGAGATATCTCAAAACCTCTTCCTTCTCCTAGGAGTAGGTTTTCTTTGGGAACTCTTACATCTTTAAAAGATACTCGACCATGACCATGAGGTGCATCATCGTAGCCAAAAACATGCATCATCTTTTCTATTTTTATTCCAGGAGTGTCCATAGGGACGATGATCTGAGACTGCCTTTGGTGTTTAGGATTGTCAGGATTAGTCATACACATAAAGATCAAAACTTTACATCTAGGATCCCCAGCACCTGAGGTCCACCACTTTTCACCATTGATCACATATTCATCTCCATCTAAAACAGCAGATGAACAAATGTTAGTAGCATCAGAAGAGGCCACTGCTGGTTCTGTCATTGCAAATGCAGATCTGATTTCACCATTTAGTAATGGCTTGAGCCACCTTTCTTGTTGTTCTTCATTAGCATACCTGGCTAAAACTTCCATATTTCCTGTATCAGGAGCAGAACAATTAAATATTTCTGAAGCTATACCTGATCTTCCCATAATTTCTGCTAAAGGCGCATAATCTAGATTACTCATGCTTTCACCCATTGGATTCTCGGGTAAAAATAGATTCCATAAACCTTCAGATTTAGCGACTTCTTTCTTGTCTTCAATAATTTGGGGAATTTGCCATCTATTGCCCTCTTTGGTGAATTCTTCCATCTGCTGTGCATATATTTCTTCAGCAGGATAAACATGATCATCCAAAAACTTAGATATTCTTAGTTGTAGATCTTTTGATCTATCAGAAAATTCGAAACCCATTTTTTTCTCCTTATAATTTATATAAATACCTAAATAAGGTATTATAAATATCAGTTATATCGTTAATTTACTAATAAATAAGCATAATAGACCATCTGCTCTATTAGTCCATTAAGATATGCCTTTTCTCTATGCGCCCATAGAAATGTGAATTTAATATGAACCTTAAAGAAACTGATTTAAATTTATTTATTGCATTTGACGTAATTTACACAGAAAAAAATCTTACAAAAGCTGGTCAGGTTTTAGGAATTACGCAACCGGCTGTCAGTAATGCCCTTTCCAGATTGAGGGAATTATTTGGTGATGACTTGTTTATAAGAACTTCTAAAGGAATGATTCCTACTCCTGTAGCAAACCAAATTATAAAAGATGTCCGTAGTGCTCTATCTCTTATACAAAATACAATTTCTGAGACAGAAAAATTCGATCCCTCGATAGCTGAGATGACCTTTAAGATCTCAATAGGAGATAGTTCAGAGTATCGATTACTCCCTCTTCTGATAAAAGAACTTGCAGAAATCGCGCCTAAAATAAAAGTTGAGACCTATCTTACTCCAAGAAAGGACGCTCCAAGAGAGCTAGCCTCTGGAACTATAGACTTTAGTATTGATCCTCCTGTTCATAGTGATCCCCATCTCAGACATGAAAAGATCTATGAAGAGGACTACGTAATGATTGTCCGAAAGGATCATCCAATACTGAATTTAAAAGAAATAACTATTGAGGATTATCTGAAACTTTCTCATATACATATATCAAACAGAAAAACAGGTTTAGGACATGTTGACATGGCCCTTTATAGGTTGGGATTATCCAGAGATATTAGTTTGAGGGCACAACACTTCTTAGTTGCACCTTATATTGTCGAGCAATCAGATCTTGCCATAACAACTACAAAAGGTTTTGCAGTAGATAGAGACTTGGCATGGAGGGAGTTGCCATTTGAAATTGAACCTTTGATACTTCACCTATATTGGCATGAGGCAAAAGATTCGGATCCTTCCACTAAGTGGATGAAGGATTTAATGCTTAAAACTTACGGTAAACTTCAGAAAGTAATTTAAGTTGGTGCGGATGAGAGGACTCGAACCTCCACACCTTGCGGCACCAGAACCTAAATCTGGCGTGTCTACCAATTCCACCACATCCGCGACGGCGAGTATTATAGGCATACCTGCCTGTAATGTAACCTATTCGTTGTTAGTATCTTGAATTATTAATTCTAAAGAATTTAATCTATCCCTTAATTCAATTAAGGATTGATTTACTTGAACCCTATAGACATTAAATGAATCAAGGCTTTCTTGAATATCTTGAATGGAGTTTGAATCCAAGCCAGTGTTTGTTTGGGCATTCAATCCTTCCAATGTCTCTTTAGTCTTTTCTTGTATCTTTCTAATTTTTGCAAGCTCAAGATTTAAAGCTCTTTGTTTTGCAGCTAGAGTCTCGCTTTGTTTTTCTATCTCTTTTACAAGAGCAACGAGTTCTTCTATTGAATTAAGGTTTGCAGATATATTCTTTCTATTCCTTTTATTACTGAGATCCCAAAGTTTTCTCACTTCTTTATTAACAAATTTCAAATCAGAGTCTACATCTTGTGCAAGCTCTTGCATTAAAACTTCTTGAGCTGTGTAGCCCTCTTCTAAGATACTTATCCTTTCAATAAAATTCTGTCCTGCTTGCTGTTGATTTCCAGAAGTATTAAAAAACCACAAGAATAGAACAATCAGTCCTATTAAATTTAATATTGTTATCATTGATGAAAATAAAAAACCCCCTCCCTTAATGCGACGTTTTTCTCTACCGGAAGAGGCTTCAGGCCGTACTGGTTTTATGTCTTGATTTTTATCTTCTGACTTTTCATTCATTTTAAATTTTGCTCTTTCTTTCTATTTGATCGTATATACAATAGATTCTAAAATTAAGTTTAACAATTAATCTAAAATAGGATTAGATTTAAATAGAGGAATATTATGAATTTTGAATTTTCTGCTGACCAAATGCAATTAAAAGATATTGCAAGAAAATTTCTAGAAAAAGAAGAGTCGGTAAAAAGAGCAAGAAATGTCCTTGAAGGAGAAGCTCCTTATGATGAGGATCTTTGGGCTCAAATTATTGAGATGGGATTTACAGCCACAGCCATTCCAGAAGAGTATGGTGGATTGGGACTTGGCTATCTTGAGTTATGTGTAATTGCTGAAGAGCTAGGTAGAAGTTTGGCTCCAACTCCTTTTTCATCAAGTGTGTATCTTGCTACAGAAGCGATATTACATGGCAATGATGACTCAGCTAAGCAAGCTTTTTTACCAGGACTTGCTACTGGAGATAAAATAGGTGCTTTCGCTCATAGCGAATCAAACACATCTCCAACGGAGAACAATATTGCTTGTACTTACAAAGACGGTAACTTATCAGGAACTAAAATTGCTGTTGTAGATGGAGATATTGCTGATTTCTATGTAGTTTCGGCTCAAAATGGTTCCAGTGTAGGTCTGTATTTAGTTGATGGTTCTTCATCGGGTATTGAAGTTAATCAGCAACCTACCCTAGACCCGTCTAGATCTCATGCTTCTGTAAGTTTTGATAATGCCCCTTGCACTGAACTCAAATCAGATTGGTCTGACGTGCTTAATTTATTAGACAGAGCTGCAGTTTTGTTCTCATTTGAACAGTTAGGTGGAGCTGAAGCTTGCATGGATATGGCTAAAGAATATGCAATGGGCCGATATGCTTTTGGAAGGTCAATTGCTTCTTTCCAAGCCATCAAACACAAACTAGCTGACATGTTTATTGCTGTGGAACTAGCTAGATCGAATTGCTACTACGGTGCTTGGGCACTGAGTACTGATGCGCCTGAATTACCAACAGCTGCTGCAACTGCACGTGTAAGTGCAAGCCAGGCCTACCATGAATGTTCTAAAGAAAATATTCAAACACATGGAGGAATGGGCTTCACATGGGAGTTTGATTGCCATCTTTATTATCGAAGATGCAGACAACTCGCAGCCAATATTGGCAGTCAAGCAGTTTGGAAAGATAAACTAATAAGCTCTCTAGAAAGAGCTAATCAAATATAGGAGAAAAACATGGATTTTAACGATACTCCCGAAGAAGCTAAATTTAGAAAAGAAGCTTACGACTGGTTAAAAGATAATGCCCCATTAAAAGAAGGGCCAAAAGATAGCTGGAGAGCATCTTCTGAAGAGGAAGGTCTCAAAGAAGTGAAAAAATGGCAAAAGAAACTTCATGAAGGTGGTTGGGCATGTTTGCATTGGCCTAAAGAATATGGTGGTAGAGAATCTACTCCAATTGAGAGAGTAATATGGGGTCAAGAAGTCTCCAAATTCAAAGTACCTGGCGGATATCTTGAAATTGGTCAAGGAATGGCTGGACCGGTCATGATGATGTACGCAACTGAAGAACAAAAGGAAAGATATCTCCCACCTTTAGCAACCGGTGAAGAAATTTGGTGTCAACTTTTTAGTGAGCCAGCAGCTGGTTCTGATGTAGCTGGGATTAAAACCAAAGCTGAGCTTGATGGAGACACTTGGACAATTAATGGTCAAAAAGTTTGGACATCAGGTGCTCATTTTAGTGATTACGGCATATTAGTTACCAGAAGCGACCCTACTGTAGCTAAACATAAAGGACTGACGTTTTTCTTTGTAGACATGAAATCTCCAGGAATAGAGGTGAAACCTATCAAACAAATCTCTGGAGGAGCAAATTTCAATGAAGTGTACTTCACAGATGTAAAAATACCTGACTCTCAAAGATTAGGGGCTATTGGTGACGGCTGGAAAGTTTCACTCACAACCCTCATGAATGAGAGACTAGCTGTTGGAGATGCTTCAGGTCCTGACTTTGAAGAAGCTTTTTCACTAGCAAGAGGTCAAGACTTAAATGGAAAACTTGCAATTGAAAATGATGCGGTTAGAGAAAAGCTTGCTGATTGGTATTGCCAACAAAGTGGTCTGAAATATGCCAAATATAGGAATATTTCAGCATTGTCTAGAGGTGAGACTCCTGGTCCACAATCTTCTATTACAAAAATAGTTAGTGGCAATAAACTTCAAGAAATAGCTAACTTTGGGCTTGATATGCTCGATTCAGCCGGTATTTTAAGGAGCGATGAAGAAGGTGCTGAGCAATCTATGTATCAGTACGGATTCTATGGAGCCGCTGGAATAAGGATTGCTGGAGGTACTGATGAAATTTTAAAAAATATTATTTCAGAACAAGTACTAGGCATGCCTCAAGATATGAGAGCAGATAAAGGTCTACCCTTTAACGAAATACCTACAGGAAATAAATAAAGAAAACCTTCAATCAGGCGCATACTCTTTTTTAAACTCTGAGTATGCGCCTTTTTCTTTGAGAGAAGAAAATCTTTTTTCAGAGGAGTACGACGATTTTTACTCTTCCTTGAAAGGTGCTGTAGAAGAGTGCAAACATGTTTTTATAGAGGGTAACAATTTAATAAATAGGTTTAAAGAACTAGAGCAGAACGCTACATTTTTTATAGGTGAATTGGGGTTTGGTGTAGGAATAAATTTCATCACAACTTGCTCTGAATGGCTCAAACATACAAGAGATAATCAGAAGTTAGAATTCTATTCATTTGATAAATATCTTTTTAAACCTGAACATTTCAAAAAATTAGTAAGCACTCATACTGAATTATCTGAATATATAATCGAATATGAGAGTAATTACCCAAAAAACATAGAGGGCATCCAAAAAATAAGTCTTTTTAAAGGTAGAATTATATTGAATTTGATATTGGGTGATATTTCTTCTACACAGAGCTATCTTGAACAAATTGATACTATTGATGCATGGTTTTTTGATGGATTTTCACCCTCCAAGAACCCAGAACTTTGGACAAAACAATTATTTTCGAAAATCAATAATAGTTGTCATGCTGAATCAACCTTTTCAACTTATTCATCTTCAGGGTATGTCAAAAAGAATCTGAAAGATGCAGGTTTTGGTTATGAGAAAGTCAAAGGATTTTCGCATAAGCGACATATGCTTAAAGGCCTTTCAAGCTCAAGAAAAGAAAAGACATCTTTAAAAGGTTTAAAAGTAGCTGTCATAGGGTCGGGAATAGCCGGTTGCACTGTAAGTTATTTTCTTTCCAAGCAAGGTATTGAAGTAGATCTTTATGAGCAAGAGGAAGATATATGTACCGGTGCATCCTCACACGAATTATTGGTTACTTATCCAAGATTATCTGCACATGATACCCCTTACGGAAGGTTTAATTTACACGCCTACGTATATGCGACAAATTTTTATGAGAGCCTTCAAACATCGGCATGGCAACAAACTGGTGTTTTGGTTTTAAACCATGATTATGATTCAAACAAGAAGCAAGATTCACTGATACAAAGTAGGAACGATAACCTTATTTTTGAAGCACTTGACTCCAAAGAAGCCTCTCAGGTTGCAGGTATAGAAATAATAACTCCTGCAATGTTGTATAGAGATGCGGGATACATTTTACCTAAACAAATTTGTGAAGAGTTAATTGAACATCCAAAAATAAATTTACAATTATCTACAACCATCAAAAAAGTTATAGAGTCAGGAAATAAAGTCTCTTTGATTATTAATGATAAAACAAAAAAATATGATTTTGTTTGCTTATGTGCCGGTAGTGATACAGAAAAATTATATAAATTAGAAGGATTCAGTAAAAAAAGAGGACAAGTAACACATATAAATAGTAGAAATATATTTTCAGACATCAATTTACCAATTTGTGGGAAAGGATATATTTCACCTGAGATTAATAATATACATGTAGTGGGTTCTAGTTATAGTGATATCGATACATTAGATGTCTTAGAGGAAGAGCATCAACATAATCTGGAAAACTTAAAAGTCATTAATAATGCACAAGCAGAAATTAAGACGGGTAAGGTTGGGTTTAGGGCTGTCTCAAAGGATCATATGCCGGTTGTAGGTAATCAAGGTAGGGTCTTTGTTAATACATGTCATGGATCACGAGCTTCAGTAACTGCCCCAATTTGTGCTGACATAGTTTCTAGTCTTATATCAGGAAAAGCACCACCTCTTGAAAAAAGAGAATTAGAATCTTTGTCTCCAAATAGATTTAATTAAAGCTTGAGAGTATTTGCCCAACAAGAGAATCGACGCTTGATTGATTATATTGTTCGCTAGGTCTTTTCAATCTAGTAAAGGCGTACCAAATAACATCTCCTGTTTCATTGTCGTAAACTCTAATTGCTATCTCATCATTATCTGATCTGATATATCTTTGATCTCTTGAATCAAAATACCTGTAGCCATAGTAACCAAAGCCGCCTAAATCTGAAGATCTCTCAATCTCTCTTTTAGATCCAAGATAGAATCTAACACTCATTTGGGAATCATCTGATTTAGAAAGCCCTTTATTTAATAAAGTAGATTCAATTGATCTAGCTATTCTCTGAATCAAAATTGGATTGATACTGATTTCACTCTCTTGATCTTCAAGCGAAGGAGTAATAACAGAGAATGTTTTGTATGAGGATAGATTATATTGAGTATCGAAATCTGATTGGACAGCTAAAGAGCTTGTACAAGCGCCAAGACCTAGAAAAGTTACAGTTATTAGGAATAGTTTAATATTAAATTGCATAGTTTAATTTTAGAAAAAAAAGAATCTTTTTCCTAATTTTTTCTTACAGCTATTGTACTGAACTCTATATCTATCTGACTGCCTTTGAACCTTGTCAGCAACAGATAGGAGCCAAGGTTTAGTTCTGTAGCTTCCTTTTTTGTACCCTCCTCTTCCTTCGTGATATGCAAGATAAAGATTTCTGGCATCTGTAAGTGGAATACGAAGCTGCTTATGCGTTTTGTAGTTATACCAACCGACAAAATCTACTGAATCTTCAAAATCATTTCTGCTCGAAAACCATCCTCCCCTATCATTAAGATACATCTCCCACGTACCGTCTATAGCCTGAGCATAACCTCTAGCACTAGTAACTCTTTTCCATGGAATAAAGCCGAGTAATTTAGTTCTTTCTGGTCTAGCATCTGCTCTAAAACTTGATTCTTGTTTAATTATAGCCATTGAGACATAAACAGGAATTTTCCATCTCTTTTCTGTTTTCTTTGCAGCTTTATACCAACTATACCTTTCTTTAAAAATCTTACAGACATCTGTTGTGGTGCTCGGAGGACTATTAGAAGCGCATCCAGCAAAAAAAACCAAGCTTAGAAAAAGGATGAATGAATTTCGCATTTAATCTTGGAGAAGCTTAAGAGCCTCTTCTTCCTCCAGAATTTTAATACCTAGATCAGTAGCTTTTTTTAATTTAGATCCAGGCTTCTCTCCTGAAACAAGGAAATCTGTCTTGGCGGATACAGAACTAGTTACACGGGCACCAACTCTAATTAATTCTTCCTTGAGCTGACTCCTTGCAATGTTCGTGAATGACCCTGTTATGACTATGGACTTAGAGCTAAAGGGATGATTATCTTCTATTTTGATATCCTCAGGACTTACTCCTAAATGAAGAAGATCATTTACAAGTTTTATATTTTCTTTTTTTGAAAGAAACTCCAATATAAATTTCGAAGCTACTGGACCAATATCATTAATTTCTAGCAAGTCTTCTTCTGTAGCAACAAGAAAAGCAGCAATATTGTTGAAGTTTAATGCAAGATTCAATGCCGTTGCTTCTCCCACTTCTCTTATTCCTAAAGAGTAGATAAAACGGGCAAGTGTTGTGTCCTTTGCAGCATTTATAGAATCTAGCAAATTAGTTGCAGATTTGTCTCTAAAACCATCTAATTTTAGTATATCGTCCTTATTAAGCTTGAATAAATCTGCGAAATTGGAGACTAAACCTCGCTCTACCAACAGATCAATAATTCTCTCTCCAAGTCCGTCTATGTTGAGTGCATTTCTAGATACGAAATGAATTAAGGATTCACATTTTTGAGCAGGACAACTTAAACCCGCAGTGCATCTAAGTATTGCCTCACCATCAGGTTTAATTAGTTTCCCATCACAGGATGGACAACTATCAGGTGGTTGCACCTCAGTGGAGGTTTTCTTCCTTTTCCCAATATCTACAGAAATAATTTGAGGTATTACATCCCCTGCTCTTTTAACTCTTACAGTATCTCCTTCCCTTACATCAAGACGTTCAATTTCATCAAAGTTATGAATACTTGCATGAGAAACTATCACTCCGCCAATGTTTACTGGTTCAAACTCAGCAACTGGAGTAATACTTCCAACTCTTCCTACCTGAAAGGAAATCTTTTTAACAAAAGTTGTACCGACCTCTGCAGGGAACTTTCTTGCTATTGCCCATCTAGGAGCCCTTGAAACTTGGCCTAATGTGATTTGATCTTTCAAGTCATTGACTTTAAATACAACTCCATCGATTTCATATGGCAACTTTTGTCGTTGATTAGAGACTTTTTCAAAATAATCTTCACATTCTTTTATGTTGGATACCACATCGCTCAATGGGTTGGTTGGAAGACCCCATGCTTTATATAACTTTAAAGTATCTGATTGTGATTTCGGTAGTTCAAAATTACCTTTGTCTATAAAACCAATTCCATGGGCAAAGAACTTTAAAGGTCTTGATGCTGCAACTGTAGGATCTAGCTGCCTTAAGCTACCTGCAGCTGCATTCCTAGGATTAGCAAAAGTTTTTTGACCTAACTTTGCCGCCTTTTTATTATTAGAATCAAAGTCATCTTTTTCGATGAAAACTTCACCACGAATTTCAATAAGATTAGGCAATTCTGATTCATCATTCATTAAAGAAAGAGGAATAGAATTTATAGTTTTTACGTTATGTGTAATATCCTCTCCAACCTTACCATCCCCACGCGTAGTAGCTTTTTCTATGTGACCATTCTTATATAAAAGGTTAACAGCAATTCCATCAAGCTTGGGCTCACAAGAATATGAAATAGCTTCTTTTCCCGTGAGTCTATCAAGAATACGTTTGTTAAAATCATGCATATCATCAGAATTGAAAGCGTTATCTAATGAAAGCATAGGCGCTAAATGCTCTACCTTCACGAAACCCTCTAAAGGCTCGCTTCCCACTCTTTGAGAGGGAGAATAAGAATATTTGTATCTGGGATATTCTGCTTCTAAATTTAGTAACTCATTAAATAAAGCATCATATTCATGGTCTTCAATTGAAGGAGAATCAAGAGAATGATAATTGTAGGAATGAAAATTTATGAGCTTATGAAGTTCAATAACTCTTTCTTTGATTTTTAGAGATTCTTTCATTAATAATTGAACTAACTTGCAGAGGCAAGAAACTGCCTTTGATGTTCATGAAATTGATGTTTCATATGTTCAATCATTTGTTTGGTCAAAAAATTTCTATCTTCATCAAGGATATTGCATTGAAAGGTTTCTTGCAGGCTCTGTGAAACTTCTACAAATAGTTCAAATGCTTCTAGAGGATTAGACAAATTCTTGGGATCTAAAACCAGAGCAATGTCATTAGAGGTTACAGATTCTGAAAATAGTCCAGGATTCTTACCATTAATAATACTAAAGGCAGGAGCATTGTCCGAATCTAGAATTGTAAAAAATCCCTTTTCTTCGAATGTAAAATTGTAAAAAACTAGAGCTTGGGATAATGAAGATTCAGAAAATACTGAACCTGAGGTATCGTGAAGATGAATAATATTCAAAATTGTATTAGGTTTGATATCGAGTTCTTCGTCCTCTTCTTGATCTAGACTAGACTCTGTGCATTCCTCATGCTCATCAAATGCTTGCCATTCTTGTTCAAAGTCTGATATTTCATTTGATGAAGTATCTATTAGATCAACTTTTAACTTACTTCTTCGTATACGTATAGCTCTCCTAACTCCATCAATAAACACTAAAGCTAAGAGACAACCAATAAGAAGTGTGAGAATTTCTGCTAAATTAAACATATTAACTTGCAGCCATTTCTACTGCTTGATCGACATCAACAGCGACCATTCTGGACACTCCCGGTTCTTGCATCGTAACACCCATTAGATGCTTACTTTTTTCCATAGAGATTTTATTATGTGTGATATAAACAAATTGTACTCTTTGAGACATTTCATCAACCAAGTCAATAAATCTCATAGTATTGAGATCATCTAAAGGAGCATCAACCTCATCAAGTAAACAAAAGGGAGCGGGATTTAATTCAAAGAAAGCAAAAACAGTTGCTATAGCAGTTAGAGCCTTTTCACCTCCTGATAATTGAGAAACGCTAGCATTCTTCTTTCCAGGCGGTCTTGCTGAAATACCAATACCACAAGTTAAAAGATCATCTCCTAACATTACTAACTCTGCATGACCTCCTCCGAATAATTTTGGAAATGATTGAGATAAGCTTTGATTTAATTTATCAAAAGTATCTTTGAAGGTTGTTCTAGTTTCTTTATCTATTTTGGTTATGGCCCTTTCAAGTGTCTCTAGAGCTTGCATAAGCTCATTATGCTGTTCATCAAGCAACTCTTTTCTTTTTGATTCTTGATCATATTCTTCCATGGCAGCTAAATTGATCGCTCCAAGTCTAGAAATCTTTAGCTCAATAGCTTCTAAGTCAGCAGAATAACTTTCCACAGATTTATCATCTACCAATTCATTTTTTATTTTCGAAAGATCGCCCTCGAGCTCTTCAACCTGTTTCTCAATATTATTCTGTTCAATCTTGGATGCCTGTCTTTCCAATCTAAGATTTTCGAGAAGTTCTCTTAAGGTGATAGCAGCCTGTTCCTTTTCTATCTTTTCTCTTTCTATCTTATGTATGGAGGCATTGCATTCTTCTATAGCTTTTCTTGACTCCAACAAATTCTCTTCGACTTTGAGCCTGTCTGATAATAGTTGATCAAGCTTTTCTTGAATTTCATTTATCGGTTGAGTTAACTCTTTTGATTCTTCTTCTAGATCTCTATTTTCTTGAGTAAGGTCTTGAAGTTTTGTACTGATATGAGAATCTTCTGAGTTCATAGAAGCCAATTTGGCTTGAAGCTCTGCATATTTATCTGTTTTTTCTATTAAATTGATTCTCTGTTGCTTTGCTCCTTCAGACGCATTGATTAAAAAATCTTGGGTAAGCTTGGTCAATTTATTTGGTTCAGTTTCAAGTTTCTTCAGATCATTTTGTAGTGACTCGATCTTTCGTAAGTCATCATCTACAGAATCGTTATTGGATAATTTAGATTTAATTGAACCTATTGAATTAACAATATTATTCAATATATCTTTAGTTTCTGTAATGAAAATAAGCCACAATCCTTCAATCTTTTCAGCTTCGGCAGTATCAGGACCATCAGTATTCTCTTTTAGTGACTTTAATTCATCTTCTATAGCGCTGATTTCTAATTGTGCTGAGGACTTATTTTCACTCAGTTTTTCAATTTCTCTGTTCCTGGTATCAATTTGTATCTTATTAGTTGATATCTTTTCAGCTATCTCATTAACTCTGTCTTTTTTCAAAGAGATTTCTTGTTCCGTCCTAGATATATCAGCACCAAAACTATAAAACTCTTGTTGGACTTTATCTAGCGCAGTTTGAAGTTCAATCTGTTTAGCTCTCAATTTAATGATCTCGCTATCAGAGGTATTTTTTTGAGAATTAATCTCCTCTACCTTAAGTTCTTGATCCTTAACTTCTTTTTCTTTAGCCACAAGTAGTGAAGAGACGTCTCTCCACTTAGAACCCAAAAGCATTAACTGAGCTTTAGTCTCATCTTTTCTAAGTTCATGATACTTTTCTGCAGCTTTGGCCTGCCTTTGAAGCTTAAAGAGCAATCGAGAAATTTCTTCTCTTAAATCTTCTAATCTCGATAGGTTTTCTTTCGTTCTCTTTATACGTGACTCTGTTTCTTTTTTTCTTTCTAAATATCTAGAAATACCAGCAACTTCTTCTATGTAGCCTCTCATTTCTTCTGGCTTTGCACTCACTAGCTGCGAGATCATTCCCTGCTCGATAATTGCATAAGATCTAGGACCTAAACCTGTTCCTAAAAAAACATCAGTTATATCTTTTTTTCTACAACTGGTTCCATTCAAATAGTAATTAGATTGACCATCGAGCTCTAAGCTCCTGCGAACAGAGATTTCACTATAGCTAGAAAATTCTCCTCCTATACGTCCTTCCTTGTTGTCAAAAAATAGTTCAACTGAGGCTTTAGAGACTGGTTTTCTTGAAGAGGAGCCATTAAAAACAACATCGGTCATAGAATCACTTCTCAGGTTCTTGGCAGAGCTTTCACCTAAAACCCAACGAACTGCATCAATCACATTGGATTTTCCACAACCATTTGGGCCAACAATACAAGACATGCTTGAAGGAAAGGTAACCGATGTAGGATCAACAAATGATTTAAAACCTGATAGCTTTATCGAATTAAGTCGCATTTTTAAATTCCTTTAGAGGGTAAGAAACCAATGCCTTGAAGAAAGACACTAATGAAACAAAATAAGCTTTCATTTGCTTAGAAAGTTTAGTCTATAAAGTCTTCGGAAACTACTGATTTTTTCTTTTTTTTACTGCTTCTATAAGGGCCTTTAAGTCATTTCTTTCTTTTTTAGAATTTAAGAAAGGTACAGCTCGATTCCATAGATCTATCGTTAAAGAGATATTATTATTTTCAAGTTCAAAAAGACCTTTTAGGGTCAAGGCAGAAGGATTATTTGGATTTTTTAACAAAGCTTCGTCCAGTACTGTCTTAAGGCGTTCATCAAATTTTTTCTCGTTACTCAAGAATAGAACTTGGGCAAATTCCGCAATAACATTTCCATCTAATTCCTTTTGAAATCTACCATAGATTTCTTCATACACTTCCCTTGAAAGGGAAAATTCATTTACATCTTTTAATTGTCTGGCAAGTATATAAAGTTCCCCAGCTTGAGCATCTTCTTTAGCAACTAAATTAGTTACAAGATCTTCAACATCTTCTCTAACTTTTTCTTTAGATTCTGTATTGCCTTTAAGAAAAATCTCCAAAGCAAGTTTTTGATTAACTAAATCAAAGGATCCTTTAGATAGGAACTTATCGTAAAGGGTTAGAGAAAGAGCTGCAGCAATAAGTGAGGTTGCTATATTTCTGTTAAATCTCAAATAATCTTTCTTATCAGCTAAAACCAAGTAAAAGGATAAAAATAAAATCAGGAAAAGATAAAAATAGAACACTTAACTATCTCTTCCTAACAAACAAAATTATAAATATAGCTAAAAGTATCAACAGGAAAGGACCGAACCAAAGAATATATGTAGCGGGCTCAATAGGAGGGTTGTAAATAATAAAATTTCCATATCTTTGAACTAAATGAGATTTAATTTGTTCTGCTGAATTTCCTTCTAGCACAAGCTCATAGACTTCTCTTTTCAGATCATTTGAAATGGGAGAATTAGAACCCGAGAGATTAGAGCTTTGGCACTTAGGACACCTTAACTCATTAAGCAGAGAATAGAATAAAGTTTCTTTAGCTTCGGAAGAAAATGGATAGGCATCATTGTTAAAATCTAATTTATTTTCTTCATCTCCAGATATTTCGATTGAGAAGACGAGGAAGAATAGAGGTATCAACTTATTCATTGAGGTATTTTGCAAACTTTTTTTCCCAAACTGTTTCGTCTACAACTCCGACATGTCTTTCACGTATCACACCATTTTTGTCGACAAAGAATGTTTCAGGCGCTCCGTAGACACCTAAATCTATCGCCAACCTACCTTCAAAATCATAAATTGAAAATTCGTAAGGATCTCCATCTCTTTCTAATAAAGATAGAGCTTTTGTCCTATTATCTTTGTAATTTAAACCATAAATAGTTAAGACTGATTCATTCTTTAATTGCATCAAGAAAGGATGCTCTACTCTACAGGCTATACACCATGTAGCCCATACGTTGATCAAGGCAGGAAGCTTAGAAATATCTCCTTTGGTAAGGGTTTTATTATCATTCGAGAGGGCGGAAAGAGAGAAATCTGGAAAATCACTATCTACTAAAGCTGTTTCTAACTGATCATCCTTTTCAGATAAAAAAGAAAAAAGCACAATTAGTAAGACAACAAAAATAGCTAAAGGAAATATATCAATAACTTTTTTCATGTTTTTCTAACTCTTTTAATTCCAGCCAATAAACTGCCAATTGCAATCATTAGGGCTCCCAACCATATCCATCGGATAAATGGTTTAATTTGAACTTTAAAAGACCAAATATCCGCCTCTAAATTATCTCCCATAGAAATATATAAATCCTGAAATATTTCTGTTTTTATTCCAGCTTCAGTTGTAAGTTGACCTGAAGGCGAATAAGTTCTCTTTTCAGTCAATACATCAGAAATATTTGAACCATCACTGAATGACATGGTAGCCGATTTAGAAAAATAATTTGGCCCCATAATATCCTCTGTATTTTTGAAAAGAATAGTTTGATTACCAAATTCTACTGAATCATCAGGAGCTAGTATTATCTCTTTCTCTATGGAATAACTTGAAACCACAGCTACACCTAAAGTGAGAATTGCCATCCCCGAATGAGCAAAAGTTACAGCAGCTCTTTTTCTTAAGAATCTCCAGTAATTTAAGTTTTTGTTCTTATTAATTTGAAGTGTGCCCATCAAAATCCAAGAAGATAAAAATATTGTAGCGAAAGAGGTTAAATGCAAATTATCAAAAAGAATAAACAGGATGATAAGTATCAATACAAAGATTGAAACACTTTCGATGAGTAATCTTGGTAAAAATTTAAAAGATGAAGAAGTGCCCCAAGATAGGTACAAAGCAAATCCTTGCAGTAATCCTAAAGCTAAAGCGAAAGGAAAAAGGATTACTTCAAAGTATGGTGCCCCAACAGAAATTTGTTTTCCATCTGTAATAGCTTCATAAATAAGAGGAAAGATTGTTCCAAATAAGATTGAAACAGCAAGGACGACTAGGAGAAGATTGTTCAGTAAAAAACCAAATTCTTTTGAGGTCAATTCATAAGAAGGTGTTGTCTCATTTTCAAAATCTTTAATTGAATAGATGAATAAACTACCAATTATAAAAAAGGCCAATATACCCAAAATAAAGAGTCCTCTCTCTGGATCAAGGGCAAAGGCATGAACTGAAGTTAATATTCCAGATCTTACCAAAAAGGTACCAAGTAAGCTTGTTGCAAAAGCAAATATTGATAAAAGAATAGACCATTTACCATAAACACCTCGGTTTTCGCTAGCTATCAAAGAATGAAATAAAGCCACAGATAGGAGCCAAGGAATGAATGCCGCGTTTTCTACTGGATCCCAAAACCACCAGCCTCCCCAACCCAACTCATAATAGGCCCACCAGCTTCCCAACGCTATTCCCAATGTCAAAAAGCTGCATGACATGAGAGTCCAAGGCCTAGAGTTGCTGGCCCATTCTTTTGTATCTTTGCTAAAGAGCATTGCTGCTACAGATATAGCAAAAGGAATCATGAGACCTGAATAACCAAAATATAATAAAGGTGGATGGACAGTAAACGCAATGTCTTGAAGTGAAGGGTTTAAATCAGCTCCACTTAAGGGCGGGATAGGCAATATCCTTTCAAAAGGATTTGATGTAAAAAGTGTAAATAATGAGAAGGCAAATATCACTTGGCAAGAAATAGAAAATACAGTGGAAATGTAATCTTTATCTTTAGAATTGTTAAAAAACATATAGGCTATCAACCAGCCGTTCATCGCCAATATCCAGAGCAAAAGAGAGCCTTCGTGAGCTCCCCAGGTAGCAGCTAATTTATAATAATTTGGTAAATTGATATTTGAGTTTTGAGAGACGTAGGCAACAGAGAAATCATCTATCAAAAAGGAATAGATCAATACGAGGAAAGGCACAAGTATTAGAAAGAATAAAAAAACAGATAACTTCTTTGTAGGGATAGAAAGAAAATCATTCTTTGAATAAATTGCTGCTAGTGGCAGTATTCCTCCCATGAAGCTTAGAACCAAATGAGATATTAAAATTATATGGCCTATTTCAGGGATCATTCTTTAGAGTCTAATAACTTTGCAACTTCTGGAGGCATATAGTTCTCGTCATGTTTAGCTAGAACTTCAATAGCAAGGAAATCTCCCTCTGGTGTTAGGTTACCCCTTACTACTACTCCGGCATTCTCGGCAAATAGATCGGGCAAAATGCCTTCATATTTAATCAGTAAATCATTTTGATAATCTGTAACTGTGAAACTTACATCTAAAGAATCTTTACTTTTAATAATTGAACCTGCTTTAACCATACCTCCAGCCCTAATAAGGGTGCCTTGATCTAAATTAGCTTCTTTAATTTCGGTTGGAGAATAGAATAAATTCATATTTTCGGATAGAGCAGATACAACTAGCCAAGTGGCAAGTAAAGAACCAATCAAAATAGCTATCAAAGCATATAATCTTTGTTTCCTTATAGGGTTCATATATTCTTTAAAGATCTAAAAATTTTACTTTTTCTTCTATGAGCAAAAAAAATATTCAAAGCTAGAATCAGTAAAAGAAAAATCACACAAAACCAGACAAAGAGTCCATTACCATCCATTAAAATTATATTTTTTAATATCTCAGTCATTTAGACTCCTGATCCATAACATGCTTTACCCAGTTCTTAGAACTCTCCCTTTCGATGACTACATTTCTAAGATTTAAAGTCAGCATATAAGCAAAAAATAAATAAAAACCTATCAAACAAACTAAAAGAGGTATGTACATATCAGGTGACATGCTAGGGGATGAAGTAATAGTAAAAGTTGATGGTTGATGGAGAGTTTGCCACCAATCTACAGATTTTTTTATGACAGGTATTATAGCAACTCCAACAATGGATAAAATAGAAACAGCTCTATCAGCTTTTGTTTTATCTTCGATAGTGGAATGCAAACCAATGAGTGCTGCATAGATAAAAAATAAGATAAGCGTTGAAGTGAGGCGCGCATCCCAAACCCACCAAGTGCCCCAAGTAGGTTTCCCCCAAACAGATCCAGTCACTAAAACTAAAAGTGTAAAACTCATGCCTATGGGTGCTGCGGCCTTCAACAGCATTCCTGATATTTTTGCTCTCCAGATTACATTTATGAATCCACATATAGCCATAAAAATGAAGATAGACTCTCCTAGGATCGCTGAAGGAACATGAATATAAATAATTCTGTAAACATCACCTTGTTTATAGTCCATCGGAGCAAGAAATAAGCCCCAATATAAACCTATTAATAATACGAGTAGTGTTAATAGACCTAACCAAGGAATAATTTTAGACGACCAGTTATAAAATAAAGGAGGTGACCCCATTTCAATAAACCACCTTTTTAATTTATTCCATAATTTATTCATAATTTAAAAGTAAGGCTTCAACTGTGAGTAAACATAATAGAGGAATCCCGATTGCAAGCATCGCTCCCATAATCATCAGAAAACCTGAGAAATCTTGATTAGTAAGAGATGAGGAAATAACCGAAGTCCCCATTAATAATGTAGGTATAGAGAAAGGCAAGACTATTATTGCACTTAAAATTGCTGACCGGCCCAATGATAGCGCTGCACCCAAAGCACCCAATAGACTCATGAAAGATGTACCTAAAATAAGACTTAATAGCATTGGAATAAAACTTTCAAAAGGGAGATATAAAACTATTGCTGCGATCAAAGATGCAAAGAGGATGGGTAGACCAGTTATAAGCCAGTGGATTAAAACTTTGGCGAATACTAATATAAATGAAGGCTCTAAAGAGATGAAAAATTCATCTAGAGTTCCATCCCTAAAATCATCACTAAAAATAGTTTCGACTGCTAAAAGAGAAGCTAATAAGGCTGCTATCCAAATAACTCCAGGAGCTAAAGAGCTTAGTAAACTTTCTTGAGGTCCTAGAGCTAGAGGAAAAAAAGTGACAACTATTAAGAAAAAAACTAATGGAGTTATATAGGTAGAGGACTTTCTGAAAGCTATCAATAGATCTCTCTTTAGAATTATATTTAACCAACTAAATATTGAACCGAACATTTTAAATACTTATGCGATTTGCTTTTACTTGGGAGGGTCTGTGACCAGTTATTACAAAGGAACAACCTTTCGAGTTAAGTTCTTGGATTAAATGCTCAATCATAGAAGTTGCTTCGTCATCAAGTGCAGAAAATGGTTCGTCGATAAAATAAATCTTAAAATTTTTAACTAGCCATCTAGCTATTGAAATTCTCTTCCTTTGTCCTACTGATAGATTAGAAGCAAGTTCATTGATGTGCATAAGTCCCACTCGCTCTAAACATTCATATATTTTATTTTCGTCCATTCCTTTAGCGCCATGAGTTAACTGTAGGTTTTCATAAACAGTTAATAAGTTCTTTATGCCTAGCTGATGGCCTTGATAAAAACATTCAAAAGTTCTGAAATCATTAAATTTATCGTTTTCATCCAGCCAATTTATAATTCCTTTCTCGGGCTTTATAAGGCCGAGGATTGTTCTTAACAAGGTGGTTTTACCAGATCCATTTGATCCTATAATTTCAAGGTTCTCTCCGGGAAAAACTTCAAAGTTTATATTTTCAAACACGACCTTGTTTGATCGAACACAAGAAAGGTTCTCTACTTTTAAATTAGGAAGCATTGATAAGTCTATTTTACCAAAAAACTTTCTATAACTGAATGAAAGAGGAAATAACTAGAGTGAAATGAGTTCTGATAAAATGGTCTTAAAAATTAGGAATGAAAGTGAAAACAATAAATTTTTCTGAAAGGTCATCTATAGAATTTGTAGAAGAAGGGAATGCTTTAGCACCCAAATTTAATTCTGAAGGAATCATACCTGTAATAGTTACTGAAAGTAGTTCTGATTTGGTTCTGATGCTTGGTTATATGAACAAAGAAGCATTAGATAAAACTATTTTGACTAGAGAAGCACATTATTGGAGCAGAAGTAGAGAACTTCTTTGGAAAAAAGGGGAATCCAGCGGAATGACTCATAGAGTAGACGAAATACTTATAGATGATGATCAAGATTCAGTATGGCTTAAGGTCTCAATTGATGGATTAGGAGCTAGTTGCCATGTTGGATATAAATCATGCTTCTATAGATCTGTAGAATCTGTAGAGCAAGGAACTGTTGTTTTGAATTTTACTGAATCAGAAAAAGTCTTTGACCCAGAAGTTGTTTATCCGGGGGCAGATAACCCAACAAAACTTTAAAAGAAAAGGCCAGACGGGGGGCCTGGCCTTTAATGCATCCTACTTGAGGAGGGGCAAGATGCAGTCTTAACGGCAGGTTAAGATTCTTTTAACTTGCTTTCTTTATTGCTTGATCAATGTCAGAAATGATGTCTTCAATATTCTCTATACCTATTGAGAGCCTGACATATCCAGGAGTCACTCCAGCTGAAAGTTGTTCTTCAGAAGACAACTGACTATGTGTAGTTGATGCTGGATGAATAGCTAAGGATCTGGAATCCCCTATATTTGCGACGTGATAAAGAAGTTCTAACGAATCAATAAACTTCCGTCCTGACTCTACTCCTCCGGGAAGCTCAAAACCTATCAAAGCCCCATATCCGCCCGATAAATAAGTGTCCGCCCTTTCCTTTTCAAGCCCTTCAGAAATGCCAGGATAAGTGACTGATGAAACTTTCTTGTTATCTTTCAGGTACTCTGCAACTTTTAGGGCATTATTTCCATGCTCCCTCATCCTAAGTGGTAAAGTTTCTAGTCCTTGGATAAATGCCCAAGCATTAAAAGGACTCATAGAGCCTCCGAGATCTCTTAAAAGGGTCGTTCTAGCCTTCATAATATAGGCAATAGGACCCATTGGTTTTATAGCCTCTGTCCATACAACACCGTTATAGCAAGGATCTGGGGTATTGAGATTTGGTTGCCTTTCAGGACCTGCCTCTTCCCAGTCGAAGTTTCCTCCATCAATTATAAGACCTCCAATAGATGTTCCATGACCTCCGATATATTTTGTTGTGGAGTAAGTTGTAACAGCCGCTCCATGGTCAAAAGGTCTACAGAAAATTGGTGCAGCAGTATTATCAACTATCAAAGGAATACCCAAAGATCTTCCAATATCTGAAACTTCCTTGATTGGAAATACTTGAAGTCTAGGGTTGGGGAGAGTTTCGCCGAAATAAGCTCGAGTCTTATCATCGGTAGCATTTCTAAAGTTTTCTGGATTTGTAGGATCCACAAATCTAACCTCTATTCCCATTTCAGATAGGTTATTTTTAAATTGGTTATAAGTACCTCCGTATAAATGTGAAGAAGATACTATGTTGTCTCCTGCTCTAGCTACATTTTGAATTGAATAAGCAGAAGCAGTTTGACCGGACGATACGGCCAATCCTGCCGCACCCCCATCTATTGCTGCCATTCTTTCTTCTAATACGGCATTTGTGGGATTCATTATTCGAGTATAAATATTGCCTAGCTCGGCTAGAGCAAAAAGATTTGCAGCTTTTTCAGTGCTCTCAAATAAATAGCTTGTTGTTTGATGGATAGGAACAGCTACAGATCCTGTAGTTTCATCTGCCCTCCATCCCGCATGTAGTGCTATGGTTTCTAAGTTCTTACCTTCGTAACTCATTTTATTTCTCCTAAAAAAAAACCTGCCAGCTTTCGCTAAACAGGTCTGTTAAAAGAGAATCCTATTTAGCAGTATTTATAAAGCACCCGCAAGCTGGTTCAAATCGGTGCTTCGAAAATTCTAACCAAAGAAAATTTAAATTCAAGTTTTATTGTTAAAATAATTGAAAAGGCCCCGTTAGCTCAGTCGGATAGAGCGCTGGATTCCTAATCCAGAGGCCATAGGTTCAAATCCTGTACGGGGCACCAGTAAATATGAATTGGAAAAAAGAAACAGTAGAAATTAGAAAAAGAAGAAAGCTTGCTAAAAGCCAAGGCGGTAAAGAAGCCATTAAACTTCAACATGCAAAAGGAAGACTCACTTTAAGAGAGAGAATAGACCTTCTTTTAGATGAAGGATCATTTCAAGAACAAGGGGAAATAGCTGGAGGCTCTGAAGTCAATGAAGAAGGAAAGCTAGAATCTTTAACTCCTGCAAATTTTATTCTGGGTTTTGGAAAAATAAATAACAGAGATATTGTTGTTGGAGGAGAAGATTTCACTGTTAAAGGCGGATCTCCAAATTCTGCAGGACTTAGAAAAAGTGTTTATACCGAAGAGCTCGCGCTCAAATATAAAGTACCACTTATAAGATTGCATGAAGGTGGAGGTGGATCAGTTGCCGGACCTGGTAAAAAATCAGGAGGTTATGGAGGTGATCCTGTCTTCTCTAAATCAAGATTTAAATCTATAGCAGATACACTAAGGGAGATACCAGTTGCATCTGCTGCCTTAGGTCCGGTAGCGGGAATGCCTGCTGCAAGGTTTGTTGGATCTCATTTTAGAGTCATGACAAAAGAAACCGCCCAAATCTTAGTAGCAGGACCTGCGGTAGTAGAAAGGGCTTTCGGTAAGAAGATGTCTAAAGAAGAATTGGGTGGCTCAGAGATTCATAAGCTAAATGGAGTAACAGACAATGTGGCTTCTTCAGAAGAAGATGCTTTTGAACAAATCAAAAAGTTTCTTTCATACTTTCCGCAGAACATATATGAGCTATCGGAAAGAATTACATGCGAAGACCCCATTGATAGAAAGGAAGAAGAGCTAATTGGGATTATTCCTAAAGACAGAAAAAGATCATATGAGATGAGAGACATAATAAATTTAGTTTTTGATAAAAACTCTTTCTTTGAAATGACTCAATTCTTTGGAAGAGGAATAATCACTGGTTTTGCAAGAATTAATGGTTATTCAGTAGCAATTTTTGCAAACGATTCCAACTTTTATGCGGGATCTATGTCAGCTGAGGGAGCTCAAAAGACTACAAGATTCATAAGATTGTGTGACACTTTTAATATACCAATTGTGAGCTTAGTTGACGAGCCAGGTTTTTTAATTGGGCCGGATGCCGAAAAAGCAGGAACTATCCTTCATGGCACACAAGCAGTCTTAGCCACTACAGAATCTACTGTCCCTTGGTCTACAATCATGATAAGGAAGTCTTTTGGTGTTGCTGCAGCAGCTCATTATGGACCGGACGGTTACGTACTTGCTTGGCCTTCTGCTGAATCTGGACCTCTACCTTTAGAAGGAGGTGTGGCGGTAGCCTTTAAGAAAGAAATAGCATCTGCAGAAAATCCCGAAGCAAAAAGGAAAGAGCTAGAAGAAAAAATGGCAAAAAACCAAAATCCATTCCCGAGAGCTGAGGCTTTCTCTGTCCATGAAATAATTGATCCTAGAGAAACAAGAAAATATATTGCTTTGTGGGCTGAGAGAATTCAAAGCCAACTGAAAGCTAAACTAGTCTCTAGATAATCAAGTAAATTTAGCTTAACTTTGTTAAATCCTAATATATACTTATGAGTCAAATATACGGAGAGTAAAAATGAAAACATATGAACAATTTTACATAAATGGAGAATGGGTAGATCCTGTAGAAGGAAAAAACATGTTTGATGTTTTAAACCCAGCTAATGAAGAAGTTATCGGGCAGATTGCTATGGGAAGTGCTGCCGATGTTGATAATGCTGTAATGGCAGCATCTAAAGCTTTTGATACATTTAGCCAAACTTCAGTTGAAGAAAGGTTAGCTATCCTTGGCAAGATCGTTGAGGTCTATCAGAGTAGGTATGATGAAATAGCTGAAACCATTTCTTCAGAAATGGGAGCCCCACTATCACTTTCCAAAGCTGCACAAGCTGCAACTGGTCTTGGTCACTTTGCTCAAGCTATTGAAGTTTTACAAAACTTTGAGTGGGAAGAGACCAGAGGAAAAACTGTCTTAAGAAGAGAACCAATAGGTGTTGTTGGAATGATAACTCCTTGGAATTGGCCTATAAATCAAATCTCATGCAAAGTTGCTCCAGCTATTGCTGCAGGATGCACTATGGTTTTAAAGCCCACTGAAATGGCTCCTCTAAACGCAATGATCTTTGCTGAAATACTTCACGAAGCAGGCGTGCCTGCTGGAGTGTTCAATCTGGTTAACGGAGATGGTCCTACAGTAGGTGAAGCAATGTCTTCTCACCCACGCATTGATATGATGTCTTTTACAGGCTCTACCAGAGCAGGTATTGCTGTTGCAAAGGGAGCTGCAGATACAGTAAAAAGAGTAGCGCAGGAACTGGGAGGTAAATCTGCAAATATTATTTTGGATGATGCAGACTTTGAATCAGCTATCACAGGTGGAGCAAAACATTGCTTCAATAATAGTGGTCAGTCCTGTAACGCACCTACCAGAATGCTTGTTCCTGAAGCAAGGCATGACGAAGCTAAAGAAATTGCTAAAAGAGCTGCTGAAGCAACTAAAGTTGGAGATCCATTTGCAGAAGATACTGGCATAGGTCCGGTAGTTAGCGACGTACAGTTCAACAAGATACAAGGATTAATTGAGAAAGGTATCGAAGAAGGTGCTGAACTTGTTGCTGGCGGTCCAGGAAAACCTGAAGGTTTAAATGCTGGATACTTTGTGAGGCCAACAGTATTTGCGAATGTGAATAATGATATGACGATCGCTAGAGAGGAAATATTTGGTCCTGTTCTTTCTATACTGCCCTACAAAGACGAAGAGGAGGCTGTAGAAATTGCAAATGATACTGAGTACGGGCTTTATGGGTATGTTTCTTCAGGTGATGTAGAACATGCTAAGAAAGTTGCAAATAGAATCAGAGCTGGAAGTATAGCCATTAATGGTGCCGGTGCAGACTTCACCACACCTTTTGGAGGATACAAACAATCTGGTAATGGTAGGGAATGGGGTCTATTTGGATTCGAAGAATTCCTAGAAGTTAAAGCCGTTGTAGGTTTTACAAGCTAAACCTTAATCTAATGAAAAAGGGCCGCAACTAGCGGCCTTTTTTTATACTTGATTGAGTAGCTTTTTCCCATCTTGAAGACGTTTGAAATTATCGATGAAAAGCTCTACTGCCCTTAATGGAGCCCTAGGTCCCCATGCAGAATCATGAGGTGTGATAAAACAATTCTCTAGTGTCCAAAGAGGTGAATTAGAATCTAAAGGCTCTGGATCAGTTGTATCAAGAGCAGCGCACAATATTTCCTCTTTTGATAGCGCATTGGCAAGACTATCTTCATCTACAGACTCTCCTCTTCCCACATTTATAAACATTGCAGATGACTTCATAGCTGCAAACTGATCTGTGGAAAATATTTTTTGTGTATCAGGACTACTTGGGAGACAATTGACTACGAAATCACACATTGGCAACATTTCATTTAATTCATTTGGTTTAAAAAGCCTATCTAGGTTATCTGAGAGAACAGGAGTTCTTTTTGTTGCATAAACAGTCATTCTAAAGGCCTTAGCCAACCTCGCCACCTCCTGGCCTATTCCTCCAAAACCAGTAATTCCTATAGTCATATCCGTTAGTTCGCCAACTGACATCATTTGTTTCCAATTTTTTTCCTTTTGGAGTGCTATATGGGCGTCTATTGATTTAATAGACCTTAATATCTGAGCAAATATATAAGTTGCGATGGGTATTGCATGTAACCCACCCCCATGCGAAAACACCTTTGAATGATCTATTAAGGCCTGAGCTTGAGGAGTCTCTATTCCAGCCCAAGAGCCCTGCACATAAGAACATCCATCAATTAGAGCTAAATATTTCTTAAAAAAAACCTCTGATTTTAAAGCTTTAAACATTAACTCGTAAGAAACAAGAGCTATATCAGGTTTACCTTCGCCTTGGATTACATTTGCCTCTGAATCAATGAGAATAAATTCATGTTGTTTAAAATTTTCAATAAGCAATTCTTCAAAAGTTTTATATGTAAACTCACTTAAACAGATCTTCATATTTTATTTCAAGTCTCCGTCTTCTCTCATTTTTTTTCTTATTTTGGTTGCACTAATTTGAGTGACAGCTTCTTCAAAAGTCTCTTCTTCAAAAACATAACCCACTCCCCTACCGTAAGTTATATTTACTATATTTGGGACCATCATTATTTCGTAATGGATACCTCTTTCGAAGTTGTCTTTTAAAAGACCTTCAGAAATATTTTGGCAGACAGAATCCCAATCAAAAGGATTATCATCTTGACCTTCACCGCCAGACGCGCCGTGCACATCTCTTACTTGGATAATAACTTGTCCTGTCTTTTTTATAGATCTTTTAAATAATTCTTGATGTCCATCATGCCAAGGTTGCCATCTACCTAGCATTTGGACTGTAGGTTTTTTCCAATCAAACATTTTCTTTAATCCTTTTAGCAATGTCTATATGGTTATGATCATTCCATTCCTTAATAAGAAAATCTACCTTAGAAGGTGGCTCAAAGAGAGCATTAGTGTCTTCAAAACGACCTTCATCAATAGTGTCGAGCCAAATAGTAATATCAGCTTCAAAAATCTTTCGTGTTTCTTTTGTTGGGCAAACAAAGTCGCAAATAACAATCCTGTTATGGGAAGATTCAAAATCGGCAATGGACTTCATTCTGAGGCTTTGTCTTAGTCTACCTTCTTCGCTGAAATCCCAATCTCCTGCCATAGATCTTACTTTATCCGCATTAAACCAAGCTGACTCTAACAAAGGTTGAAGTCTTTCTGATAAATACGTTTTCCCACTTCCAGGTAAACCCATAACAAGTATTTTCATATTTAAGTAATCAATTAAGAATAATTGAGCTTATTATGGACTTCTGCCTCATCAAGTCCATAATCTTCTAATGAATATTTATGCTTTGCCTTGTCTTCTAGAGAACCCTTTTCTATGTAGCCTGTCATTTCAGTAAGAGTTTTCTCATCTAAATGAAAATCAAAATTTGCATAAATATCTTTCATTAAATTGATTGGGTCGTCTATTAAATCTTTATATTGAACTTGCATATATTCTTTTGAAGAAAATTTTAATTTCTGAGATTCATTCTTTTTATTTGACTGCTCCCAAAAATTTATAGTTCTTTTTCCAATGTCATGTAAATCAATTTTACTAGAAAAGCCTTTTCTAACTTGTGCAGTTAAACTACATATAGATGGAATTGTTTCTAAAGGATCCCTAATAATATGAATGAAGCGGGCATCAGGATAGTAATTTAATATTTCATCTAGATTACCTAAATGACTAGGATCTTTTAATAACCATCTTTGAGGTTTTTGTTGTGTTTCAAGAATACTTAAAAATTTAAAGTGTTGGCTGTACGCTATGCTGGTGTCGCAATTAGACAAATAATCAAGATAGGTTGGTGTATTTGCCATGTAGAAATACAAAATACTTTGCAAAGCAAATACTTTAATTAATAAACACTCTTCGGGACTATCCGACTTAATGGCATGAAGGTCATCTAATTGAGGTATAAACCTTTCTTTAAAGAACAAAATTAAATCGGATTGTCCTATACGTAATTTTTCTTTATATCCATTCGTTTCAACTAACGGAAAAGGTTTCATCATCTCCCAAAACAAAGGGGTTCTGTGGTCTGAATCTTGACTGAGAAGATTAAATAAAAAGGTTGTTCCAGAGCGAGGAAGACCTATAACAAAGACAGGTTGGCTTACTTTAGGTTGTGCTATACCCTCATAAAATTGAGAGATTAAGTGACGATTTCTAAGATGTTGTTTAATTTGATACTTTGCAGCCAATTTACCTGTGAAGCTTAAATTAGCCTCGTTGTTCAATGAATCAACAAGAACATTAAAAGGCTCTGAAAGGCTAGTGTCAGATAAATCTAATTTCAAATCTGCGACAATCTTAGATTTGTTGATCATCTAAATCAGATTTACCTAGTTTCTCCAAATACCTTGATTAACAGGCATAGTCTTATCAATATCTTCATACTTTCCTGTATAGGCGACATGCTCCCCTACAATTTCATCTATCCTAGTCTCTTTCCCCGCAATCAATAAAGGTTCAAATTGGGTTTTAGCAGTGAAACTTTGTAGATATTTATAAGATTCTCTTATATTCATTGCTCCTTTTGCAGACTTCACTTCTATATCTTTAATTTTGCCTTTTGAGTTTATGGAATAAGAAAACTTAATTTTAGTTTTGCCTGGTTCAACATTGTCTGGTTTTTCAAAAAATTTAGAAACATAACTAGGAGTACAGAATAATAATTTGCAAACTGATTCGTCTCCTTTTTTTGATTCGGGCCAAGATTTAAGCTTGCAAGTACTGTCAGAGCAAGCCAAACAAGTTGAAATAGTCTGTGATCTAAAATCGTTTAATTTGCTTGCAGTATCTTTATTTAGTTCTTGGTTTATAGAGCATATAGGAGTGCTGGATACAGATAGAGCAAAAAAACTAAGTACTAGGATGATGTTGTATTTTTTCATGATAAACCTTAAATTTTAAATTTAGAATAACACTTCATGTTTTGGGCAGTCTATATCTTTCATTTATGTCTTCTCATTTATTTAGATGCAAAAGTTTTCTAATTCAGTCTAACCTTTTTGCAGAAAACTGAATGATTCGTGAATAGCTGCCTTCGCTTCCCTAATCATTAAAGCCTGTCTCTCTTTGGGCAACCTCCATTCATGGATATATCTTAAAGTTGACGCCGAAACATAAATGAGCCAGAGGGATAATCTCTTGCTATCAATGTCTATATAGTTTGAGCATAATGTCTGAAAAAGCTCTGCGCCCTTCGCCCCATACTTATACCTTAATTCTAAACTTGCTACGGCTATGTCCGACATGGGATCTCCAATAGCCGCATATTCCCAATCTATCAAACCAATTATTTCATCATTTTTCCAAAGAATATTACCGGGCCAAAAATCTCCGTGAAGAAATTTATATTCTCCAATAAATATGGAGCTTCCAATTGATTTCAAATATTCCCTAACCTTTCTCCATTCTTTCTCATCAGGCAGATAATCTAAAAGACTTTCTAAAGGATCAATACGAATGGGTAGTTTGGGTAAATTACTGATTTCTATCGAACGTATATCATTAAGCAAGTCAGAAACTTTTTCCATCCATGAAATATCTAACTGATCAGGCTCAAAACTTTTACCATCAATAAAGCTCATGATCATGAAGGGTTTAGGAAAATACTTCAAGCTTACATCTATGTGAATAGCCTCAGGTAAAGGTAAGTTACTTCCTTTAAGGCAGTTAATCAGATGATATTCTGTAGAAATTCTGTTTTCTGATCTGGGAGACCCTTCTGACCTCAAAACAACTTTTTTTTTATTTTTACCTTCTACTAAATTTAGAATATAAACATCAGAGGAATATCCTCCAGGAAGAATATCAGCACTAATTAGTTTGGCTTTAGGAGAAATTAAAGATGCAATATTTTGAAAATCTTCTTTCACATTATGGTTCAAACTTTTATATATCTTATCGATTAACCTTTATCAGGGCTTGTCCCAAATTAGCAACATAAAAAGGACCTTGTTTTTCACCAATTATCATCCCAGTAAGAAGTCCAGGCATATCTCCTGTTACATCTGGACCGATAAGATCTGCAATTCCGTCACCATTTTTAACTCGATTCAATCCAACCTGTAATATTTCCTTACCCAAATCTGTTTGTGCATCAAAGACAACTGTTGAGGTACCGTCAGATAGATTTATCGAATAAATTTGATTAGATAAAGGTGAAGCAACCCACAATAAACCATCGTGATTCATCTGCATATTGTCAGGAGATGGAATAGAAGACAAAACCTTTTGATTAGATAAAGATCCATTTGATAAATCAAGATCAAAAACTAGGACTTGATTTCCAAGTGTTTCAGATAGATAAAATTTTCTATTTAATTCATCTATGTAAAATCCGTTGGCAAAATTAAATCCTTCTACTACCAACTGAGGTGAAGTTGAATCATTAAAGTTCTTTGAGTTAGGTATTCTGTATACTGCCCCATCTCCTAGAGGTTGAGACAATGCACCAAATAAGCGTTCTTCATTTTTATTTTTAGTTGACTGAGTAAACCAGATTGCTCCAGTAGAATCTTCTATTGCAGTATTTACTCCAAATTCATGTTTATAAACGATTTCAGTATCACCTGATTCAACAGAAGTCTTATAAATATATCCTGAAAAAACATCAGCAGTAATTATAAATTCTTTATCAGGTGTAAGATGCACACCATTAGGTCCTGACTCGACTGCAGGAGGATTATGGCTATAGCCTAATTCATTAAATTTTCCAAAAGGTTCAACTGTTCCATCAACTTCTATCTTGGCTAAACCATATCTTTGATCAGCTACAATCAATGTTCCATCATTTAAGAAAACTCCATCTTCAGCCCTTGATAAGGGACGGTTTGCGGGAAACTCAACACCATCGGAGAGATGCCAGGTATTTTGTTTAGTAGAATTGGCTTCTTCATTATTTGAATTAGTACAACTAATCAAAAAAATTACAATTGAAAGTATAAATATATTTTTTACCATCTTAGTGACTCCTTAGTATTAAAGAGAGCTTAACTTAAATAAACCTAGAGATGTTGTAATTTATAGACTTTTAATGGCGGAGAGAGAGGGATTCGAACCCTCGATAGGAGATTATCCTATACTCCCTTAGCAGGGGAGCGCTTTCAACCACTCAGCCACCTCTCCGGGATCGTATATTCTAAGGTTATGTTTATGATTGTCTAATGGAATCTGCCGCCTTCTCGGCAATCATTATTGTAGGAGCATTTGTATTACCACCGATTAAAGTTGGCATTATAGAAGCGTCAACAACTCTCAATCCTGAAATACCATGAACTTGAAGGTCGGAATTTACAACAGCCATATCATCCTCTCCCATTTTGCAAGTTCCAACAGGGTGATAGAGAGTTTCTCCTGTATTCCTTATCCACTCATCTAGTTGATCATCGTCATCCACATTTACATCTTTTCCTGGTTTAGTTTGTTCGCCTCTGTAGGGATCAAATGCCTTCTGATGAAAAACTCTTCTAGTTTCGCGAAGAGCATTTCTTGTATCAATCATGTCTTGTTCTTCGGATAGATAATTAGGATACATAAGTGGAGCATCACTAGGGTTCGAGCTTCTCAAGGCTATGTGGCCTCTACTTTGTGGTCTGCATATATAGATTACTGCAGTAAAACCATGTTTTTTATCAATGCCTAACCTGCCATGTAAATCTGGAGTTTGTATGGCTGTGAAGTGTAACTGCGTATCAGGTATATCTTTATCTGGACTAGATTTGAAAAAAGCACCAGCACTGGTTGGGGGATAAGCAGCATCACCTGTTCCAAATAATAAATATCTCATACCCGCAACTCCAGTTTTCAAGAGGCCCGCAGATCTGTGTAAGGTGATAGGTTGTGTTGCATAGAATGAATTTAAAACTCCATAATGATCTTGAAGGTTTTTACCAACTCCCTTCAGTTCATGAACAATATCAATTCCATGTTTTCTAAGCTCATCAGCATCACCTATACCGCTATTCATAAGGATTTGAGGACTATTAATTGCACCAGCAGAGACAATGACCTCTTTATTGCATTTACAAGTAAGTACTTGACCATTTTTACTATATTCAACACCGATAGCTTTTTTACCTTCGAAGAGTATTTTATTAACTTGAACATTAGTTTCCGTCGATAGATTTTTTCTTTTTAATGCAGGATGTAGGTATGCTCTTGCTGAACTCCATCTTCTTGGACCAAAATTAGTATCTTTCATAGTATGCTCATACCTAGAAAAGCCTTCTTGCTCTTTTCCATTAAAATCTTCAGTTACAGGGAAGCCAGCTTGAGAACCAGCCTCTATGAAAATATCTAATAATGGATCATCAGTTCTGGAAGATTTTTTTACGTTTAGCGGTCCATCAAAGCCGTGATAATCTTCATCTCCATCCCCTTGAAAGCTCTCTGCCTTTTTAAAATATGGCAATACGTCTTCGTATGACCATCCAGTATTTCCTAATTGTCTCCATAAATCATAGTCATACGCATGACCTCTTATGTACACCATCGCATTTATTGAAGAAGAACCTCCCCAAACTTTACCCCTTGGCCAATAAAGTTGACGATTATTTGTTGTTGCCTCAGGTTCCGTTTCAAAACCATAATTAAGCTTACTCTTAGTAGGAACTATTTGAGAGTATCCAGATGGCATATGAATAAAGAAGTTTCTATCCTTTCCTCCTGCTTCGATACTTAGGACGGTATTTTCTTTATCTTCAGAAAGTCTATTAGCCATTACACATCCAGCGCTCCCTGCTCCTATGACTATATAATCAAAATTTCTATCCATATTTTTAAAGTGTATTTTAACTTGGAAAAGCTTATTTTAAGCTTATTCAGGAAATCATCGAAGTTAGGATTGCTTTAGATGCTGAATTATTTCTGCCGTAATATCCTTTGCCAGTTCTTCGGGAATTTCATGCCCCACTCCTTCCATTATCATTTTTTTGGCATTAGGAATGTTGTCATATAAGGCCATACCATGATCCAACGGTAAAATGGCATCTTCAGTTCCGTGTATAACCAAAGTGGGTTTACTTATTTGATGAAGTCTATCTTTTCTACTCGGACAAGCTCCTGCAGCATCACCATGTTTACAATTTGGGTTATGTCCGTGAGCCATTACTGGAATAAGTTTTTCCCTGAATTTTTCTTCATTAAATGGGAATCTAGAACCCGTAAGCTCTCTATAGATTCTAGTAACTGAATCAGCATGATTTCCCTTAGCATCCATAAAAGCAGATTCCTGCAATCCTTTAACTAGAGAAGGAGTCATATTTGAAAGTTCCGGATCTCCAACTCCCGGAGAGGACATAATGGGTGTAATTGTCAAAACTCTATCAGGATAATCAAGTGCAAGAAGTTGCGTTATCATGCCTCCCATTGAAGCTCCAATAATATGGGCTTTATCAATATTCAAATGATCCATAAGAGAGATCGCATCCTTTGCCATGTCATCTAGAGTATAGTCAGGATCTCGTATATCAAACTCCTGCATATAACCATTTTCATCAATAATAGAATTGAAGGCTTTATTTAGAAAAAACTTTAATAAAAAATTTGGTAAAAATAGTCGAACTAACTTAGCAGAAAAAGATTCCTTTCCAAACCAAGTGCTCTTGCCAACATCTCTATTGTCGAACCTTATAACATGGAAGCCAGCTTCAACAATCGGATCGATGAATTCTGGGGTCCATTGCATACAATTTGCATTTGCACCCATGATAAGAAGCACAGATGGATTGGAAGGATCGCCGAAGTCTTCCCACCAGATATTGATGTTATTTACTTCGGCAAGTCCTTGGGTCATAAGAAACCTTAAAAATCTCTACGCCACTCTATTCCAAATCTTCTGGGTTGACCCCAATAATCAGCAGCCATCCCTAAACTGGGATCAACTCCTCCAGCTGGAACATCACCACCCTGCCAAAGCATATTTGCAATATATCTTTTATCAGTCAGGTTAGTACCCCACAAGCTGATAGTCGTTACACCATCGGGTAATCGCATTGCAATCCTTCCATCTAGTAAGTTGTATCCCGGCGCATTGGAGCCAGGAACATGCTCTAAGGTTCCCCAGACATTATCTTGTTTGTTCAGACTGATTTGGCTGGTAACTGAAGTTCCGTCAGATAAAGTTTGATCATGGATTAATCCGATATCAAAGGTATAACTTCTTCCATTATCTCCTGAACCTCCGAAAGGTGTAGAAGTTAGATCTCTTAAAACATCTGTAGATACAAACGTTGCTGGATCATAAAGCGTATCTACTACACTAAAGTCATTATATTCTCCATCCAGAAGACCGTAAGTCATAGTAAGAGTCCAGCTGTCTGACAACTGAGCGGCTAATTCAAATTCTAATCCAGCCAAATCAGCTTCATTTGCATTAACAATATCTGCTGTGGGCTGACCATCTATTATTCTACCAACGGTTATTTGTTGATTCTCATAGATGGTTGAAAAATAAGTACCGTTTAGACGTACTGTCCCATCTCTAAGAGTACTCTTAAATCCAACTTCGTAGTTATCAGATACTTCAGGTAAGAAAGGTTTCATTCTTACATCCTGGTTAAAACCACCTGAAGAATAACCTTTACTGTAGCTAGCATAAACTAGGAAATCTTCATCATAAGCATGACTAAGAATTACTCTGGAAGTTGTCTCATCGTACTCAATTTCTTGATAACAACTATCGCTCTTAGCGATACCAGTATTTGGGTCAATATTCCCAGGACAAGCATAACCAGGATCAAAGCCCCCTCCTATAAGAGTCTGCCTTCTTAAATATTCTCTATCATCACTGGTTCTTCTCATGCCTACAGTTAAATCTGTCTGGTCATTAAATGCGTAGGTTCCTTCAGCGTAAAAAGCATCATTGGAATTTGTAACATCATTTGATTGATATCTGGAGCCAAACATCTGAGTTCCCATTACTGTTTGAGCAACATTTAAAACTCCAGGGATGACAAGATAATACATAGGCCAGTCTGCAGCTGAAGGAGGAGTGTATCCTCTCAATACAGGAACATCTATCTCCCCGAAACTATCTTCCTCGAACATATAAGCACCCAGAGTCCAAGATAAATTACCAGTATCTCCAGAAAGTCTAATCTCATGAGAGTCTATATCATTCTCACTTGGATTATTAATTACATCTAGAAGATTGGTTGTGCTTGTGGTGGGTGAATTACCAGAACCCATTCCCCAACCCCAAGTGCCGTTGTAATTCTCAATCTCTCTATGATTAGAAATAATTGTAAGAGTACCTATTTCCATATCTAGAGTTTGAGTTAAGGTATAGGAATCAGTTTCTGAAGTTACATTCTGATTAGGATTGTTATCTCTTCCAAGTCCATATCCAGTTTCATTACAGTTTTTAACCATTGTGGCATATGTTCCTGCCAGATAAGCAACTGCACCAAATCCAGTTGCTAAAGCACCATTTTCAGGATTTATAAAACGACAACTCGATAAAGTTGCAAGTTCATCCGATTCGAAGTGATCGTAAGTGAATCTTGCATTGTAAGCATCACCGGAGTACTGAAAAGATGCTCTGATTGATTGAGAGTCTTCGTTACCTTGATAATTTCCAGTAATCTGATTTTTCATAAAGCCGTCTGTCTCTTTTGACATAACAGCAAATCTTGAAGAGAACCTATCTGAAAGCGGAACATTTACCACACCTCTCAAAACTCTATGACCTTCGGTACCAAAACCTACATTTACAAAACCCTCAAAATCTTCTGTTGGAGCTTTAGTTATTATGTGAACCAACCCTGCTGTAGTATTGCGGCCGAATAAAGTGCCTTGAGGTCCCCTCAGTACCTCAACACGTTCAACGTCTATCAGGTCTACCATTCCTCCCTGGGGGCGACTTAGATAAACACCATCTATATAAATTCCTATTTTAGGATCTTGAGTTTCGGACCAATTTGTTTGACCTATGCCTCTTAAAAACACATTAGTAACAGAAGAGTTAATACCCTGAGCTTCAAAGTTCATGTTAGGCGTCAACTTAGATATGTCGGCAATTTCTGTGATATTTCTCGCTTCAATTTGATCGCCACCTAAAGCAGTGATAGGAATGGGTACAGATTGAGCTGTTTCCTCTCTTTGTCTAGCTGTTACTACAACCTCATCAAAAACAGATGACTCTTCGTCTGCAGCAAAAGAGAATGAAGGAAATGATAAAAAAGAAAGTATTAGCAGGTATCTCAAAGACATAATTTTTCTCCCGGTATTATGTATGTTCTACTCACTCTAGAGGAAAAAACCAACTTAGGGAAGTTTATTTAGAGGTGTAAATTACTCCCAAACTTCAAGGAAATCATCTAAATTATGTTCTGGCAATGGCTTCTCTTTACCCATTGAAGTTCCTACATATAGATATCCAATAATTTGAAAGTTTTCTTGCAAACCTAAATGTTTTGTAATTTCGGGATTAAATGCCATTTGACCAGTTCTCCACACGGCAGAGAAACCCATATCATGCAATCCTAGCAAGATGTTTTGGGCTGCCGTTCCAAGAGATATTATTTGTTCTATTTCAGGCACCTTAGGATGATGCTTTACGTCTGCGGCCAGAATAATAACCATCGGAGCTCTAAAAGGAGCTTTAAGTAGTTTTTCTACTTCCGCATCCGTTAAATCTTGATTGAGAGAATTAGCAGTTTCTAAAAAGATACTTCCAAGCTTCTCTCTAGCTTCACCTCTTACTTCGATAAACTTCCAAGGTCTTAGTCTTGCGTGATCGGGAGCTCTCAATGCCCCTTTGTAAACTTCAGACATCTGCTCATGAGTTGGGGCAGGATCTTCTAGGTGCGGGATAGAATTTCTGGTTTGTATTGCTGTTAATGTATCCAAAATATACTCTCAATACCTATTTTACTATATAAACCACCCAGAAATTAGCCTCTTCACAAGAAAATTTACTTATAATTGAGCATATGAAAGGAATTCTCCTCATTAATTTGGGCTCTCCTAAAGATCTCGAACTAGATTCAATAAAGGAATATTTAAAAGAGTTTTTATCAGATGATCTTGTAATTGATTACCCTAAATTTCTCCAACAAATACTCGTAAATTGGATAATTATTCCGTCTAGATATAAAAACACTAGAGAAGCTTACTCAGAAATTTGGACAAAAAACGGTTCTCCATTGATTAATGACACGCGTTTACTGGGTGAAAAGGTAAATTCTAAATCAAATACTCCTGTTGAGGTGTCGATGAGATATCAATTTCCTAGTATTGAAGAAGGATTGATAAATCTCAAAAAAAAAGGGTGCTCCGAAATTTTTGTTGTTCCTCTATATCCTCATTACGCAATGTCTACCGTGTTAACTACGGAAAAGGAGGTTATAAGGATTGAAAATGAGCTTGAACTTGATCTTAAACTCAATTTCATTAAGGCCTTCTACAACGAACAAGAATATATCTCCAGTCTGAGTAATGTCATAAGTAATAATAGACAGACTGAAAGTGATTTCTTGTTATTCAGTTACCACGGCATACCTAATAGGCACTTATTAAAAACAGATCCTACTAAAAGTCATTGTTTGAAAGTGGAAAATTGTTGTGATATCGAATCTAAAGCTAAACCGTTTTGTTACAAGGCTCAAGTTATTGAAACTTCTAGACTCTGCGCAAAGCAATTAGAACTTAAAGAAGATGAATGGGGAATATCTTTCCAATCAAGAATAGGTCCTGGATGGATACAACCTTTTACAGATAAGGAGTTAGTTAGACTTGCCGAAGTAGGTGTTAAAAATTTAGATGTAGTTTGTCCTGCTTTTGTAACTGATAACCTAGAGACTCTGGAAGAGATGAATATCCGCGGCAGAGAAACTTTTTTAGAAGCAGGAGGTAAGTCTTTTAACTACATACCTTGCCTTAACGATGAAGAGTCGTGGGTAGATTTCTTAGTTAATGCTTCAAAAAGATAAAAGGGACCTTGAAAAGTATTAAGATCCCTTTCTTAATCAACCTTTGGGGAGGGGTGTGATTAATCTGTTAATATTTATAGTCTGTAACAGATTCCGACTAGGTTAGAACGAGCCCACTGCGCTCGGGACTCATTCTTGGGCGCCTATCAATAACATCTAATCTTCAATAAATGCTATCGTTAGCTGCACTATTACCAACTAATTACTTATTAGAATCTTCTAGTAATCGATAACCTTGCATTAACTTCCTCTCCTACAGATGCTTGGTGCGTGCTGTGAGAATGCGGGAAGTAAACTTCATCAGTGATGTTTTCAATATTTAATCTAACAGAAAGATCATCAGAAACATCGTAGTAAGCTGCAAAGTCGACTCTTGTATAGTCTGGTAGAACTAATCCAGGTTTGTTATTACTAATATTTGACTCTCCTTGTCTAGTGACACCTAAACCATATCCAAACTTGTCATTAACTTGGTATGTAGTCCATAAAGACATTGTATTTTCAGGAATCTCTCTTGGCTCTCCACCTGAACTGGTCTCACCATCCATATCGCTGTAACCGAAGGAAACAAATAACTGATCGCTAACTTGTCCTTTAATTTCGAGCTCAATTCCATCTACTTGCAGTCCAACTATTTCAGCACCTTCTCCAGATTCATCACGTGTAGCTATAGTTTGTTCACTATCAAAGTAACTCGCTCTTAAGCTAAGGTCAGGAGTAATATCCCAGTTAACACCAACTTCCGTGCTTTCATATACATCAGGATCTAATGCTGCTGAACTTGCAGTTAGCTTTTTGTACTGCTCACCAGATCTTGGTAAGAAACTTTCACTATAACTGAGGTATAAAGACACACTATCTTGAGGCTTGAATATAATTCCTGCTCTAGGAGAAAATTCATCATCTTCCCTAGATTGCGATGATCCAGCTTTAAGATCGTCAACAGTTATATCAAATTGATCTAAACGTCCTCCTAAAAGTACTATCAAATTATCAGAAAGATCAATTTGATCTTGGATATATATTGACGTTACTTCTATGTCTGAGGTAGTGCTGCTTTTCAGCTTAGTTGTGAAATCAACGCTAGTAGCAACTCCAGCTGAATTAGTAGCTATATTTAGAGGTCTTGAAACATTGAAAGACTCTTTATCTTTTTCTGTGGTTGACCAGTAAGTGTCATATCTGACATTTTTGTTGTCAGTATCGACTATTTCAGCTCCGATTAAGAGAGTATGAGTGGCTCCTCCAATTTGGATTTCATTTACTAAATTAGCAGAAATTATAAGATTCTCGCGTTCTGTTGGATCTCTGTAACCGTCGAGCGTAACTACATTAGTATCTAAATCGTACCCTGAGGCATACAAGTTCTGATACATCTTTTCAAACTCACTAGATGTAACAGAAAAGATTCCTTTTGAAGTGTCTGAGAAGTCAGTTGTCAGGATACCTCTGAAGATATCAGCTTCAAGAGTGGTGATGTTGATATCTGAAGTTCCGAACACTACATCCTTCAGTGCTTCTACTGGTTTTCCGTTAGCAGTTGGTATACCTCTATCAATAAATCTTTCATGATCAGCGTATTCATAAGATAGATCTAAAGTAGTGGCTTCACTCATTTGAATTTTAACTGTTGGATTGAATCCAATACGATCACCGTCGTACATATCACGATGATTCTCAAGGCTGTCACTATGAACGTTAAAACGAAGAGCAGTATTATCACCAGTCGAAGTATTGTAATCAGCTGCAAAATCAAAGGCTCCAAAATCATCGGCACCTATATCAAATGATCCAAATTGTTCTCCAATTTGAGCTTTCTTTGTTACACGATTAATGATTCCGCCTGTTCCGCCTCTTCCGAATAAAAGAGCATTTGGTCCTCTTAGAACTTCGACTTGATCAACATTGTAAAGAGAGCGGTAGTATTGAACATCATCTCTTGCACCATCTTGATAAAAATCAGCTGTAGATCTTACACCTCTAAATACAACTGCATCTCTATGTCCTTCACCTTGTGAGGTATTAACACCAGGCGTGTAACGAACTATGTCACCTATTTCTCTAATACCCTGTTTACGAATATCTTCATCAGTAACGATAGACAAACTTTGAGGTACATCTATGATAGCTGTTGGTGTTTTAAGAGCTTTAACTTGATCTGAATAAAGCACCTTACCTTTAATAACAATTTCTTCCACCGCTTCATCAGCAAATAAAGTAGCTGTAAAAGCAAGAGAAGAAACAACTATTGCTTTGAAAAAAGTTCTTATAAATTGAACCATTTTTTTACTCCCGTAAAGTTTATAAATACATCGTAATAATCAAAATTTGTAAATGAGAATGATTATTAGATCGATAATGATTCGCATTATAAATGAGAATGATTCTCAAATGCAATACTTTAATATTATTTTATTTATATGTTAGAAGTGAGCAGAGTCAGTGCTCATGTGACTTTAGATCATTTTCAATATCTTCATGATCACCAACCATGATATGCAAATCACTTTTAGTAACATATTTCTCAAGAATAGGAATAAATAATAAAGGCACGATGCCGCCCAAAACTATTCCTAATGCAGCTGATCTCATAGTCGGGTCAAGAAGAGACGCTATAAGATCTGCAAGTATATGGGCTATAACCGCCCCTACTATTCCAGCTATGTGTCCATTAGATGTTCTCTTAAGAAGTCGATTTATACTCCAACCGGAGTAATAGCCAATAATTAAGATACCTACATGAACTAAACCAAAGACAAAGCCTCTTAGGAGACCTTCCTCTAAACCAAAGGATGCGACGATTGCATCCATTAAGTATCTAGCTCTTTATCTAAGTCAAAAGCATTGTGGAGGGCCTTGACTGCTTTTGTCATTTCATCCTTTTTAATTACTACAGATATTTTTATCTCAGAGGTTGTAATCATTGAAATGTTAATTTCATTTTTTGCCAAAGTCTGAAACATTTTACTAGCAACTCCAGCATGTGCTCTCATTCCTCTACCTACAATGCTTATTTTGGCTATCTCATCATCAACCTCGATTGATCCTCCTCCCAAAGTCTGAGATGTTTTTTGGAGAATATCTTCAGCTTTTTTAGCGTCACTTTTATCAACTGTGAATGTGAAGTCAGTATTATTATCTGCACTAATATTTTGGACGATTACATCAACTTCAATTCCAGCCTCGCTAATTGGGCTCAAGATCTTTGCTGCAACACCTGGTACATCAGGAACGCCCCTAATAGTGAGTTTTGCTTCAGAGTCTATACTGCTTATCCCAGAAACAATTGGTCTTTCCATAATATTTTTCTCCTCTTGAACTAATGTGCCTTCACTTTCTTGAAAACTAGACAGAACACGAAGCGGTAAATTAAATTTACTTGCATATTCAACGGCCCTTAACTGAAGAACTTTTGCTCCTGAACTTGCTAATTCTAACATTTCTTCAAAGCTTACCTCTTTCAATAATCTTGCTTTATCACAAACCCTAGGATCAGTTGTAAAAACTCCATCGACATCAGTATATATTTGACATTCATCTGCTTTCAAAGCAACAGCAAGAGCAACGCCCGTTGTGTCAGAACCACCTCTGCCTAGTGTTGTAATATCACCTAATTCATTCATTCCCTGAAAGCCAGTAATTACAGGCACAACACCTTCATCAAGTTCTGAGGTTATCTTACTTACTTCAACATCTAGGATTCTGGCTCTGCTATGACTTGAGTTTGTTTTAATACCCAATTGATAAGCAGTATAAGATTTACCTTTTATGCCTCTTTTAAGGAGAGCCATAGCTAGCAAAGCAACGGAAATCTGCTCTCCAGTAGAGACCAAGGCATCATATTCTCTTAAATCAGGTTCAGGATTAATCTCTTTTGCTAAATCAATTAGATCATCAGTACTTTTACCCATTGCGGATAAAACTACAGTGACTTTATTGCCTTTTTGGATTTCAGCTTCAACATTGTCAGCCACTGCTTCAATGCGTTCAGCATCAGCAACAGAAGTTCCTCCAAATTTTTTTACTATTAATTTGCCCATAAAAAAGGCGAGTATTCTATATTATTGATTAGTTAAAGAAACAATTAAGTCGGCTACTGAAGTTAAAGCCATATCTAAATCATCGGTATTATCAACCCCACCTTGAGCAAAGTCTGGTCTTCCTCCTCCACTTCCACCTAATTGATTAATTAAATGTTTCATTATTTCTCTGGCATCAATATCGACATCCTTTGAACATGCTACGATTGTCGGTGCTTTGTCATCAGTGATTGAAATCAGAGCTATTATGGTATTTGGGCTTTTATTTCTTAATCTGTCGGCTATTTCTCTGAGTTCTTTTGCATCAATTCCTTCAAATATATTTGTTATTAATTCATAACCTTCAACTGAAAGAGAATTACTGATAAGACTTTCTACTGATGATCCAATGTCCTGTGATTGCATTTCTTTTGACTCTCTTTGTAAGGACTTATTCAAAGCTACTAAACCTTCCAAGGCATCAATACAATTTTCGAATGTCTTAAATTCAGAAGTCTGATTCCCTAAGACTTTATTTAACTCAATATTTTCTTCTTTAATTTGAGTAATTTTTTTTAAAACCTGGTCATTAGAGCAATTAAGAATTTTTGAATAAGCGGAGATTTCGTCTTCTAAAAAGCGAATATAATTTAAAACCTCAACACCATCTCTAGAATCGAAATCGTCAACTAGAAGTTCGTTGCTAATGGCCGAGTATTCTTGCTCCAACTCATCTAATAAGAAATTAGCACCATCACCTGTTACGGCTTCAATCCTTCTGACTCCAGCAGAAATTCCAGATTCAGATATGATCTTCATCACACCTATTTCACCTGTTCTATCTACATGAGTACCCCCGCAAAGCTCGATAGAAAAACCGTTTCCTATATTGAGAACCCTAACTTCATCTCCATACTTATCTCCAAAAAATGCAACGGCACCTCTCTCCATAGCTTCATTTATTGGAAGCACTTCAGTTATCGACTCTAGATCTTTTGTTATTTCTGAATTAATCAGATCTTCTATGGCTTCGAGGTCATCAGTTTGAATAGAATTATTATGAGCAAAATCAAATCTCAATCTAGATTCTTCAACCAGAGAACCCTTTTGCTCTACATGATCACCCAACACACTTCTAAGAGCAGCGTGCAATAGGTGAGTTGCACTGTGATTGCTTTTTATTCTATTTCTGTGGGTTGTGTTAATTTCAGCTGTTACAGAATCATTTTTATTAAAAACTCCTGATTTAACATGGCCTAGATGAAGAAATTGATCTCCCTTTTTCTGGGTATCATGAACTTCGAAAAGTGAATTATCAGACTGAATAAATCCTTTATCTCCTACTTGACCTCCAGACTCAGCATAAAATGGGGTCTCATCAAGAAGTATGAGTCCTTCTTCCCCTTCTCGTAATTCATCCTTATTACCTTCTTCGGAGCTAGAAATAATCTCTACTATCTTCGAGGATGTTGAATGGGTATCGTATCCTAAGAAGGCAGTTTCGCCTTCGATATTTAAAGATTCTGGGATGAGTGTGTTGAAGTTGCTCGATGATCTAGCTCTTTCTTTTTGTTCCAGCATTAAGGCTTCGTATTCGTCTAAATCAACTATTAGATCCCTTTCGCGTGCAAAATCAGCAGTCATATCTACAGGAAATCCATAAGTATCGTAAAGTTTGAAAACGATATCACCTGGAATTTCGTTGTCTTTTAAGTCCTCAACTGCAGATTCAAGTAATTGCATACCCTGCTCTAAAGTAGTGGAAAACTGTTCTTCCTCTTTAAGTAAATTAGCTTTAATGATATCTGAGTTTTTTACAAGCAAGGGGTAAGCAATACCCATTTTTTCTTCCAAAATATGTACGAGCTTAGAGAGAATCCCATCTTTCATTCCAAGTTTGTGAGCATGTCTAAGGCCGCGTCTTATAATTCTGCGCAAGACATATCCTCTTCCTTCATTAGAAGGCACAACGCCATCTGCAATCAGGAACGAAGAGGCTCTTAAATGATCTGATATTACTCTTAGCGAGGGGTTTGTTAGGTCATTCTCTCCACTAAGTTTTGCCGCTTCTTGAACTATAGACTTCAGAATATCAGTATCATAATTATTGTTTTCATTTTGTAGGACAGCTGCCATTCTTTCCAAGCCCATTCCTGTATCAACACAAGGATTCGGAAGAGGACTTAAACTACCATCTTTACTTCTATCAAATTGAGTAAATACAAGATTCCAGATCTCTACAAATCTATCTCCTGGTTCATTTCCTAATTTAGGAGGATCTCCTTCAAGATGGTCGCCATGATCATAATAGATTTCGCTGCAGGGACCGCACGGACCAGTATCTCCCATAGTCCAAAAATTTTCTTCGTCATCTAATCTAGAAACTCTCGCAGGATCAACTCCAACTTTATTTATCCATATATCTTCTGACTCATCATCACTTTCGTGAACAGTGATCCATAACTTTTCCGGAGAGATTTTGTATCTTTGGGTTAATAATTCCCAAGCAAATAAAATTGCGTCCTCTTTAAAATAATCTCCGAAACTAAAGTTTCCAAGCATTTCAAAGAAAGTATGGTGTCTTGCGGTATAGCCTACGTTATCAAGATCATTATGTTTCCCTCCGGCTCTAATACATCTTTGGGAACTAACAGCGCGAGTATAACTTCTATTTTCAACACCCAATAGTAAGTCTTTAAAAGGAACCATACCCGCATTAGTAAATAGCAATGTTGGGTCATTAATTGGAACAAGAGAGGCACTTTCTACAAGTGTATGTTCTTTCTCTTGAAAGAAGTCTAAGTAGATTTTTCTTATCTCGTCAGTAGAGAGCATATGCTTCTATCAGAATATTTCAGCAAAAAAATTCATCATCGACTGCCAAGATCTTCTGTCAGCATTTTCATTATACTGAGTGCCCAAATTGGGATCATTTGCCTCTTGATTAGTAAAGGCGTGGTAAGTATTTCCATAGCTATGGAGTTGCCAATCAGCTTCTGCTTCTGTCATCTCTTTTTGAAAGTCGTCAACCATTGATAAGGGCACCATTGGATCTCTTTCTCCATGCAAAACGAGAACTTTAGCCTTTATGCCGATATCTGCAATATCTGAACCCATTAGGAGCCCATGAAAACTTACGACTCCATTAATATCTGATCCTGATCTGGCAAGATCCAAGACGACCAAACCACCAAAACAATAACCGATAGCTGCTATCTTACTTGAATCTACTCCTTCAATTTCCTTACCTGCTTTTAAAGCAGAATTGATGACAGATTTTAATTTCTGTCTATCTTCTACAAGAGGAGTCATCAAAGATTGATTTTCTTCAGTTGAGGTTCCTACTTTAGCGTCTCCATACATATCTACTGCCATTGCCACATAACCCTCTTCTGCAAGTTCAATAGCTTTTTTTTCTACAAAATCATCTCTTCCAGCCCATGAAGGTGCTATCAGGATTAGAGGAGCAGATTCTTTCTCTGGGTTAGCCACGAAGGCTCTGTATTCCTGATCGCCGCATTGATAATTTATTTCTTGAGTCTTCATATTTATTTCTCCATTAATTCAAGTTCCTCTTTGAACCTTTTAGAATTTTGCACGTAATGTTTTGCTGAAAGAATTAGACCTTGTTTCTGATCTTCATTTAACTCTCCTTTGATTTTTCCTGGAGAGCCCAATACTAATGAACCATCAGGTATTTCCATTCCTTCGGTGACTAGAGCGTTAGCTCCTATTAGGCACCCTTTTCCAATTTTTGCTCCATTTAGAACTACAGAATTTATACCTATCAAACTTCCATCTCCAATAGTGCAACCATGTAACATTACTTTGTGGCCAATTGTTACGTCTTTTCCAATGTCTAATGGAAATCCTAAATCTGTATGCAATACAGAGCAATCTTGAACATTTGAACCCTCTCCAATTGTAATTAGTTCAGTATCACCTCTCAAAACAGCCCCAAACCATACACTGGCATTTTCACATAGTCTCACTTTACCAAGAACTGTTGCTGAATCTGCTACATAAAATTCACCATCAGTGATAGGTTCTTGTTCTCCTAATCTATAAAGCATTCTATTCCCCTTTATTAATTACCTTTTGATTTAAGATCTATTCCAGCATCTAAAGCTATGTTTAAAAAATCTACAGTCATCATTGCGGTTAGCCCCCATATTATATAAGAGTTATATTCATAGGCAGGCATAAAAAAAATATCTCCATTCCTGTTTATTTCATCATTTCTGTGCCTTTCGTCTCTTAAAAGAAATGATAGAGGGACTCTAAAACAAGCTTCTATTTCTTCAGAATTATCATTTAGCTCTATGTCGTGTGGAACTACTCCTACATAAGGAGTAACACTAATATTAAATCTAGAGACAACTGTATCTATTGGACCTAGAATTTCTACTTTCTTCCTATCTAAACCAGTCTCTTCCTCTGATTCCCTTAAAGCAGTATTCTCGAGAGAATCATCCTGTTCTTCGTACATACCTCCAGGAAAGGAAACCTCTCCTCCGTGAGATCCAACCTTATTAGATCGAAGTGTATAAATAAGTTCAGGGTCTTTAGAATCCGTAACTGCTATAAGAACAGCTGCTTTTCTTAACTCTGCTACAGGAGGTTTTCCGGAATAAGTTTGAATTTTGTCCGTAATTTTATCTAACATCAATAAATGTAATATCTTTTTGAAGATAGTTTATACTTCCGGCGCCTTAAATCGAAATAAAATAAGAAAATGAAATACTGCAGCGTATGCGGATCACTAACGGTAAAAAAGATACCAGAGGGTGATAATAGAGAAAGAGACTGTTGTGAAAATTGCGGTACCATCCACTACTCAAATCCCAAGATTATTGTAGGAACTATACCCTTTAAAGACTCTTCAGTCCTGTTATGTAAAAGAGGCATTGAGCCTAGATATGGAAAATGGACTCTTCCAGGAGGTTTTCTTGAAAATGGCGAAACTGTTGCCCAAGGTGCATTTAGAGAGACGTTGGAAGAAACAAATACTGAAGTTGAAATGAAAGATCTCTATGCAATATTTAATGTTCCACAAATCAATCAGGTTTATATGTTATATCGTGCAAATGTTGTTTCTAATGACTACGCTCCAACTACAGAAAGTCTTGAGGTACAGTTTTTTAAAGAAGATGAGATACCCTGGGAAGAACTTGCTTTTCCATTTGTACCTATAGTTCTTAAGAATTTCTTTTCGGACCTGAAAAAAGGTGAATTTCCCCTTACGACCCACACTATAGAACGAAAGAAATAAACTTAATCAATAAAATCTTTCGCGTTCTGAAAAAACTTTATCCACGGGCTATAATTTAACCAGTCTTCTGGACACCAAGAATATTGATCGTTCAAAAAAGCCCTTTCCGGATGAGGCATCATGATAGTAACTCTTCCGTTTTCATTCGTTACTCCTGCAATCCCATGAGGAGAACCATTAGGATTTAAGGGATAGGTCTCAGTATCTTCTCCAAAGCTGTCTGCATAAGAAATGGTAGTAAATTTTTTGTCTAAGTTTTTTAATGACTCATTTGAAGCCTCTACTCTGCCTTCACCATGAGCAACGGGGACTGGTATAACTGAATCCTTCATGCCTTTAAATAGTATGGAAGGTGAATCCTTTACAATGACTTGTACTAGCCTAGCTTCAAACTTCTCTGAGATATTTCTTTTAAAGCTTGGCCAATTATCAGTTCCGGGGATCAAACCTCTCAATTGAGATAGCATTTGACAACCATTACAGACTCCTAATGAAAAAACATTCTCGTTTTGAAAGAAATCACCAAATTGGTTTCTTAGTTCTTCATTAAATAAAATACTATTTGCCCAACCCCCTCCTGCTCCAAGGACATCGCCATAAGAAAATCCCCCGCAAGCTACCAGACCTTGAAAGTCTTGTAAGTTTTGTCTTTTGTCAATTAAGTCAGTCATGTGGACATCTATGCAATCAAACCCTACTTCATGGAAAGCTGCGGCCATCTCATTTTGACCATTAACTCCTTGCTCTCTGAGAATCGCAATCCTAGGCCTAGAACTATTCAAATCAATTTTCTCAGGTACAGAAAAGGTTATTTTAGGTCTTAATCCGGGATTCTTAATTTTAGTATCATTTATGTATTCCGCTTTTGCAGTATCCGGGTTATCTCTCAAGGACTGGATCTCATAACTTACCCTATTCCAGTTTTGTAACAGATCTTTTATAGGAAGAGAAAGTAAATTTTCTTCTTGAAAATTGATCACTATGTCTGCTGAGTCTGATAAAGAACCTATATTGTGAACAAATTCATTTAAACCAGCATCACTTAGAGCTTCCTGAACGTAATCTAGATCTTCATCTAAAACTTGTATTACTGCTCCTAATTCCTCATTGAAGAGGAACTTTAATAAGGTCCCTTCATCTTTTATAGCTGAATCTAGGTTAATTTCTAAACCCAATCTTCCAGCAAATGACATTTCGGCAAGAGTTGTAATTAGACCACCATCAGAACGATCATGGTAAGCAAGTATCTTTCTGTGAGACAACAGTTTATGAATTGAATCAACAAAAGCTGGCATCTCTTTTTCACACTCGACATCGGGTGACTCTCCAACAAGCTGATTATTTAATTGAGCTAGGATACTACCCCCCAATCTAGTATGGCCTTTTGCTAGATCTATAAAAAGTAATGAAGATTTTTTGCTTTTCTTTAATTCTGGAGTAACAGCAATAGATATATCTTCAATAGGAGCAAAGCCAGAAACAATTAATGAGAGAGGTGATACTACTAATTTATCCTCTCCATTTTTACTCCATTCTGTAGACATAGATAGAGAGTCTTTTCCAACCGGTATCGCCATGTTCCATTCGGGACATAAATCAATTCCAACAGATTCTACGGCTTCAAATAGATCTTTATTCCCTTCTAATTTACCTGGAGAACCCATCCAGTTTGCAGATAATTTAATATCTGAAAGACTTGATATTCCAGAAGGCAAAATATTAGTTACAACCTCAGCAACAGAAATTTTAGCTGCAGCCTTGGAGCTCATCAATGAAATTGGAGTCCTCTCCCCCATAGCCATGGCCTCTCCAGATAGTCCAGAAAAACTTGTCTTACATAAGCCGTAATCAGAAACCGGAACTTGCCAAGGCCCGACCATTTGATCCCTAGCTATCAAACCTGTGATAGATCTATCACCTATGGTTATGAGAAATGTCTTACTGGCCACAGTGGGATGTCTCAAGACTTCATATACAACCTCATTGGATACTTCATCGGGTAATTTAAGTGGTAGAGACCTTTCGGATTTATTTTCAAAAGATATGTGGGTTTTAGGCGGCTTGCCAAAAAGAACTTCTAAAGAAAGGCTAATAGGATAATTATCAAAATAAGAATCATATACTTCCAGGTGATTTCCCTTAGTTATTTCACCAACAACTGAGTAAGGACATCTTTCACGTTCACAGAAATTTGAAAACTTCTCAAGATTCTTCTCTGAAATAGCCAATACATATCTTTCTTGAGACTCATTGCACCATATTTCCATTGGAGTCATTCCCGGTTCAGAGTTAGGTATATCCCTCAAATTTATTAAACCTCCATGTCCACTATCTTTTACAAGTTCGGGTATAGCATTTGATAAACCACCTGCACCTACATCATGAATAAATAAAATTGGATTATTTTTATCCTGCCAGCATCTATCTAAAACCTCTTGGCATCTCCGCTCCATTTCCGGGTTTTCTCTTTGAACGGAAGCATAATCTAAATCCGAATCTCCCTCGCCAGAAGAGAGAGAAGAAGCCGAACCTCCGCCCAATCCTATTAGCATTGCAGGACCACCTAAAACTACTAGTTTTGAGCCAATGGGCACTTCTTTCTTCAATGCATGTTCGGTTTTAATATTTCCTAGACCTCCAGCCAACATTATTGGTTTGTGATAACCAAAGTGATTGACTGAGTTTTTTGATTCAAAAGATCTAAAATATCCTAAGATGTTGGGTCTACCGAACTCGTTATTAAAAGAAGCGGCTCCAATAGGTGCGTCTAACATTATCTCTAATGGAGAAGCTATCCGATCTGGTTTATCCTCTTTAAATTCCCATCTTTCTTTTAAATTTGGAATACGCAGATTAGATACTGAAAAACCTGTTAATCCCGCTTTTGGTTTTGCTCCAATTCCAGTTGCTCCCTCGTCTCTGATTTCACCTCCTGAACCTGTAGAAGCTCCAGAGAAAGGTGAAATTGCTGTTGGGTGATTATGGGTTTCTACCTTTATTACAAGATTAACCTCTTCTTCAGAGAGAATGTATTTACCATCTCTAGGAAAAAATCTTTTTCCAATGTGACCCTTAAGTATTGCTGCATTATCTTCATATGCAGAAATAACACCGTCTGGAAAATTCTTGTGCGTATTTCGGATCATATCAAATAAGCTCTTAGAATTAGGTTCTCCGTCAATAGTCCAATCTGCATTGAAGATTTTATGTCTACAATGTTCTGAATTAGCTTGGGCGAACATCATCAGTTCAGCATCCGTAGGGTCTTTATTTGTTTTTGCATAGCTCTCATACAAATAAGCAATCTCTTCCTGATTTAGAGCAAGGCCCAATTCTGTATTAGCTTTCTGCAAGGCATTTATTTTTGTTGAGGTTATATCAATACTTTGCACCAAACCTGGTTCATGGCTGGAAAAGAGTTGAGGTATTTCTTTAAGGCTGAGAATAACATTCTGAGTCATCCTGTCTGACAGAATATTACCCATTCTAAGCAACTCTGTAGTGTGAATTTTCTTTGTAAAAGAATAATACAATCCCCGCTCTACTCTCTCTACGAAATCTATGCCGCAATTTCCAATTATTTCTGTAGCTTTTGATGACCAAGGAGAAATGGTTCCTATTCTGGGAGTTAACAGAAAGAAGCTTTTGTCTTTAATGTCCTGAGTATCACTTCCAACAAGCAAATCAGACAATTTTTTATAATCTTCTTCAGAGACATGTGAAGAATCTTTTCGTAATTTAAGAAAATAAATTTCTCTAGCACTTACATCACTAGATTTATCTAAAGATAAAGATTCTCTTATTCTATTTAATCTAAATTCAGAGGAAGTTTCAGAGCCTAGTATGGCAACGATATTTTGCGAAACTTCTATTCTTGAGTTCATTAAAGTTGCTTGACATTGTAATAAAAGCAAAAGTTAAGTAAATAGCTTATCTTGTGGTTTTCCTCATAAAAAGCCACTATATGTTGTGTATTTATCAATTATTAGACCAAGGTGATGGAAAAATCATATTTTTCACATAGAATGCGAAAAAAATTGGGGGAATCATGTTTAGCTATCTAAAATTTAGATACTCTTTTATTTTTTTTCTGAGTGTATTGACAGTTCTAAGCTTGGAAGCTCCAGTACTTAAATCTTACTCTGCTCAAGAAAAAACTTTCTTCATGGAGGAACTCGAGTTTTACTGGCAGGAGGATAAACCCGGTTTAACTACTTTTTTAGAAAGAACAAATACAAGACTACCAAAATACAAATTGCTTTTTGAAGAGGCTGCAGAAGGCATTGATGTTCATTGGAGTCTTATTGCTGCAATAAGTTATCAGGAATCGCATTGGAACCCTAAAGCAATTTCTGATACTGGTGTAAGAGGAATGATGATGCTTACACAAAAGACTGCAAAAGAAATGGGAATTAATAGAAGAACTAATCCTGAAGATAGTATATTTGGAGGTGCAAACTATTTCCAAAAAACGATGAACAGACTTCCAAGCGAAATGTCCAAATTAGATAAAATTTGGATGTCTTTAGCAGCTTACAATCTTGGTTATAGAAATCTAGAACTAGCTAGAGACCTTGCCAAATCTAAAAACCTTGATCCTAATGATTGGTCAGAGGTTTCTTTAGCTTTAGAAGATATTTTAAAAGACCGTTATGGTAGAGAATCTGAAGGATTTGTTAAACATGATCAAGTAATGAAATATGTTAAAAATATTAGCCTTTACTATAAAACTCTTTCTATCCTATACAAAGAGGAGGAGTTACTGGTTCTAGCTAATGAGTAATTTCTGCTTTAGTTCTTCCACTCTATCTCTGTAGCTTGCTGCCTCCTCAAACTCAAGATTTTTTGCATATTTATACATTTGGTCTTCGAGTTTGATAATTTCTTTTTTAACTTTTTCAGGATCATCAAAACTTTCAATTGGATCAAATTCTATATCTCGTAAATTATCTAGTTTCCTTCTTGACTTAGACTTACCTTTAACAGATCTAGCACCTTCCATAATATCTCCAATGCCTTTTTTGATACCTTTAGGCTTTATGGAGTGTTTAATGTTAAAAGCCTCTTGTATGTCTCTTCTTCTATTAGTCTCTTCAATAGCTCTTTCCATAGATCCGGTTATTTTATCTGCATAAAGAATGGCCTTTCCTTCTAAATGTCTTGCAGCGCGTCCTATAGTTTGAATAAGGGAGCTTTCAGATCTAAGAAAACCTTCTTTATCTGCATCAAGAATTGCCACTAAAGCAACCTCAGGAATATCTAATCCCTCTCTCAAAAGATTGATACCAACCAACACATCAAATGCTCCAAGTCTCAAATCTCTTATGATTTCTACCCTCTCTACTGTATCAATATCAGAATGAAGATATCGAACCTTTGTTCCATTTTCGTCTAAATACTCTGTTAAATCCTCCGCCATCCTTTTAGTCAGGACAGTTACAAGAACTCGATCTCCTTTTCCTACAATCTGATTAATTTCTTCTTGAAGATCGTCTACTTGGTGGGTAGCAGGCCTAATTTCTACTTGTGGATCAGTGAGTCCAGTTGGTCTGGCAACAAGCTCAGTTATACTCCCCGAATTTTCTATTTCATATTTTGAGGGGGTTGCAGAGAGAAATATTCTTTGACCTGAAAGTTTTTCCCATTCATCAAATCTAAGAGGACGATTATCTAAAGCAACAGGTAATCTGAAACCATAATCAACTAAAGTTTGTTTTCTTGATCTGTCACCTCTGTACATTCCACCTAACTGAGGCAAGGATACGTGAGACTCGTCAATGAATACTAAGGCATCTTGTGGCAAGTATTCATAAAGTGTTGGTGGTGGCTCCCCAGGCTGTCTATCTGATAAAAATCTAGAATAATTTTCTATTCCTGAACAAAATCCTAGCTCTTTGAGCATCTCGATATCATATTTTGTTCTCTCTTCAAGTCTTTGTGCTTCAACCAGTTTATTTTCTTTCCTTAAATAGTCTAAGCGGTGCTTAAGCTCTTCTTTTATAAACTCTATCGCTTGAAGAACTTTATCTCTTGATGTGACGTAATGAGATTTAGGATAGATAGTTATTCTAGGAACTTCCCTAAATATTTCTCCAGTTAAAGGATCAAAAATTTTTAATGCTTCTATTTCATTGCCAAAAAGCTCTATTCGAAGAGCTTCTTTTTCAGAATCAGCAGGGAAGACATCTATAACATCCCCTCTTACTCTATACATAGATCTTTTAAATTCAACTTCATTTCTTTGGTATTGCAATTCTGCAAGTCTTCGCAAAAGAGTTCTTTGATCTACTTCATCTCCCCTATCTAAATGAAGGACCATTTGCAAATATGATTGAGGATCACCCAAACCATAAATAGCAGACACAGAAGCTACAATAACCACATCTCTCCTTTCCATTATGGCCTTTGTGGCAGAGAGTCTCATTTGTTCTATGTGTTCATTTATTGAAGCATCTTTTTCTATATAGATATCCGTTGAAGGTACATAAGCCTCGGGTTGATAGTAGTCATAATAAGAAACAAAATATTCAACAGCATTATTAGGAAAATACTCTTTGAACTCTCCATACAACTGTGCAGCTAAGGTCTTATTGTGTGCCATAACGATTGCTGGTCTTTGAACTTCTTGAATTACATTCGCCATCGTGAATGTCTTCCCTGATCCTGTAACACCAAGAAGTGTTTGATTGAGTAACCCGTCATTCAAACCTTTTACTATTTCATTTATAGCCTTTGGTTGATCACCAGCTGGTTTATAGTTTGATACTAAATCGAATTTCTTTGACATATTTTTACAAAAAATATTATACGCTGAGATTGTAAGCGTTATAATTACTATATTCCCCGATAGCTCAGTTGGTAGAGCAAATGACTGTTAATCATTGGGTCGCTGGTTCGAGCCCAGCTCGGGGAGCCATACATCAGGCCCACTGAAAAAGTGGGCCTTTTTTTATTGTGATAGTATTAACTTACATATGCCAGCAAAATTATTCAATCCTGAGTCAGAAGAGCCTTTTGTATTCAGCCGTTCAAGAATAGATAATTTCTTGGAATGCAAAAGATGTTTTTATCTAACAAATAAAATTGGTATTGCTAGACCGCCTTCGTTTCCTTTTAACCTCAATAATGCTGTTGATGAGCTTTTAAAAAATGAATTTGATACCTACAGGGAGAAACAGGAACCTCACCCTATTATGGTTGAAAATAGAATCAAGGCTCTTCCTTATCAGCACCCAGATCTTGAAGAATGGCGAGAGTCATTGAGACATGGAATTAAGCGATTTCATAAAGAAACTAATCTGATCTTAAGAGGGGGTTTAGATGACTTATGGATTAATACAGAAACAAATCAACTAATAGTTGTAGATTACAAAGCAACCTCCAAAAAAGGAGAAGTCAGTATCGATGCTGACTGGCAAATAGGTTACAAAAGGCAAATAGAATTTTATCAATGGTTGCTCAGAGGCAATTCTTTTGACGTATCAGACTTCGGATATTTTGTTTATTGCAATGGTATTTCTGAGAAAGACGAATTCAATAATATGCTTGAATTTAAAACGAAGCTCATACCTTATAAAGGCAATGATTCATGGGTTGAACCAACACTATATGATTTAAAAGAGACTCTTATGAAAGACGAAGTTCCTGATGCAGACTCCAAGTGTAGTTATTGTTCATATGTTAAAAAAACTTTGATGGTTTAGATTAAGCTTTTTTCCAGGTGGTTCCTGATTCTTTGTCTTCAAGAATTATGCCCTTCTCCAAAAGCTCATCTCTTATCTTGTCTGATAGTTCAAAATCTTTTTCTTTTCTTGCTTGGTTTCTCTTCAAAATATAACCTTCAATTTCTTCTTCACTGATACCAATTCCTTCTGTAAAGTAATTTTTAGCTTTGTCTCTAAGTAGTCCTAAAATACTAGAGAGGCTAACCAGTTCTTTAGCCAATAAAGATGCTTCTTCAATTTTATTTTTTTTCTTGAGGGTATTAATTTGTCTAGCAATTTCGAATAAAACTGATATAGCTGAGGGTGTATTAAAGTCATCTCCCATAGCTTTATGAAATTTATCAGAATATTTTGTTTGAAAATATTCTTTTGTTTCATAATCAAGATCTTGCAAAGAATTATAAAGCCTATCCAAAGAATTCTTTGCTTCATTCAATCCAACTTCCGAATAATTTAGAGGGCTCCTGTAATGACTAGAAATCAAAAAGAGACGCAAGACCTCCGGTGAATTAATCTCTAGAGCGTCTTTTATTGTTACAAAATTCTTAAGAGATTTAGACATTTTCTCTTTATCAATCCTTAGAGATCCCGTGTGCATCCAAACTTTGGCAAAATCTTTACCAGTTACACATTCAGACTGAGCAATCTCATTTTCGTGATGAGGAAACTTAAGATCAGACCCCCCTCCATGAATATCAAAAGTTTCACCCAATGCATCCATGCTCATTGCTGAGCATTCAATGTGCCAACCTGGTCTACCAGCACCCCAAGGCGAGTCCCACTTCAGTCCCTCAGTATTTTTTTTCCAAAGAACAAAATCAGCAGGATTTTTCTTATCTGTATCAACATCAACTCTTGCGCCCGCCAACATATCTTCTAAGTTTCTTCTCGATAATTTCCCATAAGAATCAAAAGACTCAGCTGAGAAATAAACATCTGAATCACCTTCATAAGCGTGTCCTTTCTCTATGAGGATTTCGATTAGAGAAATAATGGAGTCGATATTATCAGTTGCCCTTGGCTCTGAATCAGGTTCAATCATACCCAATGACATAAAATCCTCATTCATTGAATCTATATATTTTTCTGTTAATTCTTTTGGAGAAATATTAAGTTCTTCTGCTCTCGCTATAATTTTGTCATCTACATCAGTTATATTCCTTATGTAGTGCACTTCGAAGTTAATACTTCTTAAATATCTGACAATAAGGTCAAACGATATAAAGGTTCTTGCATGACCAATATGAGTATCGTCATAAACTGTCATCCCACAAACATACATCTTGATCTTATTTTCTTCTATAGGTACAAGATTTTCTTTCTTACCAGATAACGTATTAAAAACTTTCACAGCGCAGATGCCTCTTTTAATTTTTTTAGAACGTGCTCTGTACCAATCAAATTAACAACTCTATCCAGTTCTGGGCCTTTAGTTTGTCCGGTAATTGCGCATCTTAAAGGCATGAATAGTTCTTTTCCTTTCTTGCCAGTTATAGAACCAATATTTTTAGTTGTTTCACTCCAGTCTGTAATTTCAGATGGTATAGCATCACATGCTTGAAGGTAGAACTCCTTTCCAGCGGACCTAATGATATTGATAATTTCCTCTCTTTGCGCCAATGGAGTTAAGAATAAGTTATTTAAATACTCTTGAGCCTCATGGGGAAAATTAATGTTATCTTTAATTAGAGCAACAAAGTTTTCGTTATTAACTGAAGCAGGCAACCCTTCGAGGGAATCTTTCAGCCAAATACTACATTCATTGATATTCAATTCTTCAACCGCTTTCTTTTGCCAATAGAGGAGTTGATCCATATCGAATTTACTTGGTGAACTGGAAATATTATCTATTTTGAATTCATTTGCTAACTCACTATGCGTCTTCAGATCATTATCAACTATGGTGTGACCAACTCTAGAAAGATAATTACTAACAGCAATAGGTAGATATCCTTGCTCTCTTAAATCATTAATCGAAATACTGCCGTTCCTTTTTGACAAAGGAGCTCCATCAGATCCCGTAAATAGTGAAACATGAGCATATCTTGGCAGTGAAAGACCTAGTGATTCAAGAAGCGCTATTTGTCTGGGTGTATTACTAAGATGATCGTCTCCTCTCAATACAAGATCAACCCCCATTAAAGAATCATCTATTGCATTCGCAAACATGAAAGTGGGCGTATTATCTTTTTTTCTTACAATAAAATCATCGAGATCGTCAGTAGAAAAAGACTGTTCTCCCTTAACTAAATCTTTGAACTCGATTGTGCTATTTTTGGGGATCCTAAATCTATATACCGGTTTATTTCCTTTATCCAGTTCATCTTTTACTTCTTTTTCAGTAGCATCAGACCAAACTCCCGTATAGCGAGGCGGCTGCCCAGAAGCAATTTGATTTCGTCTAATAATTTTTAATTCCTCTTCGCTAGTGAAGCAAGGGTATATAAGGTTTTTTTCTAAAAGAGCCTTATAAAACTCTTCATATAAATCGATTCTCTCAGATTGATAATAAGAATCTTCTTTACCGCCTACTTCTGGACCTTCATCCCAATCTAGGCCCATCCATTTCAAGTCATTACAAATTGCTGTAGAAAACTCCTTTTTAGACCTTTCTAAGTCTGTATCTTCAATTCTTAGGAGGAAAGATCCATTATCCTTCTTTGCTATAAGCGAACTAAAAAGAGATGTACGAAGATTTCCAAGATGCAAAAGACCTGTTGGACTAGGACAAAATCTAGTTTTATTTACCTTCATGTCCTTAATATATTGGAAGCTTAACCATAAAGTTCGTATTATAGCCTCCTCACGCATATGAATTTAAAAGAAATATGAACAAACTCACTTCCCTCTTAAGCTTAGTTATAATTTTTATTGGGCTTTCTTGGATTGCGGGCTGTTCTCAAAATGAAAAGGAGATAAAAGTGATAACTTTTGAAACAACACTAGGCCCAATAGTAATAGAGCTTTTTGAAGAAGAAGCACCTGTAACATCAAAAAACTTCTTAGAGTATGCAGAAAGTGGTTTTTTTAATGGAACCTTATTCCACAGAGTGATTCCAGGTTTTGTTATACAGGGTGGAGGAATGGAATCCGGTATGGTTAACAAAGAAGGTAATCCCCCCATTATGAATGAAGCAAATAATGGTTTAAAAAACCTTAAGTGGTCTTTATCAATGGCTCGTACCAATGATCCTCATTCAGCGAGCTCTCAATTCTTCATCAACCTGGTAAATAATGTCTCTTTAGATCATACAGAAGAAACTATTCAAGGTTGGGGTTACGCAGTATTTGGAGAGGTTGTCGATGGCTTTGAAACTGTTGAAGCTATTGCCTCTGCTGCTACAGGTTCCTCTGGTTTTCACCAAGACGTGCCTCTTGAAGAAATTTCTATAATAGATACCAAAGTCACCACTGAATAAATAAATTAAAAAAGAAAGAATGGCTTACTGTTTTATATCTGATCTCCACTTGCAAGAAGGTAGGCCAGATATTACTAAAGCATTTCTAGAGTTTCTTGACGATACTGCCTCTAAAGCTGAAAAGCTATATATCCTTGGAGATTTATTTGAAGCCTGGATAGGCGATGATGATCAAAATAATTTCATCTCAGAAATCCAGGCAGCCCTACTAAAAACTAACAAGACTACAAAAATCTTTTTCTTGCATGGTAATAGGGATTTCTTGATTGGAACAAAATTTGCGTCTTCCTCTGGTTTCGAACTTCTTCATGATCCTACTATTGAAGAAATGTTTGGAAACAATGTTCTCCTAATGCATGGAGATTTACTCTGTACAGAGGATCATGATTATCAGGCCTTTAGAAAGACTAGTAGAGATCCCAAATGGCAAGATGAATTTCTGAATAAGTCTATTCAGGAGAGGCAAGAAATTGCTCTTAATCTAAGGACCATTAGTAAAGAGGCAACTGAAATTAAGAAAGATGAAATTATGGATGTATCTACAACTGAAGTTATTAGAATAATGGAAGAGTCTTCTGTCAATCTGCTAATACATGGCCATACACATAGGCCAAAATCTCATAATATTAAAGTCAATGATCAGCCCGCTGAAAGGATTGTTTTAGGAGATTGGGATACATACGGCTGGTATATATGGATGGACTCCAGCTCTTGCGAGCTAAAAAATTTTCCTATCTCCTAGATACAAAAAACAACTGAAACAATAGTCCGATAATTAAAGTCAACATCCCCAAAATAACTCTTGGATCACTGTAATAGCCAATTGGTTCAACGGGGAATGCAATTGTCTTTTGTAATGCAGCAATCTTAAAAGCATGCCTATCTCTCATGTCAGGATGAGTAACTACCTCCATGAATGCTCTACGGCTTTTATATCTCATTAAAGCTGCTTGATCCCAAGTCTCTGCCCCTTCGATACCAACTATATCCATAGATTCCCAGATAGCATAACCTCCAAAGATTGGGTGTGAGGCTCGTTTTAGAAGATTTGGCCACATATGCTCCATGTATCTAGACATCAGTTGATCAGCTGACTCTCCTGAATTTGCACCCTCTACATCTTCGGGATTCTTATTCATCTCTATACTGTTCACCATAATGAATTGCCTTCCAGTATCTTGCTCCATAAACTTTCGGAGAAAATCTTTTCTTAGCTCAGATGAGATATAAAAGTCATCTTCGGAGTCTGAATACATTTCGAAATTTCTTAAATTTTGATCATACTTAATTAGGAAATCCTGTATTTCTTCTTCACTTAGCTTCCCTCCCATATCCGTATACCAGAAGAAAAAGCATGCATAAAGCGTTACTAAAATTAACCAAGTTTTCATATGTACGATTATCGAATATCTTTTTTTTATTAATAGTAGGTTAAAAGCTTTACAAAATCATCCTTTAATTATACTGTATATATATACAGTATTAATTTATAAAACCCTTATGAAAATTGACTATCTGGGCGATGCATCAGAGGAGGATTTATCTCTTCTAGAGATCCCCTATTTTTTGAATACTGTTCGGGTAGGTTGGCCAAGTCCAGCCGATGATTATGTAGAAAGGCCTATAGATCTGAATGAATACTTAATTAAAAATTCAGCTGCTACATATTTTGTTCGCGTAAGTGGAGATTCAATGATAAATGCACATATAGGAGATGGAGCTATCCTTGTGGTAGATAGAAGCATAGAGCCAAGTCATAACAAAATTGTCATCGCATCAATCGATGGATCGTATGCATGCAAGCGGTTATTACTGAAACCAAAGATATGTCTCATGTCTGAAAATCCAAAATATCCACCCATACTGATCAGTCAAGAAGAGGAGTTAGAGATAGCGGGTACAGTGATAGCCTCTATAAATCTTTACTAAGCTATGACTTTCGCTCTAGTTGACTGTAATAGCTTTTATGCATCCTGCGAAAGGATATTTAGACCAGATATAAAAAAACGACCTGTGGTGGTTTTATCAAATAATGATGGTTGTGTAGTTGCTTTATCTAAAGAAGCAAAGCAACTAGGAATAAAGATGTGTGAACCTTGGTTCAAAATAGAAAAGTCCTTCTTAAAGAAAGGAGGAGTAGCTTTCTCTTCAAATTATGAACTGTATGCAGATGTATCATCAAGGGTAATGCAAACCTTAGAATATCTAGCCCCAGAGGTAGAGGTTTACAGCATAGATGAAGCATTTTTAGATATTACAGGGTTAAGAGACTATGAAGAATTTGGTTATCAATGCAAGGAAACGATAGATCGCTGGGTGGGGATACCTGTTTGTGTTGGTATAGGCCCTACAAAGACTTTAGCAAAAGTAGCAAACTATGGTGCTAAACACTATCCTGCAACTAAAGGTGTAGTGGATCTAACAGGTGAGGATAGACGAAAAAAATTAATGGCTCTAATGCCGGTTAGAGAAGTATGGGGAGTTGGCAGTAGAATCAATAAAAAGCTAAACAACCTTGGAATAAAAACTGCCTTAGATCTAGCAGAGGTAGATACAAAATTAATAAAAAGAAAATTTAGTAGCGTCCTCGAGAGGACTGTAATGGAGTTAAAAGGATATCCATGCATAGGCTTAGAGCAGCAGCCAAAGACAAAAAAACAAATAGTAGTGAGCAGAACTTTCAGTAAGAAGGTTAATGATCTTGATTCTATTAATGAAGCTGTCAGTGATTATGCATCTCGTGCATGTGAAAAGTTAAGAAGAGAAGATCAGTATTGCAAAATGGTCTCTGTTTTCATGAGAACTAACTACTTTCGAAAACAAGATCAGCAATACCATGGATTCAGAAGTTATAAGTTATTTTCTCCAACAAATGATACTAGGGATATTTTGAATGCTACAAGACAGCTAACAAAACAAATCTTCAAAACTGATATTAATTTTAATAAGGCAGGTGTAATGCTAAGCGATTTTTATGATGAAGACGTATATCAAGGTGATCTATTTAGAACAAGAGAAGAAAGAGTCAATAGCAAAGAATTAATGAAAACAATTGATAAAATAAATTCTTCTGGAGTTGGAAAGATAACATTTGCTTCTCAAGGAATCACAAAATCATGGTCTATGAGAAGATTATTAAAATCACCTCGATATCTTACAAGTTGGGAAGAGATGCCAATCGTGAGGTAGCATTAAAGGCCGCTATGAAATCTAAAGAGGTTGTCTTTTTTATTTATAAAGTCAGATTCAATTGCAGATATATGGGAAAGCCTTTGTGACCAATCCTCATTATAGGTAGTAGTATAGAGATCTAAGTAAAGATCACAGTGACGAGCTTCAGCCTCATATAACTTGGAGTAAAAATTCTTAAGCATGGGGGGCAGATGAGGAATTAAGGCATGAAACCTTTCACAAGAGCGAGCTTCTATCAATGAGCAAACAATAAATGTGTCCTTCAATCTCTCCGGTTCTTTGGAAGAGCAAGAATCATATAAAGTTTTAGCGTATTTACCTGACTTCAAATTCTTATACTTGAATCCAAGCTTATTCATAATCCTAAGCACTTGCTCGAAGTGTAGTAACTCTTCTCTAGCAAGGGGTGAGAGGGACTTTGCTAAATTAAAATGTGGATACTTATGTATTAAAGAAATAGCTGTTGTAGCAGCCTTTTTTTCACAATGTGCATGGTCTATTAAAAGAATTTCTAAAGAATCTAAAGCTTTTTCTATCCAAGCTTTAGGGGTAGGAGAGCTAAGAATAGTTTCCCAAGTATTAGACATTAAAGTACTTCTCGGTGTTGAAGTATCTCTGGTAATGGGCTTCAGATAATTTGAAAAGCTCCTCTTCCATAACTTTTTTCAGTTCAGAAAGATTTGATACTGAATCATCTTTTAACTCAAAACCAAAATCACTAGTGTTAACGATAGATTGGCTACCTGAGCGAAGAAGATCAAATATCCAACATAGTGGATCATTATCCTCATCAAATTTTATCTTGTATTCGAGTAATTGAGACTGAAGTAGACCTTGATCAATGATACGAATCTTAGATTTCATAATTTGAACTTTTAATAATTCAAGCCTATTAAGTACAGATCTTTTTGCTGCATCATCATAACCATTCCACTGTATTATTTCATGCTGAAACCTTTTACAGCCTCTACAAACCTCATCTCCAAAGACTGTAGAGCAGACGCCTATGCATGGAGTTTTTACTGTCTTACTCATCGAGTATCATGATATATCTATGTAACTTCAAAGCAACTTTAAATTGAAGATTATGATAATATGCCGCACCAAATATAAACTTCAACTTAAATTACCATGCTAAAAAATTACAAGGAACATGTAGAAGAAAGATTGAGTCAAGGCATCCCTCCCCTACCCTTGAATGCCGAACAGGTTTCTGAGCTCGTAGAGCTTTTAAAATCTCCTCCAAGTGGTGAAGAAGAATACATATTAGACCTCATTACAAATAGAACTCCTGCTGGAGTTGACCCTGCAGCTTACGTGAAAGCTGCCTTCTTAACAGCAATTGCTAAAGGAGAGGCTAACTCACCACTCATTGATAAAAAACATGCTACCGAGCTATTAGGAACAATGTTGGGTGGCTATAATGTGGAATCACTAATAGGCTTATTAGAAGATGAAGAAGTAGGTTCTTTAGCAGCCGAGGGCTTAAGCAAAACTCTTTTAATGTTTAATGCAAAGCACGATGTAATTGAATTAGCCAAGAAAAATAAAAATGCTCAAAGAGTCGTTGATTCTTGGTCTAATGGTGAATGGTTTACAAATAAACCAAAACTTCCAGAAGTAATTAAAGCAATAGTCTTTCGTGTTGAAGGAGAAATTAATACTGATGACTTGTCTCCTGCTCCAGATGCACCCTCTAGACCTGATATCCCACTTCATGCTCTTGCAATGTTAAAGAAGACCATGGATGATCCAATAGGAACTATTGAAAAGTTAAAAGAATCAGGCCTTCCGGTAGTTTTTGTCGGCGATGTGGTAGGAACAGGCTCTTCAAGAAAATCAGCTACAAATTCACTTTTATGGCATATAGGAGAGGATATCCCCTTCATACCAAATAAAAAGCAAGCAGGTATATGTATAGGCGGCAAAATAGCTCCTATTTTCTTCAATACTCTAGAGGATTCTGGAGCTCTAGCTTTTGAGTGTGATGTTAGCAAAATAAATTTAGGGGATGTAATAGAAATTTATCCATATGAGCAGAAAGTTGTTAACTTCGATACAAAAGAGGTTTTATGTAACTACGAATATAAATCTAATACATTATTAGATGGAGTGAGGGCTGGCGGTAGAATACCTCTCATTATTGGTAGAAGCCTCACAGATGAGACAAGAGAAATTCTTAAGTTAGACTCTTCAGAAGTCTTTGTTCGTCCTGAGGAAGCAGAAAAAAGTGAAAAAGGTTTTACACTTGCACAAAAGATGGTCGGAAAAGCCTGCGGAGTTGAAGGAATAAGGCCTGGCATATACTGTGAACCAAGAATGTCGACCGTTGGTAGTCAAGATACCACAGGCCCCATGACAAGAGATGAATTGAAAGAGTTAGCTTGTTTAGGCTTTAACTCAGATTTGGTGATGCAATCTTTCTGTCACACCGCCGCTTATCCACTACCTAAAGACATAGAAATGCAACATACTCTTCCAGAGTTCATCCAAACTAGAGGCGGGGTAGCTCTAAGGCCTGGAGACGGCATTATTCATTCTTGGTTAAACAGAATGTTGCTTCCAGATATGGTGGGCACAGGGGGAGACTCTCATACCCGTTTTCCATTAGGAATAAGTTTTCCAGCCGGATCTGGTTTAGTTGCTTTTGGAGCAGCTTTGGGAGTTATGCCCCTGGATATGCCTGAATCTGTTTTGGTTAGATTTAAAGGGGAAATACAACCAGGAATTACATTAAGAGATTTAGTAAATGCCATCCCTTATGCTGCCCTGCAATCAGGTCAACTGACACTACCTAAAGAGGGTAAGGTAAATATATTTTCTGGCAGATGTTTAGAAATAGAAGGTTTACCCGATTTAAAAGTTGAACAAGCCTTTGAATTGTCTGACGCTTCTGCTGAAAGATCAGCTTCAGGATGCACTATAAAACTCAATGAGGAACCAATTAGAGAATACTTAGAATCTAACATTACTCTTTTAAGATGGCTTATTTCAGAAGGTTATGAAGATAAAAAGACATTGGAGAGAAGAGCGCAAGCCATGGAAGCTTGGCTAGAGAATCCTGTACTTATGGAAGCTGATAATGATGCTGAGTATGCTGCTGTTATTGAAATAGATCTCAATGAAATAAAAGAACCTCTTTTAGCATGTCCAAATGACCCAGATGATATAAAAACTTTATCTGAAGTTGCTAATACTCATATTGATGAAGTCTTCATTGGGTCTTGTATGACAAATATAGGTCACTTCAGAGCTGCAGGTAAATTATTGGAAAATACATCAGAGCTACCCTCAAAACTATGGGTCTCACCTCCAACAAAAATGGACAAACATCAACTTACTCAAGAAGGATATTATGAAATATTTGAAAACGCTGGCGTGCAATTAGAAATGCCAGGTTGTTCTCTATGTATGGGGAATCAGGCTAGAGTAGAAGCAGAAGCAACTGTGGTATCTACTTCAACTCGCAACTTTCCTAATAGATTGGGAGATGGTGCAAATGTATTCCTAGCCTCAGCAGAGGTTGCGGCGATATCTGCCACACTGGGACACATACCTACTGCAGAAGAATACTCAAATTATATGTCAGAAATAAATTCGATGGGTGCCGATGTCTATAGATACCTTAATTTTCATGAGATAGCATCCTATAAAGAGGCTGCTAATGCAGCAATTTTGCCATCTATTACTATAGAGGAAGTAAAGAGTTAGTTGATTTGTCTTGAGATTTTGGATTTATCATTACGCACATCTTCCAAATTCTTCAAATATTTGTCGTCAATATCGTCAGTGACATACTTGCCATTAAATATCGAACATTCGAATTGCTTAATGTCCTCATTACCCTTTTGGGCAGCCATGATGAGATCTTCTAAATTTTGATAAATTAGCCAATCGGCTTTTATAAACTCTTCTATCTCTTCTTCTGATCTTTTGTGCGCGACTAACTCTGTGGTAGCTGCCATATCTATACCGTAAACATTTTGATATCTAATTGGTGGAGCAGCTGAAGCAAAATAAACCTTCTTAGCTCCAGAAGATCTGGCCATTTCAATTATCTGCCTACTGGTCGTTCCTCGAACAATTGAATCGTCAACCAATAAAACAACCTTATCTTGAAATTCAAGATCTATAGGATTTAATTTTTGCTTAACTGACTTTTCGCGCTTTTCTTGAAAAGGCATGATAAAGGTCCTACCAATATACCTGTTCTTAACAAAACCTTCTCGATACTTAACACCTAAAGTTGTAGCAAGTTGTAGTGCTGAAGTTGTGCTGCTATCAGGAATTGGTATCACAACATCAATATCATGTTCAGGCCTTTGATCCATTATCTTATTGGCTAGATATTCTCCCATTCTTAATCTAGATTTATGAACGGAAATCTTGTCTATCTTTGCATCAGGCCTTGCAAGATATACATACTCGAAAATACAAGGGGTAGGAATAGGGTTATTTATACAGGATTCGCTTTCTATTTCTCCCTCTGCACTAATAAATACAGCAGAACCTGCAGGAATATCATCAATAATCTCGTAGCCCAAAGAATCTAAAACGGTGCTCTCAGATGCAATCATGTAATCCTTGCCAATTAAGTCATTCTCTTTTGAACCAACAATTAGAGGTCTTATGCCAAATGGATCCCTAAATCCTACAATACCGATACCATTGATCATAATTACGACTGAATAAGCGCCTCTTACTCTTTTATGCAATGATCTGACTGCAGCAAATATCTCTTTTGATCTGGGTTTTACTGAACCTTGTTTCTGTAATTCATGAGCAAATACATTTAATAAAACTTCACTATCAGAATCAGTATTTAAATGTCTTAGGTCTTTGTTAACTAAAGTTTCTCTCAATTCCTCAATATTTGTAAGGTTACCATTATGAGAAATACTGATCCCAAAGGGAGAGTTAACGTACATTGGCTGCGCAAGCTCTCTATCTTCACTACCTGCGGTTGGATATCTGACATGGCCTATACCCATCTGCCCTCTTAGGGTCAGTATGTGTTGGTTTCTAATGACATCTCGAACTAGACCAAGTTGTTTACGAATAAAGAATCTATTATTAGTTGATGTGGCTATACCAGCTGCATCCTGTCCTCTATGTTGCAGTATGGTTAATGCATCATAAATAAGAGGAGAAACCTCTGTTTGACTTACTATTCCAACTACGCCGCACATGCTTTCTATTCTATATCAAAGTGTGTTTTTAGAATTATCTTTCTGAAGAATAGTATCAGCTTTATTAATCCATTCATCAAAAACTGGTTTCGAATATTCATAAAACTTTATTGAATATATTCTTGTATAAGAATCTATCCACCATTTATTTGTATCTAAATAAGTCAGATTAAAGATAAAGATACTACTCAATACAGCAACAGTTTTTAAAGCCCCAAAGAACATACCCAAAAACTTGTCTAAGCCCTTTAAGCCTATGGCATTCAAAAATTTGGAAACTATAGATCCGATTATCTTAAGCGTTATAAAAGAGATCAGAAAAAGTAAGATAAAACTAATAATATTTTTTATTGAATCAGTTTCAATGAATTCTTGTACATATGGGAAAAGAAGTGGTCCGTATAACCAAGATAAAGCCAAAGAGACAATCCAAGCAGCAGCTGAGAATAATTCTTTTATAAAACCATTAAAAAAACCTGTTATGCCAAAAACTGCAATTAAAGTAATTGTTATCCAGTCTATTAATGCCAACTCTTCAATCATACCTTACAACTTCTGGATTGAATCTCGGAATATTAGAAATTTCCTTCTGGATTTCTAATGAATCTTCCCTTTTTAGGGTGGGCCCAATAAATAAAGAATAATTGAGTTTGTCTTCGCCATCATATAGCGAATAAACTTTGTATCCCTTTTTCTTCAGTTCATTCAAATCACTTTCTAATTCGTTCAAATCGTCGTAAGAACCAACTTTAACCGTCCAAGCTGAGGAAAAACTCGTTCTAATATCATCTTGCAGAGTATTGATATCGATGTCCGAAGACTCTGCTACAGATACATTATCATCAAGAGCAATATTGAGATTTATCTCTGGAAGATCATTTGAAAAATTAGTTTGGTTATTTTCCCCAAAACGTACAGGCTCAATTACAAAAGATAAAAAAATGAAAATACTGATAAATAGTAATAAAGAATAATTAATTAACTTCACAGCTGACTTTTTAATTTTTCTAAAGCTTTATAAGCCTCACTAACTGTTATAAAAGAACCAAAAACAATTTGAGGTGTACCTTCATGGTAACCTCTTTCAACGGCTGAATAAACTGTATTCAGTTTATTGATTTTAGTCTGTGTAAGGCTTTCAGTTAGCTCCGTCAAAGATTCAGTATCAAATCTATCATCAGAAATAGAGCAAATATTCCACTCATCAATTAAGTGGGATATTTCCTTTATGATTGAGACATTATCTTTATCATTCATAGAAGAAAATATTGCACTAAATTTTGTATCTTTATAGTTCTTAACAACAAAGGATATAAGGTTTTTTACTGAAGCCGGGTTATGTGAAACATCTAATATAAAATTATCAATCACATCACATCTTCCTTTTAAATTTGTTCTTTCAATAATCGATTTGAAGTCTATATGTTCTTCGCTCAAAAGCTGGAATGCAGTAATGGCACTTGCGGCTGATTCTCTATTGAGATTTCCATAAGGTATGCCTTTTATCTCGAAATGTTTATCTAAAAAATTATAGGACCAGCCTGAGTCGCATTCCTGGATCAGGAAATCATTGTTGAGTTGATAATAGGTGCAAGTTTTTTTAGCTTGTGATGTTACAGATGCAGGCATTATCCCCGAACCCAAAATAGCCGACTTTCCTGGTTTAAGGATAGCAGCCTTTTGAAGCCCTATTTCTTCTAGAGAAGAGCCAAGCCATTTCTCATGATCTAGTTCTATATTTGTGATAATAGATAAGTCTGCATCAATAAGATTAACAGGGTCATACTTTCCTCCGATACCAATTTCCAGAATAGCTATATCCAGATCTTCTTTCGAAAAAATATCAAAAGCTGCAAGAGTGGCGAAGTCGAAGTATGTTAGACGTGTTTTATTCTTAATTTTATCAATCTTCTCAAAAGATTTAATAATCTCTTCATCAGAAGATGAAATATTATTAATCTTAATTCTTTCATTGAATTCAATTAGATGAGGAGAAGTGTAAACTCCTACTTTCTTTCCAGAAGCTATAAAAAAGTTTTTAAGATATTCTGCTGTTGTGCCTTTACCGTTGGTTCCTCCAATTAAAACAGTCTTTTTTGCTATAGGTCTTTTGACGATTTCTAAATAAATTCCCTGTAATCTTTCTAAACCAAAATCACCCTCGTTTGGTCTGTTAGAATTTATATAAGTTAGCCAATCAGATAGAAGATCGGAATTCATTTTTTATTTTTTATTCGAAATCAAACTCGATATAAGACGATGGATAGTATCCTTAAGATCTTTTCTATGAACAATCATATCAATTGCACCGTGATCTAATAAAAATTCACTTCTTTGAAATCCTTCAGGAAGCTTTACATTTAATGTTTGCTCAATAACTCTTGGACCCGTAAAACCTACTAATGCTTTGGGTTCAGCTATATTTATATCTCCTAACATCGCTAGACTTGCTGATACGCCCCCATAGATAGGATCAATCATTACTGAAATATAAGGGAGCTTTGCTTGTCTCATTTTTTCTATAGCTGCACTCGTTTTGGCCATTTGATAAAGAGAAACAAGAGATTCTTGCATTCTGGCACCTCCACTAGTTGAGAAGCAGACCATTGGCAATTGATTTTCGAGGGCATAATTGACTGTATCTACAAATTTCTGACCTACTACTGAGCCCATAGATCCCCCCATATATCTAAACTCAAAAGCACAAGCAGCTACAGGCATCTTTTTAAGATATCCTTTCATCGCAATTAAGGCTTCACTTTCATTGCTACTCTTTTCTGCAGAGTCTATTCTTTCTTTATAAGATTTAGTGTCCTTAAATTTCAACCAATCTTTTGGTGTTTTATCTTCAGAAATTTCTATGGTTTCGGCAGAATCTAGGAAAATTTCTAGTCTTTTTCTTGCGCCTATCCTTATATGATGGTCACACTTGGGACAAACAAACAAATTGGATTCTAGTTCAGGTACATACAAAATATTGTTGCAAGAGTTACAGCTCTGCCATAAACCTTCAGGAATTGTTGACTTCTTAGTGGTTTCTTTTCTTATGAAAGAGGGTAATATTTTCTCAAACCAATTAGCCATTTTTACTGTAGTACCTCAGAAAGTTCTTTGGTTTTTGCACTAACTTTCTCAATAATATTGCCACCTTCACCTATTAAATCAACAAAAACGCTACCTACAACTATACCATCAGCAACTTCCATTACTGAAGAAGCTGAAGCTGCGTCTTTAATTCCAAACCCTATTGCAATAGGTAATTCAGTGTGTTTTCTTAGTTCCCCAACTTTATTCTTTACATCAACTGCATCCATATTTGCCGCTCCAGTTATGCCCTTAACAGATATGTAATAAACATAACCAGAGCATTGTGAACAAATCTTTTTGGCTCTTGAAGAACTTGTAGTAGGTGCTATTAGTCTTATTATGTCTATATTGGCCTTTTTAGCTGCGAGGTTAAAGTCAGAACTTTCCTCAGGAGGCATATCTACTATAAGGATTCCATCTAACTCCGATGAAGAAGCATGTTGCATAAATAGATCTGCACCTAGAGATTCGAAAGTATTCATATACCCCATAAAGACAATGGGTGTTAGCTTGTTAGTAAGCCTAAACTCTTTTACTAATTCAAATGCATCATGCAAAGAAGCTCCTTTGTCTAAAGCTCTTTCATGACCTCTTTGTATTGATACTCCTTCGGCCATCGGGTCAGAAAAAGGTATTCCAAGCTCGATTATATCGGCACCCTCTTCAACCATGCAGTGCATGATATTAAGGGTTGTTTGTATATCTGGATCTCCAGATACTATGTAAGTAATTAAAGCCTTTCTTTTTTGAGCTTTAATGTTAGAAAAGACTTCTTTGATCTTGGAACTCAAAGTTCTATTCCCTCTATCGAAGCTACAGTATTTATATCTTTATCTCCTCGACCAGAAACATTTACTACAATAGAGCTGTCTTTACTCATTGTTGGAGCTACTTTTTTTACATAAGCAATTCCATGAGCTGTTTCAAGAGCAGGCATTATGCCTTCTACTCTAGTTAATTCCTTAAATGCGTCTAGAGCCTCCTCATCATCTGCAGCTTCATATTCGGCTCTTCCAATATCTTTCAACCATGCGTGTTCGGGTCCTACTCCCGGGTAATCTAATCCTGCCGAAACAGAATGTGTTTCGATAACCTGACCTGCATCATCCTGCATCAGATATGTTCTCATACCGTGAAGCACTCCTTCCTTTCCGTCATTTAGTGGAGCAGCATGTTTTCCTGTACTCAATCCTAATCCACCCGCTTCAACTCCTATCAATCTAACATTTTTTTTCTCGATAAATGGATAAAATAAACCCATTGCATTAGAACCTCCTCCAACACAAGCTACCAACATATCAGGATCCTTCCCAATAATACTCTGACTTTGTTCTAAAACTTCTCTACCTACAACAGCATTGAAATCTCTCACAATTTGGGGATAGGGATGAGGCCCAGCAACACTACCGATAATATAATAAGTATCATCAACATTCGTTACCCAATCTCTCATCGCCTCATTCATTGCGTCTTTAAGGGTAGATGTTCCAGAGCTAACACCAACTACTTTTGCTCCAAGCAATTTAATCCTAAAAACATTGAGTGACTGCCTCTTAATGTCTTCTTCTCCCATATAGATGATACATTCCAGTCCATGTCGCGCTGCTACAGATGCAGTAGCTACACCATGTTGTCCTGCACCGGTTTCAGCAATTATTCTTTTCTTACCCATATGTTTTGCAAGCAAAATTTGACCAACAGTATTGTTGATTTTATGCGCTCCAGTATGATTTAGATCTTCGCGTTTAAGAAAAATCTTTGCTCCACCTAACAACTCCGTCCATCGTTTTGCAAAATATAAAGGGGAAGGTCTTCCAACATAATATTTAAGATCGTCTGTAAATTCCTTAAGGAAGTTTTCATCATTTTTTATGATTTCATATTGCTCTGATAATTCCTCTAAGGCGGGCACTAAGGTTTCTGCTACGTACCTTCCACCGTATATACCAAATCTTCCATTTTTATCAGGCATTAATTCTTCAGACATGAAAACTCCTTACTTTTTCAATTAAATTTTTTAACTTGGAATGATCTTTAATTCCAGGTTCCTTCTCAACGCTTGAACAGACATCTATACCTATACAATTATTTAATAGTAGAGCTTCTTTAAAATTAGAATCATCAATTCCTCCTGCAACTAGATAGGGGGTTGTTATTCTATCTCCTAAGAGATTTAGGTCGAAAGTCTGTCCTGTGCCTCCGTACTCCTCTTCATCAAAACTATCGAAGATGAGCATTTTAGCACTTTTATACTCTTGATTAATCTTTTCTAGATCAGTATTTGGCCTAATCCTTATGGCCTTTACATAATTAGCCCCAAAACTTTCACAATATTCTCTATCTTCCTCTCCATGAAATTGCGGAATAGCATTTGGAATCTGCTTTAAACACTTTGAAACGAATTGTGCAGGTTGATTGACAAAGATTAAAAAGACTTGAAAGGAATTAGGAAGATATTCAGACAATGTCTTGGCTTCTACTAGCTCTATATGTCTCTTACTTTTTTTGTAAAGATTGAAGCCTACTGCATCAATATTTGTTTTACTAATAAAAGAGAGATCTGTGGTATTTGTTATGCCGCAGACTTTAATGAAATGACTCATGTTTTAGGATTATAGAATAGAAACACTTAATAGATTTTAAATTAGATTATCTTTAAAATCTGGTAAGTGATATTTTGCAGGATACTTAGGCCCTAAAAAATATAAACCCGAAGAGCTGACTGTCTTACCTGCAATCCTTCTATCTTTTTCGTTAAGTATATTCTTCATTTCTACAGGTTTAATTTCTCTTTTTCCTACCATCAACAATGTTCCAATAATTATTCTAACCATATGTAAAAGGAAAGCATTGGCTCTAAGTTCAAAGGTTATGAAATTATTTTTCTTCGTAATTTTTATATCTTCTATTGTTCTTACGGGTGAATTTGATTGGCAACCAGATCCTCTAAACGAGCTAAAATCATATTCTCCAATGAGATATTTTGAAGCAGCTCTCATGGCCCTGATATCTAGCTTTTGAGGAACAAACAAAGCTCTTTTTGACCAAAGTGCTGAAGGTGTTTGATTATTCAAAATGCGGTATAAATATGATCGATGTGTAGCTGAATATCGTGCGTGAAATGTTTCGTCTAGCTCTTTTGACCAAAGGACTTTTATATCATGTGGTAGATAGGAATTTATTCCTCTAACCCATTCACGTGTTGATCTTCTGGATTCAGTATCAAAATGAACAACTTGCATAAATGCGTGAACACCTGCATCAGTTCTACCACTACAAAAAGTTTTAATAGAGTGATTAGCAACCTTGGAAATAGAATTTTCTAGATTCCCTTGAATGGTTTGTTCAGTACTCTTCTGCTTTTGAAATCCATAATATTCTGATCCATCATATTCAATGCCTAAAGCTACTCTTGATTGCATAAATCAGACTCCAATCTTGGATAATAATTGGTCAGCATTCCTTTTTTCTTCTGGGCTTGGTCTATCTTCAAGAACTTCTTGCAACAGTCTAATTGCTTCGTCCTTTTGATCCATTTCTATCAAGCTCCTCGAGAGATTTATCTTCGCAAGCTTCTCATTCCCAATCTCATTCGAAAGATCGATATCATGAATTAAAATTTCCCTTTTCTTTTCAAACCTGAAAATGAATAAAAATAAACAAAAGATTGTAAGGCCAAGAAATAGTCCGCTTATGCCTTCTAAGTCTATACCTGTAAATAAGTAAAATTCTGTTTCAAGATTCAATAAAAGGTTTTGCATCTTTGGATTAGTCAAATATCAGATTGGCGATCTGAATACTGTTTAAAGCAGCTCCCTTTAGAAGGTTATCTGCAACCACCCACATATTCATTCTACAATCATCCCAAAGATCTTTCCTTAGCCTCCCTACGTGAACAAGGTAATCTCCGTCCGCGTCTGTAGCTGCTGTGGGATAGTCATTAGCACCAAGATCATAATGTAATTTTAATCCTGGAGAATTACTTAGCAATTTCACAACCACATCTTCTGTTAAGGGCTTTTCTGTAAGTATATGAATAGATTCTGAGTGACCATTAAGAACTGGAACTCTTACACAAGTTGCAGCGACATGTATATTTGAATCAAGAATTTTGTGTGTTTCCTTCAAAAGTTTATTCTCTTCTTTAGTGTATCTATTCTCCTCCATTACATCACAGTGAGGTAATGCATTATTGGCAATTTGCTTAGGATAAACATTATTTTCAAGTTCATTATGTCCTTGGTAAGCACTTAATTGATCCAGTAATTCTTCAGTAGCTTCCTTACCGGTGCCTGAAACAGCCTGCAGGGTTGTGATATCTATCCGTTTAATCTTAAATTCTTCGTGAATAGGCTTAAGGGCAACTAACATCTGGATAGTTGAGCAATTTGGATTTGCTATGATTGAAGGTAAATCATAATTTGATAGCTCATCTCCATTAACCTCAGGAACAATAAGGGCTATTTCATCGTCGTACCTAAAACAAGAGGAATTATCTACAACCACACAACCTTGAGATACAGCTTTAGGTGCATATTCAGCAGAGACAGAAGCACCAGCCGAAAAGAGAGCCAAGTCAGTGTAACTAAAATCATATTCAGCAAGATCTTTTATAATATGTTCTTTTCCTCGAAAAGTAACTGATCTTCCTTTTGATTTTTGACTTGCTAGCAGATCTATTTCAGCCTCGGGGAAAAAATTATTTTCAAGCAAATTCTGGAAAGCTTGACCTACCATACCTGTTGCACCTGCTACGGCTATTCTTTTTGCTTTTTTCATCTTTATATCAATTTTTCAATAATCTTATTACCCATATCTGAGGTAGATAATTTTTTATTATCATCTCCTTCAAGATCATGAGTTATATAACCCTCAGATAATACTTCTTGAATAGCATTTTCTATCGCAGATGAGGCTTTGTTTAAGCTAAAACTGTACTTTAACATCATGGCAACTGAAAGAATTGCTGCTATGGGATTGGCAAGTCCTTTACCAGAAATATCCGGTGCCGAACCATGAACAGGTTCGTATAAACCTTGATTTTTAGAGTTTAAAGAAGCTGAAGGAAGCATACCTATCGAACCGGTAAGCATTGCTGCAATATCCGAAAGTATGTCGCCAAATAAATTTCCAGTAACTATTACATCGAATTGTTTCGGTTCTCTAACTAATTGCATAGCGGCATTATCAACAAGCATATGAGATAAGTGAACATCAGGGTACTCGCTAGCCAATTTTGAAATTACTTCTCTCCACAAAACACTAACCTCTAGTACATTAGCTTTATCTACAGAGCATAAATGTTTATTTCTTTTTTGAGCCGCTTCGAAAGCAACTCTACCAATTCTTTCAATTTCATCTCTTGAATAAACCATAGTATTGAAAGCTGATTGATTAGAATCAGAAGTACCCCTAGGTTCTCCAAAATATATTCCACCTGTTAGTTCCCTAATAATTAGAAGATCAAGATCTAGAACTTTTTCTGATTTTAAAGAGGAGGAGTCACTCAAATATTTTGATAAGATTGCGGGTCTGAGGTTTGCAAATAAATCTAGTTCTGATCGTAAACCAAGTAAAGCTCTCTCTGGTCTGAGGTCATATTGAAGATTATCCCATGCAGGACCTCCAACAGCCCCTAGTAGTATCGCATCTGATTTTTTAGCTGCCTCTAATGTTGCCTCAGGCAAGGGTTTACCAAACTCTTCATATGCACATCCGCCAACAACTGATTGCGAAATATTTATCCCTAAATCTTGAGCATCATTTAAATACTCGAGAACTTTTCTTGCTTCGTTGCTAACTTCGGGTCCTATTCCATCTCCTGGTAGAAATAGAACTTCTCTACTTTTCATTTTTATTCCCCATTTTAAAAATCCAAGGTGACTCCATTGCCCTTTTCTCTTCAAATTCTTTTATTTCTGCTGCATGAATGAGACTTAATCCGATTTCATCTAAACCCTCTAGAATGCATTTCTTTCTGAAAGGATCTATCTCAAAAGTAGCAATTTCATTATCTTCAAAGAAGATAACTTGATTTTCTAAATCGATTTCAATTTCTTTACCTTCCTCTGCAATATTGAGCATCATAGAAATCTCTTCAGATGAGAGAGTTATTGGTAAAAGACCGTTGTTAAAACAGTTGTTATAAAAAATATCTGCAAAACTCTCAGCAATAACAACCTTGAAACCAAAATCCATTAAGGACCAAACTGCATGTTCGCGACTAGAACCACAACCAAAGTTTTTCTTGCTAATCAATATGTCAGCACCGTTGAATCTCTCTTGATTCAGAATAAATTCTTTATTTGGCTTTCTCTGACTAACATCTTGTCCGGGAAAACCTTCGTCTTCATACCTCCATGCATCGAATAGATTAGGTCCAAAACCACTCTTTTTAATAGATTTTAGAAACTGTTTAGGGATGATTTGATCGGTATCTATATTGTCTCTGTCAATGGGAACAGCCCTTCCACGATGAAAAGTGAATGTATTTTTCATGGCAAGTACTCCCTTACATCAACGAAATGGCCTTCTATAGCTGAAGCTGCAGCCGTACTAGGAGAGACAAGATGTGTTCTACCACCATATCCCTGTCTTCCTTCAAAATTCCTATTTGAAGTTGATGCACAATGCTCTCCATCACCAAGTTGATCTGGATTCATGGCTAAACACATAGAACATCCTGGTGCTCTCCATTCAAATCCTGAATCCATAAACACCTTATCAAGACCTTCCTCAACGGCTTGTTTAGAAACTAGACCAGATCCAGGCACTACAATTGCTCGTTTAATTGAGTCTGATATCTTTTTTCCTTCCAACACTTTCGCAGCCTCTCTCAAATCTTCGATCCTAGAATTAGTACAAGAACCTATAAATACTTGATCAAGCTTTATATCTTTAATTTTTTTACCAGGTTCCAAATCCATATAATCTAGGGCATGTTGAATAGATTCACTGTCAGGTTCAGGAATAAAACCGTCAATGTCAATCACCATCTCTGGGGATGTTCCCCAGGTAACTTGAGGTGCAATTAAAGATCCGTCTATCTCTATTTCTTTATCAAATTTAGCATCCTCATCGCTAATCAATTCTTCCCATTGACTCTTTGCATGAATCCATTGCTCTCCGGTGGGAGCAAATGGTCTATTTTTGATATAAGCCTCTGTAGTCTGGTCATAGGCAACTAAGCCAGCTCTTGCTCCTGCTTCTATTGCCATATTGCAAACAGTCATTCTTCCTTCAATAGACATGTTTTCTATTACAGATCCCGCGTACTCTATTGCATAACCAGTACCCCCTGCCGTTCCTATCTTTCCTATTACTGCGAGAGTAACGTCCTTGGGAGTTACTCCTTTCTGTAAATCACCATTGATTATGACTCTCATGTTTTGCAATTTAGAAGTTTTGAGGCATTGCGTTGCAAGGACATGCTCTACTTCGGATGTACCTATACCCATGGAAAGTGTAGCCAATGCCCCGTGAGTTGAAGTGTGTGAGTCCCCACATACAATTGTCATGCCTGGAAGTGTTAAACCTTGCTCTGGGCCTACGACATGGACGATACCCTGACGTATATCATGAATATCAAATTGTAAAATATCATGTTGTTTGCAGTTTTCATCCAAGGTGACTACTTGTAACTTAGCGACCTCATCATTTATACCTTGAATACCCTTTGCTCTGTCCGTAGTTGGAACATTATGATCGGGGGTGGCAATATTTGATGAAATTCTCCACGGTTTTCTTCCGGCTATTTTTAGACCTTCGAAAGCTTGAGGAGAGGTAACTTCATGAATTAAATGTCTGTCTATATATAATAGATGAGTGCCGTCCTCCCTTTGTGCAACTTCATGAAGGTTCCATAACTTATCGTATAAAGTCTGTGGCATAAGATAATTTAAGAATAGTCAGGTATATCAGTTACGACATCCGCATTCTGTGCTCTGTTTCGTAGGAAATGATCCATAATAACAAGAGCTGTCATTGCCTCAGCAATTGGAGTTGCTCTAACACCTACACAAGGATCATGCCTTCCTTTAACTTGTATTTCTTGAGACTCACCAGAACTATCTATCGTTTTACCTTCCTTGTTAATACTGGAGGTAGGTTTTAAAGCTATTGAAAGATTTATATCCTGTCCTGTACTTATACCTCCGGAAATTCCTCCTGAATTATTCGACAAGAAACCATCTGGAGACATTTCATCTCTTGCATCTGAACCTTTAGAGGCTATCAGACCAAAACCCTTACCGATTTCAAAACCTTTGACAGCATTGATACTCATCAACCCTTTTGCTAAATCAGCTTCAAGTTTATCGAAGACTGGCTCACCCAAACCTATTGGCATATTAGAAACAGTAACTTCAATTTTAGCACCTATAGAATCACCTTCTTTTCTAAGATTATCTATCAAAGTTTCTATATCCTCTAAAACTTCAGAATCAGGACAAAAGAATGGATTTTTATCTATTTGGGTAAGATCAATTTTATTAACTTCAATCGTACCGATCTGAGATAAATATCCTTTAACGTTAATGCCTTGTTTATCGCTTAAATATTTTTTTGCTATTGCACCTGCAGCAACTCTCATAGCTGTTTCTCTAGCAGAAGATCTTCCTCCTCCCCTGTGATCTCTGTGACCATATTTTTTTGAATAAACGTAATCAGCATGGGAGGGTCTAAAAACATCTTTTAAGTCATCATAATCTTTTGATTTCTGATCTTTATTTCTGATGAGCAAACCAATTGGTGTTCCCGTCGTCTTGCCTTCAAAAACTCCAGATAGAATTTCTACCTCATCATCTTCTTTCCTTTGAGTAGTATATTTTGAAGAACCTGGCTTTCTTTTATCTAGTTCGCTCTGTATATCCTCTTTTGATAAATCTAATCCGGGAGGACAACCATCAATGACACACCCCAGGGCTATGCCATGACTCTCACCGAAAGTGGTCACAACAAATGAATTTCCAAAAGAATTTCCTGACATATATTTATCTAATTACTCTACTGGGGGTGCGATTATAGAATTTTTAAGGATTTTGGGTATTAAATTTGATATTTATTTGAAAACATCCAATATACTTCATCTAAAAAAAGATAGACGTCATATGATTAAAGCAGTTTTTTGGGATTTTGGAGGAGTTATAACCAGTAGCCCTTTTGAATCCTTCAATAGGTTTGAAAAAGAAAATGATTTACCAAAAGACTTTCTTCGTTCAGTGAATTCTACCAACCCTGACTCAAATGCATGGGCCAAGCTAGAAAGAAACGAGGTAAATTTAGAAGAATTCGACAAATTGTTTGAGATAGAGAGTAAAAAACTAGGCCATCCAGTAAAAGGAAAAGATGTAATTGCTCTTTTAAGAGGCCAGGTCAGACCTGAAATGATTGCAGCTTTAAAAAAAATTAAAGGTAACCTGCTTCAGGCATGTCTTACAAATAATATTCAATCAATGGGTGATATAGACTTTGATGGCAATGTCTCAGCCTCTGGAAAACATGATCAAGTGATGGAATTATTTGACTTCGTTTTTGAATCTAGCAAAGAGAATGTAAGAAAACCTGATCCTGACTTCTACTTACGCGCTTGCAAGAGGGGTAATGTAGATCCTGCAGATGTAGTTTTTTTAGATGATCTTGGTATAAACCTCAAGCCCGCCAGAGAACTAGGAATGAAAACAATAAAAGTTATTCAACCAATGGATGCCCTATCAGAGCTAAATGCTTACTTAGATATCAATATTGATTAATTAGATACTCTTTGACTTGGAGGTAACAAAGTCCATGAGAGCAAGTAGTACTCCGGAAAGTATAAAGATTAGATGAACAACTACCATCCAGAAAATTTCTCTATCACTTATCTGTGATAAATCCATAAAAGCTGCAAGAAGATTAATACCAGAAATAGTGACAATGGATGCTACTAGTTTTAATTTTAATTCGCTGAAATCTACAGTGCCCATCCAGGTAGGTCTATCTTCGCTCTCTTCTGCCACATGTATCTTGGAAACGAAATTTTCATATCCAGCAAAAATAATCATCAAAACTAAGTTGCCTACCAAGACTAAATCCACAATGTGCAAAACAAAAAGCATAATGCCTTTCACGTCCTGTAGAAGCATTACAGGTAAGTAGTTAACTGTTTCTTGGATAACTTTTACTGTAATAAATAGGAGAGATAAACAGAGCACTATGTATATAGGTGCCAGAAGCCACCTACTCGCGAATATAAGGCGCTCTAAAAAATCTTCTAGAAAGTCTCTCATGAATTATTCAGCAACGAAAAGATCCATGAAGTCTAGAACAGAAGTTTTTTCTAGATTGTTTTGATCCATACACAAGTTTAAGATATTTTGGCATCTTTCTTCTGAAAATTGAGTGGCTAAGTTCCTCTCAAACTTTTCAACAAGCAGAGGGATTCCCTGTTCTCTTCTGCGTCTATGACCTATTGGATATTCAACCTCAATTTTATCAGTTGAAGTACCATCCTTAAAAAGAATCTGTATAGCATTAGCAATCGAGCGTTTATCAGATTCTAGATACTCCTCTGTATATCTGATATCTTCTTCAATCACCATTTTTTCTCTTAATTGATCTACCAATGGATCAGAAGCCACGTCATCTTCATAGTCCTCAGCAACTAAATCTCCTTTTAGGAGTCCGATTGCGGTCATATATTGAAGACAATGATCTCTGTCAGCCGGATTATTGAGGACGCCTTCTTTGCTTATGATTCTTATTGCTGACTCATGAGTTGAAATTAAGATCTTATCAATATCATCTAATTTATCTTTAACTTGATCGTGAAGTGTAACAGCTGCTTCAACTGCAGTTTGAGCATGGAACTCAGCAGGGAAGGAGATTTTAAAAAGCACATTCTCCATAACATATGAATCAAAATTTCTAGGAAGACTGAATGAATTCCCTTTAAATTGAACGTCATAAAAACCCCATGTAGGCGCAGTAAGAACACTTGGATAGCCTATCTGACCCTTTTGAGTTAATAAAACTAACTGAAGAGCTCTACTTGTTGCGTCTCCAGCTGCCCAGGACTTTCTTGGACCTGCATTTGGAGCATGTCTATAAGTTCTTAAACTCTGTCCATCTACCCATGCTTGCGATAATGCATCAATGGTTTGGTCTTTACTCAAACCAAACATTGAAGAAATGACGGCAGTAGAGGCAACCTTTACCAGAACAACATGATCAAGTCCTACTCTATTGAAACTATTTTCTAGAGCTAAAACACCTTGAATCTCATGTGCTTTAATCATATTGGTCAAAACATCTTTCATAGTAAGAGGATCCTTACCCTCTGATACATTCTTTTGAGATAAATAATCAGCAGCAGCTAATATTCCTCCAAGATTATCTGACGGATGTCCCCACTCAGCTGCCAACCAAGTATCATTAAAGTCTAGCCATCTGATAATTGCACCAATATCCCAAGCGCCCTTCACAGGATCTAAAACATGATTTGTTCCAGGAACTCTTACACCACCAGGTACTTCTGTTCCTTCAACGTAAGGGCCTAGTAAATTTTTGCAATCTGGAAAAGTAAGTGCAAGCAATCCACAACCCAACGTGTCCATTAAGCAATTTCGAGCCGTATCATACGCTTCTGCACTTTCTATATTTTTATCTAATACATAATCTGCTATTTTAACTAGTACGTCATCAGGGTTAGGACGTACGTTTGTTTCAACGTTTCCAGACATAATTTTTTCCTTTAATTAACGATCAGACATGTCGACCCAAACAGAGTTATCTGGTCCGATATACTCTTCGCTTGGTCGAATAATTCTATTATCAGCTCTTTGTTCCATTATATTTGCAGCCCAGCCAGAAGTTCTTCCAATTACAAATAACGGAGTGAATATAGCAGTCGGAATACCTAAATAGTTATAGGCAGAAGCCATAAAGAAGTCAGTATTAGCAAACATTCCTTTCTCTTCATCCATCACTTTTTCGATCTCTTCAGAGACTTCATATAAGGTTGTATTGCCATCCAATTTAGAAAGTTTTTCCGCCCAAACTTTAATAATGGCGTTTCTTGGATCCTCTGAGCTATAAACAGCATGACCAAATCCCATTATCTTTTCTTTCTTAGCTAGTAAATCAAGTACACCCGCTTTGGCCTCTTCTCTAGTAGAGTATAGTTCAATCATTTCCATCGCAGCTTCATTAGCGCCACCATGTAGTGGGCCTCTTAGGGTGCCTATCGCGCCTGTTATACATGAATGCATGTCAGACAATGTTGAAGCGCAGGTTCTTGCGGTAAAAGTTGAAGCATTAAATCCATGTTCAGCATAAAGAATTAATGAAACATCAAGTGCTCTAGCATGCTCTTCAGAAGGTTCTTTGCCAGTCAGTAAAGATAAAAACTGACCCCCAATAGTTGGGTGATCTGTTTCTGTTTCTACTCGAACTCCATCATGAGAGTATCTGTACCAATATGTAACTATAGAAGCAAAAGCTGCCATAATCCTATCAGCAGTCTCATTTTGGTTAGAAAAATCTCCTTCTGGTTCTAAGTTACCCAGCATAGAGCAACCTGTTCTCATTACGTCCATAGGATGTGCATCTGCTGGTATTCTCTCAAGAACTTCTTTGAGGGCTTCTGGTAAGGCCCTATAAGATTTTAGTTTTGCTGAATATTGATCATATTCAGATTGATTGGGTAATTTTCCATATAAAAGCATATAAGCTACTTCTTCAAAGGAAGCCTTTTCGGCGAGCTCTTCTATGGCATAACCCCTGTAGGTTAAACCTTTTCCTTCTTTGCCAACGGTTGAAAGAGCAGTTTTGCCTGCTACTTGACCTCTTAAACCTGCTCCATCTAATTTCTTCTCACCCATTTTGTTTCCTAATCTAGTTTTTGAATAGCTCGTCCAACTTATTTTCGAACGAATGATAATCTAGTACGTCATAAAGTTCATCTCTAGTTTGCATATTTTTGATAAGGCTCTCCTGATTGTCAGACTTTTTAATTTCTTTAAATACTTCTTCAGCCGCTTTACTCATTGCCCTAAAGGCAGATAAAGGATAAAGAACCATGTCTACTCCTGACTGACTTAGTTCTTCACAACCAAAAAGGGGTGTCTTGCCAAACTCTGTAATATTAGCCAGGATAGGTATATTAACGCTCTTCTTAAGTTCTTTATACTGATCTAGTTCAATAAAGGCTTCAGGAAAAAGGGCGTCTGCTCCGGCTTCTTGATAAGCAAAAGCTCTTTCTATTGCAGCATCCAATCCTTCATTAGCTAATGCATCAGTTCTTGCCATTACTACAAAATCTTCATCTGTTTTGGCATCTACTGCAGCCTTAATCCTATCAACCATTTCCTCAGTAGAAACAATCTCTTTATTTGGTCTATGGCCGCATCTCTTTTGTGATACTTGATCTTCTATATGCAGCCCTGCAGCTCCATAATTGATAAAAGATTTAACAGTTCTTGCAATGTTAAATGCTCCGCCCCAACCAGTATCAGCATCAACTAGTAAAGGCACTGAGGTTACATTTGTAATCCTCTCTACATCAATCAGCACATCTTGAAGCGAGGATATACCTAGATCAGGAACACCTAGGCTAGAAGCAGCCACACCACCTCCAGATAAGTAAATTGCATTGTGACCTTCCTTTTCTGCCAATAAGGCTGAATAAGCGTTGATCGTGCCAACAATCTTCAAAGGATTATTGCTAGCTATAGCCTCTCTAAGTTTTTTTCCTTGAGATTGACTCATATTATGTCCTCCCAATGAAAGAAGAATTCTCTATCAGCAAATTTTTTAAATCTGCATGACTTTCAACTCCATCAATTTCTTTGAACTCTTCTCTAATATGTTTTGGAGCCTGAAAAAATACTCCTAAATCTGCCTCTTGAAGCATCTGTATATCATTATAAGAATCACCTGAAGCAAACACTTTGAACTTCATATCTTTTAGAGACTGAACAACTTTCTTTTTATTTTCTAATTGTCTCAAGGTATAACCTTTCAATTGATTATTTTCTATATCTAAATAATGACAGTTAATGGCAGGAGTGCCAAGTTTCCTAAGTAAAGGCCATGCCAGTTCATAAAAAGAATCTGAGACGATAGTTAGTTGAAAATTATCTCTTACCCAGTCAATAAATTCTCTTGCTCCATCAAAAGGCTCCATTTTATCTACCAAGGATTGAATCTCAGAAAAAGATAAACCGATAGATTCGACAAGATTGATTCTCATGTCCATTAATTCCGAATAATCTTTGAGATCTTGAGTAGTAAGTTTAAATTGCTCCTCCCCAGTATATTCAGCGACTTCAGCCCAAATTTCCGGTATTAATACGCCTTCGAGATCAAGACAGACATGTTCCATTATTAGTTTTACTCACTCTATGATTGAGGTGAGGATTATACATTTTTTGAATTTAAATTCTCGTATTAAAGTTTATTACTTGACCTGTAGGTACCTCTAAACTTGCAGCCAAGCAATTATCTATTTGATCATCAAAAAAAATATCAGCTCCAAAATCTTTCAGAAATTCTTTTTTTTCTAATCCACCTAAAAAAAGAGACTCATCGATCCTAATGTTCCAATCTCTTAGGGTTTTTATAACTCTTTCATGAGACGGAGCTGATCTGGCTGTAACAAGTGAAATTCTTATAGGGCACTCTGTCCTAGAGAAACTTTGTTGAATTTTATAAAGCTCAATTAAGAAAGATTTAAATGGTCCTCCAACTAAAGGCGTATCTGCTAAATCCTTCTCATTTTTATTGAATGCATCTAAGCCATATTGATCATAAATTTTTTGAGATTCTTCCGAAAATAGAACTGAATCTCCATCAAAAGCCACTCTTAGAACTTTCTCATCTAAAAGAGATTTTTTGGAAGGCATAATTCTGGCTGAAGCCACTCCATTTTCTATAGAACATTTACAATCTTCTAGTTCGGTGGAAAGAAAAAGATCGGCTTTAAATGATTTTGCATAAATATGGGGGCTGTTGCCACCACAAAAGGCTGCTTTTTTGATGTCTAGTCCATGATATTGAATTGAGTTAAAAATTCTTAATCCAGTATCAGCAGTATTGCGGCTAAGCAACATTACCTCCACAAGGTTTTCACCTTTATATAAATCATTAAGATTTAGGAGTTTTTTCACAAGCGTAAATGCCTCGCCCGGATTCAAAGGGGTATTTTCTTGAGATATTTGATATTCTTTATAAGCTTCCAAGCCATCATTGGTAAATACTAGATGGCTAGCATCTAGATCAAAAAGGGCTCTTGAAGTTATAGCTATTCTCAACATTCTTGCATATTACAATATACTGTATATAATTACAGTAAGTGTTTAATATTTTAACTATAACTAACGACACCTAATGTCGCAAAGAATGAAAAATTTAACTAAGAGACAAGAAGAGATCTTAAACTTAATAAAAACACATATATCGGATTTTGGGTTTCCCCCTACTAGAGCTGATATTGCTAAAACATTAGGTTTTAAATCTCCGAATGCAGCAGAACAACACCTTAGGGCAATAGAAAAAAAAGGCTTTATAAAAATACTCTCTGGAGCCTCTCGCGGAATAGTCTTAAGCGAATCTGAGAACAACGAAATACCTGTAATAGGATTAGTTGCAGCAGGAGGGCCAATCCTGGCTCAAGAAAATATTGAAAAGACCATTCCTAAATCAAGAAACCTCTTTTCTGATGATATTGATTATTATTTGAGAGTTAAAGGCGACAGCATGGTTGATGTGGGTATCTATGAAGAAGATTTAATTGGTGTAAGTAAATCGAAAGATTTTAAAGTAGGTAATGTTGTTGTAGCTCGGATCAATGATGAAGTTACAGTCAAAACTTTGATAGAAATGTCTCAAACTAAAGTGGTCTTAAGACCTGAAAATCAAAACTACAAAGATATTATAGTCAACCCTGAAACAGATGAATTGGCAATTGAAGGTTCATGTGTTGCACTAGTGAGAGAATCTATCTAAATTACTTTAGATTCTTCTAAAGATACAAACCTTTCTCCTTTCTTTAGCTTCAAAACTTCATTGATTATGAAGTCCTGTCCTTCGGGATCAAGTTTATACCAATCATTAGGTATTTCAGTTTCTACCTCACCAACTTTTATATTCTTGATAAATTTAAACGCTTTTCCGGGTTTTCTTATTTTTATACCTACCGGTAAAACAGACTTATCTTCTTTATAAAGGAATCCTAAAATTCTTAAAGAATTTAATACATATCTTCGACCGGACTCTGACTGATAATCTATTGTTTCAGGCTCGTAATAAGACACTTTAGGGCTTGGTTCTTTATCTTCAGGCTTAAGCTTAGTTGCTTTATTAAACCCATCAAATTCGGTATATTCTCCAAACCTTCCATTCTTTAAAACAATAGGTAGATTGGTATTGATTTCAGTGAATAAAATATTTTCTGCATTACTTCTATCTATGAGCTCAATTGCCCGATTCAAACCTATATCTAGGATAAACTCATCTTCATCAGGAGTGCCAAATAGTTTTTTTTCTTCTTCGTTCAGTGTCCACACGCAAGGGCCATTAACACTGAGATCTGCATATATTGGATTACCAAGATCAGGATGATTTCCTAAATCTTTTGGAAGTTCTTGATATGTTTCAAAAGATGTATTGAACTCGAAAGGTTTTTTTGTCCATTTACATTCTGAACAGCCAACGAAATAGCCCCAAGCTCCTGATTTAAGACTTATTGGACTGGAGCACTTAGGACATTCTTTTCTGATATTTCCTAATTCATCTTTTGGGAAAATTACAGATCCAAGCTCTTCATTAAGCAAATCAAGAACCTGACGAGTTTTAAATTCATCTTGATTACTTATTTCAATATCATTTATTTTTCTATTGAGGTAATTTTGCAGTTCTTCCCAAAACTTATCTAGTACTTGTTCGTAGTTTTTGTTTCCTGAAGCTATATCATCCAGATCAGCTTCCATGTGTGCAGTAAATTTTGTTTCAATAAAAAAATCTTCAAATACTTTCTTGAGGTATGAAGTTAGAACTCTTCCAAGATCAGAAGGTATTATAGATTTAGCACCGTATGCATATTTCTTTGTTCGCAATCCTTTGACTATTGAGGCATAAGTTGAAGGCCGTCCAATACCCTCCTCTTCCATTTTCTTAATTAAAGAAGCTTCAGAATATCTATTAGGAGGAGTTGTAAATTTTTGTTCATATTTGTTAGATACCAACAACAATTCATTGCCCTCTTCGAGCCCTTCAGGAAAAATTGTTTCGGACTCTTCTTCAGAGCCTGTCAATATTTCGTAGCCTTTAAAAATATTTTTCCTAGAGGATGCTCTGAACTCATATTTATTGTCAATTGATTCAATAATTAGAGTTTTTCTTTCGTATTTAGAGCTTTGCATTTGACTAGCTACTGTTCTATTCCATATAAGTTTATAAAGTCTTTCTTCATCTCCACTTAATGTGAGATCAGAAGGCGTTTTAGATATATCCGTGGGCCTTATTGCTTCATGGGCTTCTTGAGAGTTTTGTACTTTAGATTTATAGATTCTAGGTTCCTTAGATAAATAAGAAGTATCATAATTTGAAGCAATATAGTTTCTTATTTCTTCCAAAGGAGGAGGTCCAGGATTTTCTTCTGAAAAAGGCTCTCCTGTATTAGGAGAAGTGCTAATAGAAATTCCATCAGTTCTCAAGTATGTTATGTGACCTCCTTCGTATAGCTTCTGAGCAGATTGCATGGTTCTGTCCGCAGTAAAACCTAATCCGCTTGCAGCAGACATTTGCAGAGTAGATGTTCTAAAAGGAGGCTTTGGACTGCTTGATTGAGGTTTAGACTCTATTTTTTGTAAAATAAAAGAAGATGATGTTATTTCATTTACTACCTTGTTAACTTCTAATTCACTCTCCAAAGGATTTTTAGAAATATTCCTCCCCTCCAATCGAGTAAGCTTGGCTTCAAATGGAGTACCCAAATAGTCAAAACTAGACTCAAAGGGCCAATATTCTTTAGGAATATGCAGGTCTCTCTGATCTTCTTTTTCACATAGTATTCTTAAAGTGGGAGATTGAACTCTTCCAGCTGATTTTGCTCTTGATATATGCCTCCATAGTAATGGAGAAACTTTAAAACCGATTAAATGATCTAAGATCCTTCTTGCCAAATATGCGTCTACTAAATCCTGGTCAATCTCTCTAGGAGAATCTATTGCTTTCTTGATAGCTGAAGATGTAATTTCATTAAAAGTAACTCTCTTTACATCGACACCTTCTATTAATTTTTTTTCCTTAAAATCGCTTAACAAATGCCAAGCAATTGCTTCACCCTCTCGATCAGGGTCAGTAGCCAAGTATAGCAACTCTGAATCTTTACAAAACTTTCTAAGTTCTCTCATAACTTTTTTTCCTTTAGAGGAAAATTCCCATTTCAGATTAGTCCAATCACCAGGATCAACAGCATTCTCTTTGTCAGAAAGATCTCTGACATGTCCAACACAAGCCTCGACTGTCCAATCTCGATCAGGAAAATTAGAATCTAGATAACCTTTAATTTTTTTTGCCTTGGCACCAGATTCAACAATAACTAATGACTTCATAAATCAATAAAATGATAATTTGTTTTACAGTATAAAGTTTAAGTTTGGGTACTCTGTCAAGTCTTAATTAATCAGAACTATGCTTAATGATATCTTGAATAAGTTTCGGACCCTCATAAATGAACCCTGTATATATCTGAACAAGATCCGCTCCTAATGTAAGTTTTTCTTTATAATCTTTAACAGACATAACTCCTCCTGAAGCGATAATTGGAAAATCTTTACCTACTTCATCTTTTACAAAAGTTAGAATTTGATTAGATATAATCCTCAGCGGGGTCCCGCTCAAACCTCCGGAACCAAATTCTTCTTTATGCTTAACCGTTGTATTGCTGCAAATAATTCCATCCATTTCATTAGATACAATTAATTGACACATTAGCTTCAAGTTTTCAGGAGACTCGTCTGGGCTTATTTTTATAAAAATTGGTCTATAGCCAAATTTTACAGATAACTCAGAGCGAGAATCTTTTAATTTTTTTAGCAGATAATCAAAAAAATCCTGATTGCTTAGCCTTCTAAGATCTTTTGTATTTGGTGAAGAAATATTTACAGCAATATAGTCAGAAAACTGATAAACCTTTTTCAAACAATGAATATAATCTTCGTAAGCTTTATCATTAGGGGTATCGAAATTTTTTCCAATACTTGACCCTACAATTATTTCCGATTTTCTTTCTTTTAATTTTTCTACTAGATAATCCACTCCTTTGTTGTTAAATCCCAACCTGTTTAAAAGAGATTTATCTTTTTTGTTCCTAAAAATTCTTGGTTTTGGATTTCCCTCTTGAGGTTTCGGAGTAACAGTGCCAACTTCAATAAATCCTATGCCAAGACTGGATAAGCAATCTATATAGTCACCGTTTTTATCTAGACCAGCAGCAATTCCAACCATATTTGTTCTATTTCTGATGTCTCTTTCACTGAAATCATAGGTCTTAGTAATGCGGAAGAGCTTCATAAGTCCGGAAGAATTTAGAAATTTTAAACTTCTTAAGGCTATGGAGTGAGATAACTCTCCAGGTAGGTAGTGTAAAATCTTAGTAAAGAGAGAAATTATGATCATTCTTTTGAGTTGAAAGGTTATTCTACAACAGCTAGATTGTAAATTCTGTTAGGAAAAGAATCTAAAATGATGAAAATAAAGTTGACACAGTGACGTAAATTGAACTTTAATACGCAAAGTAGTTCCCAATCCCTACAAAAATTGGAAAAAATTAATTAATCAGGGTTTAAAAAAATGAAAGAATTATCTAAGAACATATTGGCTACACTTTCAGGAATAGCTTTATTAGTTTTCCCTTCCACAGGCTTTTCTGACGAAAGTGCAGCTCAAGGAACATCAGGCGGATCCGCCGCTGGTGATGCAGCTGCAAAATCTGCCATAGGTGGAGTCAGTGCCGGTACTATAGCAGCCGTTGTGGCTATAGCTGCTGCTGCCGCTGCCATTTCTGATAGTGGATCAGGAGGATCTGGAGTTACGCCTACGCCTACGCCTACTCCTACACCTACTCCTACTCCTACACCTACTCCCACACCTACACCTACTCCCGTGATAGAGGAGTACGAGATAGAAGTTGTGGTAGATGTTCCTGGTGAAGCAGCTTACGCTACAGCAGGGCCAACAGCTACAAGAACTACTGGAGCTACAGCCACAAGAACTACTGGGGCTACAGCCACAAGAACTACTGGGGCTACAGCAACAAGAACTACCGGAGCTACAGCGACTAGATTTACCGGAGCTACAGCAACGAGACTTACTGGTGATACAGCGACTAGACTATCAAGCGCCACAACAACGCAATTTAATGGCTCAGGAACGATTGGAACTATAGCCGATGACCAAGTAGCGGGTGGAGTATCGAATCTTTACTATGCCGACGAAGTATACGAGGTTGAAGAAGTGTACAATGTTGAGGAAGTCTATGATGTTGAAGAAGTTTACGATGTTGTAGAAGAATATGAGGTTGAAGAAGTTTACGAGGTAGAAGAAGAATATACTACAACTGTTACAGTACCAGCTGTACCAGCTTCTACTGCTACAGCAACAGCAACAGCAACAAGATTCAAACAATAGAATTTTCTAAACAATAGAATCTTTGCAAAAAAAACCTGCTTTAAGCAGGTTTTTTTGTTATTACAAATGTGAAAGATGGTAATTTAGGCGATATATACTGGGTTGACTTCCAGACATACCCTTCTTCATCCAACCAGAAAATATTTTTTCTTTTCCATCCAAGGTAATCATTACTTATGCTTTCTTCAAATCTTCTTAATACTTTCTTGGAAGTATAAAGATCAACCTCTTCAGTTCCTGCATACTCTATAGTTGCTTTTATTTTAAGTCCTACTAATTGAGGAATATCGTAAGAATAATAGGTAAAGTAATCTAAAGTTTCAGTGTTGTCATGAAGCTCACTAAGAAGGAAAGGTACTTTGAGCTCAGTTAAATTGTTAGATAAACCAGAAGTGTTAACTATTCTTCCTTCCTCAATTGATATGTAGATAGAATCTGAGCTTACATAGTGATAAGTTTTGTTATTAATACTTTCTAGTATTATTAAACTTCTACTTGAGCCTCCAAGACTAATCAGAGCAGAAGCATAAGGAATATTATTAATTATTCGGGGGGTTATTGATTCATCGTCTTTTGGAAAAAAATACGAACTTATTCCTTCGTAAGCAGCCCTATACCCGGGTGCTATATTATTAGAACTTAAAATACTGCAGGCGCTTAAAAAAGTTGTACTAATTGTAAGTAAAATTAATGGTTTCAACATGGATTAATCTAAAATGTGTAGCCAGTCTCTCAAGATTGATTTTTTATTTGTGTCACTCATGATGCTGTATAGGGAGTTATGATAATTTAAGAGTGCTCCTCCGTCTTTAGTTAAAGGATGCATGCCAAAGGGTATAGCTCCTCGCCTGTAGTCTGTATAAAACAACTCTGTTGGTATAGCAAAATAAAATCCTTTATCAAAACTTCCTTCACCAAATTCTTCCGCTGATAAATCTGTAAAAGTTGCAAACACACCTAAAGTGAAGCCGGTCTCAAATCTACGAGATAGATCTAAGGTAAACCCCTTATCGCCAGCAAGGTATTCTCCAACCAATAAATGTGAAGTTACTCCTCCTGGCCAGTCATAATACATACTTATATTTGCAACTGTATTTTCGTAATCCCTAAAACCAAACCTTTGTTCATAACCTCTCTGTCTGACCCTGTGAGCATTTAACCCAAAGGAATAAGGTTTATTAAAAGGCCTATAATATAACTCTCCTCCTAGACCTCCGAACATTTCTTCTAATAAACCAAAATCCATTCTTATGTAAACATCATCTAAAGGAGCAACAAGATATTCAAACTTAAACATTTGAATATTATTCTGTCCTTGCTTCAAGTATTCTTGAATATCACTTCTAACCCGTGGAATGGTACTTTGGCTGGGGTTATTTAATTCATTAAAATTATTATAGATATCAAGACCAATAGTAGTGTACAGAGTAAGATTCCTCCTAAATTTAACCGATAGATCTGTTTTCCACCAAAGTTGGCCTAAGTAAAAGGCTTCAGGGCCACCAATTTGATGTCGTAACGCAGGATTCATAGTCCAGTCAAACTGAGGTAAATTAACAGTAGGCTTGAAATCACTTACTTCATGAAAAGGCTTGGAAGATTCTGATTTAATAGAACTGCTTATTAAGAGCTCAGAAGGAGAGGAATTTAATTTATTAGCCCTATCAAATTCTTTTCTATCAAAGTTTATTTTGAAAGCTTCATATTCTCCATTCATTACATGAACATTTATAAGATCCACTTCTTCAGGGGATAAAGCTGAGGTGATCCTAGCCGTTCTTCCAGCTAGTCTAGGGAAGCTATTGAATTTTGATGAAGCTACAGAAACATCGACTATTTCTTCTTCTATTGATGCACCTTGTATAAAAATTGATTCATCCCTTAAGCTTCTATTAAGAGATCTATAAAAAAGCATCTTATCTTTTCTTATTCTTTCACTTTGATCATCATTTAGATTCTGAACTGTTTTAGGTGAAGCTTTAGGGATTGTATCTTTTGAATATGTCCCCTTTAAAGTGAAAGATAGTCTAAATTGATTTCCTCTATCTATACCTATTCCTACCCTTAAAAAGTCTGTAAAAAAATAATCTATTCCAAAATTGAACCTACTCTGAACAGGAACAGGTGTTCTATTTGGGGCTAATTGATCAGGTTCTGATGTGTCATATTCTAGTTTAAATTTGAGGCCGTATTTTTTTAGATCATACTCTAAGCCCCCTAAAAGGGAGAATTTTCCTGAAAACCAGTCTTTGTAATTGAAATCTCCGCCCAACTCATAACCACTTTGAGAATTACGTGTTCTAAATCTGTCATCCAAAGAGGCAAAAGGGTTAGCATACGTGCCATTAACTGCTAAATTTCCCCAACCCATTCCGGATGTAATGTCAAAAGGTCCTAGTCTTTTTGTAGCTACAAGATATTCGGAAGAAAATAGTCCCGTACCTGCTATATCCCGCAGACCCAGAGCTACTTGAGGTAGATAGTAACCTTCTTTTAGTAGTCTGACTTTAAAATCAAAGCCCTTATCTTTATAACTTTGGTTTCCACTATAAAATGATTGGCCATATTTTTGATTCTCTACTTCAACGTACCTATAAGTTGCTTCTAGCCAATCAAACGGGCTTGCGGTTATGCCAGTAAATTCATTTGGAAAGGAAGATGAATAAGAAAATGATAATGTTCCCTCATCTAGAAACCTTGCATTTGGAATTTCAAGAATACCCGTCTCACCATAATAACCCGCCGAACTGGTAACATTATGAGAAAAATAGTCATCTATATCAGCAAATATATTAACGCATAGCAATGCTATCGATACAGAGAGGATAAATTTCAATTTATCTAGATCAGTCGTTACTAATTGCTGCAATAGCAGCAGCAGAAGTTGCTAAATCTGCAAGTATAGGTGTAACAATTTGAGTTAATTGTATTGCATCAAAAGGTCTTGTGTCTCTTGAGACAACAATCGTTGTTCCGGGAAGTATTTTATTTGCATTATTATTAAATAGTCTTTTTTTATGCAGAATAGATTGGCCATTAGGTTGTATGACTAGGATTCTTGAAGTATCTGCTTCGTTAGTTAAACCTCCTGATGACATAATGTAGTCGTCTACACTAAGTCCAGAGTCATACCTGTGAGTTGTTGAATTAAGCACCTCACCTACGACACTCACAGATTCTGGTCTTTTTGGAACATGCAACTCATCTCCATCTACAACTTTGAAATTAAGAGAGGGATTAGTTTTTAATTTTATAGGATTAAAATCTATTACTTGTCTTCCTACGGGTTCAGTACTTCTTAGCCTCTCGATGAGTTTAGAAAGTGGAGCAAATGTAAATTCATCAACAGCTATATTCCCCAAGGTTATTATATTGACTATAGTATTTTCTAAGTCGTCAGCATTTCTTCTGAAGGCTTCTCTTTGTTGAAGAGCAACTTCTTTTCTTGTAAAAACGGCACCAATTGGAAAAGCATCAGTAGTCAAGCCTCCTGCCCTTTGAAGAACATCCTCTAAAGTATCTCCTGATTTTAGTGAATATACTCCCGGATATTTAAATTCTCCACTAAGGGTTATAGATTTATATTCAACACCTGAGATTGAGGATACCCCAATGGCATCACCATTAGATAATGGTTTTTGAAGTTCATTTAAATCTAAATAGGTTATTTCTCTATCACCTTTCACAAGGTCTACTCTGCTAAGCTCTATTCTAGGATTGGAAATAACATCAGATTTATACCCCCCTGCTAAAAAAACAGCATCTTGTATTGTTTCTCCCGGTAGAAATTCGAAATATGATTCTCTTTTGAATGCTCCTTGAGATTTAAATTTATTTTCTATGAATGGCACGAAAATCGTATCACCATCTTGCAGTCTATAATCATTTTGCGTTTTGCCGGAAAGTACAATGTCGTAAAAGTCATAACTTTTAGGTTCCTCTCCATTTCTCCTAACTATAATATTTCTAAGAGAACCATTTTCTGAAACACCTCCACTCTGAAATAGAGCATTTGTTACAGTACTTAGAGAACTTAGGGTGTAAGACCCTGGTTTATAAGCCTGCCCAAGTATATATACGGTTATTGACCTCAATTCAGTAAGACTGATAGAAATTTCAGTACCTAACATCTTTTCCTCTACTCTTTTATTAAGCTCTTCAACAGCTTGAGAGTAAGTTAGTCCTGTTAAGAAGATTGGTCCCAATTCAGGAATAACTATAGAACCATCTCTAGAAATAAATTTTTCAAGTTTCTTTTGCTCATTGCCAAAAAAAGTTATTTCTAATTTATCTCCTGGTCCTAAAGAGTAATTTGCACTAACAGGAACTTTGTTAGAAGGAGCAAAAGTTGTAGGAGAGTATTTGAATAAGTTGTACCCATAAATACAATCTTCACAATATCCCTCAAGGTTCTTTTCATCAATAATTTCTGGCTTGATTGTTAAGGTTGATTCTTCTTCAAACGTTTCTTCTATCTCGGTCTGTAGTTTTTCTGTTGTAAGCATTTTTTGCATTACAGATTCTCTTTGATCAGGAGGCAAAGTATCTAACATATCTTTTTGGGCGGGAGTTATTTCAGCAGAAAGTTTGATGGCAAAAACTATTAATGATGTGAAAATAAATCGGTATAGAATGTTCATCATATTATTTTAACCTTCAAATTATATAAATCATAGAAATTGAACTAATTAGTAATTCCAGAACTCCAGCCTAACTTGTTCCTGCATGCGGAAAAGAAATCATGCCCCAATGGATGAACTAAGGTTAATTTCATGACTGATTTCTTTATCTTTATTATGTCACCTTTTTTTAGATCAACTAAGTTGTGGCTATCCATGCTTAACTTTGCTTTGTTACTTTTACCTACTAATTCAATCATTATTTCGCAGTTATCTTTTATTATTAGTGGGCTAGAATTTAGGCTATGAGGAAACATAGGCAAAAGAATGATAGACTCAAGACTTGGATGAACAATAGGACCTCCACCTGAAAGAGAATAGGCAGTGGAGCCTGTTGGTGAACTAATTATGAGTCCATCAGCTTGTTGTCTAAAAACAAAAACACCATCAATGAAAACTTGATAACCAATCAATTTAGCAACTGCACCAGAATGTATTACAGCTTCGTTTAATGCCAAGAGGTTATTGCTTTTTTCATTAATCGATATATCAAGAAAAGATCTTTTTTCCTCTGTGTAGGAACCTTTAACTACTTCTAAGAGACGAGATGTTATTTCTTCAGGAGCTATATCGGTTAAGAATCCTAAGTTTCCTAGGTTGATACCTAATATAGGCACACCGAAATATCCTAATTCTCTTGAACAACTCAGCATTGTGCCATCTCCGCCTATTGAAATAATTAAATCAGAGTTTGATGCAATTTTTTTAAAATTTACTTTTTTACTTTTATTGATTTCACCTAGATTGATAATAGACTCGATCTTGACATCGATATTTTCAAGAACTTCTTTACATTGATTTATGATCGCTTGAATGTCTTTATCAAAAGAATTACAAGTTATTGTTACCTTCTTAAACTTCTTCACTTAGTTCCATCTTTTTACCCAATAGATGAATATTGTATCAATTGCAGCAATTAAAACCTTAAAAACATATTTTGTCATAGCAAGCATAAACGCTGTACTCCAATCCATTCCAGTAGCGATTACCCAAGTGCATTGATAAATAAGAGTATCAATAAGTTGAGAGGTCATAGTAGATAAATTATTTCTAAGCCATAACTTCGATCCGTTTGTTTTTTCTTTTAGCCAATTAAAAAACCAAACATCAAAGCTTTGACTCACTAAATAAGCTGTTAATGAGCCGACTACAAAAGCAGGAGAGTAATAAGCCAGAGTGCTGATTGCATTATGCACTTCCAAGGCAGATCCTGTTATCTGAGAGGGTTTAAATTGAACACTTAGGACCAAAGTTATCATTACGGCTATATTGGCCACAAAACCTAGCATCACAGCTCTATTTGCTTCTTCTCTACCATATTTTTCGTTGAGAACGTCTGTAGCGAAATAAATACCTGAATAAAGTATAGCGCCCATGCTAACTTTATAGGCTGTTCCAAAAATTATTAATTCGCTTACTTTACCTCCTTGAAGATTTCCCAAAACTATACCTAAAACTACAGCCACATAGAGTCCATATTTTCCGAAAAATCTATATAACAGGAGAGCAAGCCCAAGGTCATAAACTACAGTGAGCAGCCAAAGAGATTCCTGACTAAGATTAAAGATATCCAAGGTGATTAATTTTTGTTTATATATTATCTTAAAGAGCACGAAAGATGTCTTTAAAACTTGAAGAATTAATTAAAAAAAGTAAAAAACTAGTTTTTTTTACTGGTGCTGGTATAAGCACAAATTCCGGAATACCTGATTTTAGGGGCCCTAAGGGTGTCTGGAAAACAGCTACACCTATTTACTTTCAAGATTTTATTTCTTCAAAACAAAAAAGAATAGAATCTTGGCAAAGGAAGTTTGGAAACGAATTGAGCATAGATTCTGCCCTACCTAATGAAGGTCACAAAAAAATAGCTGAAATTATGAAAATTAAGGATTCCTTCTTGATAACCCAGAATGTAGACAACTTGCATCAAAATTCTGGAGTTGATGAAGAAAAAATATCTGAATTACATGGCAATGCCACTTACGCTAAATGTCTCGATTGCAGTAAGAGGTATGAATTAGAGGCATTAAAAAGAAAATTTCTTGAAACAAATGAACCTCCTTTGTGTTCTATCTGCGATGGAATTTTAAAAACAGCAACTATATCTTTTGGACAAGCAATGCCAGAAAGGGAGATGCAAATCTCTCAACGAAGGGCTATAGAATCAGATCTTTTTATTTGTATTGGAACTTCTTTAGCAGTTTTTCCAGCTGCCGATTTACCACTTCTTGCAAAGGAAACGGGAGCTACTCTGGTTATTCTTAATAACGAACCAACCCAAATGGATCAATATGCAGATTTAGTAATCAATAGAGATATTTCTGAAGTCTTCTCGGAAATATCAATTTAGTCTTTTAATCATGAGTAAGAGCTACAAGGCCTAATAATTTTCCTTCTTTCATTTCTTCTAAAGTTCTATTCGCCTCTGAGACGTTTCTTGTCTCTACATCCACAGGGTCAATTTTACCGGCAACTACTAGCTCCATTAGTTCTTCCATATCACCTAAAGGTCCTACGTAAGAACCCATTAATTTCTTTTCAGTAAGTGCCTGCATAGGAAGAGGTAAAGTTAACTGTCCTCCGAAAAGTCCTACTACTACATAGCTTCCTCCTCTTGCAAGAAGGTTATATCCAAAATTAACAGAAGCTTCAGCTCCTACAAAATCCACAATTGATCTAGCACCACCTTCAGTTAATTCCATTATCTGTTCTGCAGCTCCCTCTTCAGAAGAATTTACTGTTGCAGAAGCTCCTAATTGCCTTGCCATCCCAAGTTTCTCGTCATCAATATCTACAACAATAGGATTTATACCATAGGCCGCTTTAGCAATTTTAAGCGCGAGCAGTCCAAGTCCTCCCGCAGAAACTATTACTAGCGAATTATCCTTATTATAGGGTCCGGCTTTCTTAAGAGCACTATAAGCAGTTAATCCTCTACATGCATAACTACCTGCCAAACTATCTGGTGTATCTCCAGCATCAAATAAATATTTAGTATCCGGAACAAGTACATGGTCTCCGTAACCACCAGCAACATGAATTCCCAGATTGGAATTGTTTGCACAGTAGTGGGTCATGTCATCATTACAAAGATCACAATCTCCGCATCCCATCCAAGGATAAGCTACATATTTATTTCCAATTTCTATTCCTTCAACATCTTCTCCAACTGCAACTACCTCTCCAAAAATTTCATGCCCCATAGTTAGTGGCTCTCCTCCGGGTAGCGGTGACGGTAATTGAACTCCTCCTCCTAAATCAAAATAACCATCATGAATATGCACATCTGAATGACACACTCCACATGCAACAGTCTTTAGAAGAACTTCCTTGCCTTTTGGCTCAGGAGTCTCGATTTCTCTTTGTTCTAATGGTTTGCCATTTTCTACTACTTGATAAGCCTTCATAAATCTTCCCCAGTTAATGTTTTGTTATGCTTAGATTATATCTATAATCAGAACATTACAAACCAACATTAAAGGATTTAAATGACAGATCTACAAACTTTTAGAGAAGAAACGAGAGATTGGCTCGAAGCAAATTGCCCGCCGGAAATGAGAAAACCTGGTGATGTCGCCTGGGGTGGAAGAAATGCACAATTTTCTCATCCAGACCAAAAGCTATGGCTTGAGAGAATGGGCGAAAAGGGTTGGACCTGTCCTACCTGGCCAAGTGAGTACGGTGGAGGTGGACTTTCTAAAGAAGAAAACAAAATTCTTCAAGAAGAAATGGGCGCAATCGGAGCAAGATCACCGCTAGGAAGTTTTGGTATTTGGATGCTTGGACCTGCTCTTCTTGAATTTGCTACTGAGGAGCAAAAAAAAGAACACTTACCTCCTATTGTAAGAGGCGAAGTATGGTGGTGTCAGGGCTATAGCGAACCAGGCTCTGGTTCAGATCTTGCTTCTTTGAGTACTAAGGCAGTAGAGGAAGGAGACGAGTACATAATAAATGGACAAAAGATTTGGACATCCTATGCGGATAAAGCAGATAAAATCTTCTGCTTGGTAAGAACGGGACCACAAGAGCCAAAACATGATGGGATAAGTTTTCTGTTAATCGATATGGATCAACCAGGTGTAACTACAAGACCAATTACATTGATCAGCGGAAAATCTCCTTTTTGTGAAACTTTCTTTGATGATGCAAAGGCACCTGTTAAAGACTTAGTTGGAGGTTTAAATAAAGGATGGACAGTTGCTAAAAGGTTGTTGGAACACGAAAGAACTATGATTTCTGCTATGGGATTATCCGGAGGTGGAGATGGCAGTAAAAAAACTAAGTCAGGATTAGCCGAAATAGGCAAGAAATATGCTGGTGTTGATTCTGAAAATCAAATTTCAGATAAAGCACTTAGAAGAAAAGTTGCTTTACATGACTTAAACTCAAGAGCATTTGGTTTAACAATGCAAAGAGTTGGTGAAGAAACAAAGGTTGGACAGCCGAGTCCCGCAGCAGCTATGGCTAAGCTTTATGGAACTGAACATAACAAACTTAGGTATGAACTCATGCTCGAAGCAATGGGAACACAAGGTATCGGTTGGGATGGTGAAGGCTTCTCAATGGAAGAGCTTGCCATAACAAGAGACTGGTTAAGAACTAAAGCTAATTCAATAGAAGGTGGAACTTCTGAAGTACAACTTAACGTTATTTCCAAAAGAGTTTTAGGATTACCAGATAAATAAAATGGCACTAGTACTTAATGAGGAACAGCAATCCCTCAAAGATATTGCTAAAGAATTTTTACAAAAAAATGCTCCTGTCACTCATTTTAGAGAGATAAGAGATACTGAAAGTGAGCTTGGATATGACCCTGATCTTTGGAAACAGATGGTTGATCTTGGATGGTCAGGAATCCTTGTGCCTGAAGAATATGGTGGTTTCGATTTTGGAATGGTAGGAATGGGAAGCATCCTTGAAGAGATGGGAAAAATGCTCACTCCTTCTCCCTTATTTTCAACAGGAGTTCTGGGAGCGAGTCTCATCTCTCTTGGAGGGAATGACAAACAAAAACAAACTTACTTACCTCAAATTGTAGACGGTTCAATTACTACTGCATTAGCGTTAGAAGAGGGAAATAGGCACTCTCCTCTTTCAATTAATACAGAGGCAAAAAAAGAAGGAAAAAATTACACTCTTACAGGGAGTAAAACTTTTGTAATCGATGGACATAGCTCAAATCTCCTGATTGTTGCAGCAAGAACAAGTGGGTCTGAAAATGATTCATCAGGTATTACTTTATTTTTAGTTGACCCGAGTATAGATGGAGTTGAAGTGAGTAAAACGAGTATGGTTGATTCGCGAAATTCTGCAAATATAACTCTCAATGAGGTTATTGTGTCTTTAGACGACGTCTTGAGTGAAGAAAATAATGGAGCTGCTCTACTTGAGGAAGTTTTAGATAGAGCCCAAATAGCAATATCAGCAGAAATGTTAGGCAATGCCAGTCAGGCATTTGATATCACACTTGAGTACCTAAAAGAGAGAAAACAATTCGGCGCTGTCATAGGTTCCTTTCAAGCACTACAGCATCGCGCTGCAGAAATGTATTCTGAACTTGAACTCACTAAGTCTTCTGTAATTGCAGCTTGTGTTGCAGCAGATGAGCAATCAAATGATTTGAGAAGAATGGCTAGCTTAGCGAAGTTCAAAGCTGGAGAAACGAATCATCTAGTAACTAATGAAGCTGTGCAAATGCACGGCGGGGTTGGAGTAACTGATGAATATGATGTTGGTCTTTATCTCAAAAGAGCTAGAGTAACTGAACAAATATTCGGAAACTCTGAGTATCATTTAGACAGGTACGCATCTCTCAGCGAATACTAAACTGAGCAATATAGAAAAACTCCTCCAAGTAATGTCTCAATTAAGAGACAAAGAAAATGGCTGTGAGTGGGATAAAGAGCAAACCTTTGAAACCATCGCTCCTTATACCATTGAAGAAGCTTATGAAGTTGCCGATGCAATAGAGAGATCAGATAAAGAAGATCTAAAGGAAGAATTGGGAGATCTTTTGCTTCAAGTAGTATTCTTGTCTCAGATTGCTAAGGAGGAAAAGTCTTTTGAATTTAATGATGTTGTACAGGTAATAACTGACAAGTTGATTAGAAGGCATCCTTATGTTTTTTCAAAAAAGAGAGGTCACTCTGCCGATGAGCAGATAGATAAATGGGAAGAAATTAAAGTCCAAGAAAGAAAAGAAAAGAAACAAAATAGAGTGCTTGATGGTATTGCTCAAAATTTACCGGCTCTTAACAGATCACAAAAAATACAAAAAAGAGCATCGAAAGTTGGTTTTGACTGGCCAGATGTAATCGGGGTTTTTGAAAAAATAAAAGAAGAAACTTACGAACTTGAAGAAGCTATGGGCACTAAGGACAAAGAATCAATTGAAGAAGAAATTGGAGATCTTCTAATGATTATTACTAATTTGGCTCAGAAATTAGATGTGAATTCAGAGCAGGCCCTCAAAAAATCTAATGAGAAATTTATAAAAAGATTTAATTTCTTGGAGGAGGAATTAAACGAGAGAAATAAAACCTTTTCTGAAACTTCTTTTGAAGAGCTTGATTCGCTCTGGGATCAATCTAAGAAATTAAGTTAGAATCTATCTATGGAGAACATAAAAGGAGTTCTGGGTTTTTTGGCTGTGGTCATTAACACCCTATTCTGGTGTTTATTTCTCCTTACCATAGCAATTTTTAAGCTACTCATACCCACGGAGTCCTGGAAGCGGCTTTGCACAAAATTAATTATAAATATTGGAGAGTGTTGGATCTATTGTAACGGCTTGTGGATACAAGCTTTACATAGACCAAGGTGGAATGTTGAAGGTTTTGAGGAGTTAGATTCATCAAATTGGTACCTAGCAGTAGCCAATCATCAATCCTGGGCCGATATATTTGTATTGCAAGGTATTACTAATAGAAAGATACCTATGCTGAAGTTTTTTATGAAACACGTACTCATTTGGGTACCTGTAATTGGTTTGGCATGGTGGGCACTAGATATGCCTTTTTTGAAGAGGTACACGAAAGAAGAAATTCAAAAAAATCCTGAGCTGAGAGGTAAAGATATAAAAGCCATGGAAAAATCTTTTGAAAGGTATAGTAGATATCCTGTTTCAATTTTTAGTTTTGCTGAAGGAACAAGATTTACTAAAGAGAAGAAGGATAATCAGTTATCTCAGTTTGAATATCTGCTTAATCCAAAAATTGGGGGGATAGGCCTGACCTTAACAACTATGCCTTATATTAAGTTACTTCTAGACTTTACTATCCACTATGAAGATGAAAAGAGGTCCTTTTGGGACTTTTTATGCGGGCGAATGTCTAAAGCAGATGTCAGGGTAAGGCAAATAAATATACCTGATAATTTACTTAGTAAAAATTATGAGGATGATCCTATCTTTAGAGAAAATCTAAAAGAATGGGTTTATGATATTTGGTCAGATAAGGAAAAATACCTTGAGGAGGTAAGAAAATGATAGATTTATACTACGCCCCTACGCCTAATGGCTGGAAAATTTCAATCATGCTTGAAGAATGTAACTTGCCTTATAACGTCATCCCAGTAAACCTAGGAAAAGGAGATCAATTCAAGCCTGACTTCTTAAAAATTAGTCCTAACAATAGAATGCCTGTAATAGTTGACCATGAAAATCTAACTGATGGAGATCCTCTGAGTATTTTTGAATCTGGGGCAATTTTGATGTATTTGGGTGAAAAGACAGGTAAATTTTTTCCACAAGAATCTCCCTCCAAAGAAAAGGTTCTTGAATGGTTATTTTGGCAAGTTGGTGGCCTCGGACCGATGGCTGGTCAAGTCAGTCATTTTGTTAACTATGCTCCTAACTTTCCTGGTGATCATTCTTATTCTGAAAAACGCTATAAAGATGAATACGATCGCCTATTAGGAGTCATGGATAATGTGTTGGAAGATAAAGAGTATTTGGCTGGAGACTACTCGATAGCAGATATGGCATCTTTCCCTTGGATTACAGCATACAAAAGATACGAAGTTGATCTGGATTCTTTTTCAAACGTCAGAAGATGGTTCGATAATATTAAATCCAGGCCTGCAGTAAGAAAAGGTATAGAGGTTGGTAAAGAAAATAGAAGCTTTGGAAAGGGTATTACCAAAGAAGCACTAAAAACCATGTTTGGTCAGAACTCTAAAAATATTTCGGATATGGCAAAGGAAAAAAAGGAATAGAGTCTAAACAATGTCTTCTATTAGTTGGATTCGATCATTACCAAAATACATATCATCATCGCCAAGAAAGAAAGTTGGAGATCCAAATCCACCTCTATCCATAAGTTCTTGGGTATTTGCAATTAATCTATCTTTAATTTCTTGAGTGGAAATAAATTCTAAAAATTCTGTCTCGTTTGCTGCATTACTTAAAGCAATTTCAGTCAGGACATTAATATCAGATATGTCTTTACCTTCATTCCAGTATGCATGAAATACATCTTCTAGATAAGTCTCTATATTTCCATTATCTATAAAATAAAAGGCTCCACGCATTGCCTTAACACTATTTACAGGAAATATGGTTGGCCAGTTTATTTGAATCTTTCTTAGGCGAGCCCAATCTTGAAGATCCTTTTGAGAATATTGTAATTTTTCTTTTACAGGATTTTTTCTATTTTCGTAAACACTAGGGTTAATAGAATTGAAGATACCACCTACTAAAATTGGTTTCCAAATGATTTCTAAATCCTTTTTTTTCTTTAATTCTAGAATCCCTCGAAAAGAAAGATAAGTCCATGGACTGCTACAATCTAGGTAATATTCTATTGTCTTCATTCTTATTTACTAAAATGCAGTTCTGCCATTTGGGAAAAAAGAAGCGTCACGTCTTCTCGGATTTTTTCTCCTTTAAATTCTCTATATAAAGAGTTCACATTAACTGCAATTCTTTCGGAATCGCCCCAACTATCAAAATCGCTAAAATTTATGTCCCTGCAGGCTTCCATGGAATCCATTCCAGAATCATAACGCTGTTTTGCCTCATGGTGTATATAGGTTAAATATTCTTTTACTGCATTTACTCCCCTCGCGTCTGTAATGGGTCCATGTCCAGGTACCACAGATTCAGGTTTCAGTTCCAAGATCATATCGCAAGCCTTAATCCAGTTAGAGACAGGGCCAGCCCATAGTATTGGATGTCCTTCAATGAATAATATATCTCCCGTATAAACAATATTGTCTTGTGGAACGTGGACGATAACGTCACCATCAGTATGAGCAGGACCTACTTCATATAAATTAACTTGCTTATCGCCAACTTTTAATTTCTTTTCTCCAGTAAATGTTTCATTAGGCAATCTCCTTGTAATACCTTCAAATTTAAAGTCCCCAAAACATTCAAGGAAATATTTACCTAAATCTCCCATTGATTTGGCTTGAAGGAGCAAATTAGCCATCATTTCAGGAGATTCATGTTGCATCTCTGTTAGAGTAGACTCGCTCGATATAATAACATCGGTATTTACACAGCTATTTCCATTACAATGATCGCCATTTGAGTGGCTATTAACCAAGGCGACTACACTTTCCATGGCTTGCTTCTCTGCATTTTTCATCTGCTTAAGCATCTCTTCTGTCAAATGCTCATCGAAAAGAGTGTCTACAATTAAAGATTGATCTCCATCGCAAATAAGACCTGCATTACTCCAACCCCAACCTCCATCAGGTTGAAGATATGCGTAAGAATTATTGCCCAAATCCAGAAGGCCTTTTTCATATGGCTTCGTGCCTAAATTGATATAGTTTTGATGTCCTGACATATTCTAAAGATATATCAAAATAATAATTTAATGAATCAAATTTTTATATAGAATGTAACTTGCTCCTCTCCTAAGACATTATGATAAATAGATTTTTCCTCATATTTTTACTATCTCTTCCCTTTCAAGTTCATGCATCTAAGTTGAATGAAATTAATGCATTCAACTTTACTGAAGAACAGATTCAACTGGCTATAGAGATTATTCAAAAACTAGAATCTAACCATTTAGTAAAGAAAGAGTATAGAGAAATTAAATATGAAGCTTTTGAGGTCTTCATAGAGAGACTTGACCCTAACAAGAACATTTACACCGATAAAGAAGTGCTAAAAGTTTTAAGTAATATAAATAGAGAATCCGACATAAAAGAAGATTTACAAATAGCTTTTGACTTATTCAATAAATATATCGATCGTTATCAAGAGAGGTACGAAGTTCAAATTGAATTCCTAAAAGTAGTTGATGAAGAAGATCTTCAAGGTGATAGAAAGATAGAAAGATCGCTTTCTGAAGCTTCGAGACAAATATCATCAGAAGCTTTGAGGGGTTTGTGGCAGGATCTTAGTACCAATGATGTCATTCAGTTAATGTTAGCCGGAAATTCTCTAGATGAGTCAGTTGAAAAGACCATCAAAAGAATGAATAACCAGCTAAATTACTTTCAGCAAACCAGAGGAGAAGACGTATTTAACATTTTTGTAAATTCTATAGCTTCTATTTACGGACCGCATACCTCTTATATGTCACCCAAGACCTCAGAAGATTTTGATATAAACATGAGCCTTTCTCTTGAAGGCATTGGAGCCCTTCTTTCTTCAGATGGACTTTATACCTCAATATCATCTTTAGTACCTGGTGGGCCAGCTGAAAAAACTGACTCTCTAAAACCAGAAGACAAAATTATAGGCGTGGGACAGGATGCAGAAGGTGAGATCGTAGATGTGATTGGTTGGAGGATTGATGATGTAGTTGATCTCATAAGGGGTCCAAAAGGCTCTAAAGTTAGATTAGAAATTATTCCTTCTACTGCCTTAAGTGATACAGAAACGAAAGAAGTTGAAATCATCAGAAATGTTGTAAAGCTGGAAGACCAGGCTGCTGAAAAGAAAATTCTTTCCCTTACAAGAAATAATAAGGAATATAAAGTTGGAGTAATTCAACTTCCTGCATTTTATTTTGATTTTGATGCATACCAAAAAAGAGATTACAACTATAAAAGTAGCAGCAAAGATGTAAAAAGACTTCTAAAGGAATTGAAGATTCAAAATGTTGACGGTTTGGTATTTGATTTAAGGAATAATGGTGGAGGTTCGCTATACGAAGCAAATGCTTTAGCACATTTATTCCTTGGGAGAGGTACTACTGTTCAAGTAAAAAGCTCTAACGGAAATATTCAAGGTTTGGGTGAGCGCTGGGGTTATCAATTCTTTGATAAACCACTTGTTGTTTTAGTAAATAAGTTTAGTGCTTCTGCATCAGAAATATTAGCGGGCGCTATTCAGGATTATGATAGAGGACTAGTTGTAGGTACTAGCACGTTTGGTAAGGGAACAGTACAAAAAGTAGATTTACTATCGTCAGGTCAAATCAAATTTACCGAATCAAAATTCTACAGAGTATCGGGAAGCAGTACGCAGAATCTCGGGGTAGAGCCAGACATAAAACTACCATCTCTATTTAAAATTGAAGAATTGGGGGAAAGTAATTTAGACAGGGCTCTGGAACATGACAATATTCCCAAAACATCTTTTAAAAATTTTAATAGGGTCAGTACTTTTTTGGAGCCTCTAAGAGAGAAAAGTATGACTAGAATAACAAAATCAGCGCTCTTCGATAGCGTTGAAGCAAAAAAGAAATGGCAAGCTGAAAACGAAATAAACTTTTTAGATCTAAATCTAAAAACTAGAATACAGCAAAAAGATAAAATTGAAGAATTTTTACTGTCAAATGAGAACTCCTTAAGAAAAGCTCTTAATCTCCCTACTTATGAGTCTTATAAAGACTTTGTGGAAAGGGAAGATGATCCAGAAATTCTTGATGTGGATGAGGAAGTGCTAGGGGAAGCAGCTAACATACTGATAGATCTCATAGAGTTAAAAGAAAAACCTCTTTTAGCTTTAAATGAAAAATAAATAAATTATGAAATTAATCTCATTCAATATAAATAGTCTTAGGGCTAGACCGCATCAGGTAGAAGCAATTGTCAAAAAGCACAATCCTGATGCCATAGGTCTTCAGGAAACAAAAGTTCATGATGATGATTTTCCTTATGACATACCTGAATCCTTAGGATACAAAGCGCACATTCATGGTCAAAAAGGTCATTATGGTGTGGCCATTTTTACAAAGGATGAACCAGAATCAGTTAGTAAGGGATTTGCAACAGATACTGAAGAATCTCAAAAAAGATTCATATCAGTCACCTTAAAAAGAGAAAAAAAGAAAATTCATATATTGAATGGGTATTTCCCTCAAGGCGAGGAAAGAAATCATCCTGTTAAATTTCCTTATAAGGTTAAGTTTTATAAAGATTTATTAAAGCATATTAAAAAGAACTATGATCCTAAAGACTATTTAGTTGTGATGGGTGATTTAAATATCTCTCCCGAAGATATTGATATAGGGATTGGTGAAGAAAATAAGAAGAGATGGCTAAGGACCGGTAAATGCAGCTTTCTGCCGGAAGAAAGAGAAATGTTATCTAAGCTAACTGATTGGGGTTTGTTTGATTCTTACAGAACCTTATACCCGGAAAGAGATGATGAATACAGTTGGTTTGATTATAGAAGCAAAGGTTTTGAAGATACTCCTAAAAGAGGATTAAGAATAGACCATATATGGGTTACCAAAAAACTTAACACAGTCGTTAAAGAAGCAGGTATTGACTACGATATAAGGGGAATGGAAAAACCTTCAGATCATGCGCCTATATGGACTCATTTCGATTTATAAGCGTCTAGCACGAAAAAAACTTTTTAATAATTCAGAAGATTGTTTCTCTAGAGGTCCTTGAGAATAATTCACTTTGTGATTAATGAATTCTGCATCTAGTAAGTTTGCATTGCTCATCACAGCTCCAGATTTTGGATCCAATGCGGCAAATATCAAATTTTCTATTCGTGAATGGATTAGCAACCCGCAGCACATGGAGCATGGCTCAAGAGTTACATATAGGGAGGTCTTTTCTAATCGATAATTTTCTAAAACTCTAGCAGCTTCTCGTATGGTATTTACTTCAGCATGACAACTAGGATCGTTTGAAGAAATGGGAGTATTATGACCTTTAGCAATAATTTTATTCTTATAAGTTAGGACAGCGCCAACTGGAACCTCACCTTCAGCTAAGCCTTTTTTTGCCTCTTCCAAAGCCTCTTCCATAAAGAAAAGATCTCTATTCATACTATATCAATTGCAAATTCTTTAATTATCTCCATTGGAATTATGTCTAATGCTTTTAGATTAGTTGCTTTTGCGATGATTGCTGGAGCGGAATCAGATTTATAAGCCTCGAGCCATCTGTTTGCACAGAGGCACCACCTATCGCCCTCTTTTAGTCCTGGGAAATTATATTGAGGAACGGGAGTGGAAAGATCATTACCCTTTGCAATGCTAAACTTAAGAAAATCTTCAGTCATTAGGGCACAAACAGTATGACTTCCCAAGTCTTGATCCGAAGTATCACAACAACCTGTTCTAAAAAATCCAGTTAAAGGTTCACAGCTACACTCTTCGATTATTTCACTAAAGAGATTTAATTGAGGTTTATCATCCATGAATAGTTTTCTCCATTTTGTACATAGGCACTTTATTGCCTAACTTACTTTCGTATTCTATTTCTTCTACTACTTTGTAACCGCGCTTTTCATACAAAAGAATACCAGATACAGTTGCCATTAGTTCAGCTTTATTGAATCCAAGTTGGACAATGGAGTTTTCTGCTAAATTCAATATGTAAGAACCAACACCTTTGCGTATCCAAGAGGGGTCAGTATACATGGCCCTCACTTTAGCAGCGTCTTTACCAGGAACTAATAAATCGTCAGATCTGTTTGGTGTATGATTTCCTCCAAATAAAGTCTTTCTATAGCTATAACCCCCCGAACCTATAAGTTCTTCTTCTTTTTTGACTAAAAAATAAGTTCCATCCTCTATCAGCTGAGTATCAAGACCCATTGATTCTTTTGCTGCTTCTAATTGATGATCATTCAACAGTTCACCTAATAAGGTAGAAATAGAAGATGCCATTAAAACCTCTATTTGAGGTACATCCTCTAGATTAGCTATAGAGTGGGAGTACATAAGAAAGGTACAGAAAAAGGTACATAATTTTGTAAATTTTTTAAATTTAAATAATTCGTGTACCTTATTTAAGTTTGCATATAAAGACAAGCCCCTTTAAAATGCACTCTATCGAGCTTTGGTCCTATTGCAGCGATGTAAAAAAATGGCTAAAACGGAATATGTTTTATTCTTTTTCTCACTACTCTTGGACGAAGTAAATTTTAATTAAACTTTGGGGTAAACATTATGTTTAAAACAAGAATAAGTGGAATAGCAGTTGCTGTTTCTCTGCTTATACTACCTACGGTTCCATCTTTAGTTTCTGCTGCGGACGAAATTGAAGAAGTTGTTGCCGTTGGTACAAGAAGAGAGGCAAGATCAGTTGGTGATTCCCCTGCTCCTGTAGATATTATTAGTGGTTCTGACTTCACTAATCAAGGTGCTGCGGATCTACCAGATATGATTAGAACTTTAGTTCCTTCATTTAATGTAAACACACAACCTATAAGTGATGCAGCGACATTAATAAGACCTGCAAACTTAAGAGGTCTACCACCCGACAATATGTTGGTTTTGGTTAATGGTAAAAGAAGACACAGAGGTGCGGTAATATCCTTCTTAGGAAGCGGCATATCTGATGGAGCTCAAGGTCCAGACATTTCTGCCATCCCTTCTATCGCACTAAAGCAAGTTGAAGTCTTAAGAGACGGTGCTGCAGCGCAGTATGGTTCAGATGCTATCGCAGGTATTATGAACTTCGTATACAAAGATAACTCAGAAGGTACTCAAATTGAGATTAGAAGCGGTGAGTATTCTGATGGTGATGGTGACATGTACAGAGTTGCTGCAAACGTAGGAATGCCATTTACCGCTAATGGTTTTGCTAATGTTTCAATAGAGCTTCAAGATACTGATCCAACTAGCAGAAGTGTTCAAAGAGGTGACGCACAAGCTCTCTATGACGGCGGAAATGCTGCTATATGGAATTATCCTAATCCTGCACAGATATGGGGTTCTCCAGAAGTAAGTGATGATATAAAACTTGTCGCTAACATAGGTCTAGAACTCGACTCTAGCAAAGAATTCTATCTTTTCGGTAACTATGCTGAAAGGAAAGTTTTAGGAGGTTTCTTCTTCAGAAATCCTACAAATAGAGGTGGTATTTTCTCAACTGATGGTGGTGCAACACGTATGGTTCTTGACGTAGCTCAAGCAACTACAGGCGCTGCTAGAACATGTCCTGTTGTTCCTGTACCGGCTTCAGGAGCTGGTTCAGCTTCAGATACTGCTTTAGCTGCTATTATGGCTAACCCTAACTGTTTCGTATTCAACGAAATGTTCCCTGGTGGATTTACACCTAGCTTTGGTGGAGACGTAATGGACTGGAGCATCGCTTCAGGTATTAAAGGAACTACTGAGTCTGGAACTATGTACGATATTAGCGTTAGCATTGGTGAAAACTCTGCTGATTACCTAATTAAAAATACTCTAAACGGATCTTTAGGGCCTGATTCACCAACTCAATTTAACCCAGGTAGTTACATACAGCTTGAAAAAAACTTCAATGTTGATTTCGTAACTCCGGTAAGCGTTGACGGATGGGCTTCTGATCTTAACGTTGCATATGGTCTAGAATTTAGAGAAGAACAATTTACTGTTGTTTCTGGAAACAAAGAAAGTTGGGAAATCGGACCTTACTTCAACCAAGGAGCTGGAATAGGTTCAAATGGTTTCGGTGGTTTCAATCCTGATATGGCAGGAGTTTGGGACAGAAGTAATGTTGCTCTATATTTAGATTTAGAGGGAGATATTACTGAAAACTTCTTGGTAGGATTGGCAGCTAGATACGAAGACTTTGATACTTTTGGATCTACAAGCAACTACAAATTCTCAGGTCTATATAGAGCTAGTGATAGCTTAAGCCTAAGGTTTACTACCAGTACTGGATTTAGAGCCCCTACTCCAGGTCAAGGAAATATTTCTAATATTTCTACTGTTTCTGGAAGTGATGGTGTCTTATTCCAAAAAGGAACACTGGCTCCGACTAACCCTGTCTCTATGGCGTATGGCGGAAAAGAGCTTCAACCAGAAGAATCTACAAACTATTCTTACGGTTTAGTTTGGGATGCAACAGATTCTCTTTCTATAACACTTGATGCTTATTCTATTGAGTTAGAAGATAGAATTACTCAAGGTGATGATGTTCAGTTAACAGCTGCTGACATTGCCAACCTTACAGCTCAAGGTATTCCTGGTGCTGGCGATCTTACTAACTTTAGATTCTATGTTAATGACTTCGACACAACTACTGAAGGAGTTGATTTAGTTGCAACATACTCTGCTGAGATGTTCAATGGAAATACAGACTTCACATTTGTCTGGAGTACAGTTGAGACTGAAGTTGATAAAACTAGTGGACTAGTTGGTGGAGCCAGAATTGGTCAGTTAGAAAGTCTTCTTCCTGAATCAAGATGGAATCTTACAGCAGTTCACAATACTGGTGATTATAGAATCTTAGCTAGATACAACTGGGTTGATGAGTGGATTTGGTGGGATATATATTCTGATCCAGTTTTCTCTGAAACAGTTGATGATATGTTTACTCTTGATTTAGAAGTAAGCAGAGATCTAGGTGCTTATACTCTTACTTTAGGTGCACAGAATGCTACTGATGAGTATCCTGATAATCCTGCTTCAACTTTATGTTGTGGTATGAAGTACCCTGAAGGATCTCCTTTAGGATTTAATGGTGCTTTCTACTACTTTAAAGTAGGCTTAGATTTCTAAGTTAAATCTATAAAAAAGGGCACCTAGGTGCCCTTTTTTTTATTTTGAATAAACTATCCTACCATCAACAATCGTCATCAGAACTTCAGAAGACATAATTTCTTCTTCAGGTATAACCATTAAATCTTTCGAAAAAATTGTTAAATCAGCTAGCTTGCCGACCTCTATTGTTCCTTTGATGTCTTCTTCAAATACAGAATAAGCAGCCCACTTAGTAAACATGTAAAGAGCCTCTTCCCTACTTACAGACTCTTCTAAGTTCCAGTAATCTTGATAATAACCATCCAAATCCTTTCTTCCTATTGCTGCCTTAAATTCTATTCTTGGGTCTCCAATTTCTACAGGAGCGTCTGAACCTCCTGCAATAACTACACCTAAATCGATCAAACTTCGCCATGTATAAGCATTATTAAGTCTATCTAGACCCAACCTTTTATGTGCAAAATGGAGATCACCTATCGCGTGTGAAGGTTGCATAGAAGCTATCACTTTCATATCTGCAAATCTTTGTTGATCTTTAGGTAATATATTTTGGGAGTGCTCTATTCGCCAACGAGGTTCTATAATCATTCTATTTGCATCAGATACTGCTTTAAAAGCTTCTTGATACCAATCTAAGGTGACGCTGTTCGCTAGATCTCCTATTGCATGGGTTTGTATTTGAATTCCATTTACGAGAGCCTTGATTAATTTTGGCATGGTTTCTTCTTTCTGAAAAATTAGAAACCCTTTAGTTTCATAATCATCATATTTTGTGAAGAAGGCAGCCCCTCTAGAACCGATAGCTCCATCAGCATAGAGCTTGACCCCTCTGGCAGTTAGTATGTGCTCTGGATCGAGGTATGGCCCACTATCTATGAATTTTATTGCGTCTTCACCATCACTAATATACATATGTATCCTGACAGGTAAGTTTTCTTCTGACTTAATTTCTCTCAATAGTTCAAGGTCAGACAATGGTGAGCCTGCATCCTGTAGTTGGGTCCAACCCATCTGAGCTGTTCTGTATAAACCTTCTCTTAAGGCCTTCTTTTCATCTGCTCGAGTCCTTTTTGGAATAATTGTTTCAACCAATAATGAAGCCTTATCAATTAGAACACCATTAGGCTCTCCATCAATATCCTTGTCTATTTTTCCACCTATGGGGTTAGGTGTATTTCTATCAATGCCAGCTAACTTCATTGCAAGACTATTTACAATAATTGCATGACCGTCAGCACGCTCTAGAGCTATTGGCTTATCAGATGAAATAGCATTCAATTCTTCTAAAGTTGGAAACCTTCCTTCGGGCCATTTCTTTTCAATCCAACCCCTCCCTATTACCCAATCTCCTGGCTGGATTTTATTCGAGTGAATAGTCACTTGAGTAAGCATACTCTTTAGGCTTTCAGCACCTTGTAGATTGAGATTCATCTCTCGGTAACCTATTCCCTTCAAATGAGCATGAGCATCTATGAATCCGGGATATACAAATGAACCTTCTAAATCTAATACTTTGGCTTCACCACAGTTAAAGTTTTCTGCCTCAGAATTTGAGCCAATGAATGAAAATTTGCCATTTTTAATCGCTAAAGCGTCTGCATCTGGTTCTTCAGGATTGGCTGTGTATATTTTGGTATTGATTAAGACTAAGTCTGATTCTATACAGATTTCTTCTGAGGAACACCCAATAACTAAGAAGATAAAGGTTGCAAAAATGAAGGGTATTTTGTACATATTCATTTTTTTATCCTTTTTTCTCAGGCCAATAAATTGAGTTCTCATTTTTAAGCTCTTCTAGATCAGATCTTTCATAACCCATCTCAGTCAATACTTGCTCAGTATGCTCTCCTATTTTTGGAGCTCGTGAAAAGTTAATTTTGTTTTCTCCTACAATGTTAAAAGGACTATTCACAGTATATAAATCTTCAAAAGATTCATGTTCAAGAGGAACGAGTGTTTCAGTTTCTAAAAATTGAGAGTCTTCTCTATGATCTGTTGTCCTTCCTAAGACACCATAAGTAACTGCAGAATTACGTAGCAACTCATCTACTTCCTTGAGTTTTCTGTTTTTAAATTCATCGGATAACTCTGCTCTTAATATATCAGCATTATCAAAAGGATTTTCGAAATCAAATAACTCTCTGTCGATCCAATCTTTACGGTCTAAAATATCTGCCAATTTTGGCCATTCAATTCGAGAATTTATCATCCCAAGAGCGAATTCTCTTTCATCTTTTGTGGTATAAAAATCATAAAAAGGATGTCTTGGTAGTGGCTCAGGTCTATCTGGAAACTCAACATCCATCAAAGCTGCTTGAATGAAAACTCCATTAGCCCATGCTCCATTTGACATCAAAGAGGTAGAAACCTCAGAACCCTCTCCTGTCCGTTCTCTTTTATAAAGTGCTGTCATTATAGCTCCATAAAGTGCCATTCCAGTTGGATGATCCCCCATACCAGGTGTTGACCAGGCCACTGGAGAATTATTAGAAGGTCTTACAAAGTCCATCAAGCCACTTCTAGCCCACCAGGCCATTGAGTCGTAAGCAGTTCTATCAGCATCTGGTCCTACTTCTCCATAACCTGTTAATGATGCATATATGATTCTTTCATTGTGAGGCATGATATCTTTGGCAGTTATCTTTAATTTCTTCCTTATAGGAAAAGGCATATTGGTTATAAATACATCTGCTTCTTTAACTAAATCTAAAAGAATATTTTGTGCCTTTACATCCTTCAGATTTAAAGAAATGCTTTTTTTATTTCTTGAGGTGAGTTCCCAACAATAATTTTCAGGCCCAATAGGCATTCTCCCATTGATAATTAGGTTTCTGAGACTATCGCCACTTTGAGGTTCTATTTTTATCACTTCAGCACCATAATCAGACATAATTGTGGCTGCTGAGGGCCCAGCAATAAAGCTTGCCGCATCTATAACTTTAATTCCTTCTAACAGATGATCAGATTTTGTATTCAAAACTCTCTCCCCTTTATTTATAAAAATATCATAACTAATTTCTTAAATGATTTTAATTAATCTAAGAAAAATGTATCTTATAGACTTAAAAAAGGGGAAAGAAAAGGATGCTTCAAAGATATAAGGTTATTTCACTAACAGTAGCCGCGGTCTTTATTTGCTACATTGATAGAGTAGTAATTTCTTTAGCTATTATACCGATGAGTGAAGGCATGGGTTGGTCTGAAACGCAAAGAGGTTTCATTTTATCTAGCTTCTATATTGGTTATATTTTGACTCAAATAATAGGTGGACTTCTTTCAGATAGGATGGGCGCAAAAATTGTTCTTGGTGTTGGTCTAATCGTCTGGTCAATCTTTACCTTCATCACTCCGTGGGCTTTCTATGGTGGATTTGCTGCTCTTATAATTGCCAGGATAGGCATGGGACTGGGTGAAGGTATTACTTTTCCTGCCTGGCATAGTCTTTATGCTAGATGGATTCCTTTCAGTGAAAGAGCACGTTCAGTAGCTATTACAAATAGTGCTATACCAATTGGTACTATATTTGGACTTGTTGTAACACCAATAATTATTTTAAGACTTGGGTGGGAATGGGCGTTCTATCTTTATGGAGGATTAGGTTTTATTTGGTATATATATTGGCAAAAGATTGTTTTCTCGACACCAAAAGAAGATCCAAACATTTCGGAAGAAGAATTAGAATATATAACTAATAATGCACCTGCTTCTAACAAAGCTGAAACGCTGGCTTTTTCTAAATGGCGAGGCAATTTACCTCTGTGGGCAATAGCTGTTGCACATTTTTGTAATAACTATAGCCTTTTTGTTTTTTTATCATGGCTTCCAATTTTTATAAAAGATGGTTTAGGGGTGCCAATGGCCGCAGTTGGTCTATTGGCAATGCTTCCTCACATAGCATCTTTTTTATTCTTAAATATAGGAGGTTATTTTGCTGACTATCTGACAAACAAGGGTGTAAAACTAATTACAGTGAGGAAACTCTGCAATTCGATAGCTTTCGGTGGGAGCGGTATTTGTCTTTGTATTGTTCCAGAACTCAACAGCGTGGCTGGAGTTATAGCTATTATGTGCTTAGGAAATGTATTCGGAGGTTTCAGCGCAGGTGGGTTTATTGTCAATCATGCAGATATTGGACCTGAACACACTGGAAGGCTAATGGGAATAACTAACATGGTAGCTGCGATTCCAGGATTCATTGGAGCTATTGTTACTGGAATGATTTTGGATGCGACAAATTCTTGGGATATGGTATTTTATGTTGTTGCAGGTATTACTTTCTTTGGAGGTATCTTTTACTTCCTTTTTGCTAGTACAGAAAAACAATTTGACTAGGAGATTAAAATGAATGGAGCGATTGAAAAAAGTTTAAATGATAAAGGTGTTTTAACACTTAAATTAAATAGACCGGAAGTTTTAAATGCGATGAATGCTGATTTAATTCTTGGTCTTCTTGATTGCATGAATGATGCCAAGTCAGATAAACAAGTGAGAGCAATAATCATAACTGGCAGCGGCCGAGGTTTTTGCTCTGGGGCGGACTTAGTCGATGGAGGTTGGCCAAAAACAAAGGGGCTTTCTTCGGGTGAGGCTACCTTTACTAATATGGAAAATGCCTTCAATCCCTTAGTCAAAGCAATAACTCAATCAAATAAACCAGTAATTACTGCGATTAATGGAATAGCTGCAGGTGGAGGAGTTGGATTAGCTCTTTGTGGAGATATAGTAATTGCCTCAACATCAGCAAAATTCAAACTAGTCTTTGGACCCAACTTAGGTATCATCTCTGACGTAGGTGCGTCTTGGTTTGTTCCAAACTTAATAGGTAGAGCAAGAGCAAATGGGATGGGTCTACTAGGTGATGACCTGTCAGCAGAATTAGCCAAGGAATGGGGTCTTATTTGGGATTGTGTACCTGATGATGAACTCATTAGTAGGGCTAATGAGATTGCTGAAAGAATAGCCGATGGACCAATTGAAGGGCTGAAAGCTATTGTAAAAGCGCATGATAAAGCTTTGTCTGGTACCTTGAGTGAACAATTAGATTATGAAAAAGAAACTCAAAGGGTAAGAACAGATTCTAAGGAATTTAAAGAGGGTGTTTCAGCTTTTGTAGAGAAAAGGAAACCTAATTTTAGAGACCTAGATCAATAAAGCTCTAAACCAGCAACATCAATATCTGCATAAAAATCTTTTCCATAAGCTACTATTCCTATGCTTTTAATGCTTTCTATATCAAATTCCTTTGGAAGAAATCTACTAAATCTTCCATCACTTTTTTTGAACGAAGAAAAAGGTAGTTCGATCCATTGCCATTTCTCAGTAGTATTGAAAGACGAACCATAATATAGCCATGGCAATCTAGTTTTAGTAGTTCTGATAAAAAGATAATATTCCTCTCCATTACCTCTAGTCTTAATTTTGAGGCCTTTATAATCTTTGTCTTCAATTTCTACTTCGGCTCTGAATTGAATAAATCCTCCATTATTCTCAGTACTGACGTTACCTTCCATATGATAGAAAGACAGACCATCTTCTTCTTTTTCCAAAAAATTTACTTCAGAAACTCCTCCCATCACCTGATCAGAAAACGGTATCCATTTGACTCTTTGGTTGTCTAAATTATCAATTGCTTGTGCCATGACGTTTGAAGAAAGATTTAATATTATGATACCCAAAAGGGTCTTAAAAAGTGTCGTTAAATTCATACTAATATTATGAGTAAGTTATATTCCAAAAGTCAAAAAAAAGAGTTAGAGTAAAAGTAAATATGGAGATGAATATGAAAAATAAATTCAACTTTTTGGGGCTCATATTAATTACTTTCCTTGTGAGCTGCAGTACCTCTGAGGAAGAGCAAATTAAAGAAGAATTAACTACGTTAGGTTCAACACAAATAGGTTTAATTGATGACCAAAGAATATTGGATGCAGAATCTGAACCTGGAAATTGGCTAGCTCACGGAAGAACATATGAAGAGCGCAGATTTTCCCCATTGACAGGCATAAATAAAGAAAATGTATCTGAGTTAGGCCTTGTATGGTCTAAAGATATGGGAACAAACAGAGCATTAGAGGCTACCCCTATTGTAGTTGATGGAATTATGTTCTTCACAAGTACTTGGAGTAGAGTTTACGCAGTTGATGCTTTGACTGGAGAAACAATTTGGAAATTTGATCCTAAAGTACCTGGAGAATGGGCCAGGAAAGCTTGTTGCGATATTGTAAATAGAGGAGTTGCTGTTTATAACGGCAAAGTTTACTCAGCAAGCTTAGATGGAAGGCTGTTTGCAATAAATGCTGAAACTGGAGAGTTGGTTTGGGAAGTTGATACTATAATTGATCGAACAAGATCTTATACAATCACAGGTGCACCCAGGGTAGCAAAAGGTAAAGTTTATATAGGTAACGGTGGTGCGGAATACGGCGTAAGAGGATATGTTACTGCTTACGATACCGAAAATGGTGATCAAGTATGGCGTTTCTTTACTGTTCCTGGAAATCCAGACCTAGGGTTTGAAGATCCTGCTATGGAAATGGCTGCCAAAACATGGAAAGGAACTAACTGGTGGGAATTTGGTGGTGGTGGAACTGTCTGGAACTCCATAGTCTATGATCCAGATTTCAATAATGTATATCTAGGCGTTGGAAATGGATCTCCTTGGACAAGAGATATCAGATCTCCAGGTGGTGGTGATAACCTTTTCCTATCCTCCATTGTTGCTGTAGATGCTGATACTGGTGTTTATAAATGGCATTATCAAACCACACCTGAAGATAATTGGGACTATACCGCCGTTCAAGATATGGCTCTAGCAGATATGGAAATTGATGGAGAAATGAAAAAAGTCCTTCTTCAAGCTCCAAAAAATGGTTTCTTTTATGTTATTGACCGTCAAGACGGAAAAGTTCTAAGAGCTCATCCTTTTGCTGCTGTCACATGGGCTACTCATGTAGATCTAGAAACAGGAAGGCCAGTTGAGAACCCGGCTGTTGACTATACTGATAATGGAGCTTGGGTTTTACCTGGTCCACTAGGAGCCCACAACTGGCAAGCCATGTCTATAGATCTTGAAGCTGGATTGGCTTATATACCTACGCAAGAAAATCCTTTTTTCTATGCAATACAAGAAGATTATAAAAAAACCGGAGTATTTAAATGGACTCCTGGTCAATGGAATATGGGTATTGAAATGAGTTCTTTAGCTCAAAATATTCTTAATAATCTAGAATCTCAGCCAAAACCAGGAGGTTTTTTGAAAGCTTTTGATCCACTCACGGGTGAAACAAAATGGTCAGTACCAATTCCTCATTACTGGAATGGAGGCGTTCTAGGCACAGCTGGGGGGCTCGTATTCCAAGGAGATGCCCTTGGCATGTTCTCAGCTTATGATAAGGATACTGGAGAGAGATTATGGGAATTTAATACCTATACCTCAATGTTAGCTCCACCTATAACATTCGAAATAGATGGAGAACAGTATGTTTCTATCCTGACAGGTTCTGGAGGAGGTGATTTATTTGGCGGAGAGCCTTTGCCTCCAATAGAAATCCAAGCTTCATTAACTTACAACAATTTTGGTAGATTATTAGTTTTTAAGTTGGGCGGTAAAGAGACGTTACCAATTCCTGATGTTAGAGACAAAACAATACCTGAGCAAAAACTTGTACAGGTTAGTATTGATCAATTGCAAGATGGAGAAAGCAAATACAATCAAAACTGTGCTGTTTGCCATGGATTTGTTGTCAAGTCTGCAGGTGGCATACCCGACTTACGTAAAATGACAGCAGGAACGCATGATGCATTTAACCAAATTGTACTAGAAGGTCTTTTGGCTAGTAATGGAATGGCTTCCTTTTCAGATGTACTCTCTGAACAAGAAGTTGAAAACATACATCATTATGTCAGAGCCAGAGCGCACGAGGATAGAGAAGTTGCCTTAGGAAATATGGAAGCTCCTCAGTTTACTTGGTTTGGTCAAGAGGAAGAATAGATTACTGATCTAAGATCAGTGTTTTGGGGGGAAGTTCAGGCGGAGGCACTTCAACAAATTCGAACGAAGGCCTTCCTTGTTCTGGCTCCCCTTCCGTTACATCATAAGGGGTAGATTTCTCACCTTTGTTATCCTTATTTAGGACTCCATAAGTTTTCTTTCCATTCAATCTTTCGCCTTCTTGCAATTTATGCAGTGCTTCTTGAGCAATTCTATGGTTTTCCTTATTCCACTGTAAATTGAATGCTCTGGGGTCTCCTATTGGCTTTTTGTACTCATCTATTTCTTTTATCCAGAGGAACAATTCTCCTTCATTGCTTTTACTTTTATTAGGCTCTTGAATAACTACCCATAGAATATTGAAATCATCAGGTAAATCCTCCGATGTTGGCCATCCTAAGACCCCGACATAACCCTTCCAGCTGTAAATATAGAATAAAGAAACAGCAAAAATTGATATTAGTTTTACTTTCTTAGTGAAATTTGTATAAAAACAAAAAACTAAGAGAAGTGCTGCAATTACAGCATAAGAAATGCTTAAAATTAATCTCTCCTCTAGCATGCTATTTTCTTCCTAAAGCCTTTGTGAGTAATCTTTTCGGTAATTGATTAAGGTTAGAGATTTCTTTAGCTCCATCTACTGAAAACCTAAGTGCTGTTATTTCATCACCCACTCCATTCAAGAAATGTTGACCATAGTATATTAGCTCAACAGTTGGGTTTAGTTTTTCTACTTTTACAGTTACTGGTAAAGGTTCTTTGTAGTTTGATTTATAGTGCAATAAATTAATTACATACTCGCCTGTTTGAAGCCCTCTAACTGTAACAGTCTCTTGGTTTATAGGATTTGATACAACTTCTCCTTCCGTCTTTATAGAATCAGCTAAATTGCCTCTATCATCTCGGTCTAAATGCATCAAACCAGTGTCTCTATTGTGATACCAGACAAGGCCCCCTTGAGGATCTTCAACTACTGCATCAACATCATCTGGATGTTCATCAGGCCATTGAACAGAAATTAAGACTTCTGCTTTAGTATTAATATTCCCAGATTCTTCAGAATTATTGATAAGCATGAAAGCTATAGCAAACATGAATGCAAAACCAAGAAGAGCATTAAAAAGGAGATCAGTGAATACATCTTGCTCTTCTGATTTAAGCAAAGTTTTATGCTTCATTTATACTTGGAGCTAATGTGATTGAGAGTCTGGCTCAAACTTGTATCAAGAATAAAATACTGAAATTTGAGTATCATGCTAGTCAATAGGCCAGTCAAAGTTGTGTACAAAGCAACAGCCATTCCACCACTCATAGTGGATAATAATTTTTGGAGAATCTGAGGATCAAAATCCTTTATTTCTCCAATAGGGAGTAGCATGAGGATAAAACCTATGACAGTACCTGTTAGCCCTAATTTGAGCAATACATCTATAGCTAAATAACCCAAGGAGTGCCTGTTACTGAGCTCATCCTCAACAAGAGAAATGTCTCTTTCTTCTTGAGATTTATTTTTTTCTAAAAGCAATCTTCCAATTAAAGTCTTGCTAGAAGGATCATCTAAACTAGATATTTCTTTATCTAAAGAAATGGCAATATAGAACCAATGAATGGTAGACAAAAAATAGATAGCAAGAATTAGTAACGAAATCTTGCTTCTGTCTGACTCTATTATCAAAGCAATCAGGTCTAGTTGATACAATAAATAGAAAGAGAAAAGTATCAGAGTAAGTACTAGCGATGCTTTTAGTAACAAGTAATTTGGCCTTTTAGAAATTAACATAATTAATCGTGACTAGCTCCATCTATCAGGTTTATCTTTGTTTCGGTTGGTATCAATATATCATCAACACACATTATATTAATACTTATCTGAGATGGGTCCCTTCTTCGAACATGATGGGTATAAACACCACAAATATTACAAAAAAAGTGTTTAGCGATTTTTTTATTCCACTGATAAATTTGCAAATTATTTTGTCCACTTTGAAGTACAAAGTTTTCTTTACTTATCGGCTTCATAATAATTGCTTTCTTTAAACACAAAGTGCAGTTGCACTCGTAAAGCCCATCCAATATTTGATCAGTAAAAAAACTAAATCTGACTTCTTTACAATGGCAAGATCCGAAATACTCCGTCATTAGATATGTCCTGCTTGACCTCCATCAACTTCAATGGAAGTGCCGCTTATGTAAGAGGCTGCTTCGGAGCATAAAAAAGTAACCAAAGATGCTACTTCTTCTGAAGTACCATAGCGCCCTACTGGTACTGAGGATCCATTTGCCTTGATGACATCTTCCATCTTACCACCAGTAGCTTCAGCAATTTCTGTTGCAGCCCTCTCCCACATAGCGGTATGAATAAGACCAGGAAGAACAGAATTAATAAGGACTCCATCTGATCCATACTTTTTTGCCAATGATTTTGATATAGAAATCATGGCAGCTTTAGTAGCTCCATAATCAATTAATGCTGCATTAGGATACTTTCCTGCCGAACTAGAAATCATAACAACTCTGCCCCATTTATTTTCTCGCATAGCAGGCAGAAATGCTCTTGTACATCTTACAGCAGACAAAAGATTAAGTTCATGCAATTCTTGCCAATCTTCATCAGTCATATATAAAAAATTTCTAGATGGTGAAGCGCCAACATTATTAACTAAAATATCAACTTCACCTTCAGATAAAGTACTATCTATAAAAGATTGCGTTGACTCTTTGTTACCCATATCAGCAACAAAGCCCTTTATAGAGCCCTTATTGACTTCTAAAGATGCTAACTTCTTAACTGACTCTTCTGTTCGAGCACAAAAGAAAACATCAGCTCCATGTTCGGCAAGCATCTTCACTGTTGCTTCACCGATACCTAAACTTGCACCTGTTACAACTGCCTTTTTACCACTTAGGTCTAAATTAATCATTTTCCTCTCCTAAAATTAAATTCATTTTTGTATTTCCCCTATCATACCTATCATCGTCGTTAAGTTCATTTAATACAAAGCCAGCTGAGAGGTATAGATTTAAAGCAGGTTTCAATACATCGTTGGTAATTAAGAAAATCTCACTCGCGTTCTTTTCTATTGAGAAGTCTATACAACGTCTTAATAGTTTTTTTCCAATGCCTAGTCCTTGAAGATTTTTTGCAACAGCCATTTTTGCTAACTCATAAACACCGTTACTTGTTGGAATCATTGCTGCAGTGCCAACTACATCATCATTCAAAATAGCAAAAAAAATCTCGCCTCCCTTTTCCATTACATAAGACTCAGGATTTTGAAGTGTTTTAAGATCTTCTTCCTCCATGACAAAATACTCTTCTATCCATTGTCTGTTTAGGTATTCAAAATCTGATTTGTAATCTAGCTTAAAAGGAACTATTTTTAGATTATCCATTGAGAGATTCCAAATAAATTTGAAAAGCTTTGCTTCCGTTGGTTACATTCTTTTTCCAATCATCAGATGCACCTTCATTAGCTTGATCACTAATGTATTTGAAACAAAAGTAGTTAATTTCTTCTTTTAGGCAAAGCTTCGCAAGTGCGTATGCTTCCATGTCATATAAATCAGTTTTAATTTCTTGGTTTGTAGTAACGAAATTATCTCCCGTACCACAACTCAATCCAGGTCTATCTAAAGTAATATCATTTATCTCATCATTGAGAGTTACACCAAGCGGTAGCCCTATATCCCTTAAGTCCATGTCTCTTTGCTTGAAAGTAGTTACTTCGTGTAGACCTTGCAAATCTGACCTCGAAGAACCTGCAGTTCCAAAATTTATAATATTAACCGGCTTATCTTCCTTCAATGCCCGGTAAACTGAGATTAAAGCATTCACTTTTCCAATCCCGGTATAGACAATCCTCCATCCATTCGCTTGTTCTAAATTGAATTCCTCTTCCATTGCAATTGCAATGAGAGTATTTTCTTTTGTTAAGCTAGTCTTCATAGCTTATGAGGCTGATAATGGGCATATTGAGAGCAGATGAACCCTTAAGAGACTTCAGTTCAATGACAACAGCCCCTGCTACTACATTGGCACCAAGAGACTCTAATAGTTCTTTAGAACATTGCATTGACCCTCCTGTTGCTAACAGATCATCTACAATAACTATTGATTTACCCTCTAGATCTTTCTTTTGAACAGTTAATGAATTACTGCCGTATTCAAGCTCATAACTCTTTTCAATGAGCTCTCCTGGAAGCTTATTGGGCTTTCTTATCATTAATGCACCTTGGCCCAAGTTTTCTGCAACTAAAGTACAAAATAAAAAACCTCTAGCATCGATACCTGCAACATAATCGGCATTGAGAGGTTTAATGGTTTCTATGAAGCGATCCTTTAATAGACTTAAAGCTTTCGGTTCGGCCAACAAAGGGCTTATATCTCTAAATAGAATTCCTTTAGAGGGGAAATCAGGGTAACTCTTAATCCATTTCTTAAGATCTTCCATGAATTCACGCTCTTTTTAAGAAGGGTAGAAAGGCAATATTTAAAAATAAATAAGTAAGCAAGACATTAAAAAGGAGAACTTCTGGGCTGAAAGTATAAAGGTAACAGAGACCAATAGTAATTATTCCTAACTTAAAGTATTCCAGTTTTAGTATCTTTTCTGCATCCAACCATTTTGCTGTGCAGTACATAGAAAAAATAACTACGCAAAGGAGAACGATACCATGATCGTAATCCATATTTTTGTCTGCAAAAAGAACTACAGCTGCGTAAGTCATGCATAAGAATTGTATCAGCGCATAAAGTTTTGTAGATAACGGAACAACTGGATCATGCTTCTCAAATTCTTCATGATTAAACTTTTCCTTAGATGAACCTTCAGTAGATCCATTTGGTGACCAACCAGTTTTTGCTGTTAAAACATTATAAAAATTTTTGAAAGAGATAGAAAAAGTTAGGTCTTTTAAAATTTTTTGATAAATATGGATGTTAGCCTTTACAGGATCGAATGTCTTTATTGCCCCCCTTATTCCATAAATACACTCTTGATCGTCTTGTTCTTCTTTGAAGGTAGAAAAAAGACGATCCCAAACTATAAAAACTCCCCCATAATTCTTATCTATATAGATATCATTCTGGGCATGATGAACACGGTGATTGGAGGGAGTGACAAAAAATAATTCGTACCACCCGAGTTTAGGGATGTGTCTAGAGTGAACCCAAAATTGATATATCAAATTGATCGATGCTACTGATACCATCACGTATGAAGGAACACCGATTAAAAATAAAGGAATATAGAAAATCCAGGATATAAAAAATCCGGTTCCAGTCTGCCTTAGTGCAGTAGATAAATTGTATTCTTCACTTTGATGATGGGCTACATGCGATGCCCAAAAAATTTGTCTCTCATGACTTATTCTATGAAACCAATAATAAAAAAAGTCATAGGCAATGAAAGCAAAAATCCACGTAACCCAAAGATCACTATCCATCCGCCAGAGAGCAAAGTGTGTTTCAATTTGATAATAAATATAGCCACTAAAACCAATTTTGAGTATTCCGCTAGTGCCTCTCAAAGAGCCCATAAAAAGGCTACTTATTGTGTCATTCAATCGATAAGTATTATTGTTGATGAATTTCCCGTAAGCCAATTCTAAAATTAAAGCCAATAAGAAAAAGGGTACTGCAATTTCAACGTAGTCCATATTTACATTTCATACCAATCTAGATAAGAACCCATGACATCTGAAAATTCTTTTTTATTACAAAGAGATTTAAAGTGTTTGAAGGTTAATGGGTACTCAGTTTGGAAGTTTTTACTTATAAGGCTTAGGTTCTTGCTTTCCAACTGCTGCAAATAGTGACCTTCCCTTAGGAATTGTGCGAATTCACAAGCAAAAGATATATCTGCAATAGTTAACTGATCTCCAGCAATAAAGCTAGAAAGAGATAAAGATTTTTCTAAGCCGTCTAAATAAAACTCATATGCAGCTTTAGTTCTTTCGTAAGTATATTGAGTAATATCTTCAAGCTCTAAGAGATAAACTTGAAATTCTCTTGAGAAAACAAGGTTAGCATCTAAAAAACTATCTATTCTAGATGTTAAGTTTATGTCTTCACCTCCATAAAGAGATTTATCTTTACATTCCCTAGCAACTGCTCTCAAGATACTATTGGATTCAAATATCCCCACTCGCTCATTGCCAATAAATCCAGCTGGAACTGTCCCGAAAGGATGTTGTTCTGTGAATTTATCTGTCTTGTAAAGAGAGCCCTTAAAACCTCTTTTACTTTTGATTTCAAATGATTTAAGTTCAGATTTATCTTCCTCTGATATTGGTTTGGCATCAAAATCCCATAACCAATTTGGCATATTATTTGGCTTATCCCCTATAACCTCAATATCTATACCGCCTATTTTTGCGGTAATGATCGACTTCCATACCCTAGGGTTAGGAAGATAGGAAAATATCCTTATCTTGCTCAAAATTTATTGAGTCTCTATGGCTTTTTTAAAAGCAGGTCTAGCTTCTAATTTTTCAACATATGCCTTTATATTGCTCATTTCATCTGAAACGCATCCTAATCGGTTACTCATGAAACAAGAATGTCCAAGCATGATATCGGCACCTGAAAAATCACCTATCAAATAATCTTTTCCTTCCAGATTCTCATTAACAGGTTTCAAGGCATTAGTAAGAAGCCGTTGTGCTTGTCCTAAAACTGTCTCATCTCTCCTTTCAGGCGGAAGAAGGACAGTATGAACAACAATGGTATTCATAGGAGGCATCACCATTCCTTCACAATAATGAAACCACTGAAGATATTTAGCAAAATGTTCAGAGTCTACGGAGGGTTTCAATCCACCATTTTTGTGTTTTTCCAAAATATAGTCAGTTATTGCTCCAGATTCCCATATTTGGGTGTCTCCATCCTCTAAAACTGGCACTCTTCCTAATGGATGTCTTGCTCTATGTTCATCAGACTTTAGGTCAGTCGGACTGAATGCCATCTTATTTAATTCATAAGGTAGTTCGAGTTCTTCGAGGAGCCAAAGTATCCTTCCGGCTCTAGAATTAGGTGCAAAATGTAGCTTCAACATAACTTTCTCCTTTTGTGTATATTCATTATAAGCATAAAAATTGGAGTGAGAAATCTTAAGAACTTCCTATTGAAGAGATAATTTCTAGAGCCAATTTAGCTTTATCAATTGGTATAAAAATATGATCATGAAAATATCCTGAGAAAACGTTTGCAGGTATGTTGTTTTTAAATAATTCGCCAGAAATTGTTGCTATTAATCCACTCATCTCCAAGCTAGAGTGCACTCCTAAAGAGATACAATTAAAAACAGTGTCATACTGGATAGAATTCTCATCTGCTATTGCTTTTGTAATTACTAAAGTAGAACCCTCATTTTCAGTAAATGTTGCAACAGGGTTTAAAGAATTAACTAAAACATTAATAGGCTCTTTAGTTGTAATAAAGATGTAAGATTCATCAACCAATGAAGGATGAAGGTTTTCCAGAATGTCCTCTAAATCTGTTTTTGCTGGCATTGTTAATGACAAGCTATGTTATATTTTTTAAGCCTATAATAATTGTAAGGTAGTGGTGTGAGGAAACCCGCCAATAGCATGTAGGGTATCACCCACCATACTAAGACGCCCCCGGCAAAGACTACATCCACGGTATTCATGGCAACCTCCATAGATATCATGGATATTAAAGACATTCCTGTGGCAGTATTGAATGCCTCCCTTAAATTCATTTGTCGTGAAAGAATGATTGTCTCAAGAATAATTGATGTGATTAAGCCATTAATTATTGCAAGAGTCATAATGCCCAACATGGGAAAAGCTATCTCATTTATTTGAAAGAATAAAATGGTCCCAAAGTCTCCTATCGAGCATCCAAGCAAGCACCAAAGTGTGTTGATTGAAGAACGCTTCCAAGTATGGCGACATTTCCAAGATATACTTTCATCTTTTGAATCCTTTAGCTGCGAGTCATTCATTATTATCTTTCTTTGTTGTGGCAAAGGCTTCTAAAGCAATATCTCTGGAAATCTTTAAGTCGACTATGGGTTCCGGATAATTCTTACCCAATTCAACTCCTGCAGATTCAAGAACTTCTTTAGGAGCTTCCCAGGGATTAAACAAGTATTTACTCGGCATATTGCTTAATTCAGGCACATATTTTTTTGTGTAGTGCCCTTCGGGATCAAATTTTAAACCCTGAGTTATTGGATTAAAAATTCTAAAATAAGGGGCTGCATCCGCACCTGAACCAGCAACCCATTGCCAACTTGCACTATTGCTGGCTAAATCAGCATCTACAAGACAATCCCAAAACCATTTTTCACCTTCCCTCCAATCTATAAGCAAATTTTTAACCAAAAAGGATCCGACTACCATTCTGAGTCTATTATGCATATAACCTGTCTGCCAAAGTTCTCTCATTCCAGCATCTACTATTGGATATCCTGTCTGTCCTTTTTGCCAAAGTTTTAAAAGTTCTTTATTTTTTTTCCAAGGAAAAATATCAAACTTGCTTTGAAAATTTGTCTTAGGAAGATCAGGGAAATGATAAAGAAGGTAGTAAGAAAACTCTCGCCATCCCAATTCACTATGGAAATGCGCTAAGCTTTTTTCTATTCCATTAGTTGTTTCTTTTGTTTTTGCTCTATACCAAACTTCGTTGGGTGATATTTCTCCAAAATGTAAATGTGGCGACAATCTGGAAACGAATTCCTGGGAAGGGAAGTTTCTTCCTTCCTTGTAATTGATTAGACCTTGGCTCAGAAATTTGTCTAGATTGTATTCTGCTCCTTCCTCTCCTGGATTCCAGTCGTCTTCTAGCCCACCGTACCAATTAATATCTGGTAAGAGAGATAAATTATCCAAACCGTCAGACATCACATTATTTGAGTAGATATTCTCAAGATTAGGGGCTTGAATAGGAAACCTAGGCTCATCTGAATTAAGACATCCTTTTTTGTAGTAAGGCGTAAAAACTCTATAAGGAGTTCCATCATCTTTTGAGATATTCCAAGGTTCCCAAAGTAAGGAGCCACAAAAACTTTCCACTTTTATATTTTGCTCCTCCAATTCCTTTTTTATATCTTTATCCCTTTCTATTCGCCAAGGTTCGTAACAACGATTCCATGAAATGTGGGTTATTTCATTTTCTTCTATTAACTTCTTAAGAATTTCTGAAGGGTTGCCTTTATAAATCAATAATTTTCCATTTAAATTTTCATTAAGTTTTTTTAAGGAATGATGCAACCACCATCGACTTGCAGCACCCATGGAAAATTCTCCTGAATTAACATCATCAAGAATATAAATAGGTAAAAAGGTATCGAATTGACTTGCTGAGTTTAGAGAGGGGTTATCATTAATCCTTAAATCTTGTCTAAACCAATGAATAGATTTTTTTACAGTCATTTAAGCAGTAAACCCTCCGTCTATAGTATGTACCGATCCAGTGATGAACTCACTTTCATCACCTGAGAGAAATAACATCAATTTGGCTATTTCACTTGCATCGGCGTATCTTCCTAAAGGAATCTGACCCTCAAAGGCTTCTTTAGCATTTTCCTCCCCATTAACCTCGGAAATGCCATCCTCAAGTATGCGCATCATTTTAGTTTCTACTGGAGAAGGATTAACAGAGTTAACCCTGATGTTCATTTCGGCGCATTCTCTGGCAGCAGACTTAGTCAAGCCAACTACAGCATGTTTGCTCATCACATAAGGAGATAATAGAGAAGCTCCGGTTAACCCTGCAACACTAGAGGTTATTACGACACTCCCTCCTCCTCTTTCTGATAAAGCTGGTATAGCTGCCTTTAAACCTAAAAAAGGTCCTTTGGCATTTACTTCCATGACTCTATCAAAGGTTTTTTCATCGTACTCAGTAATAGGAAGAATCTCGCCAGCTACTCCCGCATTAGCTATAAAAATATCTAAACCCCCATATCTTTCCTTAGCCAAGTCTACTGCTCTTTGATTATCAGATAATAAAGTTACATCACCTTGGAAATAACTTAATTTATTTGAATTAATCTCGTTTGAGACCTCAACAAGATCATCCTCGTTAAGATCAACCATCAGGACATTAGCTCCCTCTTTTAGAAACAGTTCTGTTGCAGCCTTTCCTATACCTCCAGTAGCTCCAGTAATAATGGCTACTTTGTCTTCTAGTCTATTCATATATCTTTCTGTATAAGCCCTATTTCCCTACTACTGAGATAATAAAAATAGGCCTCGAATAATAAAAACGGTTCCGACAGATAAAACTATAATTTGAGTCCATCGGAAGAAAATTTCATCATCTATTATATCTAAAACTTTCTTCCCTAGAGTAGTTCCAATAACCGAAAAAATAATGGCAAAAATAAGCAACACGGGATTCGGCCAATTTTCAAAACTAAAAGAAACAACAAGGCCTCCAAAAAAAATAATTTTAGATATGTGCCCTATGGTCTGAGCGATTGCTTTAGTGGCTACAACTTGGTGTCTCGTCATTTCTACTCTTTGGAAGAAGACATCGAGCAAAGGCCCTCCCACGCCTGCCACAAGATTGGTTCCAACTACCACACCACCAGCTAGTACTCCAATTGCCGGTTTAGTAACATCTAAGGAAAGTTCTTTAGGAACTAACCAGGCAATATAAGGCAATAAACCTAGAGCAAAAATAACCAAAATTTGGCTAGGTTGAAATGCTATAAAGAATAAAATTACTAAAGAAATGAAACTACCGATAAGCATAGTTAATATAATCTTCCATTGAATGTCTGCTCTGTTCAACCAGGCTCGATATCCATTTGAAGTTGCTTGTATCAATCCATGCAAAACCATTGCAGGTCCAACAGAAAGAAAACTTATCAATATTCCCATAAGGATTAGGCCACCTAACATTCCAAAAATTGAAGATAAAAATGCAGTGCCAAAGGTAGCTATGAGAATTAAGAATAAAATTAAATCTATTTCCATCTACTATTTACTTTGGCAGGAAATTTGTAATACCTCTTCCTTTTATTTTTAGGACTAAAGCATATAAATAGATAATCAATTTCATTATCGAAGGGATTTGTACTTCGTCTTTAAATTTTTTATTTTTATATAGTCCTATATACCACTCATGAACATTAGGATGTCTATCTTGAACCGGGTAATTTGCGTGTTGGATTCTAGTTACATATATAAACCAAGCTATATCGATTACTGACAAATTTGAACCTAATATATAGTCATTTTCATTGAGAATTGAATCTATATTCTTTAATGCATTATTCATTTTAATTAATGATTCCTTTACATCTTCATCTTTTATCCCAAATTCTTCGTATTCTTGCCAAAATTTTCTATTTGCGTCATCAAGCGGATCGACTTCTCCATGCAAAGTCGCCTTGTCATTAGATTTTGGTTTAGCTTTCTTTCCTTTATTCAAGAGTTTAGGGACCATAAATCTAAAAGTAATGTTTCTTATGTCGATATGTAGGTCATCTTCAAAACTTAATAGCTCAGATACTTGGGTTTGTTTATCTGCCGGTATTAGTGGGTTGTTTTTAAAACACCCTTCTAGATACTGAAGAATATCATTACTTTCTATGTGAACATCTCCGTCATGAATTAAAACTGGAACTAGAGATCTGGGATTAATCCCTTGAAACCAAGGCGAAAAATTTTCTCCGGCAGATAGGTTAATTTGATGTGACTTAAATGGTATGTTCTTCAAGTTCAAATAAATTCTTGTTTTCATGGAGCAAGCTGAAAACTGATAATTTAAGAGATGGATTCCTTTCCATCCTAGAATTTCTCTTGTCTTTATATCGGAGTCTAATAATTTCATATAGAAATAATCTCCTGAGACAATATCTTTCCAGTATCGCCATTTTCTGGATTATGTCCTCCGCAAGAAATTATTTCTGCAAGTGCTTTATCGTTGTCTATTTGAAAAAAGGTAAAACCATTTTCTTCTTTTATAGAATAAATAGTCTCACATTTTAGATATTTTGGATTTTCAGCTGTTATGCCTCGTGCAAATGAGGGCCAGGTTCCGGTAGAACTGCTCACAGGTCCAACTAAAAAGGTCTTTACAGCTCTTTCTAAGCTCTCCTCACCTGATTTAATTATTGAAGATGCGCCTATAGCATGAATATCTCCTGAAAAAATAAACCTAGAACCTTTCCTTTCAGCTATAGATTTGAGTAGTCGTTGATGCTGTAGAAACCATCCACTTTGCCACAAATATTTATTTACATCTGTAGTCAAAGATCCACTCCTTCCTGATAATAATTCATTTACTACAGTGCCTGTAGCTCCTTCTTCCGCCACCACATCGGGGTACCACTCCCTCCACTTGCCTGCTGTATAACCAAGTGGGTGTGAAGGAATAAATGCCAAATGTTTCGCTTTAGATTTTTTTATTCTTGAGAGAATCCATTCTTCATCTTTATTAGAAATTAGAACAGCATTCTTATCACCCAATGTCATATTGCCTGCACAATCTGCTATTAAACCTTCAAAAGCGTCACCATATCTTATTCTGCCAATGCTTCTCCCAGGCAAGTCGTCAGGTGTATCTAACAAGGGTGGATAAAATAAATCAGCCATTTTTCTAAAAGCATCTTTACTAAATTTATCTGCAGGAAAAGTTACGATTTCTTCTTCGGCATCGTCATTTTCAAAATAATCATGATCATCAGGTATAAAGAAAATTGGTGTACTCTTAAATCTAGTACCGTATAGAGATGCTATCTGCTCATTCCCTATTTTTTTTAAAACGCTTTCATTAGTCTTGCTATCGGCGCTTTCTAGCCTGTTGAATGAACCATATCTAAGTCTTAAGTAACCTCCAAGAAAGAACTTAATCAATTTACTATTACGTCCAACCGGCGGAGAACTTTCACCCCTCAAATCCCAATATACGTGATCGCCAATAGCTATTGCGAAATCAGGATTCTTTGATAAACCTTGATTAAAAATGTTCTGTCTAAAAGAGAAGGGCTTGAAAAATTCTCTTCCAGAGGCCCTAAAAGCATCGCCACCGCCTGGACAAGTGAATGACATAAAAGAAAGCTTCTTAATTTTTGCTTCAGGATCAGGGAAGGTTTTTATCGTCCATCTTTTATAAATTGGCTCATTTTCAGATATGAGCTGGAGTTCATAAGATTCATTTGAAATAAGCTTATTTGAAAGAAATTGCCAATGCTTTCCCTCTTTGTCGGTCTTTCTGCCATCAATTAAGTTGCTACCATTGAGTAGAAGTTCTAATTTTGAAGTAGATTTAGATAAAGACAGAGAAATACCTAACCTTTCATGACTAGCAGAAGATAAAATATGTTTAACATTAGGAACGCCTGAAGATTTAAAGAAATAACCACCAGCAACTAAAGCAGTTATTGAAGCCGATATTTTTAAGAAGGTTCTTCTTGAGTACACTCTCTTTACAGACTCTCGAAGGCCTGTCTTGCTGCCGATTCTATAAAATCAATATCTTCTTCTTTGTGAGCTAGCGAAATAAAATGGTTATGATAAGAAAGCATATAAACTCCCCGCTTCACGCATTCGTCTATCCATTTAATATGGGTCTCGAAGGTCTCGCCTTCTAATCGATAATACGGCATTGAAGAAACGCCAGAAGATATAAGATTAAAACCCTTTTCAGAAGCAACTGCTTCTAATCTTGAGTTGAGGTTTTTTCCGTAATCTATTAATTTTTTAGGAGCATCTACTTTTTCTAATTCATTTAAAGTTGCAATAGCTGCAGCCATAGGTGGAGCACTAAAAAATTGTGTTCCAGTAAAATAAACCCTTTCTGCAGCTTTCCTAATTTCTTCTTTACCAACCAAAGAAGCTAAAGGATGGCCGTTAGCAATAGCCTTTCCAAAGCAAATCATGTCAGGGCTAAACCCAAATGCCACATTAGAGCCTTTTAAGTTTATTCTAAATCCAGACCTAACATCGTCTACTATTGTTAGGATTCCATGAGTTTTACATAAAGAAGTTACTTTTTCCCAGTAACCTTCTTTTGGTAATGAATTATCTCTAGAAACCGGATGGTCATAGGGTGATGAAATAAAGCAAGCTATATCATTATTACCTTGGCTTAAAACATTTTCTAATTCCTCAAAATCATTCCACTTTATCTTAATGACATGTTCACTATCTGAAGCAATAACACCAGGTCGATTTTTGTCTTGCATCCATGGAGCAACTCCATGGTAACCGTCATCTATCTTTATTATCTTTTTCTTTCCAGTAAATTCGCGAGCTATCATCACTGCTAAACTTGTAGCATCACCTCCATTTTTACCGAATAGCGCCCAATCAGCTATGTCGACCATGTCAACTAATTTAGATGCAAGATCAACCATTACAGGCGATGCGATACTAACAGTGTTGCCTTTATCAGATGATGACTTAAAGGCCTCCTCTACTTCCGGATGATTATATCCAAGTATTGACGGCCCATAACCGCACATTAAATCTACATAGCGGTTATCGTCTAAGTCCCAGAAATATGCGCCTTCAGATTTCGAAAAAAATTTAGGACCAGATTCTCTTACAGCGTATTTGTAATGACCGAAGATTCCACCAGGTATGACTTTTTTAGCTTTGGCAAAATACTCATCAGATTTTTTTACTTCGTAAGTTGTGTTCTTCATTCAACTGCTAATCAAAAAAGCAAACTGCTCTAACTTCAATACTCTCTCTTGGAGTTACTCCTTGAGGAGTATCAGGATAATCAAAGGCACTATGCAGAGTAGGAATGAAAGGCTTTTCATCTGAATCATATGTCTTGAACATCAATACTTCGTCTTTAGTCATTTCTGGATAAAAATACCATTTATGAGATTCGCTATGAGAAGACTGGCAAATCTCTACTGTCAAGGCTTCTGGTTGATCAGGTAAATAATTAAATAAATCTGTAGGAATTAATTCTTTCTCCGAAACGGATCTCTTGTCACACACTGCAAAAGGAGTGTCTACTCCATCCTGATCAAATCTTCTCCATAGATTGTAGACTACGATTCTTGAGGGATTGATACCAGTCTCTTTCAAAAAAGGGTCAAGAGTAGATCCAAAATTAGTAGTGAAATCATTATGGACCAATCTATGTCCGCCTTTTCTTTCTCCCGACTCAGCTTGAGCCTCATTTCTTGTTATGTGAGAAAATATTTGGACAGTGCTTGCACCAACTTTTTCTTTAACATAACTAGCCATTTCATCGTAGTAAATATTTACCACTTGCTCATCATTATAGAAGTCCTCTACCGAAGAGACATGATTAATGAGCTCAAAACCCCCCATCGTGATGTCGAAATTAGATTCTCTAGCATTGTGTACTGTTTTTTTGAAAGCTTGAAGGTATTCAGGTAAGACATTAGTATCTTCATTTGGTTCTTCGAGACCATATGCAGGTTTTGCCTCATTTTCCTTTAGCGGTTTTCTATAATTAAAATCTGCTTCTATATTCATAACTAAAATGTTTTTTATAGAAGCATATTACAACATTTTTTATTGATAAATCATCAATATAGGAGGGATAGAAATAGCTCTAATTATTATGAGATCAGAAACTTTTCCAATACTCTTGATATCTTTTAGCAGCATCCTTCTCGTTTCTTTGATACTGAAGAAAAGCTTTAAAAACACCGAGATTCAAATTAGGGTCTAAATCTTCTCCCATTCTAATAAGATTTAAACACCAAAATGCCTGCTGACCCCATCCATTGATACCTTTTATCATTGAAAAAGGTGAATTAAGTCCAAGCACACCAGGACCAACTTGCATTGTTTTTTCTAAAGTTGGAGTTTCTGAAATATCTTTACTTAGAAGTTTATTTGCTATTTGAGGATCAATGCAAAAAGGTCTTGCTATTCCAATAACGTCACATGCATTTTGATTTAAAGCATCATTCATTCCTTGAACACTTCTAAATCCTCCAGTTACCATCAAAGGACCTTTAAAAACATTTCTAATATCATTTGCGTAGTCCAAAAAATAGGCCTCTCGAGCAATTGTACTCTCACGTCTTACTTCTGCTCGTTCAGGATTCAAGCCCATATCAATTCCAACTAAATGTGGTTGTTCGTAAGTACCACCAGAAATTTCGAGAAGATCCAACCCTTCCTCATTTAACCATGAGGCAACTTGAATGGCATCTTCATGCGTAAATCCACCTTTTTGAAAATCAGCAGAATTAAGTTTAAGGGATACAGGAAAACTATCTCCCACTGATTTTCTAACTGATCTAACAATTTCTAATAAAAACTTTGACCTCTTTTCTAAGCTTCCGCCCCAGTTATCGTCTCTTTTATTAATATCAGGTGAAAGGAATTCAGATATTAAGTACCCATGAGCTCCGTGTATTTGCACCCCTGTAAAGCCTGTTTCTTTGGCTACTGATGCGGTGTGAGCAAATTTTTGAATAATATCCAAAATTTCTTCATCAGATAAAGAACGAGGCTTGCCAAACTGAGCTCCAGGCATTTGTAGCTGAACTTCTGAAGGCGCCACAGGAGTTTCTGCAACCGAAGCTGGTGTTTGCCTTCCAGCATGAGAAATTTGCATCCATAAATGGGTATTATTTTTAGTACCTGCTTCAGCATAAGCAGTTAATCTTGATAATTGTTCGTTAGTTTGTTGTCCTTCAATAACTACATTACCAGGTCTTTCAAGATATCTATGATCAACTTGTACATTACCAGTGAGAAGTATTCCCGCCCCTCCATCAGACCAGCGATTATATAAATTGATATGTTTGGAAGTAGCCCTATTTTGTTCGTCGGCTAAACCTTCAGTCATTGCCCCCTTGCATATACGGTTTTTAATCTGAACTCCACAAGGAAGGTCAAGTTTATCTGTTATCTCTGTCATAATTTTAGTATTTCTCTCCATCCTCTCTTGGAGAAAAGAATTTGGCTATTTCTTCTTCAGAATTGCGTTGTATTTCTTTCCTTGAAAGTATATTTTCATAATGAGACCTCAAAGTATCATCCCAAGCAGGGTGAGATAGAATATAAAAAATATTTTCTTTTATGGCCTCAAAAACAATCTCAGCTATCACTTCGGGTTTCTTACCTTGGCGAAGCATAGAAGACATAATTTCTGCTCCCATATCATTTATATCATTTGTAGCCTCTTGAGGTTTTCCTAAGTGACTTGGACGATTTCTTTCGGATTTATCAATATTAGTGTCTACGAAACCTGGGCATAAAACAGATGCGTTAATCTTTGCATTTCTAGTAATAAGATCTCTACTTAATGCCTCAGTTAAGGCCATGACAGCATGTTTGCTTACTCCATAAGTACCGGCACCAGGAAGTAGTCCTGCCATAGAAACAGTAGTTACTACATGCCCCTCTTCTCCGTGCTCCAACATATGAGGAAGGAAGGTTTGAATGCCCTTAAGTACTCCTTGATAATTTACTCCCATGACCCAATCCCAGTCATGCTTATCTATCTCCCATATAGCTTTGTTTCCTGAATTAGCTCCGATGCCAGCATTGTTGCAAAGAATATGAATATTTCCATACTCTTCTTTCGCTTTAGTAAATAACTCATCAATTGACTCTTCTATCAAAACATCAGTTTTGATACCAATAACGCGATGTTGATACTGTCTTAAGTTATCAACTGTTTTTTCAAGAGCCTCTTCCTCAATATCAGCTAAAACCACTTGCATTTTTTCTTGTGCAAACTTTTCTGCAAGTGCTTTTCCTATTCCGCTTGCTGCTCCAGTGACAACTGCTGTTTTTCCTTCAAAATTTCTCATATTTTTATTACATATTAATTATCTTTTCTTGAATAACCTTAAAAGCTTTCTTATTAGCGTTAATAATCGTTTCCATTGTAGGAGCCTCTTTACTTAGGTCTCCTAACTCGTATAAAGCGACATGTATATCATCATGACACTCTATATTTTGCATATTATTTAACCATCTCTGTATATTTGGATAAGGTTCAAAATTATATACATTTGTAAATATACTTTGTAACTGTCCTATCTCAACGTAAGCCGAGATATCTGCAATCGTCATAACCTCTCCAACTAAATAGCTTGAATCATTCAACCAACCATTTTCAATAGCATTAAATGCTTTTTCTATATTAGCTTTGGAAGTTGCTAAAAAATCCTTAGAAAATTTAAGGTCCTTTCTCACTTTTGGAGCAACAAGGCCTATTGATGCCTCTCTGACATTTCTATGATGTAAATGTAAATAAGAATCTACTTTCGCTCTATCTTCTAGATTGCTGGGATATAGATCATGCCATTTATATTTATTACACAAGTAACACATAATTGCATGCGATTCTGACAATACAAATCCTGTTTTTGGATCTTCTAAACTGGGAATTGTTCCACTAGGAAACTTTTTTAAATAGTCAGGATGGCGACTTCCTCCTTCTGAAGAGGAACCAGGATTTATCAACCTTAGCTCAAAAGGGAAATTTTTAATTAACAATAACCACATGACAGCTCTGACAGGTTGCGAAAATGGGACTCCATAAATTACCATATGTATTGGTTCCTTATTCTAAAAAGCTATTTTATTAATTTAAACCCTTGAATCAGGGAATAATCTCAAGAAATTTTCCGAATAGAATAAATTTTTAATATTTTCATCGTAATCCTTCAAAAATCTTTCAAATCTTCCTATAGGATCTGTTGTGCCCTCAACATGAGGATAATCACTTGAGAAAAGATAAAGTTCAGGATGTGAAGTATCTATTAACATGCCTACATCCTCGTGATGGAAAGGAGTAAATGCCATTTGCTCTGTTAACTGCTCTGAAGGCTTTCTTTTTATCTCACTAAGATTTTTATCTACTCGACTCCAAGTTTTCACAACATAATCTAAGCGCTTTAACATTTCAGGGACCCAACCGGCCCCAAGCTCAACACTTGCCCCCCTGAGCTTAGGGTGTCTTTCAAAGACACCATCTAGAACCATCATTGAAATAAAAGTTTCGGGACCTTGATGCATTACCACCATATCTTTAGCTCTTACATTTTCTCCTCCGCCCATCCAGTCCTTACTAGGTGGCTTGCCATTATCAGACCAGCTCTTATCTAGTTGTAAAGGTGAGCCTCCAACATGCATTAAGAAAGGTATTCCTTCTTGAGATAACTTATCCCAAAAAGGGTCTAGAGCTACATGACCTGGAGATCTATCTCCGCAAGCATAATGAGGAATCCAAATAGCCTCTAAACCAGACTTTATTGCAAAATCTAATTCCTTCATTGCGAGTTCCGGTTCATGTAAAGGAATAACTCCAACTCCCATTAATCTGTTATCTAAAGAACAAAAATCTGACATAGCCCTGTTATGAGCCCTTGTTGCCCCATACCTAAGTTCAGGTGTAACTTTTACTCCTTGTTTATCTACATATTTAGCTTTTCCCCTAAGATCTCTGAAGGGTGTAACTACACTATGTGTTGCAAACACTAATTGTTTTTTAAATCCAAGCATATCCATAGCAATACTTCTATCTTCACGATTAAATGCGCCTAGAGCTTGAATTTCTTTTGATTCAGCAATCAGTCGATCACCTAAAGCAATTTGAGCATCTACGTGTTCTTTACTATGTTTGCCTCCATTTTTAACAATTATTTCAACCTCTTCATCAGTAACCAAACTAGCCTTATAGTTAACAGGTGGTATTAAATCTTTGAATTCTTTATCTGCGTAATCAATTATAAAATTTGGTAATTCCATGACATGGCTATCTGCGTCATAGAAATTTCTATTGTCTGGTGCGTAAGTCATAATTTCTCCCTTTAGAGTATATTATCACCCAAGAGGATAAGAACTAAAGTGTTGGAGTAATTTTCTCCAGAGAATATTTAAGGAGCTAAAGTTTTGGTGTTATTTTATCTAGAAGTTCTTTTAGTTCTGGTTTATTTTCAATGATTTCCTTTGCAGACAAACCTTCTAATTCGTGAGGAAACACTAACCATTTATCTGTTTCATGAAGATAATAATCTGGCTTTCTGTCGGTCTTATTTTGCGAAGGTTTGAAATATGGGGTAGCTATACGAATTTCAGGAGTATTTTTTTTACAGGCTGTCTTTAAATCTAGAACTATTTGATCTATGGATTTGCCGGTATCAAAAACGTCATCAACAATTAATAAAGAATCTTCAGATTCCAATTTCTTGATTAAATAACTTAATCCATAAACCTGAACACTATCATTTCTCTGGCCCATACCGGAGTAGTAAGAGGTTCTTATAGCAATATGATCCGAATTAACTCCTAGAACATCAAATAACTCTTGAACAGCTATACCGATTGGTGCGCCGCCGCGCCATACGCCAACTATATAATTTGGTCTGTATCCACTTTCATACACTTCCCAAGCCAACTTAAAAGAGTCTTCAAGTAGTTCAGTAGCTCCGATGTAGTGTTTTTCCATAATTAATTGCTTTTACAGAAAGGATAATACATGAAGTGAGTAGCTTTTGGATTGGAGAAGAGCCTTCCTCTTGCTGTGCAGCGCGAGGAAGGCTTTAAAGACTTAAAAGTTATAACTAACTCTGCCCATAATTTGTCGAGGTGGTATAAATTCTATACCTGTACCAGCGACTCCAAAGACATCTGTCATGCTAGAGTTCATACCATCCTTATCTCCTGCGTTAAGGAGCATCAAATCTATACCCCATTCATCACCTGTAAGGTCTAGGCTTGCTGTGAAATTCACTATTGAGTATGAGTCAACCTGATCAACAATAGGATTATTGAAGACTCTCTGTTGAAAATCTCCTCGATAAATCAGTTCAGCAGTCGTAGTAAGAAGTCCATATTGAGTATCGGTTATGTACTCAATACCAAAGTTAGCTGTTAATTCAGGACTTTTAGCTAATTCATTTCCTCTAAGATTTTCTCTCAAAGAATAACGAATTGGTTCTTCACCAAAGAAATAAAGTTCTGCTTTTAGGTTATCAAGTGCCTCGTATGAAGAAGTTATCTCAGTATCTAGATAAGCTACCCTCAAATCAAATGATAATGATTCAGAAACTAATCCTATTAATTCTAGCTCAATTCCTTTCATCTCAGATTCAGGTATATTGGCTACACCACCTCTATAAATATCTGGATCAGTAGATTGGAATTGGAGGTTTTCATAGTCATAAGTAAACGCGGATACATTTGCTCTCATACGACCGTCAAGAAAATCAGATTTCAAACCAACTTCAAATGCATCAATCATTTCACTATCGAAAATAGGGAAAATAAGTTGAGGTGCTGGAGCAGCCCCAAAACCTTCATTATCCATAGGGTATCCGTAGGTTAAATTACTTCCTCCTGGCTTAAATCCTTTTGTGTAAGAAACATAAACCATTGTATCTTCGTTAAGATCTCGTTCGTAAGCCACTCTTCCTGTAGTTTCGTCTAAGTCATCAGAAGGTGTAAATCTTTGAAGTCCAAAAAAGTTAGTTACGTCACTTGCGAATTCATCTTCGGTATATCTCAAACCAAAAATTACTCGATTAGAATCATCCACATTCACTGTTGCTTGACCATATAGAGATTGAGATTCTCTAGTAGGATAAGCTTCTGAAACGAATCCTAGTTCAGCATCGTATGCTGCAAAACAAGGACCTGCAAAAGGATTAGAAGCACAAATAGGATCATGCACATATGGCGTAAATTGACCATCCATGAGATCGGCTTGCTTGTTGTTATTAACATCTTTGACTTCGTATATATTATTTTCAATTTCGTGGTCAAAATAGAATGCACCTAAAATCCAGTCAGTGTTACCAAACAAAGGCTCGTTTGAAATAAGATTAACTTCAAAAGTCGTTGTTTCTACGAGAGAAGTTTCAGGCCTATATTCTGCCCTATTGTATGGGAAGCCAGCCATGGGTCCATTAGCGTGAACATCTCCAAAATTATGTCTGTCATTATCTCTACTGACGTATATATCGTCCTCCTGCATGCTGGCTAATATCTTCAAATTTGCAAAACCTAGATCGGTATTGAAGATTCCAGCAAAAATTTCTGAAGTAAGTTCATATACGGAAGGAGAATCCTGTCTTAACTGTCTTGGATCAGGAGTTGGATCATCGAGGCCTTTCATTGCTGCACCATTATTTTCAGCTTCAAAATATTGTGCAAATAGTCTAAGGCTTGAAGTATCACTTAAATCAAAAAGCCAATCAGTTCTGAGGGTAGTGTGATTAGTATCATCTAAATCCTGACCATTCACTAGATTTTCTGTAAAACCATCTTGATCAGTTGTTACCCAAGAGAAACGTGTAGCAACAGAATCTGTAAGAGGAATATTAATTCCTCCTCTTGCTTTGGCTAAGTCATAGTCTCCTAATGTTAGATCTACCTTTCCGCTCAACTCATCAAAGGAAGGTAAAGTATTTATTACATTAACCGTACCTCCGGTAGAGTTCTGACCAAATAATGTACCCTGAGGACCTCTTAAGACCTCTATTCTGTCCAGATCTATAAAGTCAGTTCTTAGAGAGAACTTAGAAGCTATGAAAATACCATCCATATGCAAAGCAACCGATGGAGCTGCTATAGCATTTTGGTTAGTCTCATCTCCGACACCTCGAATAGAAATAATAGTTTTGTATCCTTCGTTCTTAGCAACTGTAACTCCCGGAGCTATAGCGCTTAAACCTACAAAATCTACTATATTTTTTCTTTCAATCTCATCATTGCTCAAAGCTGTAACAGCTTTAGAAACGTCTTGTAAACTTTCAACTCTTTTCTCTGCCGTAACAATAACTTCATCTATAGCTAACTCGTTAGAGAAGACATTAAGACTTATTGAGGTTATTGAGAGCGCAAGAGAAATTGAGAGGAAAGACCTAAAAAGGGAATTTGATAATTTCATTAAAAATCCTTGTCTTGCAACCAAAAATATATTCTAACGTTGAATATTTCACTTGCAATAGCTGTAGTGAAGAAAGCTAAAAATTTATGTTATTTTTCCCTAAATATTCCTTTTTTTCACTAATTGTTACTTTTTTTAGAAGAATTCTGTAGTAACAAATAAATAAATCTTTAAAGTAGACCTTAAGGAGATTCCATCAAATCATGAAGTCATTATTAGAGCAATTTTTTGAAGTTTCAGAGCATCAAACGAGCATACAGAAGGAAATACTGGCCGGTATAACTACTTTTATCACAATGGCTTACATAATATTTGTTAACCCTCAAATGATGGCCCAATCTGGAATGGATTACGGTGCTATATTTGTTGGTACATGCTTGGCAGCTGCAGTCGCTTGCCTTTTCATGGGACTCTTTGCAAATTGGCCGGTTGGCTTAGCTCCCGGTATGGGATTGAATGCATTTTTTACTTATACAGTAGTTGGGGAAATGGGTTATTCGTGGGAGGTAGCCCTAGGAGCAGTCTTCATAGCAGGAATTCTATTTTTTATCATGAGCATAACCCCCTTGAGAAGGTGGATGTTAGACAGTATTCCTTTGAATCTTAGGATTGCGATGGGTGCGGGAGTTGGTCTATTTATTGGATTTATTGGTCTCAAGAATGGGGGAATAATTGTTGCAAATGGGGCAACTTTTTTAAGCTTAGGAGACTTCACAAATCCAGGAACTTTATTAGCTGGCTTAGGATTTTTGCTTATATCTATACTCTCAATAAGAAAGATACCTGGAGCAATCATTATTGGAATATTATCCGTAACACTAATAAGTATCTTTTTAAACCTAGTTGAGTTTGAGGGTGTCTTTTCTATTCCTCCTGATGTAACTCCAGTACTTATGAAATTAGATATCCTTGGAGCATTAGATGTAGCCATGATAAGCGTCATCGTCTCGTTTCTTTTTGTAAATTTATTTGATACAGCGGGGACTTTATTTGGTGTAGCAACACGGGCAAACCTAGTCACTGAAACAGGCAATATTAAAGATTTAGATAAAGCTTTGAAGGTAGATAGTAGTTCAAGTGTATTTGGCTCTTTCCTAGGTTGTGCCCCTGTAACAAGTTATGTCGAAAGCTCTGCTGGAATAGAGGCTGGCGGCAGGACAGGCATAACAGCTGTAGTCGTTGGGGTTTTATTTCTTTTAGCAACATTCTTATCACCGCTCGCGGCGGCTGTCCCTGCTTACGCCACAGCAGGAGCTTTGATTTATGTCGCAATCTTAATGTTGAGTGGCATGGAAAGGCTCAATTGGGACGATCAGTCAGAATTGTTACCAGCTTTGATAATGATAGTGATGATCCCACTAACATTCTCGATAGCAAATGGAATAGCTTTAGGATTTTTAGCCTATGTATCCATAAAAATATTTATAGGTGAAACCAGAAATATTTCTTCGGGCGCGTGGTTCTTGACTTTAATATTTGTAGCTAAATTTATCTTTCTTTAAATATTAAATTTTAATGTCACTAGCGTCATGCCTTTCCAATATTGCCTTATCGTCAGGACCGCTTGGCTTTCTATTAACCAAAGAGCCTCGTTTATATGCTTGGCGTTCAGCAATCTGATTTGTCCAACGTTTTAGATTTTCATAGGAATCCACATCGAGAAATTCAGCAGAATTGTATAGATTTTTAAGAAGTAAAGTACCGTACCATGAATGAACTGCAATATCGGAGATATTATAATCGTTGCCACACAGATATTCCCGAGATGAGAGGTTTCGATCAAGAACATCTAATTGACGTTTTACTTCCATAGCGTAACGATTGATGGGATATTCAAATTTCTCCGGAGCATATGCATAGAAATGGCCAAAACCACCACCTAAAAAGGGAGCACTTCCCATTTGCCAAAAAAGCCAGGACATGCATTCAGCTCTTTGTGCAGGGTCAGAAGGTATAAACTCACCAAACTTTTCAGCAAGGTAAACCATTATGGCCCCTGATTCAAAAACCCGAATATTAGGATCTGTTGAGGTATCTAATAACGCAGGGATTTTAGAATTTGGGTTTAAGTCAACGAATCCACTACTAAATTGTTGGCCCTTTCCTATATTTATTAAAAAGGCATCGTATTCCGCACCTTCATATCCAAGAGCTAATAGCTCTTCTAATAAAATAGTTACCTTAATACCATTCGGCGTGCCTAAAGAATACAGTTGAAGAGGATGAGTTCCAATGGGCAATTCTTCCTGATGAGTTGCTCCAGCTATTGGTCTATTAATATTGGCGAAATTTCCTTCGTTTTCCTTATTCCACATCCAAACTTTGGGTGGCACATACTCTGAAGAATTACTCATTCAAGCTCCTTGATAATTAATACATAGAATTAAACTTTAATAACTTTTTTCATTATTGAAAAGTTAAGGTAAAGAATAACTCACTCAAAGCATCTTTGTAAGATTTATTAGTAAATAACCTTGAAACATTGAAATTTTTAAGAAAATTGATATAAAAGATTTATGAATCTACTCAATAACCAGGACTTAAAATGGAAGCATTATAAGGATGATAAAAATTTTTATTTCCCAATTGATTATTCTGATGCAGTTTTAGATGCACGAGAGGATGGAAGGCTAGAAATTTTAGTTAAGTGGGCACCTAATTCATTTTGTCACTTCCATCGACATACAGCTGAGACGAGTTCTGTTGTAATTCAAGGGGAGTTGCATGTCTCTGATATAGATCTTGAATCGGGAAAAAAAACTTCATCCAGGGTGAGAAAAGTGGGAGATTTTGTTCATAAAGAACCTGGAGATATTCATATGGAACAAGGCGGTCCAGAAGGTGCTTTGGTGTTATTTAATATCTATGCACCTGAAGGAGATGGATCTCTGGCTGAATCATTATCTCAAGATGGCAAAGTGTTAAGTGTCTCTACTATGAAAAAAATCCTTCAAAAAAGGGGTTAGTAGTTATGGAGTCAAAGCAAATAGATGAGTTCCTGAGCTCTTGGTGTAAAGGTGTCATAGAGATTGGTAAGACACACCTTGAAGGTGGGGATTTTAACCAGAGAGCCGTTCATTTCCTCAGCACTCACTATGCTTTTGACGAAATGGACGTTTTATTTAAACCAACTTTTACAAAACAAGCTGTATTTAGAAACAATATAAAAGATGCTTTATCCTATTTTGTTGGAGGGGATATCTCTGAAGATAATGGCTTTGCACTTAAACCTTGGGAAGATATTCAGTTAGAAGAATTAAATCTTCTTCTCAAAACAGATCTTACTGTTGCAATGGGTACACTTAATTTTAAACCCTACGATTCTGAAGAAACTACTTTAGTTGCTTTTACATTTATTTTTGTAAGAGTTGATGAAGGTTTGAAAATTCAAGTACATCACTCATCACCTGTGAGTTAGTCACTAGAAAGTGTAATGGTCCGAAAAGTGTTTCTCTCTTGACTCTTTATTCATTCCTGCGGTTTCGTCCATAAAACTATTTCTTTCTTCTCGGGTTTTGAATATCCATATGCATACACAATCATTACTGTGATAGATGGCCTTTAACTCGTCATCAATTTCACATATCTCTTCTGGTACTTCTACTTGTAAACAAATCATTTATTGAACTCCGGTTTTCTTTTTTCTAGAAAAGCAATCATACCTTCTTGTGAATCTTTGGTGCCGCTATTATCACGTACAGCCTGTCTTTCTGCTTTCAGAAGATCTTCTAGTTCCCTATCGGAGCTATTAACAAGAACACTCATCATGCTTTTGACAGCCTGTGCTGGTTGCGAAGCTAGTTCATGTGCAAGAGATACGGCAGCAGATTTTAGTTCCTCTAAGGGCCATAGTTCATGAACCAATCCTATCTCTAAAGCTTTCTTTCCAGATATTTTTTTTGATCTCAATATCATATCCATGGCTTGATTCTCCCCAACACACTTGGCTAAACGTGCACTACCTCCCCATGCCGGAACCGCTCCCAAGTCAAGCTCAGGCAATCCTATCTGAGCTCCCTCATCTGCTGCAAGCCGAAAATGACATCCTAAAGGCACTTCTAGACCTCCTCCTAAACAATAACCAAACATAGTGGCTATCCATGGTTTATGCATAGTCTCAATTGCTTCTATGACATTTAACCTTTGATCAAATAAAGCATCTGAACTCCCCTTCCTTTCAACTCCCTCTGGTAACTGTTTGAGGTTCATTCCTACTGAGAAGTTATCCAGTCCTTCAGCGGTTAAAACTACAGCTCGAATAGAATTATCTTTTTCTATCTTAATTACCAATTCTTCAAGAGAATCCATGAAATCTAAGGACATGCGGTTATAAGGGGCATCATTTATTGAGATAATTGCTATCGCATCATCCCTTTCAAAAACAACACTTTCTTTCATTTTATTCACCTAATTTTTTTGAACTTACAATACATTAGCAAAAGTATTCTTAATCAGAAGTTTGAGGCATTTGAATTAAACCCAACTTAAGATAAAGAGAAAATAAGTCAGTTAAGCCGCGTTGACTTATAATTTTGTCATTTTCCAAAGTAAGTATCGTTACGTCTCTGAAACTAACTTTTTCTTTTGTAGTTGGATGAGAGCCACTGATCTTTAGAATAACAATTACTTCCTTGTCAGCAATTAAAAGCTCTTCTATATCTTCTCTGTAATCTGGTAAATCTTCTCTTACCTTAAGCGCTAAATTTGTTACTCCTTCTAAACCCTCTCCCCAATCAGGAAAAGGATAGTCGGCCTTAAAGTTATCTGAATAAAATTCACCTACCCTCGATATATCTCCTTCAGTCCATATTACCCGCATCGCCTCTCTAACAATATCTTCTGAACTTTTAGAAAACTCTTCACCTGCCGCTTTATTCTGAAAGTATCCCCTTATCGCAATGTAAGTTTGGATGAGATTTGCAATTACAAAGGCAAATAAATCTACAAATAGAAATATTATCGCTCCTGAAAATCTGCTTAAAGCGGTCATCAGATACCCTTTTAATCTTGTTTTATGCCTGACAGAGCTTACTAAATATAAAGCCAATATGCTTAGCACCAGAATTAACCATTGACCGTATTCAAGTATAAAGAAATAGTCTTTCATATAATTTTATTTTTTGTTTAATTTGGAAGATTAGAAGGATTAAAAGATGGTCTAGTTACAGAATAGGCCCAGTAAAAGAAGAGAAATTGTAAAGCGAGACGAAAATATAAAGCTGAAATAGGTATATCAGGAAAAGCTTCAGGTGTAAGAGCCATATAAATATTTGCTGGATAAACGGCTACCAAAAGAGCAACCAATCCCCATCCAGAAAACCGTCTCAATCTTGGGATCAACACACCTATTCCACCTAGTATCTCAAAAAAACCGCTTATATAAACCGCCTCAGCATGCAAAGGAAATGCTGGAGGCATAATGGATAGATAAAAATCAGGATTGATAAAGTGATCAATGCCTACGTTTATAAAAAAGGCTGAAAGTCCGATTAGAACAATCTTTCTCCATATACCCTTGGGCAATTCTAATTTACTAACCAGACTGTTTAAAGAAGTCATTATAAAATTATAGGTTAAAGTGAAGCTTTTTTTCCTGTAACAACTAAAGTTCCGGCCCAATCTTCTGTTTTATTTACTCGCCAGCTTTCGACTTCTATGAAACCAGCTTGTTCAAAAAGATGAACCCATTCAGATTCTTTTAACATCAACATAGGTGTATTTACTCTAGCTTCCCACGAGTGGGATTCTTTATTTTCATAATATAAATCTAATCCAATTATTAATCGTCCATCAGAATTCAACCATGACTCCTGGACCTTTTTAATAACAGATAACGGATCATTTAAGTAATACATGACCTCCATGGAATGCACTAAATCAAACTTCATAGACGGTTGGTATGTTGTTAAATCAGCACAGATATAGTGACAATCTTTACCTTTCTTTTTTGCATTAGAGATCATTTGTTTTGCCCCATCTATACCTATTGCAAGTTTACAGAGAGGATCATTGATAAGTTTTCTTACTACCCAGCCATTACCGCAACCCATGTCTAAGAAATTAAAACTTTTGCTGAGCAAGCTTCTTTCCTTTAAGGCGAATCTAAGTATTTCGTTTACAGAGGCAGCATGTCCTTTTTCCATCCCCTCATCTTTTCCATTTTCAGCCCATTCTCCAAAAACTTCAGTAGCTTTTCGCATTACTTACAATAAATCACCACCTAAGATTGCGGGAGTTTCACAATAGTTTTTCAGTATGTAATGCTGATGATCTTGTATTCTATTGCTCAATACTTCTTTGATAGCTGGAATTTTTGAATTACCTTCAAACCACATCAACATGCCCTGATTTTGTTCAGTTCTTGGCATGATTTCTTCAGGGGTAGGAAGTGTGCTCATAACCATCGTGGACCAATATATATCTGCAGCCGAAATTGAATTACCAACAAGATATTTAGAACCTACTCTTTCTTGATCTTCTAAACGATTATCAATTAATCGAATTATCTCCACTATTTTATCTAGTGCGACCGCGCTGGCTTCCTCAGAATATCCGTACTTTCTAGCTAAAGGATTGTCGCTCAATATCCTTATATTCCAGACAAGTCCATCTTCTCCCAATATGACTGCGCAAAGACCTAACATATCTACGCGATCTTGGAGATTGTCTGGCATTAGTTTTGGGCTATCTGCACTTCCAATATTTTCAGCTAGAGAAAGTTGTTCAATCCAAACATTTCTAGGTCTTTCTTCATCATGAAACATGGTTGGCAAGCTTGTTTGGCTAGTTAGTTCATATAATCTTGCCTGCCTATCTTCTCCAGTTTCTTTATTTACACCCATGAGAGGATGTAACGCTCTTATGAGAGGAACCTTTTTTACGTAACAAATGTTTTTTAGCGCTTCTGCATAAAGCGCTTGCATGCCGGGAATGAAAGTAACCCTTGTGCCACTTTTCATCGAAGCAGCTTCATCAAGAGATATAAATTTTACTTCTTCAGAATTGTCCTTTTCGCTCATAATCTTTCCAATTAATTTTTAAAAATATCCATCTTCTCTTAAATCTTCAAAGGTATTTTTGAAAGCAAGTATGACTTCATCAATAACCTCAGGTTTATGAGCATAAGAAATAAAAGCTAAATGAATGCCTGGAACTATTACGTTATGCCCTAACAAATGCAGATAAAACTCTTTTTCTAGCTTATAGAGACTATGATCTATATCTCTAGAGGACTCTATCTTCTCTCCACCAAAGATGAGATGCATCATTGAGCCTGCATTCATCATTTTTGCAGGTATATTGTTAGCATGACAAAAGTCGTTAATTTCATTTGCCAATCTATTTCCTTGTTCATGCAGATAAGGATAAATTTCTTCCTTATTTTCTTTAAGATATTCTATTGCTCCTATACCACTTGCCATTGTCAGTGGATTGCCACTAAAAGTTCCGCCAGCAAATATTGCAGGTGTGTCTTCAGCACCTGAAAATGTATTCATTATTCGTTGAGATCCGGCAACAACTCCAATGGGTAAGCCTCCACCTACAGCCTTTCCATAAGTGATTACATCCGGTTTTATATTGTAGTACTCTTGGCATCCACCATATTCAATTCTAAAACCTGTAATTACTTCGTCGAACATTAAAAGAACATCACACTCGGAACAAACCTCCCTTAACTTGTTTAGAAACTCTTGATTGTCGAGTCTTGGATTGGAGCTTTGAACTGGTTCAATTACAACCATCGCTAATTCGTCTTTGTACTGTCTAATTAATTCAAAAGCATTCTCATCTCTATAAGGTAGCATCATCATTAAATCTTGAGAGACTTCGTCTGGTATTCCAGCTCCTAAAGTGATACTTGAAGGTGTTGATCTGTCACTCTTTAGATTAGCTCTTATAAGAGCGTAATCATGTATTCCATGATATGAGCCATCAAACAATGCTATAACTCTTTTACCTGTTAGTGCTCTTGCAGCTCGGAAGGCAAACATAGTCGCTTCACTGCCAGAATTACAAAACATAACTTCATCAACGGCAGGTGAAGAGTCTTTTATCAATTCGGCTAAATAAGCCTGACCGTCACCGGGTATTCCGAAATGCCAACCCTTCTTTATTTGTGTGGCTAAAGCTTTTTCAACTGGCTCAGGTTTATTACCCAGAACATTAGGGCCGAAACCACCAGTAAGGTCTATGTAACGATTGCCATCTAAATCGGTCAGGTAAGGTCCTTGTGCAGACTCTATATAAATAGGATGAGGAAGGTCTACAGTCTGAACAACTTCCTGTGCTAAAGCAGCCTGACCGCGATGAGATAACTTCTCACATTTTGCTGTTCTATTTATAAGCTTAGCTCTGACTAATTCAGATTTCTTTTTAGTCTGTGCCTCTACATGTTCAGTTGATTCCATACCTCTCTCCTTTTAAATTCTATCCACCAAATAACAATAAATTAAAAGTAAAGAAGTATCAATTGAGGGTCTCTTTACCTAACATCAAAGTTGCCGATTACAAATTTTCCATTCTTTTGTATACCCGCTTCTCCCATTGGTCTTCCAAGTGCACTAGGCACATTACCAACATACAATTCATAGTTACCGGGTTTAATAGGAACAAAACTTACATGCGCTGATCCTATTTCATCACATTCAATTGCATTAAAACTCAACCCTTGAAGATGAATCTCAATATCGCCAACTGTCACTAATCTAAGGTGTGAATTTCTTAATAAATCCTGCATCTCAATTCTCCAGCCTGTAAGGTCATCTTGCACATCAGGACAATTGATATTCAGACGATAATACTTTCCCGTTAGAAGGTTAACCACCTTGGGTTGCAGTTGAGGCATTCCATCATCACCTGTAGTGATAGTTATATCTTTTCCAAGAGGAGGATATTGTGCAAGGTTTCCTAAAGATTGATTGCTGTTTATTACTGCAGAAAATATGCAGATTACTGCTACGAAGAAAAAACTAGATAAATCAGACATCCATCAACAAATTTTTATTTATTTTATAAAGTTTGTTAGTAAAAACAAATTTTCTTCACAGTTTAGACTCTGCGACGACGAAATGTTCAAGCTTGAATATTTGATTTTCATTAAGAGCTCTTCCAACAGGAGAGAAGTATAAAGAATTGAGCTCCTCCAAAGTTACATTTTCTTTTATCGAATAACCATTTTGTAAAAGTAAGTCTTCTATTTCTGCATCGCTATAAAATGATATCCAAGGTTCACCAACTTTTTCCGACAAGCTTTTAATCAATTTGGCTTTTTTTGCAGGATTTGGATACCCCTCTCCAAAACAAGCTTCAGGATTTTTATCTAAAAGTTCGTCAACATAAGACATAAAGAAAATTGAATTGGTATCTCTTGTAAGCGAAGCCAGTTCTTTAATGGTAGAGCTCACGGCCTCTTTGGTGATGTACTGAGAAACTCCTTCAAGTGTAAAAATGGTGGATTTTTTTTGATCGAATCCAGAACCAATAAGTTGTTCAGTTAAAGACTGATAAGAGAAATCAATATTCACATAAGTTACATTTTCTGCATTAGGTAACTCTTTGGGAAGTTTGGCCAATTTATTATCTGAAACTTCAGGCTGATCCACCTCAAAAATTTTTAGACATGACGGGAGTTCAAGTCTGTGCGCTCGAGAATCATATCCAGCTCCTAGAATGACGTACTGTTCAATTCCGTTAGAAGCACTCTTTTCGATTAGCTCATCTATAAATTTTGTTCGTGAAATTAGATGCTCATGAAAACCAGGTGCAAGTTTTTCACTTAACCAGGCATTTAACTTATGCCCCATTAATTTAATAAACCCAGAACCGATTACAAAGTTATCGGCATAAGGGTCATTTATTACACGTTTATCAGGGCCGGCTATGGTTTCAATTAAACGTTGTTTTGCTACTCCTTGAGCTGTACCGTCTTTTACAAAAATTGAGTTACTCATATTTTGATCTCCAAAACTCATTCAAGAAAATTATCACGTATCTTATTCATTTGGTCTTGGGTTATTCCTATTTTTTGAAGGTATTCAACAACGCTACCCCACTTGGATTCCACACCGTCTAAAAAATCTTTCATTGCATCTTGTGGAACTCCTGCAATAGTTATCATTTTCTCTCGATCATATCCTTCTGGATATCCAACTGTACTTTCGATGAAATCAGCTTGTCTTTCCGTATCAAGATTAGTGAGCAAATAATCTGCTTCAATAACTTCTCGACTGACGCCTAAAACGGACAGTAAGAAAGCCGTTGAAACACCGGTTCGGTCTTTACCTGCTGTGCAGTGCAAAAGCACAGGTAAATTTTCTTGCTCAGCTAAAATCCCAAATAATCTTAACCAAGAGGTAGGACCAAATTCTAAGTAACCTAAATATCTCTTTCCCGAAATACCGGTATCACCCACTAATTTATTTAATTTATCACTCCCGCCTTCAGGAATAACAGCAATGTTTATATAGTTTGCTCCCATAGCTTCTAGAGGACCTCTTCCTTGATCCAAGACTTCTTCTTGCTTGCGTAAGTCAATTTGAGTTGAAATATTAAGTTCTGATAACTGAGCAAGATCCTTATCAGTCATTCTGTCTTGTCTTCCTGCACGAAAGTAAAGGCCTTTTTTTACTTTCTGACCATCTTGATTATGATAGCCACCTATATCTCTGAAGTTAAAACAACCTTCGAAGGGATAATGTCTTTCTAAATAATCATCTATCATTCTTTCTCCTAACCCTTTAAACCTAGTCCTGTTTAAAACCTATACCTCAATTTGACTGTAATGGTATCTGTTTCAGGATCATCCCAAGGTCTTTGGTATATCTCTCCTAAGTTATCCTCTTCATCATATTGAACTACACGTCCACCTTTTGTATACACCAAATAGAAGTAAGAAAGGGGTTTTATTTCATACCTATATCGAATTTGAAAAGCCAAGTCACTTAATGTTATGGGTGGTAAAGCAATATCAGCTCGAATCAAATCTCCGAAATTATTAGCCAAATAAGCTTTCGGCGATCTAGCTGTAAATGCAACCATCTGTGCCTTGAGCCTCAATTCATGTTTGTCTCCTTTAAACCAATTGATCCCTGCTACAGTTAGCCTTTGTCTTTTTTCGTAAGTCCCCAATAGATTATTTTCTAACCAATTTAGCCAATCATTCTCTCGTAAATCTTGATAAAAAATTGAATAGGAAATTGAGTCAGCTGGAGTGTACTCAAATAAAAAATCATAAGCTTTGTTCCAACCAAGAGCTGAGACGTACTCTTCACCTTTTCTTCTCACGAATCCGGCCATGTATCTATACTTCTTCCCAGACATATTCATATACTGAATTTCATAACCATAGCCTTTTGGCATATTAATATATGGAGACTCTTTGTATTTTCTAGTTATTTGATTGTCCCTACCTGAAGTTCTGAAGAAAGTCTTCAATTTCAAATCAGTGAAATTTTTAAAGCCGTTATCTAATGTCATAGAAAAACTTGATGGTTCTTTATTCCAATCAGTATCAGTCATCAGTGCGTAATCAAGGGTATAATTCCTCTCTCTACTAAAAGAGCTCGAAGGTAAGTCTGTATTCTTAAATTGCGTTCTTCCTGTTAGCATTAAATAGTCATTCTTCCACAGATAGCCCATGTCGCTAAGATCAATACTGTCATCAAAATAGTAAAGACCCATCCCATTAGAGAAGTTTTTATTTGGATTATTCAAAAATCCAACTCTAAGCCCATATCCATTTTCATTATTGATTTTTGAATTAAGCAGAGCACCATTTACTCTTACGTTCTCATTGGGTTTATACTCGAAATCACTAGCATGGACTGTCGCTTCTCTGTCTAAGACAGGTCTATCGACATGCGTACCTAAATAACCGATGGTTAGATTCTCTGAATTTTTTCTTAGTCTTAAGGCATAGAAATCCCTTCCTTGACTAAAATTTTCATCCGCTTCGCTTGCTCCTAAGAAACCAACATCTAAATTTTCAGTTTGTTGTATATATCTTAGAGCGAAATCTATATCGGTTGTTCCTATCTGGGTTTGGTTGCATAAATCGGCATTTAAACCCGAAAGATTTGAACAGCTGTAATCTGGTGCAGCGCCTATTCTTCTAGTATTAATAACATAGAATGTCTCATAACCTTGAATATTAAATAAAGACTGATTCTCTGCAAAAAAGGGTCTCTTATCTGAATAGTAAGTTTCATAAGCAGAAAAATTAACTACCAATTCATCACTCTCTACTTGGCCGAAATCTGGGTTAAAAGTAGCATTTAATTGTCTAGAAGAATCAATCTTCCAAAAAATCTCAGCTCCTCCTTTTGTATCGGAAAGTTCTGTTGCAGAATCATCTGAGTAAGTGAGATACGGAAAAATATCTAGTTGAGAAGATTCATATTTCTTTACTTTTATTGTAGGAAAAATTGATAAGAACTTCTCTTGGTAAGGACTACCTCTGCAAGTAGCAAACACTCTAAATTCGGAGATAATTAATCGATAAAAGCATATTCCAATTTCTCTTTCTTCAGTGCTTACTGATTTCATGGGTGCAATAGACCAGGGAATCAGTATTTCTGAGGTCCAGCCATTCTCTTGCACTGCAGTGGCTTGCTTCCAATCTCCATCCCAATCATCATTCATTTCGTTTTCGTTAACAACGACACCATCAATTATTGAGCCTCCTGCGTTTACGATGAAACGATAGCCTGTTCTTCTATCGTTATCGAAATCTAACGTCACACCATTTTGATCTCCTATAGGCGGCCTGACACCTTGATCTCTTTGGTGCTGGTTAAGTCTAATGGTGTCTTTAGGCTGGGTGTTTATGAAACCAAAATACATACCATTCTCATCTTCTCGAATGAGAATTTTTGTATCGTTATGTCCAGTATCTAAAGAATACGGATAAACTTCATAAAACTCGTTAATTTCTCTTGCGCTAGTCCATTCTTCTTCGTTCAGGAGGCCGTCTATAACTATTTCAGAGAAGAGTGCCGGGCAGAAAGCAATTAAAGATATTAGTAACCTTTGCTTCCGTGCTGACATATGTATTTCCCCTTTAGATTTAATGCTTTAAGAGAAGTTATGGTAAAGCAGAGGCTATTGAGAGTCATTATTTATTAGAGGTATAGTTTTGCATGTAAAACTAAAGAAAATTTCAATCAGTGTATTCGAGCCCCTTGCTTGATTAATGCTTTTTGCACTTTTTTGATATCCACTTTGGAAACATCTTCATTTGTTTGGATCGAGGTTGCTGCCGCAACGCCTGCTCCTTGGCCATTAACAGCACAACACATCATATTTCGGACAGCAGCATGAGAGCCTTTATCTCCACCCACACATCGACCGGTAACTAATAAATTTTCTATACCTTGAGGTAGCATTGCTCTATAGGGCAATTGGAAATACCTTCCTGTTGTAGGCAAAACAAGAACTCCATAGCCATCAATAAATTCAGGAAATATACCAATACTATCCTCAAATTTAGCTTCATTATGAACATCATGAGCGGTCATGTTGTAAACAGCATCAATTTTTCTGGTATCTCTGACCCCTAAAGTCATGCCGAAGTTTCTTAATTTAGCATCCTCGCAACCTGGGTTATATTCTTTTAGGGCTTTAATAGCCAACATTGCCTGTCTACGACCTTCCATCTCACCTTTTGTAAGATGATCGGGGTCAGTTGCATCAAGTCCTGCCAGATGAATTATATTCAAGTAACTCAGGTCACCCTGTTCGCTTATAGCTCCCCAAGTACCAGTGATAGTTGTTAAATTCTCTGGTATCAATCCTGATTTAATTGCTTTTTTAAATGGCTTTTTTAAATAAGGAGAAAATAAGTCATCTTCTTTTCCAGATGTTTTCATTGCCCATCCAGGACCAAACCAGTCGCTATAGGTATGTGGATCTGACTTAACATCCTCTATAAAACGACTTTTATCGACTCCATTCATTGAAAACATAACAGAAGCAGCCATCATTTCTTCAACGGGTGTTTTATTTACAATCGCTCCTGCTCTATAAGCGATATCAGCATCGCCTGTTGCATCTATGATACGCTTTGCCAAAATAGCTTCTCGACCTGCCTTGCTTTCCACTATGACACCTTGTATTACATGGTTCTCAACAATGGTAGCTACCATTGTTCTATGTAACATAGGAAAAATGCCAGCCTCTTCAACTAACACATCAGCTACATACTTGAAGGCTTCGCCGTCAATTGCATGGCTATTAGATTGAGGTTCTGGGTTTGATGCACCCATAGATTTTGCTCTCTCTTCAAATTCTATGCCGATCCCTTCACTATCAATAGTTTTGTCGTGACGGTACCAAGCAAGTCCTTCAACACCCACTTGTGTGAGATTGCCCCCGAAGCAGCCATAACGTTCAAGCAAGGTGGTTTCTGCACCAGCTCTAGCAGAAGCTATAGCAGCAGCCAGTCCTCCGGGACCACTACCAACAACCAACACTTCTGTACGATGAATTATTGGCGTTTCTCTTGCTAGTTCATTAATATTTTCCATAAGTACCCTTCTTTGTTTCTAGTGTATAGCTTTACTAATAACAGTCTTCATCTTTAATCTAAATTCTATTTATACATTCTTTACCGCTCAACATATCTAAAAATAAATTCCACTGACTTTGATCCAAATCACGACCTGTCCACCAAATCGCATGCTTAGCCAAGTCTTGCTGTTCGTCAATAACTAATCCCCACATTGCTTCGATTTCATTAGGTAACATTGAGTAACGAACATCTGTTACTAAATTTTTTTCTTCATCAAAACCTAAATAGTCCTGAGAGAACCATCGAAACCTTTCAATATCTGTAGCTTGTTGACTTTTTTGATCAAGACCTGGTAAATGTTTTTGATAGTCAAAAATGCTAATACTTTCTCCCAAACATACCGTTGAAGATTGAACCGTTCTGATTGCATCAACATAAAACACATCTTGATATTGATAAATGGATTTCCATAAAATTAAATTTCCGAAAGACGGTTTTAACGTAAGGCGTTCGGCATCATGTCCTCTTGATTTGGCTAATTCGTTGGCACCTGATAAAGCTCTTTCATATTGAACAAAACCCAAAGTAAGATAAAAAATAATCCATCCAATTGAAAAAAAACTAAATACTCTTTTTCGAGTTTTAATTGCGGTTCCGACAAGAATTAAGGCAGGAATAGTAAAGAGAGGATCAACAATAGATATATTGTTCCAAGTTATTCTCTCATTTGAAAAAGGCCAAAAAAGTAATGTCCCATAAGAAGTACATGCATCTAAAAGTCCATGTGTTGCATATCCCAATAAACTGGCTATGTAGACAGTCTTGAAGCTCATGGATTTCCTAATTAAGGGAAAAATAAGAAGTGCAACAATGAAAGAACCAAAAGGAATAAAAAATAGTGAATGTGAGAATTGTCTATGGTATTCAAGAAATAATATCGGATCAGTTGATGATTGAATCAATACATCCAAATCAGGTGCTAAGCCGGCAAGAAAACCAACAAGGCCTACCTTTAGAAGATTATTTTTGTTAGCACTGGATTGTGCAAAAGCTGCACCAACCGTACCTTGAGATAATGGATCCATTTTATTTTATTTGAGATTAAGTCTATAAATTTAGAACAATTTGTTTATACAGTCTGAGGCAATCATATAGATTTCATATGTAACTTTTCACTTAATTTTTTTAAGCCTTCGGTTTTCCCAAAATTACTTAAAGTTATGTTGTCTATTATTTCTATAAGATCATTTTTAGTTTCTCCGATTACACACGGAAAACCGTAGTGTTTATCTAAAATTTTCTTCGGGAGTTCATTTCGATGTAGCACTTCTACTTTGTAATCTTTTTTTAGTTCTTTTATGAATTTTGACCATTCTGATCTCATAAATATTTTACCGTGAGAGATGTCGCATAGCTCACAAGCGGTTTCCCTTTTTAAAATATTTTTATCAATCCAATATTTAATTTCATTAAATATTCCGCCATCGGCATTGTAGATAAAATAAATAGCCTTAAAGTTCTTCATAACCATGAATTTAGAGATAATAAAGTATCTGATAAAAGTTTGTCTCTAGTTTGTATCATTTTTTATGTATAGTATTTTTTATTGAGCATTAATAGGGAAATATTGTGATAACACTAGAGAAAAAAGATTCTATTTATTATTTAACAATGGATTCTGAGGAGAATCGTTGGAATACCACATTCGTAAGAGACATTGCTGAAGCGTTAGACGAAATTGAAAACGATGAAGGTCCTGGCGCATTAATAACCTCTTCTACAAATCCAAAGTTTTTTTCAAATGGCCTGGATCTTGATTGGATGCAATCACCTGAGAATTATCCCGATGGAGGAGATAGAGAGGTATTTGGCGAAGAGTTTATGTTTTTAATGGGAAGAGTAATCACACTACCAATACCAACAGTTTGTGCAATCAATGGTCATGCCTTTGGTGCAGGCTTTATGTTTGCTCTTTCGCATGACATTAGAATAATGAGAGAAGACCGAGGATTTCTATGCGCCAATGAAATGCAGCTTGGCTTACCAATCCCAAGACCGGAACTAGCATTGTTTAAGCACAAAGTACCGGCAAATGCTTTTTTTGAAACTGTTCAGTTATCTAAAAGATGGACTGGTGCTGATGCTCTTAATGCAGGAATCATTCAGGGGGTAAGTTCTCTAGAAGAGTTACCTGAAGTGGCCCAAAATAAAGCTACAGAGTTAGCGCCCCTTGCGAATAATAGAAAAAACTTTGGACATCAAAAAGAGGTGCTATACGGCGAAAATGCTGCTATTAATCTCTCTCATGGGCCTGCTCATATGCTCAAGAATTCGAAAGATTTCAAAGAATGATTATGAAAGCGGCTTAAGCCGCTTTCATAATTAAATAAAATTTATTCTACTTTGAATACTTCTGCTTCCATTTCACCTGCAACCAAATCAATAGTCCCACTTAAGAAATTTATACCATCAGTTACACTATCGACTGACTTAATATTTATCTTTGTGCCATCCATTGTCCACACACCCATTAAATCTCCTCTTGCAAGAACGCCATCTGGACTAATGCCTCTTCCATAACCGATCCATGTTCCTGAATTAGGTATATTTGGATTTGATGTCAAAGTATATGAAACATAGACTTTTCCATATTGACCAGTGTCTGCACTAGATAAATTAATGGTACTTTCTAATTTTCCAACAGTTATTGAGTCGATTTTCCATTTTGCTGTAAAACTATCTCCAGTAACTTCAAACGCATGTGAAGAAACTGCAAACATTAGAGCAATTGCAGATATATATTTTTTCATTTTTTCTCCTTTTGTTAATAAATAAAAATTAAAAATATATTGTATGCCTAATTGATTTCCACTCAATAGTGTCAACCATGACGCTAATCTTAATTGCTTTTGTAAGCTGCTGATTCAAAAGCTTGGAAAGTCTCAATTGATGCCTGATCAAAGAAAGGTGCTACTTGCGTAGCGAAGATTCCGTATATATCTGCTTCTCTATCTATCCAAAAATAAGTATTAAAAAGTCCTCCCCAAGATCCTGAATTTTTACCTCGTCCGAATTCAGTACCAGATGGATGAAGGAGTAATCCAAGACCGAAGCCTGCCTCAGCGCCGAAACTCATGTCGATATCATTGGTGAATAATGGTGCTTGTGTTTCAGCAATACCTACGTTTGGTGAATTAATTTCACTTGTGAAAATTAAATCAACCGCAGCGCTAGAAAGAATTTTCTCCGTGCCATACACGCCCTCATTAAGAAGACATTGTAGTAATTTGGAATAATCAGGCAGCGTTGAATAGAGACTTCCTCCCCCGCTATAGTGATCACTACTGTATTGTGCCGATGGGCTTGGAGAAGACATAAGTGGAATTTCAATCAGATCACTTTCAGAGAAAAGAGATAAAAACTTAAATAATATATTGCCATCATCTCTAAAAAGTAAATTTGCAACACGCTCAATCTTGTCTTCTGGAATCTCATAGAAAGAATCTTCCATTTGTAATGGAGTAAAAATATTTTCCTCGAAGTACTCGGCTAATGTCATACCAGAAACATTTTCTACAATGACACCAAGCCAATCAGTTCCTATACCGTATTCCCACTGCTCACCTGGTTCGAATGCAAGCGGAGCATTCACAATCATATCTTTACCTGACATGAGGTCGCCAGTAAGGCCTGCTTCTTCTGCAATCATTGCATTACGATTCCACATGCTGTAGACAAAACCCGATGTATGACTCATCAATTCTCGCACCGTCGGTCTTCTTTTTGGGGCAATTAGAATTGGTTCATTATCGTCATTAAATCCTGTGAGTATTTTTAATCCAGACAAACTCTCAACATAAACATCAACAGATTCATCTATATCTAACTTGCCTTCTTCATAAAGCTGCAGAGCTGCAACAGTGGTGATCAGTTTCGTCATGGATGCTATCGCAACTACTGAATCTACCTCAGCTGGAGTGTCTTTTGCGAGTGTAGTGAAGCCATGCGCTGACTGAAAAGTGATTCCCTCAGAATTCCCTAACAAACCAATAGTCATGTTTAGGCGCTTCTCAATTACCGGTTTGCTCAAAGCATCATCCATAGAGGTTAAATCTAGTGCAAAAAGTCCGTTAGGAGCTATACAAATCAATAGAAGGAAGAGTATTGAAGGGAATTTACAAAATTTTTTAAATCTATTCATATATTTCATTATAAGAAATTGAATTTCCATTTAGAACTATCTGCGAACCATAACCTTGGAATCCACATTTAGATCGCCATTCGGATCAACAAGATGTCCCGCTGGAAAAGACACAGCGGTGGCGGGCGTGGTTGTGTCCAGACATAGAAAGTGGTTATTGTCGGCGTCGCCTAGATCTGCCAATGCTGCCGGACTCACCTCAGACCGAGAGCCATTGGCAGAGATGAGACTTACCTTATATAAGGTCCTCTGTGCCTCGCCCAACTCATCTCTATTGGGCAGTCTCACGCCACCTGTCCAGGTCACCCGCACCACCTGTTCGGTGGCAGTGGGGCAAGACGTTCCCCGACCTGACAGCGACCAGATATCCTTTGGCACCGCAGCAGCCAAAATAATCTCTGGGCCGGCTTCGAGAGGAATAACTGAGATTTGAGTACCACGAAAGTTCACCTGAGGACTGTCGGTGGCGTCTGAGAGTAAATCATCTACGATCAACACTTTAATTGGAGGGTCATCATCGGCATTACCGAATTCACCAATCAGCAAAACCGTCCGATTTTCATCCTTGTCTCCTGCTGGGCGTAGGGTGACACACATAGGTGTGTTAGTGGCTCCGGACTGCCTGACCACACGAAAGTCTTCAGCTTGCAGAGAATCTGGCTCAATGGTGTGACTTAAAACCACAGGCATACCGTCCTCGCCCCCCGCGCCTAAACACAAGACATTAGCACCAAAGGGCAGTTTGTTGTCTAACCCAAAGAAAGCTGAAAGCGGACGTGCTGATTGCTCCGCTGATAGTTGCTGAGTACCTTCTGCTACAACGAAGGATACATGAGCCAAACCAAACAAGGCAGCCGCTAAACATAAACTATTCTTTTTCATAAATGACTACCAAAATATTGAATTACATTGTCCAGGGCCTCGCGTGTTGGATGCCCCGATTGATCGACAAAATCTAGTGTTAATACAGAGTGACCTTTGCCCGGCAATGTTATCTCTTGAACTCTTATGTTGCCGTCATCATTAAAAGCGCGATGCACGCATTTGGATTTTTCTTGCGTACACAGTGGATCATCCTCGAAACGTAAAACTCGCATGGGGCCTTTTGCATCGAGAGCGTTACGACTTTGTTCGATGTCATCAGACGACATATGCAAATTTCCCTGTTTGAAAAAAGGCATTGCAGGTTGTGATGCTACGGCTGCAAGGACACTGTCGTCACCAATGAGCTGTATCGCGAAGTTGCCCGTGAGGCACATGCCAATAACTCCTACGCCTTTAACACCCCGTTCATCCCTGACTTCTCTACAGAGCAGACGAACCCAATCGGCTATCGGACTCGATCGATCGCTGGTCATTAATCGAAACTCCTTTCTGAGGCACATGACTCTAACAAGGTTGCCACCGATTGATGTTTTACCCAAAGGTCCGAATAAGTGTGGCATAACAACTTCAAAGCCAGCATTAACCAATTCATCCGCTAGAGACAGTGTTTCCTGACCGATACCCGGAAGCTCTTGGAGTAATATGACCGGGGCACCTGAACCTCTGCGATAGATATCATGTGTAATAAGATGTCCGTTAGACGCATGAGCCTCAAAGATCGTCTTTTGATAGTCACTGATCTGCGTTGCAGTATTTCCCATTTGCTTTTCTCCTAGTATCTCGGCGCTTTGCGATCTATTAACTACTCCCACTCAATAGTTACGTTACGAAAATAGCCTGTAAGATCAATACTTTAAAAAAGGCTTCAAAATTAAACTTTGTAACTTTTTTGTAACTCTTTATCTTCATTCCTTGTTCTAAAAAAATGCAGCACTCTTAATGCAAAAGCACCAATGATTATGCTGAATAACAAATTATATTCGACACTACTAAATTCTTCCCTTGTTATTCTACCTAGATAGGTAAACGCAAATATGAAAGCTATATAGTTAGCGCCTACCTTATGAATTAATTTCCATCTTTTAAATCCAATTTTTCTTACCGCATTATCATTTGATGTAAACGCCATGATATACATTGCTAAATAAGCTAAACCACCACCTAAAACAGTATCAATATCGGGGTTTTGATTAGTAGTAACAAAAAAACTTGTCAAAGCGACTAGATGTATTGTGTGAGCTAAAGCAAAGGACAATCCGATATGTCTACGATTATTTCTTATAAAATTTGTTAGAGAATTAGATAAAAAATAATGTATCGAACTCGAAAGAAAACTAACTGTGAAAAAGAAAAAAGATATTCGAGCTGTATATCTTGCCCAAAGAAATGTTTTGTCTTCAGTGTTATCAACTAAAAACAACCAAGCTATAAGCGTAATACTTATTGCTAGAACAGAAAGAAACCATTTTACTAAGTTATTGATTTTATTCACTTTATTCCCACTCAATAGTCGACATGACTAGAACCCCAGTGTTTATAAGGGTTTCCAAGGTGGTTTTTACTAGTGTGTAGTAACTGTGTAGTAACTAGGGTAAATCTCCCCACCTTGTTGTTATCGTTTTTTACTGTCATATAAATATTTTACCATTTCCCTAACTACACACTGTGTAGTTAATTTCTCTTCTTTTCTAGTCTAGCTTATAGATAAAGACTCCTCCCTACTCTTAACTATAAAGTTTGTTATAGAATAAAAAAGCTATGGCTAAAGATAGGAGGACAAATTTTCAGAAATTTAATCATCTATATAAATTATTTTGTCCAAATAAAGAATCCAGGTTTATATGTTTCTATTGCGGACTGCCTGCTGGAACTGTAGATCATGTTCCTGCACTTAATAAAGTAGAAGAATTAAGAGCTGTATATGATTTACAGCACTATACAAAGGTTCCTTCTTGTCAAGAATGCAACGGCGTAGCTTCAGATGAGCCGCATGTTGATATATTCGAAAGAAGGAAATTTTTAAAGGACAAACTGCGTATCCGTTATAAAAAATACATAAAACTTCCTGATTGGGAAGAAGATGAAATCGAAAGCTTAGGTTACTCCCTAAGGATGAATGTTGAATCAGCTATGTCCATTAAATACTTGATAGCTTATCGCTTAACTTATGGAGAAGAGCAAAATATAAAAGCGAGCGATCTAGGGTATCTTCAATATGATCCGAGAAAAATATTTAAATATGCGAAGGCAGAAAACTGGGATAAATCCATTCAGAAAGTAAATGAAAAAGAAATTTCGCTTAAAGAAGTAAATGAAAGATTTAAGAAAATAGCAAAATTAAGGAACGAAGAAAAATTAATTCAAAAGAAGAATAAGAAAGAAGCAAACAAACTTAATAAGTTTTCCTTCATTGAAGCTAGAAGTTATGTAAGAAGTTTGAAATTAAGAAATGGACAAGGCTATAAAGAATGGAGAGAAAAAAACATAGGCTTACATGAAAGAGAGATGCTTCCACCCATCCCGCGAACTTTTTATGAATCTGAGTGGAAGGGTTGGGAAGACTTTATAGGAAACTCTTATACTTCTGCTTCCAAAGAATTTAGGTTACAAAGTAAAACCTTTTTAAGTTTTGATGAAGCAAAAAAACTTTTAGAAAAGCACAAAGAAGTAAGAAATTCACCTACTTACCTTCAATTTTGGAGAGAACACAAAAACATTTTACCTTCTGATCCTAAGCAATTTTATAAAAACAATTGGAATGGTTGGGAAGATTTTCTTGAAAAGAATTATAGGAATAAACAATATATTAAATCAGAAAATTTTCTGGAATTTGAGCAAGCAAAGAAACTTTTAAAGTCATTTAAATTAAAAAATGCTTCCGCTTACTCAATGGAATATCAAAAAATTTCAATCGATCTACCGAGTGTCCCAAAAAGACATTACGCTGATAAATGGAATGGTTGGGATGATTTTTTAGGAAAAGACAATAAAGAATATATGTCGTATCAATTATTATCCTCCTTGGTAAAATTAGAGGGCATAAAGTCTAAAGAAGAATATTTACTCTTTAGAAACTCCTCTGTTCAAAAAAATATCATTCCTTATGCTCCAGATATCGCCTATGAAAAAAATTGGAAGAACTGGAAAACATTTCTTGGAAGAAATTTAGGTGAATAATTCAACATTCTTTAGGGTTACTTGTTGTGATCTATGCTTACTATTACCTTGTTGTTAGTTTGTTGTAACTTTTTCTTAAAATATTCAATAAAATCAATAACTTATAAGGTTACTAACTACTCCCACTCAATAGTAGCTGGTGGTTTACTAGAAATATCATAGGTTACCCGAGATACTTCAGGAATTTCATTGATAATTCTATTAGAAACTTTTTCTAAGAAAGTATGTGGAAGTTTAGCTGACTTCGCAGTCATAAAATCTATAGTTTCAACTGCTCTTAGAGCAATGACATATTCATAACGCCTTGCATCCCCTACTACTCCAACGGATTTGACCGGTAAAAATACTGCAAAAGCTTGACTTACTTTCTCATAGTAACCACCTTTAACCAACTCATTAATAAAAATGTCATCAGCTAATTGAAGGGTTTGAATATAAGGTCTTTTGATTTCACCAAGAATGCGGACACCTAAGCCGGGACCTGGAAATGGGTGTCTAAATAATATCTCTTTTGGCAAACCAAGCTCTAAACCAATCTTTCTGACTTCATCTTTAAATAGGTCCTTTAAGGGCTCTATCACAGGAAGATTAAGATAGCTCGGCAGCCCTCCTACATTATGATGAGATTTTATTACATGCGCAGATCCATTCTTTGTGCCAGCTGATTCAATAACATCAGGATAAATTGTCCCCTGTGCTAACCATTGAATTTTTTTATTTCTTTTTGCCTCTTTAAGAAAGACATCTATAAAAGTTTTTCCAATAGCTTTGCGTTTCTGTTCCGGATCTTTTTTTCCTTTCAAATCTCTTAAGAATTGATTACCAGCATTAGCTCTTTTTACTTTGATTCCAAATTTTCCTTTGAAGGTTTCCATGACTTGGTCACCTTCATTGAGCCTAAGGAGTCCATTGTCTACAAAGATACAGGTTAACTGATTGCCTATTGCTTTTGAGAGTAATGCTGCAACAACAGCAGAATCCACGCCTCCTGATAAACCTAATAATACTTCTTGGTCTCCTACCTGCTCTCTTATTTCACTTACCGCTCGATCAATTATATTTTTAGAATTCCACAAACCTTTGCACCCTGATATATCTCTAACAAAGTTTTTCAATATCTTCTTGCCTTGCGGTGTGTGGGTTACCTCAGGATGAAACTGAAGACCGAATATCTTTTTTGTTGGATGATGAAAGGCTGCTATAGGACTGTTGTTGGTTGTTGCGCAAACCTTAAAATCTTTAGGAAGTTTGGAAACATGGTCTCCATGGCTCATCCAAACACTGATTTTGTTATTGTTTATACCTTTAAAAAGTCCAGACCCTTTATTTTTCAATAATAGATCAGCATGTCCGAATTCTCTTTTATCCGCCAATTCAACTTTTCCTTTTAGTTGCTTGGCTATGGATTGCATGCCATAGCAAATACCAAGGAGTGGGATGCCTAAATCAAATACTTTGTCAGGTATTTTAGGAGAACCTTTTTGCTTAACGGTTTCTGGACCTCCAGACAGGATGATGCCTTTGGCGTTAAAGTCTTTAATAGATTTAAGAGAAGCACGATGGTTGTATATCTCGCAATAAACACCTAATTCTCTTACTCTTCTGGCAATGAGTTGTGTGTACTGTGAACCGAAGTCAATTATTAAAATCTTATCGGCAAGGATATTCTTTGCCATAGGATTTAGCTCATTCTGTAGTTAGGTGCCTCTTTGGTGACGCTTACATCATGAACATGACTTTCATTAACACCCGCAGAAGTAATTTGAACAAATTTAGGTTTTGTTCTCATAGTCGCAATGTCATTTGAACCGGTGTATCCCATGCTTTGTCTAAGGCCCCCTATCATTTGATGAATAACAGCCTGTAACCAACCTTTATATGGCACTCTTCCTTCAATTCCCTCAGGTACTAATTTTTCGGTAGCCTCAGCACTATCTTGGAAATAACGATCGGAAGAACCTTGTTCTCCGGACATAGCTCCTATAGAGCCCATACCTCTATAAGATTTATAACTCCTACCTTGATACAACTCTAATTCTCCTGGCGCTTCTTCTGTTCCTGCAAGAACACTTCCTAACATGACTGTATGTCCTCCAGCAGCTATAGCCTTAGCTATATCTCCTGAAAATCTAATTCCGCCATCTGCAATGACAGGTATATCTTTCTTTATTAGAGCTTCGGTTACTTCTGCAACTGCAGTAATTTGAGGAACCCCGACACCTGTAACAATTCTTGTTGTACAGATTGATCCTGGGCCAATACCTACTTTTACAGCATCTGCTCCTGCTTTCACTAAAGCCAAAGCGCCCTCTCCTGTAGCAACATTTCCACCAATTATTTGTATGTCTTTAAAATTAGATTTTACTGCCTTAATTTGATTTAAGACCCCTTCGGAGTGTCCATGAGCACTATCTGCTACAAGTACATCGACTCCTGCATCAATTAAGGCCTGACATCTATCTAAAGTATCTGCCTTTGTTCCTATGGCGGCACCAGCCAAAAGCCTTCCTTCTTCATCACGAGCTGCATCCGGAAAGTCGAGAGACTTATTGATATCTTTCAGGGTAACTAGTCCAGTTAATTTAAAGGAATCATCTATAAGAAGGATTTTTTCAATTCTATTTTCTTGGAGTAACTTTTTAATAACATCAGGACTCTCGCCTTCTTTAGCTATGACTAATTTGTCTTTTGGGGTCATAATGTCTGAGACTTTTGCAGATAGATTTTCTTGATATCTAAAATCTCTACTGGTCACTATGCCAACCAAAGCTCCATTATCTACAACCGGCATACCTGAAATATTAAGCTCTTTAGTTAGCTGCACAAGTTCACCAACTTCATTATCCGATCTGATAGTTATAGGGTCTCTAACAATACCACTTTCATATTTCTTAACTTTTCTTACTTCGGCAGCCTGAGCTTCTATGGATAGATTTTTATGAATAATCCCAATTCCACCCAATTCGCTTAAAGCTATCCCCATGCGGGATTCAGTAACGGTATCCATTGCAGCTGAAAGCAAAGGAATATTAAGATCTAAGTTCTGAGTTAAACGTGTTTTTAAATCAACGTCTTTAGGAAGAATGTCTGAATGATCAGGCACCAAAAGAACGTCATCAAAGGTAAGTGCTTGGTCTACGATACGTAACATCTTTAAATTATACAGAACCTGATTAATTTTTCACCTAGTACCTTTTATTGAAGATACTTGATGTATAGTACGCAAAAAAGGAGAAATATGATTTCAGAACAACAAAAACCAGTCAATTCAGGATTTGGAGCTAAAACTGAGCCGAGCGAAGTACTAGATGGAATAGATTTAAATGGAAAAGTAGCCTTAGTTACAGGTGGATATTCTGGTATTGGTCTTGAAACCGCAAGAGGTCTAAAAGATGCAGGAGCAAGAGTTATTGTTCCAGCCAGAAGAACAGATGTAGCTAGATCAGAACTTTCTGGAGTAGTTGATGAAGAGGATATCTTAGAAATGGACCTAGCCGATCCTGCATCAGTGAATCGTTTTGTCAGCAACTTTCAAAATTCAGAAACTTCCTTAGATATCTTAATCAACAATGCAGCAGTAATGGCATGTCCTCAAATGCCCACAAAAGAAGGGTGGGATTTGCAATTTGCAGTCAATCATATAGGTCACTTTATTCTTACAAAGGGGTTACTACCTATAATGGCTAAATCATCAGAAGCAAGGATTGTTACCCTCTCATCAACTGGTCATAAACTATCTGGAATCCAATGGGAAGATGTTCATTTTGAAGAGTCTTATGATAAATGGAAAGCTTACGGGCAATCCAAAACTGCGGCTAGCTTATTAGCTGTAGAAATTAGCAACAAAATGAAAAATGAAGGTATAAAAACTTATTCGGTACATCCTGGTGGAATATTTACCCCTTTGCAAAGGCATTTAGAAAAAGAAGAAATGATTGCTTTAGGTTGGTTGGGAGAAGACGGTGAACTTTCAGAAATGGCTGCAGCTAACTTTAAGTCAACCACTCAAGGGGCAGCCACTAGTCTTTGGTGCGCAACTAGCCCAATGCTAAATGATGTTAGTGGGGTATATTGCGAAAATTGCGATGTGGCCGCAAGACAAGAAGATGGACCTATGGCGAGATATATAGGAGTTGCAGACTGGGCAGTAGATACTGACGAAGCATCAAAACTGTGGGAGTTAACTGAACACACTCTAGCCTCTTTGGGTTAAAATAGATTACATCTCAAATAAACCTTTAATGAACACTTTCTTAGGATGGCGTATGGTGGCTATAGCTATAGCCATTGACTTCTTTGCGGTCGGTTTTGCTTTTCAATCCTATCCAGTCATTCAACTACATCTTGAAGAAGAGCTAAATCTATCTAGATTTGTAACTACATTGAGTATCCCAATATTCATGATGTGTTCCGCGATATTTTTTCCCATAGTGGGAAGGCTTCTCGATCGATATTCAGTTAAGAAAATAATTGTATGGGGCGGGTTTATATATTCAATCAGCCTGATGAGCCTCTATCTCACGGTAAATTACCTAACTTTTATTATTATTTATGGTCTTCCAATTGCTTTAGGGGCAACCCTAATGGGTAACCTTGCAACTTCCAAGTTAGTTTCTTCATGGTTTGAGAAACAGGCAGGTAGAGCACTAGGTATAGCTGCTGTTGGTGTTTCATTCGCAGGTTTCATTTTTCCTAACTTAACTCAATACTTTTTAATGGATGTATTGCTCCTTGAATGGAGAGAGGTTTACCTTGTCTTTGGTTTGTTTTTATTAGTTATCATAACCCCACTTATTTTTTTACTAGTCATAGATAAACCTGAAGATGTAGGACAAGAAGTTGATGGAGGTTTAGAGTTAGAAGGGATAGTGCCAGACGATAATTACGGTATTGAATGGGAAATTAGAGATCTTTTAAAAGATAGAAATTTTTGGATCCTAACTGTTGTATTCTCTATGCAGTTTTCTTCAATGATGGCCATTCTCGCCCACCTTACTTTTTATGCTGCAGAGAGAGGTTGGGCTGATCAAGCAGCTTTCATATTTGGGATGTATGCAATACCTGCTATGTTAAGCAAAGTAGTGTTCGGGTGGTTGGTTGAAAAGAAGCTTGATCCTAGAACGGCTGTTACTATCTCCCTGGCATTGCAAGCATTAGGCTTATTATTAATAACAGTTACCCAAACACCCGCACAATTAGCCATAGTCATAGCCTTATTTGGATTTGGTGGAGGGGCCGGTTTACCGATGAGTAATATTCTTTTCAGAAATACCTTTACTCCAAAAAGTTTTGGTACTTCTAGGGGTCTTTCTCAACCGTTTATATTTTTATTTCAAGCAATTGGTACGCCTGGAGTTGCCCTTCTCTTTCAACACTATGGCAGCTATGACAATGCTTTCTTGTTGCTTACTATCATGGTGGTGATAGCTATATTTGTAATTTGGTTAATGAAAAAACCTCAGGACGACTTATTAAGTAGTTCTTGAATAAGATTATCTAGATTCTCTATAAATGGTAATGGCTGATCTAACATCAGATGATGTTGAGCGTCCTTGAGGCCTAAAATTGGTGAACCCTCTGGCAGAAGATCCGCCATACCTTTTACTCCGGATCTAGCATTAAATTCAACAGTATGTTCGCCATAATAAAAGCCAACGGGACATTGGAGTTCAGATAAGATCTTGGAATGATCTGATCCTATAACTAAGCCATCGTATGCTGATGGATCAAAGGTCCACGCCCATCCTTCTTCAGTTTCTCTAATAGAGTGATCTGCAATGTAATCAACTAAAAATTGATTAACACAAGACTGAGGAGGCATTAATCTAAATCTCTTAATAAGTTCATCTCTTTCTTTAACAATTCTTGGTGGTCTCGCAGGAGTTCGATCTTCATACCATTCATGATGTTCTTCAGGTGTGTAGACTACAAAATCTACCAGCAATAATCCTGCCATCTTGCTACTGTGTTTGGAAGCTGTGATTAAAGAAACCATTCCACCAAAACTATGACCTACTATTACAGGATTCTCCATTCCTGCATCATTAACAACTCCCCAGACATCATCAACAAAAGTATCTCTGGTATAAAAAGATCTCCAATCGCTTCCACCCATTCCAGAGAAGCTCATTACTACAAAATGATATTTATCAGACAGGATAGCTCCAATAAATTTAAACCAATGAGCATGAGCATTAGTGCCATGCAACATAATTACACTTTGATTTTCTGGATTGCCCCATTCCATATATTCAATGCGAGCTCCATTAACCTCAACGAACTTACTTTTATGTTCTGTGTTTAAGGCTTTATCAAACCAATCGGGATTAGTTGTAATGAGTTCCATCTTCTAATTTAAAAAGCGACGATATTAGATGATTCTAAAGATTAATTGAACCTTTAATTTAGGTATTTAAAGCATCAGTTTTGGCTGCTGCAATAAAATCATTTTTATGCAGGCCACCAATCTTATGAGTCCACCACGTAACTTCAACTTTACCCCATTCTAGGAGAATTGCGGGATGATGATCCTCCTCTTCTGCCAAGGCGGCTACTTTTTGAGTGAATTCTAGGGATTTTGCATAATCTTGAAACTTAAATACTTTATTAAGCATTAGAACCGAGTCTTTTGTAATTGGCTGCCAATCAGGAATCTCTTTTAGTAGATCGGGTAGTTCATCATCTGTAACTCGAGGTGCATCAGCTCTGCAAGCAACACACTTTTGTTTAAGTAAGTCTTCCATAACTATTTACTGATTCCTCCTTTGGTTAATTTAGAGGGATTTAATAACTTTTTGAGCTGTGCTTCGGTCAAATCAGTTTCTTCACTGGCAACTTCAATAATAGGCTTACCTAGCTTATATGCTTTTTTTGCAATCTCAGCTGCTTTTTCATATCCGATAATCGGATTGAGTGCGGTCACTAAAATAGGATTTCTCGACAAGGATGTTTCGAGATTTTTTTTGTTAACTTTAAAAGTCTTTATAGCTTTAGTGGCCAGTACATTCATGGCTCCAGATAAGAGATTAATACTCTTGAGTAGGTTATAGGCGATAACTGGAAGCATGACATTTAATTGAAAATTTCCTGCTTGAGCAGCAACCGTTATAGAAACATCATTTCCTATGACATCAGCAGAGGCCATTGTCACTGCCTCCGGTATAACGGGATTTACTTTACCTGGCATGATGCTACTTCCTGGTTGCAAGGCTTGTAACTCGATTTCAGATAAACCTGCTAACGGTCCACTATTCATCCACCGCAAATCATTTGAAATCTTCATTAAAATGACGGCAAGATTCTTTAACTCTCCAGAGAGTTGAACAGAGCAATCTTGAGCGCTTAGCTCATGGAAGAAATTTGAGCTTGGAACACACTTACAGTTACTTCCAGATAACTTAGTCAATTCTTGTGCAAAAATCTTAGCAAACTGCTTGTGAGCGTTTATGCCACTTCCAACAGCAGTGCCACCTTGAGGCATTTCTAAAAATCTCTCCTCAATAACTCCTAGCATTTTACGCGATGCATTTAACTGGCTTGACCAAGCTTTAAGCTCATCAGAGAAGTCAACTGGCATAGCATCCATAAGATGTGTTCTTCCTGTTTTTGCAATGCCTGAAACAGACTCAGCTTTCTTATCAATTTCATTTATTAATTTATCTAAAGCTGGATAAAGCTTTTTAGTTAGATCCATATGAGCAGAAACTTTGATCGCCGTTGGGATTACGTCATTGCTGCTTTGACTCATATTCACGTCATCGTTTGCTCCAATATCTAATTTAGAATTTTTTGATGCTAAATTTGCAATAACTTCATTAGCATTCATATTAGAGCTGGTTCCAGAGCCTGTCTGAAAAACATCTATAGGAAATTCATGATGATGTTTTTCTTGCCAAACCTCCTTAGACGCTCTTGATATAGCCCTAGCTTTATTAGCAGGTAGTAATTTTAATTTGGAGTTAGCCCTTGCAGCAGCATCTTTAATCAATCCAAGAGAACTGACAAAAGATTTAGTGAAGGGAAAATCCATTTTTATTCCGCTAATGGGAAAGTTGTCTACTGCTCTTTGTGTTTGAGCTCCCCAAAGTGCTTTCTTAGGCACCTTAACCTCGCCTAAGCTATCTTTTTCAATTCTATAATTTTTTGTTGCCATTAATTTTCTTTTGTATTTTTGTACTACGGGATATATTTTAGCAAATATGCTAGATTAATAATCTGAATTTAATTTATCACCTTTATTGGAGAGAGAATGATGGATATAGATGTAACAAAAGGAAAAACAGAGCCAAGAAGTAAAGGCAATTTAAATCCTCCTGAATTTAATTCTATTGATGAAGAAAGAAGACATGGTTTAGAAAGATTAGCCAGCGCCTTTCGTATGTTTGCTCACTTTGGTTTTGATGAGGGGCTCGCTGGGCATATAACCCTTAGAGATCCGGAACACAAAGATCATTTTTGGGTAAATCCATTTGGTGTCCACTTTGGCCAAATGAAGGTTTCTGATTTACTTTTGGTAAGTCACGATGGAGATATCGTAATTGGAGATAGGCCAGTAAATAATGCAGCTTTTGCAATTCACTCAAGATTACACATGAATCATCCAGACTTAAATGCTGCAGCTCATTCCCATTCTATGTACGGAAAAACTTTCTCTACTATGGGTAGATTATTAGAGCCAATAACTCAAGATTCGTGCGCCTTTTTTGACAATCATGTCCTATTTGATGACTTTACCGGTGTAGTCCTTGAGACAAGTGAGGGAGATAGAATTGCTGAGGCACTAGGAGACAAAAAGGCAGCAATTTTGAAAAACCACGGTCTTCTAACTACCGGCAAAACTGTTGATGAAGCAGCATGGGGCTTCTTATCTATGGACAGATGCTGTCAATCTCAGTTGATGGCAGAGACTGTCGGTCAAATGCAACGAATACCGGATGATGTAGCTGAAGTAACAAGAGGCCAAGTTGGTTCCCCTTTTGGAATGTGGGCAAGTTACCAGCCTATATATGACCTAATGGTAGAGAAAGACGATAGCTTTTTAAACTAGGCTTTCTTTAAAGCTTCTTTCATTTTGTCATCGTAGCCTTCTACGAAACCCCAGTTAGACATATAGTCTATAAATTTGGGGGAAAGACCCTCATTGGCAAGATAATCTGCAGTTACAGGAACTGTCGGAGGAATGAATTCAGGGTTCTCTTCATATAGCTTAGGAAAATTATGGTTAAGTATGGCCGCCCTTCCTAACATTACCCAATCAATATTTTCTTCCATAGCTTTAGTTGCATCTTGAGGTGTTCTTATATTCCCTGCCACTCCAAGTCGGGTATTGCCCTTTTTAAGTTCAGAGAAATGTTGTATCAGAGTTTTGTCTTTAAAATCTTCTTCTTGAGGTTCTTTAAAACAATCCCATAAAGACATGTCTAAAAAATCTAGTTTGTTTGAAACCATGAGTTGCTCAGCAAGTAGTTTGGACTCTCCAAGTTTGATACCAAATCTTTCAGAAGAGAGTCTGACACCCAACATGAAGTCCTTTGAGCACTCAGATCTAATGCCGTCAATTATTTCATTGAGTAAACGCGATCTTCCTTCTAGATCTCCACCATATTCATCATCCCTGAGGTTTACTTCATCACTTAAAAATTGACATAAGATATATCCATGAGCACCATGGAGTTCGACCCCATGAAAACCAGCTTTTTCTGATCTTACAGCGCCTGAAATAAAATCATCTCTAAGTATTTTTACTTCATCTAGAGATAACGCTCTAGCAGAAAATTCTTCATTAGCGGATGGACATACCGGATCTTCTCCGATGAGTTCCTTGGGAGAGCGCATACCAGCATGATGTAGTTGAACGATAGAGATACTATCCAAACTATTTATTCTATTTGCTAACCTAGTTAATCCCTCAAGATGATCATCTGAAAAAACTCCCATTTGCCCAGGAAAGCCTTTTCCAATTGCCTGAACATGTGAAGCACAAGTCATTGTTAAGCCAAAGCCCCCTTCGGCTCTCTTGGTAAGCCAATGAAATTCTTCCTCTGACATAATTCCATCTTCATGACTTTGTGAATTAGTTAATGGAGCTAACATGAACCTATTCTTCATGTCAGGACCCCGAGTAAAATCTAATGGAGAAAGTAATTTACTCACTTAACTTTTCCTCCACCTGCCACAAATTATCTTTACCAAAATACATTTCATCACCCACAAAAAAGGTTGGTATTCCAAAAACGCCTCTTTCTGCTGCTGCTTCGGTATTCGAAATGAGCTTTGCTTTAACATCAGGATCTTGCATTTGTTCCATAAGCTTTTCGGCATCTAGGCCAGACTCTTCAAATGCCGCTTTGATTACTTCAGGATCATCCATTTTTTTTGGCTCTTCCCACATATGAACCAAGACTTTATCTATATAATCTTCAAGATAACCATCCATGTCTGCTGCAACTGCTCCTCTAATAATCTGCAAACTAATTACAGGAAAATGTGGATTCATCTGAAACTTTTGTAAGCCGTGCCTCTCTATAAAGCGTTGCATCTCTATATTTTGATATTCATTCTTATTTTTGACTCCAAAAAACTGCTCCATAGGAGGTTTATTGTTTGTTAACTTAAAAATCCCTCCCAACAGCACAGGGATATAATTGACACTAGCGCCTGTTCTTTCTTTAATTGATTGCATTACCTTATGGCTCAAATAAGCATTAGGACTTGCAAAATCAAAATAAAAATCTACTTCTTTAGACATAACCTCTCTCCTTTAGTTGTCTTGACTATCTGAATCTTCATCGTCAGATTCAATCATAGCAAGAATTTCTGAATAATCACGATCAGCGCATTCACCATTCATGAATTGATTAAATTTACTCACTGAAACTCCATTACCATCTCCGTAAGATAGTCCAAATAAAGTTTCACATTTCTCTTTGTTATTAAGCCTTGAATCATTAGCTATTCTGTTGAGCAGATAATCTTGGGTGTACTCAATATCAGACATATACACGCCCTTATCATTTTCAGAATCTAGAACTAAGTATTTATCACCATCTTGATTTGACCAGGAAGTCCATAAAGGTAAATCACCTTCTCTTCCGCGACCCGGATTGCCTGTATAAGCAAATTCTGCCCAATAGGACTGAATTTGGTCTGATAATTTCTTTCCAGCCGGGTATGCGTCATCTCCAAATAGAAAATTTTTGACTATAAAGCTATCAAAAGAGCCAAAAACGAAAAGTATCTCGAGTGCGTGAGCTGCTCCTATCAACTTTGATAAATCCATATCATTAATCGTGCTTAGCTCATCCCAATCAAAACGATAGGCGTAAGTATCTAGATGACCAGACTGAATTAGCTTTCTGGCAGGTGTATCAACTGCTCTTTGTTTCCAAAAAGAGGACCCATAGAAACTTATAGCATCATAATAGTCTGGATCTATTATCTCTAATGGCATCTCATCAACACCGACAGTTTTATATAAACCAGAAGCAGGTCCCCACTTCACAAAATTTCTATTTAAAGCATTAAAGAATTTATTTTCGTCTTTATTTGTCCCTGAAATAATGGGGACTCTTGTAAGGCTTGAATTATTGAAAGATTCCTCTATACCTCCCTTCAAAATGACATGACCATCAGGAAAAACTCTTGTCATTCCTCCTCTTTTAGGTCTTGCGTTATAAGATGATTCCAGCAGAACGCTAGGGTCTTGTTCATATAAAACTAACCTAATCTCATCTTCACTCATTTGATTTTGCATTTTCTTGGCCTCTTCAAGATCAACTGCAGAATTATTAGCCACTAAAATATGATTAAAAACTTCAAGACCGCTTCTAGAAGGAGCTATACCACTTTCAGGAAGATAACTTTCAGCTGCCTCAATTGAAGAAGAGGACATTATTCCGCTCTGCACTATAACCTTATGATATAAACCTTCCGCTAAAGGAGAAGCAAATATAGCTGCAGCATTATGGCCCCCGGCCGATTCTCCAAATACTGTTACATTTCTTGGATCACCTCCAAAAGATTGGATATTTTTATTAATCCACTCCAAGGCCTTGATAGTATCAAGAGTTCCATAATTACCCGAAATATCTGACTTTGTTGAACTCGATGTCTCTAGGGCTGGATGTCTAAACCATCCCAATGGACCCATCCTGTATTGAATAGTTACAACTATGACTTTGTGCTTAGACACCAAGAGACTTGGATCGTATACATGTGCACTTCCTGTAGTATTACCCCCTCCATGAATCCACATCATTACGGGTAATTTATCTTGACTACCAGTTACTTGGTCTTGAGTTAACTGCGGAGTCCAAATGTTTAGATACAAACAATCCTCACTTCCACTCCATTGATCTTCGGTATCACCCTGAATTCTGCTTGACCCTTGAAAACACGCAGATTTAAATTCTATAGCTTCGTAAGTTCCTTCCCATGCAGGTGTATCTAGAGGAGCTTTCCATCTCAAATCACCAACTGGAGGTTGAGCAAAAGGAATACCTTTCCAAACAAAAGTATTGTTCTCTCCTTCCCTTCCAATTATAGAGCCCTCTTCGACCTCTCTTAAAGATTCTTGATCTACTGATTGTCCGCAACTCACAATCAAAAATAAAGAAAAGATAGAAATCGTATTTTTTATATTCATAATTCTTACCAATTTTCAGACCAAGGCCTTAAATCTATTTCAAAGGACCAAGTACTTTTCTTTTGTTTATGAAGCATTAAAAAATTTTCCGCAATGCTATCAATATCTAATTTACCGTCTTCTCCCTTGCTGTTTGCAAAATCTGGGAATCTAAGATTCACCTTATCGCCATCTATAATTCCGTCAACAATGACATGAGCGACGTGTATACCTTGGGGACCAAACTCTTTTGATAGCCCTTGAGCTAATGATCTTTCAGCACTTTTTGCTGCAGCAAAAGCTGTGAATGGAGGTCTAGATCTAATGGAAGCTGTGGCTCCAGTAAAAAGCAATGAACCGCCACTCTTCAGAAGTCTTGGGATTGCTTCTTGGGAAACTAAAAAAGCCCCTTTTGCACACACATCCCATAAGTCTTGAAAAAAATCTAGATCCATTTCAAGAAAAGGTTTAGCGTTATTATTTCCTGCGTTATAAATAACTGATTTTAGGAGCGTATCTGATTTATCTAATACTTTAAATATTTCTTTTACATCTTCAGGACTGGTTACATCGGCCACCAATCCTTCAATAGAACCGTTAGAGGTGGTTATGGCTTTTAGAGCTTCCATATTCTCTTTACTTCTACCACAGCCAAAAACTTTATAACCTTCTTCAGCAAATTTTTTGCATAAGGCAACTCCTAGGCCTTGCTCAGGGCCAACTCCCAAAACTAAAACAGAATTATCCATTGTTGTGAGATGATTATATGCAACTCTTCAATCTTTATAAGCATAAATGCAACTAAATACTTCTCCGTTTTAAGGCTTGCATGAACAACACTTGTTACGTAAATTAATGCAATAATAAGGAATAAAGAAGGAGATTAAGAAATGCAAATATCACCCATACCCACTCTATCAGAAGAGATTAATGATATTCGTCTTAGAACTGCAGATATTGTTGCAAATAGAATCATTCCTAACGAAGCAACTATTTACGCTGGCGGCGATAAGTCAAAGAAACTGAGAAAAGAAATCAATGAAGAAGTAAAAAAACAAGGTTTATGGGCTCCTCACCTGCCATCTGAATATGGCGGAATGGATAATGGATTTCTAGAGCTAGCTTATATGAATGAGATACTAGCTTGGTCTCCTTTGGGCAATAGACTTTTTGGAGTAATAGCCCCTAATTCAGGTAATCAAAAAATTCTCGTCAAATACGGAACAGATGAACAAAAGAAAAAATGGCTTATACCTTTAATTAATCAAGAGATGGAATCAGGTTTTTCTATGACCGAACCGGATTCTGCAGGATCAGATCCAAGATCTTTAAAAACCACAGCTGTAAGAGAAGGAGACGAGTGGGTAATTAATGGACACAAGATCATGACTTCGAATGGTAATAGAGCTGATTTCTTAGTGGTCATGTGTAAAACAGAAGACGATAGTGATGACGGCGGTGCAAATTCTAAAATGACTCAAATCATTGTACCTACTGACACTCCTGGCTTAACTAAAGTTAGATCGGTGCCGATATGGGGTCATACTGGTGGAGATCATATGGAAATCAAATACGAAAATGTTCGAGTTCCTGTGGAGAATGCTCTAGGAGCAAGAGGTTCAGGTCACCAAGCTGCACAAGATAGGCTTGGGGCTGGAAGAGTCTACCACTGCATGAATACTATCGGTCAAATGTGGAGAGCTTTTGACATTATGGTTAAATATTCCACAGAAAGAGAGGTGCATGGAGGAAAACTCGAAACTAAACAGTTTATTCAAGGATTTATTGCGGATTCTTACATGGATATTCAAGCATCAAGATTAATGACAATTCATTGTTCTGAGATCATGGATAAAGAAGGTGATGCTCGAGTAGATATATCAGCTATAAAAGTATTTGTCCCGGCAGCCGGAACCAGGGTAGTTGATAGAGCCATCCAAATTCATGGTTGGAGAGGTGTATCGAGCGATACGCCACTCGCAGGTATGTATCAAGGGTTTAGAACATTGAGGCTCGCAGACGGACCAGACGAAGTTCACAGAATACTAATCGCTAAGGAAATCTTGAATAGATATCACGACGGATTGTCTTGGGACTTTGGGGTGTAGGTTTAGCTGCGAGGAACCAATCTAACTGTTGAAGTAGCACTAGCTACAAGAACACTTTCTTGATAAAGCTTACTCGTCATAAATGCAGTACTTTTTCCTAGCTGCAAGACTTCAGCTATACAATTGAGTTTTCCTTGACGTGTAGGAGCAAGGAAGCTGACATTTATATCTAATGTCATAGGGACTATCTTAAAATCAAACAAACCCATTAACAAATGTGCCATCGGTGCATCTAACATTCCTGTTACAAATCCTCCCTGCACTACTTGACCATCTGAATGAGTAAAATCGTGGATGGCTTCAAATTCCATTTCTATTTCAGGTGGTTCGGAACTAAAGCTCGTTACTTTTGCCCCCAAAGTTTCTGTGCAAGGAGCTGAGTCAGATTGAAGTGCCTTTAAGATCTTTAAGTCATCCATAACTGAAGTAAGTTTAACTTAAGAAGATGTAGGGTGGTAGATGAAACTTTTTGCTGCGCCCAACCAAAAATTAATTTTAAAGCCCCACCTACCATAGAATGCAGGATACAGCTTAAATTCAGCTAGTGCAGCCTAAATGGGTGACAACTGCATCCTGCTTATGAACTGAGTGAGTTACCTTGGAGAGGTTATTTCTGGGGAGAATTAAACGTCTCTCAGTTACAAATTAATATCTAGAGGGCTTACCTTGGAGAGGTTTTTTTCTGGGGAGAATTAAACACCTCTTAATATTGATGACAATTATATATAACTATAAATATTTTGTATAGTACTATTGTAAAAAAAATTAAGGTATTTATTCTCTCTTTTTTCAGCCTCTTCTACCTTAGTCCTTTTTGGAAAATTGGGCTAATATAAAAGGAGATATGAGGAGTAAATTTTGAATCCAATTTTGGAGCTATGGGGAGCAGGCACGGCTAGAACTCTAAGACCGATTTGGATGGCCGAAGAATTAGGACTACCCTACGAGTTATACCCTATTGGACCCAGAACAGGAGAAACTCAAACAGAAGACTATACCTCTCTTAATCCTAAACAAAAAATTCCTCTTCTACGTTATGGCAATTTCCTCCTATCGGAGAGTCTATCTATATGCAGATATCTGCAAGAGATTAGCAATTCGAAATTGCCGTTTGCTCCAGAAGACAAAGAACTTAAAGCTATGGAAGATCAATGGTGTAATTTTATATATGGAGAGCTGGATGAAACATCATTATATGTAATGAGAAGACACTATGACCTTAAGGATATATATGGTGATGCTCCTGAGGTTGTGCAAAGTTGTAGAGAGTACTTCAACAGAAACTTAAAAGTCATAGAAGATACTCTTAGTGCGCAGGAAGCAATATGTGGTTCTGATTTTAGCTTAGCAGATATTATTCTTGTCACCTGTCTTGATTGGGCTCTTGCATACAAATTTGAGCTACCTGTTAATACTTCCGAGTATCATAATAAAATGATAAAAAGAGAGGCTTATAAAAAAGCAGTACAAATAAACTACAAATAAAGAATGGGACCACTTGAAGGCGTAAAAATATTAGATCTAACCAGCATGATATCAGGACCGATGGGAGCTATGATTCTAGCTGATCAAGGAGCAGAGGTTATTAAAGTAGAGCCAATAGCAGGAGAGCAGCTCAGACATATGGCGTCACCCCATAATGGCGTAAATGCACCTTTCTATTCATGCAATAGAGGTAAAAAATCTCTAGCTATTGATCTCAAATCTGAAGAAGGGAAAGAAATATTACTTAAACTTGTTAAAGAATCAGATGTCTTTATGCAGAACTTCAGACCCGGGACGATAGACCGCATGGGGTTCGGATACGAAACGCTAAAAAAAATTAATTCCAATCTTATATATTTATCGATTAGTGGTTTTGGTGATAAAGGGCCATATGCTAATTCAAGAGTTTATGATCCTGTTATCCAAGCTTTATCTGGTGCTACAGATATTCAAGCAGATAGAGAGTCAGGCACTCCTAAGATGTTCAGAATAGTCGTTGCAGATAAAGTAACTTCCTTAACTGCTGCTCAAGCAGTTTCTTCGGCGCTCTATGCAAGGGAAAAAAATAGTTTCGGTCAACACATCAGGCTATCTATGTTAGATTCAGTCATAGCTTTCTTCTGGCCTGAAGGAATGACGGGACTAGTATTTAAGGATAACGAATTTGATGTTAGAAAACTACAAGGTTCACAAGATCTAATTTATAAGGCTAAAGACCGTTATATAACCGCAGGAGCAGTATCAGATGCTGAATGGATTGGAATGTGCAATGCATTGAATATGCAAGATTTAGTAGAAGATGAGCGATTTGCAACATCAGCTGCCAGAGTTGTCAATGCTCAAGAAAGAAAGGAGATAACAGGCAAGGAAATAGCTAAATGGCATAGCGAAGAAATTCTTGAGAGGTTTCAAATAGAAGGAGTGCCTAGTGCTCCTCTTCTAGATAGGATGGAATTAATGGATCATGAACAAATTATTGCTAATCAAACAATTCTTAGGGATATGTACGAAGGATTCGGAGAAGTGAGACAAGCCAGGCCAGCGGCTACATTTGAAAAAACACCAAGCCAAATCATTAGACCTGCGCCTAAATTAGGGGAACACGGAAAAGAGATATTAGATAACCTTGATATCGGTCGAGAAGAGCAAAAGAGATTATCAAAGGAAGGGAAAGTAATTATTCTGGAGTGACAAACCAGAAGCTGGTCGGGACGGCTGGATTTGAACCAGCGACCACCACACCCCCAGTGTGGTGCGCTACCAGACTGCGCCACGCCCCGATTATTAAATTTTACTCAAGAGTGCTTCAAGATCATCTATTACATTTTTAAGCTTGTTGTCTTGAGGTTCTTCTCTAAGGTTGGATTGTAAATTTTTTTTTGCTCCAGCGATTGTCATACCTTCCTCGTAAAGCAAGGATTGTATTGTCTTAACGAGCTGAATATCTTCAGCTTGATAGTATCTTCTATTGCCCTTCCTTGTTATTGGTTTTAAATCTTTAAATTCTTTCTCCCAAAATCTCAAAGTATGAGATTTAACGTTACAGAGTTCTGAAACTTCACTTATAGAGTAATATTTTTTGTTTTGAATTATTTGGCTATCCATCAAATGAAGCTATTTTTTTTCTTAATTTGTTTCCTGCTCTAAAGGTTACAACTCTTCTAGCACTAATTGTAACGTCCTCACCTGTTTTAGGATTTCTTCCAGGTCTTGCTTTTTTGTCTAAGAGTTCAAAATTGCCAAAACCAGAAAGTTTTACCTCTTCGTTGTTAATCAAAGCAGTTTTTATTTCATTGAAGAAATCTTCAACTAAAACCTTGCATTCACTCTTATTTAGGCCTAAGTCTTTATGAAGGTGCTCTATTATGTCAGCTTTAGTAACAGTCTTGCTCATTCAAACTCTCAGTTCTCCGTCTAATTGATTTTTTACTGAGTTTACAATCTTTGTAACAGCATCATCAATATCAGAATCTTTTAATGTATCATTTAAAGATTGCCAAGTAACTGAAATAGCAAGGCTCTTCTTATCTTCATCAATGCCCTTTCCTTCGTAAACATCAAATATCTGAATCTCTTTAAATGATTCTCCTGCATTAGACTTTATTACTTCTTCAATGTCACCAGCATTGACTGTCTTATTAACTATAAAAGCGAGATCTCTTGAGCTTGTGGGATACTTTGAAAATTGCTTGTAAGTTTTTGTACTTTCAAAGCTAAGATTCTCGATTTCAAGAGAAAAAATAAAGAGGTCTTTCTTTAGACCCAGGCTATCCAGGTGTGAGGGATGCAATGAACCTATAAATCCAATCACCTTGTTTTTATGTTTGATATTACTCGACATACCAGGATGTAAAAAATCCAAATTATTTTCTTCAAAACTAAATGTACCTTCAGCTTTTGATAGTAAATCTTGGACAACTCCTTTGAGGTCATAGAATGAAATATCTTGTGATTTGCCCTTCCAAGTTGATTCAGAGATTTTGCCACTCATTAATCCAGCAATTATTTTCTTCTCTGAGGCTTTTTTAGAATTTTTAACGATGAAGATATTTCCCGCTTCAAATAATTTTTGGTTTTCTTGACCGTGATTTAAGTTATGTAAATAAGTATTCACAAGTCCCGAGACAAGGCTTGTTCTCATTATCGTCATATTCTGAGATATAGGATTCTCAACTTTTAAAGTCCCTTCTCCTTGGCCAAACAAAAGATGGTCTTGTTCGCTAATAAATGAGTAACTAATAATTTCGTTGAATCCTTTTGAGACTAAGGTTTGACTTAAATGATTAGCATTATCTAACTTGGCTTTTTTATAAACAGGTGCTAAAGACTGTAAAGGTAGAGAATCATAGCCTTCTAATCTAGCCAACTCTTCAACTAGATCTGCTTCAATATTTATATCGTAGCGCCAAGATGGAGAAACTACGGATACTGAATTTTTCTTAGAGCTCTTAGGATCAAGTCCTAAACCCTCTAAATAACGAATTGCTGATTTCTTCGAAATATTTGTTCCAAGTATTTTGTTTGATCTTTCTAGATCTAGACTTATTTCCTTATGTTTAGGAAATTGATTTTTCAAGCTTGAAGAAGCCACAGAGCTAAAATCTCCACCTACGGTTTCTTTTAAAAGGGCACTAGCTCTTTCGAGAGCAAGTTCTTGAATTTTAAAATCGACACCTCTTTCAAATCTAAGTGAAGCATCTGTCTGAAAACCATAACGTCTGGCCTTACCTCTAATAGAAGAAGGTTTAAAGTAGGCGCTCTCGAGAAAAATTGACTTAGTAGAATTAGAAACAGCAGTCTCTTTTCCACCCATAATACCTGCAAAAGCAACTGCACCCTTATCATCGGAAATAACGAGACAATCACTATCAAGCTCTACCTGTTGATCATCAAGTAAAGTTATTTGCTCTTTATTCTGAGCAGTTCTAACAGAAATGTTTCCATTCAGTGTATCTCTATCAAAAGCATGAAGAGGTTGTCCTAGTTCAAGCAAAATATAATTAGTTATATCTACAACAGGATCTATAAGCTTTTGATCACTTAACTTTAATCTTTCGGCAATTAATGGTTGTGTTTTAGAATCGATAGAAATATTTTTAAGAGTTCTGCCAAAATAGGACGGTCCTTCAGGACAAACTTTTATTTTTATACTATCTTTAAAAGTGTCATGAACTTTGGGTATTTCAGGCAAGTGTAATTTTAAATTATTAATAACGGCTAATTCTCTTGCAACTCCCAAAACACTGAAACAATCTCCTCTATTAGGGGTTATGTCTAGCTTAATTATGGAGTCTTTTCCAGTAATCTTGGAATTGATGTTTTCAAACCCATCTACTTCAAGGCCTGCCATAGTTAATTGGGCACAGATATCTTCAGTAGATAAATCGATATCAATAAAATCTTTGAGCCAATTCTTACTAAATTGCATATTAAAATTGGTCTAGGAAACGTATATCATTCTCAAAAAAGGCCCTTAGATCAGGTATGTCATACTTCAGCATAGCCATCCTCTCAACACCCAATCCGAAAGCAAAGCCGGTATATTTATTTGTATCGACTCCTACTCCTTCAAGGACATTAGGATGAACCATGCCACATCCCAGAACTTCAAGCCAATTCTTATTCCAACGTATATCTGCTTCAGCAGAAGGTTCGGTGAATGGGAAATAAGAAGGTCTAAATCTCAATTCAACCTCTTCACCAAAAAAGTCTTCTAAAAAATCATTCAGCAATCCCTTCAACTGAGAGAAAGAAGCATCTTCTTCTACAACCAATCCTTCGATTTGATGAAACATAGGGGTATGAGTTAAATCAGAATCTTTTCTATAAACTTTACCTGGGCAAATTATTCTGTGAGGTGCTTCGCTCTTCTCCATTGTTCTAATTTGAACTGGTGAAGTATGAGTTCTTAATAATCCTGAGTTATTCAAGTAAAAAGTATCATGCATGTCCTTAGCTGGATGATCTTTAGGGACATTTAAAGCTTCAAAATTGTAATAATCAATTTCTGCTTCTGGACCGGCCTCAATATCGAAACCCATCCTTTCAAAAAAACTACAAATATCTTGTATTGTTCTTGAAACAGGATGCAGAGAACCTTTTTTTGATTGAAGTCCCGGGAGACTTATATCTATCTTCTCTTTTGCTAACTTTTCTTGGTTAGCTGCCTTAGTCAAGGAAGAAGTAAGTTCAAGGTAATCAGCTTCAATGTCAGATTTTAAAATATTTAGAAGCTTTCCAGCCTCCTTCCGTGTCTCAGGTTCCATCGAACCTAATGATTTTAAAAGTAGATTAACTTCGCCTTTTTTTCCTAAAAAAGATCGATAGAGGTCATCTAATTCCGACTGCAAAGTAGATTGCCCAAATTGACTCTTAGATAGAGATTTTAAGTCAGAGATTGTTTGTTTGAGGGCTTCTAAGTTCATGATCTAACTATACTTTAGATCATTATACCCACAATATACGGATGCAAATTAAAGGAAATAAAAATTAAGCAGCTAGCTGAGACTTGGCTTGTTCAGCAATCATTGAGAATGCTTCCTTATCATTCACGGCAAGACTAGCAAGAACTTTCCTATCTAAGTCTATGTTTGCTTTCTTTAGTCCGGCTATTAGCTGGCTATAAGTAAGGCCATTATCTCTGGCTGCAGCATTTATCCTGACAATCCACAAAGAACGGAAAACTCTCTTCTTAACTCTTCTGTCTCTGTAAGCATACTGTCCAGCTCGCATAACGGCTTGTTTTGCGACTTTGTAAGTCCTACTTCTTGCACCTCTGAAACCCTTAGCTTGTTTAAGTACTTTCTTATGCCTAGCTTTGGCTTGAACGCCTCTTTTTACTCTTGCCATTTCTTTCTCTTATGTTTTTATTTTTAACATCTTATCTACTAGCACTTGATCCCCTTTAGCTATCTCAGTGGTGCCTCTAAGTTGTCTTTTTCTTTTAGTTTTCATTTTAGTGAGGATATGACTTTTATTGGCTTTTTTCCTCTTTAGACCAGAGCCTGTGCTTTTGAATCTTTTACTTGCTCCGCTATGTACTTTTAATTTACTCATAATTAGTTCTTCTTATTTGGTGCCATCATCATAACAAGTTGTCTTCCTTCTAATGTTGGAAATTGTTCAACACTTGCCATGCTTTCTAAGTCAGATTCAACTCTCTTCAATAGTTCCATACCAATCTGTTGATGAGCCATTTCTCTTCCTCTAAACCTTAATGTAATCTTTGCTTTGTCTCCGTTTTCTATAAAACTCTTTATCTTGTTTACTTTAATCTCGTAATCATTTTTCTCAGTAACAGGTCTAAACTTAATCTCTTTAATTTGTTGTCTCTTTTGTTTTTTCTTTGAGGCTGCTTTTTGTTTCTTGGCATCAAAAATATGTTTACCGTGGTTTAATAATCTACAAACTAACGGGTCACCTTCTTTTGCCATCTGAACTAGATCTAAATTTGCTTCTTCAGCTTTAGATAATGCTTCAGAAAGACTTAAAATTCCTAACTGTTCACCTGACTCACTAATGAGTCTTACTTTGTCTGCTCTTATTTCACCGTTTATCGGCAAGCGTTTTTCAGACTTCTTAAAAGATTTTCTCTGAGCTATGTGATTCTCCTATTAACTATTTTTTTTCATCCACTACATTCTGAAGCTTTTGGATGAAGTCATCTATTGACATCTCTCCAAGATCTTCTCCTCCTCTAGCCCTAACTGATATGGTGTTATTTTCCATTTCTCTGTTTCCTGCTATCAAAAGAAAAGGTGTCTTCTGTAAAGAGTGGTCGCGAATTTTATAAGTGATCTTCTCTTTCCTCAAGTCTGAATGAGCTCTAAATCCACTTTTTTTCAATAAATCGGCTATTTTTTGACAATATTCAGCCTGTTTATCAGTAATATTAAGAATTTCTGCTTGAATCGGAGATAACCAAGCAGGTAACGCACCACCATAATGCTCAATTAAAACTCCTAAGAATCTCTCGAAAGATCCTAATACAGCTCGATGAATCATAACTGGATGATATCGCTCGCTATCAGGACCAACAAACTTAGCATCTAATCTTTCAGGCAGAATAAAATCTGCTTGAAAAGTACCACATTGCCATTCCCTTCCTAGGGCATCTATAAGAACAAAGTCTAATTTAGGACCATAGAAGGCTCCATCCCCTTCCACCACTTCATAAGGAAGTTTTAAATTCTTAATGGCATTTTCAAGAGCTAATTCTGCCTTATCCCAAATTTCATCTGTGCCTGCTCTCACTTCTGGTCTAGTAGAAAGCTTGATTTCAAAAGCTTCAAAACCCAATTGAGCGTAAATATCTGATAAAAGCTCTATAAAGTTCTTAGTCTCATCTTGAATTTGATCTTCGGTACAGAAGATGTGTCCATCATCCTGCGTAAATCCTCTTACTCTCATCAATCCATGCAAAGTTCCCGAAGCTTCATATCTATGACAAGAGCCAAACTCAGAAAACCGGATGGGAAGATCTTTGTAAGACCTCAGACCTTGATTAAATACCTGGACATGACATGGACAATTCATAGGCTTGAGGGCATTTGTTCTTTTTTCGTTGGCATGTTCTTCATCTATCTCGGTAATGAACATGTTTTCTCGATACTTATCCCAATGGCCAGAAGCTTCCCACAATTTTCTATCTACGATTTGTGGTGTATTAATTTCTTGATAGTCGAATTCGTCTTGTTTTTCTTTAATAAAGTTTTTAAGAACTGAGTAAATAGACCACCCTTTAGGATGCCAGAAAACCATTCCAGGAGCTTCTTCTTGGAAGTGAAATAGATCAAGCTGTCTACCAAGTTTGCGATGATCTCTTTTTTCAGCCTCTTCTTGCTGCAATATATAATTATCTAAATCCTTTGAATCTGGCCAGGCAGTACCGTATATCCTCTGAAGCATTTCGTTTTTTGAATCTCCTTTCCAATATGCTCCCGAAGTTTTAGTAAGCTTAAAAGCTTTCAGATGTCTCATGTTGGTAACATGAGGTCCACGACACATGTCTATGTATTCTTCATGATGATATAAAGCTATTACCTCTCCATCGGGTATTTCTTCTGCAAGATGAACCTTATAAGGCTCATTTCTTTTTTGAAAAGTATCAATAGCCTGATTTCTTGAAACTACCTCACGCACTACGTCATACTTAGTTTTGGCAAGTTGCTTCATTCTTTTTTCGATGGCTTCTAAATCTTCATTTGTAAGATTTTTATCGAGTTTTATGTCGTAATAAAATCCATCTTTTATTACAGGACCTATAGCCATCTGTGCATTTGGGTATATTTGTTTAAGAGCATGGGCAAAAAGATGCGCGCAAGAGTGTCTTACAATCTCAATTCCCTCATCATCCTTAATAGTAACTATCTCAAGATCACAATCTTCTTGGATAATATCCGAGGCGTCTACCAACAACCCGTTTACTTTTCCCGCAACGGTTGCCTTTGCTAAGCCTGGGCCAATATCTTTAGCGATATCGTCGATACTTAATGGATTATCAAATTTTCTTTTGGAATTATCAGGAAGAGTAATAGTGGGCATAATCAGTGGTGTCCCATACTAAAGGGCACTTGTTAAATAAAAGGTTATTATAGTGGAGATTTGTAATCAAGGCGACAAAAGCACTCTCTTCCATTCAGAGTTTTCTTTTTTATAAAGCTCTCTTTTATGTAATCTATTCTTTTGATCTATCCAGAATTCTATAGATTCTGGAACTACCATGAATCCTCCCCATCTTTTTGGCCTTACTATTTCTTTATCTAGATGTTCAATTTCAAAACTTTTGGATTGTTCCACCAGTGCCTCATAGGAATCTAATTCTTGACTCTGCAAAGAAACAGAAGCAGATATTTGAGACCCTCTGGGTCTTGAAGAAAAGTACTCATCATTTTCTTCATTGCTAACCATTTTGCACTTTCCTTCTATTCTTATTTGTTTATTGGTCTTAGCCCACCAAAAGGTGAGCGCGATAAATGGAAATTCTAGAATTTGTTTTCCTTTATTGCCCTCATAGTCAGTAAAGAATACAAGCCCCTCAGATGATATTCTCTTGAGTAAGACCATTCTAGAGGTGGGCTTCCCCTTTGAATTAACTGAAGAGAGGTTCATGGCATGAGGCAAAGCAACTGAGTCAGTCTCTGCTTCCTGAATCCATTCATGAACTCTAGAAATAGGTTCTGAAAGAGAGCCAGTGACTTCGTAAGATTTCATTTAGTTTTTACTAGAAACCCAGTAATCTAGACTGAGATACTTACCTCCACCAAAACATAACAAAGATAAAAGCATCAAACTGTATATAGCAGCAAACTCTATGCCATTTGCTTCATGGGGCCAGCCATTTTGATAGTGAACTAAATATCCAGCAAAAAACATTACAATTAAGAGCGGTATTGTTGCCCATCTGACAAATAACCCGACTAGTAGAAGAACAGCACCACCAGCCTCAGTTAATATGACTAACCAAGTAAAGATATCAGGTAACGGAACACCTAAAGTACCCAGATAGCCTGAAAACTTATTAAAAGAATCAATCTTTCCAACTCCTGCGAACCAAAGAACATAAAAAAGGTACAGCCTTAGAAACAGTAAAGGTACAAAATCTACTCTTTCAAAACTTTTCAATGAGTTGTGTATTTTGAGTATAAATTTCATTTTAAATTTTTTTAATAATTACACTTCCTACAGAGTATCCGGCTCCAAAAGAACTTATAACTCCAACTTGATTTTTAGAAAAATCATTTTTATGTTGGTGAAAAGCAATTATAGAACCTGCAGAACTAGTATTTGCATAATTATCTAGGATTATTGGCATCTCCCCTTCCTCAGGATCTCTTCCTAATAACCTCTTGGCAATAAGTTGGTTCATATTTAGATTAGCTTGATGCAACCATAATCTCTTTACTTTGTTTATATCAATTTTGAGCTCGCTAAGATGGTTTGCTATATGATCTTGAACCATTGGTACCACCTCTTTAAAAACACTACGACCCTTTTGAATAAATAGTTTATCAGGTGAATCGGGGTCAGAATCCTCAGGAGCATTCAAAAAACCAAAGTTATTTCTAATATTATTAGAGAACTTTGTTTGTAATTTAGTACCTAAGATTTTAAAAGCCTGTTCAGAATGACTATCCCTTTCAAGAATAATAGCTGTACAAGCATCTCCAAAAATAAAGTGTGCATCTCTATCTTTGAAATTCAAATGGCCTGAACAAATTTCTGGATTTACCACTAAGACTCTATCAGCTACCCCTGATTGGATATCATTATAAGCATTTTGGATAGCGAAAGTTGCAGAGGAACAAGCAACATTCATATCATAAGCATAACCATTTATTCCAAGTTCCTCTTGTATTTCTATCGCAACTGCAGGGTAAGCTCTCTGTAAGTTAGAACAACCACAAATAACAGCATCTAAATCAGATGCATCAATTTCTGCCTGACTTATCGCTTCTTTAGAAGCTTTTATGGCCATTTCAGCAAGTATGGATATCTGAGAATTAGACCTTTCATCTAATTTAGGCCTCATTCTATTAATGTCTAGTATTCCTTTTTTATCTTGAACAAACCTTTTTTCAATTCCAGAAGCTTTTTTTATAAATTCTGAACTGGAAGGCACTAAAGCTTCTAAATCTCCTGCAGCTATGAGCTCTTTATTGTCTTCATTAAACTTTGAAACATAGTCATTGAAACTATGCACCAATTCTTCATTAGTTATGTATTCTGAAGGTGTAAATAAACCTGTACCTGAAATTACTACTGACATGTATCTAAATAATAAGACAAATTAAATCTTAAATCCCATTTTATTTTTTTATTTGTTTTTCTATTTCCTCGAATGCAGATTGTATTTCAATAAATTTATCTTTGGCCTTTTCTAAAAGCTCTTCAGGCAAGCCCTTAGAAAGTAAGGTATCAGGATGAAATTCTTTTCTTTTTCTTTGATAAGCAGTTTTTATTTCTTTATAAGACATATCTTTTGTTACTCCTAAAACGGCATATGCGTCTGAAATATCTGCTCCAAACTTTCTTTTATTCAGGTTAAATAAATCGGGTTCTAAACCAAAGATGGGTATTGCTTCACTAAGGATCGCCTCTTCTGTGGGATCTAGATGTCCATCTGCCATGGATAACTCAAACAGTAATTCGTAAAACATAACCAATGCAGATTGATTGTTAGATAAAAGTGAAGAAAGTTGGGAAGCATAGTCCCTGAATGAGTTGTTATCATCTTTTGCGTGGTTAAATACCTGAATGGCAAAAGCTCTTTGGTCGGGTGGAAATTTAAATCTATCTTTAATAAAGTGATCAACTTTATCAACTTCTTCTCTTGTTACTTTTCCATCTGCTTTAGCAATTTTCGCAAAACAGGCGAATAATGCAGTAAAAAAAGCTGCCTGATTCTTTTGATTAATACTTGGCCTTGCTTGCTCTTTATCTCCAAGTTTTGAGCCTATTATAGCTCCTAAGATTCCACCTATTGGTCCGCCAATGGTAAAACCGATCATTCCGCCTATGCCTGCTTTCCAAAAACTCATATCTTACCTATTGTAATTCACCTAAATATATATAAAACTAGAATTATAAATTAAGGGGAAAAAATGAGTTTACCTGTAGTTGACTATCTCAAACTTCCAGAAGGAGAAGATCCTTATTTGGAAGGACACAAATGTAAAGAATGTGGTTCTATTTTTTTGGGTGAAAGAAATGTCTGCTCAAACTGTTTTGCTAGAGATTCAATTGAACCTATCAAACTGAATAATACAGGTAAACTATATTCTTACTCTATAGTCTTCAGATCTTTTCCTGGGATTGAAGTCCCCTATATATCTGCAATAGTTGATTTAGATGGTGGAGGGACTGTTAAAGGTAATCTGATTGATTGCGAACCTGATCCTGAAAAAATAAATTTCGACATGCCGGTTGAAGTTGTCTTTGATGACGCACTAGGAAGAAAAGATAAAGATGGAAATAGTTATATTAGTTATTTCTTTAAACCAATTTCTTAAGGGAGAAAATTATGAGTGATGTTTATGTATTAGGGGTCGATATGATCAAGTTCGGAAGATTTCCAGAAAGAACAGTCCCAGACCTCGGGGCAGAAGCTGCGTTATTAGCATTAGATGATGCTGGCTTAAATATAGGCAATATGGAAGCTTTTTATTGCGGAAATCTTGGTCAAGCCAACGCTATGGTTGGTCAAAGAATACTTCAAGAAATTGGGCAAACTGGGATACCAGTAGTTAATTGTTCAAATGCCTGTGCAACAGGAGCTACTGCTTTCAGAGAAGCCTGGACCTCAATAAAAGCTGGTTTATATGATGTAGTTCTAGCTGTGGGAGTAGAGCAAATGGGTACAGGGCTTTTAGGCGGAGCTGGTGGTGGAACAGGAATACCTAAAGAAGGTTTACTGGGTTCGGGGACTATGCCTGCTGTATTTGCTGAAGCTGGAATGGAACATGCTCGTCAGTATGGTACTACTTTTGAGCAATTTGCAAAAATATCTGTAAAAAATCATCACCATTCAACGATGAATCCTAAAGCAAGGTACCAAATAGAAACCCCTCTAGATGAAGTGATGAATGCTGAGATGATTTCTTATCCTAATACAAAGTTGATGTGCTCAGTTAATGTTGATGGGGCTGCAGCAGCTGTCTTAGTCTCAGAGAAAAAAGCAAAAGAACTAGGGATGCAAAGAGCTGTTAGGATTAAAGCCTCGGTTATGACAAGTGATCCTTATCAAGAAAGAGATCTCGTCATGCCTGATGTTAATTCATGTACAAGAAAAGCTGCAGCTGAAGCATATGAAATGGCTGGTCTAGACTCGAATGATATAGATTTAGTGGAGTTACATGACTGTTTTGCTACAGCTGAAATGTTACATTATGAAAATCTGGGTCTCTGCAATGAAGGCGAGGCTGGAAGATTAATAGATGAAGGTGAAGTTGAATTGGGTGGCAGAATACCGGTTAATGTCTCAGGTGGTTTACTTTCCAAAGGTCATCCATTGGGCGCAACAGGTATAGCAAACATTTATGAGGTTTGTACTCATCTAAGAGGTGAAGCAGGAGAAAGACAAGTAGATAATGCGAGAATAGGAATGACGCATGTTATAGGCCTGGGAAGTGCTTGCGGAATACATATTCTAGAAAAGGTCTAACCTTTATGATTATAGGTGTTGTAAGTGACACTCATAACAATATAAAGAATATAAAAAAGATCATTTCTTTATTTAATAATGAAAGGGTTTCTCATGTAATTCATACTGGTGATATAGCTAATGCAAAATCATTAGAAATATTTTCTGAATTAAACAGCAAGCTTATTGGCGTATACGGAAACAATGATAGAAATGAAACAGGTATAAAGGAAATTGTTAGCATCAATAATTTCGAATTTCAAGAACCTCCCAATGTAATAACTCTATGTCACAAAAATATAGCTATATTTCATGAACCTGATCCCATTGATGGCTTCCTTTTAAAAAACAAAAATATTGATATCGTTATCCATGGACATACTCATAGATATACTAATGAAACTAGACAAGGGATTTTATTTTTTAATCCTGGGGAGTGTGCGGGTATGCGCGTAGGAAGCAATGCCATTGGTTTTTTAGATTTGAAAAATCTAGAAGCTAGAAGAATTTTCTTTTGATAAATAGATAAATTACTATAGAAAAGAAACCTATAGGTATCGACAAGAAAAGTGGCCTCAAGACTCTTATTGAGTAGTTATTTTCAAAAATAACATTAAAAATAAAAGTAAAAATAGAAGGTGCATACTCTGAAAGTGAAACTTCTATTTGAGCTGGAGTAATAAAGAATATCAACATTAGAAAAAATATCTCGTAAAAATATTTTGTGCTAATTCTTGCAAGAGATAAACAAATAAATATTGAGGAAACTAGGTAAACTATCCAAAACATTTACTATTTCAAAATATTCAACATCTTGTCTTTGATTAACTCACTTCTCCATAAAGTTATTTCTTTACAGGCTGAATCTAATCCTACCTTTAGAACTAATCTTAAAAAATCTTTTTGGGATTTTTTTGAAAAAAATAAAGTTGGATTAATTTTTTCCCGTCGTGAAATTTCTTCAACTACCTTACTAAACCTACTTAACATTTCTGCCTCTTGGACCTTGCTAATAGTTCTATCTAGTTCAACATAGTTCGTGCGCTCAATAAAGGTCATCTCTAAAAGTCGTTTAACATCTTGATCATGCCAGCTAAGCTTGGAAGTATTAGATAGTTGCTGTTTTTGTAACCTATATAGGTGAATCAAGTATTCTACATCTAATGCTGCATATTTAAGTTGTGATTCAGAAAGTGGTCTTCTCATCCAGTTAGATCTTGTTTCTTTCTTGTCTAGATTGATTCCTAACTCTTTCTCAACAAGGCTCTGGTAACTTATAGAGAAATCACTATCTAAAAAGGCATTTGCTATCTGGGTGTCAAAAATATTAACCATCTCTTGATTGGTCCAAGCATATATAGCCTCTACATCTTCTTTGCACGAATGAAATATTTTAAGCACAGTGTCTGCAAAAAGAAAACTGGCACTCTCTTTAGGATTATCGATTGCCAGAGTATCAATTAGAAAAGTTTCTTCATCATCATTCACTTGTAGCAAAGCTAATTGCATATTATTTTTGTTTGTCCTTCGGAATTCCGTGTCTACACCCAAAAAAGGCTTGGTAAGAAGCTCGTGATTTAAAAAGTTCAAATCCTCTTTTGAATTAATGTATGTGTACAAAATTATTTATTTGTTTGGAAAATTCATTTATTTTTTTCGATTTTCTATATTTGATTACTTTCGAGTTACTTAGTTAAAAGTATCGTTGCCTGGATATCGTTTTTTTGATTCAGGATATTTTATTATCAAAAAATAGCTAAGCCAAACCATAATAAATCCATAAAATTGAATATACTCCTCTGTGTTATTGTTTATGAAATAAACAGCAAAGCTAGAGGAGAGTGTTGTTACAAAAATAAAAATGAGTAAGACTTTCCATTTCTCATACCCTGCATCTAAAAGCATATGGTGTGCATGTGAACGATCACCTAAGAACAGAGATTGTCTCAAAACAATTCGCTTCATAAATGTAGAAAGTGCATCAATCAAAGGTAAAAGGATTATCCAGAGTGCTGTAACAGGTTTGAGAAAACTTTCTGAAGATGGCTGTGATAAAGCAACTAGCAACCAGGCAATGATGAAGCCCAGCCACATAGAGCCTGAATCTCCTAAAAATATTTTCCATTTCTTTCCAAGCAGGCCTAGGTTAAACACAAGAAAAATACCTAAGATTACAGATCCAAAAAAAAGAAAGGATGTATGGCCATTACTTACAGCAATAAAGGCTAGAGCGCTGCTTGCTATAAAAACAACAAATCCCACCAGACCATCCATACCATCAAGCATGTTAAAGGCATTACAAACCCCTACAACCATAAAAATAGTTACGGGTATACCGACCTTGCCTAAATGAATATCGAAAACACCAAATAGATTACCTAAATCTCTTAAATAAACATCAGTAACGATAATTACCAACCAACTTGCAAAGATCTGTATTACTAGTCTGGCTGAAAAGGGTAAAGGTCTAATGTCATCCCATAATCCTAAGAATAAAATAATTAAAGATATAAACCATATGGGGGTTAAAGTTTTATAAATTTCCTGTTGACCAAAACCAAAATTAAAAAAAAGAAAGCCGAGAATTACTGAAGAAGTCAAACAAATAGCAATTCCTCCTCCTAAAGAGATTTCTCCTTTATGGATTTTTCTTACTCCATCAGGCTTATCAACAATACCTAATTTTTTGAAACACCAAATTGTTAAAAAACAAGATAGAAAGGTTAATGAAGTTGTAATTAAGTATGCTACGACCATGTCTTCTTGTTAAAGAGTATATTGTGTTTGATTATATAGCTATGATTAGTTAACAGTTAACTTATAATATCATGCGCAAGTGTTTTCTATTAGCCCAGGTGGTGGAATTGGTAGACACAAGGGACTTAAAATCCCTCGAAGGAAACTTCGTGCCGGTTCGAGTCCGGCCCTGGGCACCATGAAATTATAAAATGAAAATAACAATTTTTGGAACAGGTTACGTAGGCTTAATAACAGGGGCTTGTTTCGCAAATGTTGGTCATGATGTTATGTGCATAGACATCGATAAACCAAGAATTGCAAGTCTTAATAAAGGCAAGATCCCAATTTATGAGCCAGGACTGGAAGATATCATTAAGAAGAATGTTGATAGGAGCTCTCTAGTATTTTCTTCTTCTATTGAAGCAGGAGTTGAGCACGGAGAAATTTGTTTTATTGCTGTTGGTACGCCCTCTAACGAGGATGGTACGGTAAATATGGAATATGTTTTCGAACTAGCAAAAAAAATTGGTATGTCAATTAATGAGTATAAGATCATTGTTAATAAATCTACTGTACCGGTGGGCTCTGCTGAAAAAACTAAGGAAATTATTTCAAAGGAATTAAAGAAAAGAAATAAACAGATAGAGTTTGATGTTTGTTCCAATCCAGAATTTTTAAAAGAAGGTAATGCTATTCAAGATTTTATAAAACCGGAAAGAATAATCATCGGTTGCGAAAATGACAAAACCCAAATTCTCATGAGCCAATGTTACGCTTCTTTTAATCGACAGAAGGATAAAATTATTTATATGGATATAAAGTCTGCTGAGCTAACGAAATATGCTGCTAACGCAATGTTGGCAACAAAAATAAGTTTTATGAATGAAATGAGTAGATTATCAGAAAGGCTAGGTGCAGACATTGAAAAGGTGAGGTTAGGTATTGGATCAGACAGCAGAATTGGATATCAGTTTATCTATCCTGGGTGTGGTTACGGAGGCTCATGTTTTCCAAAAGATGTTAGAGGAGCCATTAAGACGGCTGAAGGCGTTGGCTATGATATGGAAATACTGAGAGCTGTAGATAGCGTTAATAACAAGCAGAAGGAAGTTCTATTTGAAAAGCTAATGAAAAATTTCAATGACAACATACAGGGGAAAAAAATCTCCTTATGGGGTTTATCTTTCAAACCTGGAACTGATGATCTTCGTGAAGCACCAAGCCTTAAATTAATCGATTCAATTCTTAAAGCTGGCGGAGAAGTTTACGCTCATGACCCCGAAGCTGCAGAAGAATGTAAGAAACTTTACTCTAACAATGTGAATTTCAATATAGAAGACGATCATTATGCTTGTTTACAAAATTCTGAAGTGTTGATCATATGTACTGAGTGGAAAATTTATAGACAAGTAAATCTCAAGAAGTTAAAGGCGTTGATGGATCAACATACAATAATTGATGGAAGAAATATTTTTGATAAGGAATTAATGTTTAAAGAAAATATTTCTTACATATCAATTGGGAGAGACTAAGCTATTTTTCAATCCTTTCCAATGTGGTCTTAATTCCTTTCCTCCAATCGGAAGGTCTCACCTTAAAAGTTGAATAAAAAAGAGATGAATCTAGCCTAGAATTTCTGGGTCTTTCTGCAAGACTGACGAAGTCTTCAGAGTCTACTCTTTCTATAGCAGGTAATTGTTTAATAATTTTTCTTTTAAAGGCTTCCTTAAAAATCTCTTCTGCAAATATATCCCAAGAGCAAGAACTAGATCCCCCAAAATGGTACAGACCCGTCCTTTTTTCTGTTTTTGATAACGGGACTGCAGAAAAAATTGCAAAAGCTAGATCTTGTGCATAAGTAGGACAACCAAACTGATCAGAAACAATTCTCAGCGAGTTATTTTTCTGAGCTAACATTAACATGGTTCTAAGGAAATTATTTCCGTATTCGGAGAATAGCCATGAAGTCCTTATGATTATATATTCGCAATCTGATTCTATTACTGCATTTTCTCCTGATAATTTAGATTTTCCATATGCTGTAGAGGGATTAGGAAATGTTGATTCTTTGAAATAATCTGTTCCCTTTCCATCAAAGACATAGTCTGTAGAAATATGAACTAAATAGATCGAGTACTTTTTACAAATTTTTGCTAGACCCTTAACTCCTTCAGAATTAATTGCAAAAGCCTCTTTCTCATATTTTTCAGCCCTATCCACTGCAGTAAAAGCCGAGCAATTAATTATAATCTCCGGGTTATATTTGAGAATATTTTCTTCTATTAGAGAGGAGTTTGTAATATCAAGGTCATTCCTAGAAGTAAAATAAACTTCATGAGAAAATCTAGTAGACGTATCTCTGAGGCACTTTGCTAATTGTCCTTCTTTACCAATTACCAGGATTCTCATTCCAAGAACTCTTTAAATAAGATACCTTTTGAATCTTTTGCTGAAACGAATGGATTCATATTCTCCCATGGAATATTAATGGTTGGATCATTCCACAAGATTGTTAATTCGTCAGCTGGATCGTAATAATCTGTAACTTTATATTCAAAATCTACAACTTCTGAAAGTACCAAGAAACCGTGAGCAAAACCCGGAGGTATCCACAATTGTCTTTTATTTGTTTCGGATAATATTACAGACTCGTAATTTCCAAATGTACTAGAGTCGATTCTCATATCTACGGCTACATCTTGCACTTGACCTCTTACCACTCTTACAAGTTTTCCTTGAGGATTTTTGACTTGTAAATGCAGACCTCTTAGAACATTTTTATAAGATCTTGAAAAATTATCCTGTACAAAATCGTAATCTATTCCTGCATGTTCCAAATATTTTTCCTTTTGATAGGTTTCTAAAAAGAATCCTCGCTCGTCTTCAAATATTTTAGGCTCCAGAAGATAACAATCTTTTAGTTTAGTTTCTGAAATTTTCATCTTAATCTTGGTTTAAAAGCCGAAACAAGTATTGTCCATAATCAGTACTTCTTAAACTTTCTGCGCTCTTTAATACATTCTTTTCGTTTATCCAACCTTTAGAAAAAGCTATTTCTTCTAAGCATGCCACCTTTAGGTCTTGACGTTGTTCTATTGTTTGAACGAAATGTCCCGCTTCAAGCAAAGAATCATGAGTTCCTGTATCTAACCAAGCAAAACCTCTTCCAAGAGTTTCGAGATTCAATGTGCCTGCATCTAAATAAGCATTATTAATTGATGTTATTTCAAGCTCACCTCTTTGCGAAGGTTCGATACTTTCGGCAAGCGAAACAACATCCTGATCATAAAAATACAAGCCTGTAACCGCATAATTTGATTTAGGCTCTAAAGGTTTCTCTTCTATAGAGACTATAGAACCATTATCATCAAATCCAATCACTCCAAAATTTTGAGGGTCACTAACATGATAACCAAAGATAGTTGCTCCATTTTGTCTTTGCGTAGCTTTTTGAAGCTTGTCTGAAAAGTGTTGACCATAAAATATATTATCGCCAAGAATTAAAGCAACATTAAAATCTTGGATAAAGTCTTTTGCAATAATAAAGGCTTGAGCTATCCCTTCAGGCTTATTTTGAATTAGGTAGGTAAAATTAATACCAAAGCTAGATCCGTCTCCAAGTAACTTTTTATAAGAAGGATAATCATCAGGAGTAGAGATAATTGCAATATCTCTAATATCTGCAAGCATTAGTACTGAAATAGGGTAGTAAATCATTGGCTTGTTATAAATTGGGAGCAATTGTTTAGATAAACCCTTTGTTATTGGAAAAAGTCTAGTGCCTGTACCACCAGCTAGGACTATACCTTTGTATTTCATATATTTTTAATTAGATTTATAGTCTCCAGAAAATATTCTTTTCCACCAGTTTTGGTGCTGCAAGTACCACAGAACAGTCTCGTGAATACCTGATTTGAAATTTTTCTTTGGAGTCCAGCTTAATTCTCTTTTTATTTTACTATTATTGATTGCATAACGCTTATCATGACCTGGTCTATCTTCAACAAAATCAATCAAATCTTTATGTGAACCTCTGTGATCAAGATTGGATGGGTTAAATTCATCCAATAAATCACAAATTTGGTTTACAACATCAATATTTTTTATTTCGTTACCACCACCAACATTATAAGTCTGTCCTATTGTCCCCTCTTCTAAAACATTTAAAAGCGCTTCTACATGATCATCTACGTACAACCAGTCTCTAATCTGTTCACCATTTCCGTATATAGGAATAGATTTCCCTTGAATAGCAGATATTATTGTATTTGGAATTAGTTTTTCTGGAAATTGAAAAGGTCCGTAATTATTAGAACAATTTGTAATTAAGATTGGTAGTCCGTAAGTCCTATACCAAGCTCTCACAAGATGATCCGAACTTGCCTTGCTAGACGAATAAGGAGAACTAGGGGCATATTTATGCTCTTCGTTGAAAGGCTCTTCATTAATTGTAAGATCTCCATAAACTTCGTCAGTTGATACATGGAGAAATTTGAAATCTTTCTTTTCTTTTCTGCGACTATTTAAAAAGTCTCTAACAACTTCAAGTAAAGTAAAGGTGCCTAATATATTTGTACGAATAAAGTTTTCAGGGCCTCCAATAGACTTATCAACATGACTCTCTGCAGCTAAATGGATAATACAATCCGGTCTGTAATGATCGAAAATTTCTCTTATTTCGTCCCTAGAACAAATATCGACTTTATGAAAATGATATTTATGTTCAAGGTTTTTAAAAGTCAAAGAATCTAAGTTGCCAGCATAAGTTAGCTTATCAATATTGATAACAGTATGCTTATCCTGCTGGACCAACTTTCTCACTAAAGCACTGCCGATGAATCCTGCACCACCCGTTATTAATATTTTCATGAATTAAATAAACTAGCTTTTTAATAATTGTAATAATCTCTAAACCAAGTGACGAATTCTTTTACTCCAGCTGAAACGGAATGTTTTGGAGTATAACCCGTCTTTTCAAATAACTCTGAGATATCTGCATGAGTACTCTCTACGTCGCCCAATTGCATTGGCTTAAAGTCAATTTTTGCTTTTATACCTAAATTATCTTCAATTATTTCAATAAATTCCATCAATCCAATAGGGTTTCCTGCACCGATATTGAATATAGAATAGGGAGCCCTACTCTCATCACTCAATAGAATTGATTCATTTTTTTTAGTTTCTGGTGGCATTTGTTGTATGCGATAAATTCCCTCGATAATATCATCAATATAAGTGAAGTCTCTCTTCATATTTCCATTGTTGTTAACTGAAATTTCTTTCCCCTTCAAGATAGAATCAGTAAATATAAATAATGCCATATCTGGCCTTCCCCATGGGCCATAAACTGTAAAAAACCTTAGCCCCGTAGTTGGAATTCCGAAAAGATGGGAGTAAGAATGAGCCATCATCTCATTTGATTTTTTTGTTGCAGCATACAACGAAGCGGGATGATCAGTTGAATGTTTTGAAGAAAACGGAAATTGATTATTTAAACCATATACAGAACTTGATGAAGCATAGACAAGATGCTCGATATTATTAGATTTACTCGCTTCTAAAATATTTAAAAATCCTTCTATGTTGGAATAAACATAAGTGTGCGGACTCTCTAATGAATACCTTACACCTGCTTGAGCTGCTAAATGTATGACTCTCTGAAACTTACCTACTTCAAAAACTTTGAAGAGATCTTTAGAATTACATATATCGATTTTCTGAAAATTGAAATTATCAAAACTCTTTAGTTGAGAAAGTCGACTTTGCTTTAGTGATGGATCATAGTACTCATTAATGTTATCGATTCCGGTGACAGAAAATCCCTCAGAGCAGAGTCTTTTAGTTAGGTGATATCCTATAAATCCAGCTGACCCAGTTACTAAAATATTCATAAACTATAGTATATTCATTTCTTTAAGAAGGACTTCATTAACCTTGTGAACATCATATTTTTCAATGCAAATTCTTTTAGACTTTCTGCCAAGCTTACTTCTTATTTCTTTATTTACAAATTCTTCCATCTTGGATTTTGTATCTTCTATATTTTTAACTTTAGCTAAAAAACCATTTTCTCCAGATATGACTGTTTCTCTACATCCTGATGTATCAGTTGTTAAGATTGGCCGACCCATAGACATCGCTTCTAAGACACTTCTTGGTGTACCTTCATTATATGAAAGTAAAACGTATACGCTACATAAGTCTATTGCTTGGCGTATATCTTTATAAAATCCTAAATACTCTACTCCATATTTTAAGTTCCACTCTTTTATTTCATTCAAGGGGATTGAGTCATCATGTTTATCTTCGGAACCAACAATGTAAGCCTTTGAATTTGGATAATCTTTGCTAAATTCCTTGTAAGCTTCAGCAAACTCTCTGAGTCCCTTTGATTCAATTAACCGTGCAGCAGTTAAGAATACTAACCCTTCAGGCAGAGGAGTTTCTTTGAAGAAGTCTAAATTTACTCCAGAGCCATTAATTATTCGTACTTGAGTATCTTTCACCAATTTATAGTACTTAAACAATCTAACATCATCAGAATTTTGAAAAAAAACTTTTTTATTTCTAATTAAAGCAAGCTTAAAGATTATGATTGCTAATAACCTCCTAACTCTATGCTTAAAGGCATTATCATGAAAAATATGCCCCGTTCCTGTAATCATACAAAAAATTTTTTTTACGCCTGCAAAATATCCAGCTATTGAGGCCAATACAACTGCTTTATGGTTATAGCTAAAAATTAAATCTGGGCTTATTTCAATAGTTTTCTTATAGAGCTTATAGCAACTACTTACCAGCTCAATGGGATTACTTCCCTTTCTTTCAAAAGGTAATTTTATGAAAGAGATATTATTTTTATCTAACTTTTTTAATTCTGAAGACGAAATTTCGGGGGCAATGGCAATTACACGGAAGCCCAGCTCTATGAAGGACTTAAGAAAATCTAATCTAAAGTTAGTAATGGTATTTCCATCAGCAGATACAACTAATAGTGTTTTTTTGTTATTTTTTTTCAATTAAAGCTTCCAAACTTTTACAGAACTTTGAATAAGATCTTTAACAACGACATTTTTGAGATCATAGATTATGCCTTTCGGTTTCGTAATTTCCATTAAGTCTTGTGAAGTTAATTCTAGGTATTGTTTATGGTTATTAGCAATTATAGTAATATCGGCTTTAGGAAGATCATTAAAATCTTTGTTTACAAGATTATTTTTTAACTTTAATTCCTCAGAAACAACACAAGGATCAGTCACATGTATGACTTTTACTTTAGGTTGTAACAGGTTAAATATTTCAAGAGGTTTGGAATTTCTGATATCAGGGCAGTTTTCTTTAAAAGTGATACCCAATAAGTTCACAACCATTTCTTCAAGTGGCACTCCCATTTCTCTAACCTGTTTCTCAATAGTGTTCACTATGAACACAGGCATTGAATCATTAATTTTTCTTCCAGAGAGAATGACCTCCGGATTAAACCCTACTTCTTTAGCTTTGTGAGTTAGATAATATGGATCTACACCCACACAATGACCCCCCACAAGACCTGGCTTAAAGTCTAGAAAATTCCACTTTGTAGAAGCCGCCTCTAGAACTTCGTTTGTTTCTATATCTAAATCTTTGAATAGCATAGCAAGCTCATTTATTAATGCGATATTTAAATCCCTTTGTGTATTTTCAATCACTTTTGCAGCTTCAGCAGTTTTGATATCCTTAGCTCGGAAGGTACCAGCTTCTACAACTGATCTATATACATTATCAATAATATCTAGCGCTTTTTCGTTAGATGCTGAAACTATCTTTTTAATATTTTTAAAAGTATGTGATTTATCTCCGGGATTTATTCTTTCCGGACTATATCCAAGTGAAAAATCTGTATTGAGTTTTAACCCTGAACCCTTTTCTAGAATAGGAAGACAAACTTCCTCCGTAGCACCAGGATAAACTGTTGACTCGTAAACAACTATATTGCCAACGGATAAATATCTTGAAACTGTTCTACTTGCTTGCTCTAAAAGGCTTAAATCAGGATTGTTATCTGAGTCTATAGGAGTAGGAACAGCAATAATGTAAAAGTCGATATTCTTTAAATCTTGTTCATCGGCTGTATAGTGCAAGGTACCTTGTAATAGATCATCTTGAGTGACCTCTCCTGAAATATCTTTTCCAAGCTTTAACTCCTCGAGTCTTTTTTTATCTATGTCGAAAGCGACTACGTTTTGTAACTTACTTAAAGCAGATGCTACCTGGAGCCCAACATATCCTAAACCTATAACTGCTATATTCATTTTATTATAAGAATTAAATTTAAAGATTCTCAACCCATAGCTGAAACATTAGTATGTTCCATAGAATCGGGCCTGCATTGATTTCACCTTTTTTATGTTTCTTCCAAATTGGAATTATGTTGTCATAATCTAAATAACCTTTGTCTATTATAGATTCTCTATCCAATAAGTCTTCAGACCATGATCTTAAGGGTCCTCTTAACCATGAGTCTAAAGGAATTGAAAAACCCATCTTTGGACCTTGAATAGAATTTTCTGGTAAATATTTTTTTAGTACCTCTCTCAAGATATATTTCGTAGTAGAGCCCCTGATTTTCAGATTATGAGGCAGTTTCCAGGCAAACTCAGAAATTCTTGGATCTAAAAATGGAACCCTACTTTCTAGAGAAACATTCATTGACGCCCTATCTAGCTTGACCAATATATCATCCGGTAAATATTCCAAAGCATCATAAATCATCAACCTCTCAAAGTCTTCACAAGTATCAAGATCTTGAGCAAGTTTTAATCTACGTGGAAAATTTGTTGTCTTATCCTTTAAGAAATTTGAAGGATGGAGAGTTTGAGAAGTTAACTTGTCATAATATGAATCTAGGGAATTAGATTCTAAAATATCAGCAAATTTATAGAGTTTTTGGCTGCCATAGCTAAAATTCTTTGCATAACTAGGAAAAAAAGAAAATAGCCTCTCTGCTTGTTTTGCAGATATTTTAGACATAACTTTAGAAAGTTGTGACCTAACTGGATAAGGAATTGCTTTAATATAAGGCCATACATTTTTAGCAAACCTGTATCGATTGTAACCAGAAAAGATTTCATCTCCTGCATCACCTGATAATGTTACTTTTACATCATTGGAAGCTAGTTTTGAAATTAAGTAAGTGGGTATTTGAGATGAATCAGCAAAAGGTTCATCGTAAATTCTATGAATATTTGGGACTACAGCCAAGAGATCATCTGCGGAAACAATAAGTTGGTTATGGTCAGTTCCTAAATACTGGGATATTAAATTAGCACTATAGCTTTCATCAAAATTTTTGTCTTCAAAACCGATTGTAAAAGTTTTTATCTTGTTAGAAGACTGAGATTGCATAATTGAGACTATAGCAGCCGAATCTATGCCCCCAGAAAGAAATGCCCCCAATGGAACATCTGATATCATTTGTTCTTTGACAACTTCGTTCAATAAAGAATCTAAAGACTTAACGGCTTGATCCTCCGAAAAGAATGGTTTTTCTGAGATACTTTCTCGTACTAGAGATTTTAAATCCCAATATTTGTATATTTCATAATCTACTTTATTAGTATCAAAGACTAAGTACGAACCTTGTTCTAATTTTGAAATCTTTCGAAATATAGAAGATGGCGAAGGGACATAACTGAATTTTAGAAAAGATGAGAGAGAGTCTCTATCTATTTCCTCATCAAAAGCAGGATGTCTCCTAAGGGACTTTAGCTCTGAGGCAAACATGAAAGTATTATTGATTAAGCCGTAATATAGAGGCTTCTCACCATATCTATCTCTAGCTAGAGTTATTTTGCCAGACTGTTTATCCCAAAGAACAAATGCAAACATACCCCGAATCAAGGATAAAGACTTTTCTAAACCATAAACTGAAATGCATTCGATTAGTGTTTCTGTATCAGAAGTACCAGACCAATTGACTGATCGTAGATCTGCTCTAAGCTCTTTGTGATTATAAATTTCTCCATTAAAAATTATGACTAGATTACCATTCTTAGAAGTCATAGGTTGACTCCCATGCTCAGATAGGTCAATGATTGATAATCTCTTGTGGCCAAGCCCTAACCCAGCGACTTCGTCAAACCAGATACCTTCTCCATCGGGCCCTCGATGAGACAAGGCATTATTCATTTTGGTGAGGGTAGTCTTAAAGTACTCATCACTAGAATTTTTCCTATCATAAAAACCTGTTATGCCGCACATATCTAGCTTTGTTCCTTCAATTTCTTGAATTCTCCTGCCAGGAGCTTAAAAGCAGAATTCAATTCATACTTTCTTTCAACAAGTTTCCTTCCTTCACGCCCAAGAGATAAACGTTTTTGTTTATCTTCTATCAGAATTTCAAGTTTATCGACCCAGTCTTGATGCTCTTTGGCAAGAAAACCATTAACACCATCTTTTATAATATCTTTATTTACTCCCACAGATGAGCCAATTACGGGTTTCCCACTGGCCATATACTGTAGAAGTTTATATCCACATTTTCCTTTCTCCATAGGCAGGTTCTTTAAAGGCATAATTCCAATATCTATGCTTTCTATATTAGAGGCCTCTTTCTCTTCAGACCAAGGTATGTTGATAGTGTGAATATTATTAAGTGTTCTATTGGTTCCAATCAATTTCAGGGAAAAATCAAATTTCAATGAGAGCTCTTCTAGGGCTGGAATAATAAGATCAAGAGAATGATCCGTTATGGGTGTTCCTATCCATCCAATAATAATCCTTTCATTGTCGCTGTATTTAACTTGATATCTCTCTAAATCAACGACAGTAGGAATTATACAAATATTTTTTGCACCAGCATCATTCGCTCGTTTAGCTATGTAGGAATTTCCACATAGTACTAAACTACTAGTGCGCATTACTACGTCTATTTTATTTTTAAGGAGTAATTTCAATGAATAATTAGACTCAATTTGATCATAATTGTGAAAGACAGCGTCATCAAAATCTACTACCATTTTTGCTCCTAAAATACTTAAAAGTCTTTCAAAAGTTGCAGGAGATTTGGGGAATAGCTCTTTTTCTAACCAAATAAGATCATATTTGTAAAATTTGAAAAGCGTTAAAAATCTTCTAAGATATCTTTTCAAGATATAAACTAAATCTATTTTATTTTCTGAATATATATTTTCTAAATATTCATCATCAAGAAGATTCTTTTCCTCTATATCAAATCCTTTTTTTCTTAATTCCTCAAAAAAAATATGAAACCGCATCCTGCTAGATGCGCCTTTTCGTGAATATCGTGTCAGGGCAATGATTTTCATGAACAATTAAGGAATTTAATCGTGTTATTATAGATCATTAGTAGCTTATTCCTTTCACGAAGTGTAAAAATCTATAATGTCTGAACCTATCATAGAACAAATCAAAAACTTTTCTTATCCTCTGATCAGAAAAGATCTTTGCATGAAATTAGATGAGGATATAAAACATCAATTTTTTAAAAAGAGAGGTATTGAAATTGGAGGTCCTAGTAATTTCTTTAAACGCAACTTTCCTATCTATCAAATCATATCTCAATTAGATATAGTGAACTTCTCGGATGAAACGCTTTGGCAAAATAACAAAGAAGTTTTCTACTTAGGTAACAACTCATCTAAAATAATTGTACAAGATGCGATTAATCTAGAAAAAATTGATTCGCATCAATATCAATTTCTTTTATCTAGTAATTGTTTAGAACATATAGCAAATCCTATAAAGGCTCTTAAGGAATGGATAAGGGTAGTAAAAAAAAATTCTCCCATTGTTCTTGTTCTGCCAAAAAAAGATACTAATTTTGATCACAAACGAGATGTGACCGATATAAAACATATTATCGAAGATTTTAATAATGATACTTCTGAACGCGATTTAACTCATTTAGATGAAATTTTATCTAAGCATGACTTTTTGAGAGATCCAGGTGTAAAAGACCTTGAGGCCCTTAAAAGCAGATCATTAAGGAATTTTGAAAATAGAGCACTTCACCATCATGTGTATGACCTAGAATTATTAAATCAAATGGTCGAATTTTTAGGCAAAGAAGTTGTTCATGAAGATGAGAATAAAATCGACTACTTGATTATCTTCAAAGCTTAAAATGCTGGAAATAAAAAATTATACTGAAGATCTGCAAAAAGAATATTCTAGGTTTTGTAAGAAAAATATTAGCTTCTTAAATTATCATAGCAAGCCAACTCACATAGCTTGGCTCAGAGATTATCGGGAAAGCTTTTTTAAAGTAGCTATAAACAACAACAAGATTGTAGGTTGTCTACACGGCTATAGATCTCCGTTAATATTGAATGGAAAGACTGAGATGGCAATGAATCTTCATAATCTATATTCGGATCCTGACTATAAAGGCTCAGGGATGAAACTATTAATGGAAACCATCAGAGAAGAAGATTTAAAAATTCTAGCCCATGCTACTGGAAAATTGGCTATCGCCTATGAAAAAATTGGTTCCATAAAGATTAAGTCGACTTGGGCAAAGAAGTTTATTATTCCCAAAAAAATATTTTCTAGTAAACAAATACGAAATGATTCACTCTATGATAAATTCTTGTTGAAAGGTTTTAATATTTTGAGCAATAAAAACCTCAAAGAAAGAAGTACCTTGTTAGGTGTTTTAAAAAATCTTGAACTTTTTGATAATAATATTACCGATGATTTTATAGAATGGCGTTTTTTCCATAAATTTAGTCCAATCACTTATACTGTTCAAGAACCTAAGACGGAAAGCTCACTCCTATTTTCAGTAGGGAAAAAAAATTTCATTCCTTTCGTGAGGGTCTTTTCTTTGCAGCTAAAAGACTCAGAAAATCCTAAAAATTTGCTAGATTGTGTAGAAAGTATTGCTGCATCATATGGAATTCCAATTGTTATTATTTCGATTACATCTGATGTAGATCTAGTGCAATACAATTATAAGCCATACAAGAATATGCCTGAGGCTTTTTGTCATTCTTCTTCTAGAAGGATAGCTGATTGTAAAATTGACGGCATCTCAACTGATGTGGCATTTAATAGTTTTGTGTAGTGATTTATGGAAAAAATAGGAAAAGTATTGATATCTTTTGATTGTGAAGGTAAATGGGGAATGATAGATGAAAGGCAATCATGGATAGATAACAAATTAACTGATAAAAACCTTTATCATATATACGAATTTATTTTAGATATTCTTGAAAAGAATAATCTGAGAGCTACCTTTGGATTTGTAGGTGCAATGCTGGAGAGCGAGACAGAATTTAGAGATAAAGTTAAAAAATTAAGACAAGGTACAAGTCATAAAATTTGGATAGAGGAATTTTATAAAAAGTATGAGAATAATTCTGAAGGTTATTTTCTGCCTGAATTGATGAAGCTATTCAAAGACAGCAGGCATGAACTAGCAACTCATGGATACTGTCATATACCCTTTGACAGGCTTTCTGAAGAAGAAGCAATAGAAGAGCTCTCACTTGTCAAATCTCAGATGAGCAATTTGGGTATTAGCTACTCCTCAATTATTTACCCAAGGAATAAAATTTCACATACTAGGATACTTAGCAGATCAGGTATAGCAAGGTATAGAGATTTCCCTAATCATCTAAATATAAATTTTATTCCTAAAAAAATTAATTCCCTTATTGATAGCTTAAACGTATATAAACAAGCAGAAAACTTAAACAAAAATTCTGTACCAGGAGGAATAATGGTTCACTGGTTTTATGGATATAGAAAAATGATTCCTTCAAGTATTATTTATAAAAAGTATGACAACCTCCTTCAAGATGCAGCTGAAAACAAAAAGATGGCACACCTATGGTTGCACCCTCACAACTTAATAACTTCTAGGCAATCGAAAATTTTGTTCAGAGATTTATGCAAAAATATTGGTGAGATGATGAAAAATGAAAAACTAGTTAATGTTACTTTCAATGAGCTTATCTAGAACCTAAGATGTTATAGTACATATATGGATGAAAAGTTTATAAATATTATTAGTGCTGAGCTAGAAATTCCTAAAGAACTTGTGACCGAGGGCTACTTACTAGAGCAATGTGAAGCTTGGGACTCGATGGGAATGATTTGTGTTATGACGGCAATTGATGATGGATATGGAATAGAGCTTGAAGATGATTCTTTACTGAGCTGTAGAACTATAGGTGATATAAATACCCTAATAAAGTAGGCTAATATCTTACTATAGAGCCTGCCCAAGACAAACCTACTCCAAAACCAAGGAGTAAATAAGTCGAAACTGACTTTCTTTTTTCTTTTTCTTTTGCAAGCCCAATAGGTATTGTTGAAGAAACGGTATTACCTATAGATTCATAAGATCTATGTATTTTTTCTTCAGGTATGTTTATTTTCTTTTGTAAATTATTCAATATAAATTTATTGGCCTGATGAAAAATTACCGAATCTATATCTTCAAGCTCTAAGCCCGACCTTCCTAAAGTTTCTTCAAATACTTTAGGAATTTTTTTAATGGTAAAGTTATGAATGGCCCTACCATTCATGTAAAGATTTGATTCGGACCTAATATTGCCACTTTCATCCTCCATCTCACCATAAGAATCATTTGATAATGGATTTCTCGCACCTCCATGTGGAACAATTAATTGTGCATAACCGCTTCCATCTGTTCCATGAATTACGGGAAAAATTCCAGTTTCATTGCAATCTTGTGTTGAAACCAATATGGCGCAAGCACCATCTCCAAATAAAGTCCTCACACTTTTGTCTTTTGGATTAATGAATTTTGAATAAGTTTCAGAGGTAATTATTAGAACATTCTCACATTGCTTAGATTCGATAAGGCCTTTTGCCAAACCAAGGGAATATACAAACCCACTGCATCCTTGATTGACATCTACAGCTCCGATATTAGTATTTAATCCTAATTTATCTTGTAAAATACAAGCCGAGGTTGGTAAAAAATAATCTGGCGATTGAGTGCAAAAGATCAAATAATCTATTTTATCTCTTATATTAATATGTTTTTTAAAGAGTTTTTTTGCCGCACTTTCTCCTAAATCAACTGACGTCTCATCTGTAACAATATGTCTATCATTGATGCCTGTTAGGTCAGAAATCTTTTTTACATTCCAGTCAGGATTTTGAATGATAAGATCTTCGTTACTTACTACATTGGGAGGTAAATAATACTCAATAGCTTTTATATATGCATTCAAGAGTGAACCTTTTAGATAATTAAAAAAGAAATTCAGTATAATATTTGAACTGCAAATGACCAATAATAATTTATATCAATTTCATGGATCTGAGTATAGGCATTTAAAAAATATACCTAGAAAATTACTTTATAAAGAATTCCTCAACACTGGATTTATTCTATTTAGAGACTTTGAGGACATAGAGAGTGATCTTATTAGTTTTACTGATGAATTTACTTTGCGTTATGCAAAAGATACTAATCGAAGAGAAACTAGACTAGGCAATGAAAATATAAAAAATGTTGATATAGGCAACAAAGAGATAAAACTACACAGTGAAGCTAGTTTTGCCCCTTCCTGGCCAGAGATTTTGTGGTTCTTTTGTAAGAAACCATCCGAGAAAGATGGAAATACAACTTTTTGTGATGCAGTAAAACTATGGAACTCTCTTGAAAAAGATACAAAAGTTTTTTTTCTTGGTAACCCTATCAAGTATGTTCTTTCTTTACCCATAGATATTAAAAAGAAATCTAAAGGTAAGAAGAAATGGTTTTTGGAAGAAATAGGTGCTTCAGATGTAAGTCTTAATTGGGAAACAAGCTCTCTGGAAATGAACCTACTGCGCTTTGGCGTAACCGAATGCAGATTTACTAACAAGTTAAGCTTCAGTAATCATTTACTTGTTGATCTTGAATCAGAACCACAGATTCTCTCTAGAACCTTAGCTAATAATCAAAAAATACCTCAAGATATTATGGAAGAAATATCTGAAAAATCATCTAAATTAACTTTTACTTCAAATTGGAAAAAAGGGGATCTTGCTATGCTTGATAATAAAAGATTTTTACACGGAAGAGAGTCATTCAAGGAAGGGTCTGAAAGGGATATTGTTCTAGTTCAAACCTTAAAAGCTAAGATTTAGATCTATTGAATAGATATCCTATAAACCAAGAAATTAATTTAATATATGCTTTTGAAGAGTTAATGAAATCACTTAGAGAGAGTTTTAAGATTGATGAAATAAATATCCTTGTAAACATCTCAACAAACAAAGTAGATAGAATAGAAAAAATACATCCCATCACATTCAAGTTCTTAATTGAATAAAGAATCCTGCTCCTTAAAGTGTAAAAAAGTCTTTCTGAAATAATATTTTCAGTAGTACCGCCTCCATAATGATATGCTCTTAAGGAAGTTTCGTAAAAACTTCTATAGCCTAGTAAATTTGCTCTGTAGCAATAATCCATTTCTTCATAATAAACAAAGAAATTTTCATCAAAACCTTTCAATTCGTCGAATAATTTCCTTCGAGTTAAAAAGAAAGCTCCCATAACTTGATCCACTTCTGAAGAAGTTTGATGATCCCAATCGAGCATTGCCATGCCTGAAGATTTTAGAATTCTGGTTAACCCTATAGAGTGAGAAAAAACCCTCATAGGTGAAAGAAATCTTGAGCAAGTTCTAACTATACGATTATGTTCATTAACTAGACTAACTCCGAGAATTCCTATGTCCTGCTGTCTTCTTATCTTGGCAAAAGCCCCTGAAATAGTTTCTTTAAATACTTTCGTATCAGGATTTAAGAAAAGAATATAATCTTCATCGCTATAACTAGCACCAATGTTGCAAGCTTTTGAAAAGCCTTCATTTATTTTATTCTTGTGAATCTCAACTTTATCAAAAATTGGTATTTTTTCTAAAGAATTGTCCTGAGATCCATTGTCAATGATGATAATTTTATTTATGTCCTCGTGGTTAGACTTTTGAATTGAGTCAATGCAATTGGCAATGAACGGACCACTATTCCAATTAACTAAAATTACGTCTAACTTAGACATTACTAAAAAATTGAAAAGTAACCTAATACCTCTCCAAAAGTAAAAGAGAAGGTATAGACGGCAATAAGCAATGAAGCTAAATAATTATACAAACTTGATAATGTAATAGATGTATATCTTGTAAAAATTAAAGGAAAAAGTCCTAGAAGAGAAAGTTCCCTGATCCTATGTGCAATAACTGGAGTATCGGCAAAAAAAATGTAAGTAGCAGCACCCAATAATATTAGGTGGAAACCTTTCTTTTGATAATACGTTAGATCTCGGTATATAAAAAGACATGAAATGATAATACTTATTTGTAGCCAGAATATTGGATTAGTAAAAGTTACTCCAAGCTCAGTTCCGGAAGCTTGGTGAAGAAGAAAATTAAAAGCTGATACACTTGTCAGAAGAGTATTCCAAGCCAAAGAGACAACAAATAAACCAATGAGTGCTAAAAGGTTTGAGTTTGTTTTACTGAAGAGGAAAAAAGCAAATATTATAATTCCAGAGTAATGAAACAAAGCTGCAGCTGCGCCTAAAATTAAGTATCTTGAAGGATGATGATTATCTAGAAATAATGAGAGTAAAATAAAGCAACCCGCCAAAGCACCTCTTATCTGATTTGACTCTTGTATGGGAAGAAATAATAAGAAGTAAAATAAAACAGCTCCAACACCATAGTCTATTCTTCTTAATAAATTTATTTTGTATAGTAGAGGGAACAAACCTGCCAAAAAGAATATGGTTTCTGGTGATAGGCTCTTTGATAGGATCCAAACAATCAACAAATAGCCCGGCTCTGTAATCTCTCTAACAAATGATTCATTGAAGCTGCTGTAACTAAGTCTCTCAAAGAGACCTATATAACCGGCAAAATCGTTAGATATTCCTTCTGAACCAAAAACATAGAGTAGGTATATTCCAACAACTGAAGCAAAAATAAAAAAAAGAGAATTTAAAACAAAATTTTCTACTTTTTGAGATGACACGATACCTTTTTGGGACAATTAGCTACTGTCCTTTTGACCTATAAAAATAACATTAGGAAAATCTTTCTGCACAGGAAGAAAAGATCTAAATTTCTCAACCTCAAAACATATCTTATAAAAGCCATCTAATTCATAGTCTAAAAAATTTGTGTAATCAAAACTCTTGGCGCTATGGCTTTGTAGTCTTGAGAATCTATTTACTAGAAATATATGTGAACCCTCTGTCATTCTCATTTTTATCTTGGACAGATAGTCATTGACAGTTTCAATGTTCATCTCAGAAAAACTTTCATGATTTATAAAAAAATCTATATTTATGTCTAGGTTATCTAATTGACTTGGAATTAAAAAAATTACTTTCTTTTTCGAAAGGGATTTCTTAAAAGCATCTAACTGGTGTGGTAAAAAAAGTTCCACATCTTCATCAACATTCTCTTTTGCAGAAAGGTAGCCTCTTAATGCAACGTCAGGTAAATCTATGCAGTAGTAACTAAAACGGTCAAGGTTCTTCGACACTATCGTTCCGAAGTTAAAGAGGCCTGATCCTATTTCAAGAATGTTCTTTGATTCAAGATTTTCTAAATTTATAAATTTCTTTAGGGTGTGGAAATATGTATACGACTTATAATTATTGTGAGAGAAAAAAATGTTATTCTTAGAGTTATAACTTTCATAGTCCGAAACTATGTTAACTTGTTTTTGATGCTCCTCGTATGCCTCTAATGGATAAATATCAAAAGAATACCTTTGTGAGGCCTTTGAATCGCCTAATATAAGTTGACTAAGAATAGATACATAAAATTTCTCTACTCCATTTATTATATTTAGAAATACATTGCTCACTCTGATCCAATTTCTGGATAAGAACTTTATCTTTTTTGCAAACTTATAAAATCTTGAGACCCTTGAAAAATCATGCTCTCTATTAATAGAGTAATCCCTTAAATTTGAAGGTCTATCAAAGGAAAAGTCTTTAGACATCTCCTCCCACAAAGGGGACATTTTGGTGCCTAGTTCTGAATTCTCAACGAACCTTAAAGCTTGTTTTAATTCTTCTTCAATGTTTGTTGTCATAATTAGGCCATAAGTTCTTTTAATAAAGTTGCAGCTCTACAATAGGCAATTTCTTGAGCTTCCTTGGTCATGCCTCCAATATGCTGGGTTATTGTTACCTGATTACTGCTTTTTGCATATTCCAATAGAGGGCTATTTTCTCTGTCTCTAATTTCATCTCTAAGAACATCGGTAGCCAATTTGGCTTGCTTATTAGATTTCAGAAATCTAACCACATCATCTTCATTAATAATTTCTCCTCTAGAAGTATTTATTATGAGTATATCTTCTTTCGCAGCAAGCAAAGATTCTGAATTAATCAAATTTATAGTTTCTTCTGTGACATGGACATGCAAAGATATAACATCTGATACTTGGATAAGACTCTCTAGATCTTGCATTTGCTCGAAATCCTTAACTTTTTTATATGGATCAAAAACCCTAACTTTTGATTTAAATGGTTCGAAGTAGCTTGAATAGAACTTACCCAGCCTTCCATAACCTATAACTCCTATAGAAAGAGAATTCAGCTGTCTTCCTATAAATTTACTATAATTCCATTCCCCTTCTAAAGCACCTTGATGGCTATTAACAACATTTCTTAGAGAGGACATGGTTAAAGCGAAAGCCAGCTCAGCGGTTGACCCAATTTTATTAATGGTTTCTCTTTCTTCGGTTAAGGATATAATTTTAATGCCTTTGGAGATAACATACTCTTTATCTATATGATTGGTGCCAGTAGAGGCAGTACATATACACTTTAATTTGGTACCTTTATCTATAATGTCCTTGCCTATGAAGATCTTAGATTTATTTGGATTTGTAAAGACAGCATCATATTTGCAGACAATATCTAGAACTTCTTGTTCAGAGGGATCATCTAGATAAAAAACTTCTGCAAAAGATTCTAAAATTCTATTAACACCGTCAATATGACTAGTTGGTGTAACTACCAGTATTTTAGGGATCATTTTTGTTAGTAATTAATTGTTCACAAATCATGAAATCGATCTCAGTATCAACGTTTACAGCTCTTTCATTTGGCAAAATATAAGGTCTACTGTTATCTCCGCCATATCTAAGGTTAAGCTCCATCAAATAATCTCTTTTCATGCAATATATAGATCCGCTTCTTATATAAGCTTTAGGTTTTAAATCCTGCCTCCTTGCTTCATTTGGTTCAGGTAAAAAATCACAAATCTTATCTTCTATAATCATTTTTATCCGCGCGGGATGATGATCTTCCAATTGATGGACTGCTATTACTGAATCTGCATCAGTATCAATAATCTTTTTTATACAATTATCAATATCTTCATGTATTTTCAAAGGATTGGTGCACATGATTTCTACTACAAAGTCATATTTCTTACTTTCCCTTTCTTCCATGAAAGAAACTGCGTGCTGAAGAGCAGATACCGAACTTGCTTCATCGGTCGAGAACTCTTCTGGTCTCATAAAAGGGACTTCTGCACCGAGGGATTTAGATACTTTTGCTATAGTAAAATCATCAGTGGATACAATATATTCTCTCAAATATTCTGATTTTAAAACCTCATCAATAGTGTACTGTATGAGGGGTTTTCCACAGAGATCTTTAATATTTTTGTTCTTCACCCCTTTTGATCCGCCGCGGGCAAGTGTAATTCCTAGTATATTCAAGTTAACCTATACCTTTCCACGTATTTCCGTTGTCGGTATAGTGGTGATCTACTTGCATCTCAGGATCATAGAGTGTTTTAAATGAAGATGTAATCATCTTAGCTACCCAATACCTATCTTCCTTTCCTACAAGATTTTCATCGAAGGGATTATCAATTAAAGTTTGTTTTTTGAAAAATGACAGTGCGTTATGAAAGAAATACCTCTCTTCCATTTCTGAGTACATATCTACAACTTCCTTATCAATGAAATGTTTCCAAAGATAGCGTTTAGTTATTTTTTTTCCTTCGTAAATAGGTATCTGGTTACCAAAGATAGTGCAGTAAGTTTCTAAGTCACTAATGTGTTTTGATGTATTAAATTTATTAAGGACACAATGACTTGAAATAATCAAAATGTAATTATTTTGAGCAGCCTTGGCTCCAAGATTTAATGATTTTCCAGGCGAGTAGTCATCGATAGTTAGAATTTTTATATCTGCGTGACTTCCTCCTTTTGATAATTCAGGATCTTGTTGAAACTGTCTCACAATCTGTAAGGTCTTATCCTTGGAGTTATTGTCTATTACTATAATTTCAGGAGAATCTAAAAAATCAATGACTGACTGAATACAATGTCCAATCCATCTAGCCTCGTTTCTTGAACGAATCAATACACTTATTTTTTCATTATTACTCATAATCATGTGGCTCCCATCTACCTCGATAGTTTTGAACAGTGTCTGATTCAATATCTTGGTAGTCGTTACCACAAGAAATCATTGACTGCTGAGCTTCAAGAATATTTTTTACCATTAATTTAAATTCAGTTGGTTCTAATGCATTCTCATTATCTCTTCCAGGAAGGTTGTTATCGGTAGTAAAGTGTTTTTCTATGGCAGTAACACCGTATGCAACAGAAAGTGCCGGGATAATAGTGCTTTTAGTGTGATCACTAAATCCAATATCTTTCGAGATTGAAGAAAGCCATTCTAGTCTTGGCAAATTTATTTGATTATTTGGGCATGGATAAGATGAAACACAATGCATAAGATTATACTTGGCACTACCAGCATTAAGTATTTCTAATGCCTTTTTTACCTCTTTCTCAGTTGATGCACCTGCAGAAAAATATATCTTAGAAAATTTCTTAGAACAAAATTCTAATAACTTATAGTTAGTAGTCTCATGCGAAGGTATTTTAATTTCCGATAGTTGCAATTCATGCATTAAACTGGCACCCGCAGTTCCAAATACACTTATTAAAAATTCGCAGCCATGCTTAGAAGATAAATTTATTAAATCTAATATCTTTTCTTCATTAAGAGCAGCTTTATTATAGATTTCTCTTCTTCCATCGCTATCCCAAGCACCTTTTTTAAGATATTTAGGATTCCAGTATTGAAACTTGACAACGTTTGCACCTGAATTTGATGCAGCCTCTATCATGTCTTCTGCCAAACTCATATCTCCCATGTGATTCCAGCCTATTTCTGCGATTATCTTCATAATGGTCCTTAGAAAAATTGGATTTTACTTGATTTAGATTAAATTGGTAATTAATAAGCAGTTAATCTAATTTTATATTTTTATTGAATTTTACTCGATAGGAAGTTTACCCATTCTTCTTCCCACTTGTGATTCGATCTTAGAAATTTATAAAAAAAATTATTTAGTGCCTTCTGTCTATCTTCATTTAAATACCAGTCTCTAGCATTGCTGAATTCATTTAGAGAATGAGTTAAATCTGAACCATCTCTAAAAAAGATGCCATATTTATAAAGATCATTTAGAAATGGTTGTGATTCTAAGGTGGTGTTTATAAGGTTTTCATTCAATAGAGCAAAGCTTTTCTTGCCAAGAGAGATACTTTCACTAAATCCACCTGCAGGGATATCCCAAATTATTGCATCATATATGGAGTCAAAATCTTTATTCTGCATATAGTCTCTCAATCTTATGTTGTGATCATCCAGAATAGTGACGTTAAAGACATCTGATTGAGTCCAGTATTGACTTTTTTCACTGAAATAATTTGCTACTTCATTGTTATAAAATGATATTGTCAGATGCCATCCTGCTTTTGATAAATCTTCCATTATTGATTCTAATAACCTGATGTAGTCATTAATTATATCTAGCCGAAGGAAGCTGTTATAAAAAGCTGGAAATCTATATATAAAGCCAAGACTTAAAAGCAATGATCTATTTTCAGTATGTCTGAATCGCTCGCGAGGTAAAGAAATCAGCTCAGAAAGAAGAGGGCTTGGCAGCTTTATGGCATCCTTTATCCACATTGACTCTCCATGAGTTTTATTGTCCCATCCAAAAGTAATATAGTGATCTGCGCCATCAATTAACATTTCATTTACCAAAGCGCCGTTAGCAAGATATCCTCCCCATCCACTATGTTGAGTAGCCACAACAGGTATGGATAGTTCTCTACAGGCGAATAATCTAAGAGACTTTAAAGTATTTCCGCCTACCCCATCAGCAAGAAAAAAAGATCCCTTATATTGCTTGAACTCATTTAGATATTTCTCGCAGTAAACTTCAGATTGCTCTGTTGTGAAAGTTGGCAGTTGTTCTGTGATGAGTTCAATCAAGGTAAAGAATGATGAATCGGGTAAGTTAATTTCTCCCTGAGTATTCATCAAGAAGTCCTTGAAAGCATCAGCAACAAAGTCTTTGTGTTCTAAGAAATCTTCTCTTTTAATTTTTGTATTTAATTTTGGGGGATATACTTTAAAAGCTATACTTTCCAATGGCGCTAATGGTCCGAAAGGCCAAAAAAATCTATGTAGTTTTTTACTAAAAGATATGAAAGTAACATTTTTAGCATCAATAGGTATGCGGTTAAATATCCTAGACAAGAAAAGAATGACGGCTGGATAAATATTACTGACAAGCTTATTTAGCTTAACTAATAAAGTGCCATTTCTTAAATTTCTTGTGATTCTTTTTAAAATCCCCTGTCTGTTAGAATAAAATGTTCCATATTCTTCTGTAACAATAGCCTTATATTTCAACACATCTATTGTTTCTAAATCACGGAGAATACTGTTTACAATCCATTGATTATAAAGAGGGTCTTTCTCAACTTTCTTGTAATAAAAATGTCCAAATGTCCATTCTGGATTGAACTCAAATTGGACCTCAGGTAGCTTTAGTTGATTTAAATCTTTTAGCCCAGCTAGTTTATTCAGTCTAAGCAATCTGTCTGACAATACAAATATGATCAAGGAACCATAATTTAAGAATAGTCTTTCGCAAGCAAAAGCACTGTATCCAAGAGACGGCGAATATACATTTTTTGCAAAATGTTCTGTCAATTTATTTTTTAAACTTACAATCGATTTGTGTTGTCTAGTGTGCTCCTTGAAAGGCAGGGACCATTTAGGCTCGTATCCTATTGAGGGGAAAATAGAAACATAACTATCAATACCATTACTTTTAGCAAAATCATTGTCAACAACAAGGAACTCCTCTTTCATTTCAAGGAGCCTCCAAATAGAATGAATGCTTGATTAAGAATTCGCATTAATATGTTCACGGTTTTACTATTCATATTTCTGATCCTACTTGAGAGATCTAGATGAAAATGCTCCCCACCCTCTCTTAGATTACATTGACCTAGAGAATGTATGCGAATTCCGGTTTGATAAGATGCAAACATAAGCGAGGTCTGATCTCTTTTTGAAGAGTTCATGTATTCACTCCACCAGAAGTCCATGAGTTTCTGAGAATTAATATCATGTTTTCTAATGATTATATTGGCCTCATAAAGCCCAAAATCAACAGGAAAATCACTTTTTTTATACCTTCTGAATTGTCTTCTTGCTTTTGTAAAAGTCGTTAGACCTTCAGAAACTGCAATCTCTAATTCTCTGTAGGTGCATTTCCTAAATGGATGATCATACATAAAGATTGAATCAGAGCTCTTTTTTACTCCTTTAAAAATATCACTCAATTTGTTAATTATTTTTATATTACAATCTATGTAGATACTTATATCAAAGTCTCCCAAAATTTTATGAGGGCTCATTTTCAAATACCGATTTTTATCTTTATCATCCAGATGATCTAATCCTTCTATCTTTCTATATTCCCATCCTTCAGCTGCTGATGATTCTTTGTCCGAAAAGCAAATATAATTTATATTTTCTTCTAATTCATGCATCTTAACAGGTTGCTCGTAATCTCCTGTAAGGCATGTATAGACAACTAGTTTTTGATCTTTTATGCCCATCTCCTATACCAATCTATAAACATTAAAATCTTCCATAGTTGTATTGAATAATCACCCTTTTCTTTAATGTGATTATCAAAAAGTTGCCTACCATATTCTAAATCTATAAAGCCTCCTACAGACTCATGGTCGTTCAAGAGATCAATTGCCCAATCTTTTAAATCATTTTTTAGCCATTGTGATATTGGAGGAACAAATCCTGACTTAGGCCTGTCTAGTAAATTTTTTGGTAATTTCTCAAAAGCTATATCTCTGAGAATTCTTTTTTGTTCTCCTTGTGAATATAGAAACTCAAAAGGTAGTGTCGAGGAAAATTCAATTATCCTATGGTCTAGAAAAGGTACTCTATTTTCTAAACTGACAGCCATAGATGCACGATCAACTTTCACTAGAATATCGTCAATAAGATATTTCTTTGAGTCTTGATACATGAAGGTATTAGAAAAGGAGTCCGATATCTGATATGGCAAAATATCATCTTTGATTTCCTCAAAATCTTTAGTTAAGTACTTATCAGAAAATCGATCAGAAGAAAGTAATTCATGAAGATTTTTAAAATCTGAATGATTAATCAATAAAGATAAGAATGCTAGGCTTTGCTTCGCTCTAACTAATCTTTGAAAACTAAGATCAGGAAAATTTGATAAAATTTGCGTAATTTGAAAAAGAAGATATTTACAGGGTAATTGAGAGATTTTATGGCCCCTTGAATACTTAGAATAACCAAAAAATAATTCATCTCCTCCATCTCCAGAAAGCGAAACCGTCACATTGTCACGTGCAAGTTTTGAAAGTAAAAAAGTAGGAACTTGTGAAGAATCGCAGAATGGCTCATCAAATATAGATGACATTTGGAGAGAAGCGTCTTTTATTTCAAGCTCAGAAACATAGAGTTCTTGATGATTTGTGCCCAGATAAGATGCTATTTCTTTAGCATATTTAGCTTCATCAAGTTTTTCATCAGAAAAGCCTATACTGAAAGTGTTAATCTTATTTGAAGAATTATTTTGCATCAATGCTACTACTAAAGAAGAATCTATACCTCCTGATAGCATAGCTCCCATAGGCACGTCGGCATGCATTTGTTGCTTTATCGCTGTATTTAAATGTGCTTCCAGAACATCTTTAGCCTCTGAGTAATTTCCTGAATAAGGATTCTCGATACCATGAATAAAAGCTTTTTTAAGGGACCAATAATTTGTAATTTTTTCAGTATTTTCTTTTAACCCTGCTCGGGTATCAAGAGAAAGAATTTCTCCAGCACCAAGCTTTTTTGTTCCTTTGAAAATGCATAGAGGGGCTTCGATATAATTGAACTTAAAATAAGAGCTTAGCGCTATTTGACAAATTTCTTTCTCGAAGGCTGGGTGTTCAATTAAAGATTTAAGCTCAGATCCAAACAAAAATTTACCTTTATGCCAACCATAGTACAAAGGTTTTTCTCCATGCCGATCTCTTGCCAATCTCAGAACCTTCTCTTTCTTGTCCCATAGAGCAATGGCAAACATACCTACACATTTCTTTAGACTTTGCTCAAACCCTAAATGGTCTATGAGAGTTAATAAAACTTCAGTATCGGTTTCGGAGATAAAAGTGAATCCCTCCTCTTCTAATTCAAGTTTTAACTCCTTGTAATTATAAATCTCGCCATTATAAGAGCAGATATACCGTCCAGAATTAGATTTCATAGGTTGCTTACCTCGTTCAGAGAGATCGATTATGGATAATCTGTTATGACCAAGATATAGACCACCATCAATATAAGTGCCAGTTCCATCAGGACCTCTATGATCAATTGCACGAAGCATATTGACTAGGGATTGGTGATTTTCTTCAAATGGAAGGTTTTCGTCAAAAAAGCCTGCAATTCCGCACATTAAATAATTTTCAACTCTTCTTTTTAAAAGAGCCAACTAAATGCGGCATATCTGAACCATTAACTTGCCTTCTTAAAAAATTAATTAAGTATCTTTTGAAATTAATAGATGAAAAGTCAGTAATTTCGGTAAAGATAGTCTCAAATCCCATCTTATTCATGAAATTACTCAGTGATTGTTCATTCCAAGAACGTATATGTTGCCATTCATGGAAAGTGGTAGAGCAATTCGGACAATATCGTGTTGATTTCATCAGATCTTCGTTGTTAGGAGTTGTTAAAACTATCTTTCCATCTGACTTTAGAAGCGGTTTAAGCTCCTCAAAAATAGACTCAATAACATCATCCGTTAAATGCTCGATTACTTCGATCATGATAATTAAATCAAATTTCTTATCGATTATATCTTTAGTGCTAGCATAGCAGCCCTCAAAGATTTCATGA
>QCQA01000002.1 GCA_003212335.1 SAR86 cluster bacterium AG-447-A08
TGAAGAAATGGGAGAAGAGGTTAAAGCAGTTGTCCAGCCTGCTGATCTAAGCGAAGCAGGTCCCGCATTAGAAGCAGAATTGATAGCCTACTGTAAAGAGAATATATCTTCTATAAAGAGTCCTAGAAGTATAGACTTTGAAGAAGAGCTACCTCGACATCCTACCGGCAAATTATATAAAAGACTTCTCAAAGATAAGTATTGGAAGTAGAACCTACCAAAAGAATTTGTTTAGTTGCCGGTTCAACAGGGTTAATTGGGAATTTTCTAGTAAAAGAATTAGCTAAATCGGATGTAGAGGTTATTGCACTGACTCGCAATGAATACTTTTCTGAGAATCAGCAAGTGATATACGAAACAGTAGACTTCGATAAGAAAGAGTCTTTTGAAGAATTGTTTAAAAATGTTACAGATGTTTTTATTTGTCTAGGGACTACAATCAATAAAGCTGGATCTAAAGAAAGTTTCAGGAAAGTTGATGTAGATTATTCATTCTCCATTGCTGAAGCTGCTTCTAAAGCCAGTGTTCCTAATTTGTCAGTTGTTACATCCATCGGGGCAGATTCTAAATCAAATAACTTTTACTTAAAGTGTAAGGGCGAAGTAGAAGAAATGATTTCTTCTTTACCATTTCAATCTTTATCTATTTATAGACCTGGTCTGCTAATTGGAGAGAGGGAAGAGAAAAGGTTTGTTGAATCTATAGGTCAGATAATACAGCCAAGGTTAATCGATCCATTACTTATAGGTTCAGCAAAAAAATATCGCAGTGTTAAAGCAGAAGATCTGGCTTACACGCTTCAAACACTTTCAGGTGCTAGTAAAGGTAAAACAATTTACCAATTTGAAGACTTCAAGACCAAAAAAATTAACTAGCCTTCTTAAATTTCAGATCAGAATCTTCGATACTTTTAAATCTCACTTGAAATAAATCTTTTAGATAATTCTGAGTATTTATCCAAGGATCTCTTGAGCCTTGCTTAGGCAGTTTGTCTGCAACCCTTTGAATATATCCAGAATTTAAATCTAAGAAATCTCCATTGCCCTCAACATCAGGCCCAGCTTCAGGATAAAAATAATCCATTCCCTTTGAGTCCATTAGATTAATTAATTTGCATGCATATTCACTTGTAAGATCTGCACCCAAAGTCCACGAAGCAGTGGTATATCCAAATGTTGCAATTAAGTTTGGCACATCGCTAAACATCATAGTTTTATATTGAATTCGCTCGGAAATATCCAATTTCTGATTATCAATCGTTATGTCTATACCATTTAACAGCTGCATATTGAGACCTGTGGCAGTAACAATAATATCGGCATCAATAACTTCTCCTGAATTTAATAAAATTCCATCTTTGGTAAATTTATCAATCGTGTCAGTGACTACTTCTGCCTTACCGCTATTTATAGCTTCAAACATATCTCCATTTGGAACGAAGCATAATCTTTGATCCCATGGTTTGTATTTAGGTGTGAAATGTTTTTCTATATCGTAGTCTTCACCCAAGTGTTCTTTCACCCCATTGATTAAAAAGTTCTTCCATTTCTCAGGTTTATTTTTAATCTGAGATACAAAGAATCTACCCAGTAGAATATTTTTCCATCTAATTAAAAAGTAACCTAATTTGTCAGTTGTAACTTTTTTTATGAAACCATCGAAAGCTCTTTGATCAGGAGCTGACATATAGTAGGTAGGAGATCTTTGTAACATAGTTATTTTTGAAACCTTATCGGCCATAGCAGGAACGATTGTTACAGCTGTTGCTCCACTACCAATGACAACCACTTTCTTATTTTCATAGTTAAGATCTTCCGGCCATTTTTGAGGATGAATTATTGTTCCTTCGAAATCATCATAACCCTCAAATTCAGGTAGGTATCCTTGATCGTAGTTGTAGTAACCACCACAAAGGTATAAAACATTACAAGAAATATCTTCTATTTGATCACTTGTACCTCGTTCTATCCCGAGCCTCCAAGTTGCTGAAGAGCTATCCCATTGTGCAGTTTTAACTTTAGTCTTAAATTGTATTTTCTCTCTTAGATTATTCTCATCAGCCGCTTCGTTTAGATACTCAAGGATAGACGGGCCATCGGCAATAGTCTTAGGATCAGTCCAAGGCTTGAATCTAAATCCCATTGTATGCATATCAGAGTCTGATCTAATGCCTGGATATTTGAATAAATCCCAAGTACCCCCAATATTTTCTCTACCTTCAAAAATTGTAAAAGATTTAGCGGGGCAACTTTTTTGTAAGTTATAGGCTGCACCTATTCCAGATATACCTGCGCCGACGATAACAACATCATAAGATTGCATCTTTATTCCTCCATAGCTAAAGATAAAGCTATCTTACATCAAATTAAAGTTGTTACGAGAGTCTATGTTATTTCTAGTAGTTCGTTGCGAGCTCCACCTTTCTCGCCGATAAGATGTTCAAGATATGATTCATATGATTCCATCCACATCGCTTTTGATTTTTCACGACCAGCTTTTTCGTCGTCTTTTGTTCCCTTCATGTACCAGTTATTGCATTGCAGCCAGATTTTGCCATTTGAAGAGACATCACATTTCTCTGTCCATTCTTCAACAGATTTTTGAGTAGGCTCAACTGATAGATTCCCGTTTTTTTTCATATCGGCAACAAGTTCGGCGATATATTTACCTTGCTCTTCGCAGAGCAAAGTTACATTAGTAACTGGATTTAAGCTCTGTGGTCCAACCATCATATAAAAGTTAGGCATATCTCTTACGTGAAGACCCCAAAGAGTTTCAGGAGAAATCATTTGATAGTTATTATCCTCATTGGCTCCAAACTTTTCAGATAGAAGAACATTGTTTTTGCCAATAATAGGGAAGGGGATAAGACCAGCATCAAATCCTGTTGCGTATATGATCACATCGAGTTCGTAACTAGCACCTGAAGCAACCTCAAGACCTTTTTCGGTTATTTTTGTGACACCTCCAGGCTCATGAACAAGTTTTACATTATCCTTATTGTAGGTAGTGAAATAGTCGTCAATGATGAGAACTCTTTTACAAAAAAACGGGTAGTCGGGAGTTAGTAATTTAGCAGTTTCAGCATCTTTCACATCATTTTTAATTCTTTCAGAAAGAAGAGCACATACATCTGCATTCCATTTTTTATCGTGAAGCTGTTCAAAAGTAAAAGGAATATTAGGATCTGGTGGTAACTCTTTTTTCCAGTCAACGTGTCTTAATTTTGTGCTGTAACCTCCTGCCTTGAAGGCTTCGACTATTTCGGGAGGTGTGGGCTGATCTTCCCTTTCGATTGCCCAAGTCGGGGTTCTTTGAAATACGGTTAATTGCTTAACCTCATCAGCTATGGATGTTATGACTTGTGCCGCTGATGCGCCTGTACCGATGATGCCTACACTTTTACCTCTTAAATTGATGTCATTATCCCATTTAGCAGTGTGGAAACTTTCTCCTTGAAAAGATTCCATACCACCAAGTTCAGGCATTCTTGGAGTAGATAAAGGGCCATTGGCAGAAACTACATGTTTAGCTTCGAAATATTCAATTTCATCATCAGAGTTTAAATTTTTAGCTTCGATACTCCAAAATCCATTTTTTAAATATTCAAGTTTGATTACTTCATAGGAAAATTTTATGTGTTTTCTAATATCAAAATGGTCAGCTAGCATCTCTGCATAGTCGGCAATTTCGTGCTGACTAACGTATCTCTTTGAAGGAATAAAGCCTGTATCGTCAAGAAATGGAAGATAGGTATAAGATTGGACATCACAAGCAGCTCCTGGATATGAACCAACACCACCATGACTCCATACACCACCAAGAGAACTATTTTTTTCGAATATGCAAATATCTTCAATACCTTTTTCTTTAAGAAAATGGGCAGAGGTTAAACCAGAAAATCCACTACCAACAATCGCTACTTCATATCTATTCATCTTTACACCTTACGACTCACAAGCCTCTATGGTTTGTAAAATTAAAGTATTGATTGTCATTGGACCTACGCCCCCTGGTACAGGTGTGTAAGCAACACTTCTTTCTGCGCAAGATTCAAGATCTATATCTCCGCATTGCTCTGGGTGATAGCCTGCATCAATAACAATTGCTCCATCTTTGATCCAATCACCTTGAATAAATTTAGGTATTCCTACAGCTCCAACAATTATATCTGCACTTCTTATATGATTCTCTAATCCCTTAGTTCTTGAATGACAAATAGTTACAGTTGCATTTTTATTTAGAAGCATCATAGCCATGGGCTTTCCTAAAATTGGACTTCTACCAACAACAACAGCATGTTTTCCTTCAATTTCAAGTTGGTAGTATTCCAAGAGTCTCATAATTCCTTGTGGAGTGCATGAGCCATAAGCTTTTTCACCCATAGACATATTTCCAAAACCTAAACATGTAACTCCATCTACGTCTTTTTTTACATCAATTGCATCGAAGCATTTTCTTTCATCTATTTGGGGAGGTACGGGATGTTGGAGTAATATGCCGCTGACCTCATTATTGGAGTTCAACTCTGTAATTTTATCTAATAATTCTTCGGTAGTAGTTGTTTCAGGTAGTTCTACCTTAATTGATTTCATTCCTACTCTTTCACATGCATTGCCTTTCATCCTTACGTAAGTGGCAGAAGCTGGATCTTCCCCAACAAGGATAGTTGCTAATATTGGAACAAACCCTCTTTCTTCCTTTAGTTTGTTAACTTTTAATTTAAGTGTTTCTTCTGTTTCTTTGGCAACACTTTTACCATCCATGATTATTGTCATTCAATAATTTTCTCATGATAAAAAATTAATTCAATTAAGAAATCTAGAATAACTAGACTTTTAAAAAAAACAGGTAAAAAAATAGTGATATATAGATAAATATGTATTAGAGTGCATCGTAATTGCTTTTTGGGCATGCTTTATGCCTTAAAAAATTAAAACATTAATAAATGGGGAAAACAATGAAATCTAAAATTTTTGCTCTAGTAGCATTATTACCTTTCATTTCACTTAGTTACTTCGCTTCTGCCGAAGAGGTTGAAGAGGTTGTAGTAACAGGTTCTTTTATTAAAGGAAGTCCTACTGATGGTGCTTCACCTGTTGAACTCTATGATAGAGATACTATAGAAGGTATAGGTGCGGTTGATGCTGCAGATATCACAGCTAATATGGTTGTGGATTCAGGATCTGAAAACAATGCGGACTCTTTTACTTCAGGAGCTTTACAAGGACGAACTAATGTTAACTTGAGAGGTTTAGGCCTTTCTTCAACTTTAGTTCTTTTTGATGGTAAAAGACAAACAGTCACTGGCTCAACTGCGAATGATGGTAGTGTTTTTGTAAACACATCTGCTATTCCAGTTATAGCTCTTGATAGAGTTGAAGTACTTAAAGAAGGTGCTGCTTCTGTTTACGGTTCTGATGCTGTAGCAGGAGTTGTTAACTACATCTTTAGAAGGGACTTTACAGGTTTTGAAGTAGATATTACCTCTCAAGAAACTGATCTGGGCGATTCTAAAGACAGAAGAGGTAGTTTCATATGGGGTGGTGAAAGTGGCGATACTAACTTAGTTGTTGCTTACAGTACATTAAGCAGATCTCCATTATCACAAAGCGAATTAGAACTTGCTCCTTTAGGAGTAAGTGGCTTAGGAACAAGTTTCTTACTATTTGGACCCTCTACAGTTGAATCTGGTCCTTACGCTGGAACTTACTCTGCATTTCAAAACGTTGGAGATCCTAACTGTGTTGCTAACAAAGGAATTGTTATTCCTCAAGCAAGTGGTTTCCGATGTGGTTTTAAATATGGTCCAAGATTCAATATCGTAAATGATGAAGATCATGATCAACTATATGTTTCTCTAAAAACAAAATTAGGCAATGATATAGAGGCTAAATTAGACTACTTGAGTGCAGATACTGAAGTATATGACAACCCTCAATCGCCTTCTTATCCTGCTCTTTCGTATTTAAGCCCTGCTAATGCAATTGCTCCAGGTAAAGGTGGAAACCCATTTGGTGTTCCAGTACTTTGGATTGGTAGACCCTTAGCATCTGCTTTCCCTTCTCCTTTTGCTCCTAGAGAAATAGAGATGGACAGACTTTCTTTTGGTTTGGCCGGAACTTTTGAGAATGGATTTGATTGGAATTTCGATATGACTAGAAGTGCTGAAGATAATTATGGTCGTCAACCTGATACGGGTACTTCCAAGTTAGCAGCTGCTATCGATGGAACAGGTGGACCTTCAGGCGATCAAACTTTTAATCTATTCGATCCTTCTGCCAATTCTCAAGAACTAAGAGATTGGATGAGATCAGATCAAGAAACCTGGACAAATGTTGTACTTTCAGTAGTTGACTTTGTTATGTCTGGAGAAGTTGGCGATATCTCTATAGCTGCTGGTGCTCAACAAAGAAGAGAAAAATACGACATCTCAAGAAGTCCAAATTCTGTTGTTGAATTCGATGCTGCTGGAAACTTAACAAAGCCTGCAGATATGATTTTCTTAGGTGGTGGTACAGAATCTAGTGCTTCTAGAACAACAAATGCTGTATTTGTTGAAGCCTCTACAGACTTGTCTGATAGACTTGAGCTAAAAGGTGCAATGAGATATGAAGACCTTGAAAATGACTCTAATGTTGATCCAAAAATTTCATTAAGATACGAAGCTAGCGACGAAGTAATCCTTCGTGCTTCTGTAAGTACTTCTTTTAGAGAGCCTTCACTTTCTCAGCTTTATACTAGTGGAGTTGGTCTTCAAGGAATACAAGATTACAACGAAGATGGTTCAGCAAAAGGTGGTACGGCATTTATCAGGATTGCTCAAGACGGTAACCCTAACCTTAAATCCGAAGAAGCTGATAACTTGAACTTAGGTGTTATCTGGAGACCTACAGATAGTTTTGAAGCTAAGTTTGACTACTGGATGGTAGATTATACTAACGTTATTACCATCGAGAGTGCTCAAGGTATTGTTTCAAGAACTCCTAATGATCCTAAAGTTAAAAGGACTATAGACGGCACTTTGACTGGTGTTACTACTAGTTACTTTAATGCTGCATCTGTTGAAACAAACGGTTTTGACGTTGAAATGTCATATGGCATGGATACTGCGATAGGAGAAATGTTGTTTGGTTTAAATGCTACACACATGCTGCAATATGAGATTCCAGTAGGAGGTGTAACAACTGATGTAGTGGGCTTATTCAACCACGATAACTTTGCTCGATCTTTACCTGAAACTAAGATGGTATTATCTGCTCAGTTACAATCAGGTAAACACTCTGCTGCTGCTTATGGAAGATGGGTTTCTAGTTATGAGACTACTCGACCTGTAAGTGCTTCTGCTGCTGCTCAAGGATTTGATCAAGATATCGATAGCCACTTTACTGTGGATCTTCAATATAACTACAGCTTTGACTTTAATGCTGCAGATGATCTTAAACTAACTTTAGGAATCAAGAATGCGTTTGATGAGGAAGTTCCTCAAGTATATGACGCAGCTAACTGGAGTTATGATCCTAAACATCATGATCCTAGAGGAAGAATGATTTCTGTTGGTTTAAAACTAACTATGTAATCATTTCCTTTTAAAAAAACCCGGTTCAGGCCGGGTTTTTTTATGCATATACATTGTAAGAATGTATAATTCGTTTTTTTTCGGGGCATAGCGCAGCCTGGTAGCGCACCTGCTTTGGGAGCAGGTGGTCGCAGGTTCAAATCCTGCTGCCCCGACCACTTAAATTGAGCGATAATCAAATAGTAATAATAGGGGGCGGACTGCAAGGACTTGCTACTGCCTTTACTTTATTACAAAGAGGTGAAGAAGTCTTAATTTTAGAGAGGGATAGTGATGTAGCCACTTCTGCAAGTTTTGCCAATGCTGGCATGCTGACTCCCTCTCAATCATCTCCTTGGAATTCTCCTGACGATATCCTTCAAATACTTGCTGGAATAGGAAAAAAAGATTCTCCTATGGCCATGAGTCCGCTTGCTATTCCGACTCTTTTTTCTTGGGGTTTAAAGTTTTTGATTAACTCTACTCCTAAAAGGTTTAATCGAATTACTTCGAATTTATATACACTAGGTTCATACAGTAAGGATCTAACCAAAGACGTTAGAGAGAAATTTAACTTGTCATATGAACACTCTGAAAGAGGAACTTTAAAAATATATAGAAACCAGGAGAATTTCGATAAAGCCGTTAAAAAACTTTCTTCAATCTTTCCGGATAATAGTGGTGTAAGTATTTTAGAAGACGAGGAATTAATACAACTAGAACCACAATTAAAGGACATAAAATCAAAACTAAGTGGTGGGATTCATTTTTCTAATGACGAAATAGGCGATGCATATAAATTCTGCAAGCAACTTGAAGATATCATTAGATCTAGTGGTGGCAGAATTTTGACTAATACTAAGATTAATAAAATTTTAGTAGATAAAAATAAGATCAATTGCGTAGTGACTGATAGGGCAATTTTACAAACAAAAAGGGTGGTTGTTTGTGCCGGTAGCTGGTCACGTGAACTTCTAAAAAAAGTCCGCCTTAAACTACCTGTTACACCAGTTAAAGGTTATTCCCTGACATATGACACGCACGGTTTAAACAATATGCCTAAAATTTCACTTGTTGATGAAGGCATTCATACAGCCGTAACTCCATTCGAAAACAGAATCAGAATTGCGGGAACAGCGGAATTTGTTCAATTTGACGATTCAATACATCCAAAAAGAGAAGCATATTTAAATAATATGTTAAGAACTATTTATCCTAACCTATTTTCCCAGATCGATAGAACTGAAGGGAAATTGTGGCATGGATTCAGACCAATGAGTGCCGATGGTTTGCCTTTCATAGGAAAAACAAAAATTGACGGGTTATATGTTAATTGTGGTCAAGGTCATTTAGGTTGGACTCTCGCAATGGGTTCCGCAGCCTTGTTGGCTGATCAAATTCAAGGAAGAGATTCAGAAATCGATCTAAATCCTTATTTAGCTAGCCGTTCTTTATAAAAAATTCATTCGTAATTGATCAGCTTAATATATAATTCGCGCGTCTCCTCGTAGCTCAGTTGGATTAGAGCAACTGCCTTCTAAGCAGTGGGTCGCAGGTTCGAGTCCTGCCGAGGAGGCCACTCATTTCTTCTATGAAAAAGTTACTAATCTAGTTTAAGATGAGCCTAATAAACTTTGGATCATCTTATGAAAAAAATCTATCAATTATCTTTATCTTTTTTTATTCTTGGTGCATTTGTATCGTGCTCTGGAGAAAGTGTTTCAAACTCCAACAACGAACATCAAGAAGGACCTTTCTACGTTGAATTTGTCTCTTGTTCAAAGGGAAGCGAATACAGCAACTCTAACCTTTCTGACATGATGCAATCATGGAGAATGTTACCTATTTCTAGCGAACTAAGAGGTTCTTACTTATACGACCCCATTAAAGAAGAGAATGCTTTCGGTCCTAGCATGTGGTGGGAGCTTGAATGGGAATCAAAAGATGTAGCTGATTCAGCTTGGAATGAATGGGTCACAAATGCCGATGTGATCGAATGGACTAATAAGTATCAAGAAGTTATGTCATGTGATGGAGCTGGAAGAAATGCTTGGGATATAAAAATTCCTGTATCTTCCTCTTATTTTGGCGAATTAAATGATTCTGGATATTTTTATAGCCAATACTGGACTTGCAGTTATAAAAATGGAGCAGGTAGAAATGAACTTGATACCTTCCTACCAATGCATTCTGCAAAAATTAAGTCTTCAAATTTAGAAGGCACGGGTTATCACTACGGAGTGTATTTTGACAGGAGATCCCAAGATGCTTCACATTCTGAAGTTCCAGCAAATCTTGTTTGGGGTGAATGGGCCAAATCAGAAGAAGCGATGGAAAAGCAGAATCAAAACTTTGAAAATAATTTTCAAGAAGTGTTTGCGGCATTCGATAAACTAGCTACCTGTCAGGATGAGCCAGATACTTTTAATTCTTGGATGCTATATTCTCGAGATAATTCAAACTATAGCCCAAGTTTTTAGTTTGTGTTAACGACTTGATGACCATTTACTAGGGAGATAAAATATCTAAAGTTTTTTTATTTTTCTAAATGATCGGTTCACATATATCTGTCTATGGCGAAGTTCAAGGCTCTGGATTCAGGTCTTGGGCCAAAGAACAAGCACTTAAATTGAAACTCACAGGCTGGACTCGAAAAGCTTCAGATGGATCCATAGAGATTTTCGCACAAGGCGAAGAAAGTCAAGTTAACGAATTTATATCTTTTTGTTGGGATGGTCCTTCTTTCGCCCATGTAGATGATGTTTTAGTTCAAGATGCTAGTCATGACGAATCTATAAAGGGATTTGAAATTTATTAAAATAATCATCTCCTATTTTTTTTAAGTGTTAAAATATCGCTTTTTTTGGTGGGCGTAGCTCAGTTGGTAGAGCCCTGGATTGTGATTCCAGTGGTCGTGGGTTCGAGCCCCATCGCCCACCCCAAAAGGATAAATTATGAAATTTTCTTTTAAATCAAAGGCTGAAATCAACCAAAGCCTAGACATAGTAGTTCCCAATAAAGATATTGAGGAACAGGTATTATCAAAACTCAAAGTAGCCCAAAAGGATTCTAAGCTTAAAGGCTTTAGAAAAGGTAAAGCTCCTATGGATGTTGTGACAAGTATATACGGACCAGAAATAAGACAAGATGTTCTTTGGGATTTAGCAAGCAAGACATTTTCCAAACTAGCTCAGGAAAAGGACCTAAAGATTGTCAGCAGGCCTAACTTAATCCCTGAGAAGATAGAAGAGGGAAAGGACGCAAAGTTTAAAGCAACGTTTGAGGTCTACCCCGAAATAAGTCTGGCAAAAATGAGTAAAGTCTCTTACACAAATTTTCTTTGTGAAATTACTGATGAAGATTTAGACAATACTGTCACTAACCTTCAAAAAAGATTGAGTCAGTGGGAGCCTAAAGATGATATTTCTAAGTCTGGTGATCAAGTCAAAATAGATTTTATTGGAACAATTGAAGGAGAAGAATTTGAGGGCGGAACTGCAAATGACTTCGTAGTAGAGATAGGTTCAAAATCGATGATCGAGGGTTTTGAGGACGGACTCATTGGTTTAAAGAAAGGAGATAAGAAGATACTAGAATTAGAATTTCCCTCCGACTATGGAAAATCTGAACTAGCAGGTAAACCTGTAAATTTTGAAACAGAAGTTAACGAAGTTCTTGCACCTAAACTTCCTGATCTAGATACTGAATTTTTTAAAAGCGCAGGTATTGAAGCAGAAAATGTTGAGTCTTTTAAAAAGGAAGTCAGAACAAAACTTGAAGAGGATCTTGTAAATATAGTGAATGGCAAAGTTAAGCAAAGCCTTTATGACGCACTTTTAGAAGCTAATGAATTTGAAGTACCTTTAGCAATGGTAGATTCTGAAGTATCAAATATGAAACAAGATACTGCTAGACGTATGGGAATGGACCTGAAAGATCTCAAAGAAGACCTTTTCCCGGATGATATGTTTAAAGAAGAGGCAACTAAGCGTGTAAAGGTCGGTATCCTTCTTAATAAAGTAATTGAAGAAAAAGAACTTAAGCCTGATGCAGATAAAGTGAAAGAAATTATAGAAGAGAGGGCAAAAAATTATAAAGATCCTCAGCAGGTTATTAATTATTTCTACTCAGACGACGAGCAACTCAGAAATATAGAATCTATTTCACTTGAAGAACAAGTGGTAGATGTATTGAAATTAGAAGCGAAGTCAAACGATGAGAATATAAGTTACGAAGATTGCGTTTCAGGGACTTATGGTTGAAAATAATTTGAAAAGCCCCATCTATAAAGTAAGGACAATTTAAATGACACAAGAAAATAACAAACCAATGAACCAGTTGGTTCCAATGGTAGTGGAGCAAACACCCAGGGGTGAGAGGGCTTATGATATTTATTCAAGATTACTAAAAGAGAGAGTAATTTTTTTAACTGGACCAGTCGAAGATTATGGAGCTAATCTTATAGTTGCCCAAATGCTTTATTTAGAAGCAGAAAATCCTGATAAAGATATTCATTTATATATCAACTCTCCAGGAGGGTCTGTGACAGCAGGGTTATCAATCTACGATACCATGCAATTTATAAAGCCTGATGTTTCTACTCTGTGTATTGGTCAGGCGGCAAGTATGGGAGCTGTTTTACTTTCAGGAGGAGCAAAAGGAAAACGACAAGCGCTACCAAATTCTAGAGTTATGATCCATCAAGTTCTAGGAGGATTTCAAGGACAGGCTAGTGATATAGAGATCCATACTCAAGAAATTTTATCCATTAAGAAGAAACTAAATGAAATTTTGGCAAATCATTCTGGTCAAAAGGTTGACAAGATCGCTAAAGATAGTGACCGAGATAATTTTATGTCTCCCGATCAGGCCGTTAAGTATGGTTTAATTGATGCAGTGGTAGATAGTCGCTCAGTCAAAAAGTAACAGGAGTTTATATGTCTGATAATGACAATACAGAAAATAACGAAGATAAGCTTTTATATTGCTCTTTTTGTGGAAAGAATCAAAACGAAGTCAGAAAACTTATTGCAGGACCATCTGTATACATATGCAACGAATGCATAGATCTATGCAATGACATAATCAAGGAAGAAATTTCTGAAGCTTCAGAAGATGAAGAAGAAGATTTTCCTGTTCCCATGGAAATTAAAGCTATTCTTGATGAATACGTGATTGGTCAAGAGGAAGCTAAGAAAAACTTATCTGTTGCTGTTTATAATCATTATAAAAGGCTTAAAGGTAGCAAGAAATTAGATTCCAAGGATGAGGTTGAGCTAACCAAAAGTAATATCTTGCTTTTAGGGCCTACAGGATCTGGAAAAACATTATTGGCGCAAACCCTTGCCAGATTGTTAGATGTACCATTTACGATCGCCGACGCAACTACTCTAACGGAGGCAGGTTATGTGGGAGAAGATGTTGAAAACATCATCCAAAAATTACTTCAGAAATGTGACTACGATATAGAAAAAGCTCAGCTTGGTATCGTTTATATTGATGAGATAGATAAAATTGCGCGTAAATCAGATAACCCGTCAATCACAAGAGATGTCTCAGGAGAAGGTGTACAACAAGCTTTGCTGAAGCTCATCGAAGGTACTGTAGCTTCAGTGCCTCCGCAGGGAGGAAGGAAACACCCACAACAAGAGTTTTTACAAGTTGACACCTCGAATATTCTTTTCATTTGTGGCGGTGCATTCTCTGGACTTGAATCTGTTATCCAACAAAGATGTGAAGAAACTGGCATAGGGTTTGGTGCTAATGTCACATCTATCAAATCAGAAAATGAAACTGACAAACTAATAGGGCAAGTAAGACCTGAAGATTTGATCAAATTTGGCTTGATACCAGAATTTGTAGGTAGACTTCCAGTCATTACTACTCTTGAACAATTAGATGAGGACGCTTTAATTACAATTCTTACTGAACCAAAAAATAGTCTTACCAAGCAGTTTAGCAAACTCTTTGAAATGGAAGATGTAGAGCTTGATATAAGAGACGATGCATTGTCCGAAATAGCTAAAAAGGCAATAGAGAGGAAGACAGGCGCAAGAGGTCTCCGTTCTATTCTTGAGAGTATATTAATGGAAACTATGTACAAAGTTCCTTCAGAAGAATCTTTAAATAAAGTAGTTTTAGATGCTTCGGTTGTAAAAGGCGAGTCAGAACCTTTAATGGTCTACGAAAAGACAACCAAAACAAAAACCGGTTAGCACTTGTTTTTTTAAACTAAAACCCCATTATTAGACATATAACAAAAAAATTATGTCTAAGAATCAAAATATACCATTACTTCCCTTAAGAGACGTTGTAATCTTTCCTTCGGTAGTCACTCCACTATTTGTTGGTAGAGAAAAATCTATAACGGCGCTTCAGGCTGCCATGGCTGGCGATAAACAAATCATGCTAGTTGCACAAAAGAGTGCACAACAAGATGACCCTAAGTTAGGAGATCTTTATCCTATAGGAACACTCTCAACAATTTTACAACTCATTAAACTACCTGATGGCACATTAAAGGTTTTAGTAGAGGGAAATAGAAGAGCATCTATAGAGTCATTACAGACTTCTGATGAATATATGTCCGTTCAAGTTTCTCCTCTAGAAGAAGAGGGTGAGTCAGAAGATTTAAAACACTTTTTACCTTCGTTAAAAAAGCAGTTTCAAGAATATGTAAAACTTACTCGTAAAGCCACCCCAGAAGTGTTAAATACAGTCAATGCAATTGATTCTCTCTCTCGCTTAACAGATACACTCGTTGGGCATCTATCGATCGATTTAAGTCAAAAACAAGAGATTCTTGAAATGATCAGTCTTACAGACAGATCAAACCGCATATTGGAGCACTTAGATTCTCAACTGGACCTCTCCAAAGTAGAGAAAAAAATACGAGGAAGAGTAAAGAGTCAAATGGAGAAGAGCCAGAAAGAATATTATTTAAATGAACAAATGAAGGCTCTTAAAAAAGAACTAGGTGAGATTGATGAAGCTGAAGAGGCTGAGCAATTAGAAGCTAAAATTAATGAAGCCGGAATGACCAAGGAAGCTCAAGAAAAAGCTCTAACTGAATTACAAAAATACAAAATGATGTCACCTATGTCAGCTGAGGCGTCTGTAGTTAGAGGTTACATTGATTGGATGTTGAATATACCTTGGAAGAAAAAGAGTAAGATTCGTTCTGATCTGAACAAAGCCAGCGATGTGCTTAACGAAGACCACTTCGGTTTAGAAGAGGTCAAAGAAAGAATACTAGAATACCTCGCTGTACAAAAAAGAGTTAAAAAACTCAAAGGCCCTGTGCTTTGTTTAGTAGGTCCTCCTGGAGTTGGTAAGACTTCTTTGGGGGAGTCAATTGCTAGAGCAACTAATAGAAAGTTTGTAAGAATGTCGCTAGGAGGCGTAAGAGACGAAGCTGAAATTAGAGGTCATAGGCGAACTTATATAGGTTCAATGCCGGGCAGAATATTACAAAAACTCTCCAAGACAGGTGTAAAAAACCCCTTATTCTTGTTAGATGAAATAGATAAAATGGGGATGGATTTTAGAGGAGATCCAGCCTCCGCTTTATTGGAAGTATTGGACCCTGAACAAAACCATACCTTTAACGATCATTATCTTGAAGTGGATTATGATCTTTCTGACATCATGTTTGTTTGTACTGCAAATAGTATGAATATACCTTCAGCACTACTTGATAGGATGGAGATTATTACCTTACCAGGCTATACAGAAGATGAAAAAGTTAATATAGCTGAGAAATACCTTATAGAAAAACAAAAGAAAAATAATGGCTTAAAAGACGAAGAATTGGCTATTCCTAAAAATACTATCAAAGATTTAATTCGATATTTTACTAGAGAAGCAGGTGTTAGATCTTTAGAAAGAGAGATAGCAAAGATTTGTAGAAAAGTAGTTAAGAAAAACGCAGCACTCGATAAACCTAAAAAGGTTTCTATTAAACCTAATACTCTCGAAGACTATTGCGGTGTTAGGAAGTTTGAATTTGGTGAAGCCGAAGAAAATGATCGTATTGGGCAAGTAACTGGATTAGCCTGGACTCAAGTAGGAGGAGAGCTGTTAACTATTGAAGCATCAAGCTTTTTAGGAAAAGGAAAGATTATCAAAACAGGTTCGTTAGGGGATGTTATGCAAGAATCTATTCAGGCAGCTTTATCAGTCGTTAGGTCACGCTCTGAATCTCTAGGCATAGATCCTAAATTTTACGAGGAACAGGATATCCATATTCACGTCCCCGAAGGAGCTACTCCAAAAGATGGTCCAAGTGCAGGGGCTGCCATGGCAACTGCGTTAACTTCAGTCTTATCAAAGATACCAGTCAGATCTGATGTTGCTATGACTGGAGAGATAACTCTTAGAGGAGAAGTTCTCAAGATAGGAGGTCTAAAGGAGAAACTGCTTGCAGCTAGAAGAGGGGGTATAAAGGTGGTCTTAATTCCAGAAGGTAATGTTAGAGACCTCAAAGAGATCCCTGACAACATCAAAGCTGAACTGGAAATTAAACCTGTAAAGTGGATTGATGAGGTTTTAGATATTGTCCTGACAAGGCAACCAATTCCTTGGGAGAAAGATGACGAAAATGACAAAGTTCCTACCAAGAAATCCAGAACTAAAAAAAGCGCTGTAAAAGCCCATTAATTAAATTAAATTCAAGCTTGACAAGGCTTTAGCGTAGGGTTTTAATCGTTATGACTGACTTGCATGGCGACAAGTTGGCTTAACAAGACTCTAGGAGATAAATGTGAATAAAGCCCAATTAACAGACGCTGTAGCTGCAGCAACTGATACATCAAAAGCTGAAGCCGGAAGAGCGGTTGAAGCGACATTAAATGCAATTGCTGGAAGCCTGGCTGGTGGAGATAGTGTTTCACTAGTTGGTTTCGGAACTTTTAACGTAAGGCACAGAGCTGCCAGAACAGGAAGAAATCCTCAAACTGGAGCAACTATACAAATAGCCGCTTCTAAGTCAGTAGGATTCAAAGCTGGTAAGGCCCTTAAAGAAAGTTTATAAGCCTAAATAGTTTACTAAGAGCGCGCCACACGGCGCGCTTTTTTTAATTGGATTACATATATGTCTGGAATACAAAATATTAGAGATGGATTAACAGGTAATGTAACTAAAGTCATAGTTGTTGCAATAATTATTACCTTTATCGGATCTGTGGGGTGGGCAGGGTTTTTCTCACAAGGCAATATCAATGTTGTTGCCAAAGTTGGATCTCAAGAGATAACCAACACAGATCTAAGCTTTGAATTGAGCACTCAGCAATTTACGTTAAATCAAAGATTTCCAGATCAAGATATTGATGAAGAAGTTTTATTGAATCTATCTAAAGATATCTTAATTAATAAATTTTCGGTTCTGCATTACTTAGATAGCCAAGAAATAAAATTAACAGATGATTTTATATACAAACAATTATCTGAAGAAGAGCAATTCTTAGAGAATGGTAAATTTAGTAAGAATAGATTTGATGCTTTTGCCAGAAGTAACGGTTTTATACCCTCTGATTACTTGCAAAGAGTAAGGGAAGATTTGTTGATAAATATTTGGCGTCAATCTTTAGTCAGCTCAAGTTTTGTTACCAATGGAGAAGTGAAGCAGTCTTTGCAACTTGCAGAGCAAGAGCGAGATATAACATTTCTGAAATTTCCAATAAAAGACTTCAAGGACACAGTTGTTTACGATAATGATGATCTCCAAAATTTTTACGAGAACAATAAGAGCTCTTACATAGAACCAGAAAAGGCTAAAGTAAGTTATTTAACTTTGGATGCAGAAAACCTTAAAGATGATATCTCGGTCTCTCAAGGCGATATTCAGCTTGAATATGACGAATATCTAAACTTATTTGATTCTACTGTTCGAAAGTCTGTATCTCACATTATGTTGAATATTACCGAAAATAAGAATATAGAATCTGCATTGGAAGAACTCAATTCAATAAAACAGAGAATTAGTAACGGAGAGGAATTTATAAATTTAGTTTCCGAGGTCTCAGAAGATGAAGGTACGAAAGACCAAGGTGGCAGTTTGGGAGTGACTGATGGCACATTACTTCCTCCTGAATTCGAAATACCTCTCAATACAATGTCAGAAGGTGAAATATTCGGACCTATAGAACTTTCTTCTAGTGTGCATCTGATACGTTTGGATGAATTAATACAACCGGAACCTGAATCTCTAGAAAATAGATCCAAGCAAATTGAACAAGATTTAATCAATTTGAGGGCTGAAGAGCTCTATGTTGATATATTAGATCAAGTTTCTGATATGGCTTATAGTTCAGGTTCGTTAGACGATATTGCTTCAGAAATATCTCAGACAGTTATAAATAGTAATTATTTTTCTAAAGATAACTTGCCTGAAAAGCTTTCATTCTCTTCTATAGAGGATTTTATATTTGAAGATATTCGAGAAGGAGACTTTCCAGAGGTAATTGAAACTTCACCATTAACAGCTGTTGTAATTCAGATAAATGACTTCGTGGAAGAACTACAATTAGAATTTGAAAGTGTTAAATCTCAAGTTCAAGAGTCATATATAAACCTAAAGGCCTCTCAAAATTCCCAAGCTTACTTAGATAATGCTGTAGCGGATTTAAGGGAAGGCAAAACACTAGAATCTCTTTCTGTAGAAAATAATATAGACTTAGAAACTTATAAGGGCCTAAAGCGAGACAGCTCCTTGCTTCCTGTCCAAGCAGTCAATGATATTTTTTCATTACCCAGGTCAAAGGTAAAAGAAGTATTTGGTGCATCGCTTACTCAGAATGGTGATGGTTTAATCTTCAGGCTTGATATGGTTAAAGAGGGTATTGAAACCCTCAATGAAGAGCGCATACAAGAAGTAGGTGATTTTCTTAATCAACAAAAGACTGTATCTGAAATAGGGGAACTACAAATTAAAATTCAAGAAAGTTTGTCTGTGGTAAGACTAAACTAGCTTTCAGCTTCTTCTATACCGCCCATTGCGGTTATATTGAAGCCTCCGTCAACATAAAGAACTTCACCGCTTATACCACTAGCCATATCAGAAGTCAGAAATGAAGCAGCATCTCCCACTTCTCTAGTGGTAATATTCCTGCCTATTGGAGATCTTGAGGCATTATAAGCAAGCATCTTGCGGAAGTTTTTCACTCCTGATGCAGCAAGAGTCTTTATCGGCCCTGCAGAAATAGCATTTACTCTATGACCTTCTTTTCCCATTGAAACAGCAAGATACCTGACACTCGCCTCTAGACTGGCTTTAGCTAGTCCCATAACATTATAGTTGGGAAGAGTCATTTGTGATCCTAGATAAGATAGAGTCAACAGAGACCCATTTCTTCCCTTCATCAAATACTTAGCCTCTTTTGCTAGGCCTATAAAACTGTAGCTACTTATGTCATGAGCTATTTGAAAACCTTCACGAGAAGTAACATCTACAAATTCTCCATCTAATTCCTCTCTCGGAGCAAAACCAACTGCATGTATAACTGCGTCTAGCCCATCCCATTCTGAAGAAAGGTCAGAAAATGTTTGTTTAATTTCATCATCAGAAGAGACATCACAAGGTAAATAGGTTTTTACACCCCATTCTTGTCCTAACTTTTCAACATTACCCTTTAATCTGTCATTTTGGTAGGTTAGGGCAATATTTGCTCCATTTTCTGACATAGATTCTGCTATTCCAGCCGCAATTGAATGTTTGTTAGCAACACCAACTATTAGGACATTTTTACCTTCTAAAATCTTCATAACACTATTTTATTCTTTTTGCTGTAAATCCCTAGATATATTTACCTTTTTTGTTTTAAGAAATAGAGATTTAAATTGTTGCTAAATCTCTTATTTTGCTTTAAGGTTGGCTCTGAGGGCTAATAAAACCCTCGTTTTTTTAATATTTTGGGGATATTTATATGAAAGATTCCATATTATTTTATTCAAAATCAAGCTTAGGCTTCGCTCTTGTAGCTCTTCTAAGTTTTGGTTCTGTTTTTTCAGTATCTGCAGACGAAGAAGAGTCTGCTGAAGAAGTTGCTGAAGAGATTGTTGTAACAGGTTCAAGGATTAAACGTGCTAATAACATTAGTTCTCCTACACCAATGGTAACATTAGGAGAGGACCAGATTGAAAATACTGGTTCTGTCAACGTTTATGACATTTTGAACGAACTGCCTCAAGCTGGTGATGCCTTATCTAGAGGTAACACTAACTTTACTGTTGGTAGTTCAGGTGTTCAAACTGTTAACTTAAGAGGATTAGGTTCTGGAAGAACTCTAACTCTTGTTAATGGTAGAAGATGGGTAGGTGGACAACCTGGTGAAGGTTACGTTGACCTAAACTCTATTCCTACTGACTTAATAGACAAACTTGAAGTTATAACTGGTGGTGCGTCATCTGTTTACGGTTCTGATGCGATAGCCGGTGTTGTGAACATTATCCTCAAAGACGATTTTGAAGGTATGTCTATAGAAGTTATGGAAGGTGGATACGATGCTGGAGACGGCGACACTAAACTAGCGTCCTTAACTTTTGGAGCTCAATTTGCTGACGGTAGAGGTTCTTCAATATTCAATATAAGAACAGACGAGCAGGGTTCAGTATTCGCGAGAGATAGAAAGCCATACACAGGTAGCGATGTTTTCTATTATGGTTGGTACTATGGAGAGCAATACGGTGCTCCATACGACTCTTTCATTTTAGACCCTGGTTATTCTTCATACCCACCTCAAGGTAGATTCTTTGTTAGTGGTAACAATGGTAATTCAACAGGAATGAAAACATTTGACTGTTCTAAGAGAGACATCGATTCAGTTGTTAAGTCTAGTACTGTCGTAGATTGGGGCGGATCAGCTGCTTGTGGATTTAATAGAACTCACTATAGACAATTAGAGATACCTCTAGATAGATATAGCGTATTCAATTCAAACAAATATGAGTTTGATAATGGTAATACTTTCTTTTCAGAAATATCTTTCACTAGCGTAGACTCAACATCATCATTTGAACCAGTTCCTTTCAGCTCAGAGGATGCTTTTGGTGGCATGGGAACATATGGTTTCAACATAAGAAACCCATATATGCCAGCTGCTATACGTGACGCTGCTGTGGCTGCTCAAGGGGTTGACCTTGATGGCGATGGCAACATGGATGTAGGAACAGATTCTCTTGGAAATCCTGTTGCAGGAATGTACTTAAATGCTGATGGTAACGAAATCCAAGTGCCTTTCATCAGAAGATTAGCAGAGTTTGGAAGCAGAGGATCAACTAATACTAGACAGACATTTAGAGCTGCAGTTGGTTTAGATGGTACTCTATCTAATGGCATGGATTGGGATCTGTATTATTCGTATGGATTCTCTGACAGGATGCAATATAGCGGAGCATACAACGCGGCTAACATGGCTTATGCTGTAAATGCTATAACTGGACCAGCTGGACAACCTGTTTGTGCTGATCCTATAGCTCAAGCTAGAAACTGTGTACCTATCAATCTATTCGGCATAGACGCTGCTTCTCCTGAAGCTGTAGCTTATGTTAGAGCTGAGACAAGTCGTCAATCTAAAAACAAGCAAAGAACTGCGGCATTCAATATTACAGGAGATTTCAATCTACTAGGTCTTGATGCTTCATTTGCGGCTGGTGTTGAAAGAAGAGAAGAAAGAGGTATGGATGTCCCTGATCCTCTCCAGCTAGCTGGTCTTCACGGCGGCAACAAAGTTCCTCTAACAGTTGGTGAATACTCAGTAAATGGATACTACGGTGAGCTATTAGTACCTCTAGTACAAGGTTTACCTTTTGCTGATGAAATCACTTTTGAAACTGCTTACAGGGTTGATCACTATTCAACCGCTGGAACAGTTGATGCTACTAAATTTGGTATCAGTTGGGTTATCAATGATGACATTAGATTTAGGGGTGTTCTTTCTGAGTCAGTTAGAGCTCCTAGCATTAGTGATTTATATTCTGGACAAGCTCAGTCATACACATCAATCGGCGACCCTTGTGCCGGTGTTGGTGGTACTAACGAAGCTGCGATGGATCCAGTAGTAGTTGCTAATTGTTTGTCAGACCCTAGAATTGCTGCTACAGCAGCTGCTGGTAGATTTGATGTCGATCAAAACATAACAATACCTGGATTCAGCTACTCACAGCCTCAGATTCAGACTATTTCAGGTTTCACTGGAGGTAATGAGAATCTAGGAGAAGAATCAGCTGATACAACTACTCTAGGTCTAGTTTGGACTCCTACATATGTAGAAGGTCTAGCTGTTACTCTTGATTACTATGAAATTGAAATTGAAGATGTAATATCTTCTGTTTCAGCTTCAAGATTAATCAACGAGTGTTATTCTTCAACTGACTATCCAAATGCATCTCAGTGTAATGCACATACGCGTTTTGATAGTGGACACTTAAGGTATTGGTACTCTTACGGTATCAACCAGTCAAGATATGAAACTGCAGGTTACGACTTAGCAGTCGGCTACACCTTTGAAGATCTAGGCCCTGTTCCTGGTGAACTAGACATAAGAGGAATAGTAACTATGAGAGATAAGCACATCTATCAAACAACTTCTACTTCAACCCCTACAGACTTTGTTGGAGAAGTTGGTCTGAATGATGAAATTGCTAGAATTAACTTCACTTGGACAACTGATGACTGGTTAGTTTCACTACAAACTAACTACTACAGTGATGCTCAAGATGATGTTACTCAAGCTCCAGGATCTTATCATCTCCAAGCAGTTGACTCATATACTTACCTTGATTTACAAGTAAGATATGACCTAACTGACAGTGTGGATGTTTACTTCGGTGTAGATAACCTATCCGATAAACAACCTCCTTACTGCCCTAACTGTAATAATGAACCTAACCCAGGATCACATTACACAGCTCAGTCATATGCTAGAGTTTGGGATAGTAAATTCCACTACATCGGATTTAGATGGAATCTGTAAAATAGATAAAAAAAAAGGGCCGGTATTACCGGCCTTTTTTTTATTCTTTTATAATATTCACTATGAAAAATAATTTATTTGTAATACTCCTTATTTTTTTAACCGCCTGCTCAGAATCTATCAAGCCAGTTGATACTGCAGTCGAAAACCAAATTCTCTATATTGGAAACGGAACAGAGCCTCAAGACTTAGATCCACACATAGTAACTGGTGTACCAGAGAGTAAAGTTTTAATGGCTCTTTTAGAAGGTCTTGTTATAAGAAATCCAGATGGTCCAACTCCATTACCGGGTGTTGCCATGAATTGGGATATTTCAAATGATGGCAAGACTTACACTTTTTATTTAAGAAAAAATGCTACGTGGTCAAATGGAGATGCTGTCACTGCTAATGACTTTGTTTATGCCTGGAAAAGAGTTCTATTACCCAGTCTTGGTTCTAAATACCCTGACATGCTTTATGATATTGTAAATGCTGAAGAATTTAATAAAGGTAAGATAGTAGATTTTTCTAAGGTTGGAGTTAAAGCATTAGACAGAAACACACTACAAGTTAAATTAAAGAACCCTGCACCTTACTTCTTAGAGTTACTATGTCATTACACAACCCGACCAGTTCACCAACCTACGATAGAAGCTTATGGAGAAATAGATACTGCTGGAAGTCAATGGACTCGTCCAGGCAATTTTGTTGGTAATGGACCATTCACCTTAGATACCTGGGAACTTAATAAAGTAATAATTGTTAAGAAAAACCCAAGTTATTGGAATAATGGCGTTGTAAAACTAAACGAAATACATTTTTTTCCTGTAGACAATGCTTCCCGAGAGGATCTAATGTTTAGATCTGGTCAATTGCATGTTACAAGTACTGTTCCTCCAGAGAAAGTAGAATCTTATAAAGAAAAATATCCTGATAACATCCAAGTGGATCCTTATTATGGAACTTACTACTATAGATTTAATACAGAAAAAGCTCCTTTCGATAATAAGCTCGTAAGACAGGCTCTCTCACTTGCCTTAGATAGAACCTTGATAGTTGAAAAGGTAACGAAAGGAGGTCAACAGGAGGCTTTTTCATTTACTCCTCCAGATCCAAATTCTTACTTTCCACCTACAACTCTAGAATTTGATCCTGCAAAAGCTAAAGAGTTGTTGAGTAAGGCTGGTTATTCAGATGCTAATCCTTTTCCTTCTGTTGATCTTTTATATAACACTAGCGAAGGACACCAAAAACTAGCTCAAGCTATTCAACAAATGTGGAAAACAACTCTCAATGTTGACATTACTTTGACCAACACAGACTGGAAGGTTTATCTATCAAGGCAATCAATAGGAGATTTTCAAATAGCTAGAGCGGGTTGGATAGGTGATTATCTAGATCCAAAGAGCTTTTTGGACATGATGGTTACAGGAAGAGGAAATAATCAGACTGGATGGTCTAATAAAGAGTTCGACAACTTGTTAATTGCTGCAGCTAATAGCACATCCCAAGTTCAAAGGTTTAATAATTTTTATGAAGCGGAAAAAATCTTAATGGACGAAATGCCGATTATTCCTATCTATACTTATACTAGAATATATATGCTTCATGAAGATGTTCAAGGATGGGGAAATAACCTACTTGATTCTAGGCCCTATCAGTTTGTTTATTTAGAAAATAAAAAATAAAATTTGTTTAACCTAATACTTCAGAGGCTTTTTACAGCTATACCAGTTCTATTAGCTGTCATAACAGTCACATTTGTCATGGTGCATTCGGCTCCAGGCGGGCCCTTTGATGAAGACAAAGCAGTCTCACCTGAGGTAATGGAAAAACTTAATGAAAGATATAATCTCAATGCACCTCTTCTTGAGCAATATACTGATTATTTGAGCGGGGTAGCAGTGGGAGATTTTGGTCCTTCATTTAGATACCCAAGTAGAACAGTTAGTGAGCTGATTTTTACAGGTCTTCCCATTACTTTTGAACTTGCTGTTTACTCAATCTTGTTTGCCTTACTTTTGGGTATTGGAACAGGAATTATAAGTGCCTTAAAAAAGAATACCTATCTTGATTATATTCCAATGACTTCCGCCATGGTCGGAATATGTGTTCCATCAATCATTCTTGGTCCTTTATTAACTCTTATTTTTGGTATTTGGTTAGAAGTTCTGCCTGTTTCAGGTTGGGGAGATTTAGCAGGAGATAAAATACTTCCTACAATTACACTAGGTACAGCTTATGCAGCTTACTGTGCTCGCCTTACTAGAGGCGGCATGCTGGAAGTACTTAATCAGGACTTTATACGAACCGCCAGAGCAAAGGGTTTAAGCGAAACAAGAGTTGTATTAGTCCACGCTTTAAAAGGGGGACTAACTCCAGTAATAGCCTTCCTTGGTCCTGCTATGGCTGGACTGTTGGCAGGCTCTTTTGTTGTCGAAACAATATTTGGTATTCCTGGACTTGGACGTTTTTATGTCGAAGCTGCTTTTAATAGAGATTACACAATGATACTCGGGTCATCTATATTCTTCTCTTGTCTCATCATAGGACTAAATCTCGTTTCAGATTTAATTGCTGCTGCTATTAATCCTAAATTAAGATAATGAGTAATCAAGATAGTAGCCTCTTCAAGGATGCCTTACTTAGGCTTACTACTAATAAGTTATCTTTATTTAGCTTAATTTATATTCTTATACTTGTGTTTATGGCTCTAATAACGCCATTTATTGCTCCATATGATTACGCTTATCAAGATCTCGCATTAGGTGCTTCGCCTCCATCATCAGATCATTTATTGGGAACTGATACCTTAGGCAGAGATTTACTCACTAGGATGATGTATGGAAGTAGAATATCTTTAATGGTAGGTTTTTTGGCTACTTCTGTTGCCTTAATCATAGGTGTAATTTGGGGAACCATAGCAGGATTCTCAGGTGGAAAAACAGATGCCATCATGATGAGAATAGTTGATACTTTGTACGGCATACCTTTTATCATTCTAATCATTCTTTTAATGGTAATTTTTGGTAGAAACTTAGTTCTTTTATTCTTGGCTATTGGTGCTGTGGAATGGCTAACTATGGCAAGAATTGTAAGAAGCCAAGTACTTAATCTATCTAGACAAGAATTTATATTGTCAGCTGAAGCAATGGGGGTGAGTAGATTAAGTATTATATTCAGGCACTTAATTCCTAATGCAATGGGTCCAGTTATAGTTTATGCAACCTTAACCGTCCCACAAATTATGCTTCTTGAATCCTTTTTAAGTTTTCTTGGATTAGGAGTTCAGCCACCTTTGAGTTCGTGGGGTCTACTAATAAGAGATGGTGCTGTTTCCATGGAGGAGTACTGGTGGTTATTAATATTTCCTTCTTTAGCCTTCTCTTTAACTTTGTTCTCTCTAAACTTTATTGGAGATGGACTTCGGGATGCTATTGATCCTAGAACCGCAGACTCTTAGAGAAAGAGTTTTAGTACTTGACCTGGAAAAATTTTAGATACATCTTCTATCTCATTCCATTGTTGGATTTCTTGGGCAGAGATATCAAATTTTGATGCTATCCTACTTATAGTATCTCCAGATTTAACAGGGTAAAGCATTGTTCTAAGCTTTCTTGACGGCACATCTTGTCTGATTCTTTCGTACTTAGAGAATATTTTGATCTCTTGATTTATTTGAAGAGGTTTTTCAATATCCAAATCATTCCATAATGCAACATCTTCAATTGATACTTTAAATTTCTTAGAAATATTCCATAAAGAGTCGCCAGCTTTAACTTGATATACTTGTTCTCTTGGAGATTGTTTATTAGCCCACGCAGATCCTCTAGGTACCATGATCTCCTTTCCGGCATAGATCAGATCTGATTCCATACCATTAATTTCCATTAGCACAGAAACCTCAATCTTATATCTAGAGGCAATTCGGTAAAGGTTATCTCCTCGTCTTATTTTGTATCGATCCCACCTTACCAAATCACTCTGATCTAAAGATTCCAACTGTGTGATGAATCTATCTGATACACCTATAGGTAACAGAAGATAATGAGGACCGCTTGGATCAGTGGCCCATTGATTAAAGCCAGGATTTAACTCATAAATAGTTTCAGGTTTTAGTCCTGCTAAATCAGCGGCTTGCATTAAATCTAGCTGTCCTGGTATTTTAACTCTCTGAAAATAGGGTCTGTTTGCTATGCTAGGTAAGTTTACCTCAAAAGCTTGGGGATCTTTGATTAGCTCGCAAAGCACTAGGAGTTTTGGGACATAGGCAGTAGTTTCTTTGGGAAGATTTAGGTCCCAAAATCTAATAGGCTTATTTTCCCTTTTATTTTTTCTTATAGCTCTATTCACTCTGGTAGGCCCGGTATTGTAAGCCGCCATCGCTAGTAACCAATCTCCATCAAATTTTTCATGCAAATAAGTCAAAAATTGAAGCGCGGCCTCAGTTGAGGCAAGGACGTCTTTTTTGCCGTCGTACCACCAATTACTTTTTAAACCCCATTCCTTGCCCGTAGCAGGCATAAATTGCCATATGCCTGTAGCTCCGTCTATTGATTTTGCGTAAGGGTCAAACTCACTTTCTACAAAAGGCAGTAATGCTAGCTCAACTGGTAGTCCGAGCTCTTCAGCTCTAGTAAGGGTATGATAAAGATACCTTTGCCCTGATTTGCTGATTCTATTAACAGCAGATTGGTTTTTATAAAGTCTTTCTCTATATACGCTAGTTGAGGCAATTTGATCCTCAGGAATTTTTAAAGTTAGTTCTAGTCTTATTCTTTCCCAGATATCAAAAGGCGTTGATTCAAGTTTAGCTTCGATTATATTTGGACTCTCAGTAGTTATAGACTGTGAATCAAGTTTAATTATTTCGTTACTTGCAACTGTTGTGCAACCATTAAATATAACTATCGCAATAAAGTAAGAAATTTTTTTCATTTTAGAAATTATCTTTCCAATCTCTTATACTTCCCAGAACTTCATGAGGTTCAGAAAATTGTGCATTAGAAAAATTTTCAGCTGCTTTTTTTACATCTAACTCATTACACCGCATAAAGGGATTCACTTTTAGCTCTTCACCTATGGTTGAAGGCAATGTTTCTTTATCTTCAGACCTTAATTGCACGACTTCTAAAAACTTTTCTTTTAGATGTGAGTTGTTAGGCTCAACTGCTAGTGCAAATTTCAAATTTGATTCAGTATATTCATGAGTACAATACACTTTAGTATTTGTAGGAAGGTTGGCAAATTTAGATAAAGATTCATACATTTGCAAAGGCGTGCCTTCAAATAATCTTCCACACCCTCCTGAGAAGAGGGTATCTCCGCTCAACAACAAAGGTTCATCATCTTGATCAATGAAATAAGATAAGTGATCAAGTGTGTGTCCAGGAGTGGCTATAGCCTTAAATAAGGTATTAGAAATCATAAATTCCTGATTGTCATTAATAGGCTTATTAATACCTTGAATATGACCTTGAGAGGGTCCGTAAACATCACAATCATAAACTTCGTTCAGCTTTTGAATACCTCCAGTATGATCAAAATGATGATGAGTTATGATGATATTTTTTAAAATCAAGTTCTTTTCATTTAATAAATTTATTACAGGCACTGAATCCCCTGGATCAACTACAGTAACTTCATCATCTTTAATTAACATCCAAATGTAATTATCAGAAAAGGCTCTTATAGGAAATATTTCAAACATATATAGATTTTACACTTAGAAAGTGGGAATAGTTAGTACAAGTGTAATACAATTTGTATATGTCTTCTCCAGTAACAATCTATACCGATGGCGCATGTAGAGGAAATCCCGGACCAGGTGGTTGGGGAGTTCTAATTATCGAAAATAATAATGAAATTACACTTTTTGGTGGAGAAAAAAATACTACAAACAATCAAATGGAAATGACAGCAGCTATAGAGGGACTGAGTTACTTTGAAGAAAGAACACATATAGAAATTTTTACTGACTCTAATTATTTGAAGGACGGAATAGAATCTTGGATTCATTCTTGGAAAAAAAATGGATGGAAAACGGCCTCAAAAAAACCTGTTAAAAATCAAGAATTATGGATGAAAGTTGATGAATTAAATCAATTTCATAATGTATCCTGGAGTTGGGTTAAAGGACATAGTGGAAATAGAGAAAATGATATTGCTGATATGCTTGCTAATAAAGGTATAGACGAAATATAAATGCTTAGACAGATAATACTAGATACAGAAACTACTGGATTAGATCCTAAATCAGGACATAGAGTTATTGAGATAGGATGTATAGAGCTAATTAATAGAAAGTTTACTGGAGAACAATTCCATGTTTATCTTAATCCTGATAGAGATAGTGACGAGGCCGCGCTGGAGGTACATGGTTTAACAACGGAATTTTTAAGTGACAAACCAAGATTTGAAGAAATTTATGATGACTTCGTAACATTTATTAAAGAATCTGAGTTGCTTATTCACAACGCGGAATTTGATATTAAATTTCTGGATCATGAAATAAATCTTTTATCAAAGAATTTGCCACTAGTTGCTGAATGCGTCTCTAAGGTAACGGACACTCTTCAAATAGCTAGGGAAAAACATCCTGGCCAAAGAAATAGCCTGGATGCTCTAGTAAAAAGATACGAAATTGGCGGTTATGATAGAGAATTGCATGGAGCTTTACTCGATTCACAGATCCTGGGTGATGTTTATCTCTCTATGACTGGCGGTCAAAGCGCTTTAGACTTCACTGATTCAACTTCAGAGCAATTAATTGAGAAGACAGAAATAGATGGTCAGCTGAGTTCCAAATTAAATCTAAAGGTAGTTGAGCTTTCTGATAATGAAGTTAAAGAGCACGAGGAATATTTGCTGCGAATGAAAGAAGAGACTGGAACAGATCCAATAGGTTTAAATAAAAATGTCTAAAATTAGAACTAGGTTTGCTCCTAGCCCTACAGGATATCTACATATTGGTGGTGCAAGAACAGCTTTATTTGCCTGGCTATATGCTAAATCTCGTCAAGGAGAATGCCTTCTAAGAATAGAGGATACGGATAAAACCAGGTCTAAAGATGAATACACTGAAGAGATTATTAATAGCTTTAAATGGCTTGGTATCACATTTGATCAAGAAACTATTTTTCAATCTCATAATGCAAAACGCTACAAAGAAATGGTAGACCGTCTTCTAGAGAATGGTTCTGCGTATGTATGTAAAGGTGATGTTATAGAAGAGGACAAAAATTCACGAGATCTTAACCTTCCTAGAGCAGATAATACCGTTGTTCGTTTCAAAATGCCGGAACAAGGATCTACCTCTTTTACTGATTTAGTAAAAGGTGAGATTCAAGTATCAAATGAGCAACTTGAAGATTTTATAATTGAAAGAAGTGATGGGTCTGCCACTTATAATTTCTGCGTTGTAGTTGATGATCTGGACTCCAAAATTACCCATGTAATAAGAGGCGATGATCATGTCAATAATACGTTTAAACAAATAAATGTATTTAAAGCCTTTAATGAAAATGTTCCTACTTATGGGCATGTTCCTATGATACTTGGAGAGGATGGTAAGAGATTGTCGAAACGACATGGAGCATTAGGAGTTGGTGAATATTCCTCACAGGGAATCTTGCCTGAAGCTCTAAAAAATTATCTATTACGCTTAGGTTGGTCCAAAGGTGATCAAGAAATTTTTGATTATCATGAAATGGAGGAGACATTTGTGGAAGGTACTCTTAATCAGTCACCTGCAACATTCTCGATGGATAAATTGCTCTGGTTTAACAAGCATTACTTAGATTCTAAGAGTGAAGAGCAATTGATTAATGCAATAAACAACAAAAAATTTGATGGTAGTGACTATTCAAACAGTGTTCTTTTGGCAATTCGAGAAAGGTGTTCAACTTTAAATGACTTCATAGTTCATTCCTCTTATTTTTTCAAAGATCCAGAAGATTTTGAAGATACTTTAATCAATAAACACTGCAAGGAAGGAACCCATGGATATTTATCATTATTAAAATCCTATTTATCTGAACTTGAAATGTGGGATCAAATTTCAATAAAAGAAGTTATAGATAAGACTGTTTCAGAGGTAGATGTTGGCTTTGGAAAAATTGGATTACCTTTAAGGTTGGCTTTAACGGCAACAGTGAACTCTCCTTCAATTGACTTAGTTTGCGAAATACTAGGTAAGAATATTGTCCTTAAGAGATTAGATAATTTCTTATCTATGATTCAGTCTTTAGAAAAAGATCTATAGACTCCCAGGCCTCTTTTCGGATTTCATCACTCTCCATCATGATCTCATGTTGAGAATTTATTGATTTGATAGTTACAAAAGAAGATTGCCCCAACAAGTCTTTGTTCAATTGACTATTAACTAATTTATCTTCAGTTGCATCGAGAAGTAGTAGGGGTTTTTTTATTGCTTTAGACCAATCTAAGGATTTAAATTGATTTGTTCTTTTTAATGCATGCTTTAACCAACCAACCGAAATCCCTTTTATACCTAGCTCGGGAAACTTGCTAATTAATCTATAAGACCTATTGAATCTTCTTTTGTCTGATGTAAGAGCATTTTCTTCAAAAGGTTCTTCTGTCCAACCATTTTTTTCATCCCATGAAGGTTTTTGCATTGGAAAAGATCCCAAACCAAAGATTTCAAGTATCCCCAACGCTCCAACAATTCTTCTTGATAAGGCATTTGCTCTTACCGATACCATAGGGGCGCATAAAATACATTTATCAAAAAGATTGTCCTCAGAAATAAAATAAGAAGTCAAAAGACATCCTCCCATAGAATGGCCAAAGCCTATAAATGGCCTCGGACACTTTGATTTAAAACAGTCGTTCATTACTGAATTAAAATCTTCATCGTAGGTCTCAAATTTATCTATGTGACCTAGTCTTTTATCTTTTGCAGTCCTACTTGATAGCCCTTGACCTCTCCAGTCCACCATTGCAACAGCAAATCCTCTAGAGACAAACTCTTCAATAACTTCGTAGTACTTTTCAATAAATTCTGTTCTACCCGATTGAAGTATTATCGTTCCTTTTGTACTTTCCATATTCCAGAAAGCAATTCTGAGTTGGTCTTCTTCATTTATTTCGTAGAAGAAAGCTTGGCCGCCAGAAAAAGAGAAATCTTCTAGCTCATATAACGGTGCTTGATTCATTAATTTTCCAATAATTTTTAATTCAATTAGAATAACAAAATGAGCTACCTAAAAGGCATTATTTTTTTAACTCTTTTACTTGTTTTAAGTAGAATTATTCCTCATCCTCCAAACTTTACTCCAATCTTGGCTGGAATAATTTTTCTGCCTTTTATAAAAAAAGATATAGCCTTTTCCATAACTGTTCCCCTGTGTGCAATGCTCATATCAGATTTCTTTATTGGCATGCATTCTTTGATGCTATGGACCTATTTCCCAATTATCGCTCTTAGCTTAATGACTTACTATTTTCATCACACTTCCCTTAAAAGAGTAGGGGTGCTAGCCATATCTTCGCCTATGGTCTTTTTTGTTATAAGCAACTTTGGAGTATGGCTTAATTCTTCGACTTACGCGAATAACTTAAATGGACTTATTCTTTGTTATATCAATGCCATACCTTTTTATGCTAGTAGCGCCTTGGCATGCATTCTATTTAGTGCGGCTTTCTACTCTATAACTATTTTAATTAAGAAAAATAATACAATTACTTCTTAAGTATCAAGATACTTATTAAAGAATGCACTTATTCTCTTCATCTTCTCGATTCTATTTTCTTCTCTAGAGAATCCATGAGTTTCCTTTTCTATGATCATTTTTTCATATTTAATTCCAGCTTTATCCATCTTCTTCATGAACGCTTTAGCTTCTTGATAAGGTGTTCTTATGTCTTTTTCTCCGTGAATTATCATATAAGGAGTAATGAGTTTATTAACATAGTTTGTGGGAGATTGAGTCTCTGCTTCGTTACCATCACCAAATGTAGCTTCTAAAAATTTCTTTCCTCCTCTTCCCCATCTTATATCACCACTCGTATATTGGGCATTGATGTCATATAGTCCAGCTTCACTAACAGCACATCTAAATAAATCAGGTCTCATCATTGGACCTTGGGTGGCAGCGTAACCCCCATAACTACCTCCATAAACACAAACATTCTCTTTGTTAATCTCACCCTTGGTGTCTAAGTATTCTATAGAGTCAAACATGTCTTCAAGGACGGTATCGAAATTTCCGTAAACTTCTTTCATGTGCTTTAAACCGTAACCACTAGAACCTCGAATATTATTCTGTAAAACGTTAAAACCTTCAGCGGCTAGGAACTGAACTTCAGGATCGAATCCCCAATAGTCTCTTGCCCAAGGACCACCGTGTGGCATGACAATAGTAGGAGCATTTGTCTTGCCGACGGCCTTAGTTAAATAGGATTGTACTTTATCTCCATGTCTGTTTTGAAAGTTGATAACCTCCATTTTTGCAAGAGAGTCGTAAGAAGTCTTAGCCCAATACCTACCCAAAGGAGAGATTCGGTTCCTTTCGGTGTCAAGTAAATAGTACACTCCCGGATTATTGTCTGCACTAACTACCCCGATTGCTTTAGTGTAATCATCTGATCTAGAAGTAATCGATGTCTTGCTACCTGGGAAAGCATTGTAAAACTGTAAATGTAGATCTTTCAGTCTATTGGGTTCGGAGAGATAAAGATACTCAGGCTTACCATCATCAATCCTTATTCCATAAGGGCCGTCATCACGGCTGGTCGCTACACCAGTTATATCAACTCTAGGATGCCTATAAATCAACTCATATGTGTTCTTCTTTAAGTCGTATTCATAGAGTCCAGATGTATCTTCTTCCATAAATTCAGTAACCATCATTGTCCCTTTTTTAGTGAATCCTTCTATTGAAGCCCCTTTAGGAAACTCAAATTCTTTGAAGAAGACCCAACCCGGTTTCTTATTATCTTGTTTAATTGGAGGTATGTAACAATTAGTTTTCTGCTTACATTCTCTTGATTCAAGGGAACCTTTTGGAAGATTGGGTTTGTAGAGATATATTTCAGATGTATTTTCTAAATCAGCTGTCCAAACACCTATCAAATCACCATTAGAATTTAGAACCCAACTTGGATAAATCACAGGTGAACCTGTTATATAAGTGACTTTTCCGTTGTTAATATTCAACTTAGCAAGGTCATTAAAACCAGCATTATCAAAAAAAGTTTACTATTATGTGGTCTTTATCTTCTGGCAGAGTATGCACCACATAAGCAGGTCTATTTGGATCAGTTTTGGCTCTATTATGAACACCCTTTCTATTTTCGTCAGTTCCCCATCCAGCTATGAGTCTTGTCCTTTTACCGTCAATATTCGCTGCAACAAGTTGACCTGTTCCCCAGTTTTCTGTGGTCCTAGTGCTTGGTCTAGTTACCGAGAATACAAGTCTTTCGTTGGTGGCCCAAAAGAAATCTGAAATACTTCCTTTTTTTCCAAAATCATGGATGCTTATTAATTGGGAGCTATCTAAATCTAATATTTTAACTATTCCCTGTCTGTTTACTGTTTGCACAACCCCAACATATTTCCCGTTTGGAGATATGACAACATCTCGAATATCAGGCCAAGAGCCAAACAATTCGGCATTTTTATTCGTATCTGCTGAAGTTATATATGAGAAATTAAAAAGAGAAATAAAGAGGGCAACTTTTATATAAAATTTCATAGTTTTAGACTTATTTTTTTTGTTAACGATCTTTGATGGGTATAATAGTTCAATTTCATTCAAGGGGCTATAGCTCAGCTGGGAGAGCGCAACACTGGCAGTGTTGAGGTCGGCGGTTCGATCCCGCCTAGCTCCACCATTTTTTCTTTTTATATCTTGGAGAGGAGATAGATTGATGGGGTTTATAAAAGAACCGAAAAAAGCTCTATTTTATTTACTCTTATTTATAGCTTTATTGTGGTTTGGTGATTGGATGGGATGGGATTTCGTGGGTGGAAGATTTGTCATGCCTTCAGACTAGATGATAGCTGACGCTGTAGTTACTACGATTATTACAGGACTCCTTTGGAGGTTCTATTTAAGGGATAACGGCATGGGAGGATTCTTTTGGATTATTGGGTGGTGGATAGCAATATTCTTAATGGGACACTTTGAACTTTATCAACCAATCTTTTCGGGTTAACCCTTAACTAAATTACTCTATATTTTTATGGTCTTGATTAAGATTGCCTGATCTCCTCTATGTACAGGAGAAAAAATCCCAGAGCGTGCTTGATATAACTCATCTAGATGCTCAGGTAATTCGGTGCTGACATCCAAAAGATAGCCATCTATCTCTTGTGTGTAGTTCTCAAAATTCAATATTAAATCTACTTGCTTATCGTATATTCCGTTAAGGTAAATTAAATAATATCCTTTGTATGCGCCTCTATTAGATGGTGTTACTTTTATTTCTTGAGATCCAATATTAAAAGATTGTAATTTCGAAACTTCAGGTAATAAAAGAATTAATCTACTAGCATCTCTATTACTTTTTAATCTCACCGCTATTGAATTTAAATTTTTGATTTTTTCTTCGACTTCAATGGAGGGTCCTATCCATTCACTAGAAGTACTATCTGCCCAATATCTAAATTGATATTCAGGAGCATAAGAGGCAATAGCCTTGGTATCCGCAACATCAACATAAGAGGCTAAAGGTTCAATAAGAGGTTCGGGATCTGAAGCTGCTACATTTTTATAATTTCCAGAGAGATGAATAAATGACTCTTTGCTATCTAAATTCTCATAAAAATGAATGTTCACATGTTGAGGCCTCTTCTCTGTATAGAGATTTAGTATGCTCCCTGCAATTAGAGCCACCAAAGTTGCTCCTCCAGCAATTGAAAAGGTAGTTTTCATATTGATTGAAAAAAGGAAAGGTGAAATCAAAATTGCATACAATCCCGCAAAGGGTAGTACCGCCAAGACTAGTTTGTAGCCTTGGCTTTGTTCCAAAGAAAATATTAAACCTAATGTGCTCGGTAGAGCTACAACCAAGGTTAGGAGTAAGAAAGTTAATCTGTATTGATTTTTTACGTAATTGGAAATTAGTAAAATTAAACTTCCAAAAACTAAAGGCAATATGAATAAATTGGCAGCATCTGGTAAAAATAAAGTGACAATTAAAGTAAGTAATGTCCAAAAAAACCAGGTCCCGTAAATTACTTCTAATTCTTGTAGAAATTTTCTACTAATAGCACATCCCACTAGAAGTCCTATAGATGTTGATCCAATAAGAAGAAGTCGGTACGGCCAATCTATTCCGGGCCAACTTATAACATTCCCCGAAAAGATAGATAAAAGGTAGAAACCCAAGAAGCCCGAGAAAATAGTAGTAGCTAGCGTGACAGGAGAAAGAATAAATCCCACAGTCAATCTTTGTAATTTTATTTTGGAGCGAATTAATGCTGTAATTAAAACCAGAGTTGAAAGTATTAGGGCAATTAAACTATTGCTTGATTTCCATTGGGACCAAAATCCATAAGTCCCACCTAAATAAACATATTTGTCTCCAAAGTTATTCCAATCCTTTGAAAGTAGATCTCGAGAGGCACTTAATATATTTTCTCCGTGGTGTTGGATGGTTCTTATATCTAAATTTTCCACATTATCATTTGGAGTATGGTAGTGATTTCTTTCACCGACAAAAGCAAAGTCCATCCCAGGTATATTAGCTCTCATCGCCACGCTAAAATCTGTATCGTTAGGCATTCTTTTGAAGATTTCATTTGCTAAAGAAAAGCCATAGGCATGATCGTGATCGTGAGATAGGCTCTTAATTAGCAGTTCATTCTTATCCGATGTTCGAAACACCATACTTCCGCCAGCAGTTCCGCTTCCTTCAATGTTGAGAACTGCACCTACTTCTTTGGCTAATGAATGTTGATTAAAAAATGCCTCCGCGCCTATAAGTCCATTCTCCTCAGCATCAGTTAAAAGAAGCATTATTGGATGATCATAAGGTGCTTCTAATTTCAGAACTCTTGCTGCTTCAAGAATAGCAACCACACCAGCTCCATCATCACCTGCTCCAGGTGCCATTGGCACAGAGTCGTAATGAGCCATGAGCGCAAGATAGGGTGCATTGGTTTTACCGGGAATAATACCTATTAAATTCTCAACTTCTGCACAACCAGCATACCTAGAAGCACAAGCCCATGTTTTTTGCACTTCATACTGGATATCTAACTTTTTCAGTTCATCAATCAGCCGATCTTTAATGACTTTATTTAAATCCGAACCCACAGGGTGAGGTTTATTTTCTTGTAAAAGATGTTTTAAAGTTTCATAGGCACGCTCCGCAGAAAATACCTCTGGAGGAGAGTCGATACTCTTTGCTTGAGGAGGAAGCAGGCTTATATGCTGTAAAAAAAATAGCAATATACTCAAAATAATTGCGTAAATAGGCAAAGCTGCATTTATTTTCATGGAATCACTATACATGGTAATTTATCCTTCATTAATTAAAAATCTTTGAAGGGTCCTTTGAACTAAATAAATAGTTTTAAATAGAAAACTCAATAAAAAGTGCAGGATGGTCGCTTAGTGCGCCTTCTTCAGTTACAAAAGACCTATCTTCTCCAACTGCTTCAATCTTAAATTCTACTTCGTCACCTTGTTTATATAGTATGTAATCGAGGATAGACCATTTTTTGTCTATAGTGATTTCTTCAAAGGCATTATTTAATTTAAGTTCATCTTTAAAATTATCTAAAAGCTTCATATCCTCAGAACTTTTAGAGCTTAGATTAAGATCCCCAGCAACAATCAAAGCTTCATTTGTAATTAACTTATTTAACGATGAAATAATATGTTCCAGTTGTTCTGCTCTTGCAGATCTGTCCGAATCTCTTCTGCCGGCATCCATGTGTGTATTTACTATGAAAAACTTTCTATCATCTGGAAGAGTAATTTTTATTATCTGAAAGCCTTTAAAGGCAAAACAATCATTCGCACCCACAAACCAACCTGAACAAGTCTGAAAAGTTTCATTTTCAACCTCTACGAGCCAGTCTTCAGGTAAATTAAAAACTGAGGTTAATCCGGATCCTGTGCAAACAGGACAAGATAATCTGGTACCTAGACCTCCTCGGATAGCTTTACTAGATTGAGCCAACCCGGATGACAACTCTTCATGGTGTGCATAGTCTTCTTGCAGTAAAGAGATAGAGTAATTCTTAGTCTTGTTTCCTATCACCGGAAATCTCATTTTAGGATTATCACTTATGAATATTTCAGGTAAACCATGTGTGTTGTAGACCAGTATGTTAAAAGATTCACCTTGCTTTTCCTTTGCTGTAAGGTTCATTGAAATAATAATTATATTTATTAATAAAATCTTAAATTTCATAATCTCTAAATTTTAGTCTTCTTGGACTGCATTGAACATACCCGTGGGGACAGATAAACTTACTTGTGATGAAAAAATTATTGTCAGATAGGAATCTATTTAATCCTATTTCTTTATTAATATTGATGTCCATTGCAATGCCTATTGCATTCAACGCATGGTCTGCAATGTTGAATAACTTTGTAGTAGAAAAAGCTGCTTTTACAGGGGTTGAAATAGGTATTTTACAAAGCCTTAGAGAAGTGCCGGGTTTTCTATCTTTCACCCTTATATTTGTTTTGTTAGTTATCAAAGAACAAACCTTTGCTGTCTTCTCATTAGCCTTATTGGGGTTAGGTGTTTGTTTAACTGGTTTTTTCCCCACTGTTTACGGACTTTATTTTACGACCGTTTTGATGAGTATAGGGTTTCATTATTTTGAGGCTGTTAAGCAGTCACTTAGCCTACAGTGGCTATCTAAAGAAGAAGCACCAATCATCCTAGGCAAGCTTCTTGCTGTAGGATCATTAACATCATTAATAGTTTATGGTTGTTTATGGACATTATTAGAGTTCTTTCAGCTGCCTTACTGGATCAACTTTGCAGTTGCAGGAGGAATATGCATTTTTCTTGCCTTGGTCATGTTCATCTTCTATCCAGCTTTTCCTTCGAAAGTAGAACAAAACCAAAACCTTGTTCTTAGGAAGAGATATTGGTTGTATTACCTACTTACTTTTTTATCAGGAGCAAGAAGGCAAATCTTTGTAGTTTTTGCTGCTTTTCTGATGGTTGAAAAATTTGGTTATAGTGCTTCGCAGGTCACGTTACTCTTTTTGGTTAATTATGCTTTTAACTACTTGTTTGCAGAGAAGATAGGAAGCCTTATTGGTAAATTTGGAGAGAGGAGGGCGTTAACATTTGAGTATATAGGTCTCATTATTGTCTTTATTGCATATGGTTTAGTAGAAAATGCCACTGTGGCGGCATTCCTATACATCTTAGATCATATGTTTTTTGCACTAGCCATAGCCATTACAACCTATTTTCAAAAAATAGCCGATCCTAAGGATATGGCAAGTAATGCTGGCGTGTCATTCACTATAAACCACATTGCAGCAATAGTTGTACCTGCGCTTCTGGGGCTGGTATGGATGTGGTCTCATTCTCTAGTATTTTACATAGGAGCAATCTTTGCCTTGCTCTCTCTAATAGCAGCTCAGTTTATTCCCAAGTCGCCGTCACCAGAAAATGAAACAAGGATAGCTTTCAAGTCAAAATTAATTCGACCTTAGCCTTATGAGATTTCGATTAAAGTATTTTCTATTAGCAATATTAACCGTCTTAATTTTACTAATTTTTAGTGGAGTACATTTTGATATCCCCAGAGAGGAACTGGAGAAAAAATATGCTAAGGAAAAATCGCAATTTATAACTTTAGACGATGGAAGCAGAGTTCACTATCGAGACGAAGGTAAAAAAAATAAACCCGTAATCATCTTACTTCACGGATTCAATGGTTCTCTTTTTAATTTTGAGACGATGGTACCTTTTCTTATTTCTGACTTTAGATTAATCAGCATAGATTTACCTGGTTTTGGATTAACTGGACCTGTGCCTACAAACGATTATTCAACAGAAAATTCAATAAAGATAATTACAGAGGTAGCTAAGCTTCTAGAAGTAAAGAAATTTTCTCTTGCAGGGAACTCAATGGGTGGAGGAATAGCTTGGAGATATGCTCTTAAACATCCAAACAAAATAGAATCACTTATTTTGCTTGCTTCAAGTGGTATATATACCGAAGAGCAAAGAAAACAGATACAGAAAAATGGATCTGAAACACCTTTAGTTTGGAAAATAATGAGATCCGACTTTGCAAGTTTCTTTCTTTCTTTCTACACACCTAAATTTTTTGCTACACAAGGACTCCAATCCTCGGTGTATGATCAAAATTTAGCTACTGAAGAATTATCAAATCAGTTTCACCAACTTGTATTATTAGAAGGCTCACGTAAGGCAATCCTGTCAAGATTCTCTAGTGGGTTTTACAGAGAAGAAAAACCGGAAATCTTGAATGACATTCAAGCACCCACCCTCATTATTCACGGTGAAGAAGATAACATCATCCCTTATGTTTCGTCTTATAACCTAGCTGAATATATCCCAAAAAATCAGTTGATTATTTATCCTGAAATAGGCCATTTGCCGATGTATGAAGCACCAGATAGGGTTGCAAATGATATCAAAGATTTCTTTACTACTTTTTAGATTTCCTTTTAGTCATTCCATTCCAGATTAAATTAGCCAGAGATAGTTTCAAAAAAGGCCTGACAAGCTTGTAAACGATTCCTGGAATGATTTCTGACTTTTTCTTAATTGAAGCTCTTTCTGTTTCTTTTACTACTTGTTCAGCGTTTACCCACATCCAATTTGGGACTTTACTTTTTAGATGATCTAGTCCAGCTCTCGCATGGGCATCAGTTCGAACATACCCGGGAAGACTAACTGTTACAGATATATTTTTATTTGAAAGTTCTTTAGCTAATGATTGCCCGTAAGAGTAGATGGCTGACTTAGCTGAGGCATAAATTGAAGACTTAGGCATTGGAGTTATAGCTCCAATACTTGAAACTATAATAATTCTTCCTTCACCTTGGTTAATCATCGAAGGAATAAATTCTTCAATAAGGTCGATAACTCCGTTACATAAAAGATAAAACAGGTCTCTTTTTTCCTGTTTGTTTATAGAACCAGCTGCTCCATATTTAGTAATACCAGCATTGGCAACAATAAGATTGGGCTCTTTTATTACTTTGACCACATTATCTAAATCTTCTGGTTTAGATAAGTCACAAAGATGATATCTCGAATGAGGATATGAAAGAGATTCGAATGCCTTTTTGGCTTTTTCAGGGTTTTGCGCTATCAATTCTAATTCCCAATTGTTCTTAGCTAGATATTTTGTATAAGCAAGGCCAATTCCAGATGAGAATCCTGTCACTAGGGCTACCGGTCGTTTATTTTTTTTAAAACCTTGCATTTATTTTTATATTATTTGTAGAAGTAGTTTATAGTTTATCTTAATTGCTGATTAAACAATTAAATTGGAGAGTTTATGACTTACGCTCACAGAAAGGATATTTATGATGCCGACACGCACATGATGGAGCATCCGAATTGGATCTATGATTTTGCTTCAAAAGACATAAAAGAACATCTCGAACCAATAGTGGAAGGGGATAAAGAAGTATTTGAAAGAATAGATAAAGCAATTGCAAACTTTGAAAATAGGCAATCTTCTTCAGAAGCTCTGGAGCAAGCAAAAAAAGATTTTATGACTTGGAATCATAAAGGCTGGGAAGGCCTGGGAGCTTTTAACGCTGAGGAAAGAAAACTCGCAAATGATCTTTTGGGTTTTAAGGCACATATAGTTTTTCCAACAAGCGCATTTGATCAAGTATTAGCCGCTAAAGAACAAAAAATAATCCTAGGTGGTGTAGAAGCTTTAAATAAAGGTATGGCCACATTTTGTTCTGTTGATAAACGCATGCATGGAGCAGCTTATATTCCTTTTGCCTATGGTGAAGACATAGCATTGAAGTTCTTAAAACAAGCTATCAAAGATGGTTTTTCCGTCATAATGATTGACACGATTGCTCCAGAAGGTACAAAAGCCTCAACCCATCCTGATTTCGATAAAGTTTGGAGAGAAATAGAAGCAAATGATATTGCTATAACATTGCACGTTGGAGCAGATAATAGTTGGGATCCTGTTCCTTTATCTTTTTATAACAATGGAGGCACCGTTCCACCTCATAAAGAGGGTGATGCTCCGAGAGATGCCCTCGCTTATATGGGCATAAGCTACTGTGCTGAATTATTTCTTGCTTCTATGATTTTTGATGGTGTTTTCAATAGATTTCCAAATCTACGTGTTGGGGTTGTGGAGTTAGGCGCGTCCTGGATAATTTCTTGGATGAAACACTTAGACCAATCCTTTAGAGCCTTTAGAAGATTGCAAGATTTATCTCAAGTTGAATTACTCCCTTCGGAGTACGTTCAAAAACATATTAAAGTTACTGCATTTCCTGGAGAGGATATCGGCTGGTTATTAAATAATGGAGCGGCAGACCTTATGATGTTCGCTTCAGATTACCCTCATCATGAGGGAACAGATGACCCTATTAAGAGATTTGAACAAACCATGTCAGATGTAAGTGAGGAAATTAAAACAAAATTTTATTCCGAAAACTTTAAAACATTACTTGGTTCGCATATTTAAAGTTCAAAGTTTTCAATTAAGTCACTTTAGTGAATTTCTTTGTCACAATGACAAGGTATATTGATGCTGTTCAAAAAACTATCCCCAAAGTTTATTGAATGAAGGTTTAATCCTTCTAGAGTTTAGTAGCCAAGCAAGAATGTTTGGCTACTTCCTTTCATTTAGCGACACTTTGTCTTAATATCTATTTATGACCACAGATAATTCAACACAATATTTTAGTGCTTGGTGGGCAATCCTATTTGTCTTCCTGACATTTAATTTAATACCTGTTCCTTTTGCATTACTGGTTGGTAGCTTAGGAGAGTGGGTTTATCAAAACCCTGTTCTGGTTGATATGAATTATCTAGGTGAAGTCAAGCTTCATCCGATAGCAGATAACCTAACACCAATTTTTTCTATGTCAGCTCTAGTTGCTTTCATTATCTGGCGGATGAAAAAGAGGAATATAGATCTAAATGACCTAGGTTCATTGAGTATAAATAAAAGAGATATTTTCTACGGAACTCTAATGCTGTTTGCATTCATAGCTCTTGAAGAGATCTATATGTGGGCATTGGATATAGAAATGCCTGAAGGGTTTGTGACTTTTATGTTGTCAGATCCAATTATTCTTGGTCTCATTTCCGTCATAATCGTCGCTCCAATTGCTGAAGAGTTTTTGTTTAGAGGTTTTCTTTTCTCTCAACTGAAAAGAACTCACTTAGGGGGATGGGGGGCTGTTACTCTTAGCAGCTTTTTATGGACCATCATACATTTTCAGTATGAACCTTTGATCTTATTAGTCTTGTTTATCTTCGGCATATTTTTGGGTTACATAAGGATGACTTATAACTCACTTAGCTTGCCAATAATCTTACATGCCATAAATAATACTATTGCTTTTGGTATGGCCTATTTTTTCTATTAGATTTTTCTTGATAGATTCCCAAATTAGAGGTATTTTGATAGTCATATTTTCCGAAAAAAGGACTTTTTTGGACAAAAAACTTATTCAGTAGAACTTAAGGATGAGGTCTCTGATGAAACTTTGGGGAGGTTTCATGAAAAAGATATTCTTTTTCCTAACTTTTGCCTTAACACCTTTCTTGGTATTTTCTGACGATGAAAATACTGGAGGGATTGAAGAGGTAATCGTAACCGCCGAGAGGCAGGCATCTTCTATTCAAGACACTGCTATCTCAATTACTGCTTTCGATTCTACGTTAATCGAAGCCCTTAACTTAAGAAACCAGGAAGATTTACAGAACTATATTCCTGCTACAACTATTCAACCTTATGATATTTCTATTAGAGGTATTGGTAGGATGTTTAGAGCACTTGGAGGAGATCCAGGAGTTGGAACTTACGTTGATGGTGCTTACTCAGTAGACTTTGGTATAGCTTCAACTGATAACGGACTTTATGACATTGAAAGAATTGAGATTCTAAGAGGACCTCAAGGAACTCTATATGGCAGAAACAGTATCGGTGGAGCTGTGAATTTTATAACTGCAAAGCCTTCACAGGATTTTGCTGCTGAAGTAAGAACTTTAGTTGGAAGTTATGGAATGGCTGAAGGCTACGGATTCATTAATGGAGGCCTAACTGACAACCTAAGTGCCAGACTAATTGTTGTTAATAGAAGCCGTGATGGTGTTATTAAAGATCTTGGTGCTGGTGAAGATCTAGATAGTTACGAGGATGAAAACTATACTTTAGCGCTTAGATGGGAAAATGATAACCATACTCTTGATGTGAGAGGTAACGAAAGAAGTTATGGAAGAATTATCAGTTCTGCTCAAGGTGCCGGACTACTTACAACTAGCGAATACGGAGGCAATGTAAGAAGAAATGATCTGATGGTCCATGGATACAGACCAGTCGATCCTAATACTCCTTGTTCTAGCTTAACTGACAGAACTGTAGCGAATTGTGCTACTCCTGGTTATGAAATATTTGAGTTCAACCACAAAGGACTTCAAAGATTTGGACAATTCCTAGTTCCAGGTGTTGACCCTGCATTATTTGCAGGCACTGGTGTTAGTCCTAACTTTGCTTTTGGGTATGACGCAAATATTCTTGCAGCTACTATGTTGGGTGATGGTAAGAGCATTCCTTCAATGAATGGTGATGATCTAGTTACTTCAACTAATGGATACAACGATGAATACTTTGATCATCAAGCAGGAACTGTTAACTATACTTGGGATATGAGAGACGATTTAACTCTGAAATATATCGGTTCTTACACAGATTATCTGTACACAAGGATAACTGATGATGACAGGACAGGTAACCCGCTTTATGACGAACAATTCCACGCGATGCAAGAGAATGAAAACTATCAACATGAATTCCAAGTCTTCTGGGATATAACAGATGATTGGAGTTTTGTAGGTGGATTATTCGAATACCATGAAGAAATTGATCAAGACTTGGATTTCTTTAATCCAAATGGAGATGCCAGGTATTCTCAACCTGCAGACTACGGAGCTACTGTTGCTGCTGCAGCACCTGGAGCTTCTAGACAAGTACAAATGTTAACAGCGGTTGCTTTGTATGGCGGAGCCAATCCAACTGTACCAGCTTTCCCAACCACTGCTGGACCTTATACGGCTAGAGATACTGGTTGTGGAATAGCCAGTCTTTTAGGACTTGCACCAGTTCCAGATTTTTCTGATCCTGCTTTAACTCAAGTATGTATTATTTCAGGTCCTTGGGATGGGGAGAATGCTGTTCTTAGGAATGGTCCTAACCCTTCACCTGGAACAACCTTTGTATGGCAGACTGAAAATAAAACAGATGCATATGCTGTTTATTTCCAGACTGAGTACCAAATTAATGATACCTGGGCAATCACTTTAGGTGGGTCATACAGTGAAGATGAGAAAGTTGCTGAAGAAAACCTAGTTCAATATAACGAGGTTGAACTTCAAGCTGCACAACTCTTTGCCTTTAACCAAGCTACTGGAGCTTTAAATGCGGATGGTACTCCAACAGGAGAAGGCATTATTAGATTTAAAGGTATTCCTTATTCTCGTTCTTTCTATAGATCGATGGAGAGAGAATTCGAAGAATCTAATTACAGAGTAAACGTTGACTATTCTCCTACAGATAATGCCCTTTGGTACTTCTCAGTGACTACTGGTCATAGAGCTGGTGGATTTAACCTTGGTTATTTCTCAGCATTCCCAAGCTATGATTCGGAAAATGTTACTTCTTATGAGATAGGTCACAAAGGTTCATACATGGACAATACTCTCCAGATTAATGCTTCAACTTACCAATATGTTTATGAAAATATTCATGGTCAGTTTGAATCGCAAAGTTTCCTAGGAGGAGTAAGTACTTCTGTTATTGGATATCCTGAAGCTGAAACTACTGGTCTAGAGTTAGAGGTTATTTACATGCCTCAACCTAATTGGATCATTGGAGGAAACTATAGTTACACAGATGCAAAATACTCAGAAGAAATAGTAGATGCATTTGGTAATCAGGGTGTAATTGAGGTTAACAACCCTAATGCTCCTGGATCTCTTTATTCAATTAAAGAGAGAGAAAGACCTATCAATGGTGTGAGAATGGAAAGAATACCTGAAAACAAAATGTCAGTTTATTCTAACTACACTCAAGAAGATGTATTGGATGGATCTATAGATTACCTAGTAGGTATATCTTGGACAGATGAGATAATCTGGTCCGATGCTGCTCTTCCTTATGATATTTCTCCAGCATTCAGCCGTGTAGATGTAAAAGCTACATGGACTAATAACGAAGGCGATCTAGAAGTTATGTTCTTTATCAATAACGTTATGGATAAGATTGGTGTTAGAAACATGTCAACAGATGACGAAACTCAAGGTTTCCTTAGATCTGTTGTTCCAACATTACCTAGAATGGGTGGAATTTCTTTCACTAAGAAATTTGGTGCTTACTAAGTAGACACTAAAATATAAAAAAGCCTGCTCAATGCAGGCTTTTTTATATCTATCTCATTAACAGTTCTTTAGGCGATTGTTTGATAATTCCATTGATCAGATAGAAGCACAAAACTGAAACTACAAAAAGTCCTATTAGGGGACCCATGATCCATATCTCAGGATAGAAATTGGCTGTGGTTTCGAATACTTTTGTTTCTATAAAGTAAATTCCTCCATAGGCTAACAAAGAACCTAAAGTTCCTGAAATAACACCTAATAAAGCGAACTCTATAAGAGCTGAAGATTTAATTAATGAGTTAGATGCACCTAGAGTCCGAAGAATAGCAGATTGATGTTTTCTGACACTAAATCCATCTTGTAAAGCAGAAAAGGCAAGAAAAATAGCACTTAAACACGTTAGTAATAAAATAGAATTTAAGGCCTTCGTAACCTGGCCTATTATCTCTTTTACTTGATCTATCAACTCCTCAATTGAGAAGACTGATACTGTCCTAAATTCTCTCATTAATTCAGCTGCAACTTGTTGCCTTTCTGTAGGAATATAAAATGACGTAATGTAATTAGAGGTAACATTCTTAAATAGGGAAGGGTGACCTATCACAAAGAAATTAGGAGAAAAGCTATCCCAATTTACCCTCCTAACGCTTTGAATATAAGTCCCAATTATTTCTTCATTAACCTTGAGAAATACTTTGTCTCCTATCTTCAAATTATATCTTTCAGCAATACTCTCAGAAATTGATAAACCATTAATAACGTCGTCTGAAAACCAAGCACCATCAGATATTTCATTTTGTTCTGGTAACTGGTCGATCCATGTTATGTTGAAATTCCTATCAATCAGCTCCTGATCTTCTTCCTCTCTCTCTATAGTTGCGTTTGTTACTGGAAAAAAAGGAGTTGGATTTATTTGATTCTCCTTGAAGAATGATTCCATTCCATTTTTATCTTCATCAGTTATGTTGATTGCAAAGTTATTGGGCGAGTCGTCAGGTATAGACCCTTGCCAGGAACCAAGTAAATTTTTGCTAGCTGAGAAAGTAATCAAGCTGAGCCCTATAGCTATAGTGAAAGCAAAGATTTGAAAAGAGTTACCTAGTTTTCTTCTTCGAAGTTCAGATAATGCTAATTTAAGTGAGCTCGAAGCACCTAAACCTGTTTCACTCTTTCCAAGCAAAAGATAAATGAGGCCAATCCCGGCAAGAGAAAATCCTACCACTCCCAAAAATATAATTAGCGATAAAGTCAATTGATTGGTATAGAGATAGAGTAAAAAAAGAAAAGCAATTGCACCTATAAAAAATACAGGGATAGTTTCTTGATTGAAAGCTATATCATCTTTTAATACACGCATCGGAGAGACAGACAATAGCTTCAATATATGGGGATAAATAAAACCAAATTGACAGATAAGAGCTGTTAGACATGTCACAAAAAGTGGATAAATACTCGGTACCGGTAGTTCAGTAGGAAAATAAGAAGACATGAGATTTATAAAGTTGGATTGAAGTAACCATCCCAAAGACAATCCTACGGCTAAAGTTAACAGAGTGGTATAAAGAAAAAGAAGGAAATATAAGGCTTTAATTTGAAATGTTGTCATACCTAACGTTTTCAAGATAGCCACATAACCTACATGTCTTCGTGTAAATCTTTGGGAGGCAATACCAATAGTGCATGCAGAGAGCAATACCGCTATGAGACCTCCTAGAAGAAAGAAGTTTTCTGATCTATCTACTGTTCGCCCTAAAGAACTTGTGTCTTCACTGAGGGTCTCTATGTCATCGCCATTTTCTTTTTCTTTTTCTAGCTTTTCTTTTATTTTTACTATTTCTTCATCCGGCCCGTTGAAGAGATAGTTGTATTCCACTCTACTTCCAGGCTGGATAACATTTGTAGATTCAACATCTAACATATTCATTATAGTTTTAGGTGCGAATGCAAAATTTCCAGAAGCTCTATCAGGTTCGTAGATGATCGTAGCTGTGAAAATAAGCTTTGCATCCCCTAAAAAAATCTCGTCACCATAGTCAAGTAGTAGTAGATTTTGAAGTCTCTCATCCATCCATACAGTACCTGGCTCTGGATTTGAACTGACTTTGAATAACCCTGCAGAATTTTTTAGCTCAAGTTCACCAATAAGAGGATAGTAATTATCTACAGCCTTCACCGAGCTAAGTTGCATTTCATCGTCTGAAAAGATTACCGAGGCAAATAAAACCATTTCCATATGGCTTGTTTCTTCAAGTTCTAAATCTTCAATAACCGCTTTTATTGAATTCTGGTTTGATTCAAATTTAAGCTTTCCACCCAGAAACTCCTCTGTTTCAGTGTTGAGAGCCTGTTCTAATCTGTCTGTAAACAGAGAAATACCTGAAACTATAGTTATTGCGAGGATTAAAGACGCTAACATAGAAGTTAAGTAACCTGACCGCACTTCTCTGGTAAAGAGTTTTAAAGATAAACTCAAAAGCATTATTCGACTATTCTTCCAAGTTTAAGGTCTATTCGTTTATCACACCTATTTGCCAACTCTAGGTCATGAGTCACTATTACTAATGCATTGTCTGTTTCTGAATTAACTTCAAAAAGTAAATCAGATATAACCTGACCATTTTTTGGATCTAGATTTCCTGTTGGTTCATCTGCAAAGAGTATTTTTGCAGAACATGCAAAAGCTCTAGCTATGGCAACCCTTTGCTGTTCACCACCTGAAAGTTGATTTGGATAATGGTGTTCTCTTTCGCTTAGTCCAACCCTATTAAGAAAGTATTCGGCATTTTCTTTAGGGTTATCTTCTGACTTCAGTTCTGAAGGTAGCATGACATTTTCAAGAGCAGTTAAGCTTGGTAATAATTCAAATGACTGAAATACAAATCCTACTTTCTCCTTTCTTAGGATCGCTCGATCTTCTTCGTCTAGTTTATGCAGGCCGACTTCATCTAGATAGATTTCTCCGCTAGTTGCAGTATCCAAGCCGGCCAGTAAACCCAGAAGAGTAGATTTTCCTGAACCAGATGGACCAGTTATTGCAAGCGACTGTCCTTCCTCTAGGCTAAAGCTGACATCATCAAGTATTGTCAATTCAGAATCACCTGAAGAAACTTCCTTCCTTAGTTTATTTACTTCTAGGATCATTTATATGATTAAATAGGTGTATTACCTTACTATAACACCTATTTGGTTTTATATAAAATAGAATCTTTATCTATAATAAACATTGAAAAAATCTAACTAAGTGAATTACTTAAAAATACTAATCATTTCCTTTTTTACATTTCCTCTAATGGCAGGAGAGGGCACTTCATCTTTACTTATATACGGCGATAGTATCAGCGCTGGTTACGGCATGGAGAAAGAAGAGCAGTGGTCTAGGGATCTTGAGGTTCTATTCAAGAAAGATAATTTTAAAATAAAGATTTTTAATTCCAGCGTATCTGGTGAAACTACCGGTGGAGGTGTGTCAAGAATCAATAAAGTTTTAGATGAGTTGAAACCTTCTTATGTATTATTAGAGTTAGGTGGTAACGATGCTCTGAGGGGTTATCCTCCTGACAGAATCTATCAAAATCTAATGACAATGATAAATGCCTGCAAAGACCGAGGTATTGAAGTTTTTTTGATGCAAATAAGAATTCTTCCAAACTATGGGAAGAGATATCAAACACAATTTGAATCAGTTTATTCAAAGGTTTCTGCTGCTTCAGGAGTTACTTTAATACCTTTTATGTTAGAAGAAGTGGCGCTCAACAAAGAATTTATGTTTGATGACGGTATTCATCCTAATGAAGCAGCCCAACCTTTAATCGCAAAATTTGTATTTGAAAGCCTAAGAGAGTACTTAAAATAAGCTAAAATCAACTCAATATGAAACTTTTAAGCAAAATATTCAATAATCCGCTAAGTCTGATAGTCGTGCTTGCGTCTGTTTGGTACTTAACCAGAGACTTTATCTACTTTACATTGGCGATTTTCTTATTCATAACTATACAAGTGGCTTTAGAAAAAATAACACTTGGAAAGGTGTCTAAAGTTTTATTTTTTTCTTGGTGTGTATTAATTCCCTTCGCATTAATGACGCTCGTGCTAAGAGACCCAATATTTCTTCAATGGAAATTCTCTATAGTTCATTGGTTAATGGGACTGATACTGATCATTGCTCATTACTTTAAAGGCCCAGCACTACTTAAAGGACTTTTTTCTTTGGCAGGACCTCAGTTAGAAACTGTTCCTCAAAATGCTTGGTCAAATGTTACCTTTTTTATAAGTTTCTTCCTTATTTTCGTAGGTTTTATCAACCTTTACTTCATTTATTATTCTGATTTAGATACGTGGGTTAACTTCAAAATTTATGGAGTTACTATCCTAAACTTGGTCATGACTTCTGCTTCCCTCGTTTATTTGTTTAAAAAAGCTGATTTTCAAGTCTCAAGTAATTAAAAACAGAATTATTAAGCTTAAAAGGCACAAAAAAAGTTATTAAAAAAAATTGCACACTTTCTCTGAAAAGGGCATAGTAAGTGTGAGAAAAGGACTTCGTAGTGTTTATAAGCTAGTTTCTTAAGGATATCGAAACTACTTTTGGGGGAGAAACATGAAAATTAGATCCTTATCTTATCTTTTAGGTTTTCTAATAATACTGCCGTCAGCCCTATTTTCTGATGAAGAAGATAGAGACAGAGGTGGTATTGAAGAAATTACTGTAACTGCTGAAAAAAGAACTTCAACCGTATCTGATACGTCAATGTCTATTACTGCCTTTGATTCTTCATTATTAGAAGATCTGGGTATGCAAGGCGCTGATGATTTGATGGATCAGCTTCCAGCAACAACTCGTGACGCATATGATGTAAGAATTCGTGGTGTTGGTAGAAACTTTAGGGCACTTGGTGGAGATCCAGGTGTTGCAACTTATTACAATGGTATTTACTCACCAGACTTTGGTATCGCAGCTTCTGAAAATTACCTTTACGACGTTGAAAGAATTGAGGTTCTGAGGGGACCACAGGGAACTCTATATGGAAGAAACTCCATTGGTGGTGCAATTAACTATATTACTAAGAAACCTGCTTTTGAAGCTGAAGGTGAGGTCAGGGCAGTTTTAGGAGATTACGGATTAGAGCAATACTTCTTGATGTCCTCAGCCCCAATAACTGATAACTTGGCTTATAGATTTACTGGAATCACTGTTGAAAGAGATGGTGTTCAGAAAAGCATAGGTCCTGGACCAGACACTAATTCTTTAGATGACGAAAACTTAACTTTCACTCTACTTTGGAACATCAATGACGATATGTCCTTCCAAATAAGAGCAAATGATAGGTTATCTGACCGTATTATTAACAATAATGTTCTCCTTACAGAAGGATATGGTCCTAACAGAGGAACAAGAAATACAACTGATGCTGTTTATGGATTAAGAAAAGCAACTGCCACAACCCCGGGCGCTGTTGCCTTCACTAACCCATTAACTGGTCAAGTTGGATACGGAGCACCACTCAGACCGGGTGTTGATGCTGCCGGCTTCCCTTGGAGATTTAATCCTGCATATGGTTCAACAGGACCTGATGTAATAGGAACATATGATGTTAATGTAAACAATGATCAAAATTGTGAAGATTTCCCTTACGGACCTCCTGGTTGTGCTTCGAACCATGTCATGTTTGAACAAGAAGGCATGCAGGCAAAATACACATGGGATCTAAATGATAGAACTACTATTACCTATTTATTTGGTAAGGTTGATTTTAATTACACTTTTAATATCGATTTAGACAACATAAATTCTGACTTCTCTCAATACAGAACTACTGTATTGGAAGATGTTCACATGACCACTCATGAGATTAACATCAACTGGATGATTGGTGATGATATAGAAGTGACTTCAGGTCTTTTCATCATGGATGAGAATAGACAACAAAACTATACTTTGAGTAACAACGTTCCTTATATTACTCAAGCTGCAAACTACGGATTATTAGATACTCCTTTGTCTACAGTAACTGCATTAACAGGAATTCCGCTTGGCTTTAGCCCAAGTTTAATGGCTATTCTTGGGTGGCCAAGTGATGAACTTACTCCTCATGTGAAAGTTGGAACAGCACCTCTTGGAACTACAATTACTGGAAGATGGCAAGGAGATCCTCTAGGTTCTGTATACAATCATCAGAATGAAAACCAAACAGATGCCGTAGCTTACTTTACTCAAGGTACATGGAGAATAAATGATTCTTGGGCCCTTACACTAGGTGCAAGATACGCTGAGGATGAGAAAGAAGCTTTAGAGGCTAGAGGTGGATATGCCGAATTATTTGCAGGTCCTTTGGGAGGTTTCTTACCCGTAATAAACCTTTTAGGAGGCAACCCGTATATACCACTTGGAGCTGACTCAACTGTAGAAGCTCAGACAAACGTTGCAATGGGTAATGCCACTTGGAATTATAATCCTGCAACACTAGCTCAGTTAACAGCTCTTGCAGGTGCCGGATTATTACCAGCTGCAGCAATTTATCCAGGCTCAATAGATCCTGCTCAACCTGTTACGCCTAAGTGTGAAATTACTGCTTCAGCAACATGCGCCACACCATTGAGAGTTGGACAAGGTATCCCTTACTCATACACTAGTAGAATTGGTGGTGAAGACTCATGGGACGATACAAACGTAAGGATAAACGTAGATTATGAGCCTAATGAAAACCAACTTTGGTATCTATCTTATACAACTGGATTTAGAGCAGGTGGATACGCTCTAGGTGTATCAGGACAAAGAGATGATGCTCGAGATGAATATGGTGTCCCAAATGGCACCGGATCTGTTTTAGTTAGTTATGATGAAGAAACTGTAGATGCTGTTGAGTTAGGTTATAAAGGTCTTCATTTAGATGATACTTTACAAGTCTTCGCATCTATTTATCACTATGATTACGATGGTTATCAAGATGAACTTGAACAGTTTGATCCAATTAGAGGAGCCGGTGCTAATTTTGTATCAAACGCTGATGGAATCACTAACGAAGGTTTTGAAATTGAAATTCAGTATCAAGCTAGTGATCGTTTAAACATTGCTGGTAACTATAGTTATACAAAAACTGAATACGGTGAAGACTACTTTGTATTAACTGTTGACGATCCAACAAACCCTGTTGCAGTTTTTGGTCAATGTACACAAGGATACGTATCCTGTGAAGATGATAACCCTGCTTTCGTAACTGATTACACAGTCAATCTAAAAGGAGGTCCTTTAAAAGGTATTCCTGAAGATAAGTTTACTATGAATATAACTTATGAAATGGATACTAGATGGGGTCCTGTATGGTTATTTGCCACTCATTCTTATACAGGTGCTTTCTCGGCTTCCGGAGTTCAAAGAGAGCTAGATAGAATAGAATCCAGGGAAACTACTAATGTTAGTGCTTCATGGTACAGCGAAGATGGAAGCGTGAATGTTAGAGCTTACATTGATAATCTTATGGATAATGAAAGTTACTATGCCTTAAGCACTAGTAGCGCTGAGCAAAACTACAGAAAAACTGTAAGTGCACTTAGCCCTAGAACTATGGGAGTTGATATTAGATATAAATTCTGATCATCAAGTATTAAAAAAACAGGCCTTAGGGCCTGTTTTTTTTTGTTGTATATAAAAAAGAAATTATGCTAATGTAGTTTTGTCCATTAAGGACTTGTGTTTAAAAGGAATTAATAGCGGAATAAGAGCCGCACTTAAATGGGGAGGATGCCATGCATAAGATTATCTATTCGTTAATCGCAATCTCAATTTCAATTCTACCTTTTACCTTATCTTCTGATGAGGAAGTAGATCGTGGAGGTATAGAAGAAATTACTGTAACAGCTGAAAAAAGGACATCAACTGTGTCAGATACTTCAATGTCCATAACAGCTTTTGATTCTTCATTAATCGAAGATCTTGGGATGCAAGGAGCTAATGATCTTATGGATCAGCTTCCGGCAACAACTCGAGACGCTTATGATGTAAGAATCCGTGGTGTTGGTAGGAACTTTAGAGCCTTAGGTGGTGACCCAGGTGTCGCAACTTACTACAACGGTATATATTCTCCTGATTTTGGTATTGCTGCAGGAGAGAGTTATTTATACGACGTTGAACGTATTGAAGTTTTGAGAGGTCCCCAAGGAACTCTTTATGGCCGTAATTCAATAGGTGGAGCTATTAATTACATTACTAAAAAGCCAACTTTTGAAGCAGAAGGTGAAGTAAGGGCTGTTCTTGGAGATTATGGAAATGAACAATATTACTTGATGAGCTCTGCTCCCATTACTGATACTTTTGCTTATAGGGTAACTGCAATGACTTCTGACAGAGATGGAATACAAAAGAATGTTGGAACTGGTCCAGATACGAATAGTCTAGATGATGAGAATCTGACCATGACATTATTGTGGAATATTAACGATGATATGTCTTTCCAAATAAGAGCTAATGACAGACTATCTGACAGAATAATAGGTAATAGAGTCCTTCTGACAGAGGGTTATGGAGACAATAGAGGTCAGCGTAACACTACTGATCCTGTATATGGTCTAAGAGCTGTAACTGCAAGTACTCCTGGTGCCATTCAATTTACTAATACAATTACTGGTGTTGTTGGTTACGGTGCTCCCAGAAGACCAGGTGTAGATATTATCGGTTTCCCTTATAGATATAACCCAATGTTTGGAAGAAGTGATGCACCTACTGTAATTGGTACTTATGACGTTGATATTAACTATGATCAAAATTGTGAAGATTTCCCTTACGGACCTCCGGCTTGTAACTCAAACAGAGAAAAATTCGAACACGAAGGGCAACAAGCGAAATATGTTTGGGATATAAATGAGGATACAACCCTGACTTATCTTTACGGAAAAGTTGATTATAACTATGACTTTAATATAGATCAGGACGAAACAAATAACACTACTTTCTCAAAATACAGAGTTACTGTGAGAGAAGATGTTCATATGACAACTCACGAAATTAACTTAAATTGGATGCTTGCTGATGATATTGAAGTAACTTCTGGTGTGTTTTATATGGATGAAAATAGACAGCAAACTTATTCACTAGCAAATAATGCCCCTTATATTCTAAACCCTGCTAGTTATGGTGTTTTAGACACTGATTGGGGGACTGTAGCTGCATTGACAGGTATAGAACTTGCTCTTCCTGGACTGCCGTTTATTCCATCATTAAATATGATGAGTTTATTTGGTGCTACCAACCCTTATGGAACATGGGCTACTGCTCCACATGTTGATGAAACTAGTGCTGTATTAGGAAGAACAGTTACTGGCCGCTGGGGAGGTGATCCTTTAGGAAGGGTTTATCGTCATGCTAATGAAAACCAAACTGATGGTTTTGCTGCATTCACTCAAGGAACGTGGCAAATCAATGACGAATTTGCACTTACTTTAGGTGCTCGATATGCTAAAGATGAAAAGGAAGCTAGTGAGTTAGCTGGAGGATATACAGAGTTATATGCAAGTGCCTTAGCTCCTTATCTTCCTGTATTAAACCTTCTTCAAGGAGCTCCTTATGCTGCTATTGGCAGTCAGGGAGTGACAGCTTTAGCAGCTACAAACGTCGCAATGGGTAATGCCACATATAACTATGATCCAGCACTCGTAGCTCAATGGACAGCTGCAGCTGGTGCAGGATTAATACCTGCAGCTGCTATTTATTCATTATCAATAGATCCAAATAATCCCATTACTCCAACTTGTGATATCACGGCTAGTGAATGTGCGACTCCACTAAGACTAGGACAAGGTATACCTTACAGTTATACAAGGTATGTTAAGGATGAAGGTGAATGGAGCGATACAAACATAAGGATCAACCTTGATTATGAGCCTAATGAAAATCAGTTATGGTACTTCTCATATACAACAGGTTTCAGGTCAGGTGGTTATGCTCTTGGGATTTCAGGACAATACGATGATCTAAGGGATGAATTTGGAGTACCGATTGGAGACTTACAACGCCTAGTATCTTATGACCAAGAGGAAGTTCAGGCTTTTGAAATAGGTTATAAAGGTCTTCATCTAGAAGATACTTTACAAGTATTTGCTTCAGTTTATACCTACGAATACGATGGATATCAGGATGAATTGGATCAATTTGACCCCATTAGAGGTGCTGGAGCCAATTTCGTATCTAATGCTGATGGAATTACAAACGTAGGTTTTGAGACTGAGATTCAGTACCAAGCTACAGATAGATTAAATATAGCGGGTAACTTCAGTTATACAGAGACTGAGTATGGTGAAGACTACGAAGTATTTACAGTTGATGATCCTGTTAATCCTGTTCCCGTTTTTGGTCTTTGTACTCAAGGTTACGTTGGATGTACTGTTGATGATCCAAGTTTTGCAGAAGACTACACGGTAAATCTCAAAGGCGGACCTCTTAAAGGTATTCCTGAAGAAAAATTTACAATAAGAGTTACATATGAAATGGATACACGGTTTGGTCCAATGTGGTTACTACTTAACCATTCTTATACAGGTGACTTTTCAGCATCTGGTGTCCAACGTGCTCTAGATAGAGTTGAATCAAGAGAGAATACAAATGTAAGTCTTTCTTGGTATAGCAATGATGGAGCCACCTCTATTAGAGCATATGTAAATAATCTGATGGACAATGAAAATTACTATGCCTTAAGCACTGGCGATCATGAAACAAACTACAGAAAATCTGTAACACCTCTACCACCTAGAGTAATGGGTGTAGATGTGAGATATCGTTTCTAGTCTATCTTTAAATTAAGAAAACAGGCCCTGCGGGGCCTGTTTTTTTTGCCTTATTATTTTTCTTCTGTACTATGCCGTGCTTTAAAATGAAATTTAAAAGAACAAAAATAATTTGTACTATTGGTCCGGCTACTGAATCATATTCAAGTATAAAGAAGTTATATTCTGCAGGTATGAATGTGGCGCGCTTGAATATGTCTCATTCTGATCACAAGAATGCTAAAAAAATAATTGAGAGGATTAAAAAACTTAATAAAAAAGTTAAAAACCCTGTAGGCATTCTTTTAGACACTCAAGGCCCAGAAATTAGAACTGGTGACACTTCTGAAGTTGTCAATCTAGAACCAGGAGAACTTGTTTCTTTTACAATAAGAGACGAAGTAGATGTCGAAACTACTTCGATAAGAGTTCATTACGATGAGCTTATCCAGAGCGTTGATGTTGGAACCTTAATAAGTCTAGACAATGGTTTATTAAATTTTAAGGTACTTAATAAAAGTAAAAATCAACTGGAATGCCAGGTATTGGATGGAGGTAAGCTTGGCAGCAAGCGTCATGTGAATCTACCAGGTATCCGCATTAATTTACCTTCAGTTACTGAAAAAGATAAAAAAGATATAGCATTTGGTTTGAAGGAAAATGTAGATTTCATTGCATTATCTTTTGTTCGAGACGCTTCTGATATTGATGACCTAAAAAAGGTCCTAAAAACTCAAAGTAAGAAAGTCAAAATAATATCCAAAATAGAAGATAGAGAAGGTTTATCAAATATTGAAAATATTTGTAAGGTTTCTGATGCAGTAATGGTCGCAAGAGGTGACTTGGGCATAGAAACAGATCTATCAAATCTTCCAAATATTCAAAGAAAGATAATGTCTAACTGCGCTAAATATGGTGTTAGATCAATAGTTGCGACACATTTACTTGAATCTATGATAGAAAATCCAACGCCAACTAGAGCAGAAGTGACTGACGTAGCTAACGCTATCTATGAAGGTGCAGATGCTGTAATGCTATCCGGAGAAACTACCATTGGTAAGTATCCTGTAGAGGCGGTTAATTTCATTTCAAGAATAGCTAATAAGACAGAAAGATACAGGACCTTGGGTTACGAAGAAAAGTTAATTTCTAATACAGATTGGCAACATTTGGGAATTGCAGCTAAAAACCTTGCGCAATCAATTGATGCAGATGGGATTATAGCTATCACTAGATCCGGACAAACAGCTGAAATAGTTTCCAATGCAAAACCTTTTATGAAACCCGTCTACGCATTCAGCAATAATAAAAAGACGGTAAGTCAATTATCTCTCACTGGCTCTGTTCAAGCGTTTTTGTCCCCAATGTATACGGATCACGAAAAGAATATAAATTCTATAATGAAAATTTTAAGAAAGGAGCTTTCCCCAACTGAAGACTTAAAATTTGTTGTTATTTCTGGGATATTATCTGAAAGCTCTGCAGATGCTATTGAATTAAGATCTTTAAATCTTTAATTTACTAATCTTTATTGTGCTAAAGTTTTCCTGTGAAAAATTTTTCTATAGCAGGTTTACAACTGAATTTAGCTAGTTTTGACAATAGAGAGTTACTGACTACTAAAATAAAAAGTACTGTTTCAAGATACCCTTGGGTAAACATGGTAGTAGTGAGTGAGTTGGCCGTCGGTGGTCCAAGTAGAGCTAAAAAATTCTCTCTAGAAAATAATCTAAAACACTTCTCTAAATTAGCTTCGGCGCATGATATTTGGTTAATTCCAGGTTCTTTTTATCATCATGATAAAAAAGGAATATCAAATGTAGCCCCAGTTATTTCAAATACTGGAGATGTTGTTTCTTTGTGTACAAAAATTTATCCCTTTGCGCCTTACGAAAGTGGTATTGAGGGAGGAGATGAGACATGTATTTTTGAGATTCCAGATGTAGGAATATTTGGAATGCATATTTGTTATGATCTTTGGTTCCCGGAAACTAGTAGAGCCTTAGCCATGCAAGGGGCACAAATTATTATTCATCCAAGCCTAACAGATACTTGTGATCGTAATGAAGAAAAAATTATGGCAAGGGCAACAGCCATACAACAGCAGTGTTACTACTTTGATGTAAATGCAGGAGGTGAACAGGGATGTGGGCAATCAATCGTTATAGGTCCAGAGGGAGAAGTATTGACAGAGCTAGGTTCAAATGAGGAGATAGCTCTTTTAGAGGTAGATCTTGATTCTGTTAATAGAATCAGACAAAGAGGAATCAAGGGATTAGGGCAACCCTTAAAGAGCTTTAGAGATAACCCTAAATACTTTGAAAGTACTTTGAATGAACAATACCTTGAAACTTTGGGTAAACTAGAAATACCCAAAAAATTTAATTGATGAATATAAAAAAATCACCTGTAACCATTCAAGATGTTGCAAATAGAGCTAAAGTCTCAATAAAGACAGTTTCTAGAGTTATCAACAGTGAACCGAATGTAGCAGAGAAAACTATCAAGAAAGTTGAAAAGGCAATAGACTTTCTTGATTATCAGCCAAATGCTTTTGCACAGTCCTTGGCTCGTTCTCAGCCAAAAATTATCGCTCTAATTTATAACACGCCAAGTCCTAACTATATAACCCATGTAATGGAGGGGGTACTCTCATATTGTTATAAATTTGGATATGAAGTTATTATTCATCCTTGTCGTTTTGATGATGCTAGTTTGATCGATGATACAAAATTGTTTATCAAAAAATCTAGAGTATCGGGAATAATAACTACTCCACCTTTGTCAGACTTTCCTGAATTGATAAATCAGCTTGATAAACTGGATATGCCTAAAATCTTAGTCTCAAGTGGATTGGTAGTAGATGCTTCAGAGAAGGTAAATACCAATGATTATGAAGCCTCATTTGAGATTACTAACCACTTGATCAGAAGAGGGCATAAACGTATTGGTTTTATAAAAGGTAATCCCAGTCATCTTTGTGTTAACCAGAGATTTGCCGGCTTTTTTGATGCTATGAAAGAAGCTAATTTAGTTTGCGAAGGAGAATTAATTGAAACTGGTCTGAATTCATTTGCTTCTGGAGAAATTTGTGCGAAAAGATTGTTGAATCTAAAAAATCGACCCTCTGCAGTATTTGCTGCAAATGACGAAATGGCTGCTGCTGTTGTAAAGGTAGCTAATCAATTATCAATAGATATACCTCAATCCCTTTCTGTTGTCGGATTTGATGATACACCTATGACTCAGATGATTTCTCCTGCATTAACAACAGTTCATCAGCCTTTATTTAAAATGGGGGAAGCAGCGGCAAATAAATTGATTTGTAACCTTGAGAATACATCTTATGAAGGTGAAGATGACATTAAATCTAGGTTAGTAGTTAGAGATTCAACTGCCCATTTTTTGAAATCCATATAATAAAAGACAGCGTTGTCAAATATTATGAATTCCTTCATAATAGCGCCAGTTAATTTTAAATGGGGAACCCGTAGATGAGAAAATCAATCTTTTCTTTGCTAGCTTTCGTTCTAGCTTTTTCTGTAACTAGTTTATCTTCTGATGAACCTTCCGATAACCAAGACGCTGAAGAAACACTTGAGGTTGTTACTGTAACAGCCACTCGTCGTGAAACAGATATATTAGACACTCCTATAGCAGTATCAGCAGTAACTCAATCAGAGTTAACTGAACTGGGTATATCTAGCATTAAAGACCTAAGCTACGCATTACCTGGTCTTGCTATTCAAAACACTGATACTAATGCTCCTATAGTTACTCTGAGGGGTGTTAGATCAAATAATGTTACTGAGTTAGGTGATCCGGCTGTAGGTATTCATGTGGATGGACTTTACGTTTCTAGACCTCAAGGTGCGCAAGCACTTATGTTTGATCTTGAAAGAGCAGAACTATTAAGAGGTCCTCAAGGAACACTATTTGGAAGGAATTCATTAGTCGGGACTTTGAATATTATTACAGCAAAACCTAACCTTGAAACCCAAGGTGGTTCTGTCACCGTTAATGCTGGAAGGTTTTCTGAGCAAGGAGTGCAAGGTCACTTCAATCTTCCTGTAAGCGACAAATTCGCAGTTAGATTTGCGTTTGCTGATCATTCTAAAGACTCTCATCTGAATGGTTTTTACGACCCCAATGGTATTGACCACAGATGGTTCCCAGCTGATGTTCTCAGTCAGGCTTCCAATGTGACTACTTGTGGAGAAAGAAGAGGTATTTCAGCTTATGCTTGGTTTCTAGGTTGTAACAACCCTGAAAGAGCAGATGATGCGGCACCTGGATTTGATCCTGGATATCAGTATGGCAATCCATATAACTTGATACCTGCTGATTCATCGGATTTTTATGGTAATACTGACAACAGTGCATTTAGAGTCAGTGCTCTTTATGTGATAGATGATTCAAGCGACTTAAACTTTCAATACGAAATCTTTCAAGATGATGGTGCTGGTTGGATGAATCTTCTAGATTGTGAAATGATGGCTGGCAGAACTGGAAGAACTTTCGGCGGAGCTCCTTCTAAATCAGCTAACACTTGCACAGATATTAGAGGTACAGAAGATATTTACACTGCTTTGGTAAACGTTCCTGGTGTAAATGATTTGGAAATAGAATCTATTCGAGCTATCTACAATAAAGATTTTGGTGATTATCAAATGGTTGCCAAAGTTGGAACTCAATCTCTTGAGCAATATTCTCAATTTGATATAGATGGCGGAAGAAATGAGTGGCAGATGGCCATGGTTCTTAATGACTTTCAAGCTGATTCAACAGTTATTGATGTTGAACTTAGTAATGATGCCTCTGAGGATATAGCCTGGGTAGCAGGAGCTTTTTATCTGAAAGAGGAAAATGATATGGAAGCTTTTTTCCATGCAACATTTAACGGTGATGATGTTTTCATACAACCTGATAGAACTCTTGAGTCTACCGCTGTATTTGGTCAGGCAACCATAAAACTAAGAGATGATCTATACCTTACCCTTGGAGCAAGATACACAGAAGATGAAAAGTCAGATGTAGGTGGAAAAAACTACGCATGTACGGTCTGGAATTCTTGTTATCCTTCAACAGAAATATGGGGAAATAGACAATTATTTATACCTAACTTAGCTGCATTAAGTCCTGATTTCCATCTTGCAGGCGGTTTATACGCCGGAGTAAATTGTGAGGCGGCTGGTGGACCTTATGGCGGTGGGCCTTACTTCGGAGGAACTGGTTGCATGGTTCAAACTGCTAATAATGCCACCTCTAAAGATTATAGTTCAACCGATTGGAGAATTGGTCTCGATTGGGATATCAATGAATCAAGTTTTGTTTACGCTTATTTAGCCACCGGTTATAAATCAGGAAGTATTGCTGACGAGGCTGTAAGAGCAGAAAATACGGTACATCCAGAAGGTCCAGGATCAAAAGTTAATACTTCTTATGGACCTGAAGAAGCAACTACATTTGAAGTAGGCTATAAGACAAGAGCTCTGGACAATAGACTTACTCTTGCAGCCAACCTTTATCATACTATTTATGATGGTAAACAATTTACTGGTAACGTTCCATACGATGTTATTGCTACTACTGAATACAATATCGATACAGGCCAATTAGACCCTATACAACAGGTCGTGACATTTTGGGGTACACAAAACTTTGGTGAGCAAGAAATGTCAGGTATTGAATTAGAGTTCGACTTTGTACCATATGAAGGTGGTAAGTTAAGTGGTTGGGCTACCTTTACCGATACAGAAGTAACGGATGACTTCATAACCCAATGGTACTATGGTCAGGATGCGTATTTTGGAAGAGCAGATTACGGACAGTCCATAGCTAATGTTCCGGAAAATCAAGTCAACCTAAAAGGTAATGAAGCTCCTTACTCACCAGACATATCTTTTACAATTAGGTATGAACATACTTTTGAAATGGGTAATCTAGGTCAGCTATTACCTGCACTTAATTATCACTGGCAATCCTCAGACTACTTAACTATTTGGAATGCGGACAAGCATACCAACGATCCAGGTGGTTATGGAACTGGATTTGGAGATACATTTGTAGATCTACCAGGATACTTTAATCAAAGTACTGATGAATTTGGTGATCAAAGAGGTGCTTGGAAAATGCTAGACATATTCTTAACCTATAAGCCTGCCGGAGATGCTTCTTGGTATGCACAAGCATACGCTTACAACATCACTGACGAAACAATTCCTTACTGGAGAGGGGTAGAGGCAGGAAATCCTAGTGGTTCTTTCTCTGCACCTAGGCAGTACGGTGTAAGAGTGGGTTATTACTGGTAAAATTTAAAGTACTGATCAAAAGGCCGATGTTATATCGGCCTTTTACTTTAAGGTCTTAAGAAATGAAATCTATAATTCTATTATTACTTTTTGGAATATCTATCTCAGCAAGTGCTGAGGATGTCGATGAAATTGAGAAAATTCTTAATTCCATGACTGTAGAAGAAAAAGTCGGTCAAATAATGATGGTTGAGATTAGTCATATCTCGCCTCGAGAAGTAAGAGAATATTCTATAGGTGCAATCTTAAATGGCGGAGGAAGCTTTCCTTATGGAAAAAAGAATCATGATGTCGAAGATTGGAGAAAGCTTGCTGACGAATATTTCTTAGCTTCTAAAAGTAGCAACTTAGGAATTCCTGTAATTTGGGGAACTGATGCCGTTCATGGTCATAATAATCTTAAAGGTGCTGTTCTGTTTCCTCATAACATAGGTCTTGGAGCTACAAGAAATGAAACTCTAATAGAAGATATAAGCTCAATAGTTGCTAAAGAGGTTTATTTAAGTGGTTTAGATCTAACGTTTGCACCTGCCGTGTCCGTACCCAGAAACGATTTATGGGGAAGAACATTTGAAGGCTTTTCTGAAGACCCAAAACTAGTAGCGAGTCTTGGTAAAGCTTCTGTTGAAGGATATCAAGGAGTTTTGGATAAGAACTTTTTAAAGAAAGGCAAGGTTCTTGCAACTGCTAAACATTTCATTGGTGATGGAGGAACTTTAAATGGCGTTGATAAAGGAAATACCGTTCTCAGCGAGGAAGATTTAATAGAAATTCATGGCCAAGGATATGTCTCTACAATTGAATCGGATGTTCAATTTGTTATGGCTTCTTTCAATTCCTGGAATGGAAAAAAACTTCATGGTTATAAATATCTTCTTACTGACTTGTTAAAAAATCAAATGGGGTTTGAAGGCGTAGTTGTAGGAGACTGGAACGGACATCAGGAAGTAGATGGTTGTTATTCATATAGTTGTTCTGAGACTATCAATGCAGGTTTAGACATGTTTATGGTTACCGAATCTTGGAAGATGCTTTATCAAAATACTCTGCAACAGGTGAAAACAGGTGAAATCTCATTAGAAAGACTGAACGATGCGGTTAGAAGAATATTAAGAGTAAAGATTAACTATGGCCTCTTTTCTAAACTAGAACCATCAAAAAGGTATCTAGATTTTCCTCTTGAAACCATTGGGTCTCAAAGACATAGAGATTTGTCTAGGCAGGCTGTAAGAGAATCATTGGTTTTATTGAAGAATAACAATCAAACATTACCTTTAAATCCTTCTCTTAACTTTTTAGTTATAGGCAGAGGCGCAAAAGAAATTTCTAAAGCAGCCGGAGGATGGTCCTTTACATGGCAAGGAACAGGAACTACAAATAAAGACTTTCCAGGAGCAACTTCTATCTATGAAGGTCTTGAACTTTTTGTTGAAAAAAATAATGGAACAATAAGTTATTCTAAAAAAGGAAAGTTTACAAAGACTCCGGATATTGCAATCCTAGTAATAGGGGAAGATCCTTACGCTGAATATCAGGGCTCTATCAATAGCTTAGAGTTTTTAAATGATGATTTTGAGCACCTGAAGGTTGCAAAGGACTTAAGAGAAAAGGGCGTTAAAGTCGTCTACCTATTTTTATCAGGAAGACCTATGTGGGTTAATAGGGAACTAAATACCTCGGATGCCTTTGTGGCTGCTTGGCTTCCAGGGACAGAAGGACATGGTATAGCCGAAGTTCTTTTTGGAAAAACCATCGAAGGAGAAGTAACAGACTTTAAAGGAAAATTATCCTTCTCATGGCCAAAAGAAGCAGATGCCTCATCTCTAAATAAAAATGATTCATTTTATGATCCTCTTTTCACTTATGGATATGGTTTAACTTATAAAGATAATATAAATTTGGAAGATCTTTCAGAGTCGTTACCGAGTCAGAGAAAATCAAAACTAGGCGAAGTCTTTCTGCAGGGTTGGCCTACAGATCAATATAGAGTTATTTTGCAATCACCTTCTGAAGCTTTTTTGGTAGATAAAAAACTTTCTATCACAAAGGATGATGAGATTTCCTCTGAAATAATTGATGGCAAAGTTCAAGAAGATACTCATAGAGTGAAAATTAAACAAGGAATTTCAGGTTGGTTTTTAACAACCAAAAAGCCTTTAAATCTTGTTAGCGAAGAGGAGGCCAGTGGAATACTTACTTTTGATTTTAAAGTTAATCGTAAGAGTGAGGAACCTTTGATTTTTACTTCCGTCTGTGGGGAGAACTGTAATGTATCTCTCGATATGAAAGAATTTTTTGGAAAGTTATCTTTAGGTAACTGGAGCACCATAGGTGTCCCATTAAAATGCCTGAAGCAAAACGGACTAAATTTACAAAAAATTACTGTTCCAATGGGTTTATTGAGTTCAGGAGAATGGGAATTTGATATTGGAAAAGTTTACTTGGAGGGTGGAGAAGGCGGAAAACATATTTATCCGTGTAATTGAGGTTTATAAATGAAATTTGCAACTTTAGATCTATGGATTATTGGAATTTATTGCTTAAGCTTGATTGCCTTAGCAACTTGGGTATCGAAAGATAACGGCAAAAATAAAACTTCTGAAGATTATTTTTTAGCTGGAAGGTCATTACCTTGGTGGGCTATCGGGGCCTCTCTGATAGCAGCAAATATATCTGCTGAGCAAATAATAGGCATGTCAGGGCAGGGCTATGTAGTTGGTATGGCTATTGCAACTTACGAACTAACTGCTGCAATTGCCCTAATTGTAATGGCCAAGTATTTTTTACCTATATTTCTAGAAAAAAAGATTTACACAATGCCTCAATTCTTGGAGCAAAGATTTGATAAATGGGTTTGCCTTGTTTTATCTTTATTTTGGGTCGCTGTTTACATCTTTATTAACCTAACTTCTGTATTGTGGCTAGGTTCTCTAGCAATAAATACTCTGACAGGATTTGATATCTCTTATGGTTTGTGGGCTCTGGTGTTTTTGTCTCTAGCCTATTCATTAAAAGGTGGTCTTAAAGCTGTTGCTTTAACAGATGCAATTCAAGTTTTCTTGCTCATTTTAGGTGGATTAGCGGTTTCTTATATTGCGCTAGATCAGATAAGCAATAATCAAGGTTTCATACAAGGTTTTCAGATAGTACTCACAACAATTCCTGAAAAATTCGATATGATCTTATCAAAAGATCATCCAAGTTATTCTGACTTACCTGGTGTTTGGGTACTGATAGGTGGTCTTTGGGTGGCACATTTTGCTTACTGGGGTTTCAATCAATATATTACGCAAAGAGCATTGGGAGCTAAATCTCTTCCTGAGGCTCAAAAGGGTGTAATGTTTGCTGCTTTTCTTAAGCTACTCATGCCTATAGTAGTGGTGCTGCCAGGTATATGTGCGGTAGTTCTGATCCCGCAATTAGACTCTCCCGATAGAGCTTATCCAGCTATGATGGGTTTACTGCCTTCCGGATTATTAGGCCTAACATTTGCTGCTTTAATTGCCGCAATAGTTTCTTCATTGGCTTCTATGACTAATAGTGTAAGTACAATTTTTACAATGGATATCTATAAGCAATTTCTCTCTGAGCAAGTGGATGAAAGAAAGTTGGTTGTAGTCGGAAGAAATGTAGCTTTAATTTCAATTGTTGTCGCTGCGCTTTGTGCTCAACCACTACTCGGAAACTTGGAGTCAGCTTTTCAGTATATTCAAAACTTTACTGGGTTTTTTACTCCTGGCATTCTAGTAATATTCCTAGTCGCATTATTTTGGAAAAAAGCAACGAGTCTCTCAGTATTAGTTGCCGCTTTGGCTTCTCTTATTTTATCCATTGCAATGTTTATGTTTGCTCCAGATGATTTTCCTTTTCAGCATAGAATGGGTATTGTTTTCTTAGTAACAGGTTTTTTATGCTACATGACAGCTTTAGTTCAGGGATATACAGATCAAGAAAAAGCAGTTGACCTTAATTCAATAAATTTTCAAACATCTAAGGGTTTTAATATCTCTACATTAGTGATATTGGTCATTTTGATTATTATTTATTCTGTGTGGTGGTAACAAGATAAGACTTTAATCTTTTATCGATACCTATAAACTTAGCTTCCATGACTGAAGCTTTTGTTGAAAAGTTAAACCTCAAAACACGATTAGGCTACGGAATAGGTGATATAGCTATCTGTTTATATTGGAGTGGTGTTGGATTATATCTATTATATTTTTATACCGATGTCGTTGGGATTTCTCCGTCTTTAGCCGGTTTAATATATGGAATAGGTATGTTTTGGGATGCTATTACAGATCCTTTTATGGGATATGTAGCTGAGCGAACACGAACAAAATGGGGAGTCTATAGACCTTACTTGCTTTTTGGAAACGTGCCTTTGGCGTTATCTTTTGTATTACTTTTTTGGGTTCCGCCATTTGAAGGTGGTGCGCTATTCTTTTTTCTTTTGTTTGCAAACCTTCTTCATAGGACTTGTTTTACACTCGTCAGCGTACCTTTTTCATCTCTTACCCCTAGAATTACTTCTGACAGTCAGGAAAGAACCAATTTAACCGGTTTTAGGATGTTAGGCGCCCAAACGGGAACCAATTTAATGGCGCTCTTTGCATTTCCTATTATATTTTGGGTTGGAGGGGAAGATGAGAGTATGGGGTTTGTTGTTCTGGCATGCATTGCAGGATTAACCGCCCTGGCTATCCATGCAATTACTTTTATAACTGTGAAAGAACCTTCCAATGATCAAGGTATAGAGAGAGTAGGTGGTAGCTTGTCTGAGGCTGCTAAAGCAATCGGAAAAAATAGACCTTTCTGGTTGGTCTTTTCAGCAACATTGATTGTAGGGATCACAACAATCTTTTTTGGAAATAATTTAATTTATTACACAAAATATGCCCTGAATCTGCATGAGCACCAAGGGACCATATTATTTACAAGTGGTATAGTGGCATTTCTTAGTATTCCTATCTGGTGGATTATTTCCAATAATATAGGTAAAAAATTAACCTGGCTTACCTCAAGTTCTATCACTCTCATTGCTTTGATGGTTTTTTACTTATACGAAATAGAAACATTGATTGAGTTACTTTTTTTGGTAGCTTTCATCGGTTTCGGTTCTGGTGCAGGAGGTATACTCTTTTGGTCCATGCTACCTGACACTATTGAGTATGGTGAGGTGCATACCGGAGTAAGAAGTGAATCATCTCTCTACGGCTTCATGACTTTTGCACAAAAGGGATCTATTGCTTTTGCCATAATAATTTTAGGTATAGTTTTAGACTTCATAGGTTTTCAGGCTAATGAGATTCAATCGGAGGCAACTATAGATAACATGAAGGCAATAATGACTTTGATACCTTCAATTGGCGTTGCATTAAGCCTAGTTATTATTTATTTCTATCCTATTGATGCAAAGATGCACAAAGATTTATTAAGACAACTTCAAGAGGCAAACAAATGAAACCTATTAAATGGGGAATACTAGGAACAGGAGCAATTGCAAAAGCTTTTGCTGATGCATTACAAGAGACCGAAGGCGAGTTAGTTGCTGTTGCTAGTCAGTCATTAAAAAGAGCTGAAGATTTCTCTAAACCTTATAACTGTAGTGCAATAGAAGGATATCAGAGTTTAATTTTGCTTCCTGAGGTAGAGGCTATCTATGTAGCGACACCTCATACCAGTCATTTTGAGCTTAGCGCAGAGTGCTTAAGAAACAAAAAAGCCGTCCTCTGTGAAAAACCTATGACAATTAATGCTACAGAAACTATGGCTTTAATTGATATATCGAGAAAGAACAATACTCTCTTGATGGAAGCGTTTATGTACAAGATACACCCTCAAACTCAACAGGTGATGAAGGTCGTTCAAGAAAACTTGACGAGCCCACTAAACATAAGGGCAGAGTTTTGTTTTGCTGTGGATGTGCCTGAAAGTCATAGATTGGTAAATAAAGAACTTGGAGGAGGGTCTATTCTTGATATCGGTTGTTATCCTATGTCTATTTCAAGACATGCAGTAGGAGCTGTCCATGGCAAGAACTTTATGAATCCAGTTTCGATTGAAGGCCAAGGTGAACTTAATTCTCAGGGAATAGACTTAAATGCTTCGGCTAAATTAGTTTTTGAAGATGGTTCTTTGGCAGAGGTTAAATCAGCTACCAATTTAAGTTCTGCAAGTGATGTAGAAATTTCGGATGGCAAAACCACTATCGTTCTAAATCAGCCTTGGCATTGCGGCGAATTTACAGAGAGAAAATCTCAAATCACTCTCAAGAAGAGTAATGGAGATGAAGAATCCATTGATATAACTACTGATAAAGGATTGTATGCACTTGAGATAGATCACTTTTCAGAAAGCTTGAAGAACCACAACACCGAGTCAGATCTTATTCCTCATAATGACTCTCACGGCAACATGATTGCTTTAGATACTTGGCGTAAAGCATTAAAGGTGGTTTATGACGAAGACAGGGGAGAAAGGAGGCAATTGCCAATAATCTCGCAAAACACGCCAAGAGAATCTTTGCCTACTCTTAGCATACCGGGATTAGACAAAGAGTTATCGAGAATTGTTTTTGGTTGTGACAATCAATCAGATACGAATCATGCTTTCGCCATGTTTGATCATTTTTATTCAAAAGGAGGAAATGTGTTTGATACCGCATACATCTATAACAATGGAAAGAGTGATTTTTATTTAGGCAGCTGGATGGAATCAAGAAATCTTAGAGATGCGGTTGTTGTGTTAGGTAAGGGTGCACATACACCTGACTGTTTGCCAGAAAAAATCAGACCACAACTTGAAGAGACTTTGTCTCGCATGTCGACTTCCTATTTAGATATCTACTGCCTCCATAGGGATAACGAGTTCCTACCTGTTGAAGGCTTTATCGATACTTTGAATGATTTAAAAAATGAAGGGCTCATCAAAGTGTTTGGTGCTTCCAATTGGTCTTTAGAAAGGTTTAAAGAGGCAAATGAATATGCTGAAAAGGAAGGAAAAGAAGGATTTACAATCTTAAGTAATAATTTCAGCCTTGCACATATGAATAATCCTGTTTGGCCTGGTTGCTTTAGTTGCTCTGAAGATGAATATGTTAATTATTTACAAGAAAAGCAAATTGCAATTTTTCCTTGGTCTAGTCAGGCACGAGGCTTTTTTCTTGACTCGCAAGAATTTTCAGGAGCTGCTCATGTTGCAGATCCAAACAGAGAAGAACAAGAAAGGGTTTGGGGCAGTGAAGATAACTTAGAGAGACGATCTAGATGCTTCGAATTGGCATCAAAGAAGTCAGTAGATCCAATACAAATGGCTTTAGCTTTTGTTTTAAATCAGGAATTTCCTTCATTTCCTTTGATTGGGCCAAGAAACTTTTTTGAAACAGAAAGCTCCTTAGAAGCAACTAAAATAGAACTATCTCTTGAAGAAACTTCTTGGTTGAATCTTAAATCGTAAAGTAACCAAATAATACTTTTCTATAAATAATTTTATTGATATTCTTTGTTTAGGCGTCCCACATTCAATTTAACACGAGGGGAATTGAATCAGTGGATCTTTATTACCCTCTACAGGAGGTGATCACTATTAGTATTTATTTTAGAAGAGGAACAACAGGAGTATCCTTCTGACACGGGTTACCCCGGGTTCCGGCTAACAGTTTTAACAGTTAGTTGAAAAGTAGTTGAGATACGCTTTTCGGAATCCCCACTCTCGAGTGGGGATTTTTTTTATTTACGTGCGCCTTCGCTATCAAATATTCTAAGGTAAGTAAGTTGCTCTTGATCAGAGGTGTTATTAACTTTTATGTAGTCACCTTCTTCTGCAAGAACTATATCCCCAGACACAATAGGCAGTTCAGCTTTATGCTCTATACCAAAGCTAGGATTTGTTCCGTGACCAGCTTCATGATTTGAATATTCAATCACTTCCATTTGCCCTATACCCGATAGAAACACATAGACAACTTCAGATTCAATCAGTCGATGCCCGCCAGTTGATTCACTAGGTTGAATAATAGTTTTTCCTGCAACTAATTTTCTAAGAAGATCATTAGTCCACGCAGAATAAGAATCACTAGTCTTAGAGAGGTTATCTCCTACAGAGAAATTTTCGTATTTTTTTGCCATATTTATTCAATTAAAAAAAAGCATTCTAACATTACTTCTTCTTTGCTGTTTAGTTTGTTGCATTATAAGATTCTCCAGAGGAGTATTTGAATGAGAAAGAGAAAGTTTTGGGGATGGGGGTATGAAGATGAATTACTCACAGAAGATGAAGAGAATAATATTGATAAACGAATCGCAACCACCTTTAATTTAGAATCTGTCAACAGAATAGATATACCTAACATTAATGACATAGATTTACTTGAACCTAGAATCAAATCTACGCAATCTTTAGAAAGAATCTTGTCCGACGATAAACTAGAAAGATTAAACCATTCTTACGGTAAATCTTTTCCTGATTCTGCCAGATCAATTCTAGGTCATTTTCCTCATCCACCAGATTTAGTAGCTTTTCCAAATTCTGAAGAAGATGTAACTAATCTGCTAGATTGGTCTTCTTCAAATGATATTGCCGTCATACCATACGGAGGTGGATCAAGCGTTTGTGGAGGCGTAGAAACTTTTGTAGGAGATGATTATAAGGGTGTCATATCCCTAGATATGAAGAACCTTGATTCTATTGTTGATATAGATAGAGATAGCAGAACAGCCTTAATACAAGGTGGAATATTTGGTCCTGATCTAGAAGCAAAACTCAAAAAACATGATCTGACAATGCGTCATTATCCTCAAAGTTTTGAGTTTTCTACTCTTGGAGGATGGATAGCCACAAGATCAGGAGGTCATTACGCTACTTTATACACACATATAGATGACTTTGTAGAATCTTTAAAAATGATTACCCCTTCAGGTTCATATGAAACCCGAAGGTTGCCCGGCTCAGGAGCAGGACCAAGCCCCGACAGATTTGCTATAGGTTCTGAAGGGATTATGGGAATAATTACAGAAGCTTCTATGCGTTTACAGGACCGGCCTACTTACAGGTCTTCATGTACTGTTGAGTTTGAACAATATGTAAATGCTTTAAATGCTTTGAGACAGATCAGTCAAGCAGGCCTTTTTCCTGCTAACTGTAGGTTATTGGATGCAAATGAAGCTCTATTTAATGGAGCAGGTGATGGAACTAAACATTTATTAATCCTTGCTTTTGAATCTAGTGATCACGATAAAACTTATGCACTTGATAGAGCTTTAGATATCGCAAAAGAAAATGAAGGACTTTTTAAGAAGCCTGCAGAATCATCAAATGCGCACCGTTCAGGTTCCTCAGGAAGTTGGAGAAATAGTTTTATTAAAGCTCCTTATTTACGAGAAAGCTTTACAAGAAGAGGTATTATTCAAGACACTTTTGAAACTTCTATAACTTGGGATAAAAGCATGAGCTTTATTGAGGATATCAAAGAACAGACAGCTAAAGCTATCCTAAGCATTACCGGTAAGCCTTCCTTAGTTACTTGCAGAATCACTCACAGTTATCCAGATGGGCTTGCTCCTTACTTTACTTTTGGAGCATTTGCCACACCTGAAACTATGATTGATATATGGAAAGACATTAAGCTTGCCACTAATGAAATTTGTGTCTCTAATAATGGTACTGTTACACACCATCACGCAGTTGGTAGAGATCATAGACCTAGAGGGTATGATCATCAAAGACCAGAATTATTTAGTAAAGTACTAAGGTCAGCGAAGTCATCACTTGATCCTAAGGGCATAATGAACCCAGGAGTATTAATTGATCCAGAAGGTAAAACCATAAATAACTGGATGAGCTGAGTATATGAAAAATATGCATATTGCGGCATAATTAATAAAAAAAGGGAGGATATATGTCGAAACAAGCAACTTTTACTGAAATGCTTAATGGAACGGCTGAAGACTACGCCATCATAGGTGAGCATGCATCTGAATTTGCACAAAATTTACCTAATAGAATTTTAGATCATTTATCTATATTAAAAGGTGATACTGGAGGGTTTGCAGTTGATCGCTTCACCCACTGCCTACAAACGGCAACAAGAGCTTACAGAGATGGAAGGGATGAAGAATATGTTGTTTGTGCTTTGCTTCATGATATTGGAGATACTATAGCCTCTGCTAATCATGCTGACTTAGCAGCCACTATGCTTGAACCTTTTGTATCAGAAGAGAATTACTGGATTGTGAAACATCATGGTATTTTCCAAGGTTACTACTTTTTCGAGTATTTGGGCTTAGATAAAAACATGAGAGATGAGTACCGTGACAGCCCATACTGGCATGCCTGTGCAGAATTCTGTGCAAAGTATGATCAAAATTCATTTGATCCTGAATATGAAAATATGTCTTTAGAAGAGTTTGAGCCCATGGTTAGAAATGTCTTTTCTAAACCGAAGAATTCAATTTATAAAAAAAGAGACTACGTATAAAACATTCTAAATTCTATGGATAGAATAGAGTCTCTGATTAGCGAGCTTACTCTAGAAGAAAAAGTTTCGATTTTATCTGGTTCCACAGCCTGGCATACAACTGGTGTACCTAGGTTAAATATACCCAGGGTTAAGATGACCGACGGACCGATCGGGGCGAGGGGGGACTCTGTTTCAGGGGCTACATCGGCATGCTTTCCCAGTGCGTCATGCCTTTCATCTTCCTGGGATAAAGAAAATATTGAAGATGTAGCTAGGGCTATAGGTGTTGAGGCGAAGAGTAAAGATGCTGATGTTCTCCTCGGACCTACAATTAATTTACATAGGCACCCTTTAGGTGGAAGACATTTTGAATGTTATTCGGAAGATCCAATTCTTACAGGTGAACTAGCAAGTAGTTATGTTAAAGGCATCCAATCAGTAGGAGTTTCAGCATGCTTAAAACACTTTATTGGTAACGATACTGAATACCAAAGGCATTTTGTAAGTTCTAATATTGATGAAAGAACTTTAAGAGAGCTTTATCTACTACCTTTTGAAATGGGAGTAAAAGCAGGTTCACTGTCTGTAATGTCTGCATATAATCAGCTAAACAATATCTATTGCTCTTCTCATAGCGATATTTTAAATAAGATTCTCAAGGAAGAATGGAATTTTCCAGGTTACGTTGTAAGTGATTGGGGAGCGGCACAAGACACCATTGGGAATGCTAATGGAGGACTTGATTGTGAAATGCCAGGTCCTGCTAGAAGTTGGGGAGAAAATTTAGTCAAGGCAGTTAATGATGGCAAGGTACTTGAAGAGGTAGTAGATGATAAGGTCAGAAGGATTTTAAGAGTAGCTGATTTCACTGGAAGACTAGACAAACCAGAGGAGAAACCTGAAGAGAGTAATAATCTTAAGGAAGATCAAGCCTTAATCAGAAAAGCAGGATCTGAAGGAATGGTTTTATTAAAAAACAACCAAGTATTACCTTTACAAAAAGAAAAAATAAAAAAACTTGCTGTTATAGGGCCAAATGCTCTTAAGGGACAATATTTAGGAGGAGGTAGTGCTTCTTTAAATCCTCATTATGTAGTTCATCCACTTGAAGGGATTAAAGCTGCATTAGATGAAAATGTTGAAGTAAGTTATGCAAAGGGTTGTCACACTCACAAATTTTTACCAGCTATACCGGAATCTTTATTTACAGAAAATGAAGGTTTTTCTGTTGATTTTTACGATGGTCAAGAATTTAAGGGATCGCCAATAGAAACAAAGATCCTTAAAGGAAATAAGTTTTGGGCTATGGGAGGTTTTGGTCTAGATATTGTTGCTCAATCTAAAAGGCCGTCTTTAAGTGTAAGGTTTTCTGGAACATTAAAACCTGAATTTTCAGGTGAATTTGACTTTGAAATTTTTAGTATAGGGCCTTCAAGGTTGTTAGTTGATGATGAAGTTTTAATTGATAATTGGACATCCCAAGAACCTGGAGAAACTTTCTTTGCTATGGGGTCTGCTCCAAAAAGAGGTAAAATCGAATTTAAAGAAGGACAAACTTATTCGTTAGTTATTGAGTATAAGTGGGAAGGTCGATTCCCTGCCGTTCAGATTGGTATGCAGGCACCTGATCAACATGACTTAATGGAAGAGGCAACGTCTTTAGCAAAGGAAGCAGATGCAGTAATCCTTATTGTTGGCACAAATTCAGACTGGGAGACAGAGGGAAATGATAGGGCTTCTTTAGATTTGCCTTCTAACCAGGATGAATTAATAGAAAAAGTTTGTCACCTCAATAAAAATACCGTTGTAGTATTAAATACAGGCTCACCTTGTGAGATGCCTTGGGTAGATAAAGCCAATTCAATTCTTCAATGCTGGTTTCCCGGTCAAGAATTTGGAAACTCCTTGTCTGATGTATTATTTGGCGAGGTAAATCCATCCGGAAAATTACCAACAACCTTTCCGAAGAACTTATCTGATACACCAGCTTATTCAACATATCCTGGTAAGGATCTTCAAATGGATTATGATGAAGGCCTATTTATCGGTTATAGATGGTATGACAGGGAAGAGATTGAACCATTATTTGCTTTTGGGCATGGTCTTTCTTATACAACCTTTGACTACTCTAATTTAAGGGCAGTTCCTCCAAAAGGGACTTCATCAGTTGCAGCTTTTGAATTAGAGATAACTAATTCAGGTGATGTTTTCGGTAAAGAGATAGTGCAGGGCTATGTGAAGGTTTCTGAATCTAAGATAGATCGTCCTATTAAGGAGTTAAAAAAGTTTGAAAAGGTTTCCTTAGAACCTGGCGAGTCAAAGAAAATTACATTCGAACTCACCGAAAGAGAACTGTCATTTTGGAGTGAAACAAATCAATCTTGGCAGGTAGAACCTGCAGAATATATCTTCGAAGTTGGTGCTTCTGCGATCGATATTAGAGAATCTACTTCTGTTTGGTTAGGTTAACTAAACTTTTTTAGGAACTCCTTTTTCCTCTACCTCCTGATCATGAAATTTCTTAGTCTCCACGAGCTCAGGGATAAGTTTATCTAACTGATCTAAAGTCCATAAATTATCTGTAGTAAAAGATTGGATAATTGCTGGTTGTTGCATGATTCCTAATATTCCTCCTTGAGAATGAATAATTTGAGACGTTATTTCACTTGCTTCTTCAGTGCAAAGCCAAGCTACGACTGGGGCTATCTGTCCAGGACCTTGAGTCCAATCGTTTTCGTCATACTTTCTTCCCGCCGCTTCTATTAAATCTATTGTTAGTCTTGTTGCAGCTCCAGGAGATATGGTGTTTACAGTGCATTTGTATTTTGCAACCTCTAAAGCCAGAGATCTTGTGAAACCCGCAATACCTTCTTTAGCAGCACCATAATTAACTTGACCAAAATTACCAAATAGTCCAGAAACAGATGACATATTTATGATCCTACAACCAGAGACATTGTTGTCTCTAATATACCTAACAAGCGGTCTGGTACAGTTATAGTGACCCTTCAAATGTACTTCCATGATTACGTCCCAATCCGACTCTTCCATGTTGTATAAAGTTCTGTCTCTTAAGACTCCCGCATTATTGACAAGAATGTCAGCACGACCAAATGATTCAATTGCAGTGTTAAATATATTTTGTCCGCCTTCGACTGTACCTACAGAATCGTAATTTGCAGCAGCTTCGCCTCCTAAAGCTTTAATTTCCTCAACAACCTGATCGGCAACCTTTCCTTCGCCACTACCATCTCTATCTCCGCCTAAATCATTGACTACAATCTTTGCTCCCTCCGAAGCGAGGTACAAACATATTTCTCTCCCTATTCCTCTTCCTGCACCAGTAATGATTGCAACCTTATCTTTTAATCTTGCCATAATATTCTCCTCTTTTTATTTTACTAAAAAAAAATATAGAAAATGGTGTTTTTTTACTCTGTTTTTTTTGTATTTATTTCTTTTCATTTACTGTATAAAAGGTCCGTAGGGAGGCTAAATTATTAATGGTAGAAGAGCGAATTCAGGTTGCAAAAGCTTCAAATAGCACCATTTGGACCTATGGCTTTGGTTCAATTAGCGTAGGTATAAAAAATAACCTATTAGGGACTTGGTTATTAATCTATTACAACCAAGTCCTCGGACTAGACGCACTTCTTGTTTCTTCGGCCATCGCAATTGCTCTTGTTGTTGATGCTATTTCTGATCCATTTGTCGGTATTTGGTCCGATAGAGTCCGTTCTAGATGGGGTAGAAGGCATCCTTTCATGTATGCCTCCATTATCCCTTTTTCTCTTTGTTATTATCTGATACTACAAGATCCAGGAGATATTTCTGATGGAGAAATGTTTACCAGATTATTGGTGCTAATGGTACTTATGAGAATTGCTATGACCTTTTATGAGGTTCCTAGAGCTGCGCTTGTTCCAGAATTATCAAAGGACTACGATCAGAGGAACAACTTCTCAGGTGTAGGCATGGCCTTAGGCTGGTTGGGTGGTGCAGGTATTTCTTTTATCCATATGGAGTTTTTTTTGGGGGATAGCTACTTTAATACCTCTGGTTATCAACTCTTAGCATTCTGGGGTGGACTAGGGATCTTTATCAGTACTGCATTTACAGCTATAGGAACGCATAAGCATATACCTAATTTACACGTTCCCCCAGAAAGAAGTTTTCATATTCCTACTTTCCTAAAAGAAGCAAAAGAAACTCTTTCAAATAAGGCTTGGATAGTTTTATTTCTATCGGGTTGCATATATTCCTTATTAGTTGGTGTAGATACAGGAGCAGTCACTTATTACTCAGCTTATCTATGGCAGTGGCAACCTAATGAAATCTCTGTCTATTCTTTATGGCAAGCAGCATCTGTAATTTGCATAGCTTTATTTGCACCAATGATTGCTTATGGAAGAAGTAAGAAAAATATAGCGGTTGGTATATTTCTATGCACAATTTTTATAGGACCTTTACCAATAGTCTTGCGACTTTTAGAGCCCTACGTTGGAATAAGTTTAATACCCGCGAATGGATCAGATGCCCTTTGGTGGATTCTTTTATTCCATGGATGTCTTGCTGTAACCTTGGGCTCTCTAGGCTTTGTCTTCATTGGCTCCATGGCAATGGAAATAGTAGAGGATGTCGAAAAGACTACTGGAAGAAGAGAGGAGGGGCTTCTCGGAACTGTAAATGCCTTTATACATAAACTTGTTGGTGCTGGAGGGGTTTTGATTGCTGGATTAATAGTATCTTGGGCAGGGTTTGATGATCCAAATGCAACTGAAGAAATGCTAAATGGCGAGATAATAAACAGATTCGCTTTTGTTCATGTTGTGTTGGGATTTTGTTTACCCATATTCTCTACTTTATTGGTACTAATGTTTGATATCGATAGAAAAGTACATTTGGAAAATGTTAATGATTTAGGTTACGTCGAGAAGGAGTAATGTTCTTCTTTCCAATATCGGACGATAATCAAAGCAATTCCAAGCCCTATGTCTGTTATTCAATCATTGCAATTTGTTGTTTTATTTTTCTTTGGCAGAGCACTCTTCCTACTGATCTTAATCGTAATGCCATATATAACTTTGGAGTTATACCAGCTGCCTTATTAGGAGATCAGCAAAGTTTTATCAGCCCCTTTTTAACTGTTTTTACTTCTATGTTTATGCATGGTGGATGGATGCACTTGATAGGCAATATGGTCTTTCTGTGGATATTCGGAGATAACATCGAAGACAGTATGGGACACAAGAAATTCTTGTTTTTTTATCTAATATGCGGTCTGTTGGCAGCATTATTACAAGCATTAATCAATCCAAGCTCTCCTGTACCTATGATTGGTGCAAGTGGAGCAATAGCAGGAATTTTGGGTGCTTATTTAGTTCTGCACCCTAAAGCTAATGTAAATGTTTTATTTTGGCTTTTTATCTTCATAACCGTAATCAAAGTACCCGCATTTATAGTCTTGAGCGTATGGATCGTAAGTCAATTTTTTAGTGCTTCTATAGGATCAGAAGGTGGAGTAGCTTATTTTGCCCACATAGGAGGTTTTATTGCGGGAGGTTTGTTGATAAGTTTTTTTAAATACCCCCAAATTAAGTTATTTCAGGAGGGTAACTCTCAATCATTTGAGTCAAGCAAATTTTCTATAAATGGAATGTTTGGTCAAGGAAAAGAGAGGGACTTCATGCAAGAATTTATCGACATAGCTAATAAAAAAGATAAAAATTAGTTTATGCGCTATATATACATTCTCTTTGGAACAGTATTTATTATTTTTGGTATTTATACTGCAGGTATTTATTTAGACCTATATGGTGAATTAGAAAGCCCCGGAGCGTCTGTCAATTCCGAACTTCCCAAATCCTTAGTCGAAAAGAAATCTATTGCGCAAAAATCATTCGGTAAAGAAAAGCAGATATTATTCGGTGATACTCATGTTCACACCACTTACTCAACTGATGCTTTCTTATGGAGCTTACCAATCTTGAATGGTGAAGGTCCTCATCCTATTTCTGATGCTTGTGATTTTGCTAGATTTTGTGCCAATCTAGATTTTTGGGTTTCAACAGACCATGCAGAAGCTTTGACTCCTAGAAAATGGAAGTCAATCAAAGAGGCCGTAAGAAATTGTAATAATCCAACGGATCCAGAAGAGCCAGATTTAGTTACTTTTTTAGGTTATGAATGGACTCAAGTGGGTGATAGTGCTCAAAATCATTATGGCCACAAGAACGTTATGTTCCGTGATGTAGAAGAAGGGAAGGTTCCTCTTAGAGCTATTGGAGCGGGAGGAATTGCAACTAATGGGATGAGAAATACCTTACCTGAACAATCCAAGCAAATGAGACCTGTTGCATTGTTAGATTTTGAAAATAGACATAGATATTTCAATTTCATTGCTTTTGCTGACGAACTAGGCACTTCAAAGTTATGCCCTGAAGGCATTCCTTCAAGCCAATTGGGTGATGATTGTTATGAATTCGCCAATACTCCTAAAGAGCTTTTTTCAAAGCTAAGAGATTTAAATATTCCAACCATTGTAATTCCGCATGGTAATACATGGGGTTTTTATACTCCTCCTAATAGCTCACTTGATAAGCAATTAACTTCTGAATTTAATGACAATAAGTTACAGATCTTATTTGAAGTAATGTCAGGCCACGGTAACTCAGAAGAGTATAGACCATGGCGAGCTCTAACTAATGATGTAAATGGTAATCTTGTCTGTCCGAAACCAACAGAAGATTATTTGCCTAGCTGCTGGCGTGCAGGTGAGATAATAGAGGAGAGGTGCTTGAATAATGGCTTCTCTAATGCAGAGTGCGCCTTGAGGGCCGAAGAAGCAAGAGACAATTATGCTGTTATGGGAGTTGCTGGTCATTTAACTGTCCCAGGTGTCCAAATAGAGGATTGGCTTGACTCTGGTCAATGCAAAGACTGTTATTTGCCTTCTTTCAATTATAGGCCAGCAGGCTCAGCTCAATATGGATTAGCTATTTCAAATTTTGATCAAAATAAAATTTCACGTTTTAATTTTGGTTTTATTGCATCAAGTGATAACCATAGAGCAAGACCTGGTACTGGTTATAAAGAAATAGATAGATTTGTTACTACTGAAGCCAATGGACCTAGTCATGAATATATTGCTGATATTCTTTATCCAGTTGACGCTGTCACTGATAGGTCGGTTGATTTAAGAGATCAACCTCTTTTGGGATTAAGGGCAGGTTTTGGTTCTTTTGAAGCAGAGAGGGAAGCCTCCTTTTTTACCACAGGTGGACTTGCCGCAGTTCATTCTTCTGGAAGAGATAGGGAGTCAATATGGGCTGGTTTAACTCGAAAGGAGACTTATGGAACCAGTGGAGACCGAATACTTCTGTGGTTTGATCTTGTTTCAGATGAAACTATCTTACCAATGGGAACGACCACAACACTTGCCGATAATCCTAGATTCAGAGTCAAAGCTGTAGGCGCTTTTGAACAAAAAGATGGCTGTCCAGACTATTCATCAACAAATATTTCGCAAGAAGAACTTGAAAGAATTTGTAAAAATGAGTGTTACAACCCTTCAGATGTAAGAAAAAATATATCCAGAATAGAAGTAGTTAAAATAACCCCTCAAATCTCTAACAGTGAGAGTGTTGAAAATCTGATTAAAGACGCCTGGAAAACATTTGAATGCAAACCGAGTCAGCAAGGTTGTGAGATAGAATTTGAAGATTACGAATTTACAGAAAATTCTAGAGATACTATTTATTACGTTAGAGCCATCCAAGAACCTTCACCAGTTGTAAACGGAGGTAACTTGCGTTGTACCTATAATGAAAAAGGCGAGTGTATTAAAGTGAATATCTGTTATGGTGATTCAAGAACAGATAAAGAAGATGACTGTTTAACGCTTTCAGAAGAAAGGGCTTGGTCGTCTCCAATATATATAAATTACCAACAAATCTAAGCTAAAGATCATGGAAGAAAATATACCCAATAAGAAAATTGATTTTAGAACAAAATTTTTCTATGGATTTGGATCAATTTCTTTTGGAATTAAGAATAATGGATTTAGTTACTTTGTTCTTTTTGTTTACAGTTCTGTTTTAGGATTACCAGCATGGATGGCTGGTTTGGCTTTAAACCTAGTTCTAATCGCTGATGCCATTACAGATCCCTTAGTAGGATATTTTTCAGACAGGACTAGATCTAGGTGGGGCAGGAGACATCCTTTCATGTACGCAGCTGCATTGCCGGTAGCTATCACATACTACTTTTTATGGACTCCTCCAGAATCACTCACTGACTGGCAATTATTTTCTTATCTTCTTGTATGTGCAATTGTAATAAGAGTTTTTATAACATTTTATGAGGTTCCTTCTATCTCTCTTGGTCCTGAGTTAACAGATAGCTATGTTGAAAGAACTTCATTGATGTCATTTAGATATTTCTTCGGTTGGTTTGGAGGTTTAACCACTTATAATTTAGTATGGTTTTGGTTTGGTCCTTCTAACGTAACAGAAACTTTCTCTGATGGTAGATATAATCCAGAGGCATGGTCTGAATACGGATTAGTTGCCGCAATACTTATATTTATTGGAATTATAGTAACTGCTGCAGGAACCCATAAACATATCCCAGATTTAATTGAACCACCAGAAAGAAAAAATACATCTTTTACTAAAGTTCTTACCGAGGTGAAAGAGACATTACTTTCAAACCGCTCTTATATGTTTCTATTTTTCTCTGGCTTGCTTGCTGCTTTAGCTGGTGGAATTGAGGCTGCATTTGCAGTTTACTTTGACAGTTATTTTTGGGGCCTAAGTTTAGATGAAATGCTGACTAGAGGATTATGCTTATATCTAGCTCCAATTATTGCAATTTTTGCAGCTCCTTTTTTTACTGACAGGTTTGGTAAAAAGAATACTGTAATGTCGATATGGGCATTTCAGATTATATTTGCAGCTCTTCCATTTGCACTTAGGTATTCTGATTTAACCTACGGAACCTCTTTATTTCCCGAAAACGGAAGTCCTTATCTTCTACCTACCTTGTGTATTCATGTTGTCATCAATGTTTCTGCTGCAATTATTGTTTTTGCAACACTGGCATCAATGTTAATGGATCTTGTTGAGGACATTCAGTTAAAAACCGGAAGAAGAGAAGAAGGAATCTTATTTTCAGCAAGGAGTTTTGCCGATAAGGCAGTTAGCGGATTTGGTTTAACTTTTGCAGGAATTATACTTTCCCTTATTTCTTTTCCCGAAAGCTCCGTTATAAGAGAGCAGTTAAATGGCCAAGTACCAAGTGAAGTTTTAGCTAATCTAGCCTTATGGTATATACCAATCTGTATTATTGCTTTTGGTTCTGCACTTTCTCTAGTTGCTGGATACACCTTAACCAGAGATGAACATGAAGAAAATGCTGCCAATCCTGATACAAAGGTTTGGAAAGCCAATTAATGCTATTAAAGCACACTTATAGTTCTCCTATAGGCAACATAGGGTTATTGATAGAAGATCTTAACCTTATTTCGATTTCACTAACCAACCCTGTGCTTAAAGGGATAGAAGCCAAGAAGGATCCTGAAAGTTTCAAATACATAATTGCTCAGTTAGATGAGTATTTCTTTGAAGGCAGGAAGAAATTTGATATTGCTTTTAAGATTTCACCAACTAAATTTAGATTAAAGGTTTATCAAGAGATGCAAAAGATTCCATATGGTAAAAGTATTACGTATTCGGACTTGGCCGGTAAAGTTGGCAGTCCCAAAGCATTTAGAGCAGTTGGAACTGCATGTGGAAAAAATCCCCTCCCTCTAATAATTCCATGTCATAGAGTGAAGGCTCAATCAGGTTTGGGCGGATTTACTGGAGGCCTTGATATTAAAAGATTTCTCTTAAACCTCGAAAGGAATTAAAATTCATACATGAGTGCAATTACATCAATTGAAACAAAATTAAAAAAAGCTTTGGAACCAAGTCATCTTGAAGTCATTGATGAGAGCTACCTTCATAATGTAGAGCCAGGAAGAGAATCCCATGTAAGGATAGTCGCAATTTCTAATCTATTCGAAGGGCTCAACTTAGTTAAAAGACATCAACTGATTTATGCAGAAATTCAAGATGAAATCGCTGGTCCAATCCATGCCTTGTCCCTGCACACCTTCACTGATGATGAGTGGTTAGAGAAAAATAAAAATGCTGAGCCTTCACCAGATTGTCTTGGTGGAAGTAAAAACGATACTTAGCCATTCAAAATGACAGCTAAACATGTTGTTACCTTCTACTCTATTGAAAAAATAGAGGATTACTTAAAAGTAGGGAGGTCTGTAGAAAGGTTTTGCACGAAAAGGAACATTGTTGGCACATTCTTTTCTACTTCACAAGGCATCAATACTACCTTGTCAGGTCGTAAAATCGATTTAGAAGAGTTGATAAGTATGCTTGATACTAAATTTTATTTTAAACTTCAGGATTTGACATGGTCTATAACTAAGGCAGAGCCTTTTAAGAGATTAAAAATAAAATGTAGAGAAAAGCTATTACCATTAGATGGGAATTTTGATCCGACAGAAAAAAGTGGCAAACATTTAAATTATTCTGAATGGAATTCAATAATTTCAGATCCTGATACCATCGTTATTGATGTAAGGAATGATTATGAGACTGAGATTGGAACATTTAAAAATTCCTTAATTCCAAACATGAAGAACCTAACCGAATTTCCTGATTTTGTAGAAAGTCAACTATCTGACGATAAAGAAAAGAAAATAGCTATGTTCTGCACAGGTGGCATTAGATGTGAAATAGCCTCTTCTTTTATGATTGAAAAGGGATTTAAAGATGTTAATCAACTCGATGGGGGAATATTAAGATATCTAAAAGATTCAAAAAATGAGAATCTTTGGCAAGGAGAATGCTTTGTATTTGATGAACGAGTAACAGTAAATAGCAATCTAGAGCCAGGTGAATATTATCAATGTTTCGGTTGTAGAAGACCTCTTTCGGAAGTGGACCTTAAATCTGAATATTATGAAAAGGGAGTATCTTGCCATCATTGTTACGAATCTTCTTCAGCAAAAGATAAAGAGAGATATGCACAAAGACAGTTGCAAATAGAGCTTGCAGAAAAAAGAGGTCATGTGCATATGGGTGCTAATGCAAAGCAAAAATAAAGTCACAACAATGTCTAAATCTTTATCTAAATTCATTACAACAAACCCAAAATCTTTTTTATTTATTTTTGTTGTTGCTTTAATTTTCTCCTTATTCAACTTGGATAATTTCAAGCTTGATGCTTCCTCAGATTCTTTAGTTTTGGAAAGTGATGACGACTTAAAATATTACAGAGAGGTAAACTCTGATTACTCCTCTTCAGATTTCTTGATAGTTATTTTTGATCCCCAAGAAGACTTATTCTCTAAAAAAACTGTAGTTCAGGTTCGTGAAATGGTTACTGTGTTCGAAAATATTAATGGAGTTGAATCAGTATTAAGTTATCTAGATGCTCCTTTACTTTTTAGTCCCAAAATGAGCATGAGCGAATTAGTAGATAATTTGCGAACTATAGAGGACGAAGGAGCAGATAAAGATCTTGCCCGAATGGAATTTAAAAATAGCCCTCTCTATACTGAACTACTTACTGATAAAGAGACAAATTACACGGCGATGCAATTAATACTTGCCAATAATCCTGAATACGATGCAGCCATCAATAAACGCTATGAGATTCTAGATTTAATCAATTCTGATCAATACTCTCCTGATGTGCATGACTTAGCTTTAGAAGCTGTAAATGAGGATATTAAGTTATTGAATGCTCAAGCTTCGATTGAGAGAGACACCTTAATCGAAGACACCAGACAAGCCATGAATGAGTTTAGAAATAGTGGAGATATTTATCTTGGAGGCACAGCAATGATAGCTTCAGATATGATCAGCTTCATCAAAAGTGATTTACAGTATTTCGCATTAGGTGTTTTGGTTATGTTTGTAGTGACCTTAAGTATTATATTCAAGAAGTTACGTTGGGTAACAATGCCTTTAGTATCAAGCGCCCTGATAGCCCTTTTTGTTATAGGCTTCTTAGGTTGGATGGACTGGAGGGTAACAGTTGTTTCGTCAAATTTTATATCTTTGCTTTTGATAATTTCTATTTCCTTGACTATCCATTTAATTGTTAGATATCAGGAGTTGTATGAAATCAATGCCTCTGCAACAAGACAAGAATTAGTCGCAATGACAATAACACAGATGCTTAAGCCTTGTTTCTACACCGCCTTAACCACTATTATTGCCTTTGCCTCTTTAGGGGTGAGTGAAATTAAGCCAGTGATGGATTTTGGCAAAATGATGGTTGCTGGAATATTTTTTGCTTTTTTATTTTCGTTCATTCTTTTTCCTATTTTCATGCTCTTATTCACTTCCGAGAAAGGCAAAGAATCAAGAGATTTTAGTAGAGGAGTAACTGTTATTTTTTCATCCCTTACAGAAAAGTTAGGCAATTACATCACTTTAATAGCAATTGTGCTTTTTTCCATCTCTTTATACGGAATCAATCAATTGACTGTTGAAAATAGATTTATTGACTATTTCAAGCCATCGACAGAAATTTATAAAGGTATGGATTTGCTAGATACAAGGCTAGGAGGGACAGCTCCTCTAGATATAGTAATTAATGCTCCAAGTGATTGGAATATTCAGGAAGAAGATAATTTTGATGATGATTTTGGTTTCGAGGATGATGAATTCCAAAATGGATATTGGTGGAATACCATTTCATTAGATAGATTAGAAGCAATTCATGATTATATTGATTCTTTACCTGAGATAGGAAAGGTCTTATCTGTAGCTAGTGGAATTAAGGTAGCTAGAGAATTAAAGGACGGTGAGCCATTATCTGAACTTGATTTGGCTTTAGTCAAAAATATGTTACCTGAAGATATAAAAGAAAATTTACTTAGTTCTTATATCAGCCAAGATGAAAATCAAGTGAGAATATCTGCTAGAGTCATAGAATCTGCTGAAGGGTTAAACCGCAATGAACTCTTGGAAGAAATTTCAACTAATCTTGAAAATGAATATGGTCTAACTAAAGATCAGTTTAGGCTTACTGGTTTAGCAGTTTTATACAACAATATGCTCCAAAGTTTATTTGATTCCCAGATTGGAACCATAGTCATTGTTTTCACAATTATTTTCTTAATGTTCCTAATACTCTTCAGATCTTTTTATCTGTCCATTATTGGTATTATTCCAAACCTATTAGCTGCGAGTGTTGTTCTGGGGACAATGGGCTTATTCGGCATCCCGCTTGATATTATGACCATCACTGTAGCCGCAATAAGTGTAGGTATGGCTGTTGATAATACCATTCACTATATTCATAGATTTAAGAAAGAATTTGCTAATTCAGGAAATTATAAGAATTCAATGCATAACAGTCATAGAACAATAGGTAGAGCTATGTTCTATACTTCATTAACAATTATTCTAGGTTTCTTAGTGTTTGCTACGTCTAATTTCAATCCTAGCGTTTATTTTGGATTTTTTGTATCACTCGCCATGGTTATGGCATTATTAGGTGCACTAACACTATTACCCCAATTAATTCTTTATTTTAAGCCGTTGGGGAAAGAAAAAATTACAGGAGATTAATATGGGACCTCTAAAAGGATTAAAGATTGTTGAAATGGCTGGAATAGGTCCAGGTCCATTTTGTGGAATGATTTTAGCTGATCTAGGTGCTGAAGTTATAAGAGTTGATAGAGCATCTGCTGCAGGCACTGGTTCACGTGAAGAGCCAGCTAACAGAGGTAAGAAATCCATTGCAGTAGACCTCAAATCTCCTCAGGGTGTTGAGGTTGTTTTGAAATTAGTTGAGAGTTCTGATGCTATTTTCGAGGGTTTTAGACCTGGTGTTATGGAAAGACTTGGATTAGGACCAGAAATCTGTCAGAGCAGAAATGAAAGGATTGTTTACGGAAGAATGACTGGTTGGGGTCAGACTGGACCTCTAGCTAATGCAGCTGGTCACGACATTAACTATATCTCTTTATCAGGAGCTCTAGCAGCGATAGGTAGAAATGACTCTCCTCCCGTTCCTCCTCTTAATTTAATTGGAGATTTTGGAGGAGGGGGAATGCTTCTTGCATTGGGTATTGTTTCTGCCCTCTTAGAGACAAAGAATTCAGGAAAAGGACAGGTTATAGATGCTGCAATGACAGATGGATCGTCATTACTCATGACGATGATGTATTCCATGCATCAATCAGGATTTTGGAATTTAGAACGTCAGACCAATCTTTTGGATGGCGCCGCCCACTTTTATGATACATATGAATGCATTGATGGTAAGTATATTTCTATAGGTTCTATAGAACCGCAATTTTATTCATTGTTATGTGAAATAGCGGAATTATCTGAAGAAGATTTTGGAGATCAAATGAAAAGAGACACATGGGCAGATAAGAAAAAGCTTATACGAGATGTATTTCTTACAAAAACAAGAGATGACTGGTGTTCTTTGATGGAGGGAACAGATGTTTGTTTCGCACCAGTTTTAGATATGAGTGAAGCACCTAACCATCCACATAATGTTGCAAGACAGACGTTTATTGAACTCGAAGGTGTAACTCAACCAGCACCTGCTCCGAGATTCGATAGAACTGAGAATGAAATTCAATTACCCCCAGCCATTGCAGGAGAACACTCTAAAGAGATATTAGAAACACTTGGTATGAATCAAGATGAAGTTGATGATCTTTTAGCTTCTGGTTCAGTGGTTTGAAAGAACTAATTCTTCTCACCGGAAAGGATTGTCATCTATGTGAACAAGCTCGAACTCTTCTTTCTGAAATTGAAACTAAGGATTTTATTTTAGAAGAGTTGGATATCTACTCCAAAAGAACTTATCACGATAAATATTGGGATAAAATTCCAGTCTTGATTTATAACAATCAAGAATTACTTTGGCCTTTTGATTCTCAAAAGATTCAAGAATTTCTAGATTTATAAATTAAAAAAATCAAGTGAATTCATATAGATAGCAGAAAAAACTAACTCATCACTTTCTTTTCTTAATCCTGCAATTTTCCTTGCAATATGTCCAAGGAACTTTGGTTCATTTCTAGTCGAGTTATCAACGCCCATATCGCGAGGAAGCAAGTAAGGAGCATCAGTTTCTATCATCAACTTTTCCAATGGAATCAAAGGAATCAGCTCTTCTAAATGTTTGCCTCTCCTTTCATCACATATCCATCCTGTAATTCCAATATAAAAACCCATATCTATATACTTAATTAAGGAATCTTTATTTCCTGTAAAACAATGCACAACACTCTTTGGCATTTCATCAATGTACAAAGAAGTGATTTCTACAAATTTTTCATGAGCATCTCTTTCATGAAGGAATAATGGAATTTTAGTCTCAATTGAAAGTTCTAAATGTGCTTCAAAGCTTAATTGCTGTTCTTCTGGTGAAGAAAAGTTTCTGTAAAAGTCCAAGCCTGTTTCACCGATAGATTTTACTTCTTCATTTTCAAGGAGAGATTTAATTTCAGAAAAAAGACCTGGTGTATATTCTTTAGCATTATGAGGATGAATTCCAGCGCTAGAAATACACATACCTGGATTATTTAGAGCAATCTCATAAGCAGAAATGCTATCTTCCAAGCAACTTCCGGTTACTGACATTCGTTTAACTCCAGATTCAGAAGCAGCTCGCAGAACTTCTTCTAAATCTTGATCAAATGATTTATGAGTAAGGTTCGCTCCAATATCAAAAAATTGTTCTTGAATAAGTGGCATGATGATGTCTATTATAAAACACTAATTTTCTTAGGGGGGAGTTATGAGCGGACCATTCAAAGGAGTAAGAGTTTTAGAGCTTACTTCAACAGTGTCAGGACCATTTGCTGGAATGATGCTTGCAGATCAAGGTGCTGAAGTGATTAAAGTAGAGCCACCAGGTATCGGTGATCTTGCAAGATTTATGGGTACTACAAAAGACGGTATGGGAGCCATGTTCTCTACTCTCAATAGAAATAAAAAATGTATCTGCCTTGATTTTAAAAATGAAGAAGATCTATCAGTTCTTAAAGAGCTTGTTAAAACATCAGATGTTCTTATTGAAAACTATAGACCTGGCATAGTAAACAAACTAGGAATAGATTATGAAACACTCTCAAAAATAAAAACTGATCTCATATATTGCTCTATATCAGGCTATGGTCAGTCAGGACCATACAAAGAAAAAAAAGTATATGATCCTTTAATTCAAGGTACTGTAGGAATACCGCATGCACAGAGCGAAAAATTTCCTGAACTTATTCGAACAATTATTTACGATAAAGTAACTGGCTTAACCAGTGCTCAAGCTATATCAGCCGCTCTTTATCAGAAAGCCAACGGTGAAGGTGGCCAATACCTTCCAATTTCTATGCTCGAATCAGCTCTTTATTATAATTGGCCAGACATAATGATGAATCACACCTTTGAAGAAGGGGGAATTAATTTAGGAGAACTTGCAGACTTATTTGAAGTATACGAGACAAAAGATGGTGGAGTTGTTTTGATAATTATTGCAAATGATGAAGTGTTTACAAAATTTTGTAGTGTTTTTGATCTAAACCTATATCAAGACGAGAAATACAATAATCTTGTTTCCAGAATTATTAATAAGGAAGAGCTCACTAAAGAAATTAATAAAGTAACAAGTAAAATATCTAGTAGGGAATTAGAACAAATGATGGACAACGAGGGAATTTCAGCTTCAATTTGTAATGAGCTGAATGAAGTCCATCTAGATCCACAAGTAATTGACCAGAATTCTATAGTGGAAATAGAGCACCCCGATTTAGGTATCATGAGAATGTCTAAGCCACCTGCAAACTTAAAAGGTCAGGAAATTTTTCCAAGATCTCTGGCTCCTATTCTCGGATTTGATAATAGGGAAGTCCTCAGTGCCATTGAAATTGATAATGATACAATTGATAGAATGGAAGCGAGAGAGAAACAAAATCGAGAGATGTTAGCTAGCTTAATGCAAGCTGCGGAGGAATAGAAAATGTTAATAAATTCTTTTAATTTATTTATAAGTATTGTCTTAGCTACTTGCCTAGTCATATTGCAAGAGACCATGAGTAATATATTTTGGCTCATTTCAGTGGATATGCCAGTTTCTTTAGGCATCTTTCTAAATACTTATTTCAATAACTTATATGCAATGAATTTATCTGGGGCTATACCTTTAATAGCCTTAATAGCTATAGGTTTTTTAATTGCCTATTTTGTTACTAAAATAATTTTAATTTGGGTCAAAGTTTCAAAATCTTACGCTTATGCGTTTGCAGGCGCTGCTGCTATTTTAGCTATTGTGCTTCTGATGCCGTTTGCATTTTACAATCTTGATATTTTAGCAGGCGGTAGGAGTGTTTTGGGTAAGACTATTTTGACTTTCTTTGGTCTGCTTAGCGGTTATTATTTTGGAAAAAAACTTGAAAAACAGGAGATGGCATGATCAGGAAAATCTATATATTTTTGCTAGCATTTATTTCATTATTTATACATTCAAAAGAACAGAATTATAGCTATGAAACAATAGCCGAAAACCTAAGCCACCCCTGGGGTATAGCTGTAATAGATGAAAATGATCTTTTATTTACAGAACTCTCAGGTCAACTGAGACTAGTAGAAGACGGCCTATTAAAACCAGAACCAATTAAAGGTGTACCTGAAGTGCTTTTTGCAGGTCAAGGTGGTCTCTCAGGGATAATCTTAGATCCTGACTTCAATTTAAATAAAAAAATATATATAGCTTTTTCTTCGCCTGACAAAGGTAAGAGTACAAATACACTTGAGGTCATTAGTGCAAAATTATCTGCCGATTCTTTAGAAGAAGTTAAAACTATTTTTAAAGCTTCTCCTTCTAGAAGAACGGCTGCTCATTATGGAGCCAGAATGGCTTTTTTAGATGATGGAACTCTACTCGTAACTTCAGGTGATGGATTCAATTACAGGGAAAGGGCTCAATATCTTGATAATCATTACGGAAAAATTATCAGGATTAATACAGATGGCAGTATTCCTGACGACAACCCCTTTCTAAATAAAGAAAATGCTAAACCAGAAATTTGGTCATACGGACATAGAAATCTTCAAGGCATAACTGTTATTAATGGCATTGTTTACGAAAACGAACATGGACCTATGGGAGGAGACGAATTGAATATTGCTGAGCCATCAAAGAACTATGGATGGCCTGCAATAACATATGGGAAAGATTATAGTGGAGCAACTATTTCACCTTTCACCGAAAAAGAAGGAATGGAGCAACCTATAAAGTACTGGGTCCCCTCAATTGCGCCATCTGGAATGGCTTTCTATGATGGTAATTTATTTCCGGAATGGAAAGGCAGCCTTTTGGTTTCAGCACTTGTACCGGGAGATGTAAGACGTCTAACATTAAATGGATCTAAAGTGACCGAAGAGGAAATTTTATTTTCAGATTTGGGCAGAATAAGGGATGTAGCAACTACACCCGATGGAACTATTATCTTGGCAACAGATGGGCCAAATGGAAAATTAATTAGAGTAGTAACTAAATAAGGAGAAAATTATGTGGGCAAGAGTTATATCTGGAATCATTGGGGCATTTATGCTTTTACAGGCCTTTACCTGGTTAATAGATCCATCTTCTGCTGCAGCCGGTTTGTCTATGTCATTGTTAGAAGGTGAAGGTGGAAATACTCAGATAGGAGATTTTACTTCATTCTTCTTTACAGCAGGCTTAATGGCAATTATCGGAGCTTATAGGAGTGAACACGTTTGGCTATATACAACAATATCTTTACTGGGTTCTGCAGCTGTATTTAGAATTTCTGCTGGATTATTTCATGGCACAGATTTTTTAACCTCGGCTATAGCATTTGAGATCGTAGCTTCAATTCTTCTATTAATTAGTGCAAATAAATTAAAATCTGAAGCTTAAATTTTTTTATGACTGAAGAAATTGGTTATGCAAAATTTCTGAAAGATACTGCTGTAAATCAATTAAAAGATAATATTTATTCTGGACATTTATCTGACTCTTGGAGTATTGAAGGAGCAGTAAATGGAGGTTATTCAATGTCTATTGCTGCAAGAGCTTTATCTGATTATTTATCTCATAAAGATCCTCTTTCAATTACAGGTCATTATTTATCCGTTGCTGAACCGGGCCCGGTCGAATTACATATAGAAAAACTTAGCGAAGCAAGAAGTATATCTAATGCAACGGTAAAATTTATTCAGTCCGGTGAAGAAAGAATTAGATTCACTGCAAGTTTTACAGATTTTGATAAATCAAAAGGCGACACCCTTTATGAGAGGGAACCTTTAAAATTCCCATCAATCGAAAATTGCATTAAGTTGCCTTCTTCAACATCATTAGTACCTACTTTTGAGGAACAAATAAACAGGTTATTTACTCCAGAGAGCAAGTGGTGGGATGAAGAAAGACCAAGAGAAAAAGCCCAACTCGACGCATATTACTCTTGGCCACAAGGTGACCCAGTAGATCTTTTTAGTTTGATTTTTTTCTCTGATAGCATGACACCACCTGTCTTTAACAGAATAGGCCCAAGAGGGTGGGTACCTTCAATAGAGTTAACAGTTCATTTAAGAGGAATTCCAGCACCTGGACCCGTTTTAATGAGAGGAAAAACTGATTTTGTTATTGATGGATTTTTGGGTGAAGATGATGAAATCTGGGATTCCGAAGGAAATTTAGTTGCTGAATCTAGACAAATTGCAAAACTTAGGATGCCTAAATAGTATCTATAGTGATTTTTTTAGTGTGTATGATAAAGTCACGCTACATTTAAAAAGGAAATATTATGAAATTTAAAGGGACTGATTCTTATATCTCAACTGAAGACTTAAGCATGGCGGTAAATGCTGCTATTGAACTCGAAAAACCGCTCTTGATCAAAGGAGAGCCGGGTACAGGAAAAACCATGTTAGCTGAGCAGGTTGCTGAATCTTTGAATATGCCTTTAATTGAATGGCACATTAAGTCTACAACAAAAGCAAGGCAAGGACTCTATGAGTATGATGCTGTCACTAGACTTAGAGATTCACAATTGGGTGATGAGAGAGTAAAAGATATTTCAAACTATATTCAAAAAGGAAAAATGTGGGAGGCATTCACTTCAGAAGAACGAGCAGTTTTACTCGTTGATGAAATAGATAAGGCTGATATCGAGTTTCCAAATGATCTTTTACAAGAAATTGATCGTATGGAATTTTATGTATATGAAACAAAAGAAACTATTAAAGCTGTTCAAAGACCTTTGGTTATCATTACAAGTAATAATGAGAAAGAACTTCCTGATGCCTTCCTAAGAAGGTGCTTTTTTCACTATATAAATTTCCCTGATAGAGAGACCATGGAACAAATAGTAAAAGTTCATCATCCTAAAGTTAAGAAGAAATTAGTAAAAGAAGCCCTTGAAATATTCTTCGATATAAGGAAAGTTCCTGGAATGAAAAAGAAACCTTCCACTTCAGAACTAATAGACTGGTTAAAACTCCTTATGGCCGATGATATCCCTGATGAGATATTTAAAAATAGAGATCCGTCAAAGGCCATTCCACCTCTTTATGGTGCTTTAGTTAAAAATGAACAGGATGTTCAGTTATTAGAAAGACTAGCTTTTATGGCTAGGAGAGAAGGCAACGCAAATTAATCAATGTTCATATCTCTTTTTAACACCCTTAGAGCAACAGGAGTGCCTTGCTCATTACGAGAATTACTCGACCTTATTGCAGCTGTAGACAAACGATTAGCTTTTTCTGACATGGAGCAGTTCTATTTCTTGAGCAGAGCTATTCTTGTTAAAGATGAAAAACACTATGATAAATTCGATAGAGCTTTTGATATTTACTTCAAGGGAATAGAAAGTTTGGATGACATTTTAGAAATGTTAATTCCAGATGAATGGTTAAAGGCTGAGTTTGAAAAACATCTCACAGAGGAAGAGCTGAAAGAAATCAAAACTCTAGGCGGACTTGAAAAGCTTCTTGAAGCATTTAAGAAGAAACTTGAAGAGCAAGAAGAGAGACATGAAGGCGGGAGCAAACAGATAGGAACCGGTGGAACATCCCCATTTGGTAATTCAGGTGAAAATCCAGAAGGAATAAGGGTTGGTGGTGAAGGAGGAAAAGGTAAAGCAGCAAAAGTATGGGAAGCCAGAGATTTTAAGAATCTCGATGATGACGTAGAACTCGGAACTAGAAATATGAAAGTTGCCTTGAGGAGACTTAGAAAGCTTATACGAGACAGCGCAAATGAAGAATTTGATTTAGACAATACAATTAGCTCCACAGCAAAGAAAGCTGGACTACTGGATGTAAAATTTAGACCCGAAAAGAGAAATGCAGTTAAAGTTTTAGTGTTATTTGATGTCGGAGGATCTATGGATCCGCACATTAAAGTCTGTGAAGAGCTTTTCTCAGCTGCAAAAACCGAATTTAAAAACCTGGAGTACTTCTATTTTCATAATTTCATCTATGAAACTGTGTGGAAAGATAATAGAAGAAGACAAAATGAAAGAATTTATACAGAAGATATCATCCATAAATATTCTTCAGATTATAAGATTATCTTCGTAGGAGACGCGACAATGGCTCCCTATGAGATTACTAATCCTGGCGGCTCAATTGAACATTGGAATGAAGAAGCTGGTGCGCTATGGATGAAAAGAATGGTTGGAATTTATGACAAACTTGTCTGGCTAAATCCAGTCCCTGAAGAGCATTGGGAATACAGTGCCTCAGTAGAACTTACTAGGAGTCTCGTAGAAGATAATATGTTTCCTTTAACCATAAGAGGTTTAGAGGAGAGCATGGCTTACCTAAGTAAGTAGCTTATGAAAGCTCTTTCAATTACTAATCTAAAAAAAGAATATACAGGAGGCCTGCAGGCGCTAAAGGGTATTGATTTAAATGTAGAAAAAGGCGACTTTTTTGCATTACTTGGACCTAATGGAGCAGGTAAATCAACTACTATTGGAATCATCAGCTCCCTGGTAACAAAAACTTCTGGCGAAGTTAAGATTCTAGATATAGATATTGACGAAAATCATTCTCTTGCAAAAAAGAAACTTGGCGTAGTTGGTCAAGAGGTTAATTTCAATCAGTTCGAAAAAGTTGGCGACATAATAAGAAATCAAGCAGGTTACTATGGCTTAAGCTTCAAACAAGCTAGAGATAACGCAAAGTATTACATGCGTAAACTTGATATTTGGGATAAAAGAAATGAACAAGCCAGAAAATTATCTGGTGGGATGAAAAGAAGAGTTATGGTAGCTAAAGCTTTAGTTAATAATCCTGATTTATTGATTTTAGATGAACCAACTGCCGGAGTGGATATTGAATTAAGAAGATCTTTATGGGACTTCTTAACAGAAATTAACGATCAAGGTACAACAATTATTCTGACAACTCATTATCTTGAGGAGGCTGAAAGATTGTGCAGAAATATAGCCATCATTGATTCAGGAGAGATAGTTGAAAACACAAGTATGCAAGAACTTCTTACTCGGCTAGAAGTAGAGACATTCGTTTTTGATTTAAGTACCCCTATAACTGATTTGCCAAAATCTCTTGATTTCGAGATGTTATTGGAAAACCCACAGAAATTAAAGGTAACTGTTGGAAAGGGACAAGGTTTAAATTCAGTATTTGAAATTTTATCTAATTCTGGAATACAAATATCTAGCATGAGAAATGAAACTGGTCGTTTAGAAGAGTTGTTCCTAGGCCTTGTAGACTCCACACTTACTAACGATCAAGAATGACTCCTTTAGAACAATATAGAGCTTTGCTGACTATTCTATATAAAGAGATACATAGATTTATGAGAATTTGGACTCAAACCCTTATTCCTCCAGCTATCATGATCATGCTCTATTTCGTTATTTTTGGAACACTTATTGGCAAGAGAATAGGTCAAATGGGTGGTTTTGATTATATGCAGTTTATGATTCCTGGTTTAATAATGATGTCTGTAATCAGCAACTCCTATTCAAATGTTGTTTCATCATTCTTTGGACAGAAGTTTGCTAGAAGTATTGAAGAACTTTTAATAACACCATTACCCCATTATTTAATTCTATTAGGTTGGGTTCTTGGAGGAGTCGCAAGAGGTCTTTTGGTTGGAGCAATAGTCACATTCGTTTCATTGTGGTTTTATGATTTATCAGTAGATAATTGGACATTAAGTATATTTGTAGTTATTTCAACTTCGATTTTATTCTCTTTAGGTGGATTTCTAAATGCACTCTTTGCAGAATCATTTGACGATATATCAATAGTTCCTACATTCATCATGCAACCCTTAATCTACCTTGGTGGTGTTTTCTATTCAATACAACTACTCCCTTCTTTTTGGCAGACAGTATCTTTAGCCAATCCTATCCTTTATATGATTAATGCTTTTAGATACTCCATATTAGGTTCTTCTGACTTAGAGGCATTAGGATTCTCCATAAATTCCGCATTATTTATGATAATAGGATTCATAATTCTATTATCAACAACGTGTTTGTGGTTTTTACATAAGGGACGCGGTATCAGATCTTAAGAAATGAATAATAATTACCTTGGAAAGGATATAAATATACCCAAAGAATATGATCCTTCAATACTTAGTCCTCTGAGTAGACTGGAATCTAGATTAAAATCAGGTTTAGAGGAGTTTTCTGATTCTTATCATGGTCGGGATTATTGGACATCTTACGAAAACTCTTGGTTAAATGAAAAAGGCATTCCTCAAAATAAGATTCTCAATATTTCTTACGACTGCAATTCTAAATTTTTCGTAGAATCTAAATCTTTAAAACTATATTTATATTCTTTGAATAATAAAGAATTTGATTCGATTGAATCTGTTCACGCTTTAATTAAAAAAGATTTAGACTTTGCTTTAAAGACAGATGTAGAGGTGGAGTTAAATGACATTCCTCGAGAGATTTTTGACAACTCTGTATCTATAGATTCAGTGTCTATAGAAAAGATTGATCATCATCCAAATTCACTAATTATAGAACCTGGTGAAGAAAAGAAAATTTCAGAAAATTTATCATGCAGTCTCTTTAGAAGTTTATGCCCTGTAACGGCACAACCCGACTGGGCAACAATATATATCTCTTACAGTGGTAATGCTATCAATCATTCGGGGTTACTTAGATATCTTCTTTCCTATAGAAATCATCAAGGTTTTCACGAAGAGTGTGTAGAAAGAATTTTTGTCGACATCTTGAAAAGATGTAGGTTAGAAGAACTGTCCGTTAAAGCAAATTTCCTAAGAAGAGGGGGGATAGAAATAAATCCGATTAGAACTACCCCTGATTACAGTACAGACTTATTTAGAGAAGTAAGGCAATAGCAATAATATGAGCGAAAAGAGTGATAAAAGGTTAAATGAACTAGAAGCAAAATATTCATTTCAAGAGGATTCTATAGAGCGATTAAGTGATGAGGTCAGAAAACAACAACAAGAAATATTACTTTTAAAAGAGGAATTAAAGTTTTTGAAAGAAAATCACAAAAATGATTTTCATGATAATAAAGACGAAAAGCCACCTCACTATTAATACTGAGACTACTTTATTTAATAGATAAACAAAAAAAATACTATAATGCCGTCTCTAAAATTAGGAGAGATGGCAGAGTGGTCGAATGCGCACGCTTGGAAAGCGTGTAAGGTGTCAAAGCCTTCGAGGGTTCGAATCCCTCTCTCTCCGCCAGTTTAAAAAATAAATGAATGCGAACATAGATTTAGGATGGGAAGAGTGGGTTAATCTTCCTGCCATTAACCTTCCTTATATAAAAGCAAAGGTAGATACAGGCGCTCAAACTTCTGTTCTTCATGCTAAACATATAGAAGTATTTAAAGTTAAAAATAAAAAGTTTGTAAGATTTGAAATATCTCCCTTACCTGAAAAACCGAATTTTACTATATCTTGTTCCGCACCTTTAACTGGTAGAAGAAAGGTAACTAGTTCTAATGGAGAATCTGAAAAAAGATATTTTATAAAGACAGATATAGAGATATCAGGAAATACCTGGCCCATTGAAATTTCATTAACTGATAGACATACGATGCAATATAGAATGCTTCTAGGCAGAAGTTCTATTGGTCCAGAAATGACCGTTTATCCTAATGAGAGTTTTTTGAATGGACAGCCACAAGTAAAAAATCCATATTCAACTAGAAAAAAAAGAATATTAAAGTCTCGAAGAGCCCTAAGAATTGCACTTCTCACTAGGGAGCCAAATAATTACACATCTAAAAGAATCGTAATTGCCGGACAACAAAGAGGTCATCAAGTTGAGCCAATAAATTCTACTAGATGTTATTTGGATGTTGATACAGGAAATCCAGAAATCTATTATGATTCAAGTCCATTGCCCAAATATGACGTAGTCATTCCTAGAATTGGAGCTTCTATAACATCATATGGTTTAGCAGTTACTCGTCAGTTTGAATTAACAGGAGCATTGCCTCTTAACAATCCTCAGGCAATAGCAAATTCAAGAGATAAATTATTAGCACATCAACTACTTGCCTCTGCAAATATAAATATGCCAGTTACAGGTTTTGCATCCTCCCCGAAGGATACAACAGGTGTAATTAATACAGTCGGAACAATGCCGTTAGTTATTAAGTTGCTGGAATCTTCTCAAGGAAAAGGTGTGATTCTAGCGGAGACAAAAAAAGCAGCAGAAACTGTAATTAATGCATTTAGAGGACTTCAAGCAAATTTTTTAGTACAAGAGTACATAGAAGAGTCAAAAGGTGAGGATCTCAGATGTTTAGTAATCGATGGAAAAGTTGTTGGATCTATTTTACGTTCAAATAAAGAGAATGATTTTAGATCAAACCTTCACCAAGGCGGAGTAGCACAAAGTACTTCTATTACAGCTAAAGAAAGAGGCATAGCCATCAGAGCTGCTAAAGCTATTGGATTGTCTGTTGCTGGTGTTGATATACTAAGAAGTAATAGAGGTCCGCTAGTTCTTGAAGTTAATAGTTCGCCCGGGATACAAGGAATAGAAAGGACATTAGAGATGGATATTGCCGGTCAAATTATTTCTTTTTGCGAAAAGAAACTAGGAATTTTGCCAAATTAAAGGAGACTAAATATGAATAATTTAAAAAATAAAACTTTATTTGTTTCAGGTGCAAGCAGAGGAATAGGGCTTGCTATTGCCAAACGAGCTGCTCAAGATGGAGCTAATATAATTTTAGCAGCTAAAACTGCTGAGCCTCATCCCAAGTTACCAGGAACAATCTATACTGCTGCAGAGGAGATAGAAGAAGCGGGAGGTCATGCATTACCAGTCATATGTGACATTCGAGATGAAGAAAATGTAAGAAAAGCAGTTAATGAAGGCCTTGAAAAATTTGGTGGGATTGATATTTGTGTCAATAATGCTTCTGCAATTCAGCTTACGGGAACATTACATACAGATATGAAAAGATATGATCTCATGAATCAGATTAATGCAAGAGGAACTTTTCTTGTGAGTAAGGTTTGTCTTCCTCATCTACTCAATTCCGATAATCCACACATTTTAAATCTTTCTCCACCGTTAGATATGGATCCAAAGTGGTTTGGTCCGCATGTTGCTTACACCATGGCTAAATTTGGTATGAGCCTCTGTGTTTTAGGCATGGCTGAAGAATTTAAAGAAGAAGGCGTAGCTGTAAATGCTCTATGGCCGAGAACAGCTGTAGCTACAGCTGCAATTAAAAATGCTTTGGGAGGAGACAGTGTAATGAATATTTCAAGATCTCCTGAAATAATGGCCGATGCTGCTTATGTGATACTGACCAAAAATTCTAGAGAATTTACAGGTAATTTCTGTATTGATGACAATCTTCTTGCAGAAAATGGAACTACAGACTTTTCTAAATATGCTGAAGTGCCTTTTTCAGAATTGGCTCCAGATTTCTTTGTTCCTGATGATATAGAACCTCCTGAAGCAGCAAAGAATAGTTAATGAAATTAGTATTCTTTTATTCTTCTATCTTAGTCTTTGCATCATCTTTGGTGGCAGAAGAAAAGAAGATTGAGGATTGCACGAAGATTCTCGATAACAATGATCGTTTATCATGCTTTGACAGTTTCTTTTTAACTGATAAAAAGCAAATTCTAGTAAATCAAGAAGATATCGAAATTTTTGAAGAGAAAATTGATGATGAAAAAAAGGGCAAAGAAAAACTCATAGTAAAAGTTCCATCATCCGTAATTCAAGAAAACCTTATCTTGAATGGTATTAAGCTTGCTGGAACAGACCTCATCTTTGAATTAAATGATAAGTCAATTTGGAGAACTATAGAAAATGTCAGAAAAAAGGATATTCCAACACCTGGCGATAAGGTTGAACTAGAGCCTGGAATTTTTGGATCTATGTTTTTAAAAATCAAAGGAACAAAAACAAAAATTAGAATTAAAAAAGTTAGAAAATGATGACTAAAATTGAAGAAATAAAAGAATTTAAAGCCACCCCAGATGTATTGTGGAATATCATAAGTGATATTGGACGTAGTGATTGGGTACCAGGTGTTGAAAGCATAGAAATTGATGGCAATAAAAGAATCTTTAAAATGGCCGGTATGGGTCGGCTTGTAGAAGAGATCATCGAATGCAATCATGAGGAGATGGAATTGTCTTATTCAGCTATTGAGACAATGGCACCAATACAACATCATTTAGCTAAAATTAAGCTAACTTCTAATGAGCAGAATACAATCTTTTCCTGGACAACTGAAATTGACCCCCCTGATTTTGCAGATGCCATAAGACAAGGTATGTTGGCATCTTTAAATGAATTGGAGAAGTTGCTAAAAAACTCTTAAAAAACCTTTTTCTTACCTTTTTTTACTGTTAAGGTAAAAATTTATTACATAAATTACTGGGGAGGGTTTATGTTGGTACTTAGCAGGAAAGCTGAAGAGTCAATGTACATTGGCGATGACATCAAGATAACCGTTCTTGATATAAGAGGAGGTCAAGTAAGAATTGGAATTACGGCCCCCCAAGAAGTCAAAATACATAGAGAAGAAGTTTATCAGCGCATAACTGATGAAAAGTAGATAGCCGAGGAAGTTATCAAATTAAGAGTTATAATCTCCAATAGGGGCTGTAGCTCATTTGGATAGAGTGTCTGGCTACGAACTAGAAGGTAGCAGGTTCGAATCCTGCCAGCCCCGCCATATTGTTTATCAAAAAAAGGACTAATCATGAGTGCAATAGAAAAATGGCATGACATAATGAAAAGCGGCGGTTCAAACGCTATAGAAAAATTAGATAATCTCCTACATGATGACGTAGTTTTTTATTCACCTGTAGTATTCACTCCCCAGAAAGGTAAAGATATTACAAAACTTTATCTTGCGGCAGCATCTGGTGTGTTCAGCACTGACAAGAAAACTCCAAATTCTGAAAAAAAAGAAAGTAAGTTCAAATACGTTAAAGAAGTTGTTACTGGAAATACAGCCTGTTTAGAATTTGAAACTGAAATGAATGGGATCTATGTAAATGGCATTGATTTAATTTCATGGGATGATGAGGATAAGATTACTGAATTTAAAGTTTTAATAAGACCACTTCAAGCAGTAAATACAATACATGAGATGATGGGAAAAATGCTTGATCAGTTGAAAACAAAATAAATTTGAAAGTTTTTTTATCCTATTTAATACATCTTTTTACAGTTAGCGGTGTTTTATTTGGCTTTCTAGCTCTTCTTGCCTCAATACAGAAAGACTTACCATTAGCATTCTTTTTCTTAGCACTAGCTTTATTTATTGATGGCATAGATGGCTCCTTGGCTAGGAAGGTAGATGTAAAGAAATATACCCCCCATATTAGTGGAGAAAATTTAGACAACATTATTGATTATCTGAATTATGTATTTGTTCCAGCCTTTGTCATTTACTGGTTAGACCTCGTTCCATCTGGAACAGAATTATTATCTGCACTGATAATATTAGTTGTATCCTGCTATACGTTTGCAAACAACAACATGAAAACATCGGATTTTTACTTTTCAGGTTTTCCAGCATTATGGAATGTAGTCATCCTCTATTTTTATATTTTGAACACCAATCCTCAACTTAATTTTATTGTGATATGTGTTTTATCAGTTCTCACGTTTATACCTATTAAGTATTCGCACCCCTTTAGAGTTCAACATTTGAGGAAGACCACATTATGTTTATTGATGGTATGGATTATCACCACAATAATAACCCTCTACTTTAATTATTTGGATAGTTACATAACTAACACAGCATTTAATATCTGGGTATTTACTAACATATATTTCTTGTTCCTTACTATATTAAGAACAATTCGAGGTCCTAATCAATAGGTCTATAGTGACAGAATATATTGGCGAAACTCTTTCCATTAAGAGGGTAGGGTCTTCCATGAAGCAGTCTTGCACTTTCATAAAAAATAACTTCTCCTGGGTCTAAGAAAATTTCATGTTTTCTATAAAAATGATCTTCTATCACTAAAGGCCAATCTTCATCTACATCTTTTGAGATATTGATAATGGCACTGATAATATGAGTATTTTCTCTATCTCTGTGAGGTACTAATACAGCCCCTTCTTTATAGTCTCTTATGCCATAAACAAAAGTAGGTTCTAGGTTGCTTTGACTCCATTCTTCTAAAGGTTTTTTTAGAGAGCTATGAATGTCTTGTCTCAGATCATCGGTCAAATCCAGTAAAGAACTTGGTACTTCAGATATGTCAGATTGAATAAAACCACCAGCAACATACTCATCTGTGAACTTGTCTTTTTTTTCTTTATAAAAAGAATTTAATTTTTTAAATAATTTATTATCGAGGTTACTTTTTTTAAAACCTTTTTTTGTGAATGTTTTTATGTGCTTATTTAATTCTTCCTTCTTTGCAATTCCTAAACTTGCTTGTCTAAACCATTTTGTAATTATAGTTTTGTTTCCTCTAATCACAGGATGGGCCTTATGCATAGTACTCTCGTTAGGTGTTCCATCTTCATTTAGATTATTCCAAATAAGGGCTTTACCCTCCGATGGTGAAAATATTTTGTTTAAGTTAGGGAATTCTGTTGTGCCACCTTCTTTTACTTCATTCAAGTAAATCATGAACGTATAAGTTCTTTGTCCTCTTCCACCATCATGTTCAACTAATTGAGTGCCTTCAAAGTAATCTGTATGAGCTTTAAACTCCTGATTTTCTAAATAATGTTGTCCTTGGAGTGTTTCTCCATAAGAAGATTCAATTCCAATAAAGTTGCATATTCTTCTATCAATCTCTTGAAGGAAAGGAGTATTTTTATTTCCTAGATCACAAGTACTGCTAGTTCTATAGGTAGAATCATACTCTCCAGTAGAAGCTATAGTAGAGGGCCTTAATTCACTTTTAATTTCTTGAATCAGATATTCACATTCATCTTTAGATAAGAAGTTTTCTATTTCATAGATTTCTGCAGGCACATCTGGGATATGCTTAGCAGATACTAAACTATTTGGAGAATATTCATTTTTTTCTTCTTTAAATTTTTTGACTTCAGCTAAATCATTCCCAGATAGATCTAACCCTAGAGCAATTTTGGCTTGAGATGGATTAAACCCTTCCTTTAGAAGAGTATCTAACAGTTCATTTTTATCACAACCTCTTTGAATATTTTCAAATATCCAGTTTAACCACTCTTGGGTTAGGTCTTTTTGCATAATTTAAGAGTCAGGCTTAATTAGATATTTTTCGCCTGTTGCTTGCTTTGTATATGAAAGAATATTTTGTTCTTCTAAAGCCTCGCTTAAGGAAATAACCTTAGAGTATGAGCTTTCAAATGTTGTATCAATTTCATTGGCAACTCTTTGTCTGAGTTCACCAAATCTTTCTTGACCAATTCTCCCAATAAATGGAGTTAATAACCAACCACCCAGACCCCAAGAAAAACCAAAAGATCTTGTTAATGTAGTAGGATTTCTGTCCAGACCTCCATATATGTAGACTTGCTTATACTGATCAGAACCATACCTACTGTATTCAGTTGCAGTTTTGTTAGCGGCAATTTCCATTGCAGTTAATATTTGACTTGCAAGCTTTCCGCCACCAGTAGCATCAAAACCTAAAGTAGATCCAGTCTCGACAAGAGCATTGACCAGATCTTCCATAAAGGTATCTAAACTTGAATTACAAACATATTTTGCTCCTAGAGATTTTAATAATTCAACGTGCTCTTCTTTTCTTACTATGTTTACTAGGGGGATATCTTCTTGAGCGCAAATCTTGACAAGCATCTGTCCAAGATTAGATGCAGCTGCTGTATGAACGAGTCCTGTGTGATCCTCCAATCTCATTGTTTCAACCATACCTAGTGCAGTCAGAGGATTTACAAAACAAGATGCTGCTTGTTCAGGAGAAGTCCCTTCATTCATTTCAAGACAACTCATTGCTGGTAAGCACCTATATTCGGAGTACATTGCCCCGCCTGCAACCCCAACAACCTTACCTATTAAATGCTCAGCTCCTTTACCGGCAGCTTCAACAATTCCTGCACCTTCATTGCCTACTGGTAGATTTTGATCAAACCTTGCTGCCACTGATCTAATAAGTCCTTCAGGCACTTGCATTTCTACCAAGGCACCATTTTCAATAACTTTAAGTGAAGATACATCAGCAGGCCCAACCAACAAACCCAAATCTGAAGGATTGATAGGAGTTGCTTGAACTTTAATTAATACTTCACCTTCTTTTGGTTCTGGAATTTCAACTTCATCAATAGATATACTTAGTTTCCCTTCTTTCGAAATATTAGACTTGATTTGTTTTGAAGTTGTCATTTTTTCTCCCCTTATTAATTACAAGTCTAAGATTATAAGTCAGATACATTAGAAATTTTAAATTTCAGGTTAATTTGCCTTTATTTTTAATAAAAATAGAATTAAACCAAACCTTACTTTATGGTTTTATGTATAATTCAACTCCCTTTGCGGGTATCGTATAATGGCTTATTACCTCAGCCTTCCAAGCTGATGATGCCGGTTCGATTCCGGCTACCCGCTCCAATCAAATCAAGTTATCACTATGTTCGAATTCAATTTATTTAACTTTGCTCAATTTGCAGACCAAGGCCTATCTCTTATTGGTACTTTATTACTTACTAGTATTAGTGCTAAGACAAGAATGTACGGTTTTCTAGTCTTTGTTCTAGTAAATATTCCAGGTATATATCTACTTATAGTTACAAAATTGTGGTGGATTCTTGCTGTTACACCAATATGGTTAGTAATAAATTTTGTAGGTCTCTATAACAATTACAAAGAAAGTAGAGTAGAGAATTAATTACATTATCTGTTTCCAGAGTTCCAACTCTTCAATACGAAGATAACTGTTTATCTCTTTCACTTTACCCATAGTTTCAGATTCTTGAGGACTATAGTGATGTCCTGGATAGAGTATAGTCTCATCAGGAAGGGATGAGAGTTTCCTCAAACTATGGAACATATCTTCAGAATTAGAACCTGGTAGGTCAACTCGTCCACAACCTTGAACAAATAAAGTATCTCCAGAAACTAGGTTATTGTTAACCTTGAAACATTGAGATCCAGGTGTATGCCCTGGTGTATGCAAGAACTCAATATCATTCTCCCCAATTGCTAAATGATCACCAGAGTCTACGATATTAAGATCTATATCAGATACACCAGTTACTTTTTTTAAACCTTCAGCTTCATGTTTATTAACAAATATTTTTACCGGTTCTTTTTCTAGAATTTCAGCAATCCCCTCAATAGAATGTCCTCCCATGCCTCCACCACAATGATCAGGGTGATAGTGAGTTACTAATACTGATGCCAGTTTTAAATCTCTTTTTTTTATGTGATCTAGAAGAGCATCGATATCCCATGCTGGATCTATAAGTGCAACTTCTCTGGTACTTTTAGATCCAATTAAGTAAACAAAGTTTTCCATAGGGCCAACTAAAATTTGTTCTAAGTATAGGTCACTGTTATCCATTTTTTTTCCTTATTTAAATGTTTCCTCAAGCACAAGTTTATCGGCCTTATATTTCTTTCCCGCAAGATAATAACAAGGGATAGATATTATGCTAATTATAGAAAAAATTACCAACATAAGAGTGTAAGGCTCAGAGTAACCTGAGGATCTCAATAGGTCAGCGCAAAATCCTCCTCCTAGTGATCCTATTGTTAGTCCAATAAGATTGAGTGTGAGTATGTAGAAGGAGACCACTGTGGCCTTTATATTATCAGGTACAAGTTCTTGGACTGTTGAGAAAGTTGGTCCAAAAAAACATCCAAGTTGAAAATAACCTATGATTATACCTATCCAAAATATAGTTGTTCCAGGTTCTACAAATCTATAAAAAATGCCAATTGGCAGTGTTAAAAGAGCTAACCAGAAAAGAAACATAGGCCTGCCTTGGTTAGTATTTTCTTGCCACCAATCACTTAAAATTCCTCCAATTAAATTGCCACTTAATCCTGCAAAAACACCTATCCATCCCACAAGCTGAGCAATCTCTGATCTTTCAAAACCTCGCTCTTGCACCAACCATAATTGTTCAAATCCCGATGCTCCCAAGACAATATGATAGAAAACACCAGCTAGGATGGTAAATCTTAGTGCAGACGAAGTTTTAAGGGCCTTAATTAAGGTGTTTACTATATTAATAGTACTTTCTTTAGAGAGAGTTTGAACCTCCTCTTTAGAATTACTGCTTTTTCTGTTTCTATCTTTAAACAATAAAGCACAGAGTCCTAGAATTAGCCCTATGCCTCCTAATAAATAAAAGCAATTTCTCCAGCCTAGCGACTCTCCAAGATAACCGGCAATTAGTAAACTTACACCAACACCGATTGGCACGCCCATGTAATAGAAACCAGCTGCAAAACCCATTCTCTTGGCAGGAAATGAATCCGATAGCAGGGACATTGAAGTAGGAGTTAAAATTGACTCTCCTATACCAATAAACATTCTCGGAAGTGCCATTGATATAAAACCTTTAGCTGCTCCAGTTAGAGCAGTGAAAACACTCCACAAGACAACACCGAATGCTATGAGCTTTGGTCTATTAACCATGTCGGCCAAGACTCCCATAAAAAGTCCCGCGATAGAATAAAAAACTATAAATGGTACCGTAGTGAGAAAGCCATATTGAGTATCTGTTAACCCTAAGTCGGGAACAATAAAGTTTGCAAAGCTAGCTATGAGTTGACGATCTACAAAATTTAGTAGGTTTAGGAGTGTAAGGAAAAATAAAAGTCTGTATGCGTTCAATGAAGATTCCTTTTTTGTTCAATCATAACATATGGACTTATATTAAATTATTTGAAATTATCTGAATTTTGGTGTTATAGTTGAGTAACACACTGGGAAGTTAAAATGAAAAATAAAAGAAAATGGAATAACTCTGAAATGAGATCGTTAACAAGAGGGGAGGCTATGCATTATTTCTCTACTGGCCAACATTATTATCGTGATCAGGATTGGTATATTTGGTTTCTTGGAAATGCAACTCGTTATGCAATTTTCCAAACTTTTTTGTGGAAATACGGTAATGGAGAGATGGTCAGTTACACTGATTTAACTAGAACAGAGAAAATTGGATCTCAAAGACTCAAGATCGATTCAATCAAAGCAACAATCAGAGAAGGTCTAAATCTTGGGTATATAGAAGCTTTTAAATCTGAAAAGGATAGAAGAGTTACCATGTACTCCTTTGATGAATCTATCTTGCAGGAAGTAACAGATTATTGCTTCACTATGAGGCGCAACCGAATGTGGGAGTCTGCATCATTTATTAGTCAATATTCAACCGACAAGATCAATCGAGAACTTGCTCATGCCGGTATGAAGAAAGATTGGTTACAATCTATTAATAAATTTATGTCTATGTTTGCTTTAACTGCCAGAAGTACTTTTGGAAAAGACCTACTTCCTAACGTGATACCCATAGAAAAGGGCAACAAAAGAGGGTAATTAATTAGTTGTAACTTTTAGTTTCTATAGTCCTTGATTAAAAGTTATCCGAGTATAAATTAGCACAGTACAAGGATGTATATAGAGAGTGAGTTTATTCAGATTTCACCCATCCCTTCCCAGGATAAAAAATCTTAGAGTCTAGGCTCACTTCTCTATTTATCTACGAATCTTCATTAAACATAGCGGTTCTCCCTCCATCAACCACAATATCCTGACAAGTAACAAAACTTCCTGCATCGCTTGCTAAGTAGAGTGCTGCCTCAGCAATATCTACTGCATGTCCTGATCTTTTTAAAGGAACGGCTTTTGCAAGGTTGCCCTCTAGTTTTTTTAATTTTCTTTCATTTTCTTCATCGCTTAGAGTGTTCGATACACCAGAGCCTCCCCAAAATATTGGGGTGGCAATTGCTCCAGGCGAGATTGCATTTACTCTGATATTATCTTTTCCTAACTCGACCCCAGACATTTTTGTGAAATGAGTCACACCTGCTTTTAGTGCTGAATATAAAGGATCGCCTTGCCTGTATCTTATCCCGGCAATACTTGAATTATTAATAATGCAGCCTCCGCCATTTTCTCTCATAGGTGAAATAGCATAACGCGTACCTAATATAACGCTGGCAAGTAATAGGTGTACACCGTAATCAATATCCTTTTGAGTAACTTCTTCTAAGCCTGCCCCAACAGGACCTCCTGCATTGTTGAAAAGGATATCTAGTTTCCCGAAGGTATTCGTGGTGTAAGAAATAGCATTTTGGATATCCTCTTCTTTTGTTATATCAGAAAGACAATAAGATGCATTATCTCCTAGCATATCCGCTAATTTAGATCCTTTTTCTTCTGATCTGCCTGAAATAACAACTTTTGCCCCTTCGTCAATAAATAATCTAGCTGTCTCCGCACCTATACCACTGGTACCGCCTGTAATTAATGCAACCTTGTCTTTAAGTTTCTTCATGTTAGTTTTCTCCTTTTAGGCATTCGTATGTTTTGTTTATGAGTTCCAATGATCTTCCATCAGCTGCAAAATTATTCTTCATATTATTCATGACATAAGATATCCCTAATTTGTTATTTGGGTCGCCAAATCCACAAGACCCTCCCCATCCAGAGTGACCAAAGGAAGCTTCTTCTGGGCCATATATAACTTTATGCATATTCATAATAAACCCTGATCCCCATCTAGTTACTACATCCAAAACAAGATCTCTATTAGTAATTCTCTCTTTAGTCATAGTGTTGATTGTTGAATCATTCAAGATCTTAATCTCTTTCTCATCAGTGACTACTAGGCTATAAAGTTTAGCAATAGCTGATGCGCATCCTTGTCCATTTGCCGAGGGTATTTCGGCTGCTCTCCATTCTCTAGAGTTCTGATGTTTTAAGAGATTCGGACCTTTGCCAGAAGCTATTTGAGCATCATTAGGATGATTGTTTGATTCATTTTTCTCTTTAGGGAAGGGCACCATCTCCGCTACCCTGTATTCTTCAGATTCTGGTAAGCCAATATGAAAATCAATTTGATTCGGATCACCTATTTCATCTTTAAAATAATTACCAAGAGTTTTACCAGTAATTCTTATAATTAGTTCTGATGTTAGCCATCCATATGTCATAGAGTGATAACCAGAAGCAGTCCCTGGTTCCCATATTGGGGTCATTTGTGCCAGCTCTTCTGCCATTATTTTTTGATCGTAATAATCTTCAACACTCTCTGCATTAGAACCGCAAATACCTGCTTGATGCGACAAAAGCATTCCTACAGTTATATCTTCTTTTCCATTACACCCAAATTCAGGCCAGTATTTTGAGACTTTTTCCTCGTAGTCAAATAATCCTTTTTCATAGGCGTATGCTAGTGTAATTGCTGCAACTCCTTTCGTTGTTGACCATACGGTAGCCAAAGTATCTTTTTCCCATTTGTTCTGTCTATCTTTGTCAGAGTATCCACCCCAAATATCTATAATCGGGTTGCCATTTTTATACACTGCAAAAGATGATCCTATTTCTCTATCAGTTGAATGTAATTCATTAAAAAGTTCTTTCACTTCAGAAAACTGATTTTCGCACTCTCCATATATATTCATTTTATTATCCTTAATTTATTGAATAAAAACAATTATTTACAATAATTATCTAATATTAAATTTAATCTCTTTATCTTTATCCTTTATATCAAGTTCAGAAATTATCATAAAACCAAACTTATTTAATTCAATATGATTTTTCTTTAAATCTGCATTAGAGAAAATTTTTTTATGATCTACAAAATCGAGGTTAATACTAATCGAATATGATGAATCAGTTAAATTAAAAAGACATAAAGTTCTCATCTGTAAGTAATCTCTTGTGAAGATTAAAACTCTATCATCATTTCCTAAAAAAGACTGATTACCTTGCGATAAGGCATGATCTAACTTCCTGTAGTTAATAAAATCTCTATAAAAATTTACAACAGAATTGGGTTCTTTGTTCTGCAGGTCTGCTGATCTTTTTTGTTGTTTCTCTTTAATAGGTAGCCAAGGTTTTGCTTCCGTGAAACCTGCATTTACTTTTTTATGGTTCCACGTCATGGGTGTTCTGCATCCATCTCTTCCTTTATTCTCTGGCCAGAAACGTATACCCGAAGGATCAGTAAGTTCATCAAATTCAAGCTCTGTTTCTACTTGACCGAGCTCCTCGCCTTGATAAATACAGGGTGTTCCTCTCAGTGAAAGTAATAATGCGCAAGTTAATTTAGCGAATTCTTCCGTTTCATTTTCATCCCACCTGGAAAGGTGTCTTTTTACATCATGATTTGAAAAGCTCCAACAGGGCCAACTATCATTTCCATCTTTAAAAAAGTCTTCAAATGTATCTCTAATAAAAGATGTTGAAAAGTTATTTCCTAACATCTCAAAGCTATATGCCATATGCAATCTAGATTCTTTTGTATAATCTTTCATGAGCTCTACTGCCCTATGTGAATCACCTATTTCTCCTACAGATGTTTTCTCAGGATAACTATCCAGCAGAGATCTAAATCTTTTAAGAAACTCTAGATTTTCATTTTGATTTATCGCAAAAAGCTGATTTTGAGTGTAATAAGGATTTACGGGAGGTTGCTTAAACTTTATCGGACTGGCTGGATTGTCCCTCAACTTTTCATCATGAAAGTAATAATTTACAGTATCTAATCTAAAACCATCTACTCCTTTTTCTAACCAAAATTTCACAATTCCTAATACATATTCTTGAACTTCTTTATTGTGAAAATTAAAGTCAGGCTGACTCTTAAGAAAATTATGCAAATAGTATTGTTCTCTTAAAGGCTCCCATTCCCAAGCTGATCCACCAAAAACCGATAACCAATTATTGGGAGGAGAGCCATTTTCATTCGGATCAGCCCAAACATACCAGTCTGACTTTTCAGAATCTCTACTAGTTCTGCTATTTAAAAAAGCTTCATGTTGATCAGAGCTGTGTGACAAAACTTGATCTATGATTACCTTGATATTTTTTTGATGAGCTAATGAAATTAAAAACTCTAAGTCATCCATACCACCAAATAAAGGATCAATCTCTACATAGTTGCTTACGTCATAGCCCATATCCTTCATGGGTGATTTAAAGAAAGGAGAGAGCCAAATTGCATCTACTCCAAGACTAGAGATATGGTCTATTCTATTAGCAATTCCTTTTAAATCGCCAATTCCATTGTTAGAAGTATCTTGAAAAGATCTAGGATAAATCTGATAGATTACTGCTTTTTTCCACCAATCACTCATTGATTGATTTAGTCTTTAGCCAATTAATGAGGTTTTCTTCGAACGGAGTTATAACCTTATAAGCCTTCATGTCTCGGTCTAAATTGGTAATTGCTTTAACAAGATCCAGAGTAGTTTCATTATTATCTAGAATTGCTGTTATTGGATCTACATGAACCCTTACAGTAAATAAAACTGATCTAGACTTTTTTAATCTTCTTATTGTTTGCCTTTCAACTCTTATGAATAGTTCTTCAGGCTTAACATCGCCAATTTCTACCAATGTTTTACTATTGATGGGCTGAAACAATTCCGGTGAATCGAATATAGACCAATTAAACCTTTCAAAAATTTTATCGTTTGGAAGATTAGAGAATATGTTATTTACCCTGTCATCTATTTTGTTCTTATAACCAGGTACTTCTTTGTGAATCTCAGATAAAGATTTTCTGAATTTATCTCTGAGAGACCAGCGAGTAGGTGCACAAAGTGAAGCTGTTTCAAGATGATAATGTTCATTGATTGGTTTCATTACAATCAAATCTTCTTGAACAAGAAGAGAGGCAAGCTCTAAAGGATTATCATCATCTTGGTGATTATAAATTTCCTTTGTTCTAATAATCTCAACAGTTTCATCATTTATTCTAAATTGATTGTTATGAAACATACGAAGATGTTCCAACAGCACATGCAGAACTTCTTTTTGGATGGATATTGAGGTTGAGGGTGTTATTAATACTTCTTGTCTTCTTTCTTGAAATAGCCTTTTCTTCAGGGCTATCTCATTAGGAAACAGTTCATCTATCTCCAGCCAAGAATTTTCTGGAATAGGTTTTAGACCAATTTCTACTCCACCTTTTCCATCCTTATATGGTTGATGGACTGGAAAATTCAACTTAATTTAGTCCTCTTTTTTTAAGAAGCGGTTCAATTTCAGGCTCTTTTCCTCTAAAGCGAATATATTGAGTCATTAAATCATCTGTATTACCTGCTGAGTAAACATATTTTTTAAGTTTATCTGCAGTTTCTTTATCAAATAATCCTTTTTCTTTAAAAGCCTCAAAAGCATCTGCTTCTAATACTTCAGTCCATAGATAGCTGTAGTAACCAGAAGAATAGCCACCAGCAAAAATGTGTCCAAAATAAGTACTTCTGTATCTGCTCTCTATTTGTGGAATGAGACCTAACTCCTTTAATGTTTCATCTTCAAATTTATCGATATCTTCTATTTGACCTTCATTTGTATGATAAGCCATATCCAAATGAGCAGCCGCTACATATTCAGTGGTTGCAAAGCCTTCGTTGAAAGTACCAGAAGCTGATATTTTATTTAGTAATTCATCTGGAATGGTCTCACCTGTTTCATAATGTTTTGCAAAGGTTTTTATAACTTCTGGTTCCCTTGCCCAGTTTTCCATCATCTGAGAGGGAAATTCCACGTAATCTCTAGTAACTGAAGTACCTGACAGGCTAGGGTATTGGGCATCAGATAATAAACCATGCAAACCATGACCAAACTCATGAAATAGTGTTTCTACTTGTTCAAAAGAAAGAAGTGAAACGCCATCTATATTTTTTGGAGGAAAGTTGCATACGTTTACAACTATAGGAATGATTTCTCCGTTAAATTTACTTTGACTTCTGAAGGTATTCATCCATGCTCCTCCACCTTTATTCGGTCTCAGAGTAAAATCCGTATAAAAGATACCGATTACCTTTTTCTTGGAATCTTCCACGATAAAAGATCTTATATTGTCACGATATTTTGGTAGATCATTTTTTTCTGTAAAAGTTATATCAAATAATCTTTCTGCTACATCAAAAGCTCCCTTGAGTACATTTTCTTCGCTGAAATATGGTTTTACCTCTTCTTCTGTAAAATCATATTGTTCTTGTCTAAGTTTTTCAGCATAGTGCCACCAATCCCATGCGGCGAGTTCAAAGTTACCTCCCTCCTCGGATATCAATTTTTGCATAGATTCAACTTCACCTTTGGCTTTTTCGACACCCGGATTCCAAATCGTCTGCAGAAGTTTATTCACGTTCTGAGGCGATTTAGCCATAGTATTGTCTAAGACATAGTCTGAATGACTCTCGAAACCCATCATCGCAGCCTTTTCTTTTCTTAAAGCTACCATGTCAGCAATTATTTTTTTGTTGTCAAAGCTATTGTCATTATCTCCTCTTTGGATATAAGCATTGTATAGCTCTTCCCTAAGTTCTCTCTTTGTTGAATAAGTTAGAAAAGGATACATACTTACACGTGTAGGTTTAAAAACCCATTTCCCTTTTTTTCCTTCTGACTCAGCTAACAACGCAGCTTGTCTAATTTCTTCTTCAGGAAGTCCATCTAAATCTTTTTCATACTCAACAACCATACTGTATGAATTGGTTTCTTTAAGAACATTTTGATCAAATTGAACAGATAATGAAGATAAAGAACTATTGATTTGAGTTAATCTATCCATAGAATTCTGATCAAGCTTGGCACCAGAGCGTACAAATCTTTTATAAGTTTCTTCTAAGAGTCTATTTTGCTCTACAGATAGACCTAATGAGTTTCTCTTTTCATGTAAGACCTCAATTCGATTAAATAAGTTTTTATTCAATAGGATGGTGTCATTGTGAGCAGATAATCTTGGGCTCATCTTCATAGCCAAAGCATCCATATCATCATCGGTATTTGATCCCAGAAGATTAAAAAAAACATTTGCTACCTTGTCTAGAGTTTCACCTGAAGCTTCCAAAGCTTCGATTGTATTTTTGAAGGAAGGTTCATCCTTATTCTCAGCAATAGATATAATTTCATTATTGTGTTCTTCCATTCCGATTTCGAAGGCGGGTTCATAATGGCTGAACTTTATTGAGTCAAAAGGGGGGATCTTAAATGGAGTTTCGTATTCACTTAAAAATGGGTTCATAGAATTATCCTTGTTAGTACAACTGAAAATAAAAAGTATGAGTAGAGGAAAGAACTTTCTAAACATGCCACAATATTACTTAAATATCCTCTCAAGTGAATAAATATTTTAGTATGTAGCGGAATGTTCAATCTAGCTTTTCTTTTTTCTGTAATCAAACGTGCTTTTGGTGTTGGCCTGTTAGCGCTAAACTATCTAAGTTACGGTTTAATGATAAAACTCGCTGCCGATCCTAGCCTGTCCGCATTTGAGCGTATTATCTACCCAGCTTTAATATGGTTAATTGGTTGGGTTTTTGTGATAGCTGGAATTTATTTAGCAGGACCTGAATTAGTAGCAAAAATGAAGGATTTATTTTTGATATTTAAAAATAAGATAATAAACACTAAAGATGATAAACAAACTTGATCACCTAATAGTTTCAGTTGAAAACATATCTGAAGCTGAAAAGAATTACTCTAAATTATTCGGAATAGATCCAGTTTGGAGAGGAGAGCATTCTGAGCTAGGCACAATCAATTCAATTTTTAATTTTAATAATACTTATTTTGAACTTTTAGCAGCGAATGGGGATGGATTTGGAGCACAACTTGTTAATAAATCAATTGAAGAGAATGGCGAAGGGTTAACTGGTATTGTCTTGGGTTCTGAAGACCTAGAAGAAACTAGAGATCAACTATTAGAACAGGGTATCGATTTTGGAAATATTTCTCTGGGTGAAGGTAAAGATTTTGACAGTGGGAAGATTAGGAGATGGAAGAACTTATTTCTTCCAGACAATCTAACAAGAGGTTTGTTTTCTTTTTTGATTGAGCATACAGAAGGAGATTTACCTATGCCAGGAAGCTTTCCAGCTTCATCAGTTCATAAGCTAGACCATGTTGTGATCAATACAAATGATCCAGAAGGTTTTATACAAGTTTATGAGAAGACCTATGGAATAAGGCTTGCACTAGATCAAACAGTTGAAAAATGGGGCGGTAGGATGCTTTTTTTTAGGCTTAATAAAACTACTATTGAGGTAATTGCTAAAGAGGATGGAAAAGAAAAACAAGATAAACTCTGGGGTCTTGCTTGGGATGTTGAGGATCTAAATGCAACACACACAAGACTTATTAAAGAGGGATTTGACATTACTCCAGTGAAAGAAGGTAGAAAACCCAATACACTTGTTGCTACAGTAAAATCTCGTACTCACAATATTCCTACTCTTCTTATTGAACATCTTGCTTCTTAAATTGATCGTAGACCCAATAAGGCGAATAGATTAAATAAAATACAATAATACCTAGAAAAATAAGGACCGGGATATGCATCGGTGGATCTGGGAAAAGATCTAATAAACTTTCCCCTACAGGCTTAACTCCTAAATACCAATAGTTTGCGGGAGGACCAACAATTTTATTGACTAAATAAATCACGGGTAAAGTCACTAAGGAAAAAACAATACCGTTTTTTACAGATGCTAGCGTTGGTCTATTTTTTAAGCTCAAACATGCAAAGACTATAGCTATGATTAAAAGACCATGGCCGAAAAAAAATAATATATATTGTGGATCTGGGAAGGCTTTAGGCACGTCAGGAGTTAATAGAGCATTGATGCCTCCGCCAATTCCCCAAAAAAATGATACTTCAAAGAATAGTCTCTTTTCGGTTAATAAAAATATACCTATGAAGATGGTTGAAAGATTACACATGTGAATTGGAATTAATCTGGCCCAAGGGAAATCCATAGCATAATGCCATATGAATGGTTTTATTAATTCTAAACAAATAGCAGAACAACCTAAGATTTTTGCCACAAGTAATTTTTCTTCATGACTTTTATTCTTTATTGTTGCAGGGAAGATAAAGGCTATTGATATAATAATAATGAGAGTAACAATATGAGAGTTACCAAACATTATAAAAGGCTGAGCTTCCATCAGAAGAGTATAAAAATTAATCCAGTATTGTGATAGTCGATATTAAAAATTTAGATGTATAAATGAGTAATAATTCTGTAAGTTTTTTTCCTAGTATAGAAAAAAAAGAAGTTTTTACACTATTAAAAGCGTTTCTCTTTTTTTTCTTTGTATTAGCATCGTGGTATGCATTACGTCCAGTTAGGAATGAATTAGCTGTACAAGGAGGTATCTATAATCTCCCATGGTTGCTCATGGGTGTAATGCTGGCCATGTTAATAATCAATCCTATCTACTCTTGGTTAGTTTCAAGAATAAGTCAGAATAAAATTATCTTGTACATCTATTCTTTCTTTATTCTTAATTTAATTATCTTTTTGTCATTATGGTCTTTTACAGGTGAAGAAGGGAGGATTTGGACAGGTAGGGCATTCTATATATGGGCTAATGTTTATTCTTTCTTCGTGGTCTCGATTTTTTGGGTCACCATGATTAATTTTTTTGACCACACGGATTCAAAAAGATTTTTTGGAATTATAAGTGCTGGGGGATCTTTAGGAGCTTTCTTTGGGTCATCGGTAGCAAGATACTTTTCAACAGAAATATGTGGAAACACTTCTATATCTGATTTAGGCCCCATGAGTCTCATAATCTTCTCAATCTTTTCTCTTTTATTTGCGATTTATTTTTCAAGATCTTTCAAGCCCACTCGAATAGAAGCAGATGCATCTGAGGAAATAGGGGGGTCTAGTTTGGAGGCAGTTCAAAATATTTTTAAAGATCCTGCTATTAGAAATTTAGGTATCTATGTTGTTCTCTTCACTATGTTGATGACCACATCGTGGATGATCTCACTTGGAATAGTAGAAGAATGGTCCAATGATCCTTGTGAGAGGACAGGTCTTTTTGCAAGGATAGAACAAATTGTTACTCCTTTAACTTTAATAATGCAGGTCTTTCTGGCATCTTACGTTTTAAGAAAGATCGGAAGCTTAACTGTTTTAACCATTTATGGTTTGTTGTTTGCAATGGCTTTTATGGCTTACTCATTTTTTCCAAATATTACGACAGTTATGATGGTTGTAATTAGTTTGAGAATTTTTGAATATGGTCTTAACAAGCCTACTAGAGAATCAATTTACACTAAACTTAAGCAACAGGATCGATACAAATCAACTGTCTTCATTGACACCTTCCTTGCTCGATCTGGTGATGTAATTGGAGGATGGTTTGTGAGAGGGTTGGTCGGCACTGGTATTGCAGTTTTATCTGTTACATGGGCTGCGTTACCTTTTGCAATGCTAATTTCATTTATGGGCTTGAAAATACACCAAACTACAAATAATGAGTGAAGAATTTATTCAGGTAGCTGATATAACTGACATTGAAATCAATCAGTCTCAAACTGTACAAATTGAAGGGATAGATATTCTCATTTGCCATACGACTAATGGTATTTTTGCTGTTGAAGACAAATGTACCCACGCAGATATTCCCCTGTGTGGTGGCCAGATAATAGATAATTACATCACTTGCCCGGTTCACGGTGCTGTATTTGATTTAACTGATGGATCTGTACACTCGCCGCCGGCTTTTGAGGATTTACAGACCTTTGAAGTTTTGCTTGAGGATACTTCAATTAGTGTTAAAAAACCTTTTTAGAGGTAACATTTAATTCATGAGTTATAAATTTATTGAATGCACTGAACCTGAAGCTTCAGTTAGGCGTATCATTTTAAATAGACCTGACAAAAGGAATGCGCTTTGTAATCCTTTAAGAAAGGAACTATTTGATTGTTTGGAGAAGTTTGATGCTGATCCGAATGTAAAAGCTATTATAATTTCAGGAAATGGGTCATGTTTCTGCGCTGGTTACGATCTTTCCTATGATAACAGTGAAGATCTACCTTACCATTCATCTAAAACAGATGGATTCTGGCCCCGTCACGTAGTTGAAGGTGCTTTCAAGATATGGGACCTTTCCACTCCTGTAATTGCACAAGTCCACGGTTATTGTCTTGCCGGAGGAACAGAACTAGCTGCTTCCTGTGATCTTGTTTATGTAACAGATGATGCGGAAATAGGGTACCCAGTAGTAAGATCCATGAGTCCTCCCGATAATCAATTTTTTCCATGGCTATTGGGAATGAGAAATGCAATGGAAATGATGCTTACAGGTGAATCTATGACAGGCAAGGAAGCTGCAGCTAACGGATTTGCTAATAAATCATTTTCATCTCAAACTATTTCTGAGGAAGTAGAAAAAATTGCTAGTAAGATTGCAAAAGTACCAGCTGACATACAGGCAATTAATAAAAGAGCCGTACATAGGCAAATGGAAATTATGGGAATGAGAGACGGCATAAGAGTAGGAACTGAATTACAAGCTTTAGCTATGCATAGTAGGTCTACCAGAGACCATTTAAAAGAATTATCTTCCGGTTTAAAAGAAGCCCTTACCAAACGAGATAAAGAATTTGGTGATTACAGAACAAAAGATAAAGGCTAGTTTTACAATCCTTATAATCACTCTTTTCATGAGCGCTTGTTCAGATGCTTCTCAAAATAAAGGTGCTTCCTGGAAGGGGGCACTCAATTTTATGCATGTCACCAAAGATTCAATGCAAATGACTTACTCAGTTGATGTAATGGGTCAAAAGGTTTTCCTTGATGGTTATTACGAAATTACCCTAAAGAATACTGATGAAGTGATATTTAGATTAGCAGTCGATGAACTTGAATTTGGTATTCGAGATGATGGTGTGCCTTTTTGTAGAATTTGGGGTGAAGTTGATGAAACTAGTATCAAGAGTTATTTATATGCTTTAGATTGTATAGCTCTTTAATTTTTAAAGATTTATTCTTATTTTTAAGTCATTTATTAGTTCTTCAAGAGATACATCAGAGGTTGTAGAACCAAAAATATATCTATCAGGCCTTACAAGGTAAGTTGTACCTTCTTTCATAAATGATTTAAGCCAAGAATTTTCTTCTATATATTCTTTTTTAAGGATCAAAGTTTTACATCCCAATAGATCAAGAAATTTTTGATTATCTTTACTTAGGCTAAATTTAGATTTCGATATTAAAGTAAAGTTATCACCTAAAATATGGTCCATTCGTTTAACTATTTTTTTATTAAGATATTCCACAGGTTGAGGAAATATTTCTCCAGAGTGCATTGTTTCATTTGCTTTTCCACCAAAGAAAAATCCACTCGAAAGATTAGGTAAAATAAAAGAACCATAACCCTTGTTTACTAGGTCTTGGGGAACCTTGTTTGGGTCCTCAGTTTCTGCATAAGCTTCCATCAATTCACCTATACCTGCAGAATTTTTCACAACAAATTTAGAATGAGGTATTCTTTCTTCTTCATATGTTTCTAGCAATTTTTCATTTAATTCATTCTTAATTGTGCAAGCTATTTTCCATGACAAATTAACAGCATCTCTATATCCAGACATCATTCCCTCTCCCATAAAAGGAGGAGCTTGATGCGCAGCATCACCCATTAGAAAACAATTATCTTTTTTAAAATTTTTAGCGATTATTGAATGAAATTGATATACAGCTTTTCTTATAATTTTATATTCTTCTGGCTTTAACCATTTATAAATAAGTTTTTGTATATTACTTTCATCAAGAAACATTTCTTTATCTTCATGTTCGTGAATAATGAATTCCCACCTTCGAAAGGGCAAATGTGAAGGTACAAATGTTGTTAGCCTTTCACTGTCGCATACCTGTAGCACCTGGTCTCCAAGAGTGTTTTCATTTCTTAGCTCAACATCTACAACTACCCAGTCTCGATTATAGTTTAGATCAATCTGCTCAATGTCTAGCTTTCTTCTCACTAAACTTGATCCGCCATCTGAACCTATTAAATACCTGCAAGTAAATTCAATTTCTTCTTCTTCCTTTAAATTTAAAACTTTAATTCTATTTTCTTTATCTGCACAAATTAAATCTTTAAATTCGTGCTCTAATAAAACTTCAACTGCAGAGTTATCTAACTTTTCTCTGATAGCATGATCCGTATAGGGCTGATGAAATAGAGAAGATGGTGGCCATCCATTTTGTGATATAAGTCCTTGTAAATCTATTCCATTTCCAATTGTATTTAAGTTCTTATCAGTAAAACGAGCTCCACCTAAAACTGTACTATTTTCTTGATAGATATGGTCAATACCTGCCAATTGAGAAATTCTAAATCCCTGGTCACTGATAGTTACTGCTCTAGGCAGATTGTAGACTTCCTTTTCTTTTTCTATGCCAAGAACTTTAATGCCATAAGATTCCAACAAAAGTGCAGTAATACTTCCTGTAGGGCCTAGCCCAACTATGATGACATCAAAATGATTCATTAAATCGACTTGCCAAGTTTCTTGTGTAAGGATTTTAGGAATAAATTTTGATCAATATATTCTTTTAGATCGCTGATTCCTCTTTCAAGATTCGGATTACTTTGAAAAACTATTCCTTGTATAAAGCTTTGTCTTTTTTTTATTTTTGCATAATAAGCTTCAACGAATGGTTTATTTTTGAACAATAGATAAGACCAACCACACTCTTCTAGTCTATGTAATATGACTGACCAACTTATATCAGCTAGAGTGAATTTATCACCTATAAGCCATTGACCCTCAGAAGAGGATAGTTTGATTTCTAATTCAACTAAGTGAGAATTAAGATCTTTGAAAGAAGATCCTATAAGGTTTTTAATAGGGGCTAGTTTGAGAAAATTAATGCCAAATATCTTGAGCATCAAAAAAATTACAACTCTTTGCCTTATTGGATGGAATATCAATCCTTTTAAAATCTCAAATACCGGAACATAACTTAACATTGTTGCAAAGAGTGGAAACGTTAAAGGTCCTATCGTATTGCCTGCATATTTTTTATGCTCTGTTACTGGATTTCCAACCATAGATGCCTTTTCTGTCCAGTAATCTATGGCAATTTGTATATCAGTTTCCTCGCTAACTTTATTATCCCTGGCATGATGAAAAATATATTTTATTTGTTCATGAGATTCATATATTGGTCTTCCTCTATGAAGCAAGACAGGAACTGTTGCACCTGGATTAATTTTTAAAAATTCTTTTGATGCAACTTCATATTTTCCAGTTTCAATAAGGTCTATATGCTTTGATACGTAATCTAACCCATTTTCAAATAGACAAATTCTTACTTTTCTTGAACACAAAGAAAAATCATTATGATAAAGAATCCATTCAGATGAAGTTTCCTCCACTGTATAGTCTTGTAAGCCTATTGGCATCCTTTAGAAAGAATCTGAAATAATATCTAAGTGATTAAATGATGCCCACCATCCATGAGCATTGTTTCTCCAGTCACAACTGTATTTATATCTATAAAGCTATATATTCCTTCAGCAACTTGTTCAGGAGTTACTGTTAGCTTTAAAGGGGTATTATTAGTTAAATTTTCTAAAGCAGCATTGTATAAGTCATCTCCCATACCATTTCTTAACCAATCACCTTGAATGAAACCTGGACAGATTGCATTAACTCTAATTGGTCCTAAATTTCTAGCCATAGATTTGGTCATAGTATTTAAGGCACCTTTTGAGGAGGCATACGCTAAAGAGCTGCCTAAACCCTTAATGCCAGCAATGGATGAAATATTTACTACACTTGGATTCTCGCTATTTAAGAGCATTTCTTTACAGGCTCTAACCATTTGAAAGGGACCAACAACGTTCACTTTATAAATATGTAAGAAGTCTTCAGCATCTAAGCCATCCAAGTCGGCATGATTAAAAACAAATTTAGTCGTACCAGCATTGTTAACAAGTGCGTCAATACGACCCCATTTTTCAATAGTTTTCTGTGCAGTTTGCACACATGAATTGTCTTCAGAAACATCAGCTGTTATAGCAATAGCTTCTACACCTAATTTCTTGCACTCTTTAACTACATTTTCTGCGTCATCCATTGAGCTTGTGCAGGTAATTGTGATATTCCACCCTTTAGAGGCAAGTAATCTAGCCGTGGCTGCTCCAACACCTCTACTTCCTCCTGTTATTATTGCTACTTTATTTGAAGATACTTCAGCCATATTAATTCCTCTTTTTATTATCTATTTACAAATTCTTTTGTACTTTCGTCTCTTAAAACGAACCCTGGTTTGTCTTTAAACGTCCTTTCCACCCAATCGAGAGCTTCTTTTTCATCAAGCTCGGGGTCCCAAGGCTCTCCTTGTGGCTGTTCTACATCCCATGGTGTATCAAAAAATATTTCCATTCCATTATTCTCTGGATCATTAAAATAAAAAGATAATGCATTGCCGTGACATAAAGGCATATAGCTATGGTTTATTGCATCAAATTTTTCTTTAATTTGCTGCAATTCTTCATAGCTCTCAACTCTAAAAGAGATATGATTTAAAGCTGTTGAAGAAGTTATATCTTCTCTGCCTAATACAAAGGCTAATTGATGGTGTTCATTAGGGTCATAACTGATAAATATTATTTCTGGACCGTTTTCAAAGACAGGACCACTATCACTGATCTTAAAACCCAAAGTATCAATATAAAATTCTAGGATTTTCTTTTTATCCTTGATATTTAAAACTGTATGAGACCAGCCTAGTTTCATCTTTTTAAGTGTTAGTGGTTAATTATTTTTATTTGATTAAGTCTAATTTACTCAATTCCTGAATGATTTGTAATCCTTTTACATACATTTTTGAGAGTTCCAAGACCCTCTATTTTCGTCGTAATTACATCTCCTTCCTGAAGAAATTTTCCTTCCATCACTCCAACACCACCAGGTGTTCCAGTGAAAATAACATCCCCAATATTGAGAGTAACTATTTCAGATAAATAGTTAATTATCGAAGGTATATCAAATATAAGGTCATTGGTATTGTCATCTTGTCTTATTTCTTCATTAACTTTGCATTCAATTTTAAATCCTTTTTCATATTCCAATTCATCAAATGCAACCAAATAAGGACCCATTGGTCCAAAAGTATCAAATGATTTTCCTAGATTAAACTGAGGTGGTTTTGCAGCAAATTGAACTACACGATCTGATATATCTTGGCCTACACACAAGCCTGCAATATGGCTCCATGCATCATCTTTACTGATATCTTTTCCAGATTTGCCTATAACTGCAACTAGCTCAGCCTCATAATCTACATGATCACTTCTCATCTCTACATCAGAAAAAGGGCCGACTAAGCACGTAGTATGTTTTGTAAATATCATAGGTACACTAGGTATCTCCATACCAGCTTCCTCGGCATGATTCCTATAATTCAAACCAACTGCGTAACAATTTTTTGGATTGGATATAGGGGCATCAATGCTTACATCTTTTAATAATCCTGTAGGATTAGTCTTATCTAAGCTAGAATTCAGTTTGTGTAGCTCATCGAGATGGTTTAATGCATCGAGTGTATCGTCACTTAAAGCATTATTTGAAATTGTCTTAAGATCGTAATAATGTTCCCCTTTTACAAGAGCTGCTTGACCGGAAATGTTGGCTAATTTAAATGCCATGAGGACTCCTTTGATATAGAAATTGATTATAGGCAATTCTCGATAATTTATAAGCTTTTATATACTAATAAAATTCATGGAAAGAAAAAAATTTACTAATGCTTTGGGCGAAGATTTCTCTTATCTTGTCCATGAATCAACAAAGAGTAAATTAAATTTTGTTTTTTTTCATGCAACTGGATTTAACTCTGAAACTTACCAAATTTTGTTTGAGAAACTCAAGAATCAATTTGACAACCAAATCAATATTTACGCTTTAGATCAGCGTGGACATGGACTGTCCAAAGCAAAATCTGATCATAAGCAGTTAAAGTCTTGGGATATTTTTGTAGAAGACGGTAAAGAGTTTATCGATTCAATAGAAGGACCTGTTATATGCTCGGGACACTCTATGGGTTCTATAATTGCAGCGAAAATAGCTTCTCTATATCCTGATAAAGTTCCTAATTTATTTATGATAGAACCTGTTCTCTATGGGCCACTAGAATCCTTAAAATTTAGATTCATGTCCTTCATTAAATACAATAGAGGTCTCTCAATAGCAGATGGTGCAGCTAAAAGAAGAAGGGAGTTTCCTTCTATTGAAGAAGCAGTATCTTCTTATACCGGAAGAGGGGCCTTTTCTACATGGACTCCAGAGTGGATAAGAAATTATCTCATTGGTGGTTCAGTAAGCATTTCTTCGGGTATCGAACTATCTTGTGCACCTGAATGGGAAGCAGCAACATTTAGATCATCTTCTATGGATACTTGGGGGTATTTAAGAAAAGTTAAAAATAATGTGATGGTTGTATACGGAAGTTTAGGTTCAACCTTTTCTATTCAAGCTAGAAAGAATTTATTTAAGTTAGGCCCAAATTGGGGCTCAAAATATTATAAGGAAGCCTCACATTTTTTACCTATGGAATATCCAGACTCGGTAATTAAAGATCTGAAGGATTATCTAGATAATTAGAGGGCCTTTACAAAGTTCCTAAGAGCAGACCCAATTTCCTCTGAAGAATCCTCTTGTACGAAATGATTTCCACTTACTGTAACTTCAGTTTGGTTTTTCCATGTTCGCGCAAATTCTCTTTGTTCTCCAACCAGAATTGAACCTGGATCAGCATTTATAAAAAGCTTGGGAATTTCTGAATCTTTATGAAATTCTGAATTTTTCCTTACTTCCTCCACAACTTCACTAGGATCGCCGTCCAAAGGAATTTGCCTAGGCCAGGTGAGGGTAGGTCTTCTATCTTCACCTGCATTAATAAAGGGTCTTATATATTCTGCTTTTTCTTCATCTGTATAGCCTGTGGCAGAGTCAGCAAGCAAGATTCTTTCTACAAAGAAGTTTTTTTCAAGGACCAATTCTTCACCTGCTTCAGATCTAAATAATCCAAATATCTTTGTTGCAGCATCCGGCCATTGCTCCCAAGTTAAAGGCATAACAATTGCTTCCATATAAGTAATAGATTTAATCCTATCAGGGTTCTCTCTAGCGAACTGGAAACCCATTGCCGATCCCCAATCGTGAATAATAAGATGGATATTATTGCCTAGATCAAGTTGATCAAATAGCTCTGTTAAATATCCATACTGTCCATGGTATTTATAGCCTTCGTTATCAACACCATCTAACTTATCAGAATCCCCCATACCTATTAGATCAGGAATCACTACTCGACCTAAATCTTCTACATGAGGTGCTATGTTTCGCCATAAGTAAGATGAGGTGGGATTGCCATGCAAAAATAAAAAAGTATCACCACTTCCTTCATCAACATAGGCCATTTTTTTATTTCTAATTTCTTGATATTTTTTAGTGTATTTCATATTTAATCTAAATTAGGGACCACAAAAGCCTTAAATTCTTGTTCATAAAGCTCAGCAAACTTAATTGTTGTTTTGTCTTCATAAGCACCTCCAATAGCTTGTAAACCAATAGGCATTCCATCACTAGCAAGACCAGTCGGAAATACAGTGCTTGGGAGATGAGCATTGACAGCAAGACCAGGCCAAAATATTTGCTGGAAGAATCTCTGTTCTTGATTATCAATCATGATTGTACGTTCGGAGATCTTTCCATGATCATGCTTAATAGCTGTAGTTGCTAACTGAGGACAAATTAGTATGTCCCAGTCCTGAAAGAATTTAGACCAAGATATCTTGATTTGTTCTCTAGCATAATTTTGTCGAATCCAGTTTCTATGAGATAGAACAGTTCCTTTAGCCAAGATAGCCTCTGCAGATAAGTCATTTTTATCTAGATTTGATGCAATTTCTTCTATCTTCTTAAATTCATCATCAGACATTCCTGATTGCATTACAGATTGAAGTAGTAATTGATAATTAATTTCTCCCTTCAAAAAATCATGATCTGGTTTTGCCGTATAGGAAACATTGGCACCTACAGAAGCAAGATTCTTACCTACTTCTTCGCATCTTTGAGAAATATCCTTGGAAACAGGTGCCATTTCGTCATTAGACCAAATAGCGATATTAAAATCTTTAAGACTAGATTTTCTTGATTCAGGGAGGTTTAGTTGCCATCCTCTTGCTTCTCTTTCTATAGGACCAGCCATAATATCCAGTGCAATCTCAAGGTCTTTGGCACTTCTTGCGAGAGGACCACAGACAGACAGATCCGGTTCAGGAACATTAGGTATCAATTCATGTCCAGATGAAGGAATAATTCCGTGACTGGGTTTATGACCAAAAACACCACAATAATGTGCTGGGTTTCTTATTGAACCGCCTATATCACTACCTGCTTCTAGAGAGGTAAATCCAGCAGCTAGTGCAGCCGCACTTCCACCAGAAGAACCTCCTGGCGTTCTATTCACATCCCATGGATTACCGGTAGTTCCATAGATATCATTGTAACTTTGAAAGTCAGCAAGGTTCATCGGAACATTAGTCTTTCCTAAGAAATGGGCTCCTGCATTTTTAAATCTTTGCACAGCCAAACCATCCTCTTTTGCAATGTTACCCTTATACTCTGGTATACCCCAATTCGTACTTTGACCTTTAATGTTATAAGACTCCTTTATGGTCATAGGAACGCCATGAAGAGGACCTAAATTTTGATTAGTTGAAAGAGACTTATCAGCTTCTTTAGCATCTTCAATTGCTTGGTCAAATATTCTGACAATTACAGAATTAATTTTATCATCGTACTTTTCTATCCTGTCTATGAAATGTTGAGTGAGTTCTAAAGAGCTTATCTCTTTACTTTTTATTTTCTCTGCTATTTCAAGGGCAGATAAGTAATGAATCTCCATGTCTAATCTTCTCCTGGTTTCCAGTCTTCATATCTTTCTTGAAGTCTTTGCATTCCAGATATCCAACGATCTCTGTCATTACCTTTTCTTGAAACATATTCAAGAACTTCAGTATGAGGAGTGACTAAGAACCTTTCATTTTCAATAGCATCTAGAACATCAGCAGCGGCTTCATCGGCCTCAATCATTCCATCAACTCCTGCAACTCCAGCACCCTGAGCCGTCATTGCTGTTCTTACTGCTTGTGGACATAAACATGAAACACCAATACCTTTACTTCCATATGTTATTTTTATCCATTCCGCAAAACTCACTGCAGCAGCTTTAGTTACAGAATAGCCAGCGGAACCAATTTGAGTGAGCAAACCTGCAGCAGAAGAGGTATTCATTAGATAGCCTTCACCTCTTTCTAACATTTGGGGTAGAACATGTTTAGCTGCAAAAATATGAGATTGAACATTCACTTCCCATATATTTTGCCAATCTGAAGTTTCAACCTCGAAAAAGCCGTGAACTCCACCTATTCCAGCATTGGAACAGAATATGTCTATTCCGCCGGAATACTCATTCGCTTTCTCAATAACATTAATAATATCTGCTTCCTGACCTACGTTAGCCTGAACTGCCAAACCATCTATATCATTCGCTGTTTCAGTGGCACCTTCTATATTCATATCTACACAAACAACTGATTTTGCTCCAGCATTATTAAAAGCCTCACATAAAGCCTTACCGATACCACTGGCCGCTCCAGTTACTACAACTCTTTTGTCTTGAATTTGCATTAGTCTAATCCTAATTCCTTTATAGCTTCTTCTCGCATTTGTTTTTTGGCTATCTTTCCAGCAGCTACTTTTGGTAGTTCATCAGCTTGGAACCACATATATTCAGGAACTTTAAATTTTGCAATTTTAGCTGCCAAAAAGGATGACAAATCTTCTTCAGAAAGTTCTGCCCCTGGATTAAGAGATACTCTTGTAGCGAGTTTTTCACCAAGTCTTTCATCGGGTATTCCAAATACCGAAGCTTCTCTTACTGAAGGGTGTTCATAGATGGCCGCTTCTATCTCTAAGCAAGCAATATTTTCTCCACCTCTAATGACTATATCTTTGATTCTATCTTTAATGTACAGAAAACCATCTTCATCAATAATTCCAACATCACCACTTCGGAACCAACCCTCACTATCTAGTACTTCATTGGTTGCTTCTTCATTTTTTAAGTAGCACCTAAAATTGCAAGTAGATTTGATAGCAACTTCACCTAGTTCATTAGGTCCTAATTCATTACCTTCTTCATCCATTATTTTAATTAAGTTTAGGAAGGGAGTAGGGTAACCAGCCGTACTTGGGCGCTCGTACAAGGTTATCCCTGAGGCATTTGTCGCGTGAGCATTAGTTTCAGTAAGACCATATCCAACTGTAGCAACTTTATCGGGGTGATCTTTTTCCTGAGCTTTAATTTGCTCAGGAGGTCTAGCTGCTCCACCTGATCCAAGACCCTTCAAACTAGATATATCTATTTCTGGATTATCCTTATGAGCTTGCAGTACTTCAGCAGACATTGTAGGTACACCAGTCATATCCGTTACCTTATGTTTTTCAATCAGTCGCAAGGCTTCAACAGCATCCCATTTGTACATAAATACAATCTTTCTGGCAGTTACTAATGAAAGTAAAAACACGGCATGAGATCCCGTTACGTGAAAGAGAGGTACTGCAGCAATTGTACAAGGGTTTTCCCCTGCGATTGGTGAAGCTAGTGGCTCACCATCAACTTCAATTTGAGTAGCAAGTTGTCCCATAAGCGCCCAAGTGATGGGTGCAGAAACTACAGCTCTGTGCGTAGACACTACTCCCTTTGGATATCCAGTACTTCCTGATGTATACATGATGCTTGCGTCATCTTCAGGATCAATTTCAACTTCAGGGAAAGCTTCCATTGGAGAAACCAGGTCATCAAATGACTCGGTATTTGTAAACTTACTTGCATCACAACGAACAGCTATTCTGGGCATATTTTCAACATAGCCTTCTAATCTTTGTAACCTTTCTTCATCAGCAATAAATATGGAAGATTCACTATGGGTTAATCCATAATCTAATTCCTCTCCTTGCCACCATGAATTCAGTGGAACTGCAACAGCACCTATAGAAGTGACAGCTATATATGAATTAATCCATTCAGGATAATTTCTCATTGAAAAGGCAACTTTATCGCCTTTCTTGATACCATATTTATCCATTAGCACATGTGCCAATCCTGCAGAAGTATTTAAAACTTCTTGATAAGAATAAGTTTCTTCTTCATAGGCTAAAAAATCCCACTCTCCATGTATTAATGGAAACTGAAAATAATCTCGGAGTGTTTGAGGAAGGTTTGCAAAGACATGATAATTATTGCCTCGTATTTCTTGTTCTTTAAGCTCAAACAGTCCTTCTTTAGTGAATTCTCTTGCAAGACTTTCACGTGCTTCTTTTTTGACAAATTCTTTTATATCCATTTTTTATTTTCCTGTAAATTTTGGTTCTCTTTTTTCAACGAAATGTGACACACCTTCTTTAAAATCGTCCGATTTAAAACTTTCTAACATTGCTTGCATCGAACTATCTAAATTTTCTTTAATCGTCTCTCCCTGAGCATTATAAATTTGCTGCTTCATGATTCTGAGAGATCTCGGAGAGACATTTTTTGCAAGGTCGGCAGCATAAGCAAATACCGCATCATCAAAATTTTCTTCTGAAAAAGTTTTATTAACTATTCCCATTTGTTCTGCCTCTTCAGCACTAAATTTTCTTGATGAAAACAAAATATCATTAGCTCTAGCTATTCCTACCAACCTTGGAAGGATCCATCCCACTCCCCACTCAGCTATTAAACCTCTTTTTGAAAAAGCACTTGAAAAAACTGCTCCTTCTTTTGCGAATCTTATATCTGCATATAGTGCCATGATAAAACCTACTCCAGCAGCTGGTCCATTTATTGCTGCAATGATAGGTTTAGGAACTGTTGGGAAATAACTAAAACCACCATCAAATCCTTTTACCTCGTTGGCTGCATACTCTCTTTCTTCTGCTTCAACCTGAGATCCTTGAGATTCACCTTGACTAGTAGCAGCCAGACCATCCATATCCGCTCCGGCACAAAAACCTCTGCCAGCACCAGTGACTATAATGACTTTGACTTCTTCATCTTTAGCTGCATCATCTAATTTTTCTCTTAATCCAGCTCTAATTTCATCATTGACTGCATTAAGTCTTTCGGGTCTATTTAATGTAACAATTGCTACACCTTCTTTTTTTTCATACAAAACTGCATTATTCATCTTAATCTCCTTTTTAAGCAGTTGAGCCGCCATCTATAACTAGCGTGTGGCCATTAACAAATGTTCCGGCGCTTGAAGCTAGAAAAACTGCAGCTCCTCCTATTTCATCTGGCTCACCAATTCTTCTAAGAGGGCAGGTCGCTGTTGATTGTTTCAATATTTCAGGATTTTCCCACAATGCTCTTGCAAAGTCGGTTTTAAATAGACCAGGTGCAATTGCATTGGTTCTTACATTATGAGGTCCAAATTCAGCTGCTAGATTTTTTACCAACATGATATCTGCTGCTTTAGATATATTATATGTACCAATAACTGTGCTTGATTTAAGTCCACCAATAGAGGAAACAATTATTATGCTTCCATCCTTCCTTTCAGTCATTTCTGGTATAACCATTTGGCATAACAAGTGATTGCTCTTGATATTGTTATTCATGACTTTATCAAAGGCATCCTCAGGAATATCCATCATAGATCCAAAAAAGGGATTGGATGCTGCATTGCATACCAAAATATCTATTTTTCCTAATTGAGCCCTTGTTTCATCTACTAGCATCTGAAGAGCAGCTTTATCTGAAATATTACAGGGGATTACAATCGCCCCGCCTTCTGTTCCTTCACATGCTTCATTAATCTCATCGGCCACAACCTGGCAGGCATCCGCTTTACGACTTGAAACAACTACCTTAGCTCCATGAAGAGCCATTTGCATGGCAATAGATTTACCAATTCCTTTTGATGAGCCAGTAATAATTGCCGTTTTTCCTGTTAAATCAAACATATTTTCTCCCTAGTAATAGACAGCAGTCTACTCTAGATTCTTTATAGAAAAAATACTTTCAAGAACTAAATGTTTTGAGTTTTGATACCATTAGAAAATGATAAGGAAGTCAATCTACTTATTTCTACTAATAGTTGCAGTTTATTTTGGATTTGCTTATTTAGTAGCTATAGGATCATTAGGCTCATATGAAGGTCCAGGAGAAATTACTACTATTCCTTTACCTGAAGAAGAGACAATTAAAAGAACAGAGAGACAATTAAAAGATAAAAATAAAATAGGTATTCAAGATAAAAAAATTATTTTATTTGGAGACCTTCATGTTCATACCACTTACTCTTCAGACGCTTTTCTTACAAGCCTTCCTTTGATGGCAGGTGAGGGGACTCATCCTCCAGCCGACGCCTGTGATTTTGCTAGATACTGTTCCTCTTTAGATTTTTGGTCTAATACAGATCACGCTGAAGATCTTACTCCTGAAGATTGGCAAGAAATTAAAGAATCTGTTCGTCAGTGCAATAATGTAAGTGGTAACGGACAACAAGATACGATTGCATTCTTAGGATGGGAGTGGACGCAAGAGGGTGGTTTTGGGCAACCTCATTACGGTCATAAGAATATTATTTTGAAAGATCTAGATGAGGATAAAATTCCTGCAAGACCTATAGCTTCACCTCAGCTAGGATTTGCAAATATGCCTTTTTCAGGCAGATTTGCTTTATCTTCTTTGAAAGCTTTTGACGGAAGAGTTCAGGATTTAATGACTTACGCAAGAGATGGAGTGACCATACCCTGCCCATCTGGAGTGGACGTTCAAAAATTACCCACTGATTGTAAGGAATATGCTAGTAATCCAGGAGAGCTTTTCGATAAGTTGAATCAATGGGGTCACGATGCAGTGGTAATACCTCATGGCACGGCATGGGGCAACTATACACCCCCTGAAGCTGATTGGAAAAACCAGCTAACAGAAGAATTTCATGATCCTAATTTTCAAACATTGATAGAAGTATATTCTGGTCATGGAAACTCAGAATTACATAGAAACTGGAGAAGCGTGCTCTATGATGAAGAAGGACAAGCTATTTGTCCCAGTCCTTCTGAAAATTTTCTTCCAGCTTGTTGGCAGGCTGGTGTAATAATCGAAGAAAGATGTTTTGAAGAAGGGGAGTCAGATAGGGAATGTAAAAAAAGGGCTAAAGAAGCTAGACAAAATTATGCCAATGCAGGTAATGCTGGACAAGCGACTGTATTTAAAGAGGATCCAACGGAATGGCTTGACTCTAATCAATGTCAAGATTGCTTTTTACCAGCCTTTAATATGAGACCAAAGGGTTCTGCCCAGTATATTTTAGCTCTAAGAAACTTTAATCCTGACGATACGATTGAAAGATTTAAATTTGGTTTTATTGGTTCAAGCGATACACATTCGGCTAGACCGGGAAATGGTTATAAGGATATCAATCGAATTGACTTCACTGATGCGGCTGGTCCAACCGAATCTGTAGGATTTATTTTTGGTTTTAATGAAGGAGAGGGTATTTATGGCAAATCAACCCCTAAAATATATACAAAAGATAATAAGCCATCGGGGCCTATAGAAGTTGATAGAGTAATGTCTTACTTTTACACAGGAGGATTAATAGCTACTCATTCTGAAGATAAATCTCGTGATGCAATATGGCGTTCTATAAAAAATAAGGAAGTCTATGCAACGAGCGGTCCAAGGATTCTTTTGTGGTTTGATCTGGTTAATTCAGATGAGGGGATTTTGCCAATGGGTTCAGAAACAAGTCTTAAATCTAATCCAAGGTTTATTGTCAAAGCTCTTGGCTCCTTAGAACAAAAACCAGGTTGTCCGGATTATGCCGTCAATGCTCTTGGCAAAGAAAGATTAGCTTTGCTCTGCAAAAATGAGTGTTACAACCCATCCGATATAAGAAGAGAAATAGATCGAATTGAAATCATCAAGATTATTCCTCAAGAATATCAAGATGAAAAACTTGACGATCTCATAATGGATCCTTGGAAGAGCTTTAAATGCAATGGAACTGAAGAATGTCTTGTCACTTTTACTGATTCTGATTTTGAAATTCAAGCACGAGATGCTCTCTATTATGCAAGAGCTATTGAGAAAGAATCAAAAGTAGTAAATGCAGGAAATTTAAGATGTGAAGTTGATGCTTTTGGTCAATGCAAAGAGGTTAATATCTGTTACGGGAGTCCCATACAAAACCCTCGAGAAGAAGATTGCCTTGCCAACACACAAGAGCGGGCGTGGTCCTCACCAATATTTGTTGACTACAAAAAATATTGATGAGGAGAAGTTCTATTTACCTTTCCAGTTAGGTGCTCTTTTTTCTGCAAAGGCTACAGGACCTTCAATAAAGTCCTCGCTGGTAAAAAGATCATGAACAGCTGTATATTGAGCGCTCATAGAAGCTTCCAAACTTGCTTCATTCAGACTGTCATATGCAACTTGTTTTGTCGCTCTTATAGACATTGGTGAACAAGCTTCGATTTGCTTAGCCCAATCTCTTGCTCTGTCCATTAAATCGCTCTGCGATTCAACAACCTCATTGACGATACCAAGTTCTTTTGCCTCAGCTGCTTCTACATGCCTCCCAGTAAGCATCATACCCATGGCATTCTTCATACCAATTTGTCTAGGAAGTCTTTGCATGCCACCAGCTAATGCTGCAAGGCCAACCTTAGGTTCTGGGAGAGCAAATCTAGCATTAGATGATGCAATAATTAAATCACAGGCTAAAGCAATTTCCATTCCACCTCCCATCGCAACACCATTGACGGCGGCAATGATAGGTTTATTGAGATTGAAACGACTCGTTAGTCCAGCAAACCCTGTCTCAGGCATTCCTGATCTATCTCCACCTGAGGCTTGATACTTCAAATCATTACCTGCAGAAAAGGCTCTATCGCCCGCACCAGTGATAATACCTACCCATAGATCTTCATTATTTGAAAATTCACTCCACACTTCATCAAACTCTCTATGAGAAGGTGGGTGTAGCGAGTTCATTACATCAGGTCTATTGATTGTAACTTCTAAAATATGTCCGTTAATTTCCGTTGTAAGAAATTCGTAGTCATTTTTCATGTAAATCTCCTTAATTTTTTTAAAAGAATATCAGTCATTCAATGATCAGTCATGCTTTATAAGTTAACATTCTTACTAATGGATAAACTAACTATAGGAATTCTTTTGACAGACCATGTTTTAGATGATCTTAAACCTAAGCACGGAGATCAAGATGATTTCTATTCCAAGATATTTGGTGAAGCAGATACAAACATTAAGCTCAAAATCTATGATGTTACCTTGAATAATTACCCAGCAGACATTAATGAATGTGATGGTTACATAATCACTGGCAGTAAATTAAGCGTTTACGATGACGAAAAGTGGATTAGAGATTTAGAACAATATATAAGAAATTTGAACCAAAATAAGAAGTCCTTATTGGGCGTATGTTTTGGTCACCAACTCATTGCTCAGGCACTAGGAGGAGAGGTATGTAAGGCGGAAATAGGTTGGGTAACCGGCCTACAATCCTACACATTTCATGACAACTTTCCTTGGTTGAAAGACCTCAATCAGGAAATAAAACTCATTCATTCTCATCAAGATCAGATTACAAAATTACCAGATCAGGCAACATTGGTTGCCTCTAATAAGAACGTTCCAATATCAATGTACTATATTGATAATCATATTATGTCTATTCAAGGGCATCCAGAATTTACCAATGAATACGCTTATGATGTGGTATGTAAAAGAAGAGATATCATTGGAGAGGAGCTTTTTAAAAGAACTGAACAAAGCCTTTTAAATGAAACATCAAGTTATCTTGAGGTGACAAATTGGTGGATAGAATTCTTTAAATATCAATTCAAGATTCAATCGTGATTCTTTCCATGCGTCTCAGCTGCGGCCAATAATCATTTACAGGCTTATGTAGCACGGATCTATTGTCCCAAAAAGCTATAGAGTTATTTTCCCAAGAAAATCTGCACTGGTACTTATCTTGATGAATATGTTCGAATAAGAATTTTAGGATTGAACCAGATTCGTCATCTCCCTCTATATGAGAAGTAAATAGTTTATTGACGTAGATTATTTTGCGTCCAGTGACGGGATGTTTTTTTATAATCGGATGTGAAACAGGAGGGTTTTCTTTTAGAGCTTGTGCCAATCTTTCTCGACCACCTTCTTCAGCTAAGCTTTCTTTAAATCCAAATTCAAAGCTATGTATTGCATTCATATTCTCTAATTTCATTTTCCAATCTTGGCTCAGATCGTCATAAGCTTTTGATAGACTAGAGAACAGAGTATCTCCGCCGGTTTCGGGGATAATTTTCCCTATTAATATACTGCCTAGTGGCGGGTTTTTTTTGAAAGTCATATCAGTATGCCATTCTTCAATTTTTGATGGATTGTCTTCATCATTCTCAAGTACGGTAATTTCGGGATAACCTTCTATGGTTGGGTAAGCAGGATGAGTTTGCATAGAACCAAAAGCAGAAGCAATTCTTCTGTGGTCCGCATGAGAGATATTTTGATCTCTAAAAAATAACACTTCATTCTCAGACAAGGCTTTATACAAATTGTTGAAGTCTTCGTCACTTACTGACTTGGTAAGATCTAAGCCATTTATATATGCACCTAACTGATACTCTGTTTTCTCTATATGAAACATGAAATTCTCCCTAAAGCATTAAATAAACATTCAATTATTCAGTCAATCAAATTATCATAGCTATTAACAAGTAAACATATTATGAAAAAAGGTATAACTTTTGGCGCTTTTGACTTGTTCCATGCAGGTCATGTACTTATGTTGCAAGAAGCAAAAACTGTCTGTGATTACCTAATAGTATGCATACAAACAGACCCAAGTTTTGATAGAAAGTCTAAAAATACTCCTATTCAGTCCCTATTAGAGAGAGAAATACAAATTACGGCATGTAAATATGTTGATGAGGTAATGGTCTACGACACCGAAGCTGATCTAGTCGAAATTCTTGATACAGTTGAGTGGGATGTAAGGATTTTAGGTGATGAGTATAAAGACAAATATTTTACTGGTAGAGATAAGTATTTAGATAAATGCTATTTCAATAAAAGACCGCATACATTTTCTAGCTCAGAATTAAGAGAAAGAGTTGCAGAAAAAGAAGCCAAAAAAAATTCTTAACCAATTTTTTCTTTACAGTTTACATATTTGTCACAAAGTGACAGTATGATAATTCCATGTCCAAAAGAATTCTGATAGTCGAGGATGAATTAGATTTAAGATCTACTTTAGAGTTTAAGTTTAAATCAGAAGGCTATACCGTAGAGTCTGTTTCTAAAGGCAAAGATGCTCTTGCTGCTTTATCTAGAAAAAAGCCTGATTTAATACTATTAGATCTCATGCTGCCCGATATGTCTGGTTTAGATATATGCAAAAAAGTTAGAAATAGTCCTGATGACCATGATATATCCATAATTATGTTAACCGCTAAAGGGGAAGAGGTTGATAGGGTGTTGGGTTTTGAGTTAGGTGCTGACGATTATGTTGTAAAGCCCTTTAGCGTTAGAGAGCTTGCATTAAGAGTATCAACTGTACTAAAAAGAAAAGAAAAACAAGAAGAGACAACTAAAATCTCTTTAGGTGACATAGAAATTAATCTCTCTACTTATCGAGTTTTTATAAGCAGTACAGAAATTCAACTAACTGCTAAGGAGTTTCTTTTATTTAAGCATTTAGTGCAAAAGAATGGTCGTATACAACCTAGAGAAGTGTTACTCGAAGAGGTGTGGGGCTACAATTCTTCAGTTACCACAAGAACAGTAGATACTCATGTTAAAAGATTGCGAAGCAAAATAGGCGACATCGGTACAAAAATAGAAACTGTTCGTGGAGTAGGGTATAGATTCAATTATGTTGTCTAAAGTTTTACGTCTCTTTACAAAAGATAAACAAATAAAATCTACAGAAGTTGTTGAAAGTACAGCTTTAACTGCAAAAGAGCTGCCACAAATATTAGATAAGACAGGAATCGGTCTAATTGTCTTGGATTCAAATGACTGTATTACTCAAATTAATTCAGTCGCTTCTTTGGATTTAAATATTCCTAAAAACTATGAAGGTAGTAAATTGGTTGAGGTTTTTAATAACAGCGAGATCATTAATTTAATAAAAAGCGCGAAACTTGATACATCCACAGAAGAAGAAATCTTTGGCGTAGAGCCAGGTAATAAAAGTTTCTTAGTAAATGCCACCTTTGACAGTGATTCATCAGAAACAACACTTGTCTTCATTGATATTACCCGTATCAAGAAATTAGAGAATATTAGAAAAGATTTTATTGCTAATTTATCTCACGAATTAAGAACTCCCGTAGCCGTTATAAGGGCAAATTCAGAATCTCTAGTTGATGGAGCTTTAGATGATAAAGAGATTGCCCAAAAGTTCTCCAATGCAATATTAAAAAACTCAGAAAAACTATCATATCTTTTAGAAGATATCCTGAATCTATCAACTATAGAATCAGGTGAATACAATCTTGAGCTTGCTGAGAATGGCGTTTCAGATATTTTTAAAAATTCAATTAACTCTGTCATATCAAATAATCCTGATCTAAAGATTATTAATAATATCTCATCAGATGTAGAGGTAATTTGTGACGTTAAGGCATTATCTCAAGTTATTGATAATCTTATAGAAAATTCAGTTAAATATGGAATTTCTAAAGAATGCAATGAGATCATTATTAATATGAAAGACCAAGGCTCTAAAGTAAGATTTGAAATTGAAGATCACGGACAAGGCATACCCGCAGATCAAAGAGAAAGAGTATTTGAGAGATTCTTTAGAATTCAAAATAACAATACTTCTTTAAAGGAGGGAACCGGATTAGGTCTATCTATAGTCAAGAATTTAGTAAATCTTATGGGTGGTTCTGTAGGTAACGAAAAAGCCTATCCTAGGGGTACAATTTTCTGGTTCACCCTGAACAAAAAAAACTAATTTTTTTCCATATCTGTTCCTATTCCGAAACACAAATGTAACATTTGCTGCCTAGAATTCATTTGTATGAAATTTAAAGTACTTACGTTATTTGCATTTTTAATGGGTTTCAATCTTCAATCTGAACAACCTACAGTTTATGGGAAACTATGGATATCTATTGAATCTCAAAATACAGCTTCTGGTACCGAAGTGGATATGGTAAGCAATGCTTCTAGATTAGGTATAAAAGGAAGTATGGATTTTGGAGAAGGTATAGAAGCTATTTATCAAGCTGAATACGAAGTTGATCCGGTAGATGGAACTGCAGACGAATCAAAAGATAGAACTTTCAAACAAAGAAATAGTTTTGTGGGTTTAAAAGGATCTATGGGAACTATTTTCCTTGGTAAGCACGACACAGCAACAAAAAGATCACAAAAGAAAATAGATCTTTTTAATGACCTTGCGGGTGATATTAAGAATATATTGCAAGGAGAGAACAGGATGAGCGACCTGGTAGGATACACAACTCCAAAGATTAACGGCTTTTCTGCAACTTTTAATGCAATAAAAGGCACAGAAGGGCTCGGTGATGACAGCATAGGTGACTCAACTTCAACTTCTTTGAGTTACGACTCAGAAAACATTTATATTGCCTTGGCCTTTGATTCTGAACTTAAAGGCTATGACTCAACAAGATTAACACTTCAAATTCCATTCAGCCGCAGTCAATTAGGAATTATGTTTCAAGAAAGTGAAAAATTATCTACAGGAAAAGAAGAAGACGGTTATGTTATTAGTTTTTCCCAAAAGGTAGGTAATAAGGGAACACTTAAATTTCAACAGACAGAATCGGATATGAAATTAGATTCAGGAAAGCAATTTTCTTTCGGCTATGACTATAAATTAAGTAGTAAAGCCAAAGTTTTTTACTTCTTCACAGACTTAAATGGAAATCAAGATTCTAAAGAAAAAGAAATACATGGAGCAGGGTTTGAATATAAGTTTTAAATCTTCTCAACCCTTTTTACAAACCTTTCTTATATTTGTAACAAATTTGACACAATAAGAATTCAAAATGTCTCACAATGAATATTCTTAAAAAATTTAAACCGATCTCTGGAGACCATTTATGAAATCTACTGGCTACAACGACATTATTAGAAAGTCACCTTTCGGCCCAATAAAGGCACATATGCAAGTTTCCACAAACTCTGTTGATGAGTTGCTTAGATTCATTGAATTTGTCGTAGCTTCAGATTGGAGTGGGGCAACTCAATCCAGGAAATTAATAGCTGATCTGGAAAATCAAGCAGATGAATTAAAGGCTGAAACTAGAAGTTTGTTGCCTAAAAGTATCTTTTTTGCTGTTCCAAGGGAAGATATATTGGATCTAATAAAATTAGCTGATGATATTCCTAATACTGTAAAAGATATTTCTGGTCTGATGATAGGCAGAAATATGGAAATTCCCTCAGCCATACATCAATCATTTCAAAATTTCATTCTAGAGGCTAAAGAGATAACTTACGCAGCAGCTGAAGCTGTTGATCATATAGATGAATTATTTCAATTTTCTTTTGGCGGAAAGGCTGCAGAGAAAATGGAGACTTTGATAGAAAAGCTGGATTCTTTAGAAAATAGTAATGATCAAACTGAAATTACCCTAAGAGGGGAACTTTTTAAAATAGAAAAAGATCTGCCACCTGTAGATGTTATGTTTTTGTATGACGTAATAAATAAAATTGGAGAATTATCTGACAGGGCGGAACAGGTTGGACACAGAATCTCTTTAATCGCATCTAGATAGGAAATTAATATGGAAACAATTATCTTATACGGACCTTACTTACTTATTTCAGGCTGTGTTTTTGGTTTTTTTATGGCCTGGGGAATAGGTGCTAATGACGTAGCAAATGCTATGGGTACTTCTGTCGGTGCTAGAGCTCTTACTTTAGCGCAAGCTATTCTAGTTGCTTGTATTTTTGAATTTGCTGGTGCTTATTTAGCTGGCGGTGAAGTTACCTCTACTATTCGAAAAGGAATCATAGATCCTAACCTTCTTCAAGAAACACCAGATTTATTGGTATTCGGTATGTTGGCAGCATTACTGGCTGCAGGTACTTGGTTGCTAATTGCTTCATCTAGAGGATGGCCCGTTTCCACAACACACTCTATAGTTGGAGCTATTGTTGGATTTGCAGCCGTTGGTATCAGTGTTGATGCTGTTAGTTGGTCCAAAGTCGGATCTATTGTATCTAGCTGGGTAGTTTCTCCATTAATGTCAGGGACTATAGCTTTCATAATCTTCCTCTCAGTACAAAAATTAATTCTGAACACAAATAAGCCATTTGAAAATGCTAAGAAATATGTACCCGGTTATATGTTCTTAGTGGGCTTTGTTATTGCAATGGTGACTTTGTTGAAAGGTTTAAAGCATATAGGTCTGTCCTTAACCTTTGGCGAAAGCTTAACCTATTCAATTGTTATCGGTTTTGTCATAGCTATGATCGGTACTTTCTTTTTAAGAAAAATTGAAAATACTACTCAACAACGTGGCGATGTGACGTTTGATGGCGTAGAAAAAGTTTTTGCAGTGTTAATGGTATTTACAGCTTGTGCTATGGCATTTGCTCATGGATCTAATGATGTTGCTAATGCAGTGGGACCTCTGGCCGCCATAGCTAGTGTTATTCAGTCGGGTGGCGAGATAGCCTCAAAATCATCGATGCCATGGTGGATTTTGCTTCTTGGTGCTACAGGTATTGTCGCTGGACTAGCAACTTTGGGTTACAAGGTTATCGAAACGGTTGGAAGGAACATAACTGAATTAACTCCAAGTAGAGGTTTTGCCGCTGAACTTGCTGCTGCAACAACTGTTGTTTTAGCTTCCGGAACGGGCCTACCTATTTCAACAACTCATACACTTGTTGGTGCTGTGCTGGGAGTAGGTCTAGCTAGAGGCTTATCCGCTGTAGATTTTTCTGTTGTAGGTCGAATCATTGTTTCTTGGGTTGTGACATTACCTGTTGGTGCTGGCCTTTCAATCTTATTCTTCTTTACACTTAAGGGAATATTTCTTTAGATCATCAATCTAGACTGGATACTTATAGCAAAAAAAGTTGATGAGACAGGTGATTGAGTATAAAAAGTATCTATGTGTGGCAGATTTACACTTAGAAATTTAGATGAATTGAAATCTAGATATGGTGAAACTGATTTTGAATCAAGCTACAACATAGGACCGGGGCAAAAGTTATTAACCTTAACCGATAAATTTCAAATTATTGACTGGGGATTTTCACCATACTGGGCAGAAAAACCTTTTAATTTAGTAAATGCAAGAGTTGAAACTCTAAATGAGAAACCTTCTTTCTCTAATTCAAATAGATGTCTTATTCCAGCAGACGGCTGGTACGAATGGAAACAAGAAGGGGATAAGAAGATACCTTACTTCCATCACCTTAACGGAGATCTTTTTTTCTTTGGAGGAGTGTTTGGGGGTTATAGAGGAAAAGTTGGTTGCGCAATAGTGACAACTGGTGCTGTTGAATCACTAAAATCAATTCACGAAAGAATGCCTTTAATTATTTCAAAACAGCATTTTAAGAGCTGGCTTAATGGAGATGACGTTGATTGTGAGGACATCAATTCAGCGAAATCTATATCTCATCACACTGTCTCTACTTTTGTAAATAATCCTATGAATAATGATCCTAAATGCGTATTCCCTACAAATGAAACTGAAGGAACAGATGAAGATTTATTTAAGTGAATACATAGGAACTGCCTTCCTTTTAATGATTGTTGTTGGCTCTGGGATTATGGGTCAATCGCTAACAGACAATAATGCTTTGGTACTTTTAGCCAATACAATTGCAACTGGCGCAGGTTTAACCGTGCTTATTTGGATGTTTGGAAATGTTTCAGGTGCACATTTTAATCCTGCGGTTTCCATGATTATGTATGCAAATAATGAACTTAAGGCCAAAGAACTCGGTGGTTATTGTTTATTTCAAGTAAGTGGAGCTATTACCGGCACTTTATTAGCTAATTACATGTTTGGCCTAGATTTACTTCAATTTTCTACGAACTCAAGGACCGGAATTAATTTATATTTTTCTGAGATGATAGCTACTTTCGGTTTATTGTTGGTCATTTTAAGAGTAAGAACACTTAAATTTGAGTTAATAGCACCAGCAGTTGGTTTGTATATAACAGCTGCTTATTGGTTTACTTCCTCAACCTCATTTGCAAATCCAGCCGTGACTATAGGTAGGATGCTCACTGATACCTTTACCGGAATACAGCCTGAAAATGTGCTTCTCTTCATTATTTCTCAATTGATAGGTGCTTTTTTAGCCTATCTTGTTAACAAGCTAATTGAAGCCGATTAATTAGATAAATATAAAAGACATATTTTTTTTGTTTCTGAAATACACCTTGGTGTAATGCTATCTTCTTGATTAAGGTAATCTCCAAGACAAGACATAAGAACACTGAGAGTTAACATAATCTTTGTTTGCTCATCATGATTCTTGTGAAGAATTAGTTCTTGAATATTTTTAATTAAAAATTCTTTAGAAAACTCATTGAAAATCAAATTTGAGAATGGATGATTTTTGTTGGCATAAATAGCGCATACATCAATTACTACCTTAATTAGTTCTTTATTGTCCTTATATTGAAGATTGTTCAAATTCTTTTTAATCAATCTAAAAAGATCAGACGCGTATTTAAACGATAAAGCTTCAAGAATAGATTCATTACTTGGAAAAAACTTATAAATAGAAGGTCTCTTCATTCCTGTAAGTTTTGATACGTCTTGAACAGTCAGGGCATAATTTTCCTGATGTGTATAAATAAATTCAGCAGTTTTTAAAACTTCCTCGAATCTTTTTTTACTTCTCTCTTGTTTTGGCTCTATAAAGCTGAGATTTTTACTATTTGCCACAATAAGTTTTCTTTATGTATACACTATATCTATATATTAAGGTTTCCAACTAAAAGATAAATGCAATACAAGACTTATTTTCATCTATTGGCTGGTATGGCTATGTTGGAACTAGGAAATCTTGCTTCTTCTTTAGCTCCATTTAACGTTAGTGCTGTATCGGTTGGATTGAATGCAAATTCACAAGAAGCAGGTTTGGTTGTAACTCTTGAACTTTTTTTTGCAGCAATCAGCTCTTTATATTTTGGTACTGTGTCTTACAAAGGAAGGGCACTGGGTTTGATAGGAAGTATCATTGTCATGATTTGCTATTACTTATGCTCCATATCCGATGATGTAAATCAAATTACGATAATTAAAGCTTTTTCAGGCATAGGGTGTGGAATGCTTATTGCTTCTGGTCATTCTATTCTTGCTTCTTCTAGAGATCCTAATCGTTCTTATGCATTATTTACTCTTTTTGCTTCCTTAACCGCAGCTTTTTTAATATACATTTCTAGTACTTGGATAGAGGATGGAGGACACAGCTATTATTTCTTTAATTTTATATATGTATATATAGCTTTAACCTTACTATTTTTCTTATCAAGACAATCCAAAGACCAATCTGATAAACGTGATGGAGGCCCTATTACTAAAAAATGGTTATATTTCTTGCTGATAACTGCAGTTCTTTTCTATGAGATACCATCAAGTGGTATGTGGGCTTTTATGGAAAGGTTTGGTGTGGAGTATATAGATCTAGGAGTTGCAGAAGTGGGGAGTGTTATTTCTTTGGCCATCATTCTCAGTCTTCTAGGCCCAGTTTTTATAGGTGTATTTGGAAACAAAATTAGAAGAAAAGAAACAATCCTATTCTGTTTATTAGTATCCTCAATTTGCGTGTACGCAATTTTTGGAATCCCTTCATTTAATACTTTCTACTACGGCAATATTATTTGGAATATTGTTTTTGTAATAATGGTTATTCTGATCTTGGCAGCAGCAGCTGACATAGATCCATCAGGGAGACTAGGAGCTTGGTTAAATGCCTGTATTTTACTTAGTGCTTCCTTGGCACCTGCAGTATTTGGTTGGGTAATGCTAGATAATGAAATGACTGTTATCTATCCTTATTTAATCGTATTTCTAATAGTTGCAATGATTTGTATAGTTAGTACCAAAAAAGAACTTGAGCCTCAAGATAACGTATAATTTGTAATATGAAACCACAAGAAAATCTTAACTTAGACAACTATTGGCTACCTTTTACTGCCAATAAAAATTTTAAAGCCAATCCAAGGCTACTGACTTCAGCAAATGGTATGTATTACAAAACCGATGACGGCAAAGATGTGCTTGATGGAATAGCAGGACTTTGGTGCACAAACGCAGGACATTGCCATCCAAAGATAGTTGCTGCTGTTCAAAATCAAGTGGCAGAGTTGGACTATGCAACTGCTTTCAATATGTCTCACCCGAAAGCTTTTGAATTAGCAGAAAGAATCTCCGCTCTAACTCCTGATGGTCTCGATAGGATCTTTTATGGCAATTCTGGATCAGAGGCTGTAGAGACAGCTCTAAAAGTAGCACTGGCTTACCATGCGTCAAAAGGAGAAGGACAGAGAACAAAATTCATAGGAAGAGAAAAAGGTTATCACGGTGTAAATTTCGGAGGCGTTTCTGTTGGAGGAATTACTCCGAATAGAAAATCATTTGGACCTTTACTGCCAGGAGTAGATCATCTTCCTCATACTTGGGACCCAAATCATATGGCGTTTTCTAAGGGTCAACCTGAGTGGGGTCTTCATCTTGCCGACGAGTTAGAAAAAATATTAATGCTACAAGATCCATCAACGGTTGCTGCGGTTATTATTGAACCGGTTGTAGGCTCAGGAGGTGTGATAGTTCCCCCAAAAGGTTATCTTGAAAGGATTAGAGAGATATGTGATAAACACCATATTTTATTGATCTTTGATGAGGTTATAACTGGATTCGGCAGGTTGGGAGATGCTTTCGCTGCAAATCGATTTAAAGTTAAACCTGACATGATCACCATGGCAAAAGGTTTAACAAGCGCTATGATTCCTATGAGTGCTGTTGCGTTTGATAATTCTATATATGATCAATTGATGGAAGGTTCTGAAACACCTATAGAGCTTTTCCATGGATATACATATTCAGGACATCCTGTGGCTTGTGCTGCAGGTATAGCAACATTGGACGTATATGAAGAAGAAGGTTTATTTGAAAACGCACAAAAGATGGAACCTATCTTTGAAGAAGCACTTCACTCCATAAAAGGATCTAATCAAGTTATAGATGTAAGAAATATTGGTCTGATGGGAGCTGTTCATTTTGGTTCTGACAAAATACCAGCAACTGAACTAGCACCAAAAGTATTTCAACATTGTTATGACAATGATGTATTAGTAAGATTTTCAGCAGATTATTTAGTAATCTCGCCCTCATTGATTGTTGAACCTAGTCAAATTGAACGTATCGCAGAAGCAATAAAAGTCGCTATAAAGTCAGTTAGTTAAAACAATGTCTAATATAGATTGGTTCAAGGAATCACTATCAATCCAACCTGTCTCAAAGTATATCGAGGTTGAAGGTAAGAAAATTCACTATTTGGTCTGGGGATCAGAAGAAAAACCAGGACTATTCTTTATTCATGGATATAGTGCTCACGCGCATTGGTGGGATTTTGTAGCTCCTGCTTTTATAGAGAAATATTGCGTTGTTGCTATCGATCTATCTGGCTCAGGTGAAAGTGAACATCGCGATCATTACTCACAAGAGATATTCGCCGATGAGATAAAAGCAGTATGTGCTGATATGAATTGGAATCAGGCTGACTTTATTGCCCATAGCATGGGAGGTTCTATTTCCTTAAACGCCACATCGATATATCCTGATTTATTTAAGTCCTTAACACTTCTTGATTCCATCGTTGTTCTTCCTCCAGATAAAGTTAGAAACTTTTCTTCAAATAAGTCTATGATCAGAGCTGATTTTATTTACGATGATAAAGAGGCTGCTATGAGTAGTTTTAGACTAATACCGCCACAACCTTGTCGTAATGACTACCTCTTAGAACATATAGCCTCAAACTCATTTAAAGAAACTGAGCAAGGTTGGATACTTAAATCTGATGGCAAGATTATGAAGACTTATAAGTCCAAAGACTTAACAGATATCCTCATGTCCATAAAATGCCCAATTAATATTGTTTATGGTTTAATGAGCCAAATTTTTACGCAAGAGATTCTGGAATATACCCTCTATGTTGGAAATATTCCCAGTGAGAGAGTGATAGGTGTTCCGGGAACAATGCATCACTTATTTGTAGATGACCCCTTAAGTGTTATCGATGCTCTGAAAAAATTAATAGGAGAAAATTAATGTCAGATGGACCTAAAAAAATAATCAAAGATATAACAAAAGGTTTTTCTAAACATGGTTATATCTGTAGTGAACAGATAGCCACGGCCGTTTATCTGGCTTCAGAATTGGAAAAGCCCATTCTCATAGAGGGCCCTCCAGGTGTTGGTAAGACAGAATTAGCTAATACAGCAGCTTTATATTTTAAAAAAGATATGATCAGACTCCAGTGTTATGAAGGTCTTGATGAATCAAAGGCACTATACGAATGGAGATATGGTAAACAGTTGCTCTACACCCAAATCTTAAAGGAGCAAATGCAGGAAGTTCTAGAAGGCGCCAAGGGCTTGAAAGAATCTTTAGATAGATTAATGAAATTTGAAGACATTTTCTTTTCTGAAGATTTTTTAGAGACACGTCCTTTACTTGAGGCTTTAACCTCAAAAAAAGGTTCAGTACTTCTTATAGATGAAGTCGATAAATCCGATGAAGAATTTGAAGCACTGTTATTAGAGATACTCTCAGAATTTCAAATATCAATTCCTGAGCTAGGTGTTAGGAAAGCTGAAGTTAAACCTTTAGTTGTTCTAACAAGTAATAATAGTCGTGAAATAGGGGATGCTCTCAAAAGAAGATGTTTACATTTATACATACCATTTCCTGAAGCCAAACTTGAAAGACAGATTGTACAAGCTAGAGTCCCTGAGATTTCTGAATCTTTACAAATACAGCTAGTTAATTTTGTTCAAGGAGTAAGAGAGTTGGACTTAAAGAAACAACCAGCAATTAGTGAAACAATTGACTGGGCTAAAACAGTTATTCTTCTTAATTCTGAAGAACTAGACACCAAGCTAGCTGAAGATACGCTCAATATCCTTTTAAAACACCAACAAGATATAGAGGTAGTGAAAAAAGAGATACCAGCTTTAGTTTCTTCAGCCACCGAAACTTCAGATGGAAAAAGTATTAACTGACTTTGTTAAAGCATTAAGAAACTCTAATGTAAGAGTTTCTCCAGCTGAAACTATAGATGCTGTTTCAGTAGTAGATACTGTTGGATACGAAGATAAGGAACTACTAAAAAGAACATTATCTATTGTTCTGCCAAAGACCCCTGAAGAAAAGAAAAAATTTGAAGAATGTTTTGATGATTTTTTCACAGACGAAATCAAACAACAAATTTCAGTAGAGGCTAACGAGCTTACTGATATCAAAGATATTGATTCTGACTTAGCTAAGAAATTACTGGAAGGATCTCAAGGCGAATTAATGCTTTCAATTGCTGATGCAGCTGAGGAAGCGGAAATAAGAGAGATTAGATACTTTACTCAAAGATCAGTCTTTACAAGACGTATTTTAGAGAAAATGGGTGTTGGCAAACTTGAAGATGAATTAATGCAGATGGGAGCCTCGAGAGAAGATGAACTTCCAAGTGAACTTGAACAGGAATTAAGAAATCAACTTACTAATTTAAGAGAGAGAGTATCTGACTACGTACAACAACAATTCCTATTACACGGAGATGTATCTGGAGAACAACTTAGGGAGCAAGTTTTTAAATCAATGAATATGGCTCAAATAGATAGATCTTATTTACATGAAGTCCATTCGTTGGTGAGAAAAATGGCTAAAAAGCTTGCTAATCTCCATTCAAGAAGAAAGAAGAATTTTAAAAAAGGAAAGTTGGATATTAGGAAAACTATCCGTGATAATTGGGTGAATCAAGGCATATTATTTGATTTAAGTTGGGCCTATAAAAAAGTAGATAGACCCAAGATATATGTCATATGCGATGTCAGTGGATCTGTAGGAGCTTATGCAAGGTTCATGTTGATGTTTTTATTTAGTTTGACTGAAGTTGTATCTAAATTGAGAGCTTTTGTTTTTTCATCTAATTTAGGGGAGGTGACTAATGACTTCAAGGATGCTCAGCTTGATGAGGCTATAGAGAAGGCTCTTCAAAAGCATGGTGGAGGTTCAACTGATTACGGTCAAGCCCTTACAGATTTCGTCAGTCTTTGTTTAGACGAAATAGATAAAAAAACTACAGTAGTTATTCTAGGTGATGCTAGAAATAATTTTGGACCAGAAAAGGCTCATTTAATGAAATCTATCAATGAGAGAGCTAAGCAAGTTTTTTGGCTTAACCCTGAGGGTAAGTACAGATGGGATACAGGTGATTCAGTCATGACAACATATTCTGCTTACTGTACAAAAGTATTCCAATGTGGAAATATTGATCAATTAGAGAGAGTTATCTCAACTCTTCTAAAAACAGCAATTTAATATTATTATTTTTATATGCAAAATTTATACAGACTACTATTAACATTAATCCTATCCTCATCTGTTTTTTCAATATCAGCTCACGATTTAAAAGGAGCCATTTCTAGTGAAGACAGAACCCCTGCGAATACATTAAGAGACTCCGAAAGAAATCCTTATGAAACTTTATCATTTTTTGGAATAGAGTCCGATATGGTTGTAGTAGAACTTTCTCCAGGAGGAGGTTGGTATACCGAAATCCTTGCTAACTACATACATTATCCTGGAACACTAATTGCTGCTCACTTTAGTGCTGACTCGGAGAGAGCTTATTTCAAAAGAAGTAGAGCAAATTTTGAAAAAAAGATAGCTGAAAACCCCATGTATGGAAGAGTTGAGATAGTTGATTTAGACTCTCAATTGGCGGATGAAGGTACTGTTGACGCTGTTTTAACTTTCAGGAATTTACATAATTGGCTTGGTTCACCAATGGATAACATCTTTTCAAATACTTATAGAGCTCTAAAGCCAGGCGGTATATTTGGTGTTGTTGAGCACAGAGCTAAACCAGGTACTTCAATGGAATTAATGAAAAAAAGCGGTTATGTTACTGAAGAGCACGCAATAAAAATCGCAAAAAAACATGGTTTCGAACTTATTTCTAAATCAGAGGTCAATGCCAATCCAAAAGATACAGCTGACCACCCAAAAGGAGTATGGACTCTTCCACCAAACTATAGACTCAAGGATGTTGATAGAGACAAATATTCGGAAATAGGGGAAAGTGATCGAATGACACTTTTATTTAAAAAGCCATCTAATTCTTAAATAGAGTAATTATTATATTTTTATAACTACAGGTCTGTAGAACATTTAACTTATTTTCAAGACTAGCTTGATACTGTTCATTAAACACACTTTGAATACCTGTTTTTACAATAGGAATAGTAATTAGAAGGGTTATCTCTTCTTTTGAGATAGATTTATTATTTGAAATTCTTATCTCACTGCTCTTCAATACGTTAATCAGTTTTTGGCCTTCATTATCCAATTCAGCATAGTTAATTAACGATCCATTCAATGATTGCATGACAAGATTAACATCTTTATCTTCAGCTAAAGTTTGAATATTTTGAATGATGGAATCCAATTTCATTTTATAAGTATAATTCTATCAATGGATGATAAAGATAAATATATTGAAAGGGCTAAAAAAGTAGAGAAAAGAATTAATAATTACTCCAAAGAAGCCGAAAGGTTGGTAAATCATTTATCAGATTTATCAATCGAATTTATCACTGAGCTTTCTTCATTGAAAAAACATGATAAAAAAAGGAGGGCTAACCCTCCTTTTTTAATTAACCTAAAAGCTTACTTTTTGAAGTAAAGTCAATTTTTCTAGGTTTTTTATTCTCAGGTATTATCCTCTCTATTCCTATATATAACATTCCATTACTAAGAGCGGCTCCTTTTATGATCATGTCATCGGACAATACAAATGTTTTAGTAAAATCTCTAGCTGCAAGCCCCTGATGTACTAATCCCTCAGATGCTTCTTTGTCTTTTGAACCTTTGATTGTCAAATTTTCTCCAGCAGCTTCGATATCTATTTCTTTTTCTTCGAAGCCAGCAACAGCTAGTTCAATTGTATATTTATCTTCACTTACCTTCCTTATATTGTAAGGGGGGTAGTTCGAAGTCTGTTGTTTAGAATTGGCTAACAGTGCAAGTGTGTCAAATGTTCTGTCAAAACCAATAGTGAATGGAGAAATATCTCTCCACAATAGGTCAAATGTATTATTTATCATTTTTATCTCCTTAAATTAAGCAAGTAATTAAACAATTTACGTAAGCCCCGTAGGCACTTACACTACTTATATGGGGTATATTTTTTAATTATCAAGGAGAAGTATGAATAATTTATTTTCTATAGAAGGCAAAATTGCATTGGTAACAGGCGGTTCAAGAGGTATTGGCGAAATGATAGCAGCTGGTTTTCTTGCTAATGGAGCTAAGGTTTATATAAGTTCTAGAAAAGCTGAAGTATGTGATGAAACGGCAAATAGATTGCAAGAACAATATGGAGGAGAGTGTATTTCTTTACCTGCAGATTTATCTAATTTGAATGGCATTGAATCTCTTGTGAACAGTCTTCCTGATGGAGAAAAGCTTGATATTTTAGTTAATAACGCTGGGGCTTCTTGGGGAGAGCCTATAGATGAATATTCTGAAAAAGGCTGGGATAAGGTCATGGACACTAATGTTAAAGGTGTTTTTTTCCTAACTCAGAAATTACTACCGTTATTGAGATCTTCAGCAACTGCCGAAGACCCATCAAGAGTAATCAATATTGGAAGTATAGACGGAATAAAAACAGGATTATTTGATGCTTTTTCTTACGGTCCGTCAAAAGCTGCCTTACATCATTTAACAAGAGTTTTAGCAGCTTCACTTGTTAAGGAAAATATTATTGTTAATGCAATTGCACCCGGACCATTTCCAACTTGGATGTTAAGTACTGGAGTTGGAGGTGGAGGAGACCTCGATATTAATTGGGATGAGGTGGGTAACTCGAATCCAAGAGGAAGAGTAGGTACTCCTGAAGATATAGCAGGACTAGCAATCTTTCTTTGTTCAAGAGCTGGCGCTTATACTGTAGGTGAAACTATTACTTGCGATGGGGGTGCTGTAGCTAGTTCATAGATTATGAAAAAAAGTTACCTGGTAACTTTATTTACTTACATGGCTGCTTTTATTGCAGCCATTGTAACTTGCTATTTCTTTTCTTCTTTAAATCAATGGCTCATGCTCCTAACAGGTCATTTATCAGCTACTTTAGTTGTTTTTATTAGTAGCCAAATCTTTAAGAATTCAAGTTTGTATGATCCTTTTTGGTCAGTTGCACCTTTACCTATTGCCATATACATATCTATTTACCCAGAATCAGGAGAGATTGATCTAGAAAAAATTTTTTTAGTTAATTTACCGATTATATTTTGGTCTATTAGGTTAACTTCTAATTGGGCCAGGGATTGGAGAGGATTAAGCGATGAAGATTTTAGATATGTTAATTTGAAGAGCAAACCTTTTAGTTTTTTTATTGATTTATTTGGTATACACATCTACCCAACACTACAAGTCAATCTATCTTTAGTCCCAATTTACTTTGCTCTATCTATATCGGTAAGTGAAGTAAATATTTATCTTTATCTGGCAAGTGCATTTACTTTTCTTGCAGTGGTTTTGGAAACTATTGCGGATGAGCAAATGAGGATATTTAGAAGAAGTAACAATATCGGTTTAACTATGCAAAAGGGTCTATGGGCTTATTCTAGACATCCAAATTACTTGGGAGAAATATTATTCTGGTGGGGATTATATTTTATGACTCTATCTTTAGAGCCCGATCTCTGGTACTTATTTGTTTGCCCATTGATTATGAATTTAATGTTTTCACTCATAACCTGCCAAATGATGGACAACAGGAGTTTAGAAAAAAGACCAGATTATCAAGAATATATGAATTCAACACGTCAGTTGATAATATGGAAGTCAGTTAAAAAAGGGGAATAAATATGGTTGATGGATTTTGCGAAGAAAATTTCCTAGATGCAAAAAATATATTTGAAGAAAGTATAAATAGTGGATTTGAACTTGGAGGAGCTATTTGTATTGAAGTGAAAGGAAAAAAGGTTCTAGATCTTTGGGGTGGACATTTAGATCATGAACGAACAGAGCCTTGGCAAGAAAATACAATAGTAAATGTTTTTTCAACTACAAAGGGTATAGCGGCAATCTGCTTACTTCAATTAATTGAAAAAGGATTACTCGATCTAGATAAACCTGTTGCTGATTATTGGCCTGAATTTGCTCAAAACGGTAAAGAGAATATACCTGTGAGATATCTCTTTTGCCATAAATCAGGATTATGTGGAGTAAGAGAACCTCTTCAACCAGGTGCCTTCAGTGATTGGGAATTAATTTGCGATGAATTGGCTAAACAGGAACCTCTTTGGGAGCCAGGATCTGCCCATGGTTACCATGCAATCACCTACGGACATTTAGTGGGAGAACTTCTGCGCAGAATAGATGGAAGAACTATTGGAACCTATTTTAGAGAAGAAATTGCAGAGCCCTTAGATCTCGATTTTTGGATTGGTTTACCTGATTCTGAGTTCCATAGAGTATCGAACATTTATCCATCTAAACCTAGTCCTCTACAATTTTTATTTCCTTTAATTGCTAAGTTGCCTAGATTTTTATTGCCAGGACCTACCAAATTTCTTGTAGATTTTGGAGACACTTCGAAACCAGTTGGTGCGGCATTCAATAACCCACCTATCTCATCTAATGAAGGTATGGAGGCAAATACCAAAAAATGGAGAAATGCAGAGATACCTGCAGCAAATGGCCATGCTACTGCCAGATCTATAGCAAAATTATATGGAGTTTTAGCAAATGGAGGGTCTCTTGATGATTTTCATTTACTGAGTCCAGATACTATTGAGAGAGGTCGAGAAACACAATCGGACGGAAAAGATCTAGTTTTGGGTGGTATGCATACTCGCTTTGGTCTTGGGTTTATGTTGGGAACTGAAAATGTAAGTATGGGCCCTAATCCTAATGCCTTTGGTCACGGAGGTGCTGGAGGTTCGTTAGGATTCTCAGATCCAGACAATCATATTTCTCTGGGATTTGTGATGAATCAAATGCATCCTGGAATTACTGCATGGAAAACTGCAACCGATGTAGCTGAATCTGTTTATAAAAGTCTTTCTATAATTAAATGAAAGCTGTTTCTTACGCTGATGGAAAAGTAAAAACGTCCAACATTAAAAAACCAATTGGTGATGGTGTCGTAGTTAACGTCTCTTCCGCAGGAATTTGTGGCAGCGATCTACATTTACTTAATTCTGGAGCTCATTCGCCTCATATAGCCGGTCATGAAATTTCAGGCATTACGGAAAATGGTAAACATGTTGCAATTGAACCTATCATTCCTTGCTCTAAATGTGATGACTGCTACTCAGGAAATTACCATTTATGCAAAAATAATAGTAAAGGAATGGGGATGAGCATCAATGGAGGAATGACTGAACAAATGATTGTTCCAGAAAGCTGCTTAATTGAACTTGATTCTAGAGTCCCAGTTCAAGATGCTTGTTTGGTTGAACCTTTAGCCGTAGCTATACACGGTTTCGTTAAAACGAAGACAAAAAATCACCACAGAATTGCCGTAATTGGAGGCGGAACTATTGGAATTTGTACAATTGCAGCGGCAAGATATCTAGGTTGTAAAGTAGATTTGTATGCAAAATATGATCATCAAATAGAAGCAGGACTAAAGTTGGGTGCTGGTGAATTAAATGGTCAATACGATAGGGTTATGGATTGTGTTGGAAATGACGATACTTTGAAGTTATCTGTAAATCATTGCAAACCGGGATCTTGGCTAGTATTGCTCGGTATACCCTTAAAGGGCATTAACCTCCCTGGTCTTAAAACTATAATGAACGAAATTAAAGTACTTCCTTCAATTATGTATAGCTCTACTGATGGAGTAAAAGATTTTGAAATAGCTGCAAAAGTATTAGCTAAATTTCCCAATATAGGAAAAACAATTATTACTCACAGGTTTAGCTTAGAAGAATCCGAAGAGGCTTTTAGAGTTGCGGCTGATAAAACATCAGAAAGTATCAAAGTTATTTTCGATCCAAATATCAGCTAATGGTAAAATTATCGTATTCGGTTTAACAATCTTTGACTGTTAACCAAAACTTTTCAAATTTTTTTTAGATGTACGCAGTAACAATTAACAAATATGGAGATGCTTCTAATTTTCAAATTGAGAAAGATATAGATTTACCTAAACCAAAGCCTAATCAAATCTTGATTAAAGTGCACGCCTCGTCAGTTAATCCAATAGACCTAATGAAACGAGAAGGATATGGAAGAGCTATATTTGAAAAACAGAGAAAAATTTTATTTCCATGGATTTTAGGATCTGACTTTTCAGGTTCAGTGATAGAGCTTGGCTCTAAAGTTACAGGATTTAATATCGATGATGAAGTTTGGGGCTGTACTTCCAATGCAAATTCAGGGACTCATTCAGAATTTGTTTGCATTGATGTAGATGAGGTAACCCATAAACCAAACAACATAAACCATTTGGAGGCTGCATCTCTTCCGTATGTTGCCTTAACAACTTGGTCTGCTTTAGTTAGATGGTCAGGTTTACGTCCCAATGACCTTAAAGGAAAAAAAGTTTTTATTCAGGGCGGGGCAGGTGGAGTTGGTTGTTTCTCAATTCAATTATTTAACAATCTTGGATGTGAAATTGCCACTACATGCAGTAAAAAAAATATTGAATTAGTTCAATCACTTGGAGCTAATCAAGTTATTGACTATAACGAAGAGAATTTTGAAGATGTGCTACATAACTTCGATATTGCCTACGATCTGCTAGGAGATAACGTTTCACACAATTCAATTGATAAATGCTGCAAGATTTTGACACAATCTCCTGATTCTCATTACATTACTTTAACTCATCCGCTCGTTAATACTCTTGATTCTAAAGGGCTGATAATGGGCGTACCGCATGCCCTTTACCTAAGACAAGTACAAAAAAATAAATATAGACCAATTAATATTCATTGGTCGATCTATAGACCAAGTCTTTCAGGTCTTGAACAACTAACCCAATTAGTGCAAGAAGAAACTATTAAACCAGTTATTGATTCAGTATATGCTATTGAAGATCTTCAACTGGCGCATCAAAAAATTGCCACTGGTCATGTAAGTGGAAAAGTAGTTATTGATCATAAGGTATGACTAATTTAAGTGTGAATGTAAATAAAATTGCTTGGTTAAGGAATGCCAGAGGAGAGAACAGGCCTAATTTATTAGTATTATCAGAATTATTAATTGATTCAGGCATCCAAGGAATTACCGTACATCCTAGGCCAGATCTAAGACATATAACTCCTGATGATGTTTATGAACTTTCTCTCCTTTGCACAAAAAAATCAGTTGAATTTAATATTGAAGGTAATCCTTACTCTGAACCAACAAAAATTTATCCTGGTTTTATAAATCTAGTTAAAGAAATTGAGCCAGATCAATGTACTTTAGTGCCTGACTCACCGGATCAATTAACATCTGATCATGGTTGGGAGCTTAAAGTTACTGAACATAATGCTATCCGAAATATTGTTGAAGAAATTCAGACTGCTAAAACAAGAGTGAGCTTTTTTGTTGATCCAAATCTATCTCAAATTAATTCTATAAATGAAGTAGGTGCAGAAAGAATAGAACTTTATACTGGACCTTATGCCTCTAATCCATCACCTAAAGTTTTGTCTCAGTATGAAAAAGCTTACCACCATGCCAAGGATATTGGTTTAGGTGTTAACGCCGGTCATGATCTTGATCTTAATAACTTGGAGCTTTTCTTATCAAAAGTACCTGCTGATGAAGTGTCTATAGGCCATGCTCTTATATCCGATGCTTTAATAAAAGGTTTAGATATTGTTGCAAAGCAATACCTAGATTTATGTAAATAATGTAAAATTGCATTCATGACAATTATTGAAGAATTAGAACAGCAAGTTAAAGATAACCCCGTACTTCTATATATGAAAGGTTCACCTGAAGCGCCTCAGTGCGGTTTTTCTTCAAAGGCTTCTCAAATACTTATTTCGTGTGGAAAGCCTTTTTCTTTCGTTGACATACTTTCGAATCCTGAAATTAGAGCAAATCTTCCTCAGTTTTCAAATTGGCCTACTTTCCCTCAACTTTTTGTTAATGGAGAACTTATAGGCGGTTGCGATATTATTACCGAGTTGCACGAGGCTGGAGAACTCCAAACAATAATAGACTCAGCAGACTCAGAATAAAAATTAATTTACTAGGTTTTGTACCATGTGTTTTATATGGGACGGTCTAGTTCTGCAACATCCAGCAATTATTGTTGCCCCTTCATCTAACCATTTAGACACTTCACCCGTATAAGCCTTCTCATCAATAGTTGTAGCTGATTTCCAATGATCTTCTTCGGCATTTATTGTGGTTTCGTCATTGATAGTTTTAATTAATTCTGAATTTGCATATCCACCAAAAGGTTTGTCAGTAAGATTTTTTAACTCTTTCATTGATTCAGTAACCATATTTGCACCACAACAATTAATTAGATAAGCATCACATGCTAAGTCCTTAGTTACATTAAATGCTTCTTTAATATGTTCACCGCTTGGTAGTTTGTTGCTTCTATTTCCATGCAAAGTCCAACTTAGCCATTTTTTCGAATTCGAATTTTGAATACTCTCAAGAGCTATTTCCGCTTCTTGGCTGTGAGCCATAGTCTCACAGATGATTATGTCTGTTTTTCCTTCAATAATTCCTACCATTTCTGCATATTGGTCTTCAAGCATAGATCTATCTAAAACCAGATCGGCACGATAACTTGTCTCTAATGGCGGCAAGGAAGTTGCAAGCTGGATATCTTTTCCAGACTCTTTTATAGCCTCTCTAGCAATAGATATAGATAACAGTGTTAAATCTTCTAGCTGATCAGCCATATCAGCTCTTTCAAGAATAGGTCGTGTAACTGTATAGTTATTTGCAGTTATATATTGAGCACCTGCTTCTATGTAGTCTAAATGAATCTCTTTGATTTCTTTTGTATTAGTAGTTAAGGCTAGTGCAGACCAAATAGACTCTATATGCGAAGGCACTTCAACTCCTCTGAATCTAAGCTCAGACCCCATGCCACCATCTCCAATAAGTATTTTCTTCATATCAACTCCCCAGACTTAATTGTCGAATAATTTTTTTAAATACTCTAGTACTTTATTTGGTTCTTCCATCATTAAAGAGTGTCCAGAACCTTTAACTTCTTCTACAGATGGATTTTTAAAAGCTTCAATTAAATTTTGAGCTTTAAATTTAGGTGTTAAAAAATCATTAGATCCAAGAATAAGCTGAACTTTTCCTTGCACTTTATTAGCTTTTTCTAAACCGTTCTTAAAGTTTGCACAAGCCTTTAAATCTTTATAGATAACTCCTTTAGAACTTTTTTGCATTAGCCTTTTAGTAAGTTCTGTCATCCAAATACCAGGATTCTTATTACCTCCTAATCTCGATGCATAGCTGTAACCCATGAAGGTCAAAATATCTATAGCAATTTGTGAATTATTTTTAGCAGAATCTAACAGAGCATCATTAACTTGCATGGGAAATGCAGTTCCTATCATCGATATGGCATTAACTCTTTCAGGTTGGCTAGAAGCCATTTCTAGGGCTATCAAAGAGCCCATACTATGTCCTACAACAGAGAAATTAGAAATAGAGTTTTTATCTAAGAACGCGTAGATATAGTCAGATATTTTTTCAATAGAAGAAAGTGTTTTATCCTTATTGTTGCCATGACCAGGAAGGTCAATAGCAATAACGTCTCTTCTCTTTCTAAGAAAATGTCTAACAGGTAAAGTCCAAACGGTATGGTCCATACCGGTACCGTGAATGAAAATAATAGGTTTAGTATTTTTAATATTCTTAGAAGTAGGGTGGTAATACATTTTATTTATTTGCCTGTTTCAATGCCTCTTCAATGTCTTCTTTTAAGTCTTCTATATCTTCTATACCCACGGATAATCTCACTGTATTTTCTGTTATGCCTGCTTTTTTAAGAGCTGCTTTGTCCATTCTATGATGAGTTGTGCTAGCAGGATGTATAACAAGTGATTTTGCATCACCCACGTTTGCAAGATGTGAGAATATGTTGAGAGATTCGATAAATTTCTTTCCAGATTCATATCCTCCTTTTATCTCAAAAGTAAATACAGCTCCTGAGCCTTTAGGCAATATCTTCTTGGCAAGATCATAATCTGGATGGCTTGGGAGTTCGGGATAAGAAACACTCTTGACCTCGGGGTGTGTCGAAAGAAAGTCCACAATATTACGTGTATTGGATATATGCTTCTCCATCCTTAGACTCAAAGTCTCTAACCCTTGTAAGACCAAGAATGCAGTATTAGGGCTCATACAAGCACCAAAATCTCTTGCTCCTTCCTTCCTTGCTCTATTGATAAAAGCTGCTGGACCAAATTCTTCTACAAACTGCATATTATGAAATCCTTCATATGGTTCATTTAGAGTTTTAAATTTTTTATTAGATTTCCAATTAAATTTTCCACTATCCACCAATAGACCTCCGATTACTACACCGTGTCCTGAAAGAAATTTAGTTGCAGAATGGAATACCAGATCTGCTCCTAGATCAAAAGGTTTCATTAAGTAAGGCGTTGTGAATGTTGAATCTACAAGTAGAGGTAAGTTTTTCTTATGGGCGATATCTGAAATTGTTTCTATGTTCATTACATCTAAGCCTGGATTCCCTAATGTTTCCCCGAACAACAATCCTGTATTTTTTTGAATCGCATCTCTGACTTGTCTATATTTTCTGAAATCCACGAAAGAAGTCTTGATACCAAATCTAGGCAAGGTGTATTCAAGTAAATTATGGCTACCTCCATATAAACTTTTTGAAGCAACTATGTGAGAATTTTTCCCTAGTATTGTTGTTATTGCTAAAAAAAGTGCAGCTTGACCACTCGCTGTTGAAATTGCTCCTATTCCGCCTTCTAAAGAACTAATTCTTTCTTCTAATACTGCGTTTGTAGGGTTTGTTATGCGTGAGTAAACATGACCAGCCATCTCATTATTGAAGATACCAGCTGCTGTTTCAGAATCTGGAAAAACAAATGAAGAAGTTTGGTATATTGGTGTTGCCCTTGATCCAAATTCTTTATCGGGTTTACTCCCTGCATGTAATGATAGTGTGTCTAAATTTAAATCCTTAGGTTTCTTCATAACTCTTTAACTCTTTCACAATGGAGATTGCCATTAAAGGATATACAAGCATCAATGGCAATGAAGTAATTAAAATAATATCCAGGGCTACACTGTGATCAGAATATAAAACTAAAGCTGCAGGTAATATCCCTAAAATAATTGCCCAGAAAAGCCGTAAATTTTTATGTGGATTCGAAGCTTGCCCGTCTTTTTTTAAGACATGGTAAGAGATAACGTAAGACATTGAATCATATGAAGTAGTAACAAACACGACCGTAATAACGCAAAAAATTAGTAACATTAAATTTTGCAAAGGTAAGCTAGTTATTACTTGAATAGCTGTATCAGCATGACCGTAGATTTTCATGTTTTGAACTACATTCATTTCGCCATTCATATCACTAATCATTGCGTAGCCACCTAGGATTGTATAAAAAAGCCAAGTTCCCAACGTTCCAAAAAACAACATCCCGAATATAATTCCTCTTAAAGTTCTGCCTTTGGATATTCTTGCTATAAATAGACCCACTAAAGGACCAAAGGCTACCCACCAGGCCCAGTAAAATATTGTCCATTCTTTTGCAAATTCTGATTCTTCTTTAATCCCTAATGTACTCATATCCCAGAAATAGATAAAAGAATAATAAATTCCAGAAGCTCCTATTTGAGCGAGTTCTATAAAATCAATTGAAATTAGTATTAAAACTAAAAAAAACAATGCTAAGCCTAAATTAAAATTACTTAAATTCTTAATACCCTTATTGAGTCCTTTATAAACACTAAACCCAAATAAGCTTACACATATACCAATCACTCCAAGATCTAGATAAATATTATTATTTATATTGACCAAGCTACTAAATCCGCTGGATAACATAGGAACATAAGAACCAATAGTTCCTCCAGCAGCGCCTACAGTAGAAAGTATAAAAATAAGATCAATAAATCTTCCAAATACAGAAGATTCAATATTTTTAAAACCTAGGCCAGTAAGACTTGAACTTAATCTAAGTGAATGAAGATTGTATTTATAAAAGGCTATTGAAAGAGCTATAGCAGGAATGCCGTAAATTGACCAAGCACTTATTCCCCAATGGAATAATCCATAGGCTGTTGCAAGTGAATAGGCTTCATCAGAATAAGGAGATATTCCAAACTGAGGTATTTCTATATAGTAAGCCCATTCCACACCTGACCAATAAATAATACCTCCACCAATACCAGAACAAAACAACATACCAATCCAACTAAAATACGAAAACTCTGGTAAAGAACTTTGCCCACCAAGTTTATAAGATCCATATTTTGAACAGCTTAAGAAAATTAAGAATACAAAACAGCACAATGTTAAAACTAAGTATGATGACCCGAAAACACTAGTAACAAGAGCATAAGTGTTTTCGATAGTTAATTTTGCAAACTCCTCGTCACTAAGAATAAAAAGGGCTGTAAGAAATACAATTGATAAGCTTATTAAAAGTGTTACTCGATCAATACTATACTTATCTAGGGTTTTATTTAGCGTAAACATGTAAAAGATCTTAATTTTATTGTATTGAGGGATAGTTAAAGGGTTACAAAGTCATCAGCAAATTAAATGTACTAGGTATACAATAGCGAACTTATTATGAGTGACAAGAAAATAAAAAAAATAGTTTTAGCTTATTCCGGTGGTTTAGATACTACTGTGATACTTCACTGGTTGAAAAATACTTATGATGCAGAAGTGATTGCTTTTACAGCTGACATTGGACAAGACCATGATCCGGAGTTAGTTAAAAGTAGAGCAAATTCTATAGGTGCATCCAAGATCATAATTGAGGATCTAAAAGAAGACTTTACCAAAGACTATATTTTTCAAATGCTGAAGGCAAATACACTTTATGAAGGTGAATATTTACTCGGAACATCTATAGCACGACCTTTAATCAGTAAACGACTTGTTGAAATAGCTGAGGAAGAAGGTGCAGATGCAATTGCACACGGTGCAACTGGTAAAGGAAATGACCAGATAAGATTCGAAATTGGTTCTTATAGTTTAAACCCCGAAATAGAAGTTATCGCACCCTGGAGGACTTGGGATTATTCATCTAGGGCAGATTTAGTCGAATATTGTAAGCAACATCAAATAGAGATCGAGTCTAGTCCTGACGAGCCACTTTATTCAACAGATGAAAACCTGCTTCACACTTCATATGAGGGAGAAATTTTAGAAGATCCATCTGTTGAAGCTCCTGAAGAGATATGGCAAAGAACATCATCTTTGGAGAATGCACCTGATAAAGCGGAGAGAATATCTATCTCTTTTGAAGAAGGTCTCGCTATTTCCATCAACAACGAACAACTAAGCTCCGCTGAAATTCTTTCTCGTTTAAATGAATTGGCTGGTATACACGGAATAGGGAGACTGGATTTAGTTGAAAATAGGTTCACTGGCATGAAGTCTAGGGGTTGTTATGAAACTCCCGGTGGCACTATACTTTTAAAGGCTCATAGAGCTATTGAGTCAATTACCCTGGATAGCCAAGCTGGACATTTAAAAGATGAAATCATGCCCAAATATGCTCAACTTATCTATGACGGTTTTTGGTGGAGTCCTGAGAGAGAAGCTCTTCAGGCATTAATAGATAAAACTCAAGAACAGGTAACTGGTTCAGTTGATTTATCTTTGTATAAAGGAAACGTTACTATACTAGGCAGGTCTTCAGAATTCAGCCTCTACGATTCTAAAATAGTAACTTTTGAAGATGATGAGAATGCTTATAATCAGGCTGATGCCACTGGTTTTATAAAGATTAATTCGCTGAGATTAAAACAATTTGCAAGAAGGAAACGTAAGATTAATCGGTAACTCCTAATTTCTTTTGTAGTTTAGTATTAGAAGTTGTATAGCCGAAAGGTACTCTTTCACCAGGGTTGCTGCGCCTATAGGCTTCTTGTACAGCCAGTGTCGTTTCATGAAAACCACACAAAATAAGATCTAACTTCCCGGGATAATCATTTATATCTCCAACGGCAAATATTCCTTTTGTTGAAGTTTCAAATTTTTCAGTATCAACAGATATTTTTTTATTGCTCATATCAAGACCCCATTCGGAAATAGGTCCAAGTTTCTTATTTAAACCAAATAAGAAAAGCAGTTCGTCAGCTTGAACTTCTTCAATCACTTTCGTTTCAAAGTTTTTAAGCTCAACACCAGTAACCTTTTCTTTTCCAATAAGATTTTCAATCACATAAGGTGTCTTTAGTTCAACTTTTCCTTCATTTACTAATTCTCTCATTTGAGCTTCAGTATTAGGCGCGCCTCTAAATTCATCTCTTCTGTGAACTAGTTTTATTGACTTTGCGATATCTGATAGTTCTACAGTCCAGTCAAGAGCACTATCTCCACCTCCAAAAATTAATAAGTTTTTATCTCGAAATTTTTCTTTAGATCTTACCGAGTAGGAAACACCTTGTTCCAAAAACCTATCTGGATTTTCTATATTAGGAGGTCTTCGAGGTTCAAATGAGCCTGCACCAGCAGCTATAAAAATACTTTTAGCGATAAATTCTTTTCCTTCTGAGGTAGTTACTTTCCATGAATTAATATCTTCTTCCGATATTTCATCAATCTTTTCAACCCTTTCATTAAGAAAAACTTCGTAATCAAATGGTTTGATTTGCTCTAATAAAGCATCTACATGCTCTTGAGCAGTTTGATTGGCTACTCCGGGAATATCATAGATGGGTTTTTCTGGGTAAAGCTCACTGCACTGACCTCCTATTTTGTCTAGATTATCAATGAGAACGCAATCTAGTCCGAGCAGGCCTGCTTCAAATACTGTAAATAATCCTACTGGACCAGCACCTATAATTAGAATATCTGTTTCTTTTTTCATCATCTCACTTGCATACCAGGAACTGCGCCATCATCTGGAGATAATATGAAGATACCTAAATCATCATCTCCTGCAGCAAGTATCATCCCTTCGGATGTTCCAAACCTCATTTTTCTATGCTGTAAATTATTAACACAAATTACAAGTTTATTAATTAAAGATTCAGGCTCGTATGCTTTTTTCATACCTGCAAATACAGTTTTATGTCCTGACGCACCTACATCTAGTTCAAGCTTTAAGAGCTTGTCAGCTTCCTCAACAGATTCAGCATTTACGACTTTAGCCACTCTTAGATCAAGCTTTATGAAATCTTCAATTGTTATCTCATCCATATTAACTTCCAAGTAATTTGTTTATTTGGTCCTCATCTATCCTAGTGATGATGGGATTAAAATCGTTGATCTTACATCCTGTAAGAGGGGATTCCATACTTTTCCAGGATATATTTGTTTCATTTAGAAATGCAAAAGCTTTTTTTGTGAATCCCGGTATTACGGGCTGCAACATAATAGTGATTATTCTAAATAAATTCAAAGATGTAGTGCAAATTGAGTGAACTTTATCTTTATTAATTTCATCTTTTATAAGCACCCAAGGTTCTTTTGAATCAATATACTGATTAGCTCTATCAGCCAGAGACATAATTTCTTTAATTGCTTTGCTAAATTCAAGATCTTCAAATAGGCCAGATATAATTTCTGATTTATCTAGGAACTCTTGAATTAATTCTGGTTGATCTAGTTCGTTTGAAAGAACCCCATCGTAATTATTATTTAAAAATTTTGCTGTTCTGCTGGCTATATTTGCATATTTATTTACCAAATCAGAGTTACTTTTTTGCCTAAAGTCTTCTAAATTAAGATCAATGTCATCTACTCCGGTTCCTAGTTTAGAAGCAAAAAAGTAACGCAAGTAATCTGCATCTAATGTATTAATATAATTTTCAGCAGAAATAAAGTTTCCTCTTGATTTGGACATCTTGTCACCATTCAAAGTTAGAAAACCGTGAACAAAAACTCCATTGGGTGTTTTGAGGTTTGATTCTGATAACATCACAGGAAAGAAAAGGGTATGAAAGTACATTATGTCTTTCCCTATGAAATGAAATACTTCTCCATTTGATTTTGTATTCCAAAACTCTTCAAATTTTGCTTCTTGATCATTTTTTTTTAGATAATTTAAATGACTCGCGAGGTAACCAATAGGTGCATCCAACCAAACATAAAAAAATTTATCTTGATAATTGGGTATTTCAAATCCGAAATAAGGACTGTCCCTGCTTATATCCCAATCTCTTAAATCGCCTTCGAGCCATTCATTGAGTTTGTTTCTTACAGGATCTTGTATGTTTGAGTTATTTAACCAATTAATTATCTGTTCTTTCAAAGAGCTTAGCTTAAAGAAGAGATGATCTGATTCTTTAATAATTGGTTTAGTACCAGAGATAACCGATACAGGGTCTATTAATTCAACTGCATCATAAGTTGCGCTGCATTTTTCACAATTATCTCCATACTGATCTTTTGCATGACAAAGAGGACAACTGCCTTTTACATACCTATCGGAAAGAAACATTTGTTTGGTAGTATCAAACAATTGATTTATTTTCTTTTGTTCTATTAAGCCATTTTCTTGCAGAGCATTGAAAATTCTTTCAGATAATATTCTGTTTTCTTCACTGTGTGTTGTATGAAAGTTATCATGAGAAATTCTATAGTCTTCAAATGTAGATTTATGTTCTTTGTATATATCTTCAATAAGATTTTCTGGAGTAATATCAAGTTCTTCTGCTTTAAGCATAATTGGAGTACCGTGGGCATCATCAGCGCAAACGTAGATACACTCATTGCCTAAAAGTCTTTGATACCTAACCCAGATATCTGTCTGTGTATGTTCTAAAATATGACCCAGATGCAAAGGTGCATTTGCATAAGGCAACGCGCTTGTCACTAAAATTGATCTTTTTTCGGAACCTTGGCTCATTGTAAGGTTAAAATACTGGCTAAAAGACAATTATAACCTACTTGAATAACTTCTCTTTTAAGAAAATATGGCACAAACAGAAAATAAATTAAGAATTCCTGAAACCCTTAGAAAAGTAAAAAATATAGTCGGAATTTTTTCTGCAAAAGGTGGAGTAGGAAAGTCAGCTATTTCCCTACAAATAGCACTAGCACTTAAAGATAAGGGGTTTAAGGTTGGTTTAGTTGATGCAGATATATACGGCCCATCTCAATCAGTTATGCTCAATTCATCTCCGGGTGAATTGCAATTAACACAAGATCAAATCATTGAACCTTTAGCCAAAGAAGGTATCAAATTTATTTCCATGGGATTGATTTCAAATGAAAAAATGCCCGTTATATGGAGAGGTCCAATGGTAAGTGGAGCTGTTATGCAACTCTTATCTCAAACCAACTGGGGAGAATTAGATTATTTGATTGTGGACACTCCTCCTGGAACTGGTGACGTTCAGCTTACTCTTCTACAACGAATTCCATTAACCTCATCCATTGTAGTTACCACTCCACAAAAAGTAGCGATTTCGGATTGTAAAAAAGGCATCGAAATGATTAACAAACTAAATATCCCAATTTCTGGTCTTATTGAAAATATGAGCTGGTTTCAACCAGATCAGTCTGAAAAAAAATATTATTTATTTGGAAAAGATGGTGGAAAAAACCTATCTGTTGAATATTCTCTCGACCTATTGGCTCAGTTGCCATTAGTTGAATTGAGTGAGGAAGATAATATTCAAAATAATCCAATTTTAAAAAAAGAATTTGTTAATATATCTGACAAGTTGGCGGTATCCATTAATAATCTTAAGGAAAAGAAATCTACAGGCATCCCTCAGATAAATATTACTCAATGATTAAACCATTCTTCATTAAATTAATTTTACTACTCCTTCTTTCTCCTTTTACCTATGCAGAAGTAGACCCTTTTCAAAATATCAATGAAAAGACGCATAATTTAAATCAAACTTTAGATCTACAAGTTGCATCTCCTGTTGCAAGATTCTATAAAAGAATAACTCCTGATTTTTTAGAAAAGGGTATTACTAACTTTACTCATAATATTGAAGACTTAAGTATTGGTATCAATAATATACTTCAAGGAAAATTTAATGAGGGACTTTCAGATTTTTCTAGGTTTACTCTAAACACCTCTATTGGGCTGCTCGGCTTCATAGATATTGCTTCTGATTTAGGTCTAACAAAACACGATGAAGACTTTGGTCAAACTCTAGCAGTTTGGGGAGTTCCAGATGGTCCTTACTTAGTATTACCAGGATTAGGACCAAGCACTACTAGAGATACTTTAGCAATGATTCCAGATGCTTTTTTAACGCCTTTATGGTTAATTGATCATGATAGAACGAGCTATTCACTAACTGCTATTGACTTAATTGATACTCGTGCTCGTTACTTAGGTCTTGAGAGCGTTGTAATTGGAGATGAATACCTATTTTATCGAGATGCCTATCTTCAGAGCAGAAACTTTGAAATAAAAGACGGTGAGGTCGAAGACGATTTTGATGATTTTGATGATTTTAACTAATCATCTCTAACTTTTAGTTTGATATTGATATAGTCGCTATGACTTATGTGTATTAGATCTGATATTTTTCTAATAAGATGTTCTTCATATTTATCTAAAACATTATCTGCGTAAGCCACTTTCCAAAGATTCTCCAGTAAACTTAACTTATCACTGTATTCAAATTCATCATTAACTGTTCTGGTATATTCGTATAGAGAGGTACTCTCGGCCACTGTAGATTCTGCATCTTTTATAATCTCTTCTATAGCATCTGCTTCGAGATTATAGGTTTCAATTAGAGATTTTTTTAAAGACTCTTTTTCATTGAGATCAAATTGCTTATCCGCAAAGGCTATTTCAACAAGTAATGCAGCGCATGCTTCATTGAGTTTTATTAAGGCAGAACTTTCTTCAACTTTATCTTCGCTGGAATAATTAGAAATTAAGTCTTTAATTTTTTTTATCATATTGTTTCTTCTTTAAGTAAAAATTCAAAGTTTTCTATTGGGTTTATTGCATTATTTAGGGATATTAGATATTTCCTCATATTTTTTGCACCATCGAACCCTCTGAATAGACCCATTAAATGTCTAGTTATATGTGAAATCTTTGTACCGCGCTCTAGTTCATCACCTATATATGGAATAAGGCTTTTAAGGATATCCGATCTACACGTAGATACTTTTTTATCTGAAAATATAACACTATCAACTTCAGCTAGAAGAAGGGGATTCTCATAGGCCTCTCTACCGATCATCACACCATCTACATGCTGCAAATGTATTGATGACTCATGTAGAGATTTAATACCCCCATTTATAATAAATTTTAAGTCAGGAAATGTGTTTTTCAATTTATATACTCTTTCATAATTTAATGGCGGTATTTCTCGGTTATCTTTTGGACTTAATCCTTTTAGCCAAGCTTTTCTTGCGTGAATGATGAAAGTATTACATCCAGCAGAACTTACTTCGTTTATGAAGTTATCAAGATGAATATTTTGATCCATATCATCAACACCGATTCTGCATTTCACAGTTACAGGAAGAGTAGTGGCTTCCTTCATTTGACTAATGCACTTAGCAACTAATTTAGGTTCTTTCATTAAAACAGCACCAAATCTCCCTTTTTGTACTTTGCTACTTGGACATCCAACATTCAGGTTGACTTCTGAATATCCAAATTTCTTAGAGATAGATGAAGCTTCAGCAAGTGCAGAAGGATCACTCCCACCTAATTGTAAGACCAAAGGATGCTCATCTGTATGATGGTTTAGAAGTTTTTCTGTATCACCTTTCAATACTGCATTGGCATGCAGCATTTCTGTATAAAGAAAACTTCTTTTGGTTAATAGTCTATGAAAGTACCTACAATGACGGTCAGTCCTATCCATCATAGGAGCAACGCTAAATCTATGGCTCATTAAGGATGCAGTGGTAACGAGTAATAATCAAAGAATAGATACATTATCACTGTGCAAATCACTAATGTAAGAACCATAACAGGCAATCCCTTCTTGGCCCACTTTAAAGGGGTAATTGCTAAGTCTGGATTTCCGGTGCTTTTAGCAAGTTTCTCTGAGACAGTAACAATATAGACATTAGCAGTCGAACCAATATGAGTACCATTTCCACCCATACCTACACCTATTGCTAAACACCAACAAAGTGCTGCTATGTTTACACCTACAGTTTCAAGTGAAGCAATGATGGGAATCATAGCTGCGGTAAACGGTATGTTGTCTATAGCAGCTGACATTATTGCAGCAACCCACATTAAGGCTATGCAAGTGTACATAAAGTTTTCTTGTATAACTTCACCAGATACAGGATCAATTAAGAAAGGAATAATATATTGCCCAAGATATTCTAAGAATTTACTTCCCTCTACTCCTCCAACAAGCATAAATAGAGCAACAAAGAACATTAAGAGTGGTATTTCATGAGTCATATTCTTCATAACATCCTCAAACTCAATTTCTTTAGCCAAAACTACCAGGAGAATAAGTCCTGTACCAGCTACCATCCATGGTTCCCAATGAATGGTGTTATGAATAACAAATAGGATGACCATCAAACCTAAAATAGACAGAGATTTATTCCAGAGACTTTTATCTTTATAAGGAATACTGTCTTCAAACTTACCTTCAGGGACTATTGCTAATTCCTCTTTAAATAAATAACGCATGAAGAATAGGGTGGCTATCCAGGCTACGAAAACTATTGGAAACATCTTGTAGGCAAATGGCATAAAGGCAATGTCGAATGCTGAACCTATCATCAAATTAGGTGGATCACCAACTAAAGTAGCCACACCCCCTGTATCAGACAATAAAGCTGCTGCAAGAAGATAAGGTATAGCACTAACCTTCATTTTTTGGCAAATCAAAACAATAAGAGGTCCAAAAATAACTACAGTCGTAACGTTATCTAATAGAAGTGAAATAACTGTTACAGCAGTTCCAAGTAATGCAAGAAGCAAAAATTGTCTTCCCTTTGCTATCCTTCCAATATTTGCTGCGAGTACCTCGAATCCACCCGTATTTACCATGATTGCTACTACAGCCATCATAGAGCCAAGCAGAAATACTACATTCCAGTCTACGGCTTCAAAGGCCTCTTCAGGAGAATAGAATCCGTAGGATTGGCCAACTACTAACATCACAGCAGCACCAGCCATGGCCACTTTTACTCTATGGAATCCATGCAGTGTCTCAGTAAAAATTAAAATAAAGCTTGCTGCTAAAATTATTCCTGAAACCAACATTCCTTGATTCATTACAATAGTTTCCATACCTACCTCTTCTTATTAATTTATTTCAAACTAGTATTTATTAGCTTAAACTTAAAAAATGATATCTATTTACGATAATTTGGTTTTTACCCCTGAAAACTTCGATACAACATCTGAGTCTTCAATAAACATTATACTAAGAAATCAAGAATTCTTAACATCAAAAACGTCCGAAATCTTATTATTCGAGGAAGATGATTTGAAGTGGACTGAAATGTCATTCTCAAATAAACATTTTTTGGGTTATCTCAATCAAAGACCTTGTTACGTTTCTGTTTTAGATGACTCTTCAAGGCCATCCGATGAAATGATGCTGAGCCCGTTAAGGAATTTATTAGGAAGAATACCAGATAGTTTGTTTGTTATTTGTTCCAGATCTCTACAAATTTCGGAGTGGTATGCAGCTAACCAATTTTGTGGTTATTGCGGTAAAAAAACATCAATGCATGATACTGAAAGGGCAATGGTTTGTAGTTGCAATAACGTGATGGTTTATCCAAGAATTTCACCTTGTATTATTGTATTGGTGACTAAAGGCGAGGAATTATTGCTAGCGCATAATAAAAATTTCCCCGGAGATTTTTATAGCACTTTAGCTGGATTTATTGAACCTGGTGAAACAGCTGAATCGGCAATAGAAAGAGAAGTTTTTGAAGAAGTAAATATAAATGTAACCAATATTCAATATTTTGGGAGTCAATCATGGCCTTTTCCAAGTCAGCTCATGCTTGGATATCATGCTGAATATTTAGACGGAGAGGTTAAGCCCGATGGCGAGGAAATAGATAAAGCAGGTTGGTTTCATTATGACAATCTCCCGCAAGTACCAACTGGCAATATATCTATCTCAGGTCAATTAATAGAAAGCTATTTAGAAAAACTAAAATCTTAGACTTTATTTCTTGGATCATTCGAAGCTCTTCCCCAATCCTTTGCTTTCTTGGCTTCTTGCTTTGATTCTTCTTTAGGCAATTCATTTGATTGAATTTTGCTAGATTCTTTTAGGTCTTCTTTAGTTGCCTTATTCTCAACAGTTTTTTTAATAGAGTCTTGGTCTTTAACATTTTTATTACTAACTTGTTTTGAAGTTTCTTTTCTTTCTGAAGGTTTTGTAGATTTATCTTCATTATTATTCTTAGCTTCTGGTTTCAAAGTTTGATCTTTTTTTCCAGTTTTTGGAGACTTTTCAGTCTGAGGCTTCACTTGAGGTTTAGAATTTTGTTCTGAATCTTTTTTTGCAAGATCCTTGGATTTGCCCTGATGCTTTCTTCTATTGTCTTTTTTATCTGTTTTATTTTTATCTTTTGCTTCAGTACTACTTTTCGATTTATTTCTAACAGGTTTTTTCTTTTCAGAGTTTTTATTATCTCTAGCCTTAATTGGTTTAGAGTTATTTCTTTGTTGAGGTTTTTTGTTCCTATTGTCCCGACGTCTTTGATTTCGAGCGTTTCTTTTCCTTTGATTAGGTTTTGATTTGCTCTCATCTGAACCCTCGAATAATTTTAAGAATTTCTTAAAGATACCTTCACCTTTTTTCTTAGGCTTTTTGGGAGGAGTTAAGTTAACAGCAGGTTTTTCTAATTTCGGTTTTTTGTAATCATTACCTAAATTACCATTTGACTCTATTTCGCTTTGTATATCGTAACTTGCATGATCTTTATTCTTCTTATCGTCAGATCTTAATCTTGTTACCTCAAATCTATTATCAGACCTTGTTGGATCTGAAACCACAATCACTCTTACTCCAGACCTTTCTTCAATTTCATTAACCCTAGCTCTCCTTTCATTTAATAAAAAAGTTGACATATCTGAAGATACAACAGCTCTTACTTCACCACTTTTCTTTTTACTGGCTTCTTCTTCAATGAGTCTAAGAACAGCAGTGGAAAGACTGGCAACATCTTGAGTCCACCTCTCTTGAAGAGACGGCCTAAGTCTCTGTCTGGACATTTCCATTAGACCAAATCTAGAAATTCTTCCAACTTGCACTTTAGCTCTATCAATAGAAAGGGCAGACCAAAGCTTATCTTCTACAGCCCTTTTATTTTTTAGAGACAGCATATCTATGAAATCTATGACTACTAACCCCCCAATATCTCTTAGCCTCAACTGTTTTCCAATTTCTATCGCGGACTCTAAGTTAGTATTAAGTGCAGTTTCTTCAATATCACTTCCACCAGTAGCTTTTGCGGAATTTATATCTATTGCAACAAGTGCCTCAGTTTGGTCTATGACTATCGATCCGCCGCTAGGCAGTGAAACCTCTCTTTGATAGGCAGTTTCAATTTGGCTCTCTATTTGATAGCGAGTAAACAAAGGGATTGCTTCATCGTATTTTTTAATTTTATCTTCAAAATCAGGCATTAGTTTTGAAGTAAAATCATAAGCTTTTTCAAAAGCTTCATCGGTATCTACTAAAACTTCCGTTATATCATCCCTTAAAAAGTCTCTTAACGAGCGAGAGATAAGATCATTCTCTCTAAATATTAAAAAAGGAGCTTTCTTAAGTTGGTTTGCTTCTAAAATTGCATCCCATAAATTGAGTAGATAATCTAAGTCCCACTTTAATTCTTCAAGAGAAACACCGTCACCAGCTGTTCTTACAATTAAGCCCATATCTTTAGGTATCTCTAATTGCTTGAGTTTATCTCTTACCTCATCTCTGGCTTTACCTTCTATGCTTTTTGATATCCCACCGGCCTCAGGGTTGTTTGGCATTAAAACTAGATAATGTCCTGGAAGTGAAATAAATGTACTTAATGCAGCACCTTTATTTCCTCTTTCTTCTTTTTCTACTTGGACAATAATTTCTTGTCCTTGACTTAATATTTCGTTTATAGGAGTTTTTGCTTGTTTATCTTGATAAAGTCCAGGGTTTAATTCTTTGACAGGTAAGAAACCATGTCTTTCAGATCCAAAATCAACAAAGGCAGCTCCAAGACTTTGTTCTATTCTAGAAACTCTGGCTTTATAGATATTAGATTTCTTTCTTTCTTGACCAACCTGCTCTATATCAAAATCATAGATACTCTGACCATCTACAAGAGCGACACGCAACTCTTCAGGTTGAGTTGCATTTATAAGCATTCTTTTCATGTTTTTTCCCATTAGGGAAGCAGATAGCAAAAGCTGGAAATGTGTTTATATGTTGTAGGCGGATTACTTTAATATGCCACACCTACGTAGCGTTTGTTCTTGAGAGCTTTAGCCTCTCTGCTTCTTATTTTCTATTTAATTCTTTATGCGCCTTACAATTAACTCATCAATATGCGCAAACACGCGCGTATAATAGCCTAATAACAAGCTATATTAAAGCTTTCATTAAAATGGACGATATTTATCACCCAGTATCATCATTCGAAGTAACCTCTGATTATGCAGGAATGAGGTTGGACAATTGTCTTATTTCGATAATGAAAGGCTTACCAAGAAGTAAAATTTATTCCATCATAAGAAGAGGAGAGGTTAGAGTAAATAAATCTAGATCAAGGCCTAGTTTAAAGTTAAATGAAGGGGATATTGTTAGAATTCCGCCTTATAAAGTTTCAACTAAAGAAGAAACTTTTACGCCTTCTAAAGACAAAGAAAAAATTCTTAAATCTATAGTAATTAAAGAAAAAGATTTCTTGGTAATAAACAAGCCAGTTGGCATAGCCTCTCATGGTGGAAGTGGAATATCTTCTGGAGTTATTGAGATTATTCGACAACTTGATCCCAAATACAAAGATGCGCATTTAGCTCATCGTATCGATAGGGATACATCTGGATGTTTGGTTATTGCGTTAAGAAAATCTTTTTTGAGAAAATTACATCAAGAAATAAGAAACAAAAATGTAGATAAAATATATGATCTTATTGTTTTTGGAAATTGGCCAAAAGAATTAAAAATCATTGATGCTCCTTTGTCGAAGAGAAAATCTAAAACTGGTGAAAAAGAAGCAGTCGTAGAAAATAATGGAAAAAAATCTTTAACTGAGTTTAGCTTAATTGAGTCTAATAATATGTATTCTCATTTGAAAGCAAAAATAATTACAGGAAGAATGCACCAAATACGTGCACATGCCACCTATAAAGGCTTTCCTATTGTAGGGGATAGAAAATATGGAAATGAATTACTAAATAAACAGGCTAAAGAAATTGGTCTAAATAGAATGTTGCTTCATGCAACCTCTATAAGCTTTAAGAATCTTGAGATATCATGCTCAGCAGAATTGCCTAAACTATTTTCCAAAATCATGTCATGAAAATCTTAAACCTAAATGAAGGCTCTTTTCCTATCAAACTTTCATTTGAATTGGAAAATCACAATGTTCCTAATATAGGCAAATTAATAAATAATTTATCCGTTGAAGCTCAAATACTTAAAATATCTAAAAACCTTTATAAGTGTGATGGCAGTGTAGAAGGAAATTTCCTAGATACTTGTCAAAACTGCTTAAAAGACACAGAAATCAATATTTCCAATATTATTAATGTAACGATTAAAGATTCAGCTGAAATTCATACTGATTCATCTGATCAAGATCAAACTCACTATCAAGAACTTGAATATTTCGATTTATACCGTTTTATTGAAGAAGAAGTAGCAATCATCTATCCAGATATAGTGAAATGTAATAAAGATTGTCTAGAAGAACCACATCCTGAAGAACAAGAAAAAAACCTCCCTTTCAAAAAAATTAGAGACTTGATCGAATAGTTCATTTAAAATTCGCGCCGGAGCACATTATGGCAGTACAAAAAAGTAAAAAATCAAAATCAAAAAAGCTACAAAAAAGAGCACATCAATCTCTTTCAAACCCGACTCTCTCCAATGATCCTGTAACTGGCGAGAGACACTTACGACATCAAATGACAGCCGATGGATTCTACAAAGGTAAAAAAATAGTAGAAATCAAACAAAAAGAAGAAATTGTAGAGGAATAGTACCTTGACTAGAAAACTCGGTTTTGCTTTTCCTGGGCAAGGCTCTCAGTCTGCTGGTATGTTGGCTGAACATTTCGTTACACATAAAGCGTTCAGCAATGTATTTGATATTTCTAAAGAAGTTTTAGGAACTGACTTCAAAAAACTTATAGAAGAAGGAACTGCAGAAGATCTAGCTGCAACTCAAGTAACACAACCTCTTTTACTAACTGCTAACTATGCATTGTGGAAAGCAGCGAACATAGATCCAAAGTCTGTAGATATCATGGCAGGACATTCACTAGGAGAATACTCAGCTTATGTGGCTGCGGAAACAATCAAATTTGAAGATGCTTTAGAACTTGTATCTTTAAGAGCAAAGTATATGCAAGAAGCAGTAAAAGAAGGTGAAGGAGGTATAGCAGCCATCATTGGACTAAATATAGAAAATTTAGAAACTATCTGTAGAAATATAACAGAGGATGGTGATCTAGTTAGCATGGCAAATCTGAATTCTGATAATCAGATAGTAATATCAGGAACCAAAACAGGTGTTGATAAAGCAATAGTATCTTGTAAAGAGAATGGTGCTAAACGAGCCATACCTCTTGCAATGAGCGTACCATCTCATTGTAAATTAATGACACCAGCTTCAATTAAATTCTCAGAAGATTTAAATAAAGTAGAATTTTTGGAACCTAAAACAAAAGTCATACAAAACTTTTCAGTAATGCATTCTGATGATGTAGATACAATTAAAGAAAATCTCATATCTCAGCTATATAGCCCAGTTAGATGGTCTGAAACAATGCATTTATTCAAGGAAAACAATATAACGGAATTTTATGAATGTGGACCCTCCAAAGTTCTAACAGGTCTTATAAAAAAACAATTTGTAGATATTGCGCTTCACTCACTTGATGATATTGAAACTCTAACTTCTATACAGGAAAATTAATATGAAAACAGCCTTAGTAACAGGTGCCTCTAGAGGAATAGGAAGGGCTATTGCTCTAGAATTTAAAGAAAAAGGTTATTCTGTCATTGGTACAGCTACCTCTGAAACTGGTGCTGCTGAACTGAATGACATTGGAATTAAAGGGTATGTTTTAGATCTTAATTCTCATGAATCCATAGATAGTTTTTGGCAAAAACTAGAAGACAATAATCAAAATATATCTCTCTTAGTCAACAATGCCGGTATCACTAGAGATAATATAGTTTTAAGAATGTCTGATGAAGAGTGGTCAGATATTATGAATGTTCATCTTTATGGCACTTTTCAACTTTGTAAGCGATCCTTAAAAATGATGCTGAAATCTAAATGGGGACGTATTATTAATATTTCCTCTGCATCAGCCTCAATCGGCAATAGAGGTCAATCAAATTATGCTGCAGCCAAAGCAGGTGTAGAAGCTTTCACTAAATCTCTAGCTAAAGAGGTGGGAAAAAGAGATATAACTATCAATGCTGTAGCTCCTGGATTTATTACAACAGATATGACTGAAAATAATGACGGTGTGAATGAGGATTACCTCATTAAAGAAATACCATTAGGTAGATTTGGTGAGCCAGCTGAAGTTGCTAATTTAGTAACTTTCTTATGCTCAGAAGAAGCCTCATATATAACTGGACAAACAATACATATTAATGGTGGACTTTATATGTAAAATTTGACTTTACTTGAATTATTAAAGTTATCTAAAGAAAAAATTTTAAAAATTAGTATAATGCGCATTTCTTAAAACTAACAATTGCGTTTTAGGTGGGAGATATAATATGAGCGTTGAAGATAGAGTCCAAAAAATTGTTTGTGAACAACTTGGTGTTTCTGCTGAAGAGGTTAAATTAGAAGCTTCTTTCATTGATGACCTAGGCGCAGATTCACTTGATACAGTTGAATTAGTTATGGCTTTTGAAGAAGAATTTGAAATAGAAATTCCTGATGAAGAGGCTGAAAATATTCAAACTGTAAAGAATGCTGTTGACTATATAAATAGCAATTCATAAATCTTAGCCATTAGGCTCCATGTCAAATAGAAGGGTAGTAGTTACTGGTCTAGGTATCTTGTCGCCAGTAGGAAACGACGTAAATTCCTCATGGAATAATATAATCCAAGGTCTATCTGGTGTTAAACCGATAACTACTTTTGATGTTTCTGACTGTGAAACTAAATTCGCAGCAACAGTAGAAGTTGATACTTCAGAAAAATTAGATAAAAAAGAAATACGCAGAACCGATCCATTTATTCAATATGGTCTAATTGCTTCTCAGGAGTGTTTAGAAGACTCTCTTATTGATCTAAACAATACAGACCTTAATAGATTTGGAGTTTCTATAGGGTCAGGCATAGGGGGATTGGGAACTATAGAAGAAAATAAAATAAAACTTTCAGAAAACGGTCCAAAAAAAATATCACCTTTTTTTGTTCCTGGAGCTATAGCAAATATGGTTTCCGGCTATGCTTCCTTAAAGTACGGATTAAAAGGTCCAAATATCTCTATAGCTAGTGCATGTTCAAGTGCAAGTCATTCTATTGGATATTCTTTTAGAAATATTGTTCATGGGGATGCAGATTTGATGCTAACAGGGGGTGCTGAAATGGCCACTACACCATTAGGAATTGCTGGTTTTAATGCTGCTAAAGCACTGTCAACAAATAATAGCAATCCTGAAGCTGCAAGCAGACCTTGGGATAAAGATAGAGATGGATTTGTTTTGGGAGAAGGTGCAGGATGTCTTCTATTAGAAGAGTATGAGCATGCAAAAGCTAGAGGTGCAAAGATTTATGCTGAGATTGTAGGTTTTGGGATGAGTGCTGATGCTTATCATATTACATCTCCACCAGACGGAGGTAGTGGAGCCGCTTTATCTATGCAAAATGCAATCAATGATGCTCAATTAAATCCTTCTGATATTGATTACATAAATGCACATGGCACTTCTACTCCTGCAGGCGATATTGCAGAAACTGAAGCAATTAAAACTGTCTTTAATGAATCAACTAAAGATCTCATAGTCAGCTCTACTAAATCAATGACTGGACATTTATTGGGTGCAGCAGGAGCAATAGAGGCAATCTTTTCAGTTCTTAGTATCAAAAATAATCTTTGCCCACCTACAATTAATCTAGATAACCCTGATGTTGGTTGTGATTTAAATTATTCAGCTCACCAAGCAAGCGAAAAGAGTGTTAGTTATTCTTTATCAAATTCTTTTGGATTTGGAGGCACAAATGCTACTCTAATTTTTAAAGAATTAGATTAAGTGCAAAGTTTTAAAATCTCGATTTTCTCTTTAATTTTTGTATTAGTAATACTTTTATCTGCTATTCACTATAGAGTGGAGATTAAGAATACAATCATCCTAGATATAGCCAATGGCTCTTCCACTTCTTCGATTGCAACTAGCTTGCACGAAAACAAAATAATCCTTAATCCTACAGTCTTTAAGATTTATGTAAGGCTCTCATCAAATGATCATAAATTTAAAGCTGGGGAATATAAGTTTAAATCTACACAATCTATTCATTCTATTGTCGAAAAATTAACGAAAGGAGATTTCTTTTATAGAAAATTAACTTTAATACCCGGATCAACCATCTCAAATATTTTAAAATTAGGAGATTCTGAAGGTTTAATAAATGATCTGGCAACTGATCCAGAAAAATTGTTGAAAAAAAAAGGTATAAACTTACAAGAAGGGATATTTTTTCCAGACACTTTTTTTTATCTTAAGGGAGAAAATTTCTCCTCAATATTAATAAAGTCTCATGAAAATTGGAAAAAAATATCAAAAGAATTATGGAGAAATAGAAACTTAAACCTTCCTTTTAAAAACTTAAATGAAGCAGTTACATTGGCATCAATAATTGAAAAAGAGGGTCTAGAAAAAAGAAAAATAGCTGGAGTTTTTGTTAATAGGTTAAACAAAAACATGAAGCTGCAGTCTGATCCGACGGTGATCTATGCATTGGGTAATGAATTTGACGGCAATTTAACTAGAAAGAATTTAAGGATTGATAATCGCTACAATACCTATCGTTATAGAGGATTGCCTCCAGGGCCTATCTCAATTGTGAGTTATGATTCCTTAGAAGCTGCCCTAAACCCTTTATTAACAGACTATCTATACTTTGTTTCTATGGGCAATGGATTTCATAAATTTTCAAAAACATTAACTGAACATAATGAAGCTGTTTTAAAGTACCAAATAAATGACAGGTAAATTTATAACTCTAGAAGGTATTGAAGGCTCGGGTAAGTCTACAAGTTTAAAAGATATTACTGCAATTCTAGATGAGTGTTCTATCAAATACATTACAACCAAAGAGCCCGGAGGAGGTCCTTTAGGGTCCGATCTTCGATCCATGCTGCTCAATAAAGATTCAAAGATTTCATCAGAAGTAGAACTATTACTAATGATGGCAGATAGAAAAGATCATATAGATAACCTGGTAATACCTAACTTAAAAAAAGGTATATGGGTTTTATCTGACAGATATCTTGATTCCACTTATGCCTATCAAGGTGGAGGTAGAGAAATAGATACTTCAGTTATAGACAGATTGGTCGATATCTTAAAATTACCACAACCTGATTTAACATTCCTGTTTGACTTACCACCAGAAGCTGCATTGGAAAGGGCAATTCAAAGATCTGCTTTAGATAGATTTGAAAGTGAACCAATTGATTTTCATACAAGAATTAGAAATGCTTACATCCAATTAGCCAAGAATAATAAAAGGAGATTCAAAATTATTGATTCATCAAAAGATTTTGATGGTGTTAAGGAACAAGTAGTTAAAATAATGTCTCAATTTCTAAATGACTAATCAATTACCTTTTTGGCTAAAGCCGCATGTTAGCTTCCTAAATAAAGATTCTATGCATCATGCTTTTTTAATTTCTGGAAGAAAAGGAGTAGGAAAAGGTCAACTTGTTCATTATCTATCTGCATTTATATTATGTAATGATAATGACATTGATGTTTGTGGAAATTGTAGTAGTTGTAAATTTTCATCCCTTGAGAACCATCCTGATCATCATGAATTACAAGTTCTTCCGGATAAAAAATTAATTGGTATTTCACAAATCCATGACCTAAGGAATAAGTTGTATGAGTCATCATTTTTAGGAAAAAATAAAGTTGCCTCTCTCATAGATATAGAAAAGATATCTATGGATGGATTGAATGCGGTACTCAAGATTTTAGAAGAACCACCAAAAAATACATTTTTCTTTTTAACAACAAATTTCTTGAATCAAATTCCTTTGACTATTCAGAGTAGAAGTCTAGATATTAAAATTGATCCACCAAATCTAGAAGAAACATTAGATTGGTTAACAGATTATCCAGAGGAAGATGTCCTAAAAGCACTTCGTCTTAATGATAATTTACCCCTTGCAGCAAAACATTTTCTTGATGAAGGCTTGTTAAAAATAAGAGATGATTTTATTTCTGATATATCAGGGATTATTAAAGAAGGTAAAGATATAACTGCATTATCGACCAGATGGATCAATGAAGAGAGCTCTATTAATATCAAGCTTGAATGGATGTCTTTGTTACTCTCTGACACGATAAAATTTAATGCTGATGAAGCAAAAGATACGATAAATCCAGACACAGACAATATTAGTAAATATTTAAGTAAGCACTCAAATATCGAAAAATTACACCAACTTTTAAATAAAACAAATTCTCTATGGAATCTTTTTTCTAGAGAAACTAATCTCCGTAAAGATTACCAGCTCAATTCATTATTCGTAGATTGGGAAAGGGACTTAGGAATTAGTAAAAAAATTTAAAAGCTCTTCATTAAACTCATCTGGTTTCTCAATATGCAGAAAGTGGCCGCAATTTTCTAAAATTTTTATCTCTAAATCCTCAAAATACTCTTCCATTCCACTTGATAGTTTATAGTCTATACATCCGTCATTTTTGCCATGAAAATATAGACAAGCCGGCAGGATTTTTGAAGAAAGTAATTCTAGCGATTTTTGATTTATACGATCTAATTGAAGTGATTCTTGAAATGTTGACCTGTAATAAGCCAAAGCCTTAGAAAGTACATTGGGTTTGCCTAAAACAGAAACAACTTTTTCAGAATAATCTTTGTATTCCTTCAAATCTGGTGACCATTCTCTCCATAATCTATGAATGAATTCATAGTCATTCATGGGCACTGCAACTTCAGCAATAGGTAGTTGAAAGAAAAACATATACCAAGACATTCTTTGTTGATCACCGTTTGTCAGGAAAGCAGATTGCACATTAATTCCGTGAGGTACTGAAGCGCTAGAGAATTTATCAATTAAGTCAGGTCTCAATTGAGCAATACCGTAAGCTATAGGTGCCCCCCAATCATGTCCATAGAGAAATATTTTTTCTTTACCGCTTACCGATTCAATAAAATCTATTAGAACTTCAGCTATTCTTAAAGTTTGATAAGTATCTAATTCGTCATCATTTTCATGATAACCAGGTAAATATGGAACTATCACCTTAAAGCCTCTTTCGGCAAAAAAATTAATCTGATGCTTAAAATTTTCAGCACAGTCAGGAAAACCGTGAATAAGATATAACGGAGTACCTTGTCCTGAAGAGAGGTAATTTATGTTATTACTTTGATTCAATTCCATTGAAATTACTTTTGATTAAATTGTATAAATAATAGGTGTAGGTTGTAAAAAATAAAATTAGTACATAATTATATAGAAGTGAAAGTATCATTATTTCAACATATGAAAATATCATCACAGTTATCAAGATTGCGATAAATAACGGTGGTAAAAAATATAAGAAAATTTGTATTGCCTTTCCATTTGTCATAGCAAATGTATCTTTAAATGCTTCGGAACTTTTCTTTTGTGAAAGTAAAATTTCAAAAGTATAAAAAGAATATCTCAAAGCAATATATATACCCGGGATGATGAGTAAAAGAAGTCCTAAAGATACCAAGAGCGCAACAAATAAACCCCACAAAATTATTAATGGCAGTTTATATAAAGTATAAATAGATATGTCAGATAATGACCTATTAGTAGCCTGATTGTGTATATAGAAAATGAGCATACATTGTGCCCAAGTTTGAATTAATAGAGTTAACAAACCAAAAATAAATCCAGTAAAAGAATTGGCATTAGTTAAGTATAAAGCTGAAATTAAATTGATCAGAAGTTCAAGAATGAAAGGGAGAGAGACAATAAGTAATAGCTTGCTTAAATTATCTTTTAAAAAACTTATAGAAAATTTAAAACCATCAAGTATCATAAAAACCTCCATTACATACTGACATTAAACTGAGAAATAGCAATGATAGAAATCTGGTCAAAACCAAATTGTGTATTCTGTGATAAAGCAGAAATGCTCTGCAAAATGAAAGCTCTAGATTATAAAAAATATATGCTTGATGTAGATTACACTAGAGAGGATTTTGTTAATAAATTTCCTGAAGCAAGAACATTTCCACAAATCACAATGGACGGAAATTACATCGGTGGTTTTACTGAATTAGATGCCCATCTAGGATAGTGGAAACTTTTACATCTGTACTTGAGTTTTTAACCTATTGGTTAGTTGACCAGTATTGGTTCCCTGCATTTTTAATAGGGTCCGGAATATTCTTTACAATCTATTTGGGTTTCCCTCAAATTAAATACTTCAAACACGGTTGGAGAATTCTTAGCGGCCGATATGTCAAAGAAGATACAAAAGGGGAAACAACTCCCTTTCAAGCATTGACTACAGCACTCTCGGGAACTGTAGGAACTGGAAATATTGGTGGTGTCGCTTTAGCAATCTTTCTAGGAGGGCCTGCTGCTATATTTTGGATGTGGATCACAGCCTTTTTTGGAATGACCACAAAATTTGTAGAAGTAACACTGGCCCATAAATACAGAGAAACTTTACCTGATGGCTCTATTTCAGGAGGACCTATGTATTACATTGAAAATGGTCTCAATATGAAATGGTTAGCTATCCTCTTTTCAATCTGCCTTTTATTGATGTGTTTGGGCACAGGCAATATGCCTCAGATAAGCAGTATAGCTGTAGTCATGAATGACACTTTCCATATACCTAAGATTGTGACAGGTGCAGTTTTAGCTGTCTTATTATGGATGGTCATAATAGGTGGAATTAAAAGAATTGCTCAAATAGCTTCTAAATTAGTTCCTTTCATGGCCTTTTGGTATCTGGTTGGATCATTTGCAGTGATTATTTCAAATTACGAGAATATTATTCCTTCACTCCAGTCAATCTTTATACATGTCTTTACTCCTGCAGCGGCAGTAGGGGGGTTCCTAGGAGCTTCTGTAGCAGCAGCACTAACAAGAGGTGTGAATAGAGGTCTTTATTCTAATGAAGCAGGACAGGGATCTGCACCAATTGCCCACGCATCTTCTAAGACAGAAAATCCTATAGAAGAGGGCATGGTTTCAATCCTAGAACCATTCATTGATACGATAATTATATGCACCATCACCGGTCTAGTTATTTTATCTTCTGGTGTATGGACTGAAAAATTTGAGAATAGATTTGAAGAAAGTTCAATGTGCTACTTAGACGGTACTTACTCAGATACTGATCAAGAGGACATTTATATTTTACAAGACTATATCCTTTCATGTTCAGGTCCTTTGGTTTATTCGGGAACTGAAGAAGTAAAAGGTGGACTATTATCAAATACCGAGATTACTCTGATGCACAACCGGTCAGTTTCAGAAAATGTTATTTACAATATTGATGGAGAGCCATTAAGCGGCTCTATTGAAATCATAAACGGCAAGCTCTCAACTAATGATATAACAATAGTTGGAGATTCTTTGTTGTTAGGAGCTGACCTAACGGGAAAAGCTTTTACAAGAAGTATATTTGGTGAATTTGGTCAATATATAGTTGCTATCGGATTGCTTCTCTTTGCATTCTCAACAGCTATAGCATGGTCTTACTATGGCGACAGGGCTACTGTACATCTTTTTGGAGAAGGTTGGATTCTATATTACAGAATAATTTATGTTGGAGCCTTTTTTACAGCAGCAGTGATTGATACAAAAATAGTATGGGATATTGCAACAGTTATAGGACCAATCGCAACAGTACCTAACCTATTGGCTATTTTGTTTTTAAGAAAAGAAATCAAAAAACTGGATAGTGAATACGTTATAAAAAATTAAAAAAGATATCCAACCTTCAGCTCCAACGCATTATTATTTCCTTTGTGCAAATAACTAAATTTCCCGTATATCGAATCATTATATACACTCGATACATATAAATTAGCAGTCATATTTTCATTTAAATTAATTTCATCCTGCAAATACAAATCTATAGCTGCGTTATCTAAGTTTATTTTTGTAGAAAGTTTTTCTGAACTGTAAAAAGTACCGCGTAACTCAAAACCCAAAGAAACTTTATTTTTCGCAAATTTTAAATTTTTGGAAAATTCAATATATGGTTGAGTTAGTTTTATTTCTATATCTTTTAGATTGTAGGATATGGAAACATCGTTATAGTTTTCCTTAAACGGCTGTGTAGAAATATTAAGAATAGAATAAGAAATACCGGCTTTTAACTTACCAATATTTGTCTTTAAATTTTTTTCTAAAACAAGAAATTGTTTTCCTATATCTATAGATCTATTGTGCGACCCAATAAATTGCTTAAGGTTAATATCATTAACTCTAGAGCTTTTAGTCTCCATCTCTTCTTCATATAAACCAAAATAAAAGTCTAAAATATCAATGGGTACATTAATACTTATCTCATAGGCAGAAGATTCGGAATTTTCTTTTGTATTGTTGTTTGATAACACGGATTCAATATCTAAATGAGATAAATTAATGCCTAAATAATTAAGATCAAATCTATTTATGTCAGAGTCATAATCTATGTCTGTTTTTTTTAATTGGAATTTTGAATCGCTAATAAATATACCAGGCTCATAGTTGTTGCTATCTATATCAATTCTCTCTATAAAAGGTTGATAGATGTTATGTAGTACTAGGTTTTCAATATGCTCAGAGGCCTGGTTATCAGAAGAAACATAATTTATCTGATCAAGAATTGATTGGAATTTTATACTTGTATTTGCAGTATGAAGATCTAAGTACTTTCCAATTGCTTTAGATTTGGAGTTACTTCCTAGATTCTCGTAAGAAGGATTGAATAGATTAAGATCTATGGACTTATCTCTATAAACCAACTCATGTCTAAGTCTTCCAAGGTTTGTCCTATCAATTTCGAAATTATCAAATTCCAAACCATTTTTTCTCTGAAACTCTAATAATGCATAGGATGTATTGCCAGAATAAAGGTTAATTGCAGGTTTGATAACTAGCGATCCTCCCATAGTCAATTCTTCTAGAATTAAATTATCACTCTGACTTTTATTTATATCTAGTTCAATAGTACCTTCATTTATTAAATTCGCTTCAAATGTGAGAGTACCAAACAAATTGCTTTCTGAACCTGGGTTTATCTTTCCGTTATTGAAAAACTCAGAAGAATTAAAAAATCCTGTTCCGTAGACTGTTCCTTTATCTATTTGAATCTTATTTGCATTGATGGTTCCCTCATTAAAGATCGAAGTATTTGTAGCTATAAAATTATTATCTACAAAAGTGTTGTGCAAGTTTTCGAAAATTCCATCAACAAATATAAGGTTTCTCCCTCTTAGAATATTCCCATTCTTCAATGAACCAGAATTGATATTTACATCAAGTAATACCTCAAGATCAGCCTTATTTTCTATGAATAAATTTCCCTGACGAGAAATCTGTAATTCATCAATCTGAACTTTGTCATTTAAATTTATAGAGTGAAAAATATTAACTGAGTAATATTTTGCTGCTTCAAAGTTATAATTTGAATCGAGAGGAATGAAATTTGATGGAGAAGCTGTATCACTCCAATTTGAACCTAAGCTCCACTCTCCGTTCTTTAAAGAAGACACATCTCTTAAGGAATTATTCTCATTAATCCATTGAAGGTTTTGTTGTATAGATGCAAAACCCGCTGCAGATCCATAGCCTCGATTTTGCGTTTCAGGATTCTTTTTTATCCAAGAAGCTATGCCAGCAACTAGAAATTGACCATTATTTTTAATGAAGAGAGGGGACCCGCTATCACCGAGACTGATCATACTTTCAAATTGATCTTTGTTCTCGTCAAAATAAAATCCCAGAATAACTTTGTCTGGTGAGTTATTTGTAGAAATTCCATTTATAACATCTTCTTCCGAGATTATTGAAAGTATGTTTGTGCCCCATCTTTTGTTTTTATCAAAATTTAAATCTGGCAATGAGCCTGTTCCGTGCAATCCAAATCCACTTATAAACACCTTGCTATTTAAAGGAGGTAGTTCCGAATATAATTTATAAGTTGTAATGTTAATTAGGGGTTCTTTGAGGCTTATAAGAGCTAGATCATAAGAAGCTCCATTGAAAGTTGAGTATCTTCTGTCTTCAGGTAATTTAATAAAACTTGTTGTTTCTAATGGTATTGCTCCATCATCAATACTTTCGCCGGTTAAAATCTCAGCTTTTACGCCATCAGATAAACAATGAGCTGCAGTGAGAATTGATCTGTGATTTATTAGAACACCTGAACATATCGTATTTCCGATTTTAAGATAAACAACTCCCTCAAAATCATCTAAACCTTCAAATGGATCTGTTCGATTATCGTCTAAATTAATTGCATGAATCTTTCCATTAAATATCAAAAATGCAAAAACAAACCACTTTAAAATCCTGATATTTTTGAACATTTTTTTATCTTTTTTCCCTGAATTTTAACTTTCTAAATCCCTTGTAATTCTAGACACTTTGTACATAATGAATATGAATTACAAAAATGTACATATTCTTCTATAAGTGCAAGAAGGATATAAAGAAATATTAAGGTGACAAAATGGGTGACATACGTCAAAAAGATTTAAATAAATTTGAATTAAATACTACTGAAGAATTAAAAAGGAAGCTGATTGAAACTCTTAGAGATACGAATAAGACAAAACAAGTTATTCAGCTAAACGGAAGATCGTCTCTAATTTTTGCCAATCTTGCTGCTCTTACACTTGCTTCATGTGGCGGTGGGGGCGGCGGAGGAAGTTCAGCACCTACACCTGTAGCTTCTATATCAAATGCTTCTTTTAGTTTCACAGAAGATGAGCCCAGCACTTTTTCCATTTCAAGAAATGACTCTAGCGTTACGATTTCCATCGGAACTATACCCGAAGGAATCACATTAACAGCATCCGATGGTACCGTTCTAACTAATGGCTTAGAACTGACTTCTGATCAGCTTTCAAATATCAGTTTTTCAACTGTACCTAACTTGAATGGTGCTCTTAACTTAACAATAAACGCATCAGACGGAACATCTGCAACTCTAACTTTTAATATTGCTGCAGTAAATGATGAACCAGTCTTAGAAGTTAATTCATTTACCTTTACAGAAGATGTAGCCGGTTCATTTAATGTTTCTGTCACAGATGTTGATGGAGATGCTCTTTCTATCTCTGTTGAAACTCTTCCTACAGAAGGAACAATTGCGCTCGCAGACGGCACTCTTTTGGCAGTTGGCGATACATTATCTACAACTGATCTGGAAGGATTGATATTCACGCCCAATGAGAATGCAAACAGTGATATCAGCAGCATCGGAGATTTTGTTTTGAGTATTACTGATGCTGCAGGCACTTTTTCAAATAGTATAACTTTAGTAGTAAATGCCGTTAATGATGCTCCAACCCTAGGTTCTATTGACGCTGTTACTGTTAACGAAACCGTTGCTGCGGATACAACTTTACTTACTTTGGTAGGTAGTGATGTTGACGGAGATACACTAAGTTATTCTCTCTCTGGAGACGATGCTGACTTATTCAATATAGATTCATCTGGTAATGTTTCTTTTAAAGTTTCACCAAATTTCCAAAATCCAAGCGATGCTAACTTAGATAATACTTATTCCTTGAACATAGTCGCAACTGACTCTGGTGGATTGACTGCTACAAGCGCAGTGATTATCAATATTTTAGATGTTAAACCTAGCGGTCAGGCTATTGATGGTTATCTGGTTGGTGCTACAGTTTGGGTCGATCTCGATGGTGATGGCATTAAAGATGCTAACGAACCAGAAACAACTACTGATAAAACAGGTGCTTTTGAGTTTATCGATGATATACCTGCAGGAACTGATATTTATGTTGAAGGTGGTTATGATTTAGGAACAGGAAAGCCAAACGAGCAGAAATTTAAGCTGACAACCTCAATAACAGGTGATGGATCAGAAGCCCTGGTAATCAGTCCTGTAAGTACTCAAATCTCTCGAGCTTATGCGAAAACTGGAGTTACTTTGGAGGATGCGCAAAAAAAGGTAGCACAAGCTTATGGGCTTGATCAGGCATTTGAAAATTTAACTAATTTTGACCCGATCGAGCTTGCTTATTCAGCTACTACAAATGATCAAGCCAAAGCCGCTCTGACTGCCCAAGCAAGAAACATAATGGTTTCTTCGTTAGGAGAATTATCTAAGAAAGTTTCAGAATACTTTTCTACAGAAATAGCACCAACTACCAGACAACAAATATCAGATATTTTTAAATTTGGTACCCAAACACTTAGATACTCTAGTTGGGATAGTGGTGTTGATCTAAACGAACAACCAAGAATAGTTATTGAGTTAGATGGCTTCGAGGATCTTCTAGCTTCAACTAGTGAAACATTCAATGACAAGATAGTCGAAGCTATTCTCGCTTCTGAAGATCTCACAAAACTATTTGAGATGAAAACAGATGGTTCTGGTCAATTTGATACTGTCATATCTAATGCAACTGCAGCAATTATTCTAGAAATAAAGAATCTAATTTTATCTGAGATGGGATTTGATCCAGCTACTAATTTCACAACATTTAAAAGTTTAGATGGTTATACAGGAGAAACTGTAACTTTCTTGGGGGCAACCAAAACAATGGGCGAATGGGCCGTAATAATGGTTGATATTCTAGACTCTCAACAACCAGATCCTTATACCGGAAGAGTTAACTTCGGTCCTGAAGGCGGAGTTACTGACATGGTTGGAAAATACTATGCAGAGCAAATGGTAAAAATGGTGAGACTCATGGAAACAATGACAGGACTCACATTTGAAAACATGACTGATGCTCAAATAGATGAAATAGTTGACATGGGATTTGAATACCAAAGAGGGAATACTTTTAATGATAGTTGGTCCAGATGGGTTCCTTTTGATGAATTTGGACAAGAACTATGGTCACAAAACATATGGTTTAATTATAGCGGCGAAAGACTAAGGTACGATTCGAATGGAAACCAAATAGATGGTAATACAGGACAATGGCAGCTTACTGCTGAACAAGTTAAGGCCTATCTTAAAGACCCCACACTACAATTAAAAGATGGAAACTGGGGTAATGAATTTACCACTTATAACTGGACAACTAAAACAGGTGATTTAGGAGTTTATTTAGCACTTGCCGAAGGAAGAACACCGGAAGAGGTTACTGCTCTTATGCAATCAATCTCTGCAACTCCAGATTCCATTAAAAACTTTACAGATATTCTGACCGCATCCTTTGCGCAAGGTACAAAAGTATTTACCAGTTTGGTGACGAGTGCGCTTGACTTCACTTTGGATAAATTTGAAAAGTTTGTAGAAAAAACTCTTGAATATCAAAATGATGAAGTCTGGTTATCTAAAGAAGCCTTGGGAATACCTGTCTCAACTGTAAAAACTGTAACTATACCAGTAGCTGACGTTACAATCTCGGTAACTGTAGTAGATGGGAAATTTCACTTTGATGGTCAGATAGCCTCAGCTACAACACTTAAATCTGGAGCAACTTATACTTTTGATCAATCAGATGCATCTAATGCGGGGAATCCTTTACGTTTTAGTGAAACTATAGATGGCACAAATAATGGTGGAACTGAATATACAACTGGCATAGCCGTTATAGGTAATCCTGGTGAAGAAGGTGCAGCTACGCAATTTGCCATTAGTGATGTAACTGCAAGCAGTCTATATATCTACAGCGAAGCTGCTGTTGGTATGGGTAATGAAACTTTAATGACTGCCACTCCAGCAGTTACTATGGAATTGCAAACTATCAAAGGTATTGGATGGCAAATAGATCCAAACTATGGAGATCTAAATCCTGTCATTGATGAAATAGGAAATTTTAGTTACGCAATTACAGGAGGTCAAGATGCGGCTTTATTTAGAATAAGCGACCAAGGAACTATTTCATTTAAAGATACAGCACCTAATCCTTCAAGCCCAAATGATAGTGATGGTAATGGCGAGTATTTAATTACAATTACAGTAACTGATAATGCTGATGGTTTTACGCAAGACATAGAATATGTTCTTAAATTTCCTGACTGGGATGATAGTAGAAATTATTCTTCTGATGCACACCCAACTTTAGATACAAATCAACAAGTTATAGTCATTGAAGAAGGAAAATGGGCAGCTGACACTGGGCATTATGATGAAAACACTCAACAAAATGTAAGACTTGAGCTTGGCGTTAAACTCAACATCACAGGTCTGGATGATACTTCTTGGGTAGATTTAAGAAGATTTGATGATCAAGGAAATCCAATTAAAGATAATCAATTCTTTAATATTAGAGAACATGATGGCAATTGGTACTTAAACTTTGAAAATCCTACCGGATTACCTGTTTTTGACTATGAATCGCCCAAAGATGCAAATGGGGATAATGTTTATGAATTGGTTCTTCAGTTAAGAGATTATGGTAGTGGAACTGAACTTGGGACAACAGTTGAGTTGATAGTCGTTGTCACGGACTCTCAAAATGACATCTCTCCAACTTTAGTAGGAAATGGCCCTGATAATGATGATTATTCATTTAATGTTTCTGAGTATCAAGCACCGGTTGCAAATCTCACAACAGTTGAAAAAAACGGTGTAACTCTAGAATCTTATTTTGTATCAGGTGATGCATATTCAACCTCCATAAGGGCTGATAATGTTTGGGATACTGTTTACACAACTGAACCAGTAGAGGACCAAACCATCATTGTTACCGTTGTCGGAGAAGAGGGTAATAGGAAATATTATTTTGATGGAGTAGAGGCACCTAATTTATCACTTAAAGCAGGAGCAACTTACACTTTTGATTTATCTGATCCATCTTTAGAGGGTCACCCCTTGAGGTTTAGTGAGACTGCTGACGGTACGCATGGTGGTGGTGAGCAATACGGAACTGAATGGAGCGGTGAGCCTGGTTCAGAAGGAGCGTATATCAAATTAGATGTGGAAGATTGGTCACCTGATACTCTTTACTACTATTGTGAACAACATGCAGGAATGGGAGGTTCAGGATCTATCACCACAATAGATGCAGTTAGGGTATATCCAACTGTAGATGATGTTAAAGCTCTTACCTTTGGCGGTGAAACTGAAACTACCATTACGGGTGGTGCTGATGCAGACAAATTCTACATCTTCAGACCTGATGGAAATAATGAAGTTGATCTGGTCCTTTTCAAAACAAGACCAGAATTCTCTAATCCTACTGATGCAAATGGAGATAATATTTATGAAATAGAGGTTACTAAGACTGGGTCTAATGGTGAATCCGTAACTCAAACTTATACAATCGAAGTAAGAGAAGCTTCCGAAGATGAGAGTGCTCCTTTAGATGCTCCTGGATCTGCTCTTATACTAGAAATCAGCGAGGAGGCAGATTCACTCACCGATGATAATTCAAATAGAAATATTGCCGGCACAGATGAAGGAGATGTTTTCTCTAAAAGAGATTTAGATAATGGCTCCAAATATGTAGATGGCGGTTTGGGCGATGATGTTTTCCCTGCAGGAGATGACTTTCTAACTGGTGGAGGTGGATCAGATACCTTCTTAATTAGTATGGATCGTATGGAAGATGTAAACCGTCTTGGAATTGTAGATGATTCACAGCCATATGTTGAAGGAAGAAAGGAAGGTATTTTTGGTTATGACCAAAATAGAGATGGGACGTTAGATCTTGCTACTGAGTTGAATCATGCATGGGTTAATGTAGTTTATGACTTTACACCAGGTGTAGATAAAATAGCTCTTTCTACTTATGGCTGGACAGGAACGAATATACCGTCTTTAAGATCCGAAGATGTTTCTTATATTCAAGGAACTGGGGACCTTGCATCTCACACATTAGTAGTAATAAATAACGCACAAACTTTAGACCGCGGTTGGACTGATGGTGGAGTGGCAGCCGTACTATTAAATACAGATGCTTCTTCGATTGTAAAAGGTACTGATGAAATAGTTGTGGGTGCTAAATATGAAAACATCCTGGGTAATATAGGGGAAGCAATAGGAGCAACCACTACTACCATAACTGGTCCTAACGGTGAGGATGTTGAGGTTATGCAGCTATCAAATGGACAATACGTATTTGTTTATGCAAGTTACCAGGCTGCTGATAACAAAATGCTATACCAAAACTTAGCCTTAAGTTTATCTGGAGAACTTTATGTACCAAGAGGAGATGGTCCTGATTTTGAATCACCTCAAGATGGAAATAAAGACAATATCTATGAATTTATTTTCCAAGGAGCTACTTTTTCAGACTTAAAACTTACACAAGAACAATGGGGTGGATATAACGTAGATTGGGAAAATTCAACTAGAACAAGTGATATTGCTTTCACAGTATTTTTAGAAGTGAAAGATAACATAGCAGATAATGTTGGGAAAATTTCAATTGCAGAAGCTGATTTTTTTACTACTTCTGATGCTAATGGAGATGCAGTTCTTGATACAAAACTTGTAGATCTTGTTTTCAGTCAAATATCTGCTGTTCAAGGTTCGTTACAAGATATAGATATGAAAGCTATAGCAGAAGAAATTAATTTTGATTTTAGCTTCTTCGCAACAGCTGATGCTCGAACACAAGCGGAAGATTGGTTTGATGATTATCAAGACAGATCTTTTGAAGATTTTGGCCGAGAATTAGAAGAAACTTTTGAAAGGAATTTGTTATCAAAATATTCTTCCTATACAAATGCTGATTCCTTAACTAACTTAACTGGAACTGCTGAAAACGATACGATCTCAGGTACAGATTTAAAAGAAACAATATTCGGTAAAAAAGGTGACGACACTATATCTGGTGGAGCGGGAGATGATGTGATCTTTGGTGATCAAGGTGCTGATACTATAGATGGGGGTATTGGAGCTGATTCTATTGATGGAGGTGCTGGAAATGACACCATAATTATTGGTCAAGGGTTAGATGTGCTCGATGGGGGTTCAGGAAATGATAAATTTGATTTTACTAATATCACTGATCTTCCAGAATTCGTAAAAGGTGGAAGTGGAACCGATACCCTGGTACTAGCAGGTCTGAGCAGCTCAGGATTAGAGACTGATGATGGTCCAGATGCAGATAGTTTGCCAGATTACACCGGTATTGATCTAAATAAATTAGTTTCTATAAAAGAGACATGGAAATATACAGATGATGCAGGAAATGAAGTGTCAGAAGAAGGCTGGAGGAATAGAGTTGAAAGTATTGAATCTATAGACCTAAGAGACTCTCAATCTCAAATTAATGTAGACGGAGGCTCTACTGTCTTTAACGATATACTCAACATAAGCTGGGATGCTCTGCAAAGAATGAGCTGGGATAGCAGAACTTGGACAATTAGAGGTGACGATACAGATACAGTTAGATTACTTGGCCATGAATATACATATGATTCTGGTGGTGGAAATTTAAAAACGGAATTTGAACCCTTTAGATTCAAAGGAACATCGACTGAAGACGGCATCACTTACAACGTATATGAGTTGTGGGATGGTAGAGTTAAAATTGAATCGGGTATCACAGTCATCTATGGAAGAAGAGAATTAGGTAAAGCCGTTGCAGGTGAAAATGTAAGACCTGACTTTTGGTATCAATATAAAACTGTTTATGAAAATTCTGTAGCAGTGTTTGGAGCTGTTAAGGACTCTTGGGATAGAGATGGTGACACTATCACTTACTCACTGGATACTTCTATGCCTGACTCAGTATTATTTAATATTGACTCAACAACTGGAGAGGTGACTTTTAAAGTGGCACCTAATTACGAAGCACCGGTATCGATTTCTAGCGGCGCTAGCTCAGTAGGAACAGAAGAATCTGATTTTTCAAGCTTCGATCAAAATATGCTGAGACAATATAACCAGTATCAAATTAAAGTTATTGGTGATGACGGATCGGGTGAAAGTAATGCAACTACTTCACAAACTATTTACATAGATGTTAGAAATTTACCTGATTATGATGGATATGATTCTTCTAACAAAATACCTTTCTTCAAAGATATGTGGGGAGCCGGAGCAAAATTTATTGATGATGCTGCTGATCAATCTATCCAAATTAAAGGTTTTGATCTTGACTTTGATACCCTTACTTGGACTTTAATAGGCGTTAGTAATACAGACGGTGCGTGGGGTGAAATGGAAGGAGGAGAAACTGGTGGAGCAATTGCCGATGCTCCTTTATCACTTTCTTCAACTGGTTTGCTTACACCTAAGTCTACTCTTAGCTATGAGGATGGTAAAACCTGGTTCTTTGTTTACGTTCAAATAACAGATGGAAAATCAACTCCTGTTAAGAAACAATTTTACTTCCAAGTTGAAGATACTCTTGGCGATGGAAGTTTAATGGTCAACGGAACAGCCATGATCGGTTCTTACGCACTTGGAGATGCGACTATATGGCAAGATCTTGATAATGATGGTGTTAAAGATGCTGGTGAACCAGAAACAACATCTAATTTAGAAGGTAAATTCAGCTTAGCTATAACAAAGTCAGATACTGATGCGCCCATACTTGCTTCAGGTGGGACTGATATGGGTTCTGGATTAGCGAATAACTCTCTATTAAAAATTAATTCTAATCTTAAGCTCACTTCCGGAAGAGATTGGGGTGAATATTCTCTAGGTCCTGTTTCTACAATAAGTTATAACATGCAACGAATAGACCGTAGTCTCGAAGACAAGACTACAGTTACTGATTTATTAAAAGTATTCGGAATGGATCCATTATGGATGGATGGAGATGGAAACTTTTATGGTGAGAGATTTTATGACATACGGGAAAGACTCGATGGTCAAACTTCTGTAGGCGAATGGGAAACTTTTAACCTGAATCTTTATACATTAAATAACCTTGTAACACTATTGGGAGATGCGGCCTCAAAGTCAGCTGTGCAAATCATCACAGATGCGCTAGCAGATGTTAATAGCAAAGTAGCTGGTACTAGTAATACATCAGGTGTTTCCTCTGCATCGTTAACAAATTCTCAATTAACTTCCATAAAACAAACTGCTTTTACTGCAGCCATGGAATCTATTGCAGAATTAGTAACAGGTCAAACTACATACGATGGATTTAGATTAGCAGAGAAAAATGCTGTTCAGATTACAGATCATGAAGGATCTTTAAATGTCCTTCATACACCAAGCTTCAGCGTAAGTGACGGTACATTAACTCTTGACTCTGGGGGAATAGAGATTAATCAAGCCGCTCTTCAAAGCGCAATTAATCTTGAAGCTGGTTCGAAAGGTTTGAAAGTTTCTGTAGAGGTTGGTACTTTACCGACAACTGCACAGACAATTGAATTTGTAGGAAAACTTATTGATGGCTCAAACTCAACAATTGATACTGGAGAGAGAGCAATTGAGGTAAGATTTCAGGTTCTAGTAGATCCTACGCAGGAAGTTGGAAGTCCACAATATGTTTATGTTCCTGAAAGTTCTGATATAACTGTAATTTATACTGGTGAAGATGGTACATCAACGTCCACAACAGTTACACATAGCGGTAATATGGTTACAGTGGAAACTTCTTCTAAAGGAGTTCCAAACCTAGTAGTAGATTTCACAGAAGTTTTTGCACGAGGTATTCCTAAAACAAATCTCAGTGACTACTTTACAGTTTCAACTGCTAGTAATGGTAACTATTTTACGGAATTAACTTTCACAGGAGCTAATCTAACCACCTCTGATGGTACTTCTTTTAATAAAGTTGTAGCTCCATTTAAGGTTGCTTCTTCAACAACTCCAGTTGTCTATATAAATAATGCTGTTACTGTCTCTGAAGCCGAAGGTTGGAATCAAATCGAACTAAAATTAAGTAAACCTGCTACAGAGACATTTACACTTCAATATAAATTTGAAGGTGGTACTGCAACAAAAGATGAAGATTATTGGTGGTGGTCCAATGAATCTGGTTATAGGTCAATCACCTTTGTTGAAGGTCAATCAACGGCTGTTATAAATGTAGATATACGAAATGACAGTACTGTAGAAGGAAATGAAACCTTCAACATTAACTTACAGGTTGATTCTGATTCTGTTGGTAAAGTTATCTTACCTACTACTACAACAATTGTAACGATAAGCGATGATGAGTCACTTTCTTCATTTGATTACACATCATTTGTAGACAAGGTTATAACAAAGATAAGTTCTAAACTTTCTACTGAATTAAAAGTATTGACTGATGCTAATTCTGCAACTCTTAACTCTAGTTCAACTAGCTTTACAGATATACTTTTAAGTAATAGTGATATATCTGATATTTCAACTTATTTATCAAATGAAATAAGTGAAGATTCCTCGCTTTATGATCCAATTACAACTAATCTTGTAAATTTAATTAATACATATATTGAATATGTAAGAGGCCCCAACGGGATTAGAGATTCTCTTAAAATTAATGGCCCAGACATGGCGAAAGACTTTGCGGCTCTAGCTGTAGCTTTTAATGAGATTAATTTATCTGAATTTACATCAACAAGTAATGATGCATTAACTGCTTCATTCATTGCTGATATTCTTAGTGATTCTGGATTTAAGTATAATGCAGCAACTACTGCCCAGCCTTCTATGGGATTAACCTATGATAGGACTATTTCTACAGATGCAGATGCCTACTCCATGGGCGGTTTCCCGGCAGGTGTTGAAGCAAACCTTTATGTTCCAAACGACGGAGAGGCTTCAATTGGTACCTCTGGAGCTGATACACCAAACGTAACCAACAACAATGGAACTGTTTACTTTGGATTAGAGGGTAATGATGTTATTACAAAAACTGCAGGCGGAAATGTAGCTTTCTTTGGAGGCCCTGGTAATGATAGGCTTATAGAGAATACTGATGGCCTTCAAAGTAGAGATTTCTTTGATGGTGGTCCTGGTGATGACATTTTGCATACAGATCACGGCACCCAAACCTTCTACAGAGGCGGTAGTGGGAATGATATATTTGTATTGGATGTTGATGCATCTCATTTTGATAGTGGTAATTCATTTAATATTCATAATACACATATACCTGGTATTAAATCGACTGATATTGAAAATGGTCCATACATAATTGATGATTTCCAAGATGGTATTGACAAGATTGGTCTTTTTGGAAATTGGTCAGGTAAAACTATCGTCATACAACAAGGTACCGGTGATTTTTCAAATCACACCTTTTTGATGAAAGGGACTGCTGAGAAAGGAGGAGATTCAGATTTCCATTATTGGGCTATTCTTTGGAATACTTCAGCTTCAACAATTTCTTCAGATGATTTTGTATTAGTTGATGCTAGTTACAATACTTCCACATTAAGTGGAGTCACATTAAGCACAAGCGCATCAGATGCCGGATATAACACAGAAGATGGTGAGCTTAGAATAGACGGACAGGGTTCTGATGATGCCTTCTATCAATCTGGTCTGATTGATGATGGACAAGGCATAAGTTTTGAAAACATTAATTCTCCAGATCCAGTTTTTGAGGTTAATGATTTCGATAATCTTTTAGAACAAAACCTGGATTCATCTAACGAAGAGCTTATACCTGTTGTAATTGATGAAATTGAAGAAGAAGATATTTTAATATCTATAGATATCATTTAATCTTGAAAAAAATTCTGTTCTTACAAGGACTGTTAATACAGTCCTTGTTGGTTTTAGGCTCAGAGTTTGAATTTATAGATAGTAATATTCTTTATAATCTAGAAGATCCTTTTGTAATTGGATTTTCCTATGGAAGGTATGATGATTCATTAGATATACTTAATTATGCTGATAAGTTAAATTCTACCAAACCTAAAAAAGCAACTACTGATTCTTACTTTATAAGTTATCAAATTAACAAATTTAAAATAGCCTATGAGTCTTTTAATTCATCTGGATTAGTTGAAAGACTTACTCAACCCAAGTCATTAGAAACAAATGTTAATGGCGAGTCTTTTTCTATTGCCTATAAGTTTTTAGATTATGATAAAAGATTCATTGAAATGGGATTCTTTATAAAAGAAGAGAAGCAGGAACCAGTGAAAATTGATTGTTATGCCTTTGGTTCTACTGTTCTTGGAGGTTCATGTAACGAAGCTCAGTTAAGAGTTCTAGATAGTGATATTTATAAATCTTCAGGAGAACTAGTTTATAAGCCTGTATTAACAACATCTGGAGAGTCAGATTCCGAAGGTATTTATTTAAGAATAATTCCTAAATCATTGAATTTATTAAGTTTTGTACATACATTCTCTTACAAAACAAGCGAAGTAAATCAACGCTTTCAGTCTGATATATTAAATACGACAGATACATTTATAAGAGGTCTAAATATAGAAGGCAGGAATGCTGGAGATTTACTTGATCAATTTAAAAATGAATTACCCCAAGAAACACCTTGGAAAGAAAATCGATTCAAATATTCCGTCAGTAAATTACTGCCCATCGGGAAGAGTTTTGCGCTATCAGGCATGTACAGCTTTATAAAAGTTAAGAGAAAAGATTACATAAATAACCCAACTAAAGAGGACTTTAACAATAACCACCTTGTAGACCTATCACTTTTCTACGGAATAAATGATAATAGTTTACTTTATATGAGGCTTTCAGCTTCCTCAAATTATTTACTAGGCGAAAACCCTTTAGCCTATAATAGAAGGTCAAATCACTTATTTGACCATCCATACGGACAATTGAGTGCAGGATTACTTATTAACTTCTAATAATTACTATGAAACTCCTCACTACATTCATTGTACTGACTTTTATCGGAAGTAAGTTAAGCTCAGACGATTTGCTTAATCCGTACATGGATCAAAGCGAGTATTCGGTCTTTGCCCAACAAGTTAGCGATGCGGTAAGTGATCACCCAGAATATCTTTCCTCATTAGACTCTCTGAAAGCAGCAGGAGCTAACTTAAAGGGTTCAAAATCAAACTTATTACCTCAAATTAGACTAATAGTAGATTCTAATAATCAACTTGATAAGAGTTTTGAAGACGGATCCAACAATTTATTTGAAAAATCAAGATCAGATCATAAAACTGACGCGACTATAACTGTAAGCCAACTGCTTTATGACTTTGGTGCTACAAGCAATGATATTTCTAAATCTGAAGCTTTGTTTGATGCAAAAAGAGCTGAATTGTCTTCAACTATACTGGATCTGATATACAGATCAGTTATTAGCTATATTAATGTTGCAGCTTATACTATTTTTACTAACACCATTAATGATTCATATGAAAGGCATACAGCAATAAAGCAACGTATAGAACAAAAAGTTGAAGGAGGACTGTCTGCCCCGCGAGAGCTCAGCAGAGCTCAAGCTAGACAAGCAGAGGCTTACGCAAAACTGATTACGGTGCGCCAAAATCTTAGTAAAGCTATTTCTGAATATAGAATTTATTTTCCTACTAGTGCATTACCTAGAAAACTTCCACCTCAAAATATCGATCTTAGAATTAGAACACTCGATGAATCTCGAGATCTCATGATGCAGAGTAATCCAAATATTTTAAGAGCTATTAGTGCTCTTGAAGCCTCAGTTTTCAATACTAAAAAGGTAAAAGGGGAATCTTTACCTAGACTGGATTTAGAGATTAGAGGTAGTCAATATAATTTATCTGAACAATCAGATGAATACGATGTATATTCTGGTCTAAACCTCTCCTATGATCTTTATACTGGTGGAAGAATAAGTGCTCTTAACGAAGAAGCTCAAGCAGAATCTAATGCTTATATGAATAATAAAGATGCAATAATTAGAAAGGTAGAAGCAGAAATGAGTAATTCACTCCAAAATATTAAGCTAATACCTGAAAATATAGAGGCATATCAGAACGCCTATAAAGCCAATAAACAATCTCAGTTTTATGCAAATGAACAATTTCAAACTTCAAACGTTCTATTACTAGATTTATTACAAACAGAAAGAGATTTTTTAGAATCTTCACAAGCTCTTATTGAGGCATTAAGGTCATCACAAATTGAAAACTACTCATATATGAAGCTTACTGGTGAATTGGGAGATAAATTTAAATTGAGAGTAGATTAATGAAACTTATAGATCATTGGTTCTGGTCTGCATTTTTAGAAAATAAGCAGACTTATTACAAAGTAATGCTAGCAGCTACTTTAGTTAATTTTATGTCTGTAGGAAGTTCTATTTTCATCATGGTAGTCTACGATAGAGTCCTCCCAAATTCTGCTTATGAATCACTATATGCTTTAACTATTGGCATGGCTCTGGTGATTGTTTTTGATTTTATTTTAAAAATGCTAAAAACCTACTTTATTGACTATGCTGGCGAATATGTAGATAAAAATGTTGGAGATACTATTTTTAATAGATTGCTTGACGCACCAACTGCGGTTGTTACAGGTCCAGTCGGAGCTACAGCTAATACTTTCAAGGAGTTTGATTCTGTAAGGGATTTCTTCACCTCAGCAACTCTCTCACTTATAGTAGATATTCCTTTTATCTTTTTATTTATATTCGTCATCTATCTAATTGCTGGTCCTCTAGCCTATATCCCCTTAGTGGCGGTTCCAATAGTATTACTTATTGGTATTTTACTGCAGCCATTCCTTGCACGAGTAAGTGAGGATCTTGGACAACATAATCAAGAGAAACAATCCGTTCTTGTTGAGACAATAACTGGTATAGAATCAATTAAAGTTCTAGGAGGAGGGGATCTAGTCAAAGGAAGATGGAAAGATGCTGCTACTAAGCAGTCCAGCAGGAGTAGATTGTCGAGAGCACTGGCCCAGATAGCGGTAAATTCTGCTCAATCCGCTCAACAAATATGTCTCGTAGGTATTGTGTTTTATGGAGTTTTCTTGGTTTCAGAAGGAACAGTAAGCATGGGAGGTATGGTTGCAGCAGTTTTATTGTCATCTAGAACACTTGCGCCCCTGGCTCAAATAGCGAATCTTTTTGGCAGAGCAAATAATGCTAAAGCATCTTATAAGCGTTTAGCTTCTTTTATGGATGAGACACAGGCTGATGATGTATTCGAAAAAAATAAGAATGCAATTCGAAGGGAAAAGTTAGGTGGATTAGAATTTAAAGATACCACTTACCGCTATCCAGGAGCAGACTTAGATACTTTAAGAGGTATAAACCTTAATATAAAAGAAGGAGAAAAAGTTGCGATACTAGGAAGGAATGGCTCTGGTAAAAGCACTTTAATGAAACTGGCTTCAGGTCTCTTTAAAGCCTCTGATGGATTGGTAATGTATGATGGTGTTGATATAAAACAGTTACATACAGACGATCTTTCAGGATCTGTTGGAATTGTTTTACAAGATGTTCAGTTATTTTCAGGAACAGTTAGAGAAAACATAACAATGGGTAGAGAAGAGATTTCTCAAGATGATTTAGTGCATGCAGGGAAATTATCAGGATTAGATGAATTTATATCAAAAATACCAGGCGGTTATGATTTGCAACTATCTGATGGGGGTAAGGGTCTTTCCGGTGGACAAAGGCAGGCAATTGCTCTTGCTAGAGCTATAGTGCACAAACCCTCTCATTACATCTTAGACGAACCTACATCAGCGATGGATATGAATGCTGAAAATCTTTTCATCAATCAAGTAAGATCAATTTTGCAAGAATCAACTATGTTAATAGTTACTCATCGAATGCCATTACTAAACCTGGTTGACAGGATAATAGTAATGAATGAAGGGCAAATAGTAGATGATGGTCCTAAAGAAGAAATAATTCAAAAGCTTAATCAGCCGAGACAATCATAATGAATAAGTTAAGAAATTTGTTTTCCACACCTAAACCTGATCTTATTTTGTATGTCATCTTGCTTTTCTTTATTTCTTTTTTTATCTGGGCTTCAAGAGCTGAATTAGAAGAGGTAACTAGAGGTAATGGTAAGATTATTGCCTCGAGCAAATTACAGGTTATCCAAAACCTTGAAGGAGGTATCATTAATGATATTGCTGTAAGGACAGGGGATAGAGTCTCAGAAGGGGATTTATTAGTAAAATTAGATGAAACAAAATTCTTAGGAGATCTCAATGCAGCCCAACAGCAACTAAAATCTCTAGATCAATCACTTGCATTATTAGAAGAAGAAAGATTGATCCTTGAGCCTCTTGTGGATAGCAATGTAGAACCTCGAATTAATTTAATAAGACTATTACAAAGAATCTCTACAGCAGAATCAGAATATCAAGCTACCTTAGACCAAATACCAAATTTAGAAGATAAGCTAAAAAGAACCAATGTAACAGCCCCAATGGATGGAATAGTTAATCGCATTCTAATAAATACAACAGGTGGTGTAGTTCAACCAGCCAGCCCCATTCTTGAAATGATTCCTTTAAATGATGAATTAATACTTGAAGTAGAGGTTTCACCAACAGACATTGCTTACGTTATAAAAGGTCAGAAAGCCATCGTTCAGCTTAGTGCCTTTGATTTTGCAGTATATGGAAGCCTAGAGGGGGAGGTTTTAAATGTTAGTGCTGATACGGTTTCTAAAGATGATGGATCTACATGGTATGTATGCTTGGTAAGCATACCTGCTGATGGAGTCACGAGCATGTCCAGAGAACTACAATTACTTCCAGGAATGCAAGCAACAGTGAATATAGTAAGTGGTAGTAAAACTATCTTAAAATATTTATTACAACCTGTTACTAATATTAAAAATAAAGCTTTCAGAGAAAGATGATTCCCAAGCTCTCTAAACTGTTAGTTGTCTTTCTTTTCTTTTCTTGCACCGTCAAGAGCGAAGAATATGAAATAACTATACTAGCCACAAATATTGCTAACTTTGGTGGAGTAGGGGAATGGAGTTTTTCTGCTCTTCTCGAGAACGAAAAAGAATCTATTCTTTTTGATACGGGTTTCGATGAAGATACGGTCCTACACAATGCTCAATTATTAGGAAAGGACCTTAGTAAAGTTGAAAAAGTTATTTTGAGTCATTTTCATGGTGATCATACAGGTGGATTATTAAAGTTAAGAAAAACCTATATGAAGATAAACCCGAAATCCTTTTCAACAATTTATGTGGCTGATGGTTTTTTTGAGCAAAGATACGATATAGATGGAAACCTTAGAGGTTTCATAGGTGGTTTTGATGACGTAAATGAATTTATGAAAGAAACGTATGCTCTGGGTATTAATTTTAAAATTATTAAAGAACCTCACGAGATATCTGAAAATTTAATTCTTTCTGGACCAGTTGAAAGAATTTTTGAAAGCGTAGTGGTATCTCCAGGTTTCTATGTAAAAGAAAATGGAAAATTAGTTGATGATCTTCTTAGGGATGACCAATCACTGGGTATTAAAACAAAAAAAGGCTGGTATATGATGTCTGGTTGTGGACATTCTGGAATGATGAATACAGCACATAAATTTCAGCAAATAGAAAAGAAGGATATTTATGGTGCGATAGGAGGATTTCATTTATTTAGATCTTCAGATGAGGTTATATCGAAAACTGCAAGTTCATTAAAATCATTTGGCCTTAGACAATTAGTGGGCGGACATTGCACAGGTATTCATGCTGCAAGAAAAATTGCAGATATAGCCTCTATAACGCGAGATAACCTATCTCACGGTGCAATAGGTACCGTTGTTACCAGAGATCTAAAGATATTAAGGAGCTCTGTAGAGTAATGCCCAGTCAAGATTTAATAATATTAATAGTACAGATAATAGCAGCACTTGGTGTTGTTGTTTCTGTGGTGTATTTAGGATTACAAATCAAACAACAAAATATTATAACCAAAGCCCAGTTTGGGCACTCTCTTACGCAAAGACTATATGAAAGGTATTTTCAAACCTCAACTAATAAAGAATATGCAGAATTTATGGCTAAAGATTGGGATGCTGACAATTTAACGCCTACTGAAGAAACAAGAGTACAAATGGCTATTTTGACCTACCTAGTTGATATTTTTGATGTTTACGACAAAGTCGAAAGTGGTTTAGTTGATAAGAGTCATCTTGATACTAGGATGAACACCCTAAAGTTAGGTGTTATGAAAACTAAAAATGCCAAATTGGTTTGGTCCTATTGGAAATGGAATCGAACCAAAGATTTTGTAAAGTGGTTTGAAAAAGAAATATATGGAGAAGAAGTAGATAAATTATCCGTTGAAGAGATAATTAAAAAATCTACAGAACTCAATACCCTTAGATAGCTTCTACAGTATCTAGCAATTCAGAATTTAATTCTTCACTATTTAAATGGAATCTGTCAATTTCCATTTTCCAGTCTAAATTTACGTAATCATTTTTTCCTTTAAGGAACCAGGAGGCTTGTGAACAATCAACAGATTTAGTCTTATGCAAATGAAAATTAAGTAGCCAGGTTCTTATATCTATATCAACAATATTTTTATTTATCTCCTGACATTTCTCAAAATTATTTTTTAAATAATAACCTAAAAAGAGGGCAGCCAAACGTCTGTCACTTGTTGTTTGGCCTTGAGGAACTGGATCTAATTCATAGGCCTTTTCTAAATAATTTATACCTTGATCAAGTTCTCTCAGTCTAAGTAAAGCTTCGCCGTATACTGAGATTACTCTTGGATCATTTGGATTTATAGCAGTGGCTTTTCGACCACTATCTTTTGATTTTTCAAAATCATGCATAGAGAGATATACCTCTGCCTGCATTCTATGACACTCGAAATCATTAGGATCAACTTCCAGAGCCTTTTCTAACAAACTAAGTAGTTCACCCATTTTTTCATCTGTCATAGGGGTATAGCCTCGATAAAATGCTTGGCCCATTACACAAGCTTTCCAAGCATATGCTTGAGCATTATTTTTATCTGCTGCTATTGCTAGATCCAAATTTTTTATAGCTTCTAAATTAGCCTCTTTGGTAAATTTATGGTGATTTTCTTTACCTTTGAGTAAAAATTCATACGAATTCATGCTTTCAGTAGGCTTTCTATGAGCTCTTTTGAGGCTTGAGATTTCAATCCCTCCAAGGAGGGCTATGGTAATCTTCCTAACAATTTCATCTTGTATATCGAATATATCTTCTTTGACTCGATCATATTTATTACTCCAAATAACATTTCCTTCTGGAGTTTCTGATAATTCAACTGAGATTCTTAGTCTATCTTCTACTGCCCTTATGCTTCCAGAAACTATGTAGTCTAATTCATACTTTTCTCTATATTCTTGATGGGATAAATTTTCCTCTCTCAAATTAAAGCACGTCTGACGAGATACGATTTCTATCTCACTGATCATAGAAAATTCAGTAATTAAATCTTCAACAATTCCGTCTACTAAAAATGCTCCTTCTTCATCTTTATTTAGATTAGCAAAAGGAATTACTGCAATTTTTTGCTTGTAATCACCGGAAGCTGTTTTTTGTTTCTTTAAATTACTTCTAGACTCTCCTTTAGGGGTTACAAAGAAATAAGCTAAGAGAATACTTACCGGGAAACCAATTCCCACAAGGATAAAAATGATCTGCATTAGAGATTCTTCAGATATTCCAAATAAATCTATAGGAGGGAATGTATTAAAAAATACAGGTGCCAACTGGATTAATGCTATTCCAGCAACCAAATATGCAGCTGCCGTTTTACTTGTCTTTTGAATGATTCCTTTTAACATTTATCTTTAAAATCTTATACTAAGAACATAGTTATTAGGAGAATTAAATGAACAAATTTTTATTTAGCACACTATTGGTACTTGCATTGGGTAGTTGTAGTGTCAATAACAATCAGCAGCTGGAAACATTTATCACTGGTGCAGAAATAGCAGGAGTAAATGGTATGCATTTCGGTCCTGATGGTTATCTATACGCAGCTTCTGTTATTGGATCTGATATTACAGTTATCGATACAGAAAATAAAAATATTGTTAAAAGGTATGGTCTATCTGAAGGAGTAATTGGTCCCGATGATGTCGCTTTTAATTCAAAAGGAGAATTTTTTTGGACTTCAATACTCACTGGAGAGGTTGCAGGCTTTAATGCTGAGGGTGAGAAGGTTATAGCAGGTAATCCTGGACCGGGAGTGAATCCAATTACCTTTTCTGATGATGACAGATTATTTGTAGCCCAGTGTTTTTTTGATAATGGACTTTTTGAATTAGATTCAAATGGTGTTAATGAACCACGAACTATTTTTAGTGAAATAGGGGAGTACTGTGGCTTAAATGGAATGGATTGGGGACCAGATGGAAGATTATATGGACCTAGATGGTTTAATAATGAAGTAGTTAGTGTTGACGTAGATACTGGCAATATAAGAAAAGAAGCAAGCGGCTTCAATGTCCCTGCGGCAGTTAAATTTAACTCGAAAGGAGAACTTTTCGTCTTAGATACCGGAGCAGGAAAAGTGGTAAAAGTCTTAGACGGAAAAAATTCTGATTATGCACTTATAGAAAATGGTTTAGACAATCTTGCTTTTAACAATAAAGATGAACTTTTTGTTTCTAGCTATTCTGAAGGATATGTATTGAAGGTATCTGAGAATGCTGTAGAACCTATCTTACCTGGAGGTATTTCTCATGCTGGTGGTATTGCAATAATAGACAACGATATAGTTGTTGCTGATATTCAATCAGTAAAAGCTTATAGCACTGAAGATGGATCAGAGTCATGGAACTATAAGAATACGTTTAGAGTCTCACCTATGGGGGCAAACACTTCTGTATCAACTTATGACAATAATTTAATACTTACTAGTTGGTTAGATGGTCATATAAAGATCATGAGACCTGACAATGGAGAAATTCTTGAAAGTCTTGAGAATCTAAATGTTCCTGTCTCTGCGACTAAATTTAACGATCTTATAGCTATAGCAATGCATGGAGATCAATCAATAACATTGCATAATTTCAAAACAGGTATTAACTCTATTTTGGCAGACGGATTCATAGCTCCAACTCATGTTGTTAACTATGCAGATAAACTTCTCGTTTCAGATAGAGGGGCAGGGCAACTAGTATCTATTGATGCAGACGGCAATAAAGAGATAGTGATACAAGGCTTAGATTCACCTGAAGGTATAGCAATTAAAGGGGGTTCCATATTTATATTTGAAGGTAATACAGGAGAAGTTAAAGAAATTAAAGATAATAGTATCTCCACTATAGCTAAAGTTAATCCGGGTAGTAACGCCCAATCTGAATTGCAACCTCCCTCAATGGTTTTCAACGGTCTCGCTATAAAAGGTGACTATTTGTATATCTCAGGTGAATTAGAAAAGACATTATTTAGAATAAAAATCTAAAAGGTCTAGTCAAGATGACGCTTTTTTTATAATGTATGTTTTAAGGAGAAAGAATATGAAAAATTTAAAATATATATTGTTTTCTATTGTATTGAGTTCTTCGACATTTATTTATACTGAAGTCGTAGAGGTTTATACATGGAAAGCTAATCCAGGTAAGGATGTTGAGCTTATACAAGCTTTTAAGGAAGCATCTGTAATTCACGAAAAAGAGGGGGCTGTAGTTGCAATTGAAGCTATGAATGTTGGAAGTACTCAAGGTACTTATCAATATGTAATGAGATGGAATAATGCTACAGAGTGGGGTAAGTCTAAAGACAAAATCAACACTTCTCCAGAGTGGGCTGCTTTTGGTTCAAAGTATGCTCCTGGTTCATTAGGAGTCATGGTGTCGAGTTTATCTGGAGGTAACTTAGACCAAACAGTGAAAGCAACTGATTTCGGAGACCCTTTTGTTTACAGTGTTAATGTCTGGGAAGCTAATCCTGGTAAGACTCAAGAACTAATTGCCAATTTCATGACTGCTAAAACAATAATAGAAAAAACTGGTGCACGAGTGGAAGTTTATTCTGAAGGTACTGGCGGTAATGGAAAATTCCATTATGTTCTACTTTATGAAAATTGGACAAAGATGGGTGAAAGTTATGCTGCTCTAGGTTCTAGCCAGGAATGGCTAGCTTTTCAAGCCTCAACAGCACAAGGGAATTCTGGTAAACTTATTAGCTCTCATTCAGGTAGCGTAGTAGAGTAAATTTTTGGAGAAAAAGGCCCCAAAAGGGGCCTTTTTTAATTAGTAAACTCTTTTTATTTGGGCTATGTTGCTGGTAAGTTCTCCATCTAACATAACTGTATTTTCAAAAGTTATAGAATCTTGAGAATTCATAGTCCATTTCATGCCGGTCACAAAACTTTCATGATCAGCATGTAGATCAGCTTTCGAATTATCAAGTTTGATTGACATTGCCTTATCGGAAAGGTTGCTGACAGAAAAAACAGGTTCTGTTCCTAATCCGCAGTAATGTCTCACCACTAGCTCACCGTTATCATCACTATATGTAGTGAGCATTTCAACTCCATCCTCTACCAATGTTTCGGTTATTGTATTGCCACCAGAAGTTAATTTGAATTCATAAGACACATCGAACACGGCTCCTGTAGCTCCTTGTGTCATAGTACCTTCCCATTTACCAAGTTTTTTTCTAACTTGTTCAAAAGCGACACTCTTTTCTCCTGACGCCATTTCAACTCCACCAATAACTGCTGGTGACTCATTTGCAGTCATTGCAATAGAGAAAACTAGAGAACTTAGAATTGTAATAATCTTATTTTTCATAATTTTTTTCCTTTTATAAAATTCACCATTCTTAATTTATCTTAATCTTGCATAAAAGCAATAACAGTTAACTGATAGAAAAAAGTAGATTAAAATCGAAATAGGGGAGTTATATGAATACAAATATACCAATCAACAATATCCATCATGTTGCTTTTAGATGTAGAGATGCAGAACAGACAAGATGGTTCTATGAAGATGTTCTAGGCCTTAAACTAGCTGCAGCTATGGCATTTGATCATTTATCGGGAACAGATAAGAGAATCGAATATATGCACATTTTTTTTGAAATGGTAGATGGCAATTACATTGCTTTCTTTGATGATCCTTATAATGCTCCAAGCGATTTTTTTGTAGATATGAATGGCTTTGATAGTCATGTTGCAGTTGAAGTTGAATCTATGGAGCATTTAAAAGCAATCGAATCTAAACTTAATTCTATAAATTGGGACTCTTTTATAATTGACCATGAATTTGTCACTTCTCTATATATTTTCGATCCTAACGGAATCCAACTTGAATTTACCTGTAGAGCTTTAGACCATAACAAAATTATGGCTGAAGATGCCTCCAAGGCCCATCAAGAAATCAAAGACTGGACAGAGAGAACGAGATCATTAAAAGAAGAAAAATTTGGTGAAAAGTCTTTAGCCAAAAAATGACAAATATTATTTCAAAATATAAACGAATACCCTTAATAATTGCATTTCAAGAAACTTCTCAATACAAAGATACATATGCAGGTGAAATAGGCACTGTTGCTTTGACTGCACATCTATTGAAACCTGAAAATTCAGAAGGCAAAAGCGTAGTTGTATTTATGCATCCTACAGGAGGCGGAAGTTATTTGCCTATGCTCAATTCATTGGCTAAACAAGAGATAGATACAGTTTGGTGTGATAGTAGATACAGAGGCACTGACTCTGCATTAATAATGGAAAAGGTGCTAATAGATCTAGGAAATTGTATTAAACATCTTAAAGAGGTACATGGATATGAAAAAGTTATACTTGGTGGGTGGAGCGGGGGAGGTTCTTTATCATTATTTTATCAATCACAAGCAGAAAAACCTTCAATAACTGAAACTCCAGCAGGTGATCCAATCGATTTAGTATCAGAAAAATTTATTCCAGCCGATGCTGTTATGTTAATTGCTGCTCATGAATCTCGACATAGAACTTTTACTGAATGGCTTGATGGCTCAGTAATAGATGAAAACAATCCTGAGAAAAGACAGCAAGATTTAGATATCTACGACATAAATAATCCTAACCAACCTAAATACACTGATGAGTTCATCAAGGTCTATAGAGAGGCACAGATTTTTAGGAATAGAAAAATAACCAGCTGGGTTCAGGATAAATTAAATGAGTTTAAGAAAAAAGGATATCAGAATAGGGAATATGGGTTTGTTGTACATCGCACTATGGCTGATCCCAAATGGTTGGACCCATCAATTGATCCAAATGGAAGAAAGCCAAACTGGTGTTTTTTAGGTGAACCACAAGTAGTGAATAATAGCCCTATAGGTTTAGCAAGATATTGCTCCTTAAGGAGCTGGTTATCCCAATGGAGTTATGATTATGCAAGAGGAGACGGTCTAAACTGTGCAAAAGATATTACAGTTCCATGTCTTGTTATAGGAAATACTGACGATGATGGAATAACCCCTTCGCATACTAATAATTTATATAATTCTATAGGCCATACAAATAAACAAATATCATGGATAGAAGGAGCAAATCATTATTATTTTGGACAGCCAGAAAAAGCTAATGAGTCTGCAAAAATCTGTAAGACATGGCTTAACGAAAAAGGTTATATCTAATGGATAAAGTTACTGTTAACGAAGTAGGTCCGAGGGATGGCCTGCAGAATATTCAGAATATTCTGTCAGTAGACGAGAGATTAAAGCTAATAAGATCTTTAGAACAGGCCGGGATAGAGTTAATAGAAATAGGAAGCTTTGTTAACGATAAGACAGTTCCTGCAATGAGTAATACGGATGTACTAATAAACAAACTTGGAAATATAGATAATTATTCCGTATTAATACCAAATAAAAAAGGACTTGATAAAGCCAAAGAAAATGGAGTAAAAGAAATTTGTACCGTTCTATGTGTAACTGACAGTATGAATCAGAAAAATATCAATCAAACAGTGCAAGAAACTCTAAATGATTTAAAAGAGATTTTTAAAGAAGGTCTTAAAAATAGTATTCGGACAAAATGTTACGTATCAGTTGCTTATTATTGTCCATATGAAGGAAAAGTTGATTCAACTTATGTAAATGATGTTATTGGTCAATTAATTGATTACAAGGTTGATGAGTTAGTAATAGCAGATACTATTGGTGCAGCTAATCCAAAGGAAGTAACTAGTTTATTGTCATCATTAAAATCTCAATACAAGGATACAAGTTTCTCTTGTCATTTTCATGACACAAGAGCATTGGGATTGGCAAATGTTTATGCCAGTCTTGTTGCTGGCATAAATAAGTTTGATTCGTGTATAGGCGGATTAGGAGGATGTCCATTTGCACCAAATTCATCTGGAAATCTTGCTACAGAGGATCTTGTAAGTATGTTGGAGATGATGAATATACAAACTGGAGTGAATCTAGATAAATTAATCCATTCTAGAGAGCTAGCTTCCGAATATACAAGTTTATCGCTAAAGGGGCGTATGATTTAATTCTTTGTTTTATCAATAAAATCATACATTTAAAACATAACCCTAATTAATACCTAATCCTATATATAGGTGTTTTATTCTTCTATAGCACTATATTAAGTTATTATATATTCGCATAATATATATTATGTTAAATTAAGTACTTATCAACAATTCTATACATATAGTTACAGATTAAGCGCTATATGGTTTGTTGTGCTCTACCCTGAACTGATAAGGTTCTAATAGATCATATTGCTGGGATTTAACAGTTGAAATGAACTTAAATGATACGTCTATATACTCTTCTTTAATGTTCATGCTGACATAGCCTTTATGTCTGGCATTCATCCACATTAAGTCTTTGTTTTCATCTACAAATGCTTTTTCTACAACTTCTGTTAACTCGCCCAGAGAATCGCCGAGACTTGGTGAAGAAATTGCAGGTGCCCCTACTTCTATCCCTTTAAACTCATTTTTTTCATCATATAGATTTGAAAACCATGCGTTGTGTGAATCTCCTGCTAGGATTACATTTGATTGAGATTGAGAAATAACCTCATAAAATTTCTCTCTTTCTAGTGGATATCCATCCCATTGATCAGTGTTAATTGGTACTTTTTCACCCGCCAGTTGTTTTGATAAATATGATCTAGAACTATCTAATTTATCTGATTTAAATATTCTGGGTAAATACTTGGGTCCAATTAATAGCTGTTGTCCAAAAATAGACCATCTATATTCTTTATCAATTCTTTTACTTACCCATTGAAGTTGCTCTTTACCCAACAAATCTCTAGGTTTTTGTAGATCCTGTTTATATTTTTCTTTATCTAACACTTTATCTTTGATATACGAATTTATTTGTAGCTGCTTTTCCCTGCCATAAAGTCTTGTATCCAGCATCATTAAGTTCACTAGATTTCCTATTGAAAAGTTTCTCCATATTTTATCTCGCTCTTGCTTCTCTCTAATTGGCATCCATTCATAATACGCCCTTATAGCGTTGTCTTTTCTATCTTCGAATAAACCTTCGTTTTCATTATGATTCTGGGCACCTTCTTTCCAAGTATCATTTGTAATCTCATGATCATCCCAAACAGCTATCATGGGTTTGGATTTATGGAGGTGTTGAAGGTCTTTATCGCTTCTATAAGTTGCATACCTTTGACGATAATCATCTAAAGAAACTATCTCATTAGGTGGGTTAACTACCCTTCCCATCTCCTTAGCACCTGAAGAAGCGTAGCCTTTTCGGCTGTATTCATAAAGATAATCACCTAAGTGAAGGACTAGATCTACATCTTTATCCATTGCCATTTCTTTATAAGCGTTAAAGTAACCGGCTGGATAATTAGAACAACTACAAAATGCAATGTTAAATTTTTCAGGATTTCGAAGAGGCAAAGTAGATGTTGTACCTACATCAGAAATTAGTCCCTGTGATTTAAATCGGTAATAAACTGTCTGACCATTGAATTCTATTGGAATCTCAGCATCAACTTTAACAGTGTGATTATTAATAGGTTTTGCTACAGAGGTGCCACTATTGATAATGCTTTTAAAGGATGTATCGTTAGATACCTCCCATTCTACATCTATTTCTATAGGGTTATTTGAAGTTAGTTTTGTCCAAAGAATCACTTGAGAATTAGTTGGGTCGCCACTAGCTACACTGAAATCAAAAGAAATAGGTTCTTTTTTGTTTAGCGAGAAGACCTTTAAAGATAAAGATGAAAGGAAAAAAACTAAACTTTTAATAAAAAATCTTCTATTCATAAGTAGAAATTACCATAAATTTAATCTTTTTATATTTATTTTTTATTTATCTAAAATCAAAAAAAAGGGCTTCAATTAAAGCCCTTTTCTAAAAGAAAATAATTTTAATTATTAGCTTGGAAAACTAAATTACTAGTAGTTTCTGCAGCAAGACTAACACTTGAAAATCCAGCTTCAGAAAGTAACTCCATCAGCTTTTTAGGTCCCGCTTGCGGCCCTAGACCTAATCCAACTGGCTGAGCCTTAGAAGCCGGAACGCAAATCAAAGTCCCAAAACCATAAAACATTGAAGAACTAGGATTATTTTCAATATTATTTTTTAGTCCGTCTAATGCCATTGGCTCAACTACCATGAAGGTTCCATCATCTGCTAATGTGTCTTTAATAGACTTGGCAACACCAACAGGATCACCCATGTCATGCCATGCATCAAAAATACAGGCTAAGTCATAAGATTCATTTGGAATTGCAGCTGCATCAGATACAAAAAATTCTAAATTATCTAGACCCTTTTCAGCAGCCCTTTTCTTTGCTTCATCTATAGAGGGTCCATGAAAATCAAAAGCATGTATAGTGGAGTTCGGATATTGTTCTGCCATTAGCATAGAAGATGTTCCAAGACCGCAACCAATGTCAGCAACCTTGGCTCCTTTTTTTAATTTGTCTTCAACCCCTTCCATTGCAGGAATCCATTCATCTAAAAGATGACCGGCATAAGCTGGACGAAAAAATCTCTCTGTCCCACAGAAACAGCATTCATGATGCTCACCCCACGGTCTTCCTCTACCAGTTTGAAATACATCGACGGCTATATCTTCTTTTACAAATTGCCCTACGACACCTTGTACCAATCCTTGTATACAAGTTGGTTCATTCTCTCTGGCGAAAACAGCTGCTTGCTCAGGGCTTAAACTAAATTTTTCTTCATCATCGTGATAAGTTACATAACCTCTTCCGGAATTCGATGATAACCATTCCAATAAATACCTTTCATCAACATTTGACTCTTTAGCTATTTCTTCTACCGAAGCTGGTCCAAGTTTATCCATAGCTCTGTATACTCCAGTTTGATCTCCAAGGTAAGACATCATAATTGCCATAGATCCTGCAACATCATTGAATACATTACCGAAAAGCTCCATTAATTTTTCATGATTTATTTCTGTTGTTGAATTCATATATTCACTCCATTTATATAAAAAATTAATATAACAGAAGTAATTTACAAAGTATTGTTAGTAAAAACAGTAACTTGCTTAGATTGCTGCAGATAAGGCTTCCATAGTATGTAGTACAATTACGCTATGAAACCATTAAATGGAATTAAAGTTATCGACCTGACACATATGCTAGCAGGGCCCTATGCCGGTATGGTGATAGCCGATCTGGGTGCTGAGGTTGTCAAAGTTGAACCTTTAGTACACGGAGAAATGACTCGAGGTCTCCTGAAGTCGGATCCAAACTATTCTTTTAAAGACTTTGGTGCTTATTTCCTTACTCTGAATAGAAATAAAAAAAGTGTTTCTTTAGATCTTAAATCTGAAGAAGGTTTAAAGGTCTTTTATGATCTTGTGAAGTCTGCTGATGTGGTCTTAAATAATTTTAGTGCAGGAGTGGTAAAGAAACTGAAAGTTGATTTTGACTCGTTAAAAAAAATAAATCCAAGAATTATTACATGTTCTATTACGGGCTTTGGTGAGACAGGACCTCACTCTGCAAGGCCAGCTTATGATCAAATAGTACAAGCATATAGCGGTGCAATGTCTATAACTGGACCAGATGCCAATACACCTACACGTGCCGGTATACCTATCGGAGATTTAGGATCAGGTTTATATAGTGTAATAGGAATATTAGCCGCCCTTCTCTCTCGTGAGCAAACCAATAAAGGTCAGCATATAGATATGTCTCTATTGGATGTTCAGATTTCTTTGTTAACTTACATGGCAACTATGCAAACACTCTCTAATATTGATCCTGAACCCATAGGCAATGCACACTTTGTACATGTTCCCTACAACAGTTTTACTACACAAAACGGTTTCGTGGTTATTGCGGTTATCACCGATGCATTCTGGGAGGCACTTTTAGATGTAATTAACGTTGAAAGCTTAAGGGATCCTAAGTTTAGTAAATCAGTTGATAGATTAAAGAATCAAGAATTTATAGAATCTGAGCTAAATAAAGTACTTTCAACTAAACCTTCCGATTATTGGATAAAAGCATTAAATGAGGCAAAAGTACCATGTGGCCCTATTAATACCTTTAGCCAGGCTTTGTCTGACGAACAAGTCATGCACAGAGAAATGCTTGTTGAGGTAGAGCATCCAGACGGAGGTAAGGTAAAAATGCCTGGAAATCCAGTAAAATTATCTTATACGGATGAAGTCTCTTATACCCCACCTCCACATCTAGGGACTCATACAAAAGAAATTCTAAAAGAATGGGGTGGTTACGATGAAGATAGAATCCAAAATCTAATAGATAATGTTATTGTCCAGTCAGTAGACTAGAATATATTTATCTAAAACATAGGCAGCTATAGCAATAAATATAGTAATTAATGCTAGGAAAAGTAATAAGGTTTTAAATTTAAATTCTTTTTCTTTCATGTTTTACTTTAGTAATTAGGCTAACTGTTAGAAAATATATTATATATGGCAAAACAAGATTTGATAGAAATGGATGGAGAAGTAATTGAAACTCTCCCAAATACAACTTTTAGGGTTAAGTTAGATAATGATCACGTCGTTACTGCTCACATTTCTGGAAAAATGCGCAAGCATTACATAAGAATTCTTACAGGGGACAAGGTAAAAGTTGAGATCACACCATATGACCTGTCTAAAGGAAGGATTATCTTCAGAGAAAGGTAAAACCTTATAAATTATAGAGTTTGATCATTATTGCTGTAAGTAAGGCAAATTTATGTTGGTCTGCTTCAGGAGTCCAAGCCTTATCTGAAGCGCTTTGAATCACAATAACTGTTTCTGTTGGAGGATCTATCCATATCATTTGACCAAAAATACCTTGAGCGTAATAAGATTTATAAGGGGGACCGCTTAACCACCACTGGTATCCATAATGCCTGTAAGCTTTCGAAGCTTTAGTAGAATCTCTAATCCATTTTTTTGGAAGAACTTCAGTTCCATTAAGTAATTTTCCTTGTTTCAAAGCAAAAATACCTATGCGGGCATAATCTTTTAAAGTTGCATAAATGCAACAACCGCCCAATTCATCTAAGAAAGTATTATCTAGAGCCCAGTGTGCATCAGACTCCATTCCAAAAGGTTTCCATATTTTACTTTCAAGATAATTCGACAAGTTACTGCCAACAGCTGAGCGAACTATTCCACCAATCAAGTTGCTTTCAGCAGTGTTATAGTTGAATTTCCTACCAGGTTTATGTGCTGTATCTAATTTTGATAAATATTTATAAAGATCCGAGGAGTTTAATCCAGCAGCTAAGTTTACGTCTGAATAAGGGTCCTCGTAGTCTTCATTCCATTTAATCCCAGAAGACATTTGAAGAATGTGTTTAATTGAAATTTTATCGTAATTACTTCCAGACAATTCAGGAAGATATTTGGTTACTGGATCTTTAATATTTTTTATAAAACCATCTTTTATTGCAGCACCTAGTAGCATAGATGTGACAGATTTTGTTACAGAGAAGGAAATCCATTTAGAGTCTTTATTATTACCAAAATTGTATTGCTCATGGAGTATGTTGCCTCGCCTAACTATCATCATTCCTGCTACATTAAATTTTTTGTTGTAGTCTTCAAGAGTGTAAGTCTTACCGTTGAGTTCGTAGCTTATTTGTGAAAAGTCTATTAATAAGTAATTTAAAGGATAAGGACTGGAGCTTTTATTAATTACTCTTGAAGGAACAAAATTGAAACCATTTCTAAAGCCATTAATTTTCTGAGATTTTTCCCAAAAAAGAATGGACTGTTCAGGGTTGGCAGGATTAGAAATAAATTCTTCAGAAAAATGATTGATCGAAAAAGAAAGGAGAAGACAAAATAAGGTTACTTTATTCAATTTCTTATCTTCTCTTTTTGCTTAGAATTCTCTTTAAATTCAATTGATATCTTTCCTTTTTTTAACTCTACGTAAGCAATTCCACCTGCTTTAGACAATTTACCAAAGAGAATTTCTTCTGCTAATTCTGTTTTAATGCTGTCTTGAATTAGTCTTTGCATAGGCCTAGCACCCATATTTTTGTCGTATCCATTTTCTAGCAACCATTCGCGTACTTCTTCAGAAACATCGAGTTGTACCTTTTGGGCATCTAATTGAACTTGTAACTCAACCAAGAACTTATCTACGACCGTTTTAATAACTTCAGTAGGTAGTGGATTGAATTGGATTATTCCGTCTAGTCTATTTCTAAATTCAGGAGAGAAGGTCTTTTTAATCATTTCTGTAGCATCACTCGAATGATCTTGAGACTGGAATCCCATACTTGCTCTACTCATATCTTGAGCTCCAGTATTTGTTGTCATGATTACAATAGTATTTCTAAAATCAGCTTTCCTACCATTATTATCTGTTAGTGTTCCATGATCCATAACCTGTAAAAGAATATTAAAAACTTCAGGATGGGCCTTTTCTATTTCGTCTAAAAGAATTACAGAATGGGGATGTTTATTAACAGACTCTGTCAGCAATCCCCCTTGATCATAGCCTACATATCCTGGAGGAGCTCCTATGAGTCTCGATACAGTATGTCTTTCCATATATTCAGACATATCAAATCTAACAAATTCTATTCCCATTATGGAAGCGAGTTGTTTACTAACTTCAGTCTTACCAACTCCAGTTGGTCCCGAAAAAAGGAATGAACCGACTGGTTTTTCATCTACTCTGAGACCAGCTCTTGCGAGTTTGATCGAAGAAGCAAGACTTTCAACTGCTTCATCTTGACCAAATATTACTCTTTTTAAATTTTCTTCTAATTTTTCAAGTGATTTTTTATCTGATGAAGAAACTGTTTTTTCTGGAATTCTAGCAATAGATGCAACTATTTTTTCAATATCTAATTCATTGATAGTTTTCTTTCTTTTAGATGAAGGTACTAATTTTTGTCTTGCTCCAGCTTCATCGACTACATCAATAGCTTTATCTGGAAGAAACCTATCATTTATATGCTTAGAAGATAAAGATGCTGCGGCTTTTAAAGAACCTTCCGTATATTTAATTTCATGGTGTTCTTCAAAGCGCTCTTTTAAGCCTTTTAGTATATTAAAAGTCTCATCCACGGATGGTTCGCTTACTTCAACCTTTTGAAATCTTCTAGAAAGAGCTCTATCCTTTTCAAAAATACCTCTAAATTCTTTGTAGGTGGTAGATCCAACAAACTGCAAACCTCTTTTTGCTAATGCAGGTTTAAGAAGATTAGAAGCATCCATTACTCCTCCTGAGGTAGCACCAGCTCCTATAATTGTATGAATCTCATCAATGAATAAAATTGCAGACTTATCTTCTTCAAGTTCTTTTAAGACAGCCTTTAGTCTTTCTTCAAAATCCCCTCTATATTTAGTACCTGCCAATAAGGCCCCCATATCAAGTGAATAAATCACACTATCTTTAATTAGATCAGGAACTTTATTTTCTGTAATAAGTTTAGCAAGTCCTTCAGCAATAGCTGTCTTACCCACACCCGATTCTCCAACCAATAATGGATTATTTTTACTGCGTCTGGCTAAAATTTGGACAACTCTTTCAATCTCTGTTGATCTACCAATCAACGGGTCAATCCTACCTTCTAACGCCTCTTTATTAAGATTTGTTGCATACTGTTCTAAGGCACTATTAGAGTCGGGATCATTAGAGTCTCCATTTTCATCAATTACAGAATCAGCGTTTTCAGTTTTTCCATGGCTCAAATAAGAAACTGCATCTAATCTGGTTAGTCCAAGCTGCTCTAGTAGAAAAACACTCTGAGATTCCTTTTCACTGAATATCGCCACTAAAACATTACTTCCTTTTACTTCCGTTTTTCCTGATGACTGAACATGGAATACAGCTCTCTGTATAACTCTTTGAAAACCTAAAGTTGGCTGTATATCTATCTCAGCATCACTTGATATTTTAGGGGTTGTGGATCCAATAAATTCCTCTAAATCTACTTTTAGAGTTTCTATATTTACCTTATTCGATGTTAATAGATCTATAGCATCTGTATTATCCAGCAAAGATAGAAGAAGATGTTCTACAGTAACAAATTCATGTTTTTGTTCTTGGGCTAACTTAAAGGCGCTATTTAAATTTTGTTCTAATTCTTGATTAATCATCCTCTTCGACTTCCTCAATATCGCTTAATAATGGGTGACCATTTTCTTTTGCAAAGTTATTAACCTGGGCACTTTTTGTTTCAGCCACCTCTCTTGTAAAGATACCACAAACTCCCTTTCCATGTGTGTGGACCGCTAACATGATTTGTTGGGCCTTGTCACCATCAAAACCAAAAAAGATCTGTAGAACATAGACGACGAACTCCATAGGAGTATAGTCATCATTAAGGAGGATAACTCTGTATAAGGGAGGTTTTTTAACTTTAGGTTTTTCTAAAGTCGCAACGGAAGATGTATCTCTATTATTGTCTTCTTGGTCTTTGTTCTTATTCTCTACAAGCATTAATCCATATTTGAAATTATTGCCTCTCCAAATTCAGAACATTTTAATAAACTTGCACCACTCATTAGTCTTTCAAAGTCATAGGTCACGGTTTTCTGACTTATTGTCTTAGCAAGACCTTCAATGATCATGTCGGCAGCTTCCATCCAACCCATATATCTAAGCATCATTTCTGCAGAAAGTATTAAAGAACCAGGGTTAACTTTATCTAAACCAGCATATTTAGGTGCAGTTCCATGAGTAGCTTCAAATAAAGCTATTTTATCTCCAAGGTTGGCTCCTGGAGCAATACCAATACCACCCACCTCTGCAGCAAGAGCATCAGATATATAATCTCCATTAAGATTCATAGTAGCTATGACACTGTATTCATCAGGTCTAGTTAATATTTGTTGTAAAAATGCATCAGCTATAACATCTTTAATGACTATCTCTCTGCCGGTCACTGGATTAGTTAAGGTATGCCATGGACCTCCATCTAGCTCAACTGCACCGTATTCTGATGCAGCAAACTGATATCCCCAGTCTTTAAATGAGCCCTCGGTAAATTTCATAATATTACCTTTGTGAACAAAGGTTATAGAGTCTCTATCATTTGCTATTGCATATTGAATTGCTTTATCCACTAATCTTTCAGTCCCTTGTTTAGATATAGGTTTAATTCCGATACCACACTCCTCTGTAAAACGAATCTTGTTTACACCCATTTCTTCAGTTAAGAAATTTATAAGTTTCTCAGCGCCTTCTGATCCGGCTTCCCATTCAACTCCAGCATAAATATCTTCTGAGTTTTCTCTAAAAATTACCATGTCCGTTTTTTCGGGAGAAATAACTGGACTTGGAACTCCATTGAAATATCTAACTGGTCTTTGGCACACATAGAGATCTAATTCTTGCCTTAAAGCTACATTCAAGGATCTAATACCTCCACCTACAGGTGTAGTCAGGGGTCCTTTGATACCTACAAGGTAGATTTCAAGTGCCCTTAAAGTTTCTGGAGGAAGCCAGTTATCTTCACCGTATACAACAGTTGATTTCTCTCCACAGTAGATTTCCATCCATTCAATTTTCTTTTTTCCGCCGTAAGATTTCTCTACTGCGCTGTCTACAACTCTAATCATTGCAGGAGTGATGTCTGAACCTATCCCATCTCCTTCGATGAAAGGTATTATTGGATTGTCTGGAACAATTAGTTTCCCCGAAGAGTCTATAGATATTTTTGAACCACTTTTTGGTTCTTGAATGTGCTCAAATGCCATGATTGCTTTGTATAATTTATTTCGGTGGTGCATTATATATCAATTAGTCAATAAGGTTAATTCAACAAAAATGAGCAAGAAAAAGGTGTTAGTAGGGTTGTCAGGTGGAGTAGACTCATCTGTTTCTGCTCTACTACTTAAAGAACAAGGACATGAAGTCCATGCTTTATTCATGAAAAATTGGGATGATGATGATGGCTCCCCTTATTGCAGCGCAAAAGAAGATTTTATGGATGCAGTATTTATCTCTGAACAGCTAAATATTCCTTTGGAGCAAGTAAGTTTCTCCAAAGAGTACAAAGATAATGTTTTCTCATATTTCCTAAAAGAATTAGAAGCTGGTAGAACACCAAATCCTGATATTTTATGTAACAAAGAAATTAAATTTAAAGAATTTTATAAATATGCAATGTCTCAAGGTTATGACTACATAGCTACAGGTCATTATGCCCAAACAGATAATATCAGTCTTTATAAGGGAGCCGACTCTTCAAAAGATCAATCCTATTTCCTGCATGCTATAGATAAAGAAGTTTTAGAACGTACACTATTTCCATTGGGAAAGTTAGAAAAATCTGAAGTCAGAAAGATAGCAAGAAATAACAATTTAATTACCAGTGAAAAAAAAGATAGCACTGGAATTTGTTTTATCGGAGAGAGGCCATTCCCTGAATTTATAAGTAATTACTTGGCAGGAGAAGAAGGAAATATAGTTAATGAAAAAAATGAGGTTATAGGTACTCACTCTGGTCTAGTTTTTTATACTTTGGGTCAAAGACAGGGTTTAGGAATTGGAGGCGTTAAGGGAGCATCTGACTTACCTTGGTATGTCGCTAAAAAGAATTTAGAAACTAATGAGTTGACTTGTGTGCAAGGCAACGACCACCCTCTCCTTTTCTCTGAGGAACTCACAACTAGCAATCAATTTTTATTAGTTGATTCAATACCAGAAAAATTTACAGGAACTGCTAAAGTTCGATACAGACAAAAGGATCAAGACTGTGAAATTAATATTCTTAATAACAGAATAAATATTAAATTTGCTTCACCTCAGAGATCGGTAACTCCTGGTCAGTCGGTGGTAATCTATCAAGACGATAAATGCCTAGGTGGTGGAGAGATTAGTAGTATTAATTAAATCTATCTTTTGAGATCTATTTAATTTTTTTATTTCCATTTCTCTTTTTAGAGCATTACTTTTGTCATTTACACTTTCTAGATACACCAAAACAACCGGTAGTCTATTCTTTGTATATTTTGCGCCATTACCTGCGTTATGAGTATCAAGTCTCAATTTAATATTGTTTGTGATACCCGTATAAAAAGTTTTATCAGAACATTTAACAATATAAACCTTCCAGTCCATTTATAGAAAAGCAGATAATAGCCAAAGGAAAGAAACTATCAACACAACTATAGTGCAAAGCCATGCTCTGATTCTTTCTTCTTTATCCATTAAGCAGAAGCGCTTTCCAGGGAATCCAGTCTGGAATATAAGTCAACTATATTTTTATTAGATGGATCAATTGATTGCCCAACTGTTGCACCAAAATTTAAAAAGCAATAAAGGTGAATATCTGCAAGAGTCAATCTATCGCCACATATATATTGCTTACCTTCTATTTGTTCATCTAGCCACTTCAGTCTTTCTTGTGCTATTGCCTTAAGATCATCTGAAGCTTGGGGTATTAAATGCAACCTATCCTTAAAAAACTCATACCCTTCTGAAAATCTAAAGCCATTAATTAAAGGTTCAACAATTTGTAAATCAATCCTTCGAAACCACATCTTTGTTTCTGCTCTTTGCTCGGGTGTTTTGCCTATCAAATTACTGTGGCCATTCAATTCATCAAGGTATTCACATATAACTGATATTTCCGCCAAAAAATTCCCATTATCAAGTTCCAGAGCTGGCATTTGACCAGAAGGATTTCTTTTGAGGTGCTCCTCCTGTCTATTTTCTCCACTCATTAAATCTACTTCGATAGTTTCTATATCCAGACCTGATTCAGCTATAAACATTCTTACCACATGCGGATTAGGTCCAATTGAGTTATAAAGTTTCATATTTTTATTCAAGGTTGTTTAACTACCTTGCCTCCTTTCATTACAAAATCTACTGTTTCAAGGACTTTGATATCTATCAAAGGATCCTTAGAAACACCAATTAAATCTGCATATTTCCCTTTGGAAATACTACCAAGATCAGTTTTTTTTCCTAATAATTCAGCGGCGTAAATAGTGGCACTTAAGATAGAATCTTTTTCTGACATACCTGCCGCTATCATTAAAGCAAATTCTTTTGCATTTTCTCCATGCGGAGAAACTCCACTGTCAGTACCAAATGCAATTTTCACACCTGATTGATATGCCATAGAAAAAGTTGATTGAAGTTTGGGACCAATTTCTAAAGCCTTTTTTTCTACAAAAGGTGGGTAATAGTCTTTGATTAAAGCTTTATCCGCCACCCACTTTCCTGCTAATAAAGTTGGAACGTAATACGTGCCCTTTTCTCTCATAAGCTGAGCTCCTTCTTTATCCATCAGGGTTCCGTGCTCAATTGAATCTACTCCTGCTAAAGTTGCCCTTTTTATTCCTTCTGAACCATGTGCATGAGCAGCAACTTTAAATCCATAGTCTTTAGCAGCATCTACGACTGCTTTAATTTCGTTTAGAGTCATTTGAGGATTCTGACCATCTTTCGCATTACTGAGAACCCCACCTGTGGCTGTTATCTTTATGAGATCTGCATTTTCTTTATATCTATATCTTACTGACTTTAAAGCATCTAACTCACCATTCATTACGCCATCTTTAGGGCCTAAATCAGATGTTAATGTTTGATTAAGAGAGTTTGTGGAATCTCCGTGACCACCGGTAGAGGATATAGTCTTTCCTGATGAAAAGATTCTAGGACCTATAACTATTCCATTATTTATAGCGTTTCTTAAAGAGATAGTTACTGTATCAGAGTCTCCAAGGTTACGAACTGTAGTAAATCCAGCCATAAGTGTATTTTCTGCATTCTTGGTAGCTCTTATTGCATAATCGGCAGCATTTAAGGTTATCCTTTCAAGATAAGCTCTATTAGAGCTTTGATTAGTTAAGTGAACATGCATGTCAATTAGACCAGGAAGAACATAATATCCCGTTAAATCAATATAATTATCATCAGGACTGGGGCTTACATAACCCTCTAAAACTTCTGAAAAACGCTCATTTTCTATGATAATTGACATTTCAGGTTCAACTGAACCATTGTCGGTATTAAAAAGATAACCTGCGTGAATGACTGTTTTTGCATTTATTCCTAAACAAATTGAAGACAAAACTAATGATAAAATTATCTTATGCATGACCACTAGTTTGAATCTAGTTTATCAACAAGGCAAGTATTAAAGGCATTAAGTTATAATGACAATATGAAATCAGAACATCTTTTTTCCGTTTCTCCATTGGATGGTAGATACAATCAGGCCATTGAAGAGTTTAGGGAAGTTACAAGCGAATACGGCCTTATTAAATATAGAGTTATAGTTGAAATAAAATGGTTCATTCATCTATCTAAGATCTCAAAGATAAAAGAACTTCCTAAGTTAAACATTAGAGATACTAACTATCTTATTGATTTAATTGATAATTTTACATTAAAAGATGCCAAGAGAATTAAAGCAATTGAAAGCAAAACTAATCATGACGTAAAGGCTGTAGAATATTTTTTAAAAGAAAAATTTAAAAAATCAAAAAAACTTAATAGATATGCTGAATTTATCCATTTTGCTTGCACGTCCGAAGACATTAATAACCTTTCCTATGCCTTAATGATAAAAGATGCTTCTAAAATTACACATTCAAATATTAGTCAAGTACAAAATAAAATCAGAAGCTTTGCCAAGAAATTTGCTAAAAATTCTATGCTTTCAAGAACACACGGGCAGAATGCCTCTCCCACTACAATGGGAAAGGAGTTTTCAAATTTTTCTCATAGAATAAATAAGTTACAAATCGAAATAGATAGACACAAGATGGTAGGAAAGATTAATGGAGCTGTGGGTAACTACAACGCTCATCATTTAGCTTATCCTGATATTAATTGGGAAAAGATTGCAAAAGATTTTGTTAAAGGCCTAAACCTTGACTTTAATTCACATACTACCCAAGTAGAGCCTAAAGATACCATAGCAATTTTGCTAAGCGATTATGTAAAACTCAATAACATCTTAATAGATTTAAGTAGAGATATATGGGGTTACATTTCTTTAGGATACTTCAAACAAAGACTCAAAGAAGGTGAAGTTGGCTCCTCTACTATGCCCCATAAAGTCAATCCTATCGACTTTGAAAATGCTGAAGGTAATCTTGGAATGGCAAATGCAAATCTTAATCACATTAGTAATACTGTCACTATATCGAGATGGCAAAGAGATCTTACAGACTCAACTATTATGAGAAATATAGGAACTTGTTTTGGATATATGAATATCGCCTTACTTTCTTTGCAAAAAGGTTTAAATAAACTCGAACTTAATGATCAAAGATTAAAAGAGGACCTAAGTAAATCTTGGGAAATTCTGACTGAAGCTATACAAACAATTATTAGAAAAAATAATATACCTAATGGTTATGAATTAATGAAAAAACTATCGAGAGGAAAAGATATCGATGAAAAAAATCTCATGGAATTTATAAATACTATGGATGTACCTTCTGAAGATAAAAAACGGCTTCTTCAACTCACCCCACAATCATATATTGGGTACGCAGAAAAACTTTCTAAAGACTAAAAGATAGTTGATTTATAGCTATTTCCCGTTAAACTGACGCCTTTTTTAAAAGTACTATTCCCACTAACAGGTACAGGGAAAGGTTTAAAGATAAACAAACATAACTTCAATCAAAAATAGGAAGAAATATGGCATCTTACAAAGAACTAATTCAAGAACTTACTGAACTTAAGAGCAAAAATAATGGATCAAATGTAAATATCCAGCCAGAAAGCGCTGCCAGAATGAGATTACAAAACCAATTTCAATCTGGTCTCGATATAGCTAAATACACTGCAGCAATTATGAGAAAAGATATGGAGGAGTACGATGCCAATCCAGAATCTTATACCCAGTCTTTAGGTTGCTGGCACGGATTTATAGGACAGCAAAAATTAATCTCCATTAAAAAACATTTTGGCAATACAGATAAAAAATACCTATATCTATCTGGATGGATGGTTGCTGCATTAAGATCTGAATTTGGACCTCTACCTGATCAGTCAATGCATGAAAAAACTACAGTAGCATCACTTATTGATGAGTTATACACATTCCTAAAACAAGCTGATGCAAGAGAACTAGGTGATCTTTTTAGGCAGCTCGATTCTGCTGAAGGTAAAGCAAAAGAGGAAATACAAGAAAAGATAGATAACTTCCAAACTCATATAGTTCCAATCATTGCAGATATAGATGCTGGTTTCGGTAATGAAGAAGCAACTTATCTGATGGCTAAACAAATGATTGAAGCAGGAGCTTGCTGTATACAAATTGAAAACCAAGTCTCCGATGAAAAGCAATGCGGTCACCAAGATGGGAAAGTAACCGTTCCCCACTCTGATTTCTTGGCAAAGATAAATGCAGTACGTTATGCATTCTTAGAATTAGGTGTTGATGATGGCGTGATAGTTGCAAGGACTGACTCTCTAGGAGCTGGACTTACAAAACAAATAGCCATTACTCACGAAGTCGGTGATATGGGAGATCAATACAACTCATTCCTTGACCTTGAAGAAGTTTCAAATGAAGAAATGAACCACGGTGATGTTCTTATAAACTATCATGGAAAAGTTGTAAGGCCCAAAAGACTTCCTAGCAATCTTTATAGGTTTAAGGAAGGTACTGGTGAAGCAAGGTGTATATTAGACTCAATTACAAGTCTACAAAACGGTGCCGATCTTATATGGATAGAAACAGAAAAACCTCATATTGGACAGATAGGAGGAATGATGGATGAAATTCGTAAAGTCATTCCTAATGCTAAGCTAGTTTATAACAATAGCCCCTCTTTTAACTGGACCTTAAATTTTAGACAGCAAGTCTTTGACTCAATGGAAGAAGAAGGAAAAGATACATCAAGCTATGAGAGAGAGAATCTTATGGATGAGAAGTATGATAATACAGAATTAGGTAAAGAAGCAGATGAGAGAATCAGAACATTCCAGGCAGATGCAGCAAAACAAGCAGGAATATTCCATCACTTAATCACTCTTCCTACCTACCATACTGCTGCTCTATCAACAGATAATCTTGCAAAAGAGTATTTCGGTGACAAAGGAATGTTAGGGTACGTAGAAGGAGTTCAAAGAAAAGAAATTAGAGAAGGCATAGCGTGTGTTAAACATCAAAATATGGCTGGCTCCGATATGGGAGACGATCATAAAGAATATTTTGCAGGAGAAGCGGCTCTTAAAGCAGCTGGTGAAGACAACACTATGAACCAGTTCTAAAATTGAACTGATAATAAAAAGGGAGCTTTAGGCTCCCTTTTTATTAATTAACTTATTGTTCTACACAGTTTGAGGGATTTCCTCCACACAGTTCACATTCTCTTCCAGGTTCTAAATTAGCCAGCCCTCCACATGAACCAGTTATAGGTTTTTTTCCAAAAATCACACCCACAGACATGACACTGACGATGGTCATTAAAACAAAGAATATTATGAACATTTCTAACATAATTACATTTTAACCTGTTTGAGTTTTTCAGAGAATATTATTTTAGATTGACCATCGGATTCAGTGATAAAGAGAGCTTTTATTTGTTTCTGATCTGCATAATTGATGGCTTGCTCAAGTGTCATAGCATTTAGGGCTGTTGCGAGCGCATCAGCTTTCATTGTGTTTTCCGCAACTACAGAAACAGATTTTTTTGCAAGGTTAGTTGGAATGCCAGATGAAGTATCTAGAGTATGACTTAACTCCTCCTCATCAAAAATTCTTATATTTCGGTAATCACCTGAAGTGGCTAAAGCGAAAGTGTTAAAATCAGAAGACAAGAATGTATATATGATCTTTTCTTGCTGAATGGGATTTATAATTCCAGCTTTCCAAGGTTGGTCATTAGACTTTAAAGCAGTAGATCTAATCTCTCCTCCGATCTCAATAAAAAAACTATTAAGATAAGACTGTTTGATCAAAAATTCATACACTTTATCAAGAGCGAAGCCTTTGGCTATAGATGAAAAATCTAGTTCAACATCTTTTGCTTTTTTAATTGAAAGATTTGTAGGATCTGTTTCTATAGAATTACAACCAACTTGGGACGAAAAGTAACTTAACTCTTCTGTAGAAGGTTGTTTATCAACAGAGTCAGGTCCAAAGCCCCATAGATTTACTAATTTTCCTATAGATACATCATATATACCTTGAGTATCTTTACATAAAGTTGTGGCAAAGCTTAGGACATCTAAAAAGTCTTGAGTTACCGTTACCCATTGTCCTATATCAGCTTTATTTACTTTTGAAATCAAGGAATCGTCTATATAGGTAGACATTTCTTGGTTAACTTTTTGGAGGATGTTATAAGCTTTGATGTGGGCATCTTCACCTGAAACATCAGATTGGAGAATAATATTATAGGTGGTTCCCATAATATTACCTTTGAAAATCTGAGGCTCATATACTTCCTCTTTCTTAAAAATTAAGAATAGAAAAAGAATAAGGGCTAATGAAGGTAAAACTAATTTAAGATTCAATTAGCTTCCAAAATCATCGAATTTAATAGCTTCGGGCTCAACACCTAAGCTATCTAACATGTCAAAACAAGCATCCATCATTGGAGGCGGACCACACATATAATATTCACAATCTTCTGGAGCAGGATGATCTTTTAGATATTGATCGTGGATGACTTGATGGATGAAGCCTGTATGCCCTTCCCAATTGTCTTCAGGTAAAGGATCAGATAAAGCTACATGCCATTCAAAATTATCATGTTCTTCTGCTAATTTATCATATTCATCTGTGTAGAACATTTCTGTTAAGCTTCTAGCTCCATAAAAGAAAGTGATTTTTCGTTTAGAGTTTAATCTAAGTAACTGATCAAAAATATGAGATCTCATTGGCGCCATACCTGCACCGCCACCTATGAACACCATCTCAGCATCAGTCTCTTCAGCAAAAAACTCTCCAAAAGGTCCGAAAATAGTCAGAGTATCGCCTTCTTTTAAATTAAAAATATAGGAACTCATTTCTCCTGCAGGAAAATCTGTTCCAGGAGGGGGTGAAGCAATTCTGATATTGAATTTCATTATTCCTTTTTCATTTGGATAATTGGCCATAGAGTAAGCTCTAATAACTGGTTCAAGTGTCTTAGAGGAGTTCTCCCAAACACCGAATCTATCCCAATCTCCGTGATATTCTTCTTCAATATCAAAAGACTTGTAATCCAATTCATACGGAGGAATTTCCATTTGAACATAGCCGCCAGCTTTAAAAGCAACTTCTTCTCCTTCAGGTAATTTGAGAACAAGTTCTTTAATAAAAGTCGCAACATTTTTATTTGAAATAACTTCACATTCCCATTTCCTAGCACCAAAGACTTCGTCAGGAACAACTATTTCCATATTATCTTTTACTGGAACTTGGCAAGATAAGCGCCAACCTTCATTTTTTTCCTTATTAGTAAAATGAGCTTCCTCTGTAGGAAGTATGGAGCCCCCTCCGCTAATTACTCGACATTTACACTGTGCACAGGTACCACCGCCACCACAAGCAGAAGACAAGAAAAGGTTTTGGGATGCTAAAGTTTGAAGCAGTTTACCACCCGCCTCTACCTCAACAGACTTAGCTGCCTCATTCATCGATATACTCACGTTTCCTGAAGAAACTAATAATTTTCTAGCACCTAATATAATAAAAACCATCATATTCACTGCTAGAGTGAAAACCAAAACACCTAAAACAATTTCATTCTGTAAAAAATTCATACTTTATAAAGAGATTCCTCCAAAAGATAAAAAACCAAAACACATTAAACCTACTGTTATGAAAGTTATACCCAATCCTTGCAACCCTTCAGGTATATCAGCATATTTCAATCTTTCAGTAATTCCAGCCAAAGCAACAATAGCCAATGCCCAACCAGTACCGGCACCTAAGCCGTAAACAATACTCTCCGTAAATACTAAATTTCTTTCAATTGAGAATAAAACTCCTCCCAATATTGCGCAATTAACAGTAATTAGTGGAAGAAAGACCCCTAGCGCGTTATAAAGTGCAGGTATGTAACGATCTAAAAACATCTCCAGAATTTGTACTAAAGCAGCAATAATTCCTATGTAACAGATGAGACCAACAAAATGTAGATCAGAGCCTGGAAACAAAGCATCTTCTTTTAAAAAGTTATTAAAGATTAGATTGTTAATCGGAACGGCTAATCCTAGCACTACTATTACAGCAATGCCTAGTCCAATTGCGGGCTGAATACGTTTTGAGATAGCAAGGAAGGTACACATTCCGAGAAAGAAATTAATAGCGATATTTTCAATGAATACTGCTTTTATAAACATACTTAAGTAAGCTTCTAACATCAGACTGTCCTCTCTTCTGCTTCTAAGCTATTTTTTGAAATTCTGAATTCAGGCTCTTCTATCTGGTCTGTTTTCCATTGCCTTAAAGCCCAGATAGTGAATCCAATTATAAAAAATGAACTCGCTGGAGTTAAAAAGAAGTTATTTGCCATATACCATCCACCATTAGTTGTTAATGGCATTATCTCTATTCCATAAAAGGTACCAGCTCCTACAAACTCTCTAATAACAGCTATAATTATAAGAATTACACTATAGCCAAGACCATTTCCAAAGCCGTCTATTGCACTCATTAAAGGTCCATTTTTCATTGCAAAAGCCTCTGCTCTACCCATTACTATGCAATTGGTAACAATTAAACCAACAAAGACTGAAAGAGTTTTACTACTCTCATAATCGAATGCTTGAAGAACTTCATCTACAAGCATAACCAAAGTCGCGATGATAGATATCTGAACAATGATTCTAATATTAGTGGGTATATGATTTCTGATAAGAGATACAAATAGATTAGATAGAGTTACAACAGTCGTCAAAGCGACACACATAATCAAGGTTATATAGAGATTGCCAGTAACAGCCAACGCAGAACATATACCTAAAATTTGTAGTGCGATTGGATTGTCATTAAAAATCGGGTTTAAAAGAACTTCTCTTGCTTTAGACATCTTTTAACTCCTTATCTTTTAATTGAGTAATTAAAGGACCATACCCCATATCTCCCAGCCAGAAGGACAATAGGTTTGTGACTCCATTACTAGTGATAGTTGCACCTGATAGACCATCAACTTGATATTTAGCATTTTCTGAAGACTTATCTACTGAGCCCTTTATAACGGATATTAAAATTTCACCGTTCTCAGAAAATATTTCCTTTCCTTTCCAGATAGCTTTCCATCTTGGATTCACTATTTCGCCACCGAGACCAGGTGTCTCTATGTGTTCAAAAAATTCTAACCCTATAATAGTCTGTAAATCTGGTTCAAGAGCCAAATAACCTTTCATGGTTCCCCAGAGTCCGTAGCCCCTTACAGGGAGAATAATGGCATTTAGTTGATCTTGTTCATAATGAAGATAAACAGTTTGAAAATTCTCTCTTCTTTTAATTAGAGCAATATCCTTTTCTGAAGTTAGTTCAATTGAAGTTGATGGATTTCGTGAAAAGGCACCTTCGTCGTAATCCTCAACTTTTATGCTTGTGTCAAATAACCCTGTTTCTAAATCTACTACTCGAGCATCTATAGACTTAAATTGTTCGGTAACATCAGTTGAATCTTGAAGAAGACCTGCTGCTGATAAAATCTTACTTTGTTTATCTAGTGTTTTATTTGCTTCCTGTAAATCCCTTAACTCTACTGCAGAGAAAGATATTAAAGCTGAGCAAACTAGACAGAGAGAAACTGCAACTAACAGTGTTTTTCTTATAGTGTCATTATTATTCATTAAGCAGCCCTTTTCAGTCGATGTTTTATATTTCTCTCTTGAACAAAATGATCAATTAATGGTGCGAATAAATTTGCAAAAAGAATTGCAAGCATCATTCCTTCTGGATAAGCGGGGTTAACAACTCTGATTAAAACGACCATGACTCCAATCAAAATACCGTAATACCATCTGCCCAGATTTGTGTGTGAACCTGAAACAGGCTCAACAGCCATAAAGGTTAATCCGAATGCAAAACCACCGATTACTAAATGCCAGTGAAATGGTAGGGAGAACATGGGATTGGTTTCAGACCCGATTAGATTAAATAATTCTGATGTTAGGAAAGTGCCCAATAAAACTCCAGCAATGATCCTCCAAGAAGCAACCCTGGTATATAACAGAATTGCAAGCCCGAGAAGAATAAATAGGGTAGATGTTTCTCCGATAGATCCTGGTATTGAACCTAGGAAAGCTTCACTCCAGCTATATTGAGCTTGAATACCTTGGAGTCCTTCTTGCGCACCAATACCGAGTATAGTTGGTGCACTATAGCCATCTACAGCAACCCAAACCGAGTCTCCAGACCAGTTCACAGGATAAGCAAAATATAAAAATGCACGTCCGGCCAAAGCTGGATTTAAGAAATTTTTACCAGTACCACCAAAAATTTCTTTAGCTACAACAATACCAAAACTTATACCTAGAGCAACCTGCCAGAGAGGAGCATCAGGAGGGCAGCAAAGAGCAAATAAAACGGTGGTGACAAAAGCACCTTCGTTTATTTCATGACCTCTAACGACAGCAAATATTACTTCCCATGCAATACCTACAATGAATGTCACTAGATATATTGGTATGAAATAACAGGCCCCAAACCAAATACAATCAAAAATGCTTTTAGGATCATAACTGCAAAGCAAATCTATGAATAAGAAATGCCAGTCATCTTTATTGATAGATCCAATCTGTTCAAATGCCGTCAGAGATTGATATCCCAGATTGTACATCCCATAAAACATGGCGGGGAAAGTTGCCATCCAGACTACAACCATAACCTTTTGAAGGTCTATATTATCTCTGATATGAACGGAGCCAAAAGTTCTCTTATCCGATGAGTAAAATAGATTTTCAAATACATCGTAGATAGGAAAATATTTCTCTAACGAGCCTCCAGAAGTAAAGTTTGGCTTAATAGAGTCTAAATATTTTCTTAAGGGTTTCATTAACCTTCTACCTCTATTTTAGTTAGACCTGCTCTCAATAAAGATCCAAAGTCATATTTTCCGGGACATACATAACTACAAAGAGAAAGATCCTCTTCATCTAACTCCAATCCACCTAAATCTTGAATTTTTTCTGTATCCATTAAAACTACGTTTCTTAATAACATTGCAGGCAGCATGTTGAATGGCAAAACCTCTTCATAGACTCCTATCGGAACAATAGGACGATCTGAACCGTTCATTAAAGCTTTGAACTTGAATACTTTTTTTGGAAAAAAGCGAAGATAAAAAACAGAGGTATTTTAGAAAATTTTCTTGGACCTGGTGTTAACCAATTCATGAATTCTCTATCTTTAGAGTTAGGCTCTGCAATAACAGACACTTGATTGTGGTATCTACCAAGATAAGCATATGGTCCAATAGCCTCCCTGCCTGATATAACAGATCCAGATATTATTCTATTGTCTCTTTGAGTTAACTCACCTGCGGTAAGTTCATCCGTGCAAGCGCCAAGTCTAGTCTTGATATATCTTGGTTCATTGACTTGAGGACCAGAAAGAGCAATGACTCTTTCAGTAAATAACTGACCAGTAGAGAAAAGCAAGCCAACACCTATCACATCCTGATATCCAATATTCCAGTTTATGTTAGTTAATGATGCTGGTGAAATGAAGTGCATGTGAGTGCCTACAAGACCGGCTGGATGAGGTCCAGAAAATATGTGCTTTTTGACTTGAGCATCTTCTTCTATTTCAAGTTGTGAATTTTCTGAGACAGATAAATGTATAGGACAATCAACCAATTTTTTTAGAACGGAAAGACCAAAATTAAAATCCTCCGAGCGTTGATTAACTATTTTTTCTGGATCTGGGCTGAGCGGCTCAGTATCCAAAACTGAAATGAATATATTTGAAGGAGAAGAATCTACTGCAGGGATTTTGCTGAAAGGCCTTGTCCTGAATGCGGTCCACATACCAGATTTGATTAGCTGATGTCTAATATCATCTGATGAAACAGAATCTAAAGCTTCATTGCTATAGCTTTTAAATTCTTCAATTTCTTCTTCCGTTTCAATCTCTATAACAATGGATTGAAGTGCCCTTCTATCACCTCTATTGATGGATTCAATCTTTCCCCCTGCCGGAGATGTAATTATTACACCAGGATTTTTTTTATCCTCGAAGAGAGCCTGACCTAACTTAACCGAGTCTCCTTCCTCAACTAACATGGTCGGTTTCATTCCAATGTAGTCATTACCTAGAACTGCAACAGATCTAGTTATTTTAGAGTCAACTATGTTATCGGCGGGAGAGCCGTAAATGGGTATATCTAAACCTTTTTTTATTCTAATCATTCCCTATCTGATATATGGGAAAAGTACCTCTTGAGCGCGTGGGTATTATAATGATCTGTAGGTTATTTTGCTAGGAAGTTTCGCTAAAATTTGGATATCTTTTATAGGTCAAACCAACCATCTCTTTAGCTAATCCTAAAAGCTGTGCAGTGTACCCATATTCATTATCATACCAAACATAGAGAACACATTTATCTCCATTAACTAAAGTTGCTGCTGCATCAATTATTCCAGCGTGTCTGTCACCTACAAAGTCTGTTGAGACAACTTCAGGAGAATTAGTAAAACCTATTTGTTCTTTTAGATCGGAATGAAATGCTTTTTGTCTAAGAAAATCATTTACTTCTTCAACAGTGATATCACGCCCTAATTGTAAGTTCATTATTGCAAGTGAGACATTAGGTGTGGGGACTCTCACAGCATTAGCGGTAAGTTTTCCGATAAGTTCTGGTAATACTTGTCCTACTGCCTTACCGGCACCTGTTTCAGTGATGACCATATTGAGGGCAGCACTTCTACCTCTTCGTTCTTTTTTATGAAAATTATCAATTAAGTTTTGATCATTAGTATAGGAATGGACGCTTTCAATATGACCAGCCACTATGCTGAACTCGTCATTGAGTACTTTAAGTGTAGGAACGATGGCATTAGTTGTGCAAGAAGCTGCTCCTAAAATAGAATCATCTTCAATTATCTCGTTATTAATTCCGTGAACGATATTTTTAATACCCTCTTTGGCAGGAGCAGTAAGTAAGACCTTGGATATTCCATTGCAATTTAAGTGTGTACCTAACCCTTCTTTATTCCTCCAAACACCAGTGTTGTCAATTAATAAAGCATTATTTATACCGTATTCAGTGTAATCTATATCAGAGGGATTGCTGGCATAGATAACTTTGACTTCATTGCCATTTATAATGAGTTTATCTTCTTCTTCTACAACCCTAACAGTTCCTTTGAAAGGTCCATGTACAGAGTCTGTTCTCATTAGGTTGGCTCGTTTTATTAGATCACCTTCAACTGCTTTTCTAACAACTATAGCTCTAAGTCTTAAATTGTCTCCGCCGCCAGAGTCTTCGATCAACATTCGAGTTAATAAACGTCCAATTCTTCCGAATCCATAGAGCACAACATCTTGAGCTTTTTCGAGTATCGACCCCTTGGTACCAATCAAGTCATTGACTGACTCTTTAACAAAATCATCTATGGACAAACCTTTATCTTCGAAAAGATAAGCTGCAGCTATTATTCCTATATCTATTTCAGCAGGTCCTAATTCAAGTTGGCTTAAAGCTACTATGACCTGGTAGGTTTCGAATTCACTTAGTTCATTATTTTCGGTCTCTCTAACAAACCTGTGTGCATTCATTATTTCTGACACAGAAAGATTAACCAAAGGTTTACCGTAAAGAAGAAGATGAACATTATCTCGATAGATACGACCAATCATAGGTAGCATCTCTTCTGCTAGAGCTTGTCTATACTGAAAGTCTCCAAAAGGATCTTTAGGGAGTTCAGGTCGGATCCTTTGATCGGGCTGTTCTTTTTTCATTTATAAAGAAGTATATTTCTTGAGATGGTAATCTGTATTACCAAAAATGGTTCCAACTGTTGTCAGTCTTTTGAAATAATGACCGACATTTAATTCATCAGTTACACCCATACCTCCATGAAGTTGTACAGCTTGTTGACCTATAAACTTACCTGCTTTTCCTACTTGATACTTTAGACCTGATATGGCTTTTTTAGCATCTTCAGCTTTTTCTTCATGTTTCATGGTTGCCATATACAAAAGTGATTTGCACTGCTCATACTCCATAAACATGTCTACCATTCTGTGTTGAAGAACCTGAAATTTTCCAATAGCAGTTCCAAACTGCTCTCTTGTTTTTGTGTACTCAACAGTAGTTTTATAAAGGACTTCCATTGCACCAACAGCTTCAGCAGAGATAGCTAAAATTGCCTTATCAATGGCTGAATCTAGAATCTCAAAGCCTTTATCTTGATCACCTATTAGATTTTCTTTTGAAACAGAAACATTCTCAAAAGTAAGATCAGAAGCCCTTCTACCATCTACTGTTTTGTAGTTTGTTTTATCCAAACCAGATGCATTGGCGTCAATGATAAAAAGAGATATTCCATTTTCATCAAGTTGAGTACCTGATGTCCTAGCTGAAACGATAATTTGATCTGCAGAAGGTCCATTCATCACAACAGATTTATAACCATTAATTATAAAGTTATCTCCATCTGCTTTAGCCTCTGTAACCACATCTGATAGATTGAATCTGCTCTGTGGCTCAGCATAAGCCAAAGCTAAATGCATCTCACCGGCTATGGCTGGTTCTAAAAAAGAAGATTTTTGCTGATCAGATCCATGATCATCGATTAATCCTCCAGCCATAATAACTGTTTCCAAAAATGGCTCTACTACTAGCCCTTTACCGAAGGCTTCCATAATTAACATTGATTCAATTGCTGAACCTCCAAAACCCCCGCTGTCTTCAGAAACACTAATTCCTAACCAGCCAAGTTCAGCAAATTTTTTCCAATTGTCTTCACCAAAACCTAATTCAGAATTTGACAAAGATTGTCTTGTTTCCCAGTCATACTCTTTTTGAACAAACTGATCGACTTGATCTTGTATTAGTGATTGCTCTTCATTGAATGTAAAGTCCATATTTATAACCCCAGTATTGCTTTTGAAATAACGTTTCTTTGAATTTCATTACTGCCACCGTAAATACTAACCTTTCTGTAGTTTAAGTAGTGAGGCATTACAGGTGCAGCGTAATCAGGACCGACAGTCTCATTTGAACCAATTTCATTTTCTAAATAGAAAGGATGGGCATAGTAAGCCAACATCTCAACAAAAAGCTCGGATATAGTTTGTTGTAGTTCTGTTCCTTTAATTTTTAAAATAGAAGACTCTGCACCTGGTGATCCACCTTGAGACATAGCCGCTAGAGTTCTGAGTTCAGTAAACTCTGTGGCCGTGAGTTCTATCTCAGTTTCTTCGATCTTATTTCTAAACTGGCTGTCTTCTAGCAATGTACTTTCCCCTAATGGAATTTCTGCAGATAATTCTTTTAAACGTTTTAATTCCCTTTTAAGAGCAGCTATTCCAGCTATACCACTTCTTTCATGAGCTAAAAGAAATTTAGCAATATTCCAACCTTGTCCTTCTTCTCCAACAAGGTTTTCAGCCGGTACTTCGACGTTATCGAAGTAAACCATGTTAACCTCATGCGAACCGTCTATAGTAATGATCGGTTTAACTTCAATCCCTGGAGTTTTCATATCAATGAGTAAGAAGCTAATACCTTCTTGTTTAATTTCAGTAGTCTCTGTTCTTACAAGACAAAAAATCCAATCAGCATGTTGTGCTAAAGTTGTCCAGGTTTTAGTGCCATTTACTATATATTTATCTCCGCTTAGTTCTGCCTTGGTTTTTAAAGATGCTAAGTCAGACCCTGAACCTGGCTCAGAATATCCTTGACACCACCAAACGTCACTATTGAGTATTGAGGGTAAAAATTTCTCTTTTTGTTCATCTGTTCCGAATGTATAAATTACAGGTGCGCACATTCCCATACCAAACGGGATTGTTGTTGGTGTATTGGCCTTTGCAAGCTCTTCTTGAAGAATGTATTTTTGCGTAACGGTAAGTTCTTCTTGGTTTGTGTATTGACTAGGCCAATTAATGGCAAACCAACCTTTTTGGTTAAGAATCTTTTGCCACCTAACAATTTCTTCTTTCTCTAATGGTATTCTTTTATCTTGTTTTTCTTTGATGTCTTCTGGGTACTCATTCTCTAAAAAAGTAACGACTTCCTGTCTAAAGGTCACATCTGCTTCTGAAAATTTTAAGTCCATTTCATTCCTATTTAATAAAAAAAAAATAATTATACACTTCCATATATAATTTTCTTTTTTTTTACAAAAAAAGCAGACATTAAGTGGTAAAAATAATCACATCTTCTGCGGATGTTTTAGATCTGGGGATTAACTCGTCTCAAAATAATCTACTAATTACCAAAGATGCGCAATCTGCGATACAGCTTATTGAATATTTTGATGGAGATCCAAATTTTATATTACTTGAAAACTCAGAATTATTACCCTATGACTTCTTCTCTATGGCTCCAATTATCAGGGCTAAAAGAATTGCAGCATTATCATCTTTATTGAAAAGAAAAGGCGTTACACTTATTTCTTCCATTAATACAATTTTGTCTCCACTTCCTCATCCCAGTCATATTTCTCCAATTAACAATTTGTCTGTTAATGACCAGTTCAATCCTGAAAAGATTATTCAAGAAATTACTGATTACGGATACGTTAGGGAAGATTTTGTTTCAGAACCTGGTCAATATGCACTTAGAGGTTCAATTATGGATATTTTTCTGACAAGTGGAAAAAATCCTATAAGAATTGAATTTTTTGATAATACTATAGAAAGTATTAGAACTTTTAATCCTGAATCACAAATAGCTGATGAAAAGATTGATTCTTTAAACTTTCTACCCTCTTTCGAATACCCGCTTAATCCTGAAGCTGCTGAAAAATTTAAGCAAGAATGGAGAAAAAACTTTGATATTTTTGAAAATGATTCAGAAATTTTTACAAAAGTGATGAGCCTAAGACCTGCTGAAGGTGTTGAAATCTATTTACCCTTATTCTACAAACAGAAGACTAGTATTCTCTCATATCTTAATCATATAGATGAAATATATGTTCAAAAGCACACAGACATAAAAGCTAAAGCATTTGAAGGGCTTATCAAAGAGAGGTACGAAGAATACAGATATGACCTTAGAAGACCTTTGCTTGCACCCGAAAACCTATTCTTAAATTTTACGCAACTCTTAGAATTTATAAATAAAGATGTGTCCTTTGATTTTGATCAACCAAATATATCTGAAACTACAGAAAATTCAATTGAACTGGCAAGGAATGAAAAGGCAGATATTTCTTCTTCAAAAATGCCTGATCCTGGTGATTTGGTTGTACATCTTTCACATGGAATAGGAAGGTTTGTAGGTTTAAAACAATTGAACACCTTTGTTGGTACCAGTGATTGTCTTGAAATAAGCTATAAAGATGACAGTAAAGTCTTTGTTCCTATTGAAAATATGGATCTGGTATCAAAATACTTTGGACCTGATGATAGAGATATAGATTCACTGAATTCAAAAAAATGGAAAAACAGAAAAGACAAGGCATTAAAACAAACATTTGATACGGCTGCAGAATTGCTTGAAGTGCAAGCCAAGAGGAATGGAAGGGTCGGTTTTGCATTTGATATAGACGAAAAAGAATTTTCAAGTTTTGTAAGCAAGTTTCCTTACGAAGAAACCTATGATCAAAAGAAAACAATTGAAGAAGTTACTTCTGATATGCAGTCTCAACAACCTATGGATCGATTGATATGCGGTGAAGTAGGATTTGGAAAAACTGAAGTTGCAATGAGGGCCGCTTTTATTGCAGCACTGAACAATAAACAGACATGTATCCTTGTGCCAACCACATTACTTGCAGCTCAGCACTTTGCGAGCTTTGAAAAAAGATTTCAAGATAGTGGAATTAGCATTGCTGCATTATCAAGAAATATAACTCTTAAAGAGAAAGAGAAATTGCTACAAGACCTGGGTTCAGGGGAAATCGATATAGTCATTGGCACACATGCCTTATTACAAGGAAATATAAGATTTAACGATCTAGGTTTATTGATTATTGATGAAGAACATCGTTTTGGAGTCAGGCAAAAAGAAAAAATTAAAACTTTAAAAGAAGAAGTAGAAATACTCAGCCTTTCTGCAACTCCAATTCCTAGATCATTAAATTTTGCTTTATCTGAACTTAAGGATCTATCGATCATTGCCACAGCACCAGATGATAGATTACCGGTCAAAACTTTTACCTATTCATTTAATGAAAATTTAATACACGAAGCAATACAAAGGGAAATTTTAAGAGGAGGACAAACTTATTATCTTTGTAATGACTTGACACTGATTCAAGACAGAAGATTAAGATTGAAAGAAAAGTTTGAAGATTTAGTCATTGAAATAGTTCATGGGCAGTTAAAGCCCAAAGTCATAGAAGAAATTATGTTGAATTTCAATTCAGGTCTAATTGATGTTCTGGTTTGTTCTACAATTATCGAAAGCGGAATAGATGTCTCAAACGCAAACACTTTAATTGTAGAAGATGCAGATAAATTTGGTTTATCTCAATTACATCAACTCAGAGGAAGAGTAGGAAGATCAGAAAAGCAAGCTTATGCCTATTTTCTGAGATCCAAGAACATAGTTAATAAAAAAAATGCTGATAAAAGATTTGATGCTCTAATGAGTGCTGACTCACTATCTGCAGGTTTTCTTTTAGCACTTAAAGACCTAGAAATAAGAGGTGCAGGAGAGATTCTTGGATCAAACCAAAGCGGTGTCTTTGAATCAATAGGTTTAGAACTTTATACACGAATGATTAAAAAGGCTTCTGAATTTATCAAAAGCGGAGAAATGGATTTTCAATCACTTGATGAATCACCTGAGATAAATATCAATGTTAATTGTTTTATACCTGAAGATTATCTTCCAGATATTAACGTTAGACTTTTAATGTATAACAAGATTGCTTTGGCAGAAACAAATGAAGAATTGAAAAATATCCAAATTGAAATGATTAATAGGTTTGGTTTACTGCCAAACGAACTCAAAAATTTCTTCTTACAGGCTGAATTGAAAATAGCTGCAGAAAACTTTTCTATTAAGAAAATTAACTTCAATAAAAATAAAATCAGTATTTCTTATAAAAACGAAGAATTAAATACTTCCCTTTTTAATGATGATAAATTAGAAGATAAAGTAAAAATGACTATGGATGTAATGCAAGCTATAAATAAAAATGTCTCTTAAGTTATCTTTGTTACTAAGTATGATAGCCCATGGGCTCTACGCAAAGAGTTCAGAAGAATACATCCAGTATTTCTTGAACCAGGATCAACCAGATCTTCTAAAAATAGATTTCTTGGTGGTACAACATCTGATGATTGAAGAGGTTGATCTCAATGAAAAGTGGAGAAATTTAGAACAATTTAATTTCTCTGAAGAATTAATAGAGCTTAAAGAGCAGCCCACTACATTAGTTACTTTAGTTGAAAACGATATAAATAATTTTGCACTACCAGATATACAAATTAAATCTTTAAATAATTCAGATATAAACGACGTTGAGAAGAGTGAACTCAAGACCCCTCTACCATTCCTTTTTGAGAGAATACCATTTCAAAAAAGAATGATAGATATTGAAGCAAATCTTAATAGAAGTCGTGACTATAGGGTTGTTTATTACAATTCATGGTACCAACCCGCAGTCTCGAAAGAAAACTCTCTACCTATTTTTATAGAAGCAGTAAAAAAGGATAAAAAAATTTATGGAGAAATTAATATTTATAGAGAGAGATTTATTCATTTGGATTCAAGAATTAGATTTTCTCAAGTCACCGAAGAGATAGAGCCTGATACTAAAACTCCAAATTTATTTGATTTTCAGAAACTTGTTAAAGAACAAAAACAAAAACAAGAAGAATTAAAACCTACAGATAACTATTGGATGGACACTATCTTTAATACTGTAAAAGTTAACTTCCAAAACTTGGGAAATTTTATATCTTTAGATAATTTAGATATTTCGCCAGTCATGCTAGCCGAGCCTATTTATAAGTATCAAGACTTGTATGAAATCGACAAAGATATGAAGCTAGAGCCAGAAATATTTAATTATGTAGATCATCCTTATTTTTCGATCTTAATAAGAGTACAGGAGATATCTAATTAAATTCTGACTTTTTAACGAGGTTCTTCTCTAATTGCTCCAAGATTTCCTTCTGCTCTCCTTTTGCCTCAATTAGCATCGAACGCGTTTTATCAAGAGTTTTTTCTAGGGATGGCCAGGGTCCCTTGTCATAAAGTCTTTGATTAAGGAAATTCTGATATCTTTCAAAAGTTTCTGCTGATACGGATTCTGGGTTATTGACACAAACTAACCTTTCAGCGAGCTCCTTGTAGCGAGCATCTTCAAATCCATCGAGAACCTTTGAGCGTTCTTCCCAAGGTAGAGTATGAAATCTTTCCATCCATAAATCGTCTGCATCAGAAGGAAAGCCCGAATACACAGTTTGTTCTAGATGTTTAGGTGGTGGGTAATTTACTTGATTACTTGCTAAAAGTTCACTTACTCTAGTTTGTAATTTAATATTTGCTCTGACTTTATGTGCTCTTTCGACAAGCTGGTCATAAGGAATATCCAAGAACTTTTCTACATCAGGAATTTGATCAGATGCCATTACTGGTAAACTTTTATTGATTCTTACCTTTCTTATGGCAGTTCCACTATTTCCTATCTGCTCGAGAAGTTCAGCATCAGTTAAATCATCTAATTGATCGGGATCAAAGTATAGATCCGCTACAGCAACTTCATTATTCATCTTAGGATTTTGACCGCAATATGTAACTGGATAAGTAAATTTTTTTCTTCTTACAACTTCCCCTATCATGGCAAAGGGATCTGATTGCAGTATCTCTAAATTACCAGTTTTAGAAGACCCTTTGATAGAAGCGCGCCAAACTGGACTAGCCCTCTCCAAAATTAACTTTGCGATTTCGTGCATTTGTACACAGTCAGCTAGGGCATCATGAGCATTTTCAATTTCTATAGAGTTCGCATCAGACCAATCAGTAAGCTTCATACTAATAGCCCCTTCATCAAAGATTGGTAAATTTAAACTATCTGGAAAAAAGTTTGCAACTAACTGTAGTGTGCTAAGCATATCTAGACGGGATGCGCCTAATGTATTGGTTATATAAAGAGGTAATAAGTTCCAGAAAAATTGCCTTCGAAATAATTCTTCATCAAATCTATGACCGTTATAAGTGATATAAACTGGATTTCTTCCTTTAGACCATTCTAACCAAGTCGATCTAAGCAGGCGCATCATTTCATAGTGAGACATAGCATCATCCCCAAGAGATTCAACTTTTTTATGCACTAAGTAGGCCTCTGGAGAAGGAACTATCCAAGGCAGCAGTTGACAGCCGATATCTTGTGAATTTTCTTGATTTAATGATTCGTCAGTTAATAAAGAACCAATTTGTATTATTTGAGAAAAGTTAATATCTAGACCTGTGGTCTCAGTGTCTGTAAATATATAACAAGAATCTGCGTTTAGTTGAGACATGCTCTATTTATAGTAAGCGTTTTCTCTATAGCTATGATCAGTGACGTCCTTAACATTCTTTAAACCTTCAACTTGCTCAAGCAATGTCTTCTCCACACCATCTTTGAGAGTAAGATCTACCATACCACAACCTTGGCAACCTCCCCCAAATTGGAGAATAGCTGTTTCTTCATTTACAACCTCAATCAAAGAAACTTCTCCGCCATGAGATGCAAGTCCAGGATTTATTTCCGAATAAAGCACATAATTTATCTTATCTTCAATTGAAGCATCTTCACTTATCTGAGGAAGCTTGGCATTAGGAGCTTTTATAGTTAAAGTTCCGCCAAATTTGTCCGGGGAATAATCCACTTCGGCATCTTTTAAAAAGTCTATAGATTTTTCTTCGAGGTACAGGCTGAATTTAAATTCCTCTATGATTCTGTAATCTGAGAAATCTTCATCATCTTTTGCATAAGCAATACATGTTTCTGCTCGAGGAGTGCCCGGTTCAGATACAAATATTTTAATACCTGTTGTGTCTTCTTCTTGATTAGATAAAAGATCGGCTAAATATTCTTGTGCTGAAGGGGTGATATTCATTTCTTCCATATAGTCATTCTATCAAATTTAATTGAGGTTTATTAGATATGATAAAATACAGATAACAGTGTTTACCAAGACTGAATTCAAAGAATTAATGGCACAAAGGATTCTTATCCTTGATGGTGCTATGGGAACTGAAATCCAAAAACATAAACTTTCTGAAGGTGACTTTAGAGGCAGTTTATATCCTGAATGGCATATAGAACTGAAAGGAAATAATGATTTATTGACACTGACAAAGCCAGATCTAATAAAGAATATACATCAAGAGTTTGTAGATGCTGGCTCAGACATAATAGAGACCAATACATTTAATTCCAACAAAACTTCTCTATCTGATTATGGTTTAGAGGACATATCTTACAAACTAAATTATGAAGGTGCTAAGTTAGCTAAAGAAGTTGCTTCTAATGCTCATAATCAAGTTTTAGTTGCCGGTGTGATTGGTCCAACAAATAGAACTGCTTCCCTATCTCCAGATGTTACAGACCCTGCAGCTAGAAATACTTCTTTCGATGAGCTAAAAAAAGATTACAAAGAATGCTTGGATGGATTGATTGACGGTGGATCTGACATTATTTTAATAGAGACTATTTTCGATACTCTTAACGCGAAAGCAGCTATCTTTGCTTACTTAGAAAAATGCGAGGAACTTGGGTTTGATATTCCTCTGATGATATCAGGGACAATAACAGATGCTTCTGGAAGGACTTTATCGGGACAAACTGTTGATGCTTTTTGGACGTCGGTGGCACATGCTAAACCGGATTCTATCGGTTTTAACTGCGCTTTAGGCGCTGAACAACTGCGACCACATCTTAAACGTATAAGTGAAATAGCTGATGTCGCTGTAAGTGTTCATCCCAATGCCGGACTTCCTAATGAGATGGGTGGTTATGATCAATCTCCTGGACAGATGGCTGGTTTTGCTGAAGAGTTCTGTAACAATAAATTCGTAAATATTGTCGGAGGTTGTTGTGGAACAACTACTGATCACTTGAAATCTATATGTGCTAAAGTAGCTGACAAAGCTCCCAGGAAAATACCCCAAAATAAAAAACAAACCTTCCTCAGTGGATTAGAAAGTCTAAACATAAATGAGCAGAGTCTTTTCGTAAACGTCGGAGAAAGAACAAACGTTACAGGTTCAAAAAAATTTGCACGTCTAATCAAAGAGAAGGAGTACGACGAAGCATTAGAGGTAGCAAGAGAGCAGGTTGAATTTGGAGCTCAAGTTATTGACATAAACATGGACGAGGGCATGCTCGATGCCAAGACTGAGATGAGTTACTTCCTCAAGCTCTTAGCAACCGAACCTGCAATCAGCAAGGTACCGGTCATGATAGATTCTTCAAAATGGGATGTAATTGAGGAAGGATTAAAGATACTTCAAGGAAAATGTATTGTTAATTCAATAAGTCTTAAGGAAGGAGAAAAGGACTTTATTGCAAAAGCTCAACTATGCAAAAAATATGGTGCTGCAGTGATTGTTATGCTTTTTGATGAGGATGGACAAGCAGATTCACTTGAAAGAAAAAATGAGATATCAAAGCGTTCATACGAAATCCTCACAGAACGAGCTAACTTTAATCCTCAAGATATCATTATTGATCCAAATGTATTTGCCGTTGCAACGGGACTAGAAGAGCACAATAACTATGCTGTTGATTTCATAAATGCTTGTAAATACATTACTGAAAATCTTCCTGGAGCAAAGATATCAGGCGGTATTAGCAATGTTTCTTTTTCATTTAGAGGAAACGATACTGTTAGAGAGGCAATGCATTCAGTTTTCTTATATCACGCGATCAAAAACGGGCTCTCAATGGGCATTGTGAATGCGGGACAGTTAGTGGTGTATGAAGAGATAGATCCTAATCTAAAAGAATTGGTAGAAGATGTTATTCTCAATAGAACTGAAGATGCTACAGAACGCCTAGTTGAAAAGGCATCTGACTACTTATCGCAAGACGACACATCCTCTAAGAATAACCTGGAATGGAGAGAAGGATCAGTTGAAGAAAGAATCTCTCATGCATTAATCAATGGCATAAATAAATTTATTGTAGAGGATTCAGAAGAAGCAAGATTAAAACTCCCCTCCCCTGTATCTGTGATTGAAGGTCCATTAATGGACGGTATGAATATAGTGGGAGATTTATTTGGTGAAGGAAAAATGTTTCTTCCTCAAGTGGTAAAAAGTGCAAGAGTAATGAAAGAGGCTGTTGCCTACTTGGTTCCTTATATAGAAGAGTCTAAAGATCAACGATCGTCTTCAAATGGGAAAGTTGTTATGGCAACTGTCAAAGGTGATGTTCACGATATTGGTAAAAATATAGTTGGTGTGATCATGCAATGTAATAACTTCGAAGTTATTGATTTAGGCGTGATGGTACCTGCTGAAACTATTATCCAAACTGCAATAGATGAAAAAGCCGATTTTATTGGTTTGAGTGGTCTAATTACTCCTTCATTGGATGAGATGATAAATATTGCAGAAGAGATGACTAGAAAGGGACTTAACATACCCATACTTATTGGAGGTGCAACTACTTCAAAGGCTCATACAGCTTTAAAAATAGAACCAGCCTACACCTCAGGCCAGGTCGTACATGTAACTGATGCATCAAGAAGTGTCGGTGTATTGCAGAGCTTGGTTACTTCAGAAGAAAGAGAGAAATTTATAGAAGCTGTTCGAAATGATTACGAAAAAACAAGAGAAAGACTTGCTAATAAAGATTCCAAACCTTTATTGGCATTACATGAAGCCAATGAAAATAAATTTCTCTTTGATTGGGATAACTACAAACCACCAATACCTAGTTTTTTGGGCAAGAAGCACATTAAAGGGATAAAAATAAAGGATATAAAAGAGTATATCGATTGGACTATTTTCTTTCGTTCTTGGGATCTCGCAGGACAATTCCCTAAAATTCTAGAAGACAAGGTTGTTGGAGAATCTGCATCCAACCTTTATCAAGATGCACTGCTCATGCTTGATGAGCTGGAAAAAGAAAACTTTATCGAACTTGAAGCTGTGATTGGGTTTTGGCCTGCTCAGCAAGAAAATGAAAATGAACTCTGCTTATTTGATGAAAAAAAAGAATCTCTTATCACTAGGCTTCATTTTCTCAGGCAACAAAAACCACAAGGAATAAGACCTAACTTTTGTCTTACAGACTTTATTAAGCCTTCTTCTGATTCACTTGATGATCATATAGGGGCCTTTGCTGTATCTGCTGGAAAAGGAATTGAAGAAAGATGCCTTGAGTATGAAAAAAATAATGACGATTACTCTTCAATTATGCTCAAGGCTATTGCAGATAGACTTGCTGAAGCTTTGGCGGAATACTTGCATGAAAGAGTAAGAAAAGAATACTGGGGATATGCAAAAGATGAAAATCTTACAAATGAGGAATTAATAAAAGAGAAATATGTAGGTATCAGACCTGCACCTGGATATCCTGCTTGTCCTGACCATTCTGAAAAAGTGAAACTATTTCAACTTTTAAATTCAGATAATACTGTTGATATATCTTTAACTGAAAATTTTGCAATGTATCCAGCCGCATCTGTAAGTGGGTGGTACTTTTCTCATCCCGATAGCAAGTATTTTGGTGTAGGTAAAATAGGACAAGATCAAGTAAAAGCTATTGCCGACTCCAGAGGTGAAACAATTGAGATTACTAATAAATATCTGAGACCAAATCTTGATTAAAACTTCAAAAGAGGCCTATGAAACTCAGTTCAAAAATAAAAAAATATTATTTGATCAACATTTCTCATCAATAGCGCCAATTGAATTTTTTAAATCGAATTATGATAGCTTTAGATACAGAGCAGAATTTAGCTTATCAAAATTTGACAACGCTTATTCTTATACAATGACTCTGAATGGCAAAAAAGAAAGAATAGATTTCTTTCCAATAGCCAGTAAGAGAATTCAAGAATTAATGCCCCCCCTACTCTCATATATCAATGATAATCCGATAATTTCAGATAAATTATTTCAAATAGAATTTCAATCGTCCCGCAATAATGAAGCTATGGTGAGTCTTATTTACCATAAAGAACTTAATGAAAATTGGTTTAGATCCGTTTCAAAGGTTGCAACAGATTTAGATGTATCAATTATAGGAAGGAGTAAAAACCAACAAATAATTATTGGTAATAATTTTATTACTGAAAATTATAAGTATCAGGATAGAGAGTTCTCTATAAGACTCTATGAACAATGTTTCAGTCAAACAAACCCTGACATTTGTGATGATATGCTGGACTGGGTAACTAGATATTCTCCTAAAATTAAAGAAGATATTATGGAACTTCATTGTGGTCTTGGAACCTTTACCATTCCACTTAGTAATTTGTTTACAAAAGTCTTAGCAACTGAAAATAGCAGACCAAGTATAAAAGCTCTTAAGGAGAATATAGAATTAAATTGTAGGAATAATATATTCTTTGCCAGGTTATCTGGAAAGGAAACTATCGAGGCTTATAAAAAAATTAGACCCTACAGAAGATTATCTTCCATAAATCTTGACAAATTCAACATAGATACAATTTTCTTGGATCCACCCAGAGATGGTTTAGATCAATTTACAAGAGAAAATATAATCGATATGGAAAATATCATTTATGTTTCTTGCGGTTTTGAATCTTTTAAAAGAGATTTACAAGACCTGCAAAAGACTCATGAAATAACCAATTTAGCCATGTTTGACCAGTTTCCTTATACCGATCACATAGAATCTGGTGCGATCCTTAAGAGAAAAGCACCAGGGTAATTTTTATATTTTTGCTTCTAATTCAGGCAGAGCATCAAACAGATCTGCAACTAAACCGTAGTCAGCTACTTGGAAAATTGGAGCCTCTTCATCTTTATTGATTGCAACAATTACTTTGCTATCTTTCATGCCTGCAAGATGCTGGATAGCACCAGAAATTCCTACAGCTATGTATAGATCAGGAGCTACAATTTTTCCAGTTTGACCCACTTGCATATCATTAGGAACAAAACCAGAATCAACAGCTGCTCTAGATGCACCAATTGCAGCTCCTAATTTATCTGCTATTCCATTAAGAAGACTGAAATTATCTCCATTCTGCATTCCCCTTCCTCCAGATATAACCACATCAGCTGCAGTTAATTCAGGTCTGTCTGATTCAGCTATTTCTTCTTTAACAAATGATGAGACACCTGCATCAGTATCATTATCGACTGCAGAAATGGAGGCAGAGCCACCAGTGGCTTCACATGCATCAAATCCTGTAGTTCTGACCGTTATGACTTTAACAGAATCAGTGCTTTGTACTGTAGCAATACAGTTACCAGCATATATAGGTCTTTCGAAGGTGTCTTCTGAGATTACAGCACTTATATCTGATATTTGGGAGACATCTAATTTTGCAGCTACTCTAGGCATAAAGTTTTTTCCGCTTGTAGTAGCTGGAGCAAGGATATGTGTATACCCTTCTGAGAGCTCTACAACTAAATTCCCTAAATTTTCAGCTAGGCTATTTTTGTAAGTCTCTTTATTCGCTAGAAGAACTTTTCCCACTCCAGGAACTTGTGATGCTGATTCAGCGACTGAATCACAATCCGAACCTGCAACAAGAATATCAATATCTCCACCAATGGCCATACCTGCAGCTACAGTATTGAGTGTGGCTGTTTTTAATTCTGAATTATCGTGTTCTGCAATAACTAATATACTCATGAAATCACCTTTGCTTCGTTTTTTAATTTATCAACTAATTGGTCAATACTTTCTACCATTATCCCAGCTGCTCTTTCAGGTGGAGGACTAACTTTGAGAGTATTTTGTCTAGGCGTCAAATCCAAACCTAAATCAGCAGACTGAAGCGTTTCTAGCGGTTTCTTTTTAGCTTTCATTATATTTGGAAGAGAAGCATATCTAGGTTCATTTAACCTAAGATCAGTAGTAACTATAGCTGGTAAGCTTAAGGATAAAGTCTGTAAGCCACCATCTATTTCTCTAGTTACTTGTACTTTTCCATCTTGCAAATCTACCTCAGAAGCGAATGTCCCTTGAGGCAAGTCCAACATTGCTGCCAACATCTGTCCTGTTTGATTAGAATCACCATCTATGGCTTGTTTCCCTAAGATTATTAGGTCAGGATTTTCTTTCGAAACCACCTCTTTAAGAGCTTTAGCAACTCCTAGGGGCTCTACCGCTTCCTGAGTCTCAACCAAAATAGCTCTATCTGCACCTAGAGCCAAGCAAGTTCTCAGTTGTTCTTGAGAAGCAGAATCACCAACTGATACCGCAATAACCTCCTCTGCATTTCCGGCTTCTTTTATTCTTACAGCTTCCTCTATAGCTATTTCACAAAATGGATTGATAGCCATTTTTGCATTGCTAAGATCTGGACCACTTTCATCAGACTTTGCTCTGACTTTTACGTTGTAATCTACAACTCTTTTGACAGGTACGAGAATCTTCATACTATTTTCCTTCTATGGTAAAATTTAATGTGCGTATTCTATAACTGCTGCCCCTCTCAATACAAATAAATATAAAGTATGGAAAATATCGAAAGAGAATCAATGGAGTATGATGTAGTCGTTGTTGGTGCTGGACCAGCTGGACTATCTACTGCAATCAAGCTTAAGCAATTAGCTAATGAACAATCTAAAGAGATGTCCATTTGTGTAGTAGAAAAAGGATCTGAGGTAGGCGCACATATATTGTCAGGGAATGTATTTGACCCTAAAGCCCTTAATGAGCTGATACCTGATTGGAAAGAGCTAGGAGCACCACTTAATACTCCCGTCAAAAAAGATTCAGTAAGGTATTTACTGAATGAAAAGTCCAATTTTTCTATACCTACTCTTTTTGCTACTACCTTTAAGAACCATGGAAACTATATTATGAGTTTAGGTAATTTCTGTAGATGGATGGCTGAATATGCAGAAGGTTTAGAAATTGATATTTTTCCAGGATTTACAGCTTCCGAGCTTATTATTCAAAATGATCAAGTAGTAGGTATTGCGACTGGAGACATGGGTATTGATTCAACAGGAGAAAAGAAAACTTCATTTGAGCCTGGTATTAATCTTCTAGCAAAGTACACAATTCTTTCTGAAGGATGTCGCGGCCATCTTGGCAAACAAATAATAAAAAAGTTTGAACTTGATTCAGAAAGTGATCCTCAACATTATGGAATAGGATTTAAAGAGGTTTGGGATTTAGATCCACAGCTTCATGAAGAAGGTCTTGTTGTTCACACTATGGGATGGCCAGCAGCCAAGGGAGTGCTTTCCGGATCTTATCTATATCATGGCGAAAATAATCAAGCTTTCTTGGGTTATATAGTCCCATTAGATTATGATAACCCTCATATCAGCCCTTTCGATGAATTCCAACAGTGGAAACATCAGTCCTCAATACAAAAATATTTGAAAGGAGGAACACGCACAGCTTATGGAGCTAGAGCCCTGATAAAGGGTGGACATCAGTCTATGCCCAAAATGCATTTTCCTGGCGGAATGCTAGTAGGAGACGATGCAGGAACCATGAATTTTCCAAGGATTAAGGGCACTCATACTGCGATGAAATCAGGAATGATAGCTGCAGAGAGCTTGTTTGAAGAATTTTATAAAGAAAGTCCTAAAGCTGATGTAGATAGTTTTTCAGAAAATCTAAAATCTTCATGGTTAGAAACTGAGTTGCACAAAGCCCGTAACTTCTTGCCATTTATACATAAGTACGGAACTCTCTTAGGTGTCGCATTAGCTGGAGCTGATCAATTGATATTTAGAGGTAAGTTACCTTTTACTCTGCACCACGACACTCCAGATCACGAGTGTCTTAAAGAAGCCTCAGATATGCCACAAATTAGCTACCCTAAGCCTGATGGTGAAATTAGCTTCGACAAACTTTCGTCAGTTTTTCTTTCAAATACCAATCATGAAGAGGATCAGCCTTGTCATCTAGTGTTATCGGATCCATCTATACCTTTAAGTGTTAACTTACCTAAATACGATGAACCCGCTCAACGTTACTGTCCAGCAGGTGTTTATGAAATTGTTGAAAAAGATGGTGAAAAACAATTTCAAATTAATGCTCAAAATTGCGTGCATTGTAAAACTTGTGACATAAAAGATCCCTCACAGAATATAAATTGGGTTACCCCAGAAGGTGCAGGTGGCCCTAATTATCCAAATATGTAATAAAATCAAATATTTACAGAACCCAAAATTAATTAAAAAAAAATACAATTTTTTTTAAAAAAAGGGTTGCAAAAAAAGAAAAAGAGAGTAATATACATTGTTACCTATCAGACCGACTTGGAAACAACTCGAGACGAAGAAGAGAGAGAAAGATAGGTTAGAGAACGAAAGGTGAAAGCACTAGAGGGAAGCTAGCAAAAAGAACTCTAGACCACCAAGGCAGGAAGAGAAACCGGCCAAGGAGCTAAACAGAATCTCGGTTTAGACACTTTCGAACTCGAACTAAGACAGAGCCTCGGCTCTGTTTTTTTTTGGCTACTGCAATTGATAAAATTTTCCTGAACTAAAGACTCCGTAAACCCCTTCTATCTCTTCGGATATATCCACCAACTTGTAAAAGACGTTTCTTGATAATAGTGCTTCTAAGTTTCTCCTTACCAAAACATACGGTGATGGTTCATCATTAATTGATTTACTTTCAACTCTTAATGGATGATTTTCATTAACCTCAAAAATTTCATCAGTATTTGTTTTAAAAGTGATAATTTGTTTTTCATTTTTAAAAGCTATTTCAAAATCAACTATTACAAATGGCTTGTCTTCAACTTCAATTTGAATCTTCTCAACTGGAGTAACTAAAAAATAACCTTCTTCATCGAGTCTTAGTACACGACTAAATAAGTTGACCATCCTCTGTCTTCCAATTGGAGAATTCATAAAATACCATTTACCTGATCTATCTATTCTCATAGATACATTCTCACATAGAGGCGGATTCCAATCTTCTACAGGAGGAAATGTATCGTCATCTAATTTAGATAGCTCTGAAAATATGGATGAGAGACTTTTATTGCTCATTGAAATAGAAACACATTTCCTAATAATTGAAGTGCAATTATAACCAGAATCAAACCTAGAAACTTCTCAAAGATTGTAAAGAACCTCAAGAATTGTGATTTGAATATATTGCTTGTAAAAATATATGAAAGTAATGAGAACCATATAAATGTTGCAAAAGCCATATACAGACCGTAGAGCATTAAATTCCCTTGTGTCTGGCTATTCAAAACAACTCCGAATAAAGTAATAAAAAATAATAAAGCTTTTACATTAGTAATATTTGTTATCAATCCTGCAACAAAACCTCCGGTATAGTTCCATTTATTGTCATCTATTTGCTTCTGATTAAAATTTGATGCGTAGATCATAGATGTAATACCGAGATATAAAAGATAAATAGAGCAAATTAGCTTGAGAGCGAGTAAATAAGATTCGTTAGAAGCAATAAAGAATAAAATTCCAGTTACAGCTAAAAATGAATGGAACAATATTCCAATCCCTATACCGCCCGAACTCCATAGAGCAACTCGCCTTCCGTATCTTATGCTTTGCCTAGTTATCAAGATATAGTCTGGTCCAGGACTCATCACGGCAAAAAGATGCAATAAAACTACTGTGATAAATTCATTCATACAAAAGTTGGCTCTACCTCCAACTTCAGACCTGTTTTTGAATAGATATCTTTAATAATTTCATTAGATAACGTAACTATTTCTTCTCCAGAAGTTTCTTCGTAAGTTATTAAAACAAGAGAGTGTTGTTCTGAAATACCTAGACTTCCTCTCCGAAACCCCTTCCACCCAAATTTTTCAATAAGGTGCGCAGAAGAAATTTTTACAATATCATCTTGTTCAAATGTTTGAATATCTGAAGGAAGTTTTAATTTTTTTAATTCCTCTTTTTTTATATAAACATTCTTAAAAAAACTTCCTACATTTGGTTGTTTAAGATGGTTTGGTAAAACCCTTGTCCGTATTTTTTTAACGGTATTAAATATATCGATAGGTTTTAGATTTTTTTCATTCAATCCATCTTTAGATATCTGTTCTTTCAGAGAATCATAAGAAAGGTTGAGTTTGGGTTCATTATTTAATTCAAACGTCACAGATAATATAAATAGTTCAGGCTTTTCCTTAAAAACACTGGAGCGATAACTAAAATTACAATCTTTTTGACTGAAAGCTCCTACCTTATCCTTATGAAAATCATAGAAAGTTACTTCTTTTATGTAAGCACCAATTTCAGAACCATAAGCACCGATATTTTGGATAGGACCTGCACCTACTGTACCGGGTATTAATGCCAAGTTCTCTAAACCATATTTTTTATTTTTTACCGTCCATTCCACAAAATCATGCCAATTTTCCCCGCTTGAGACCTTAATGGTGAAACTATCTAGTAATTCTATTCCTTTGATTTGGTTTTGAATTACAAGGCCTTTGAAGGTATCGGTAGGAACAATATTGGTACCCTCACCCAATAATAAAAAAGGAATATTTTTATGAGAAATAAAAGAACGAATCTCTTCTATATCTTCAAAATCTGATATTTCGCAATAATATGAAGCTATTTCTTTAATATTTAAAGTGCATATCTCTGCAAGAGGGAAATTCCTTTTAAAGTTCATCCAATCAATTTAGCTAATCGTCTTGCCTCTTGAAGATCTGCCTCTGTATCAACCCCAAGATGGAATTTACCACAAGATTCTAAGGCATAAATCTTTTCTCCGTTATCCATTACACGCATCTGCTCTAAATTTCTTCTTATTTCGTTTTTGCTTTGTTTCCAACTTACGAAAGACCTCAAGAAATGAACTGTGTAGCCATAAATACCTATATGTTTTTTGGCATGTTTGGGGTTTAAATGATTAATATCTCTAGAGAAGTCATTTACTAGATCATCTAAGTCAATCCATATTTTAACTACGTTATGATCTAGAATTTCCTGCTTTGTTAATTTAGAAAATAAAGTGACCATATTAGCTTGTTTTAAGTATGCTAAATTAGCTAAATTATCTATATCATTTGGATCTATAAAAGGCTCATCTCCTTGCACATTTATTACCAACTCATCATCATTTAATTCCAATATATTACAAGATTCTGCCAATCTATCGGATCCTGTTTGATGATTACTGTTTGTCATTAAAGACTCAACATCGAGCTGTTTACAGTGATTTTCTATTTCTTTGGAATCAGTTGCCACGTGAACAGACTCAGCATTACTTTTTTTTGCCTGCTCTACTACCCTTTGAATAAGAGTCTTGCCTTCAATTTCTTTTAAAGGCTTATTAGGCAATCTAGTTGATCCGAGCCGTGCAGGTATAATAACTCTAAACTTCATCAGAGAGCTTTCTTGCCTCGTCAGGTAACATTACGGGAATGCCATCTTTGATGGGATAAGCAAGATTGCTTTCCTTGCAGATAAGCTCATCTCCAATTTGTTCTAAAGGTCCCTTAGAGACTGGACACACTAAAATATCAAGTAATTTCTTATCTAGTTTATTCATTAATTTTAGATAGTTTAGTTAAAATTTCGTCAGCCAAATTTTCATCTTCAAATTTAGCTTCTATAGATAGATACCAAAGATTTTTATTTTTCATCTCTAAACATCTAACTGCATCTTTTTCTGTCATTATGACAGGTAAAGAGTCGCCAAAGTCTAAATCTTCTTCGGAAAACTGATAGTGATCTGGAAAACTATGATGTATTGGGTTAAGACCTAAGCTAGACAAGGTTTTGTAAAATTTAGCAGGATTCCCAATTCCAGCCACTGCATGGACATTCTTTGATAAAGGCCAAGAATCAGCCTTAAATCTTTTGTTATCTGAAATCCTTGCCCACTCTATAGGGTGATAATTCATCAAGTAATTTTTTTGCTTGGTTTGCAAGTCTATTATTTTCGAGGAGTTAATAATGAAATCTACATTCTCTACTCTTTCTAAAGGTTCTCTTAAAGGCCCGGCAGGTAAACAAAGTCCATTTCCTATACCTCGATTTCCATCAAAAATTGCAATCTCGATGTCTCTATCCATCTTATAGTGCTGTAGGCCATCATCACTTATGATTATGTCTGTATCGGTTTCTTCAAGCAGCTTACTTATTGCAGAGGTTCGATTTGAAGATATACAAACTGGTCTTAAGGTATTTTTATAAATAATAAGCGGTTCATCACCACTAATTTTAACGGGCGTTGCGTCATCGACAATCTGAGGTATACGTGGTGAAGAGCCACCGTACCCTCTACTCACTATTCCTGGCTTAAAACCTTTCCTCTCTAGAGTTTTAGCTAACCAAATTACCATCGGGGTTTTTCCAGTTCCGCCGACAACAATATTACCCACTACAATCACAGGCAAATCGGGCTTCCAAGATAACTGGGGTTGATTTATAAATTTGTCTCTTCTACGTTTAGCAGCAAATTTAGTTAATAATGATAGAGGCCAAAGTAGCCAGAGCCATAATTTCTTTTGATACCAGCTTTGTTCAATAAAGCTTACTGAAGATAAGTCGTTTAGATCTTCTTCAAAATATTCTATAGGTAAAGTTTTTTTCTTTAATTCAGAAGGGTCATCTTTAAACTGGTTTTTATGTAATTCTGCATAATGACCATCATTAGAGATTAAATTTTGATGACTCCCCATTTCTACTATATTTCCTGACTCTAGCACCACAATTTTGTCCGAACTTTCTATAGTTGATAATCTATGAGCTATTACGAGCGTAGTTCTATTCTTTGTTAATTCTTGCAATGCATCTTGTATATAATTTTCTGATTCAGAATCTAAAGCCGATGTAGCTTCATCTAAAATAAGAATTGGGGCATCTTTTAGTATCGCTCTAGCAATTGCTATTCTCTGTCTTTGACCACCAGATAGAAGTACTCCATCGTCTCCTGCGATGGTGTCATAACCGTCAGGAAGTGCTTCAATGAATTCGTGAGCATTTGCCTTTTTAGCTGCATCTTTAATCTGCTCAAGATCCCTCTCTTCTGAGCCGTAATTTATATTATTAGCTATGGTGTCATTGAATAAAGTAATGTTTTGACTGACTAAGGCGATGTGGGATCTTAGATTCTTAATATCAAATTCACTTAATAAAACTCCATCAATTTTGATTTCTCCTTCAAAGCCATCATAAAACCTTGGCAATAAACTCATAAGAGTTGTCTTACCAGCACCAGATTTTCCTACGAATGCTACTGATTCTCCTTTGCTTATTTGAAGATTGATTTTGTTAAGTATATTTTGGTTAGAGTTGCGATAAGAAAATGAAACATCATTAAATTCAATTTCTCCCTCTATTTGATCTGACTTGTAGGTACCTTCATTTTCTTCAGCTTCTTCGTCTAACTGACTAAAGATGTCCTCTGCTGCTGCTAAGCCCTTTTGTATCTGACTATTAATTTCAGATAACTGTCTTACAGGTTTAGCTAACATCCCAGCAGCACTAAAAAAAGCAATAAAAGTTCCTGGGGTCATTTCGGAAACAACAGAAGCATCTAAAGCAAGCCAAGTGATTAAGGCCAAAGCAGCTGAAACAAAAATCTGGACTAAAGGTGAAGCTATTGAGTTAGTTGCCTCTAATTTTAAATTTTGTTTCCTATTGTTGTCGCTAGCTCGATTAAATCTCTGAATTTCATACTCCTCTCCACCAAAAGATTTCACTTCCTCGTAGCCATTGATAGTTTCAGATGCAACATGTGTAACGTCGCCCATGGCAGTTTGAATCTTTCCACTAATCTTCCTCAATCTTTTTGCTGCGATTCCAACTATCAACGCAATGAAAGGAGCGGCAATAAATAAGAATAGAGCAAGCTTCCAATTTAAGAACATAAGATAAGAAATAAGTCCTATGACCAAAAGACCTTCCCTAATGAGTATCTTTAATGCATTAGTAGCGGCTCCTGTAACCTGCATTACATTAAAAGTAATTCTTGAAATTAAATGCCCCGAGCTATGATCATCGTAAAAAGAACTCGGTAGTACGGTTAGTTTTTCAAATAATTCAGTACGCAAATTATGTACCAGTCGATTAGAAATTGAAGAAAGTAAATAATTTCCTACAAAAAAGCCTATGCCTCGTATAAAGGCAATTGCAATTAAAGCTAAGGGCAATATCAGTCTTAAGTCTCCTTCAGGACTATTTACATAATCAATTACTCTTTTTAACCACTCTGTGGCAGCGACTTGTGAGCCTGAATAAACAGCAAATCCTAAGATGCTTAATAAGAACAAAGGAATATAAGGCAAAACATAGGCAAGTAACCTTGCATATAGCTTTATACTGGATAATTCTGTTTTCATTTTATCCATAGTGGATCTATTCTAAGTTTAATAACTTATCCAGTCGACTAGAGACATTGTTGTCATGAGTTGCAATTATCAAAGCAATTTCTCTAGTTGAGACCATATCCATAAGAAGATTCATAAAATTTTCTACATTTTTCTTATCTAGATTTCCAGTTGGTTCATCCATTATTAAGCACGAAGGGTTGTTGGACATTGCTCTAGCTATCGCCACTCTTTGTCTTTCTCCACCTGATAATTCATTAGGCCTATTTGCTTTTTTATCATTTAAATTTACCTGTTCTAGTAAAGAGGCAGATATCTCAAAAGCTTCTTCTTTTCCAATACCTGAAAGCATAGCTGGCAGAGCAATATTCTCTAATGCAGTTAAATCAGGAAGTAAATGATGAAATTGATATACAAACCCCACCTCTTTGCCTCTAAATAATGATCTTTCGTCTGTACTAAGGTCAGTAATATTCACTCCCTTAATATAAACATTTCCTTTGTTGGGTTTCTCTAAACCACAAATGACGTGCAAAAGAGTTGATTTACCTGAACCTGAAGCTCCCACAAGAGCTAGGCTTTCTCCTTTTTTCAAATCCAGAGAAAGGTCTTCTAAAACCTGAATAGACGAACTATTTTGTCCAAAGGATTTGGAAACATTCTGAAGTGTAATTATTGGTTCACTCATACTTTAGAACCTCAACTGGATCTACTTTAGACGCAAGCTTAGAAGGATAGATTGTAAATAAAAGACAACAGACAAAAGAGACCAGGCATATCGTAGTTACCCACTCAAATCTTATATCAATGGGGAAATAATTTATAAAATAGACTTGCAGGAATTGAACATTAAATAGATTCTCTATAAAGCCGATAATAGAACCAAAATTGATAGAGAGTATAAGACCAGTTATAGAGCCTATAAAAATACCTAGTAATCCCACTAAAGAACCGAAAGATAAAAAAGTATTTCTTACAACATTAGAAGTTGCACCCATGGTCATAAGAATAGCAATTTGGGCTTTTTTTTCATTTACGGTCATAACAAGCATGGACATTAAGTTGTATGCAGAAAGAATAACTAGCATAAATAGCATAAATGCCACCAAGAATCTTTCGTTCTCTACCGCCTGATAAAGGGTTCCGTAGTTTTGTTGCCATGTAGTGGTAGTTACAGTCTTTTTATTTATTTCTCTTAGTCTAGATGCATCCTCTCTAACTTGATAATTTGAAGTAAATAGATCTTCGTACTTAATCCTTATTCCATTAATAAATTCATTTGTTCGTAGAAGTTTTGATGCATTTCTTATGCTCATATATGCAAAACTTTGATCTACTTCAGGTGCTCCGATACTAAAAATACCTGTAACTTTAAATTTCTTTGTTCTTGGAAAAATACCAGCTATACCTAAACCAGTATCTGGCACTAAGACGTTTACATAGTCTCCTATATTTAGACCTAGCTGATAAGCTAATATATCCCCAATAACAAGGTTATAACCCTCTTCATCAAGACTATTGAATGATCCAGTTAAAATATGGTCATGGACTATTGATACTTTTTTCTCATATTCAGGTATTACTCCATAAAAATAAACACCTTTTAAATAAGCTCCGGAACTTAATAAGCCTTGTGTTTCAATATACGGTGCGGCTCCTTGTACTTTTTTATTTTCGTAGAGTGTTTTCTCAAGAACTGAAAATTCAGTTAACTTAATATCGCCTAAAATAGACGCATGAGGTATTGTCTCAAGTACTCTTTCTTTTAATTCCCGCTGAAATCCATTCATCACAGATGTAACAAGTATAAGAACGGTTATACCTATTGATATTCCAAGTATTGCCATTCCAGAATGGAAGGACATAAATCCCTTTCCCCTGGAACGGAAATACTTTAAGGCCAAAAAAAGAGATATATTTTTCACAAGAATCCTATATCAACTTTTACTACTTTTTATGCAGTATTAGTTTTTTCTTCCTTTTTCTTGTACGGAGGAACTAGTCCTGCTAGTTTCATTAGGTTAAATTTAGTCTGCTTATATACTGCCTTTGCATGACTAAATTCTTTAAATCCATCATATCCGTGATACGAACCCATGCCGCTTGGACCAACACCACCAAAAGGAAGATCCTCCATTTGAATGTGAGAAATAACATCATTTACTGTAACACCCCCAGAAGTTGTGTTGTCTAGGACATAGTCTTTTTCTGTATTATCTTCGCCAAAGTAATA
>QCQA01000003.1 GCA_003212335.1 SAR86 cluster bacterium AG-447-A08
ACATGTTTCTAAGCCCTTATCTGGACACTACAAGAAAGGGTCAATTAATCCAGGAGACGGACTTTGGGAATTCAAAGTAAATAGTGAAGAAATTGAAAACCTAGAAATAGGAAGTCAGTTAAATATTGATATATTTGAAGAAGGACAGAAGATTGATGTTCAAGGAAAATCAAAGGGAAAAGGTTTTGCAGGAACAGTCAAACGTTGGAATTTTAAAATGCAAGACGCTACTCACGGTAACTCAATTTCACATAGAGCTCCTGGTTCTATAGGGCAATGCCAAACACCCGGAAAGGTATGGAAGGGTAAGAAAATGTCCGGACACATGGGCGATGTTAAAAAAACGATCCAAAATCTAAAGATTGCTTCGATCGATGTTGAAAACAATTTACTCCTCATAAAAGGAGCTATTCCAGGACCTACCGGTTCTAATGTAGTTCTCAAGCCAGCTGTTAAATAAAATGGAAATTGAAATTTTAAATCAAAATGGCTCTGGAGATTCAAAGGTCTCTTTAGCTGACGATATTTTCAACCAAGAATTCAATCAAGATCTTGTGCATCAGCTAGTCAATACATACATCCATAACAGTCACCAAAGAACAAAAGGACAAAAGAATAGATCAGCAGTACGTGGTGGCGGAAAAAAACCTTGGAAACAAAAAGGAACAGGTAGAGCAAGAGCTGGAACGATCCGATCTCCAATATGGAGAGGCGGTGGTATGACTTTTGCGCATGTTTATAGCGATATAAAACCTAAGAAAATCAATAAAAAGATGTATAGGTCTGCAATGAGATCAATATGGTCAATGCTGGCAGAGGAGAAAAGACTCATTGTTGTTAATGAGCTTAATATAGATGAACCTGTAAAGTCTTCTCAAGTAAAGACTATTCTTACCGATTTGGGCCTGAACACAGCATTATTTGTGCTATCTGCGAACAACGATAACTTAATTAAAGCCTCTAAAAATCTAAGAGAATGTAAGGTTCAAACAATCAACTCTATTGATCCTTCAGCACTGATACAGGCTGAAAAAGTTGTTATTACATCAGAGACGTTAAATAAATTGACTGAGGTGCTTGCTTAATGAAAACAGAACTTTATTCAATTATTAAATCTCCTTACTTGACTGAAAAGGTATCTGCTTTAATGGGAGAATCAAACCAATACGCATTTAAAGTTGATGTTAATGCTACTAAGCTTCAGGTAAAAAAAGCTATTGAGGGTTATTTCTCTGTTGATGTTGAAGACGTAAATATCATCAAAGTTAAAGGGAAGACTAAGAGGTCTAGGTACAGAATTAGAAAGAAATCTGACTGGAAAAAAGCTTATGTAAAATTAGCTGAAGGTCAATCTATTGAGGTTACATCAGAATAATGGCTACTCACATTAAAAAATCAAAACCCACTTCTCCAGGTAGACGATTTAGGTCATGGGTTTCAAGAGATGATCTACACAAAGGTGACCCTTATGCTCCTCTTCTAGAGGCAAAGAAACAAAAATCTGGAAGAAATAACCAAGGAAGAATAACAACTCGACATCGTGGGGGTGGACATAAAAAACACTATCGAATCATTGACTTCAAAAGACTGAAGGACGGTATTCCTGCTAAAGTAGAAACGATTGAGTATGATCCGAACAGATCAGCGAATATTGCTTTATTACTCTATGCAGATGGTGAAAGAACTTACATCATAGCTCCTGATGATTTGAAAGTTGGAGATACAGTCTCATCTGGAAAAGATTCTGCAATTTCAACAGGAAATTGTATGTCTTTGAAAGATATGCCTCTGGGTACAGTTGTTCATTGTATAGAGTTATTTCCTGGCAAAGGTGCACAAATGGCTAGAAGTGCTGGCGCATCTGCTCAAATTCTTGCTATTGAAGGTAGATACGTAACACTCAGATTAAGAAGCGGAGAAGTAAGAAGAGTTCTTTCTGAATGCAGAGCAACTATAGGGAGTGTATCCAATTCTGAACATTCATTACGATCAATAGGTAAGGCCGGTGCAAAAAGGTGGATGGGAATTAGACCCACTGTAAGAGGTGTTGCCATGAATCCAGTAGATCACCCTCATGGTGGAGGTGAAGGAAAGACCTCAGGTGGAAGACACCCTGTAACCCCTTGGGGTGTACCAACAAAGGGTTATAAGACGCGCAAAAAGAATAAATCAAGCAATCGTATGATTGTTAGAAGAAGAAACTAATATTATGCCAAGATCATTAAAAAAAGGACCATTCGTAGACTTGCACCTCTTAAAAAAGGTTGATCAAGCAGTTGCTACTAATGACAAGAAACCAATTAAGACATGGTCAAGAAGGTCAATGATTACTCCTGACATGGTTGGATTAAACATAGCCGTTCATAACGGAAGGCAACATGTACCTATTTTTATACAAGAAGATATGGTCGGTCATAAACTAGGTGAATTTGTATTAACCAGAACCTTCAAAATGCATTCTGGAGATAGAAAGTAAGATGAGTCAAGCAACAGCAAAACTTAGAAGTGCTAGAGTTTCGAGCCAAAATGCTAGACTAGTTGCAAACCAAATAAGAGGTAAGCACATTGAAGAAGCTCTAGGAATACTTACCTTCGCTCCTCAGAAGTCCGCGCATATCATTAAAAAGGTACTTGAATCTGCTATAGCGAATGCAGAGCATAATCAAGGTCTGGATATCGATTCACTGTTTGTTTCTACTATCGCAGTCGATGAAAGTTTTACTATGAAAAGAGTTAGGGCCAGAGCAAGAGGTAGGGCAGATAGATACTTCAAAAGAAGCTGTAATATTGCATTAACTCTAGAAGAAAAAGGAAAATAATGGGACAGAAGGTACACCCAACAGGGTTTAGATTAGGAATAACTACTCAACATACTTCGAATTGGTATGCAGAGAAGTCTCAATATACCGAGAACCTGCTTAAAGATATCGAAGTTAGAGAGCATCTCACTAAAAAACTCGCTCATGCCTCAGTGAGCAGAATAGAGATAGAAAGAACTGCAGATAATGCAAGAGTACTCATCCATACTGCTAGACCAGGTATTGTCATCGGTAAAAAGGGTGAAGATATAGATAAGATGAGAGAAGATATTACTAATAGGATGGGTATTCCCGTAACTCTCAGCATACAAGAAATAAGAAAACCCGATCTAGATGCGAAACTGCTTGCAGAAAGTGTAGCTCAACAACTTGAAAGACGTGTTATGTTCAGAAGGGCTATGAAGAGAGCTGTTCAGAATGCAATGCGACAAGGCGCTGAGGGCGTTAAGATAAGAGTTGCCGGCAGACTAGGAGGAGCAGAGATTGCTAGAGCAGAAATACAAAAAGAAGGCAGAGTTCCTCTTCATACCCTAAGAGCAGACGTAGATTATGGTTTAGCTGAAGCAAATACCACATATGGTGTGATTGGGGTCAAAGCATGGGTCTTCAGAGGCGAAGTTCTGGATACACCTAACAAAGATTCAGAGTAAAGGATAAAACAATGTTTCAACCTAAAAGAACAAAATATAGAAAGCAGCACAAGGGCAGAAATACTGGAAATGCGCAAAGAGGTGCAACCCTCAGTTTCGGTACTTTTGGTTTGAAGGCTACCCAAAGAGGTCAATTGACTTCTAGACAAATAGAGGCTGCAAGAAGAGCCATGACGCGTCATGTAAAAAGAGGAGCTAAAATTTGGATAAGAGTTTTCCCTGATAAGCCCATCACCAAAAAACCTCTAGAAGTAAGACAAGGTAAAGGTAAGGGTAATGTTGAGTATTGGGTTTGCCCAATCAAACCAGGAAAAATACTTTATGAAATGGAAGGAGTTGATGAGGAGTTAGCTAAAGAAGCTTTTGCGCTCGCCTCAGCAAAAATGCCTATTTCTACAACCTTTATAAGGAGAGTCTAATGGCTAAAGAAAGTTTATTGGACAGATTGCGAAATAAATCAACAGATGTCTTAGATGAAGAGGGCAAGTTGAGAAAAGAATTATTGGAGCTAAAAATTAAACATTCTTCAGGTCAGTTAAAAGAAACTCATAAAATTAGAGAGATCAGAAGATCCATTGCGCAGCTCAAAACTTTGAATAAAGAACAAGAATTACAACAGAAGAATGACTGATAAAAGAACTAGGACAGAGACGGGTAGGGTTATTAGCTCTTCAAGAGACAAGACAATAACTGTTCTTGTTGAAAGAAAAGTAAGACATCCTTTATATAAAAAGATTATGAGAAGGTCTTCTAAATTGCAGGCGCATGATCAAGATAATGCATGTAATGCCGGCGATCTTGTGACTATTCAAGAATGTAGGCCTATATCTAAAACAAAGTCTTGGAACCTTTTACGTGTAGAAGAGAAATCACAGGAAGTTTAATAATAATGATACAAGAGCAAAGCTATTTAGAAGTTGCAGATAACAGCGGTGCCAGAAAACTAATGTGCATCCGTGTTCTTGGTGGTTCAAAGAAAAAATTTGCCAAGGTTGGCGATGTAATAAAGGTCACTGTAAAAGAAGCTATACCTACTGGTAGGGTAAAAAAAGGTGAAGTGCTAGATGCCGTCATTGTTAGAACAAAAAATAAGCTAAGGAGATCAGATGGCTCAGCTATCAGGTTTGATGATAATGCTGCTGTTCTAATCAATGCTCAAAAACAGCCTATAGGTACAAGGGTTTTTGGTCCTGTCTCTAGAGAGCTTAGAAGTGAAGAGTTTATGAGAATAGTTTCATTAGCACCGGAGGTTTTGTAACGATGAATAAGATTAAGACAGGTGATCAAGTTATTGTTGTTGCTGGTAAGGATAAAGGCAAGCAAGGATCGGTTACAAAAATCCTTTCGAATGGTAGATGTTATGTATCTGGGGTTCAAATGGTAAAACGACACACAAAACCTAATCCAAATGCTGGTATAGCTGGCGGAGTTGTAGAAAAAGAGTCTTCCATAGATATGTCGAATATATCGATTTTTAATCCATCTACAAAAAAAGCTGACAAAGTAAAAATTAAGTCTCAAGAAGATGGATCAAAAGTTAGGGTTTTTAAATCTTCAGGTAAGGAAATATAAGAATGATTCCACTTAAAGAACATTACAAGACAACTGTCGTACCAGAACTTAAAGAGAAATTAGGTTTAAATTCGGTTATGGCTGTTCCTAAAGTGACTAAGATCACTCTAAACATGGGGGTTGGAGAAGCTTTAAATGACAAAAAAATCTTAGAAAGAGCCGTTGAAGACATGACATTAATATCGGGACAAAAACCTTTAGTTACTAAAGCGAGAAAGTCGGTTGCAAATTTTAAGATAAGAGATGGAATGCCTATCGGATGCAAGGTCACTTTAAGAGGCGATAGAATGTATGAGTTCCTGCAAAGGCTAATAGGTATAGCCATACCTAGAGAAAGAGATTTTAGAGGTTTAGAGACTAAATCCTTCGACGGAAGAGGTAATTATTCTATGGGTATTAAGGAACATATCATTTTTCCTGAAATAGATTATGACAAAGTAGACAAGATAAGGGGTATGGATATCTGTATATCCACTTCGGCTTCTGATGATGAATCAGGAGAGGCACTACTCAGAGCCATGAAGTTCCCATTTAAAAACTAGAGGTATATAAATGGCAAAAGCATCAATGAAAGCAAGAGAAGAACGCAGAAGACGAACTGTTTTAAAGTATGCTTCGAAGAGGGCAGAACTTAAGGAAATAATCCGTAGCCCAAAATTTTCACAGGAAGAAAAGGAAGCTGCACAAATCAAACTTCAAAAGCTACCAAGAGACGCTAGTCCAGTAAGAATGCAAAGAAGATGTGCTATAACTGGCAGACCTCACGCAGTTTACAGAAAATTTGGATTAGCTAGGAACAAACTAAGAGAATTGGCTATGAAAGGAGATATCCCGGGACTAGTTAAATCAAGTTGGTAAAAATTTTATGAGTATACAAGATCCAATAGCTAATTTATTTTCTAGCATTAATAACGCTCAAGCAAGAAACAAAGAGTTTGTTAAAGTTCCTTCTTCATCCAAGAAGGTAGCACTTCTATCAATGCTCAAAGAGGAAGGTTATATACATTCATTCACTACTTCAGAGGGCTCAAAACCTGAAATTGAAATAAAATTAAAATATTTCGAAGGTTCACCTGTTATTAAGCAATTGAAGCGGATAAGCAAGCCAGGATTGAGACAATACTCTAATTACAAAGATTTACCTGAAGTAAATGGTGGTTTAGGTATGGCAATAGTATCAACAAGCAAAGGCTTGATGACTGACCAACAGGCTCGAGAGGCAAAAGTCGGCGGCGAATTAATCTGTTCAGTTTTTTAAATTCATATAATCATGGCAAGAACATCTTTAAAAGCATTAGAAATACCTGAAGGAGTTACACTTGAAGATAATCAAGGTGTAATAACTTTTACTGGCAAGTTAGGAAATATGTCTTTAGAGATACATAAAGATGTTGATATTAATAAAGATGACAGCACTATAAGCTTTAGTCCAAATAAAGACACGAAAGAGTCTTTAGCCATTACTGGAACTATGAGGGCACTTACAGCTAATTATATGCAAGGAGTGGCTAGTGGATTTGAAAAGAAACTTGAAATTAATGGAGTTGGTTATAGAGCCGCGCTTGAAGGCAATTCATTGAATTTAAGTTTAGGATTTTCTCATCCTATTATTCATGAATTACCTGAAGGTGTAACTGCTGAATTACCTAGTAATACTGAAATTATCCTTAAGTCTATGGATAAACAGTTGGTAGGGCAGGTGGCCGCAGAGATCAGAGACTACAGACCTCCAGAACCTTATAAAGGAAAAGGTGTTAAGTATGCCGATGAAAGAATAATAAGAAAAGAATCTAAGAAAGCATAAAAAAATGGCTATAAAAAACATAAAACGACAAAAAAGAGCTACTAAGACTCGATCTAAAATAGAATTGTCTGAAAACAATAGACTTACTGTCTTTAGGTCTAACGCTCATATCTATGCTCAAGTATCTACTTTTGATGGCTCTGAGGTAATTGCAAGTGCTTCCACCACAGAATCGTCTGTAAAAAGCGAAAACAATGGAAATATTGAAGCAGCTTCAAAAGTAGGAAAACTTATTGCAGAAAGAGCAAAAGAGAAAGGTATAGAGAAAGTGGCTTTTGATAGATCTGGTTATAAATATCATGGTCGTGTTAAAGCTTTAGCAGAGTCAGCTCGAGAAGCTGGCCTCTCATTCTAGGAAATAATATGGAAAATACAGCTGTAACTGAAAATCTTGGCTCTGAAGTATTAGAAGAAAAGCTAGTTCAGGTAAATCGTGTAGCTAAGGTTGTTAAAGGTGGACGAATCTTTGGATTCACTGCTGTAACCGTAGTCGGCGATGGTAACGGAAAAATTGGTTTTGGAAGAGGTAAGGCTAGAGAGGTACCAATAGCAATTCAAAAAGCCTTAGACCATGCAAGAAGAAATATGGTGAACATTGAGTTAAAAGGGGACACCATTCAGTACCCCATTAAGACAAAATATGGTGCTTCTGTTGTTTATATGAAGCCTGCAGCTCCAGGAACAGGAATCATAGCAGGAGGAGCCATGAGGGCTGTTTTAGAGCTTGCAGGAGTAAAGGATGTTTTAGCAAAGTGCTACGGATCAACAACACCTGTAAATGTTGTAAGGGCTACTCTTAAAGCTTTAAGAGAAATGGAATCACCTGCGAGAGTAGCGAAAAGGTTAGGTAGAGGTTAAAGATGGCTGATAAAGAAATTACAGTTAAACTGAAAAAAAGCCTAATTGGTTCTAAAGATTATCAGAGACAGTCTGTCAGAGGACTAGGTCTCAATAAGTTAGGTCAGGTTGTTTCTGTACAAGATACTCCTGAAAATAGAGGAATGATAAATAAAGCTATCCATTTACTTGAAGTCAACTAAAGGTATTGAGATGAAATTAAATGAATTAAAGCCAAATCCAAAAAGAGTCAAAGAAAGTAAGCGCATAGGTAGAGGTACCGGTAGTGGGTTTGGCAAAACAAGTGGAAAAGGTCATAAAGGCCTTAAATCACGTTCTGGAGGTCGAGTGAGAATTGGTTTTGAAGGTGGTCAGATGCCTCTTCAAAAAAGGGTGCCAAAGTTTGGTTTTAGCTCTAGGAAGAATAGGAATACGCAGCAACTTAGACTAAGCACGTTGGCTTCCTCAGGCATTACAGATGTTAGTATTGAAAGCCTAATAGAAGCTGACTTGATCAAAAATTCAACTAAGAAAGTTAAGGTTTTTCTAGATACAGATTCATGTCCAAAAATGAACTTAAAGGGCATCAAAACAACCGCTTCAGTTAAAAAATTAATTGAAGAATCGGGAGGCTCAATAGAGGTCTAAAATGTCAGTAAACCCATCTGCTATAGGACAAAACAAAGGTCTATCCGAATTATGGAGAAGACTGCGCTTTGTTTTTATGGCGATCATTATTTACAGAATAGGTACTCACATTCCTATCCCGGGAATAGATCCTGACAAGTTAGCTAATATTTTCCAGCAAAACCAAGGTACCTTACTAGATCTTTTCAATATGTTTTCCGGGGGAGCCCTAGAAAGAATGAGTATCATGGCTCTTAATATTATGCCCTACATAACAGCCTCAATTATTATGAGTCTATTAGAGGGTACAACTCCTTCCTTGAAGAAAAGGTTTAGAGAAGAAGGAGAAGAGGGTAGAAGATTAAGAACATCCTATGTCAGATACGGTACGGTCTTCTTAGCTTTAATTCAAGCAAGTGGCTTAGCTCTTGGCCTTCAAAATCAAGGTCTTGCTCTTGAACCTGGAGTAATGTTTCAAGTTATCGCAGTCACATCTTTAGTTTCCGGAACAGTTTTCCTTATGTGGTTAGGCGAGCTGGTTACAGAGAAAGGTATTGGAAATGGAATCTCGATCATCATTTTCTCAAGTATCGTTGCTGGCCTGCCTAGAGCTGTAGGACAAGCTTTTGAAGGTGCAAGACAAGGTGATATAAACTTAATTATGTTGCTCTCTATAGCTTTGGTTGCCGTAGCGGCAATAGCTTTCATTGTTTGGATCGAAAGAGGGCAAAGAAGAATTACTGTTAATTATGCGAAAAGACAACAAGGAAGAAAAATGGTGCAAGGCCAGGCTTCCTACTTGCCGATGAAAATAAATCAGGCTGGAGTAATTCCTGCTATCTTTGCAAGCAGTTTACTTTTATTCCCTGCTTCTGCATCAACATGGTTTGGACAGGGAGAAGGTTTCGAATGGCTCCAAGAAATTGCTCTTGCTTTGGGTCCAGGTCAACCTCTATATGTCATTTTATTTTCAGTTTTGATAGCTTTCTTTTGTTTTTTCTATACAGCTCTTCAGTTTGATCCTAAAGAAATTTCAGAAAACTTAAGGAGATCAGGAGCTTATATGCCTGGAATTAGGCCAGGAGATCAGACTGCAGACTATATAGATGGAGTCATGACTCGTTTAACAGTTTGGGGTTCGGGTTACTTAATATTAGTCTGTTTGATGCCACAATTCTTAATTGTTTCTGCAAACGTGCCTTTTTATTTAGGGGGTACTTCTTTGTTAATTGCAGTGGTAGTTGTAATGGATTTTATGGCACAAGTTCAATCACATTTGATGTCGCATCAATACGAATCGCTTCTTAAGAAAGCAAATTTAAAAGGGTACGGCGGAAATCCTCTAGGTGGTAGATAAAAATGAAAGTAAGAGCATCAGTAAAAAAAATATGCAGAGATTGCAAAATAGTAAAGAGAAAAGGAACACTCTTTGTTATATGTTCAACAGAACCTAGACATAAACAAAGACAAGGTTAAAGGAGAAAAGAATGGCTCGTGTAGCAGGTGTAAATATACCGGATAATAAACATGCTGAAATATCCCTCACTTACGTGTATGGGATAGGTAAAACTAGAGCACAAAGTATTTGTACCTCTTTAGGTATAGATCCTTCAACAAAGATCTCAGATTTAACTGAAGATCAGCTAGAGCTTATAAGAACTGAAATAGGTAACTACATTGTAGAAGGTGACCTAAGAAGAGAAGTTGCGACCAATATAAAGAGACTACAAGATCTGGGAACTAATAGAGGTATAAGACACAGACGACATCTTCCAGTGAGAGGACAAAAGACAAAAAATAATGCAAGAACAAGAAAAGGGCCAAAGCGTCCTATAAGAAGATAAAATTATGGCAACAAAAAAGGCAACAAAAAAGAGAGTCAGTGAAGGCATTGCGCATATACATGCATCCTTTAATAACACATTAATAAGCATAACCGATAAGCAAGGAAATGCCATTGCTCAATCTAGTTCTGGAGCTCAAGGTTTTAGAGGTTCAAGAAAGAGTACCCCTTTCGCTGCACAAAGAGCTGCAGAGGCTGTAGGTGATAAGGTTAAGATGGTGGGTATAGAAAGTCTAGAGATTCAAGTACGTGGTCCAGGTTCTGGAAGAGAGTCTGCAATTAGAGGACTGAATTCAAAAGGGTTTAAGATAACTAAGATAACAGATGTTACTCCCATACCACATAACGGTTGTAGACCACCTAAAAGGAGGAGAGTCTAATGGCTAGATATATAGGACCAAAATGTAAACTATCAAGAAGAGAAGGAAGGGATCTTCTTTTAAAAAGTGGTATAAGGTCTCACGACTCAAAATGCAAATCAGAAACAGTACCCGGACAACATGGACGTACAAGGCGTCCAAGAATATCTGACTATGGAGTTCAGTTAAGAGAAAAGCAAAAGGTTAGAAGAATTTACGGAGTCATGGAAAAACAATTTAAGACATACTACAAACATGCTGCGAGGATGAAAGGGGTTACAGGCGATAATCTCTTGCAGATTCTTGAAAGTAGACTTGATAATGTTGTATATCGAATGGGTTTTGCCTCTACTAGATCTGAAGCTAGACAGCTGGTCAGTCACAAAGCAATTTTAGTTAATGACAAGAAGGTAAACATACCTAGTTTCAAGATAAAACCTGGAGATACTATTTCTTTAACAGAACGCGCCAGAGGTCAAAATAGAGTACAACAAGCTATAGAGATCGCCAAAAATAGAGAAGAATGTGATTGGGTTGATGTAAATGTATCCAATTATTCTGGAACATATAAAAATATACCTGACAGAGCTTCTCTGGATACAGATATAAATGAAAACTTGATCATCGAGCTTTATTCAAAATAAAAGAGGAAAAACAATGACAGATAATTACGATATTATTAAAGATTTTTTAACACCAACAGAAATAGTTGTTGAAGAATCTGGTCCTACTAGGTCTAAAATAGTTCTTGAGCCTCTTGAGCAAGGTTTTGGTCATACTTTAGGAAATGCACTTAGAAGGATTATCTTATCTTCTATGCCAGGAACAGCAGTTTCTGAAGTTAAGATAGATGGTGTTTTACATGAATATAGTACTATCGAGGGTGTTCAAGAAGATGTCATTGATATTTTGCTAAATTTAAAAGACTTATCTGTAAGACTAACAGAGGTAGAAGACGCGGAGTTAACAGTTAGTAAGTCTGGAAGTGGAACAGTCACTGCAGCCGACATTGAGTTGCCTACTGGAGTAGAAATTATTAATCCGGATCATCATATTGCAACTTTAAATGATGAAGGTTCAATAAACATGACTATGAAAGTTACTAGGGGAAGAGGTTTTGTACCAGTTAGACCTTTAGATGAAGATGAAGGTCAAGAGACAGGACTTCTGAGACTGGATGCCACTTACTCTCCTATCAAACGTGTTACTTATCAAGTTGATAATGCAAGGGTTGAACAAAGGACAAATTTAGACCGACTTACAGTAGATATAGATACTGACGGAACTTTAGAAGCTGAAGAGATTTTAAGAATTTCTGCTACCATCCTTCAACATCAATTATCTGCCTTCGCTGAATTAGGAAGGCTCGAAGAAGTAATTGAAGAGAAAGAAGAAGCTAAAATTGATCCAATAATGCTTCGACCTGTTGATGAGCTTGAACTTACTGTAAGATCAGCTAACTGTTTAAAAGCAGAAAATATTCACTATATCGGAGATTTAGTAACTAGAATGGAATCTGATCTGTTAAGAACACCAAATTTGGGTAAAAAGTCTTTAAATGAAATAAAAGAAGTACTTTTGTCTAGAGGTCTTTCCCTAGGTTTGATACTAGATAACTGGCCACCTGAAAATAACTAAGAAAAAAGATGAGACATAGGAAATCTGGAAGAAAGCTTAATAGAAATAGTCCACAAAGAAACGCTTTGAAAAAAAGCTTGGCTATTTCAATAATAGAGCATGAGTCCGTAAAAACGACCTTGGCTAAAGCAAAAGAAATAAGAGGTTTTTTAGAGCCTTTAGTAACTCTCGCTAAAGACAACACAGTTGCCAACCAAAGATTGGCATATTCAAGACTCCAATCTAAAGAAGCTGTTGCTAAGTTATTTGATGAACTAGGTCCTCGTTACAAAGATAGACCAGGGGGTTATCTAAGAGTTATTAAAAGGGGCTACAGGCCAGGTGATAAGGCTCCAGCTGCCCAAGTAGAATTCGTTCAGGAAGAGGCTGCAGAACAAGAAGATACTGAGTCTCTTACAGAAGAAACAGCTTAATTCTTTAATTCTTTTTTAAGATGTTTTCCCGTATGGGAAATTTTACTTTTAGAGAGATCTTCTGGAGTGCCTGTAGCAATAATTTCTCCTCCATTAAATCCTCCTTCAGGGCCAAGGTCTATAATCCAATCACTGGACTTTATAACGTCCATATTATGCTCAATTACCACTACAGTATTCCCATTGTCCCTTAATCTTTTGAGTACTTTTAGCAATAGCTGAACATCGTACATATGAAGACCAGTAGTTGGTTCATCTAGAATATACAGTGTATGGTTATAGGCACTTTTAGACAATTCTTTGGCAAGCTTAACACGTTGAGCTTCACCCCCAGATAAAGTAGTAGCTTGTTGCCCTAATTTTACATACCCCAAACCTACATCCATTAAAGTTTCGAGTTTCTTTTTTATTGAAGGTATTGAATCAAAGAATTTTAATGAGTCTTCAACTGTCATATCCAGCACTTCGTATATATTCTTGCCTTTATATTTAATATCCAGTGTCTCTCTGTTATATCTATGTCCTTCACACACATCGCACTTCACATAAACATCTGGAAGAAAGTGCATCTCTACTTTAATGACTCCATCACCTTGACAGGCTTCACACCTTCCTCCTTTTACGTTGAAGCTAAACCTTCCTATTTTGTAACCTCTTGATCTTGACTCTTGAGTACCAGCAAATAGTTCTCTTAATGGCGTAAAGAGACCTGTATATGTTGCTGGATTTGATCTGGGAGTCCTTCCAATAGGGCTTTGGCTAATCTCAATTATTTTATCAATATCATTTATTCCAGATAATTTTTTAAATACTTTGGCATCTCTTTTTTCTGCTCTTGAAATTTCGTTAGATATCCCTGGAAGAAGCGTCTGATTAATTAAAGTTGATTTACCAGAGCCTGACACACCCGTTACACAAACAAAAAGGTCTAAAGGTAGCTCAAGATTTACAGATTTAAGATTATGACCATCTGCACCAGATAGTTTAATAATCCTATTTTCATCAACTTCTTTTCTTTTTGAGGGTATCTCTATTTTCCTTTTACCAGATAGAAATTGACCTGTAATTGAATCTTTAGATTTGGCAATTTGATCGGCAGTTCCTTGAGCACAAATCTTGCCTCCATGAACACCCGCTCCCGGACCTATGTCAACCACATGATCAGATGACTGCATAGTTTCGTGGTCATGCTCAACAACTATAACTGTATTACCAAGATCTCTTAATTTTTTTAAGGTCTTGAGAAGTTTTTCATTATCTCTTTGATGCAACCCTATTGAAGGCTCATCTAGGATATAAGTAACTCCTACAAGTCCAGCACCTATTTGACTGGCAAGTCTAATTCTTTGTGCTTCTCCTCCACTTAAACTTTCCGCACTTCTATCTAATGTAAGATAATTTAAGCCTACATCGATTAGGAACTCCAATCTCTCATTAACTTCCTTAATAATTCTTTCAGCTATCTCTTGTTTTGACCCCTTTAAATTTAAATTTGAGAAGAAAGAGAAAGCCTGGTCTATCGTGTAAGATGTAATTTCAGGGAGGTTTACATTCTCTAAAAATACATTTCTTGCTTCTTTTCTTAATCTTGTTCCTGAGCAGGCTTTACATGATGATAAAGAGATTAGTTTTGATAAATTATCTCTACTCCAACTAGACTCAGTTTCTTTATATCTTCTATCAATATTTTTGAGTACGCCCTCAAATGGAAAAATTCTTTCCACTAGACTTCCTCTTTTATTTCTCCAACTGAAGTTTACTGGTACTCCTTTACTACCATTTAATAGCAGATCTTTAGTATCCTCACTAAGATTTTGAAAGGGTTCATCCAGAGAAAATTTAAAATCCCTCGAAAGACATTTAATGAGATGATAATGATATCGGTGACTTATGTCCCATCCAACAATTGCGCCTTCACTTAAACTTGCCGTTGGTTCATGAATTACTTTTTCGACATCTACATATTGCTTTACACCCAATCCTTCACAGTCTGAACAAGCACCTGCAGGATTATTAAATGTAAATAATCTGGGTTCTAATTCAGGTATGCTATAGCCACATTTACTGCATGCCATCTTTGAGCTATAAGATATTTCTTCATTTTCGTCTAATAAAAAGATTATGAGATTTCCATCACCTAAATTAAGAGCATTTTCAACTGACTCAGCAAGTCTTAATTTAAAATTTTCATCCGCTTTTTTGGGCAAAATTAACCTATCTATAACAGCTTCAATAGAGTGTTTTTTATTTTTATTTAGCTTTGGACTATCGTCTACATCAACAGTTATTCCATTGACACGCATTCTTACATAGCCTTGCATTTTGAGTTCTTCAAATACATGAAGATGTTCTCCTTTTTGTTCTTTTATTAAAGGAGCTAGCACCATTAATTTTGTTTCACCAGGTAATTCTAAAATTTTGTCACATATTTGATTAGAAGTTTGACCTTCTAATGAAAGATTATGATCAGGGCAAATCGGTGTTCCTGCTCTTGCAAAAAGAAGCCTTAAATAGTCATAGATTTCTGTAACTGTTCCAACAGTTGACCGAGGGTTATGCGAGGTAGTTTTCTGTTCAATTGAAATTGCTGGTGAAAGACCTTCAATATGATCAACATCAGGTTTTTCCATCATTGATAGAAATTGTCTCGCGTAAGCAGAGAGAGATTCAACATATCTTCTCTGTCCTTCTGCATATAATGTATCAAAGGCTAAACTCGATTTCCCAGAACCTGAAAGGCCTGTTATTACGACAAGCTTATCTCTAGGAAGATCTATATCTATATTTTTAAGGTTGTGCTGCCTAGCACCTCTTACCTTGATGTGTTTCATTAAAAAAAGATAATGTTTTGGAACTTAAATTTAGAAAAGTGATTATAATCGGAGTTGGTAATATTAACTAAATTAAAATTTGTATGGCTAGAAGTGGAATAAATAAGGTTATTTTGGTGGGAAACTTAGGACAGGATCCCGAGGTTAAATACACTGCAGGAGGGGCTGCGGTAACTACTTTAAGTTTAGCTACTTCTGAGTCATGGAAAGATAAAGATACCGGTCAAGATCAAGAAAAAACAGAATGGCATAGAGTAGTTCTCTGGAGAAGATTAGCTGAGATAGCAGGAGAGTATTTAAAAAAAGGTTCTAAGGTATATATAGAGGGACAGCTACAAACTAGAAAATGGGAGCAAGATGGACAAACCAGATATACCACAGAAGTTGTAGGTAGGGATATGCAATTCCTTGATAGTAGAGGAAACACTTCTTCTGATAATTCTTCTACGTACGAGGATGTCAATCAAGATATGGGTTCTCAGAATTTACCTGATAGCGGTATTACTGACGACGATATACCTTTTTAAATCAAGGCTTTTCAAAAATAAGAGTTGCGTTAGTTCCACCAAATCCAAAACTGTTACTCAAAAAACTTTTTAATTCAGTAGAAAAATTTTCCCTAACTATTGGAAATGACTCAGCCCCTTCGTCTATATTTTCAATATTTGCTGATCCTACAATAAACCCTTCTTTCATCATTATTAATCCATATATAGCCTCTTGTACGCCTGCAGCGCCGAGAGAATGTCCTGAAAGAGACTTAGTAGAGCTTATCCAAGGAATACTATCTCCAAAAACTGACTTTATAGCATTCAATTCGGTAATATCACCCGCTGGAGTGCTCGTTCCATGGGCATTAATATAGTCAACTGTTTTATTGCCACTCATCTCTAAAGCAATTTGCATACATCTCTCACCACCTTCTCCAGATGGACTCACCATGTCTTCACCATCCGAGGTAGCTGCGTACCCTGTCAGTTGGGCGATTATTTCCGCACCTCTATTTATCGCATGTTGTTTTTCTTCAAGGATTACCGTTCCAGCCCCACCAGCTATGACAAAACCATCTCTGTCTTTGTCGTAAGCTCTAGAAGCAGATTGAGGATTATCATTATATTTGGTTGATAAAGCTCCCATTGCATCGAAGAGGCTTGTCATGCCCCAGTGTTCTGCTTCGCCACCGCCTGCTATAACAATATCTTGTTTGCCAAGTTGAATCTGCTCCATGCCAGAACCTATGCAGTGGGCACTGGTAGCGCAGGCTGACGATATAGAAAAATTTATACCCTTTATACCAAATGAGGTGGCTAAGCATGCAGATACTGTGCTTCCCATTGCTTTAGTTACTCTGTAAGGGCCTATTCTCTTTAATCCTTTAGACCTAAGTATATCTGCGGAATCTATTTGATCTTCTGATGAAGCTCCACCCGATCCCATTATTAAACCTGTTCTATTATTCGATAAATCGACATCTTCTAGTTTTGCATCACTTATAGCTTCCTCAGTACTCAAATAGGCAAAAGCAGCAGCATCACCCATGAATCTATATAACTTCCTATCTATACGCTCCTTAAGATCTAAATTTTTTACTGATCCAGATACGTGACTTCTGAGACCGAGCTCGGCATTTACTTCATTTTTAGATATTCCAGACTCAAGATTGGTTAATGACTTAGTAACCTCTTGAATATTATTTCCTAAGCTTGAGACTATTCCTATTCCTGTGACAACTACTTCTCGCATATCAAAAGCTCGATGTATCCTGAAAAAGACCAACTTTCAGTCCTTTCGCAGTATATATCTCTCTACCATCAACCAACATGGAACCTTCTCCAATGCCTACAGTAAGATCAAGATTCAGTATTCTCTTCATATCTATTTTAAGAGTAACCAGATTGGCTGTAGGGAGCACTTGACCGAAAAATTTTACTTCTGAGGCTCCTAAAGCTCTTCCTCGGCCAGGATTTCCCAACCAACATAAATAAAAGCCTACAAGTTGCCACATTGCATCAAGCCCTAGACATCCAGGCATCACCGGATCACCTTTAAAGTGACAATCAAAAAACCATAAATCAGGATTTACATCCAATTCGGCTATTATTTCCCCTTTAGAAAATTTTCCTCCGTCGGTATTTATAGTCGATATTCTATCGAACATAAGCATATTGGGAGTTGGAAGACGTCCATTTTCCTGCCCAAAAAGATTGCCCTGTGCGCAATCAAGTAATTCCTCTTTGTTATAGCTATTTTTAGGTATAAAAGACATTTAATTTCTCAAATTTTGAGTCAATGATACATTAAAATGCGTCAGAAAGACTAAGATAGCCTCAATCCTAGATTAGAGACAATATCTTCAAGTGCTTCTCTGTAGGGGTTTTGAGGTACATTTTCTAGTTTATTCATACAATCTTTCGAGTAATGTATAAAGACTTCTTGCATCTTTTCATAAGTATTAGCAGTTTCAAGTAGATTCAAAACCTCTTCAAAATTATTTTTTTTATTTTTTTCAAATAGAGAAAGTAACTTCTTTTGAATCTTTGGATCGGCATTCTTAAGGGCAGTTATTATTGGGAGGGTGAACTTACCTTCCTCGTAATCCTTACCAACTTTTTTGCCAGTGAATTTCTCGTCTCCATAATAATCCAAAATATCATCTTGAATTTGAAAAGCTATTCCCAATGAAGTGGAAAATTGAGACAAGCTATCCAGTTGATCTTTGCTACATGAGGCGAGGATTCCAGCTGTAACTGAAGAAACCTTAAAAAGTTCTGCTGTCTTTCTGTCAATAATCTCAAAATACTGATTTTCTGTAAGCTTATCTTTATTTTTTAATGAAAGTTGAAGAACTTCTCCTTCAGAAATTCTATTCGTCGCATTTGCAAGCGCTCTGATAATATTTGGATTATCAAAGCTAGCCATTAATTGAAATGCTTTTGAATAAACAAAATCTCCAACTAATACACCATGAGCATTGTCCCATTTATTTTGAATGCTCTCTTTGCCTCTTCTCATAAGACTTTCGTCTACAACATCATCATGTATTAAGGTTGCTGTATGAAGCAATTCAATGGAACTTGCTAATCTAATGAGGTCGCTTCCTGAATAATCAAATGCTTTTGCAACTAAGATACATATAGCCGGTCTTATTCTCTTGCCTCCTGAATTAACGAGATAACTTGATACTTCTGTAGCTAATTCAATTTCAGAACTAACAGAGATACTTAAATTATTCTCAAGCTCATTTAATTCTTTTGATATAAGCTTCTTATATTTCAATTCCATATATGTTTCTATTTTAAATTAAGTCAGCTAAATCAAGGAATTATATTGCGATAACTTCATCTTTTTCGTATAGTGCACATCCTTAAATTCCAGTTTGGAGATAAATATGTTTGCCGTAATAGAGAGCGGAGGAAAACAACACACAGTATCAGAGGGTGAAAGCCTAAAAGTAGAGCTTTTATCTGTTGAAGAAGGTGCAACTATTGAGTTTGATAAAGTTCTTATGATCTCTAATGGTGGCGAATCTAAAATAGGTAATCCTTACATAGAAAATGCAAAAGTTACTGCTAAATTAGTTTCAAATGGTAAGCATGATAAAATACGTGTTTTTAAAATGAAAAGAAGAAAAGACTATAGACGTACTTACGGTCATAGACAAAACTTCAGTGAAATTAAAATAGAATCAATTAGTTCATAACATAAAGTACGATGGCACATAAAAAAGCAGGTGGAAGCAGTAGAAATGGAAGAGATTCCCAGTCAAAAAGACTTGGAATTAAAAGCTATGGTGGGGAATTAATTAGTGCAGGTTCTATCATTGTAAGGCAAAGAGGCACAAAATTTCACCCTGGAAAAAACGTAGGATGCGGTAAAGACCATACTCTTTTTTCAAAAGTTGACGGCAGAGTCTCGTTCGTAAAAAAAGGACCTAAGTTAAGACAATTCGTCAACGTAGATCCTGTCTAAGTCCCAAAACCCTCTCCTAATTCCTATACAATAAATCAATGAAATTCATTGACGAAGTCTCTATTGATGTAAAAGCAGGCGATGGCGGTAATGGTCTTGCAAGCTTTAGACGTCTTAAGAATATTCCAAAGGGTGGACCAGATGGCGGAGATGGTGGTAACGGAGGAAGTATAATCTTTAGATCTGTAAATAACCTGAATACTTTATCTAAATTTAGATTTCAAAGAAAATTTGAAGCTGAAAATGGTAAACGAGGAGGAAGTCAAAACAAAACTGGATCAGATGGTAAAGACCTAGTCATAGAAGTGCCATGCGGCACTCTTCTTTATGATTTAGAAACAGATAACCCTTTGGCAGATTTAATCAACAATCAAGATGAGCTTTTAATTTGTAAAGGAGGGAAGGGAGGTTTTGGAAATCTTAGGTATAAAAGCTCAACAAATAGATCACCAACAAAATTTACTGAAGGAAAGGAAGGAGATAGCCTCTCTTTAAGACTTGAATTAAGACTTTTGGCAGATATTGGACTATTGGGGAAGCCCAACGCGGGTAAATCTTCACTTGTAAGAGCTGTATCTAGTGCAAAACCTAAAGTAGCAGATTACGCATTCACAACCCTTCATCCTAGTCTGGGTGTTGTTGATTATTCTGAGAATTCAAGTTTTGTCATTTCTGATATACCCGGACTTATTGCAGGTGCTTCTGAAGGAGTTGGTTTAGGAATCCAGTTTTTGAAACACTTATCTAGAACTAAGGTCATAGTTCAAATTGTAGATGTATACGATAAAAATCCTATGGAAGTAATAACTGAAATTAGAGAACTCTCAAAAGAGATAACAAATTATGATCCTGACCTTATTAAAAAAGTTAAGTGGTTAGCCTTAAATAAAATAGATCTCATAAATACAGATCAATTAGAAGAGTTAAAAGACGAGCTAGGAAGAGAATTTCAAGATAATTTACATATATACTGTATTTCAGCTGCAAAAAAAGAAGGTACTCAACAATTGATGCGTGATATTGGAGAATTCATGGAGACATCCGATGAATAAAAGTTATAAGTGGGTTGTAAAAGCTGGGAGTAGTTTGGTTTCTGGTAATCAGGACGGTGTAAATATTGATTTCATATCTCAACTGGCTTCTCAAATAGATTTCTTAAAGAAAAAAAATCAAGAAGTGATCGTTATATCATCAGGTGCTGTTGCTAAAGGCATGAATGATTTAGGTATTAAGAAAAGGCCAGATCAGTTAGCTATTTTGCAGGCTTGTGCAGCTGTAGGGCAAAGAGGGATTTCGGAAATTTATCAAAATACCTTTGAAAAGTTTGGTTATACAACTGGTCAAGTTTTGATTTCTCACGATGATATAGCTAATAGAACTAGGTATTTGAATGCCAAAAATGCTATTGAAGCATTGTTGGACCTGGGTGTTATTCCGATAGTAAATGAAAATGATTGTGTTGCAACTGAAGAGATATCTTTTGGAGATAACGATAGATTGGGAGCAGCATTAGCTGGTTTAATCCGTGCAGATAGATTTGTGATGTTAACCGATCAAGATGGAATCTTTAATGATGATCCAACCAAAAATCACAATGCTCAATTGCTTGATAGAATTAATCTAGATGATGAAAACCTGGATTTATCTCAAATTTTAAATAGCACATCTGGTGTATTAGGAAGAGGTGGTATGAAGACAAAGATTGAGGCAGCCAGAACATCACTTAATTCTGGAGCTATGACCTGGGTTGCAAGTGGTTTGAAGGAAGATACTTTGTTAAAGATATTTAAAGATGAGGATATAGGAACTCAATTAATTACTGAAAAATCTACCCTTCCATCAAGAAAACTATGGATTTCTTCTTTTGGCTCTGTTGCAGGAACAATTGTAATAGATGATGGAGCGAGCGAGGCTCTACTCAGTAAAGGCAAAAGCCTTTTATCTGTGGGTATAACTGAAGTACTAGGTAATTTTAATAAAGGTGACTTGGTAAATTGCATAGATAAGGATGGTAAGGAAATTGCAACTGGACTTTCAAACTTCAACAATAAAGAGATTGAAGCTATAAAAGGTTTAAATACTGATGAAATATTGAAAGTGCTAGGTTACCTAACCCAAGAAGAGGTAATTCATCGTAATAATTTGGTATTAAGCTAAAGTGCTTTAACTTTTTTTGATAGCCTAGATTTAGTTCTAGAGGCTTTATTTTTGGTGATAACTTTCTTACCAGCCATTGAATCAAGAGTTTTCTCTGCAGCTGCTAAAGCTTCTTTAGCCGTATCTTTATCATTTGCTTCAATAGCGCTTAGTACAGACTTTACTGCTGTTCTAGTAGAGGCTCTTTGAGAGCTTTTGAGAGCATTCCTTTTAACATTTTGTCTTGCTCTTTTTATTGCTGATTTAATATTTGCCATAAATCTTGTATATCACTGAGAGGCGCGCATAATGCATTCTGAAGAGCAAAGTGTCAAGTAACAATATGCAATATGTCTAACAAGTATTTAATTGTAATACTGCGATTTCATGGTGATGTTCTGCTAACTAAGCCCATGATCGATAACATCAAGCTTAATGATCCAGATGGTCAAATAGATCTTTTGTTATACAAAGGAACAGGCTCTATTTTAGAGCAAGAAAAAAGTATTAATGAAATTATAGAAATAGACAATGCCTCTAAAGCCAATATCTTTTCAAGGATTAAAAAAGAAATCAATTTGTGGACTAAAGTTAGATCAAAAAAATATAAATACGCTTTCTTTTTAACTACACAATGGAGAGTAGTTCCTATCAGCTGGGCAATAGGTAAGGCGATGAAGGCAGCGGTAGATGATAAAAAAAGAAGAAAAATTTTATGGACTAAATCTTTTTCAGTAATCTTCCCTGAAGCTTTAGAAAAACATATTGTCCAAAGAAACCTCTCAGCTTTAAAGAGCCTAGATTTAACGGTCTTCCATGAGGATTTAATCCTAGATCCAGTCCCTTTAAAAAAAGAATATAAAGCATTGTCTGAAAGTTTTCCTTTTTTAAATCAAGGAAATGGTTATTGTTTAATCCATCCCACTTCAAGACGTGAGAAAAAGTTATGGGATAAAGAAAGGTTTAGTGAATTAATTAACTTATTGGCTAAACAAAACCTTTCTGTTGTTATTACTTCTGGACCGGATCTAAATGAGGTGGGCTATGTTGAAGAAATAATAGAGAAAGCTAATGTTCATGATCAGCAAGTATTAAATCTTGCTGGTAAAACAAGCCTTTTAGGTTTAGCTGCTCTTATTAAAGGCGCTAAATTTTTTATTGGCTTAGATTCTGTTGCATCTCACATTGCTGCTTCAGTGAACAAAGAGTCCATAACTTTATTTGGACCTAGTAATCCAATAAATTGGAAGCCTTGGTCCGATAGAGCTAAGATTATTGTGCGGAATGATCTAAAGAACATCGAAGTTGGAGAAGTGATTAGTCTTGTGGAAGAAATGTATCCACAATCATAGGAGAGATTTATGAAAAGAGAATTGAAAACATTAATGGATGGACTTACCTTCGGAGAGGGTCCAAGGTGGTATGACAACAAATTCTATTTCTCTGATTTTTATAGTCATAAGGTTTATTCTTTAGATCTAAAAGGAAATTCTGAAGTAATAGTGGAAGTTCCAAATCAACCTTCAGGACTAGGGTGGAGGCCAGATGAAACAATGTTAATTGTCTCAATGAAAGATAGGAAGTTGCTTAGCTTTAAAGACAATATTTTAGCAGTGGAGGCTGACTTATCTGAATTTGCGGGTTTTCATTGTAACGACATGGTTGTAGATCACTCTGGCAATGCCTATATAGGAAATTTTGGATTTAATACCTATGAAGGAGAAGAAATTAAGCCTACGAATTTAATATTGGTGAAGCCAGGCGAGGATCCAGTAATTGCAGCAGATGACTTACTCTTTCCAAATGGCACAGTGATCACTCCTGATGATAAAACTTTGATAGTTGGCGAGACTTATGCGGCTAGATTAACTGCTTTTGATAAGGCAGATGATGGTAGCCTATCTAATCGCAGAATTTGGGCGGATCTGAAGGAAAATGCAGTAGAGGGTTTAGTGCCATTGCCCGACGGGATGTGTCTAGATGAGGAGGGAGCAATATGGGTCGCCTCTCCATCAACTGCGGAAGTCATTAGAGTACACGAGGGAGGCATGATCTCTGAAAGAATACCTGTTGAGACCAATGCTTTTGCTTGCATGCTTGGAGGAGAGGACAGAAAAACGTTGTTCATTTGCACCTCAAACGGTTCGGGGGTAGATCCAGATTCAGCGTTAAGAGAAAAATCCGGGAAGATAGAAGTCGTAGAAGTAGATGTGCCTGGAGCCGGCAAACCTTAGAAATATTCAATGTCCAGAAATATGAGACATAAATTCCTATAAAAGACCCAACCTTTTGTAGGATTCTCCGGTCTCTTTTAGGGTTTCTTCTATAGAATAAGTTGATAGTCCTAGTTCTTGAATAGCTTTCTTACAATATGAGCGAGGAGAGTCATATGTATCTTTTATTGGCTTGTTATTTTCCATCCTTTCTCCGCCAATATCTTTAATATCTGGAAATAATTCTCTTAGTTTTTTTTGTAATTCCCACGTAAAAAGTTCGCCAGATCGATCAGTTGCAGAAAGGATATATCTTGAACCATTCTTTGCATTGTTGCTTTCAGTTGCCATTCTGTGCGCTTTAGCCACATCCCTCACATCGACCATATTCCATAACATCCTGTCGCTCCTAATTTGTTTTCCGTCTAGAGATCCAAAATTGTTTCCTTGTAATAGTTGCCAAATAAAGAATTGCCAACTAAAAAATTGATTGTGGTTTTCCGTCATCAATGGACCTATGACATGCAAGGGATTAATCGATATGGCCTCAAAATTTTGTTCAGATTCGGCCATTTTATAAATCATCTTCTCAGTATTTGCTTTTGCCATTGCATAGGCAATATCTCTATTTTTCGATATATTTTCTTCTGTCCACGCACCTTTATATGCCTCTACGTTATCTCCACACCAATCCCCTTCATCAAATACATAACCTTCTGGTCTTGGATGGGCTACTGCAGCAAAGGAACTTGTAAATACAAAGCGTTTGATAGTGCCGGATTTTTTCACAGATTCAATCACGTGTTCGTTTTCTGTAAAGCAACCATCATATACTTCTTGAGGAGTCTCTCTATTAAATCCTACTGTAGCACCTGCATGAATTACAGCGGCACACCCTGTAAAGGCACCGTCATAGCTGCCTTTTTCAAAAAGATCGCCTTCAAATAAATTCACATCTGATTCAGATGCTTTTTTTCCTAATTCAATTAGATGGTCCACTTTTTTGTTATTACTTGAGTCTCTTACACATGCATTAACCTCATACCCTTGATTTAATAAATCTTCTACTATTCTAGATCCTATGTATCCACTAGCACCTGTAACTGCCACTGGTCCGTCTTGTTTTGTTATTCCCGACATAATTTTCTCTCCTTATTATTTTTTTGGCAGCTTTTCTTTCGCAGGCATCACTAATGTGTAAAAAGATACGAAAGCAAAAGCCAAATTTATTTCCAAAGCTATGTGATACAAATAAGCATCCTGTTTATATAGCGCATTAAAAATTAGCAGTGCTATCACCAAGAAGAAAGATAAGTAAAATAGAATATCGTAATTGATATTTTTATAAGCTTCAGTTTTGATTATATCGATAGTTGCAAAAATTAATGCGATAACAGTAATGCTTACATAAGCCCAACTAGAGATAGACCAAAACAACCTAAACTCTTGTTCGCTCTCTAAACCTCCTATTTGCGAGGCAATTAATGTGGTCAGAGACGCAAATAAGGCCACTCCACTTTGGAATAATAATGTTTCTAGCTTGTAACTTTTAATAGGGGACAGTTCTTTAGAAAAAATACCAACTACTCCAGAAAACCCAGCAAGAGTAACAGCAATAGTTGCTATCGTTATGAGAATTTGTTGTTCTACCATAAAAATATGATAGCACCTTTGGTGGAGGCGGCGGGAATTGAACCCGCGTCCACTAGTACTCTGCCACAAGATCTACATGTTTAGTTTTATCTATTAATTTAATCTTTTGACACCCGATAAACAGGGATTAAAAGACGATCTCAATTTATTCTTAAGAAATTACTAATGAGAAGAGCAATTCCAGCATCTCGTGTAATCGTCTATCTTTGGAGGCGCACGAGCACGTTACCAAAGACAGCTAGCCAATTAAGCGGCTAGAGCGTAGTCTGCGTTTTCGCCAACTAACAAGTTTGCAATAATTTTTTTACGAGAATTATTACCTTCTCGACATGCACTTGAGGTTTTATATCTACTGTCGAAGCCAGTTCGCCCCCAAAAAAAGCTGAAGAATTATACCTTTCCTTCTGAAACTTAACTAATTTTTGTTTCTTTCCCTTAATTCTTTGGCTTTTTGTCGTTCCCAGTCTCTTGATTTTATTGTATTTCTTTTATCTTGGGATTTTTTACCTATAGCAAGCGCAATTTCACATTTAATGAGACCATTTTTCCAGTAAAGCTTTGTAGGTATACAAGTATTACCCTTCTGAGAAGTAGATTTAATGATTTCATTTAATTCTTTTCGATTTAGCAATAATTTCCTTGACCTAGTCGGATCCATCTCTTGATTACTGTTTTTTAAAGGATCAATGTAGCTTCCTATCAAATAGGCTTCACTGTCTTTCAGTAGGGTGTAAGCTTCTGCAATTTGAGCATTGTTTTCTCTTATACTCTTTGTTTCCCAACCCAACAGAGATATTCCAGCTTCAAATTTTTTTGAGATTTCATAGTCGAATTTAGCTTTTCTATTTTCAGAAATAGTGTTATCGCTTTTTTTATTTTTTTTTGCCACAGCTTCGACCTTAACTTTCATATAAAATTGTATCAGACATGCAAGATGATGATATTTTATTTAGATCATTCAAGGGAATTGCTTTTATTTCAATTGCACCCCTCATAGGTCTTGCAGCATCCCTATGGTTTACTTCAGATAGCACTGCTTATTTTTTGGCTCATTTAGGCCAGATATATTTTTCGATTATTTTATTTTTTCTTTGCGGTAACATTTGGTCTGTTAGAAGTATAGATAATTCAAAATATAAGAAGCAATTGACTCTTATTGCTTTTATTCCTCCTTCTGCAGCAATAATAGGAGCACTTTTGTCTGTTTACATAAATCCAGCTTGGGGAATTGTATTTTTATTGTCAGCAGTTTACTTAGCAAGACATCTAACTTTAATTAATTCTATTATTTCTATTTTTCCAAATAACTATCAAGATTTGATAAATAAAATAAGCATTATCTTGTGTATTTGTCTTATGTTAATCTTCACTTACTGGATTAACCCCTATACTTATCCTCTAGCTATTTATAATTAGATGACAGAACAAAGAAAGTCTATACACGGAACCTGGTCTAGCAGATGGACATTTATACTTGCTGCAACAGGTTCTGCAGTTGGGTTGGGCAATATTTGGAAGTTTCCATATATGGCAGGAGACAATGGAGGAGGAGCCTTTGTACTTGTTTACCTAGCTTGCATTGCCGTAATCGGCCTACCAATAATGCTAGGTGAAATAATGATAGGAAGAAGGGGAAGAAGCAGCCCAGCTAATACAATGAAAGCTTTAGCGCTTGAGGCAAATACTTCATCTGCTTGGACTTTACTAGGAGCAACAGGGGCTTTAGCGGGTTTACTAATCTTATCCTTTTACAGTGTTGCTGCCGGTTGGGCTCTTTCATATGTTTTTAATGGATTTCAAAACATTACCGCCGAAACCTCTACTTCTAGTTTCAATGAACTTCTTTCTAGTCCTTCCTCTTTAATTTTTTGGCATACCCTATTTTTATCTATAACAGTATTCGTAGTGGCGCGAGGAATACTTGATGGTTTAGAGAAGTGGATAAATACACTAATGCCTATGCTTTTTGTGATAGTTTTACTTCTTTGCCTGTATGCAACACAGTCAGGGGCATTTTTTGAGGGAATCATTTACTTATTTCAGCCCGACTTTAGCAAAATAACGCCTGAAGTCATGTTAGAAGCTTTAGGCCAAGCCTTTTTTACTTTAAGTTTAGGTATGGGAGCAATTATGGCTTATGGAGCATACATGCCAGCAAATCAAAATATTGGTAAGACAGCTATATCTGTTGCGGCCCTAGATACAGGTGTTGCTCTTTTAGCTGGTATCGCAATATTTCCAATTGTTTTTGCAAATGGCTTGGCTGCTTCAGAAGGGCCTGGTCTTGTTTTTGTTACATTACCTATTGCGTTTAGTTCTATGCCTCTAGGAGTATTCTTTGGAACCTTATTTTTTGTCTTATTGAGTATAGCTGCTTTAAGCTCTTCGATATCCCTCATAGAACCCGGAGTCGCCTGGTTGATAGAATCTTTAAAAATCAAAAGAATTACAGCTACTTTATTGCTAGGTTTCGTAGCATGGTTTCTAGGTCTTTTTAGTGCTTTATCTTTTAACTTATTATCTGAATTTACTATCTTCGGAAAAAATTTCTTTGATGCAACAGACTTCTTAACCAACCAGATCATGCTGCCTCTAGGAGGTATATTTATAGCTATTTTTGTCGGCTGGGTAATGAAAAAAGAAAATGTTTTAGAGGAACTGGATGTTCAAGAGAACTTTATTTTCAAATTTTGGTACTTCAGTATCCGTTATATCTCACCAGTGATGGTGGGCTGTGTTTTTCTGTACTTCTTTATATAAATTAATTAGGTGTATCTATTTCACCTTCCCAACTTACCAACTTATTGTCTTTAAAATACAGGGTTATTTTTTGGTTAGTGTAAGAATTTTCGCCTTGTGTAACAGAAGTAAAATAATCCCATCTATTTGGATAAAATGTATCAGAAATAAGAGGAGTCCCCATTACAAACTTAACTTGTGACTCAGTCATACCTATTTCAAGCTTATCTAGCATCTCTTGATCAACCAAATTTCCCTGACTGATAACAACTTGAAATATCCTTGGAATGCTGCAACTTGATAGAAGCAATACAGATAATAGTAAAGTAATAACTTTTAAATTTATGTTCATTAATTTTCTAATAAGGGTATTTGGATATTATAATAAGTTCTACAAATTATTCTTATTTATTTAGAGGTTATTCAAGTTGAGTGATGATGCAGAACTAAAAAAAGCCGGTTTAAAGGTAACTTTACCCAGGTTAAGAATCTTAGAATTACTTGAAGGTGGTGACAAAACTCACCTAAGTGCTGAAGAGATCTATAGAAGATTAATTGAAGCTGGAGAAGAGGTTGGTCTGGCTACAGTTTATCGAGTCTTGACGCAATTTGAACAAGCAGGTATTTGTATCAGGCATAATTTTGAAGAAGGTCATGCCGTATACGAATTAACCCCATCTGACCATCATGATCATATGGTCTGTCTTGATACTGGAGATGTAATCGAGTTTACAGACGACATAATAGAAGAGCGACAAAAGAAATTAGCAAAAGAAAAAGGTTACGAAATTATAGACCACAGCATGGTTTTGTATGTAAAACCGCTCGAAGATTAATAATACTTGAATAGGCTTTTTTAAGCCCCATATAGGGTTTGAAAGGAGAAATCGTTGAACGAAAACAAAAAAGAAGAAGATTTAGAAAATCAAGAAGAGGTCTTGATAGATGAAGGCAATAGCCTTGATTTAGAGTCAGAAGATGAACTACCCGAGGAATCATCTGAAGAGGACAAAATTAAAGATCTTGAAGACCAACTTTTAAGAGCAAAAGCCGAAGTTCAAAATGTTAGAAGGATAGCTGCTCAAGAAGTTACCAAGGCAAGACTGTTTGGTGTCGAAGCTTTAGCTAAGGATTTTCTTTCTGTAGCCGACAACCTAGAACGTGCCATAGATTCTTGTCCGGATGATGAAAACAGTTTAACTATAAAAGAAGGCCTTGAATTAACCTTAAAAAGCTTGGAAAGTTCATTGAAGTCTTCTGGCATAGAGCTTATTAATACAGAAGAAAAAAACTTCGATCCCGATAAGCATGAAGCAATTTCAATTATAGAAGACGATAAATTAGAACCTAACACAATCATAGATTTTGTCCAAAAAGGGTACACAATAATGGACAGAACTCTCAGACCTGCAAAAGTTGTAGTTTCAAAGAAATCTCAAGAAAAATAAGAAAATCCCTTGAAATAAAGAACATAAGCCCCATCTTATGTTAAACAACTTAATGTGGAGTTAAAAAATGGCTAAAGTAATTGGTATTGACTTAGGAACAACAAATTCTTGTGTTTCTGTCATGGAGGGAGATCAGGCTAAAGTTATAGAAAATTCTGAAGGAAAACGAACAACACCTTCAGTTGTAGCTTATGGGGAAGAGATTAAAGTGGGAGATTCTGCAAAAAACCAAGCAGTTACAAATCCTGAAAATACACTCTACGCCATCAAGAGGCTTATTGGTCGAAAACATGATGATGATGTTGTAAAGAAAGATGCAGACATGGTCGCATATAAAATTCTGGCTGCTGATAACGGCGATGCGTGGGTTGAAGCTGAAGGAAAAAAACTTGCTCCCCAGCAAGTTTCTGCGGAGATACTCAAGAAAATGAAAAAAACTGCAGAAGATTACCTCGGTCAGGAAGTAAAGGAAGCTGTAATTACAGTACCCGCTTATTTTAATGATTCTCAAAGACAAGCAACAAAGGATGCTGGCAAGATCGCTGGCTTAGAAGTTAAGAGGATTATCAATGAGCCTACTGCAGCTGCTTTAGCTTATGGTCTAGATAAAGGTAAGGGTGATCAAAAGATAGCTGTCTATGACTTAGGAGGCGGGACTTTTGATGTGTCTATTATAGAGATAGCTGAAATAGATGGAGAGCATCAATTTGAAGTACTTTCAACAAATGGAGATACTTTCCTAGGTGGAGAAGACTTTGATATAACTTTGATCGAATACTTAGCTGAAGAATTCAAAAAAGAATCAGGTTTAGATTTGCATAATGATTCAGCTGCTCTTCAAAGACTTAAAGAAGCAGCGGAAAAAGCAAAAATTGAATTATCCAGCAATCAGCAATCTGAAATAAATCTCCCTTATATAACAGCTGACTCTTCAGGAGCGAAACACTTTGTTCACAAACTCACAAGAGCAAAGCTTGAATCGTTAGTTGAAGGATTAGTAGAAAGAACAATTAAGCCTACTGAAATTGCTCTTAAAGATGCGGGTTTAAAAACTTCCGAAGTTGATGAAATCATATTGGTAGGAGGGCAAACTAGAATGCCTTTAGTTCAAGAAAAGGTTAAAGCTTTTTTTGGAAAAGAAGCTAGAAAAGACGTAAATCCAGATGAAGCAGTATCCGTAGGAGCTGCTATCCAGGGAGCAGTTCTGGCTGGCGATGTAACAGATGTTCTTCTATTGGATGTAACTCCTCTTACATTAGGTATAGAAACTATGGGAGGAGTTATGACACCTCTTATAGATAAAAATACCACTATTCCAACCAATAAATCTCAAGTCTTTTCTACTGCCGAAGATAATCAGACTGCAGTTACAGTACATGTTCTGCAAGGTGAAAGAAAACAAGCTACAGAAAATAAAACACTTGGACAGTTTAACCTTACAGATATACCTGCCTCTCCCAGAGGTATGCCTCAAATTGAAGTTTCCTTTGATTTGGATGCGAACGGAATTCTAAATGTTTCAGCTAAAGATAAGGCAACTGGAAAAGAACAATCTATAGAAATCAAAGCATCCAGCGGGTTATCTGACGAAGAAATCGAGCAAATGGTTAAAGATGCAGAAGCACATGCAGAAGATGATAAGAAGTTTGAAGAGTTGGTACAGGCAAAGAATTTAGGTGAAAACCTTGTTCATAGTTGTAAGAAAACTTTAGATGAAGCTAAGGATAAAGTTGAAGATTCTGAAAGAGAAACCATTGAAAATGGAATCCAAGAGCTAGAAGAGGCTTTGAAAGGAGATGACAAAGAAGCAATTGATGCAAAAGTAAAAGCGTTATCAGAGGCTTCCGCTCCGCTAGCGCAAAGAATGTATGAAGAAGAAGCAAAAAATAATGAAGCTACACAGCAAGATGCTCCAAATTCAGATTCAGATGTAGTTGATGCAGACTTTGAAGAAGTAACAGAAGAAAAAGAGAAACAAAGTTCTTAGTTTCTTATCCAATTAGGCTAATAAAGATAAATGTCTAAAAAGGATTATTATGATGTTTTAGGTGTCTCTAAAGGAGCATCTGATGATGAATTAAAAAAGGCCTACAGAAAGTTGGCCATGAAGTATCATCCAGATAGAAATTCTGATGATCCCGCCGCTGCCGAGAAATTCAAAGAAGCTTCAGAGGCTTATGAAGTATTATCTGATACTGGTAAGAGAAGCGCTTATGATCAATTCGGCCATGATGGTGTCAATCCATCGGGTTTTGGAGGCGGAAGTTCACAAGGCTTTAACGATATTTTCGGAGATATCTTTGGAGATATATTTGGGGGCGGAGATCCATTTAGCAGAAGACAAAGGTCCAACAAAGGATCAGACCTACAGTACTCCATGACAATAGAGCTTGAAGACGCTGTTAGAGGGGTTACCGAAAAAATTGCTATACCTGCATTGGAAACCTGTGAACCATGTGGCGGTACAGGAGCAGGAGAAGGTAGTCAGCCCATAACGTGTGAATCTTGTGGCGGAGCTGGTCAAGTAAGAATGCAACAAGGTTTCTTCTCTGTAGCTCAAACCTGTGGCAGGTGCTCTGGTTCTGGCCAAATTATCAGCAACCCATGTAAATCCTGCAGAGGTCAGGGTCGAGTAGAGAAGCGTAAGACTTTATCTGTAAAAATTCCTGCAGGTGTTGATACAGGAGATAGAATAAGACTATCTGGTGAGGGTGAAGCCGGAACAAATGGAGGACCTTCAGGAGATTTATTTGTCCAAATCAAGGTTTTACCTCACGATGTTTTTGAAAGGGATGGAAAACATCTTTATTGTGAGGCACCAATAAGTTTTATAGATGCTGCTTTGGGAGGTGATATCCAAATTCCTACCTTAGATGGAAAGGTAAAAATAAAAATACCTGAAGGCACACAAACCGGAAAATTATTTAGGCTTAGAGGTAAGGGTATTAGTCCGATAAGAGGTGGATCTACAGGCGATCTTCTATGTAGGGCTGTAATAGAGACTCCTCAAAACCTCTCTAAGAATCAAAAGGAACTTTTGCGTGAATTCCAAGATTCAGTATCAAATAACTCTAAACAGAATCCTCTAAGAGAAGAATGGTTTTCTAAGGTAAAATCATTTTTTGATACAAATAATTAATCTAAAGTGAAACAAATATTCATTTCAGGCATTACCGGTAAGGTAGGCAAACTCCTTTCTACCCTTATCGTTAACGATAGTAACTTTAATCTTGTAGGTGGAAGTTGCAGCCCAAACAATAAATACTTGCAAAAGGATATAGGCGAACTCTTGCAAACTGCCGAAGTTGGCATAGAGGTATCAGATACTATTCCAGATACAGTTAACCCTGACGTCATAATTGATTTTTCTACACCTGAAGCCTCTATGAAAGTTTTGAAAGAGGCCGTATCAAGAAATATTCCTATCTTAATTGGAACAACAGGTTTCGAACCAAACCAGATTGAAGAAATTGAGCACTCAAGCAACAAAATAGCAATTTTGTTTGCACCTAACACCAGCTCTGGAATTGCTATTTTAAAATCTCTCCTCAATGAATCAAAAAAATTCTTTTCTAAAGAAAATAAATTTCAAATTAGCGAAACTCACCATACCGAAAAAAGAGATGCTCCTTCGGGTACCGCTCTTGATATTCAAAAAGAGCTATTGAATATTTTTCCTGATGCCAATTTAAAAATAGAGAGCTTCAGAGAAGGCGATAATCCAGGTGAACACACCGTGAGTATAGCTATGGAAAATGAAGTCATTGAGTTAAGGCATATGGCTAAAGATAGGTCTATTTTTGCTTTGGGTGCTTTGAAAGGGGCTATGTGGCTATCGGAAAAACCAGCTGGTCTGTATCACATGCAAGATATTTATTCTTCTTGATTTAGAGGAAATATGGTATAAAGCTCACCCTTAGGCGTAAGTCTAAAACGAAACACATGACACTGTTTCAGATCTACGGTGCTAAAGATTGCTCATCTTTAGTAAGTTCTGTAAGTGCATGGAAGTATAACCAAAAGAATGTAATGTTCTTTACAATTTAAGGAGAGCAAATGGCTGAAATATCGCTAGAACAAATGCTACAAGCTGGTGTCCACTTCGGACATCAAACCAAATATTGGAACCCAAAAATGGAACAGCACATTTTTGGTGTCAGGAATAAAATTCACATAATTAATTTAGAGCACACGGTTGAGATGATCAAACCGGCGCTTAAGTTCATTGAAGGTGTTGCAGCTAAGAATAATAAAATTCTCTTCGTTGGCACTAAAAGAACTGCAACAGATATTATTAAAAATGAAGCGATTAGATGCTCCATGCCATATGTAAATGAAAGATGGCTAGGCGGCATGCTAACGAACTATAAGACTATAAGATCATCAATAACTAGACTGGAAAACTTATTGAGACAAAAGGAAGATGGAACTTTCAACAAGCTTACCAAGAAAGAAGGTTTAAAAATTCAAAGAGATATAGATAGATTACAAAAATCTATTGGGGGAGTAACAGAAATGGGTGGACTTCCTGATGCTCTCTTCATAATTGATGTAAAGCGCGAATCTATAGCAGTTTCAGAAGCCAGTAAAATGGGTATACCAATAGTTGGTATTGTTGATTCTAATAGCAATCCAGAAGGTATTGACTATGTTGTACCGGGTAATGATGATTCAATTAGGTCCATAGCATTATTTACTGAAGCAGTAGCTGATGCCTGCTTAAAAGGCTCAAAAGCGGCAACTGGTCTCAAACAGGAAGAACCTCAGTCAGGCCCTGCAATAGTCAGAAAGGTGGATGCTAGCGAATCCCAAGATCAGAAGCCTGAGGCCTCAAAAGAAGATGATGAGGCTCAATCTGAAGAAATGGTTGTTGAGAAACCACTGGAACAAGAAGCAGAACCAGATAAAGACACTTCTGTAACTGAAGAATCAGTTACAGAGCAAGCTTCAGAAGCATCAACTTCTGATGAAGATATAAAAGAAGAAAAGGAAGAGGATTAAATATGAGTGCTATTTCAGCTTCACAAGTTAAAGAATTAAGAGAAAAAACTGGTCTAGGTTTAATGGACTGCAAAAAAGCTCTAGAAGGTGCCAATGGTGATATGGAGTTAGCGATTGAAGAACTCAGAAAAACCAGCGGTGTAAAAGCTAGTAAAAAATCAGGAAGGTCTGCTGCAGATGGCTTAATAGGTATTGAAAGTAAAGCACAAGATATTTTTATGATAGAAGTTAATTGCGAGACAGACTTCGTTGCAAGAGATGATTCTTTTGTAGCTTTTACAAATGAAACTCTTCAAGCTTATGCAGAAAATCCTGAAAGCTCATTAGAAGAGTTGCTTAACAACGGAATAGAAGACAACAGAGAAAAGCTGGTGCAGAAATTAGGTGAGAATATTGTCGTAAGAAGAGTTGCAAAAACGCAAAATTCGTCAGCTGTAGGATCTTATTTGCATAGTAATCAAAAAATTGGATGCATCGTTTCTTTAGATGGTGGAGATGAGTCTTTGGCTAATGATATAGCCATGCATGCAGCTGCAACTGACCCAATGGCCATTTCTCCTTCAGACATACCTGAAGAAATTGTTGCTAAGGAAAGAGAAATTTTCAAAGCCCAATCTGAAGAATCCGGCAAACCTCCTGAGATTATTGAAAAGATGATAGAAGGTAAAGTCTCAAAATTTTTAGCTGAAGTCAGTTTAACTGAACAAGATTTTGTAAAAGATCCTAATACAAAAATTTCTCAGCTTCTTAAAGACAATAATGCTAATATTTTAAGTTTCACTAGATACGAAGTTGGAGAAGGGATAGAAGTTGAGAAAGTAGATTTTGCTAGCGAAGTCATGTCTCAAATTGAAGGCTAAATGTTAAACGAAATTGTTGAAGATGCCCAAGCTGGCATGGAAAAGAGCTTAAGTGCTCTAGATGTTGCTTTTAAGAAAATTAGAACAGGTAGAGCAACCCCGTCTTTATTAGATAGCATTAAAGTTGATTACTACGAAAAACTCACCCCACTTGCTCAGGTAGCTAGCATAAGCATTGAAGATGCTAAGACGTTAGCTATCGTCCCATGGGAAAAAGGCATTGTTCAACAAATAGAGAAGGCTATCTCTGAATCTGATCTCGGTCTAAACCCAGCCACTTCAGGGGATACTATTCGCGTGATTCTTCCTGATCTCACGGAGGAGACTAGAAAAGACTTCATAAAAAAAGCAAAAGCTGATGCAGAAAATGCAAAAGTCTCTATTAGAAATGTTAGAAGGGAAGGAAACTCTCAACTTAAGGAGTTTCTAAAAGAGAAAGAGATATCCCAAGACGAAGAAAGGCAAGGCGAAGAATTAATCCAGAAACTTACCGATTCTTTTGTCGAAAAAGTAGATATAGCACTGGAAGCGAAAGAAAAAGATCTACTAGACTTCTAAATCTTTAAAATGGAAGGTAACAACACTGAAACCTTACCTCAACATGTTGCTATTATTATGGATGGCAATAATAGATGGGCCACAGAAAGAAACCTACCAGGCGTTGCTGGACATAAAGAAGGAGTAAAGAGGGCTAGAGAGGCTGTCGAGTACGCTGTTCAAAAAGGGCTCTCTACCTTGACCTTATTTGCTTTCAGCAGTGAAAACTGGGGAAGATCATCAGAAGAGGTAAATTTACTTATGAGGCTTCTAAATACCGCTCTTCGAGAGGAGGTTCCTAATCTAGTAAAGAATTCTGTTCAATTAAGCTTCATTGGGGATTTGACCCAATTTGATAAAGACTTAATCGATCAAATGAAGAGATCTGAGGAATTAACCAGTTGTGACCCTAAAGTAAAAAAATTAGATTTGGTAGTTGCCGCCAGTTATGGGGGAAGGTGGGACATAGTAAATGCCATACAAAAACTACAAGAGTCTTCACCTAACGAAACTATAACTGAAGATATTTTTAGTAGTTATTTATCAACTTCTGCCTTCGAGGATCCTGACTTGTGCATAAGAACAGGTAACGAGCTTAGAGTGAGTAACTTTTTACTATGGCAATTGGCTTATTCTGAATTATATTTTCCAAATATTCTTTGGCCTGATTTTGATGATAATCAATTTGAATATGCTTTGAAGGAATACTCTAAAAGAACAAGGCGTTTTGGCGATAAATCAAATTTTAAGCAATAAATGTTAAGACAAAGAATAATTAGTGCAGCAATATTAGCTTTCGTAATAGGCTTGCTAGTTTACTTTTTAAGAGATGACTTCTTAACTTATCTAGTTGCTCTTATTGCATCAATCTCCCTTTTAGAATTCTTAAGAGTAAGGTTTTCAAACTTAACCTCTATATTTATTCTGATTTTTTTTCTGATACTAATGTCAGTTACACATTTAACTTTTTTTAGTTATTTGTTTATAACTCTTAGTGTGGTGTTGTACCTAGTTTCTGCAATATTTATTTTAAGCTTCCCATTAAATAAAACTCTACTAAAAAATACTTTTGTCTGGGCTTGCTCAGGCTTGATTATCCATCTTGGATTCTATGCATCTATTTTTCAGATAATTTCTCAAGAGGACTTAAGCCAATTTTCACTAAGCATACTAAATGAGAGGTTTTTAATCTTTTATATTATTCTGATAAGTATCTTAATGGATAGTATTGCTTATTTTGCAGGCAAGCGTTTAGGAAAGAGACCTTTCATTAATAACGTAAGTCCAAATAAAACGATGGAAGGATTTTTGACAGCAATTATCGTAACACCACTACTCCTATTTTTTTCATCACAAGGAATGTTTGCAATATCAGTTTTGACAACTATATTTTTATTATTTACGGTCGCAATCTTTTCAGTTATTGGTGATGCTTTTGCAAGTATGATGAAAAGAGTAATAGAAATAAAAGATTTTTCGAATTTGATACCAGGTCATGGAGGGCTGTTTGATAGACTTGACAGTCATATTGCCGCCTTTCCTTGTTTTATATTTCTTATAAACTTATTTTAGTTAATGAAGAACGTAGCTATCTTAGGTTCTACTGGTTCTGTTGGTAAATCAACCTTAGAAGTAATAAAGCAAAATAAAGATAAATTTTGTATAGAACTTCTCACTGCTCATACAAATTATGAGCTGATGATAGAGCAGTACAATGAATTTTCTCCAAGATATATTTATCTAGAAGACCCTTCTGCTCAGAAATCTTTTATAGACAGAGTAGGAAGCATTAACAAAGAGACTGCATTACTAACCAGTGAAAATGAATTAAATAATGTCTTAAGCTCAGATGCTACAGAGATAGTTGTTGCGGCAATGGTAGGTGTTGCAGGATTGAAACCGGTTTATCAGGCAGTGAAACATAAGAAGAAGGTTTTATTGGCTAATAAAGAATCTTATGTAGTGGCTGGTGAAATATTAAATAATTTATCTCAAGAGTCTGGTTCTACTATTTTTCCGATAGATAGTGAACACAGCGCAGTCCATCAATGTCTGCAAGGTGTAAAAGACCAAAAGTCCGTATCTAGAATTATCTTAACAGGTTCTGGCGGACCTTTTTTGAATAGAGAAATAAGCGACTTTGAAAATATCACTCCTAAGGAGGCTATATCACATCCTGTATGGAATATGGGAGATAAGATATCAGTTGATTCCTCAACAATGATGAATAAATGTTTAGAGATAATAGAGGCAAGATGGCTATTTCAAACAAAGAATATTGATGTTTTGATACATCCGGAAGGAATTATCCACTCTTTAGTTGAGTTCACAGATAATTCGATGTTGGCTCAACTTTCAGTTCCTGATATGAAAATTCCTATAGCTTATGGACTTGGATACCCCAGTAAAATACATTCTGGCTCGAGCTCCATTAATTTTGAGGAAATAAGTTCTCTAACCCTTAAAAAACCTGATCTTCAGAAATTTCCAGCTTTAAATTTAGCTAAAAGCTGTATAGATATTGGAGGTACAAGTTTCGCAATACTAAATGCAGCGAACGAAGAGTGTGTTGCAGCTTTCTTAGCTGGTAAAATAACCTACCTAGATATCTATCAAATAGTTTCTAAAGTTTTGGATAATTCAACTATTAATGATGTCAAAGAATTAAATGATATTTTTGAAGCTGATGAAAGATCTAGATCAACAACTAAAGAACTTATAAACAAAATTTAAATGGATATTTTATTTACTATATTTTCTTTTATTTTGCTAATTAGCATCATTGTTGGCATCCATGAGCTTGGCCATTTTTTAACTGCACGATTCTTTAATATCCATGTTCTAAAATTTAAGATAGGCTTTGGTAAGGAATTATTTTCTTTTGAAGACAATAGGAACTGTAATTATTCCTTTGGAATTCTCCCCTTAGGCGGATATGTTCAAATGTTAGGAGAAAATAATCCTATTCAAGAAGGATCTGAAGAAAATCTAAAGGACAAGAAATCTTACCTTCAGGCATCCGCAGGTGAAAGAGCGGCAGTTACTTTTGCCGGCCCCTTAGCGAATTTCCTACTTGCAGTATTTGTATATTTTTTCTTGGCTATGGTAGGAACTACTCAACTATCACCTTTTATAGGAGAAGTTGCTGAGGACAGCCTTGCTGAAAAATCTGGAATATCTGTAAAAGATAAAATTCTTGAGATAGATCAATCTTCTGTAGAAGTTTTCAATGATATAAATTTAATTCTTTCTAATAGGATAGGCGATACGGGTTATATAAACATAAAGTATTTAAATAATGACATTGAACAGGTCACTTCCATACCGATTGATAATTGGCTCTCTGGAGATGATCAAGTTACACCTAGCTCAGCTTTAGGATTACAGCCTTTGTTACCCGCCGTTGTTGGACAGCTACAGGACGAAGGGCCAGCTTCTGTCTACGGATTAAGAGAAGGAGATTTAATTCAGTCAATAAATGGTGTTGAGATATTAACTTGGCAGGATCTTTCTCGAGTACTAAGTCGTTTACCTAACGAACTCATCTCAATTGTATTAAAAAGGGCAAATGATTCAAAAAAAATCATGTTGCAGACTTCAAGTTACATTGATGATGAAGGCATAGAAAGAGGAAGAATAGGAATTATTGCCTCTACCGATTTAAATCAATGGCCGTCTAACTACACTGTTGAAAAAAAGGAAAATTTGTTTTCCGCATTATTAGTTGGCTTCCAGAATACTTATCGATATACAGTCCTTATTATCGGTTCGATTGGAAAAATGATTAGTGGTTCTATTTCAGCTGATAATCTAGGAGGACCAATTCAGATTTCTGTTCTCGCGGGATCTGCAGCAAAAGCTGGATACGTTACCTTTCTATCCATGGTAGCATTGCTTAGCATTAATCTAGGATTATTAAATCTCTTGCCTATACCAATCTTAGATGGTGGTCAGTTATTAATGATTGCTATTGAAAAACTCAAAGGATCTCCAGTTTCTGAAATAGCTCTAGAATATTCAATGAGGGTAGGGATAGTGCTGGTAGTAAGTTTAATGATATTTGCATTTGTAAATGATATTGCAAGACTAATCTGATGAAAAAATATTTAATTAAAACGCTCTTTTTAGTTTCCTTCTTAGGACTTTTTCAAGCTCATCAGGTCAGCTCTAACGAAGCGTGGGTAGTTAATGATATTAGAATTAGCGGACTGCAAAGGGTCTCTGCTGGAAGTATATTTAATGTCATGCCAATAGCTGTCGGTGACACTGTTGATGTTTATGATTTGCAAACAACTGCCAAAACAATCTTTAAAACCGGACAATTTGATGACATCCAACTAGGAAAAGAAGGAAATACATTAATAATAAGTTTAGTAGAGAGGCCTTCAATAGCTTCAATTGAACTTGATGGAAATAAAGCTTTAAAAACTGAGGATTTACTTAAAGGCTTAGATGACGCTGGGCTTTCAGAAGGACAAGTATTTAAAAGGTCAATTGTTAATAGTCTGGCAATAGAAATCCAAAGGCAATACGTTTCACAGGGTCGATATGGGGCGAAAGTAGATGTAACTACTGATGATGAACCAAGGAATCGAGTCTCTTTAAATATAGAGATCGATGAGGGAGAAGTAGCTGAAATTAAAACTATTAATATAGTTGGCAATACCTCGTTTTCTGATGAGGAGATTCTTAATGGATTCGAGTTAAAGACTGGTGGCTGGTTCTCTTTTTTTACAAATGATAACCGTTATTCAAGAGAAAAGTTAAAAGGCGATATCGAATCTTTAGAGTCTTTTTACAAGAACAGAGGATATGTAGAATTTAATTTAGAAAGCTCTCAAGTGAGCGTTTCTTCTGATAAAACTGGTGTTTTCATAACATTAAATATATCTGAAGGTACAACCTATAACGTTAACGAAATAAAGATTGTTGGCGATTTACCAATAGATGAAGAGGTTCTCAAGACGCTTATTTTGATTAAGACAGGTGAACGTTTCAATCAGTTCCTGGTTACAGAAACTGAAGAAATCTTCAAGAATATTTTAGGTAATGAAGGTTATAGTTTTGCCGAAGTGAGAGGTGTTCCTGATGTTAATGAAGAATCTGAAAATGTTGACTTAACTTTCTACGTCGATGCACAACAAAGGACCTATGTAAGGAGAATAATTTTCAAAGGAAATAAGAGAACTCATGATGTAGTTTTAAGAAGAGAAATGAGGCAAATGGAGGGTGCTTGGGCTTCAAATAATCTTATTGAAAATTCTAAATTACGTTTGGAAAGATTAGGTTTTTTTAAAGAAGTGGAGTCTGAAACAATTCCTGTACCAGGAGTTAATGATCAAATAGATGTTGAATTTACTGTTGAAGAGGAGTTTTCAGGCTCAATAGGAGGTAGTTTGGGCTATGGAGCATATGGCCTGGTTCTGGGTCTAAACTATAATGAAAATAATGCCTTTGGTACTGGGCGAGCCATAGGAATAGGTATTAATGATAGTACTTGGCAAAGAAGTTACTCCTTTAGTTATGGAGAGCCTTATTTCAATATTGATGGGGTCAGCAGAGGATATAGTGCCTATTTTAGAGAGTCTGACTATGGGCAATTCAATATAGCAAGTTATACATCTGATTCTTTTGGAGCTGGGATACAGTTTGGCCTCCCTATTAGCGATATAGAAAGAATAGGTTTAAATCTGAATTACGATAATACAAGTATCGATACAGGTTCGACGCCTGCCTCTCAGATTCTTGCATTTACACAATCAGAGGGAACTAAATTTGAAGTTTTTAAAACACAATTTATTTGGTCAAAAGTCACTCTCAATCGTGGCTTATTTCCTACAGCAGGTCAGTCTCAATCTATAGCCCTTCAGGTTGCTGTTCCTGGAAGTTCTTTAACTTATACAAAAGCTACTTATCGACATAAATATTTCAAACCAATATTTGATGGGAGATTTGTTTTAGGGTTTAGAGGAGAACTCGGAATGTTAGAAGCATATGGAGATACTGAAGTTGCTCCGTTTTTTGAGCATTATTACTCTGGAGGAATAAGTTCTGTGAGAGGGTTTAAACAAAATACTTTAGGACCTAGAGCTATACCGTCTCAATACTATCTAGATAATCAAGGCAATCCTATATTAGGTGAAGATGGCAATCCTATTCTCAATCCATACTCATACTATAGAGATGACAGGTCGATTGGTGGAGCTTACCTAGTAGAAGGAGGTTTTGACTTTATATTCAAACTACCATTTATTGATGATCAGAGATCTATGAGAAGCTCTTTCTTTATTGATATTGGTAATGTATTTTCAAAAGATTGTGGTTTTGATCAGTCAAATATAAATTGTAGTGAATTAGATCTTGGTGAATTAAGATATTCTTATGGTGTTGGTGTAACGTGGATTACACAACTAGGTCCAATGTCTCTAGCAATAGCTGCTCCTTCAAATGAGGGGCCTCTCGATGAGACCGAAAATTTTCAATTTGAAATTGGAACACAATTTTAAATATGCATAATGCTACTAAATTACTCAACAAAACTGTAGAATTCACCGATTAGTTACTTAATGGGAAAAACTATGAAATCTTTTAAAACTCTTTTTGTCGTTATAACGGCTTCTTTATTTACTTTCACACTTCATTCAGCTGATTTAAATATAGCTACCCTAGACCCTCAGGCCGCTCTTTTTAGTACCAATGTTGCAAAAAAAGAACTTGAGGAGCTAGAAAACTCAGAGGAGTGGAAAGAGGTTGTAGAAGAGCTGCAGGCTAAAGCTACAGAAGCTAGAGAAATACAAGAAAAGACTCAAAAAGATGGGCCAACCATGTCTGACGAAGAGAAGCAAGATGCAGCACAAAAGTTTCAATCTCTCCAACAAGATATTAATTTTTTAAGAGAAAAGACTAATCAGTTCAGAAACCAGACACTACAACTACTGTCTCAAGAACAAGCTGAAAAATTTCAAGTCATAGTAACTGAATTAATAAGAGCAAAGGGAATTACTCTACTGATTAATAGCGGCGGTCAACAGCAGATGCTTCTGCATGCAGATCAAAGCTTCGATATTACACAAGAAGTTATCGATGCTATGAATGAAAAAGAAGACTAGTTTTCGTGTCTTCCCCAAAAAGCTTTAAGTTATCTCAGCTCGCTACATTACTAGGTGCTGAACTTGAAGGTGATCCCGATAAAGAAATAATTGGTATTAATTCACTGACTGGTTCTACTGAAAACGAAGTTTCTTTTTTAGCTCGTGAGGCCTATGTTCCACAATTAGCTTCTTCTAAAGCAGGGGCCATTATTTGCAATTCAAAGACTTCAAAGTTATTTGATGGGAACAAACTTATTTGCTCTAACCCTTATTTAATTTATGCAAATTGCACAAAACTTTTCAAGGAAAAAACCTCCATACAAGAGGGGATATCAAACCTTGCTTTCATAGACAGTTCTTCCTCAATCTCCGATTCAGCTTCTGTTTCAAATTTTGTTTCTATCTCTGCAGATGCTGTTATTGAAGATGATGTAATTTTGATGCCAGGAGTTTTTGTAGGAAAAGGAAGTAAGATTGGTAAAGGTAGCATAGTTCATGCAAACGTCTCATTATATGATTCAGTTGAAATTGGACAAGATTGCATTATCCATTCTGGAACGGTAATTGGGTCCGACGGATTAGGTTTTGCAAAAGATAATAATGAATGGATTAAAATTGAGCATTTAGGAAAGGTTCAAATTGGTAATAATGTTGAAATAGGATCAAATTCAACGATAGATAGAGGTTCTATTGGCGACACTGTCATCGGTGGAAATGTCAAAATAGATAATCAGGTACACATTGCCCACAATGTTACTATTGGTTCTGGAACAGCCATAGCGGGAAATAGTGCGATAGCTGGAAGTACAAAAATAGGAAAGAATTGCACTTTAGCTGGATGCAGTGCAGTAGTAGATAATATTGAAATAGTAGATGAGGTCCACATAACCGCGATGACCTTGATTACTAAAAGTATCAAAGAAAGTGGCTTTTATTCTTCCGGAACACCTTTTATGAAAAATTCCGATTGGAAAAAAAATGCCGTTGCTTTTAAAAAGCTTCGAGAAATAACAAAAAAGTAAATAAATGGAAGTTGAAATAAATATAGAAGAAATCCAAGAGTTTTTACCTCATAGGTATCCTATGCTACTTGTTGATAGGGTAACAAATATGGTTTTGGGAGAATCAATAAAAGCTTATAAAAATATAACTACAAATGAGCCCTTTTTTATGGGACATTTTCCTGGAAAACAAGTAATGCCTGGTGTCTTAATAGTAGAAGCAATGGCTCAAGCATCAGGTATTCTGGGATTTAAAACTATGGATAAACGACCAGAAGATGGGTCTATATATTATTTTGTAGGAGCAGATAACTTACGTTTTAAAAGACCAGCTATTCCTGGAGATAAACTTATCTTGAATTCTACTGTGATCACAAATAAAAAAGGTATATGGAAATTCGATTGTTCCGCTACTGTTGAAGAGGACTTAGTAGCCAAAGCCACTATACTATGTGCTGATAGGCCCAAATAATCATGATACATCCTTCTTCTATAATTGATCCAACAGCAATTATTGCTGATTCAGTAGAAATAGGTCCCTTTTGCCTTATTGGCCCTGACGTTGAAATAGATGAAGATACTAGGATTGAATCACATGTAATTTTGAAAGGTCCTACAAAGATTGGTAAAAGAAATCATATTTTCCAATTTTCTACTTTAGGAGATGGGAGTCCAGATAAGAAGTATAAGAATGAACCAACAACACTAACTATTGGAGATGACAATATTGTTAGAGAAGGTGTCACTATACATAGAGGTACAGTTCAAGACAGAGGTGATACATTAATAGGAAATAGAAACCTTATTATGGCCTATTCTCACATTGCTCATGACTGTGTATTGGGAGATGACATCGTTTTGACAAATCAAGCAGCTCTGGCTGGCTCTGTAACTGTTGGGGATGGAGCTATTTTAGGAGGCTATGCCATAGTTCACCAATTTTGTTCAATCGGAAGTTATAGTTTTTGTGCTATGGGTAGTGCAGTAAATAAAGACATACCTGCTTATGTCAAAGTAAGAGGCAATCCTGCCAAACCTTTTGGTATCAATGTAACAGGTATAAAAAGAATAGGTTATTCTAAAGAAAGTATTGAGGCATTAAGGTCTGCCTATAGGTCAATTTACAGAAAAAAATTAACAGTTGAGGAAGCTGTGAAAGAACTTAAATCATTAAGAAATGAGTTCGCAGAAGTTGATCTTTTTCTCTCGTCTATAGAAAATTCAACGAGAGGCATATCTCGTTAATGGTTGAAAAAGGCCAAAACCCAAAAATCAAAATAGCTATAGTTGCCGGTGAAAAATCGGGTGATGAATTAGGGGCACCTTTAATGCAATCCTTAAAGTCTCTCAATCCCTCAATTGAATTTGTTGGAGTAGGGGGTTCAAAGATGATATCTGAGGGCTTGGATTCTTATTTTGATATGAATGAGATATCCGTAATGGGGATAATTGAGCCTCTCTTAAATTTAAAAAAATTACTTCAACTAAGAAAAGGTTTAAAAGACTATCTATTGAAAGAAAAACCAGATATTTTCATAGGCATTGATTCTCCTGATTTCAATCTTCCTATTTCAAAGTTTTTAAGAAGAAATTCCTCCCTTAAAACTGTTCAATATGTCAGTCCGTCTGTTTGGGCCTGGAGAAAAGGACGTATAAAGTCTATGGAAAAATCCATAGATTTAGTAGTGACCCTATTTCCTTTTGAAGGATCTGCCTATGAAGGTTCAAAAATTAAGGAGAGCTACGTGGGACATCCACTCGCTTATAAAATTAACATTAAACAAGAAGAAATTGATAGAAAGAGTGAAAATACCATAGCGTTGTTACCAGGGAGTAGAAAATCAGAAATATTATCTATGGGTGATTTAATGGTTAGAGCAGCGAAGAAATTAAAAGAAATAAATCCCCAATATGAATTCCTTATGCCATTATCTAATAAAGATCATTTAGAATTATTTCAAGAGAACTTAGAAGGATTAGTAAACGTTTCTTATGGTAATTCTCAAGAAGTTCTAAAACTATCTAAACTTTCTATAATGACTTCAGGAACTGCGACACTTGAGTCAATTCTGTCTTTCACACCCTGTATAGCTTTATATAGAACTAGTTGGCTTTCATATTTCATCATTAAGCCTTTATTACAAATTGATTCTTTTTCCCTACCAAATTTAATAACAGGAAAAAAGATTCTCCCAGAACTACTTCAGGCAGACGTAACAATTGACAATATTATTGCTTCAGTCGAAGCAGTTACAGAAAAAGACTTTGAAACCTTCTTGGAAGAATTTAATCATATAAAAGAGAATTTGAGGGCAGGTGGTGTAAACAAGGCCTCTCAAGAAATTTTACAGTTATTGAATTGATTGAAGCGGGTGTAGATGAAGCAGGGCGAGGCCCTTTGGCAGGTCCAGTTTTTGCTGCTGCTGTAATATTAGATAAAGAGATACAAATTGAAGGACTAAATGATTCGAAGAAGATTTCAGAAAAAAAAAGAGAGTCAATTGCTCAAGAAATTAAAGAAAAAGCCATTGCATGGTCAATAGGGATAAGCTCTTCCGAAGAAATTGATGATGTAAATATTTTAAAAGCAACTTTAATGGCAATGAAAAGAGCTATTGAAGGTTTAAAGATATTTCCTGATATCGCACTTATTGATGGACAACATGCGCCTCAAGCTGAGTGTAAAGTGAGAACAATAGTGAAAGGAGACCAATCACAAAAAAATATTATGGCTGCTTCAATTCTTGCTAAGGTAAGTAGAGACAACTATATGAAAGAAATTGATGATAAATACCCTGAATATGGTTTCAAACAACACAAAGGTTATCCTACAAAGATGCACCTAGAAGCATTAAAATTATACGGCGTTACAAGCGAACATAGATTAAGCTTTAAACCTGTAAAGAAAATAAATGAACCAAGTTGAAAATTTAGATTTTGTCCATCTACATGTACATTCTGAGTACTCTTTAGTAGATGGCATAATAAGAGTTAATGAGCTTGTAGATCATACAGTAAAATTAGGTTACCACTCGATAGCATTAACAGATTTAACAAATCTTTTTGGTTTAATTGAATTTTATAGGTCAGCAAGGAAACAAGGCATCAAGCCCATAGTCGGTTCAGAAGTTTACGTTGCAAAAGACAAAGACTCTGTTGCAGCTCCATTGGTATTATTGGCAAAAAATAAACAAGGATATATAAACTTAACCAAGCTAGTTTCTAAAGCTTATGTTGAAGGACAAGTTAATGGAGATCCCATTGTTCTTTTTAGTTGGTTAGAAGAGTTTTCTCAGGGAATTATAGCCCTTTCAGGTGGTCAGGAAGGTCATATAGGAAACTCTGTTCTGGCGGGCAATGATCAACTCTCTGAATCAAGAGTAGACTTTTTCAAAACTATATTTGGAGAAGATTTCTTTATAGAAATTCAAAGAACAGGAAAAGCTAATGAGAAAGAATATAACGATTCAGTACTGAGGATAGCTTCAAAGAAAGACGTACCCGTTGTAGCTACTAATAATGTCAGATTTTTAAATGCCGTTGATCCAGAAATTTCTCCATCTGACTTTGAAGCCCACGAAGCTAGAGTTTGTATACAGAGAGGGGAAACCCTAGACGACCCTCGAAGACCGAAAAATTACTCGGAAGAGCAGTTCTTAAGAAGCAAAGAAGAGATGGTACAGCTGTTTTCTGATATACCTGAAGCTCTATTAAATACTGTACGTATTGCTTCAAAATGCAATATAGATTTGGAATTAGGAAAGTTTTACCTACCGGATTTTGAAGTCCCAGATGAGTATTCAAGAGAAGAATTCCTTCGAATAATCTCTCGAGAAGGGTTGTCCAAAAGAATAAAGGACATTAAAGAATCTATAGATTCTTACGAATTAAACGAGCCTACTTATTACGAGAGATTAGATTACGAGTTAGATATGATTTGTAAGTTAGATTTCGCTGGTTACTTCCTCATAGTTGCAGATTTCGTAAATTGGGCTCAAAAAAATGAAATTCCTGTCGGACCAGGAAGGGGTTCTGGGGCCGGCTCAATCGTCGCTTATGCATTAGGTATAACGGCAATAGATCCAATTAAGTACGACTTATTATTTGAAAGATTTCTTAACCCAGAAAGGGTAAGTAACCCTGATTTTGATATTGATTTCTGTATAGAAGGTCGGGATAAGGTTCTTGAGTATGTTACTAATAAGTATGGAAAGGACTCTGTAGCTCAAATTAGTACAAGAGGGACTATGGCCGCGAGAGCTGTTTTACGAGACGTAGTAAGAGTTTTAGGAAAGCCATATGGTTTCGGAGATCGTCTAGCTAAAGCGATTCCTGATGTTCTTGGTATAAGTCTTGACGAAGCTTATAAAGAAAAACAATTTAAAGAAACGATAGAAGAATCTGATGAATCTAGAGAGGTTTTTGATATGGCTCTTAAGTTGGAAGGCTTATCAAGGAGTGTAGGTACTCATGCTGCGGGTGTTGTAATAGCTCCTACAGCGTTAACTGACTTCACTCCACTTTTCTTAGATTCTGATAAGGGTACAGTTGCTTCGCAATTTGATATGGGCGATGTTGAGTCGGCTGGATTAGTTAAATTTGATTTTCTTGGACTAAAGACATTGACCATCGTAGATCAATCTGTAAGAAGAATTAATGCCAAGGTAAAAAATAAAGAAGAAGAAATTGATATAGAAAATCTATCTTTAAAGGACTCTAAAACTTTTGAACTTTTACAAAGAGGAGAAACAACAGGTATATTTCAACTTGAATCCAGGGGTATGAGAGATTATTTAAAACAACTAGTCCCGAATGATTTTGAAGACATTGTAAGCATGAACGCTTTGTATCGCCCTGGTGCACTGGGTATGAATATGGTTGATTCTTATATAAATAGGAAGCACGGAAAAGAAGAAGTGACATATGGACATGATGCTGTAAAAAAGATTCTTAGCACTACTTATGGAGTCATTGTCTATCAAGAACAAGTTATGCAAATAGCCCAAGAGTTATCTGGATTTTCATTGGGACAGGCTGATATTTTAAGAAGAGCTATGGGAAAAAAGAAGAAGGAAGAGATGGAAAGCTTACGATCTACCTTCGTAGAAGGTGCAGTAAAAAAAGATGTAAATGAACATTATGCTGCAAATCTTTTTGATCAGATAGAGCAATTTGCAGGGTATGGATTCAATAGGTCACATTCAGTTGGTTACGCCTTAATTGCATATCAGACAGCTTGGTTAAAGGCGCACTATCCTGCAGAATTTATGGCATCAGTTCTTTCGTGTGATTTGGGTAATACCGACAATATTCAGCTTTTCGTAGATGATTGTAAAAACATTGGTCTAACTGTATTGAGTCCAGATATCAATAAAAGCTCATATAGATTTGAAGATCTTGATTCTTCTACTATTTTGTATGGGCTTGGAGCGATAAAGGGCATAGGAGAGTCATTAGTAGAACAAATCGTTATTGAAAGACAAAGTAAGCGCTTTGAAGATATGTATGATTTTTGCATGAGAGTTGGATTTAACAAGGTAAATAAACGAATTCTCACAACCCTAATTGGTTCAGGGGCTATGGACTCATTAGGAAGTAGAGAGGACCTTTTTCGAAGAATTGATTCATGCTTAAAAAATGCTGAGCAAGCCTCCGAACGACATAAAAGCAATATAAAAGATCTCTTTGGGGAAGAATTTGTTTCTCCTTCTGAAGAGGAAATTGATGAGAAAATAGAATTCGATGAAGTATCTGCTGAATGGAATGCCCTTGGTTTTTATTTAGATTCTCATCCATTAGAAAATAAAAAGAGAGAGGTCAGAAAAATGTGTGGTTTCTTTATCTCTGAACTTCAATCTGAGACTCATAAGCAGAGGATAGCAGGATGCTTGATGCAGTTTAATGTGCGCCAAGGAAAGAGAGGAAGATTTGCTTTTGCAACTCTTGATGATGGCTCTGCCAAGATTGAAGTTTCTATTTGGGCAGATGTATTTGAAAAATATAGAAACCTTTTAAAGAAGGGGCAGGTATTAGTTGTTGAGGGCATTATAGAGAAGGATGATTATTCAGATTCAGTGAAACATAAAATGATAGCTGAGAGGATTTTGACCTTTGATGAGGCGCGTCGTGAATACATAAAAAATATAAAAATAAATATAGAAAATAATACTGAAGAGACTAACTCAGTAGTTAACTCTCTTAAAGAAATTGCTAATAGTTCTGAAGGAAATACAGTGTTAATTTCTTACAAAGGAAACTCAGCGAAGGCAGATATAGCTCTCCCAAGTAATTTTTCAGTAAAACTTGATGATTCTTCTGTGAAGGCTTTAGATAAACGTTTTGGGGCAGAAAACGTAGAGTTCGTTTATCATACCCAGACTCACATAAACTAAATTTTAAAATGTTAAAGAGTTACTTAGATTTTGAGCAACCCATAGCAGATCTCGAACAGCAGGTCTTAGATCTTAAAGATTCTGAACTGGATGAAGAGTCTATACAAAAAGAAGTCATAAGACTGAATGAATCAATAATGAAAACAACAGAAAAGATTTATTCGAACTTAACCCCTTGGCAGAATGTTCAAGTTGCCCGACATCCAGAGAGACCACACTTTCTAGATTACATTGAAAGGATATCAGATGATTTTGATGAACTTCATGGAGATAGACATTTTTCTGATGATAGAGCTGTCATTGGTGGTATAGGATCAATCGGTGAGTATAAGGTTATGTTTATAGGTCATGAGAAAGGAAGATCTACCGAAGAAAAAATCCTTCATAATTTTGGAATGTCTCAACCAGAGGGTTATAGAAAGGCGTGTCGTTTGATGCAACTTGCCGAAAGATTTTCGTTGCCAGTTGTTACATTGGTAGATACTCCAGGGGCCTATCCTGGTATTGATAGCGAAGAAAGAGGTCAAAGTGAAGCAATTGCCTATAATTTGAGAGTAATGTCCTCTTTAAAAACCCCAATAATTGTAAATGTTGTTGGAGAGGGTGGATCAGGAGGAGCTTTGGCATTAGGAGTTGGAGACCATATAACAATGCTCGAACATTCAACTTACTCTGTTGCTTCTCCAGAAGCTTGCGCTAGTATTGTTTGGAGAGATTCTACAAAAGCAGATTTAGCAGCTGAAGCTATGAAATTAAATGCTGAGAGTATTCTTGATTTGGGTTTAATTGATGAAGTTATACCAGAACCGCTTGGTGGAGCTCATCGGAGCTTTGATCAGGCTTCATCAAACCTATCTAAAGTACTAATGAGAAGTTTAGATCAACTTACTAGCACTCCCTTAAATACACTTTTAGAAAAGAGATACGAGAGATTGATGAGTTACGGTTCTATTTAATGGCTCAGTTTAGTATCGATACAGAGTATCTAGAGAGTTTCTCAAGGATTGGCGTGGCTTTTTCAGGGGGTTTAGACTCTTCTGTTTTATTGAAGGTTTTATCAGATTATCCCGAGTTTAAAAATAAAATCACTGCTTTGCACGTCAATCATAGCGTCAATGAAGATTCGGACAGTTGGGAACAGTTTTGCAAAGAAAAAGCTTCTGAATTAGATATAGACTTCAGATCGTGGAGATTAGATAAACTAGAAAAAATATCAGAAGAATACTTAAGAGATAAAAGATATGAAATTTTCGAGGAATGGACAAACACAAATGACGTTATTGTTACAGGTCATCATTTAGATGATCAGGTTGAAACCATCATGTTTAGACTATTCAGAGGAACAGGCCTTAAAGGGCTGCAAGGAATAAAGAAATTTTCAACTGTCGGTTCTATAAATTTTTATAGACCTTTTCTGGAGAATACAAAAGAAGAACTGCATGATTATGCCTTGAAACATAAAACCGATTGGATAGAAGACTACTCAAATAAAGAATCATACTTTTCAAGAAATTTAATAAGAAATAGCATCGTTCCTGAAGTAGAGAAAAGGTGGCCTCATCTTCATAAGTCCTTTAACAAGATATCGATTGAGGCAACAAAAGCTCAGCAGGTTCTAGAAGAGGTTGCTTTGGAGGATTTAAATAAAATCCAATTCTCTAAAGAGGTTTTAGATATTAAAAAATTAAAGTCTTTATCAGATGAGCGGAAGGAAAACCTAATTTTGTTTTGGTTAAAAAATTTTAATCATATCCATCTTTCCCCAGGTCAAGCCAATCAAATTTTTTCTTCAATAGCCATGCCTTCAGAAGGATCTGCAATTTTAAATATAGAGACACATAACCACTCTACAAAGAGAAAGATTATCATTTCTTCAAAAGAGATAAGAGTTCTGGAAAATAATTCATTAGAACCATTTCCGCAAAATATGAGCTTAAGGTGGAACTTAAAGGACTCTATAAAAATTCCTACAGGCGAGCTTTCAATTGAAGAGTCATTTGGTCGAGGTTTAGATAAGAAGTATCTGGAAAGTGATACCAAAATAAAGGGGAGAGTGGGTGGTGAGAGGTGTAAGCCTTTTGGAAGAAAGAAAAGTCAGAAAATAAAAAATCTCTTTCAAGAATTTGAAGTCCCTGATTGGAAAAGAGATTATATTCCTATAATTTATATTAATGATGAGATAGCTGCTGTCGGAGATTTATGGGTTTGTGAAGAATTCCACACCAATACAAATGAGAGTGGTTTATCTATAAAATGGCATCAAAACTTTTAACTAGGAGAGGACAATGAATCTAGAAACAGTCAAATATGAAAAAAAAGACTCTGTAGTACTTATAACTTTCAATAGACCCGAAGTAAGAAATGCATTTAATGCAAAAATGACAGAGGATATTTTAGAAGCGCTAGTTGAAGCAAAAAATGATTCTAATATCAGGGCAATAGTACTGACTGGAGAGGGCCTTAGTTTCTCCGCAGGCGCCGATTTATCTGCAAGAGATAATAAATGGTCAGATACTGAAGCAGCTCTTATCGAAGGTTATCTACCTAGTCTTAAAGAGATAATGGAAATGCCTAAACCCGTCATTTCTGCAGTTAATGGAGCAGCAGCTGGAATAGGTAGCGCTTATGCGATGGCATGTGATCTGACTGTGATGTCAGAAGAGGCCTATATTCTTCAAGCATTTAGCAATATTGGCCTTATTCCTGATGGAGGAGCTAATTGGTTTTTAACTAATACTGTGGGGTATAAATTAGCTTATCAAATAGCAATTGAAGGAGAAAGGATTGACGCTAAGAGGTGTCTTGAATTGGGATTAGTTAATAAGGTCGTAGCAGGAGAAAACTTATTAGCTGAAGCTATTTCTTGGGCAGATAAATTAAGTCTTCGATCTTCTCAGTCGTTAAGTCTAACTAAGAAAATAATGAGGAAATCGGTAGATAGCTCTTACGAAGACATTTACGATTTAGAGGCTAAAACTCAAAATACTTTGACTGGGTCTGAAGATAACATAGAAGGCATCACTGCTTTTATGGAAAAAAGACAGCCAAATTTTAAATAAACAATTATTTACTTTGGCTCTCTAATTCCTTTCTTAGCTCTTGATGTTTCTCTTTAGTAAGTGGATAGAACCAAGTTAAATAGAAAGCCGGTACAAAGAATGCTGCGCAACCTAGGCAGTAATATATCCGTAAAGCTAGCATTGCTTCATCTGAATTATTAGTTCCAGGAATAAAGCCTGAAAAATCTACAAGTATAGCTGCAGCCCAAACTGCTATCATAGCCGATACCTTAGCTATCATGCCGTTCAAAGCAAAGAAAGTGCCAGCACGTCTTCCACCAGTTTTTAGAGAGTCTAAATCAACTACATCGGCAAGCATTGAAGCTGGAAGGAATTGAAGACCTCCAAAACAAAACCCTTTTAGTAGAAATAATATATGGAATTCAGTGAAGTCACCCCTTTCCAGAAAAAAGCAAAGAAAACTCACTGAACCTGTACCTATAAGCGTTATGCAAAAGGCTCTGTGTTTGCCTAATGTCTTTCCTAACCAAAGCCAGAACGGTATACCCAATAGGCCTGCAATAAAGTATCTAGCATAAGATGCTCCTACTGTTTCAATCCCTATGACATCTCTCACAAACCAAAGAGAAAGGGTATTCCTAAATGATTCTCCTGCTATCACCAAAAATATAATTAACAATATTCTCACTAAGAGGGGATTTTCAGCGGCGTATTTAAGTCCTTCAAATAGTGGAATCTTTTTTTCAACTTTAGGCATCGGATCTGGAACTTTCCAAAGTGCCCATGCAGCAAATATTGGCAATAAAAATATGATACCAATACCCATACTCGCAAGAATATCTGCCATTTTTCCAGAAGTTGAAAAATCTTGAAATACGAAAATTGCCGCCAACATTCTCTTGATTGAATCAATAAAGCTAATTCCTTGGCCAGATACTTCTATTGCTAAAGGTATAAGCGCAGATATTAATAATCCAATAAGCGTCCATCCCTCTCTTCCACCAACAACCCTTGATCTTTGATGGTAGTCAGGAGAAATCTCAGCTCCCCAAGCACCGTAGGGTATGCTGATTATTGTAGATCCTAAATACATCAGCATCATCCAAACAACGAAGTAAGCAATTGAAACCTCAGTGCCAGGAATAAATAGTTTATAGATTGCCAGCATCATCAGAGGAACACCTAAGATTATCCAAGGCTTCCTTCTTCCAATGGATGTTCGCGTGGAATCACCTAATTGACCTAATATAGGATCAGTAATTACATCTGTGAATCTAGCAATCAATAACAGATTAGCAATAATATAAAGTGGAATACCTACAACTTCTGAATAAAAGGGAATTAACCAAATTGCTATTGGATAACCAATCATCGCTAATGGAGTTGCTAATCCTCCATAAGCAAAAATGGTATTACGCTTAACAGTCGCAGTACTCATATAACTCCCCTAGAAATGTATTATTTCAAGGGTATATTATAGTTTTGATTTATTTAGACAATCTATTTAAGCCGCTAATTACAGACAACAAACCAGCTATTACTGTGTTTTGATGCATTCCTACACCCCAAACAGATTCTTCTCCAAGAATTAACTCTGAATACGCTACTGCTTTGGCATCTGATCCAGAACTTATTGCATGTTGATGATAATCAGATATCTTGATTTCGATATCAAAACTTTTCTTAATTGCATCTATCATTGCATCTATGGGTCCATTTCCCGAACCCTCTATTGAAACTTCTTTAGAGTTGCAATTTAGTAAGACGTGAATTTTATCTGATTGAGAGCCATCTTTATTTGAGCTTGAATTTATATGATGCTCTACAAATTGATAATAACCAGTATCTGTAAGATAGGTTTTTTGAAAATTATCCCAAATATCAGATGGGGAAATTTCTTTACCGGTCTCATCAGTAATTTTTTGAATCACTTGACTGAACTCTATTTGCAATCTTCTAGGCATACTCAGGCCATGGTCTTTTTCCAAAAGATAAGCTACTCCACCTTTTCCTGATTGGCTGTTGATACGTATAACCGCCTCATAAGATCTTCCAACGTCTTTGGGATCGATAGGAAGATAGGGTACTTCCCATATTGCCTCATTTGAATTTCTTAATTCAGAAAGGCCTTTTTTTATAGCATCTTGATGAGATCCCGAAAAGGCAGTGAAGACTAGATCACCTGCATAAGGGTGTCTGGGATGAACAGGTAATTGATTGCAGTACTCCGCTTCTCTCATGATTGGATTGATATTTGAGAAATCTAAATGGGGATCTACACCTTGAGTAAGCATATTAAGAGCTAAAGTTACAAGATCTACATTTCCAGTTCTTTCACCGTTACCGAATAATGTACCTTCTATCCTGTCTGCTCCAGCCATAACTCCAAGCTCCGTGGCTGCAACTGCAGTTCCTCTATCATTATGAGGATGCAGGCTTACAATTATATTTTCCCTATTTTGTAGATTTCTGCACATCCACTCAATTTGATCGGCATAGATATTTGGAGAAGCCATCTCAACTGTAGCAGGAAGATTTATTATGGTTTTCTTATCTTTATTTGGCTTCCAGACCTCATTGACCGCATTACAAACTTCAACTGCATAGGGTAGCTCTGTTCCAGTAAAACTTTCTGGACTATATTCAAATTTCCAATCAGTTTCGCTATATTTCTCTGAGTATTCCTTCACCCATTTCGCACCATCAGTGGCTATTTTCTTTATTCCTTCTTCGTCACTTTTAAAAACTACTCTTCTTTGTATGGTGGAAGTTGAGTTATACACATGAACTATAGCTTTATTAGCACCCTCGAGAGCTTCGAATGTTCTTTTGATTAACTCTGGCCTTGCCTGAGTTAATGCTTGAATAGTGACATCACTAGGGATCAAATTATCTTGAATAATTTTTCTTACAAAATCGAAATCAGTTTGTGAGGCTGAGGGAAATCCAACTTCAATTTCTTTGAAACCTATCTCTAAGAGGAGCTTAAACATTCTAAGTTTTCGCTCTTCTCCCATAGGCTCTATGAGAGCTTGATTGCCATCTCTAAGGTCTACGCTGCACCAAGCAGGGGATTCTTCAATAGTTTTAGATGGCCAGGTCCTATCTGTTAAATTTATAGGTTTGAAGCCACGATATTTGGAAGCAGAATCATTAATTATTTTAGTCAATTTTTTATCTCCAGAAAATTTAATAGTATTGAGATTGGAGCTATAAGCCCAAAGTTTTGCCCGGTAAACTCTCACAAAGAGAGACCGGGTAAGTCAGTCGGAGCTGCTTAAATTCTTTGGCGACTAAAATCATCGGCGCTAGCATATATATGCGTTTACAGGAGGTCAAGTTGAGACTTTCATTTCTCACTGTAAAATCAACTTCTGTGAATCAATCTATGCAAGAAAAACTTATAAATTTAGGAATCGATGTTTGGAAAAAACGTCCCGATATGACAAGCCCTTTATTAGAAAAGGAAGTATTTTCAATCGATAAAGATATTATCCTTTTACTTGGCGAGAAAGATAAAGTTTTACCAAAAAAAGATAAAGAATATTTTTTTAGAACTTTAACTAAGAGTATTGGAAGACAGGACTTTCAACAACTGAACAAGCTAAGTCATTCTAAAGAGGTAACCCATATTTTCTTATTAGACGCTGATTTGCCTAAAAATTCAGAACAATTGATGCATGTAAATATTGTGGCTTTTCCTTCTATAACTGAAATTTGCAGCTCCAGAGAGAATAAAGAGAAATTTTTAGTTTCTTTATATAAATTAAATTTATAAAGATTAAGTGGATTATTCTTATTTAGATTTAAATCATTTAGATTCAATTCTTAAGATTGAACAAGAGTCGAACCCTTACCCTTGGACAGAAGTAAATTTTAAAGACTGTTTAGAGAAGGGCTATTACTCGTTAGCTCTAGAAGAAGAAAAAAAACTAATTGGCTTTGCCATAATGGCTATTTCGACAGAGGAATCTCATTTACTTAATATTGGAATAACAAAAGAATCAAGAGGGCTTGGTTATGGAGAAAAATTACTTAAAAAAATGATAATAGCTGCTGAGGTTATGGGAAGTAAAAAAATTATCCTTGAAGTAAGAGTATCCAACAAAGTAGCTTATGGTCTTTATCAAAAACTTGGATTCGAGGATATTGGTTTAAGAAAAAGATACTACAGACTGCCCGATGGCCGCGAAGATGCTCATGTTATGTCAAAATCCCTAAAGAAAGGTATATTGAGTAAATATTTTTTTTCTAAGAATTGAGAAGCTTTTCTATATCAGATTGAATCTTTTCAGGAGTTGTTGAAGGAGCATATCTTGCTACAGGCTCACCTTCTTTATTTACTAAAAATTTCGTAAAGTTCCATTTGATATTTTCAGTTCCCAAAAGACCTTTCCTCTCTTTTGTAAGAAAACTAAACAATGGATGTGCATGATCTCCTTTAACGTCCACTTTGCTAAATATAGGAAAGTTTGTGTTGTAATTTAGTTTACAAAATTCAGTTATTTCCTCATTTGTTCCTGGTTCTTGTCCTCCAAATTGATTACAAGGAAAAGCCAGGACTGAAAAACTGTCGTCTGAGTAAGCTTTTTGTAAATTTTCTAAACCTTCATACTGAGGCGTGAAACCACATTGACTTGCCGTGTTAACTATTAACAGGACTTTGCCTTTATAAGAACTTAGATCTATGTTTTGACCTGAAGAGTCTGCACATGAGAATTCGTAAATGTTTTTCATCATTTTTTCTATTAATTTTTTATAATGTGTAATTATAGCAATTTTGAAAGGAGAGAAGGGTGGAGTACAGGAAATTAGGGAATACAGATCTGGATGTAAGTGTTATATGCCTTGGAACAATGACTTGGGGCGAACAAAATACTTTTGAAGAGGGTTATGAGCAAATGGATTATGCTGTTGATCAAGGTGTTAATTTTTTTGATACAGCTGAGTTATATCCAATTCCACCAAAACCAGACACTCAAGGAAAGACAGAGGAATGCATTGGTAATTGGTTTAAACAATCAGGTAAGAGAGACCAAATAATTCTTGCATCAAAAGTAGCAGGCAGAGCTCCAATGAACTGGTTTAGAGGCGAGTCCACCCTTTTAGATAGAGAGAATATTGAAGCTGCTATCGATGCTAGTCTGGCAAGGTTACAAACTGATTATATTGACTTATATCAACTTCATTGGCCTGACAGAAGAATGAGTATGTTTGGATCTGATGGCCTTGGTTACAAACATTATGAGGCTGAGACAGTACCTATACTTGAGACCCTAAGAGTTTTGTCTGATTTGGTTGATTCCGGAAAAATAAGATATGTAGGACTATCTAACGAAACACCTTGGGGGTTGTCAGAATTTATAAAATTTTCTGAGATGTTTGATCTGCCTAGAGTTGTCTCGGTTCAAAATGCTTACAATTTCCTGAACCGTACTTATGAGCTGGGTATGTCAGAATTTCATCATAGATCTCAAGTTGGACTTTTAGCTTACTCTCCGCTAGCACAAGGCTATTTAACAGGAAAATATATTGATGGAGCACGCCCTGAAGGAGCTCGAACAACTTTATTTGAAAGAGGAGATAGGTATGAAGTCCCAGGTGCAAATGAAGCTGTAAAATCTTATGTAAGTTACGCTAATTCAATTGGCATAGACCCGTCTGTTATGGCTAATGCTTTTGTTAATTCTAGGGACTTTGTCACCTCAAACATAATTGGTGCAACAACAATGGAGCAATTAAAGCTTGCTATTGGGAGTATAGAAGTAAAACTAACCGAGGAAGATTTAAACCAAATAGCTTTGATCCATAGGAACAACCCTAACCTCTGTCCTTAAGCTTGAAAGCCGAAGATTTAAACTGGTCTTGGAAGAGTTTTGCAGAGCTTAGTATTTATGAGTTATATGAATTACTAAGTTTCAGACAATCAATTTTTGTAGTGGAGCAAAGGTCTTGGTACCAAGATGCTGATGGATTGGATGAGGTTGGTGAACACTTGCTTGTGACAGATAAAGATAGATTAATCGGCTATCTTCGTTTAATTCCCCCTGGCTTAAAATATGAGACGCCCTCTATTGGAAGAATTGTGCTATTGAAGGAATACAGAAGGAATAAAATTGGTTCAAATATAGTTCAAGAGGGTTTGAGAAAAAGTGCGGAAATTTATTCATCAAATTCTTCTACTATATCAGCACAGGAGTATCTAATTAATTTCTACGAAGATCATGGTTTTGAAGTTCACGGTGAAGCTTATGATGAAGATGGTATACCACACGTGAAGATGACAAAAAATGAATAAAAACAACCTAAATACATTAATCTTGTTTACCGGTCTAATCATAGGAGCTTTGATGGCTGGTTTTTCTATTATTGAGAAATCTAATATTTCTAACTTTCAATGGGCCGCAAAGATAGAAGATACCTCCATTCCTATGGAAAAATATTTAACTCAATTAGAGGGACTTGCAAAAGACAAAAGATCTCCCATCACTCAGAAAGATAAAGAGTATGTTCTAGAGAGAATGATAGAAGAGGAACTCCTCATAAAAAGAGCACTAGATTTAGGGATGCTTGATAACAATCCTATGGCAAGAGGAACTATTGTTCAGCAGATGATTAAAACTATAATCTCTGAAAATGCCAGATTAGAAGTCACAGAAGAAGATCTAAAAGTATTTTTTGAGAATAATAAGGGTTTCTTTACGAAATCATCTCGGCTTAGATTGCAGCAGATTTATTTCTCTGATCAGCAATTTCAAGAGAACTCATTGGAAGAGGCAAATAAAGCTTATCGGAGACTTTTAAAGGGAGATGAATTTATTGATGTCGCGAAGATGGGAAGTAAATCTGCACTAAAGATACCAAATAGTTTAATGACTTTGTCTAAAATACGAGAATACATAGGGCCAAGCCTTATGAACACAGCAAGAGGATTGGAACCTGGTATGTTTACAAAGCCAGTAGAAGTTTCTGGCGGTCATAAAATTATCTATTTATTCGAGAAAGAGATGGCAAGTGAACCTAAATTTAGTCAGGTTAGAAGTTCTGTTTCAGCGGAGTACCTTAAGAGAAAAGATGATCAATCCTTGAGAGAATATCTAGAAAATCTAAAAAATTGGTACGACATTTCAAGAAATCTTCCTGATTAAATGAAGAAGCCATTATTTTTCAGTCTAATTATTCTACTGTTGAGCACTGCATTAATGTCTCATCAAAGGAGTGAGTCATATTCGAAAGTTAAGATTGATGATCAAAATAATTTAAAGCTTGTTCAAGTGGAATTTAGTATTCAAACATTTGTACTTCAAAGGCTTAATCTAGGATTTACGGATAATTGGGAGCAAGAACTAACCAATGAGATAACTCAAAACTTTATTTTTAATCAAAATTGTAATCCTAAGGACCCTCCATTTTTAAAAAATTCTTTCTCTACAGGCTACATTAGCTTGTCATGGAAAATGCTTTGTGATTCGGAGATCCTAGAAATAGATCTCAATCTATTTTTTGATAAAGATCCTGCACATACTCATATAACTACATTTCTAATTAATTCTGAGGCTTTTCCCGAAAAAGTATTTACCAACACTAATAGAAATTGGAGTGAAACAGATAAACAAGCTCAAGATTCTTCAAGTTTTGATTCTTTTACAGATTACCTCGGCTTAGGTTTTAAACATATACTATCTGGATTTGACCACTTAGCTTTTTTACTTGCACTTCTCATCCTAAAACTTCCAATAAAAAGATTGGTAATTATCATTACTGGATTCACAATAGGGCATAGTTTGACTTTGGCATTAGGGGCTTTAGATTTAATAACCCCTTCCTCTCAGTTAGTGGAGGCTTTAATTGGCTACTCCATACTAATTATTGCAATGGAGTCTGCTGCAACTATAACTAAGAGTTATAATTTATATTCCAACATATTAGTTTCTTTATCTTTTATTCTTATTCTAATTTTATCTATATTTGGCCATTTAAAATTTATTTATGGACTTATAGGTATGACTGTATTTTCTTATTGCTACTTAAGGCTGGCTTCGAAATATTCTGACTTTACCCTTACTATAGCTGTTACATGCTTATTTGGACTTATTCATGGGTTTGGATTTGCAGGCAATTTATCATCTATAGGCTTAATGGAAGGCAGATTATTACCAGCCATATTTGGTTTTAATATTGGGGTAGAGCTTGGACAAATACTTGTGGTAATTGTTCTTTCATTAATATTTCATCAGGTTGGAAAATTCTTAAGAGGAAATACGGACTTTTTGAGAGTATTTACCGCCTCAGGATTGTCTTGTATAGGAGTATTTTGGTTTTTGGAGAGACTCTTTTAGATTATTCTGATATTTTCTGCTTGAGGTCCTTTTTCCGTATTTTCTACTGAATACCTTACTCTAGTATTTTCTTTTAATTTTCTTCTGTCTTGCGTCTGAACTGACCTTAAATGCACAAACAAGTCTCCACCCTTATCTCTTATAAGAAAACCATAGCCCTTACTAGGATCAAACCATTTGATGGTTCCGGTTTCACCTCTGAAATTTCTCTTAATTTTTCTACCGTATATAAAACCTATTATAGATAGGAAGCCTATGCTCCAGAAAGTTGCAAGAACTTGATACATTAGGCTATTTCCAAGAGGAAGCTCACCTAAAGAAAATATAAGTGCTATAAACAAACTTGCAATAAGACCGCTTGTTATAAAAGCTCTAAAAAACATAATCTAAATAAATTATAACCAAAAATTATCTCTAAAACTTAAATCAATTTCTTTATTTCCGTCATTTGACGATTGAGATTCTCTAATTCAATTTCCAAGGTAGAAAATCTATCTTTTTGTGACTCTACTAATTCCTTAGGAGCATTTTCTGTAAAGTTTTTATTCGATAGTTTTGAGCTCAACATTTCCTTTTCTTTAGAAATTTTATTTATTTTTTTATTTAATCTTTCACTTTCTTCTTTTGCATCAATTAACCCTTCTAAAGGAATCATTACTTTTAATTTACCCAAAGTGAAGATAGAAGAAGGGGGATCCTGTGATTCATTATTTGTCCAATTGATTGACTTCAGGCTGGATAATTTTTTTACATACGAACTCACTTTATCGAGATTTAGTTCATCTCCAGAATTTCCACCCTTAAAAGTTGCTGCTATCTTAATTGAAGGCTTTATTGAAAGCTCCCCTCTAATATTACGAATACCTGAAACTATAGCTTTCAGCCATTCAATTCTTTTGAAATCATCTTCTATGCAGTTTTTTGCCTCTTGAGGATAGTCACAAAGCATTAAACTTTTGCTTGAAGATTGGTGGTGATTTTTAAATTGATTCCAAATTTCTTCAGTTATAAATGGCATTATTGGATGAGCTAATCTTAGCGTTTTCTCGAGGACATGAACCATCGACCTAACTACTTCAGATGGATTTATATTTTCTTCAGAAAAGCTAATCTTGTGCATTTCAATAAACCAATCACAAAATTCATACCAAATGAATTCATAGATGGCCTTTGTGGCCAGGTCAAACCTGTATTCATCAAATGACTTATTAACCTTTTTTAAAGTTTCGTTGAATTTATAATCTATCCAGGCATCAATCTCTGTTTTACTTCGATTATCTGCAATACCAAAGTTTGCAATGTTTAAGTCTATGAACCTAGCTGCATTCCATAATTTATTACAAAAATTTCTATATCCCTCAACACGTTTTATATCAAAGTTTATATCCCTTCCTCCAGATGCAAGAGAACAAAAGGTTAGTCTCAAGGCATCTGTTCCATAAGATTTTATGCCTTCAGGGAATTCTTTTTTTGTCTGCTTGATAATTTGTTCTTTCATCTTGGGCTGCATGAGACCATCGGTTCTTTTCTCTAGTAATGAATCTAAGTCGATACCATCTATGATATCTAAGGGATCTAAAGTATTTCCTTTTGATTTAGACATTTTTTGACCTTCAGAGTCTTTAATGAGGCCATGAATCAAAATTTTCTTAAAAGGCACTTCATTAATAAAATGGGTTGTCATCATTATCATTCTAGCCACCCAGAAAAAAATAATATCAAATCCAGTTACCAATACACTTGTTGGATGGTATCGCGAGAGAAGATTTTCATCTTTGGGCCAACCTAGAGTTGAGAAAGTCCATAATGCTGAAGAGAACCAAGTATCTAAAACATCATCCTCTTGTTGAAGCTCTCTTGCATCTAATTTATATTTTTTTCGAACTCCTTCTTCTGATTCTCCAACGTATATATTGCCTTCTGAGTCAAACCAGGCAGGGATTCTGTGTCCCCACCATAGTTGGCGACTAATACACCAATCTTGTATGTCATCCATCCAATTAAAATATGTATTTTCCCAATTCTTGGGTACAAATTGAGTTTCATCATCTTTTACCACTCTTATAGCCTCTTCAGATAAAGTTTTAACATTTACAAACCATTGATTTGTAACGAGCGGCTGAAGAATAGAATTGCTTCTCTCACTTCTCGGTATTTGCACCCGATAAGGTTCAGTTTTCTTGAGTTGACCAAGATCCTCCAATTCTTTGAGTATCAGATCTCTTGCTTCATTGACACTCAATCCATGATATTGATCTGGTGTAGTCTCATTTAATGTACCATCGAAATTTAAAATATTTATGATGGGAAGTTTATGTCTTTTTCCCATTTCGAAATCATTAAAGTCGTGAGCTGGAGTAATTTTTACACAACCTGTCCCAAAATCTGAATCAACATAGTCATCTGAAATGATAGGTATTTCTCGATTAACTATGGGTACTATTGCCTTTTTGCCTATCAGTTTTTTAAATTTATGGTCTTCCGGATTTACTGCAATTGCTGTATCTCCAAGTAATGTCTCAGGTCTTGTAGTCGCAACTGTTATTTTGTTGTTGTTTTCAGTCAAATAATCTATGTACCACAAGAACCCATTCTCTTCTTCAGAGGAAACTTCCAAATCAGAGAGGGCAGTTCCTAGAACAGTATCCCAATTGACCAGTCTTTCTCCTCTGTAAATTAAACCTTCATCATAGAGTTTTATAAATACTTGTTTTACGGCCAAGCTTAAATCATCACTCATGGTGAAAGCTTCTCTTGACCAATCAACTGAAGCTCCTAAACGCCTGAGTTGTTGTGTTATTTTATTACCGGATTTTTCTTTCCAATCCCATACTTTCTTTTCAAATTGCTCTCTTCCAATTTCTTCTCTAGATGTGCCTTCAATTTCTAGTTGTCGTTCAACAACCATTTGAGTGGCTATTCCTGCATGATCAACACCAACTTGCCAAAGAGTATCGTATCCTGACATCCTCTTAAACCTTATAAGAGCATCCATTAATGTATTTTGAAAACCATGTCCCATATGAAGCGTGCCAGTCACGTTTGGAGGAGGGATCATTATGCAGAAAGGTTCTTTGGATTCATCAGGCTTCGCCTCGAAAAAACCTGAATCTTCCCATCTTTTATAGATGTCTACTTCAGTAGATTTTGGTTCATAGTTTTTCTTCATATTGATTCTATGAATTGGGTCTTTAAGCCCATCTTATTGCATTCCGTCCAAGTGTTTGCTGCTCTCTCACGTAAATTACCTCCATCCATGATGACAAGTTGTACGTAGGATTCATAGCTATCTAGTCCTTTAGGAATATCTGGCGAAAGGTTTATTAGTACATTTGATCCTAGAGCAAATTTAGTACCCGGGTAGCCTATCTTTACAAGATCACTTGAAGCATTATTTACTAGATTATGAGAAATAAGGGAATATTTTGGCGTATCCCACAGAATATCATTTAAAAGATTTGCGTCTTCTATACTTGAGCAAAATATATCTAGAGAATTACTGCTTAAGGAACCCAATTCCCCAATAATTACTTTATTAACCAAAGATGCAGCAAAGTTTAAGGCTTCTTTCATGTTGTTACCAGAAGCTATAAAAGTAGCTTCAACCATCTTCAAGACTTATCTATAAGGTACTGACTGAGAAGTGGAACAGGTCTTCCGGAGCCCCCTTTGGCAGCTCCCTTTAAGCTAGCCGTACCTGCGACATCTAGATGAGCCCAAGGATATTTTTCCGCAAATCTAGATAAGAAACAGGCTGCTGTGATGGTGCCTGCACGTCCTCCTATATTTGCTATATCTGCAAAATTACTATCTAAATCCTTCTGATAACTATCCCATATTGGTAGTTGCCAAGCTCTATCTGAAGCTTTCTCACCAGCTTCGAGCAATTCTTTTGCCAAGTTTTCATTATTACTCATTAACCCAGAGGTTGAATAACCCAATGCCATTATTACTGCACCTGTCAAAGTGGCTATATCAACAACAGACCTTGGATTAAATCTTTCTACATATGTAAGCGCATCTGCTAGGACTAGCCTACCTTCTGCATCGGTATTTAATATTTCCACCGTTTTTCCAGACATAGTTCTGACAACATCACCTGGTTTAGTAGCTTTGCTACCTGGCATATTCTCAGCACTAGCCACTACTCCGATCAAGTTGATTGGTAGATTCAATTCAGCAATTACTTGCATTGTGCCTATAACGCTCGCTGCACCACACATATCAAATTTCATTTCATCCATTGTCGCTGGCGGTTTTAAGCTAATTCCGCCAGTGTCAAAAGTTATACCTTTACCAACTATTGCATATGGTTTGTCACCTTTTTTTCCTCCCTGATAATTCATTGATATCAGCTTAGATTCTTGAGCACTTCCATTTCCCACGGAAAGAAGGCAATCCATACCCATCTTTTTCATCTCTTTCTCACCAAAGACCCTGCAACTAAGTTTTTTATATTTATTTGCGGCGGAACGAGAGCTAGTTGCTAGGTAGGAAGGCGTACAAACATTTCCTGGAAGATTTGCTAACTCTTTTGCAACATTCATACCCTGTCCAACAACTTGACCTGTCTTAAGACCTTTTTTCAATTTGGCTAGAGCTTCTTTCGAGTCAATAAAGATAGATACTTTTTTTAGGTAATTAATACTTTTATTTTTTTTATTTAATTTCGCATCATATGTATAAGATTTGCTTTCTAGAGAAGTTCCTAATTTCTGCAACAAAGAGGAATCACTGTGGTCTTTTGAGTCATATTTCATGGCAGGCAAGGCCACCAATCCAACCGCAGATTTTTTTGAAGTCAGAACAGACGTCACTGAAGAAGAAATTTTATCCATATCTTCATTATTGAGAGCAGTATTAGATTTTCCTACACCGATTAAAAATATCCTATCTGCTTTTGTGCCTTCATTAGTTGCAATGTAAGCAGTTTGCCCAACTTTTGCCTCAAACTCCCCTCTCTTCATGAGTTCTTTAATACTTCCATTTGTAGCCGAGTCTATTTCTTTTGCTGAAGAGTTTAAGGTTCTGCCTTCGTTTACTCCTACAACTAAAACATCAGCTTTTGATTTCAAAATATTTTTTGAAAGCTCTTGATTCAAAGTTAGCGTGAGTCTTTTTTTCATTTTGTCTCCTTTAGAAAAAATTGTATTCAGGGTATTTTATCAATAAAAATAAAAGTTAACTTCAATAGAGAATATTATTTCAATTAAGAGTAGGATTAACCTTTTAAAGAAGTAAATACCAGTTTTATGATTTTAAATCGTTATTTTTTAAAGACTATTTTCTCATATACTGCGACTATAAGCTTAATCTTTGTTCTCATTATTGTCTCATCAAGATCAATACAGTATTTAGAGCAAGCTTCTAGAGGAGAAATAAATCCTGAAATTGTATTTTCGGTTGTTCTTTTACGGTTACCAGAGTTTCTTGAATTAATATTACCCCTAAGCTTCTTTCTTTCCATTGTTCTAACATTAGGTAGATTGAGATCCGATGGTGAATTTGTCATCATGGAACAAAATGGATTTTCTTTAGTTAAAGTCTATTCGTTACTTTTAATACCTGCTTCCTTAATTTCAATTCTTTTGATCTATTTCTCCCTTATTTTAAGCCCTAGCCTTGATCAAAAAGTAAAAGATTTATTGGAAGTTAAAACACTAGAAGACAGTTTTAACGCATTAACACCGGGTGAATTTCATAAATTAGATGATTCTTATCTTTTATTTGCTCAAGGAAGACAAGAAAATTTTTTAAGTGATATATTTTTAGTTGAAAGAAAATCTAATAGCAAGGATAAGAAAGTTTTGGTAGCCAAGAAGTTTATGGCACCCTTACCTGAAAGTAGTGACTTGATCTTTCAATCAGGATTTTCTTACTCAGAGGGAGAGAATAACCAACTAATTTCTGTAGGCTTTAGATCTATGCTTCTTGCTGGTGATAGAGATTTATTCGCTAAGGATAATTCATTCTCTAAGCAAAAGGACTTTTCCGGATCTTTGATTTGGTCATGCTCAATTAGTTTGATGGTGTTAATTACCATGTTTCTAGCACTACCAATGAGTCAAAATTTACCTAGAAAAGGAAGGTATTCAAAAGTCTTACCAAGCCTTTTAATTTTTTCGATCTATGCAGGACTATTGTTAACTTTCAGGGGTGAAGAAGTTATTAACTTAACTTATTTAATTTTTTTACATTTATTTTTTTTGATAGTTGCATTTTATTTAAATTACAGGATGTTTTTGGGAGGTAAGATTTGATATTTATATTTGGAGATCTCGTAGAAAGAAACATTTCGAAGAGGGTTTTGTTTAGTACATTGATCGTTGCTATTGCTATAGCTCTTTTAGATCTTTTATTTACATTTATTTCAGAAATCTCTGACCTAAATAATTCTTATGTCCTCATTGATGCCCTAATCTACTCTTTAAATTCCGTACCAGGTTCTATATATGCCTACCTCTCATATATTTGCTTATTAGGTGTGCTAATAGGTCTTGGAAGTTTAAAGGAAGAGGGAGAGCTCATTGCCTCTAGAGTTTTAGGTAAGTCAAATATAAGGATTATTATTGCTTCTTTGAAGCCGACTTTTTTGATAATAGTCTTAGGTCTTATCTTTCAGGAATTATACTTACCTTCAATTTCTCAATCTAATGAGGAAACGAGGTTAATTAAGCAAAATAAAATAAGTACAGAAGATGGATATTGGTTTGTTTCAGAGTCTTCTATAAATTTCTTTGCTTCCTCTCCTAATAAGAAAAAAGTTACCGATGTGTCAATTTATAAACTTGGAGATCAAAATAATATCAAGCAAATTATTAAGTCTGATAGTGCAAGCAGGCTAAATGACCAATGGATTTTATCAAATGTTCAAGTAAATGATTTTGAGGACAATGCAGTTAATTATTTAGACTTTATGAATTGGTACGAAGGTCCTAAGGATAGTGATATGCGCAGAATACTGTCTCCGAAGTACTTGTCGTTAAGAGAGATTAATCAGGCTTTGAGTGATGAAGAGTCTCAATTAAGAAAAAATAAATTACTACTTGAATATTGGAAGAAAATATTTCATCCCATAACGACTGTCTTGTTAACACTCTTGGCAGCTTCTTTTATTTTTGGAAGTGTAAGGGATAACAGTTTGGGTAAAAGGATTTTAATAGGAATCTTATTTGCTTTTTCTCTCAACACAATCCAGAGTCTATTTCAAAGCATGGCTTCAGTATCTTTACTTAATCCTTTTAATTCAGTTTTTTTCCCAATGTTGATTGTCCTAATTATTACGATTGTTCTTTGGAATCTTAAAACTCAGGAATCCTAATAATTCTGGTTTTAGTAGCTATGTCAGCTAAAGATTTTTTTTCTTTGTTGATCAAAATATAAAGATATCCCAATCCAAAAAATAAAAAAGAAAATGTTGAGAATGCGCACCTTAAGAGACAAATTCTTATAGAGAGTCCTTCTTCTGATATTAACTTAATTTTCCAAGCCTGCATCCCTAGAGTTTGCCCATCGTTTACAAGCCAAAAGTAAGAGAAAAATACAGGGCCAGACAAAACTGTTATAAGAAGCTGTGCGAGGTCGGCTATACTGCCTTTTTCAGGTGCTCCGCCATTCAATAATACTAATAAAAGAGTTAACGAAAGAATAATTCCTAAAACAGCAAAGCAGTCATATAAGAGAGAAAATATTCTTCTAAAAAAGCCTGAATTTTCCATAATTATTTGGATAAGATATTTTTTTTGATTATTCTATACGAATAGTAAGGAACTTTTATGAATGAAATAACACAGTCTAATGACACCTACTTTTTGGGACATCCAAAAGGACTCATTACATTATTTTTAACAGAGATGTGGGAAAGAATGTCTTTCTATGGAATGAGAGGTTTGTTGGTACTCTTCATGACAAGAGAGGTTGTTGAAGGAGGGCTTAATTTAGATCCTGTTACTGCAATGGCAATTTATGGAGTTTACGGAGCTTCTGTCTATTTCTTATGTGTTCCTGGGGGCTGGGTGGCGGATAAGATTTTTGGGGCACAAAAAACAGTTCTTTATGGAGCTGTAATTATCACTTTAGGTCACTATGTTCTTGCTATCCCTTATGAAAAAACTTTTTTCTTAGGTTTAGTTCTTGTGTCAATTGGAACAGGTTTATTAAAGCCAAATATATCCACTATAGTTGGGCAATTATATAAACCAGGTGATCTTAGAATAGATTCAGGATATACGATTTTCTATATGTCTATAAATATTGGCAGCATGCTTGGTTATCTGGTTTGTGGATACTTGGGAGAAAAGGTTGGATGGCATTGGGGATTTGGAGCTGCTGGAGTAGGGATGACATTTGGTGTCATTCAATACATTTTGACAAAGAGTTCTCTGGGTGAAGCTGGCTTAGATCCTACTATTGAAGTAGGTGAAGATAGTTCAAGATATTTTTCAATTTTTTCTATAGGTTCAATTCTTTTTTCTCTAATAATCATTTCAGGTTTCGTGGGCTTATGGACTATTGATCCTCAATTACTAAATCAATTGATAGTTTATCTAATTTTGGCAGTAGCTATTTTTTATTTCGTTTATTTGTATTTTTTTGCTGATTTAAACAGCGCTGAAAGAGGCAATATCTCTATGTTGTTATTACTATTTATAGGTTCAGTTCTTTTTTGGGCAGGTTTTGATCAGGGGGGGTCTTCTTTAAACCTCTTTGCAAAGGACTATACTGATCTTTTCATATTTGGATGGGAAATGCCCGCAACATTTTTGCAAGTTGCTAATCCACTAATGGTGGTTATCTTTGCACCATTCTTTGCTGCTTTTTGGATAAATTTAGGAAAACGAAATCTGGACTTAGAAACACCTCAGAAGTTTGCATTGGGATGCTTTTTAATGGCTATAGGTTTTTTTGTTATGATTTTTGGAGTAGAAGTTGCTTTAGAGAATGAAAAAGCAGGGGTTAAGTGGTTGTTGTTAACCTATCTTTTTCATACATTAGGAGAACTTTGTTTAAGTCCTGTTGGACTATCTGCAACTGCAAAATATTCTCCCAAACGATATAAAGGTCAAATGATGGGGATTTGGTTCTTATCTTCTTCATTAGCTGCAGGATTGGCAGGTTTGTTAGCCAGCAAGTCTTTTGAATCAGGAATTTCTAGTATGCCAGTTTTATTTAATCAAATTATTCTAGCTTTAGTTGCGGTAGGAATAGTTTTGATCATTGCAAATAAATTTGTTAAGGCTAGTACTAATCTAGAAGATTCCCCAGAGGAAACAGCAGTTAACTAGACTCTGAATTAGTCTCTGAAGTAAGTTTAGTCAATATTATTTTGTATATTGCACTTAGCCCCTCTAAATCTTCTATCCTTACACTTTCATTGACTTTATGGATTGACGCATTTCCTGGGCCAAACTCTACAACCTGAGATCCTGTAGGGGCTATAAATCTGCCATCAGAGGTACCTCCATCAGTTGTACATGTTGGTTCTATACCGGTCACTTCATTAATAGAATCTTTTACAGCGTCAATTAAATCTTGTTCTGTTGTTAGAAATGGCTTTCCTCCTATCACCCAGTCTATTTCATAATCTATTGGATGCTTTTTGAGAATTGATTGGACATCATCTTTTATTTGTTCAACAGACGTCGAAGGGGAATGACGCACATTTAAATCCAGAACGAGATTGCCAGGAATAACATTTGTTACTCCTGTACCAGAATTTATATTTGAAATTTGTAAAACACTATCCTGAAATTCTCCAGTTTGATCTTTCCATTTAAGTTTTGAAAGCTCAGCTAACGGCTCTGAAAAACCATGAATAGGATTATTTGCCTTATCAGGATAGGCAACATGTCCCTGAGTTCCAATAACATTGATCTTTGCTGAGACAGAACCTCTTCTTCCGATTTTGATAACATCTCCAAGACGACTATCGGAAGTTGGTTCCCCAACTAGACACCAAGTAATTTTTTCCCCTTTTTCTTCTAAATAATCAACCACTTTACTTACTCCATCAATTGCTGGGCCTTCTTCATCGCTGGTAAGCAAAACTCCAATTCTTCCTATTAGTGAGGGACTGTCCTTCAAGAAATCTTCTATAGAGGTAACGAAAGCTGCCACACTGCTTTTCATGTCTGCTGCTCCTCTTCCAACCATCAAGGGACCTTTTTCTGTCGCAGTGAAAGGGTCACTATCCCATTCATCAATTGGACCAGTTGGCACAACATCAGTATGACCAAGAAAAACAAAGAGAGGTCCTGAATCACCATAGGTGGCCCATAAATTATCTACCTCTCCAAATTTAAGATGTTCAATGTGGAAGCCAATCCTTTCTAGTCTTGAAGCAATCAGTTCCTGACATCCTGCATCATCTGGTGTAATGGATTTCTTTGAAATCAGTAATTTTGCTAGCTCGAAAGTATTATTCATTTATATTTGCTAGTCATTTTTGTGGAGGCTCTCATTTAGAACAACACTTTTTTTATTCGGTTTACATTGAATTGTTCCTTGCAGGGAATTTCTTATAAACAAGAGATCATCTTTTCCAGACAAACTAGAAGCTTTCACAGTCTCTACAGATTCTCCATTGGAATCAATTATTTCAACTTTAGAACCTGCTGTTAAATAAAGTCCTGCTTCAACAATACACCTATCTCCAAGGGGAATTCCTAATCCTGAGTTCGCGCCTAATAAACAATCTTCTCCAACAGATATCTTTACCTCATTACCTCCAGATAAAGTACCCATAGTGGAACATCCTCCTCCTAAGTCGGAATTTTTCCCTATCACGACTCCAGCAGATATTCTTCCCTCTATCATTGCTGCACCCAGAGTACCGGCATTAAAATTCACAAAACCTTCGTGCATTATTGTTGTCCCTTCAGAAAGGTGTGCACCTAGTCTAACCCTACTTGAATCAGCAATCCTGACCCCACTAGGTATTATGTAATCTGTCATACAGGGAAATTTATCTACTGATTTAACCGCTACTTCACCATGCTCTGACCTGAATTTATCAATTTCTTTGGGGTCAACGGGACCATGATTGGTCCATGCAACATTGGGGAGAGCGTTAAAAATCCCATCAAGATTTAACGAATTTGGCTCAGAAACTGTTAAGGATAAAAGATAGAGTTTTAGATACGCATCACAAATATTGGACACAGCACCGTCATCCTCAATCTTATGAATAACGAGCTTTTGCCTTTCTCCAAGGGGAAGTGTTGGTTTTAAAATTTCTTTCAATTCCTCAGAATTTTGAGTTTCATTAAGTAAACCATCAATAGCATCATAACCAGGATGTTCGATATCTGAAGTATTCAAAAATTCTTCATTTTTGTTCAATATTAAGTGATAACGAACATCAAGACTATTACCAGAAGAGTTTTGTGTAGATACGCCTAAACCAATTAAAGGAAATATATTCATGTGCTTATTATAAGTTCTGATTATCTTGAGAGATAGATAAAAGGCAGCTTAAAACCTTTTTAGGGTCTTATTAACAGCATTAAAAGCCTTAGTAATAGTATCAATGTCATGTACGACTGCTAATCTTAAATAGCCTTTTCCAGGATTAGAGCCATTATTTTCTGTAGCTAAGTATGAACCTGGAAGGCTCAATACAGATTCTTCCTGATAAAGGGTTTTAGCGAATATTTCATCATCACATGGAAGTTTAAGCCAAAAATAGAAACCCCCTTGGGGCCTCTCTAAGTCTTCAATAGAATCTAGACAGGAAATTGCTGCTTTATATTTTTTATCATATTCCAGTCTATTTGCTTGAACATGGTCTTTATCAGACCAGGCCCAGGTGCTAGCCTTTTGCGTGGGAAAAGATAGAGTGACCCCGTGATATGTTCTATAAAGTGACAGTTTCTCAATAACTTCTTTGCCAGCGCAAATAAAACCTGATCTTAAGCCGGCAAGGTTAGATCGCTTTGACAGACTATGAAAAACTACACTCTTTGAATTGGGTTCAGAAAGATCATCACACTCTAAAAGTCCTGCAGGGGGATGTGCGTTAGTTTCATAAATATCTATGTAGCATTCATCTGAGCAAAGTAAAAAATTATATTTTTCTGCTTTCCTTAAAAGTTCTCTATATTCTTTTTTATCGAGGCAGTAGCCAGTTGGATTTGAAGGTGAACACAGTATGAGTAGTTGGCAATCTTTCCAAACACTTTCTGGAATACTCTCAAAGTCAGGTTTAAACCCGTTTGATTCCTCAGAGTTTACATAGTAGGGTTCAGCACCTGCCATTATTGCTGCACCTTCATATATTTTGTAAAACGGATTAGGTAAGATTACTTTAGGCTTTTCTTTAGAAGTATCAATGACACACTGAATAAATGAGAAAATACCTTCTCTTGTTCCAGAGAGGGGTAATACATTAAGATCAGGATTGATATAGTTCACTGAAAATCTATCAGATAGCCAGCCGCAATAAGCCTCTCTTAAGGAAAAATCTCCTACTGATGTTGGATACTTAGAAAAGGTATCGGAATTATTGAAAATGACCTCAAGAGCCTCTTCAGGAGCTTTGCCTTTAGGCTCTCCTATATGTAGGCCCATAATCTCTTCAGGTTCTTTTTTTATCTCCTTTAATAAATTAGATAAATATTGGAATGGATACTCTGTTAAGTAATTTAGCTGATTATTCATGTCAGCTCTCCGCTTAATGAATTTTTTAGATCGCTTAAGAGGTTATTTAATTCATTTTGCTTGATGAAAGGTGTATCTTCTTTTGAAGTAATACTAAATCTGTCTTCTGCTTTCTCTCCGTAGGTTGCAATTCTAGCTTTTTTGATTACAGCACCATGCTTTAAGAAAACTTGGCATATTGAAGCTAACAAACCTGGCCTATCAGCAGTGCTAATCTCCAAATCGGTCCATCTATTCGCCATGTCATGATGGAAGTTAATTTCTGTGGGTATCTGAAAATGTTTTAAGTGTCTGGGTGATCTTCTTTTTACAATCTTTGGTTTAAGTAATTTTTGATTGAGTGCTTCATTTAATTTGTCTATGAGTGTTCTAGCTTTTTCTGACTCTAAAGCAACCTTTTCTTCTTTGTTACTAATTGTTATTAAATCCGTACAAAATCCATCTCTCATTCCATAAAGTTTAGCATCTACGAAATTTATATTTTCAGAATCTAATATACCGATTATGGTTGCAAATAGATTCGCTCTATCTTTTGTATGTATAAATATTGATGACAATGACTCTTGTTCCTTTTCTATTATTTTGACAACCGTTCTATTTTCATGGAATAGGATAATCTCTGCATGTTGACTTAGATCTAAATGGTCCGATCCTTCAAAGTAGTCTGGATAAAATCTATCCCATAGATCCTCAACTTTTGACTTTTTAAATTTCTTTAGTGACTTCAGTGCCTTTTTCTTTTGCTCATGAATAGATTCATTCAGAAGAACAGAATCTCTAAAGTATAGTTTTGTTTTATCGTAAAGCTCTCTTAATAGAGATGCATTCCATGAATTCCATAAACTTGGATTTGTTGCACTAACATCTGCAACTGTTAAACAATAAAGATAATCAAGTGTCTCTATATTACCTACCTTTTCTGCAAATTCCTTAACTACTGAGTTGTTAGAAAGATCTTTTTTTTGCGAAGTAACAGACATTAAAAGGTGATTCTCAACTAACCATTCAATGAGAAGGGTGTCCTCTTCTGGAAATAAATGCCTTTTACAAAAGCTGTTCACAATTGATTTACCTAGATTGGAATGATCTGTACCTCTTCCTTTTCCTATATCATGATATAAACCTGAAATATAAAGGATCTCAAGCTTGGGTAATTTATTGATCAATTTCGAAGCAAGGGGAAATCTTTCTTCTGATTTTCCAAGAGACATCCACCTCATATTCCTAAGAACCTCTAATGTATGGGCATCTACTGTATAAATATGAAATAAATCATATTGCATTTGTCCAGTTATTCTTCCGAACTCAGGCAAGTATCTTCCCAAAATGCCTAAATCCTTCATTTTTTCTAATTGTGTTACTAACAATCTTTTTGACTTGAGAAGTTTAAGAAAAAGTCGGATGTTTTTTTTGTTAGATCTAAACTTTGAATCTATTAGATCCCTATCTCTTTTTAGAGCTCTGAGCGTTTGCGACCCAATACCTTTTACGGTGGGATTTTCACTTAATTTAATAAAAAGCTCCAAAAGTAGACTAGGATTTTTTTTAAAACCGTCCATTTCGTAGAGATGAATAAGATTATTTTTAATGAAGAAATTAGAATCAAGATTTTTCTTTCTAGAAAACTTCGTTAAGTCATAAGTCTCTTTAATATTCTGGATGAAGGTTGAGTTTATTTCTGAGACACTCAATGAAGATCGATAGTATCTATGCATCAACTTTTCTGCCGCTTGGTTAGATGTCTTAGATGATGGAAATAATTTCATAGCAACTGGTATTTGATGCTCAAAGAGCAGTCTATCTTCCTCTCTATTTGCTTCTATATGAGTTAAATATCTTATTACCCAGAGCCAATATTTAGCTTTGTTGAGTTCTTTTCTCTCTTCAAAGGTAAGCGCACCAGTAAGTTTTTCCTTTTCTGAAACACTTCTAAGAGAATTTTTGATTAGCCAGTCAATGGTATGAATGTCTCTCAGTCCACCAGGAGAAGATTTAATGTCAGGCTCTAAATTGTAAGAAGTGTTGTTGAATGTTTCATGGCGCTCGATTTGCTCTTTAATTTTTTCTTGAATAAATGATTTATTTCTCCATAGATTTTTTGTATCTATGATGTCTAAGTACATTTTATGCAAATCTTCTGAGCCAGTAAGCTTTCTAAATTCAAGCATATTAGTCATTGTAAAAATATCCTCTCGAGCCTGCTTCTTTGCTTGTTCTAAGGTCCTCACACTATGTCCGATATCTAATCCTAAGTCCCATAAAAGGCTTATAAATTTTTCAATTTTTTTCTGCTCACCGGTAGAAAGATTTGACTGAGAAAGAAGCAATAAATCAATGTCTGAGAAGGGATGAAGCTCTCCACGGCCGTATCCTCCAACAGAGAATATACCGAAATCTTTGATAGAGCAAAGATCGCTCATATCATGTGCTTTTCTAATTAATTTATCGATATTTTCAGACCTTTGATTTAAGAAATATTCTATTCCTCTAATTTTCCTGCCTCTGTCTTTATAGAGCCATTGGTCAAATTGTTTAGATAAAATATCGCTATCAGTCTTCTTTTGGTTTAATAACTCTTCTAACATCTAGCCCTAATAACTTTCTTCTGTTCTTAAGGTTAGGATTTCTGCTCCATCGTTCTTTACATAAATGGTGTGTTCCCACTGCGCAGAGTTCCTCCCATCTGCTGTTTCAACTGTCCAACCATCAGAGAGAAGTTTGGTTGATTTCGATCCTAAGTTAATCATCGGCTCTATTGTGAAACACATACCCTCAATTATTTCTTGGCCTGTATTGGCAACTCCATAATGTAGAATTTGTGGCTCATCGTGATAGATTTTTCCAATTCCATGACCGCAATATTCTTCAACCACAGAGTAGTGATTTTTCTCGGCATGTGTTTGTATTGCATGCCCTATATCCCCTAACTTAGCACCTGGCTTCACAGCCTCTATGCCCTTGTAAAGGCATTCTTGAGTTATTTGAACAAGTCTTTGATTATGAGCCTGAACTTTTCCTACAAGAAACATCTTCGAGGTATCGCCGTGCCATCCATCTTTTATAACAGTGACATCTATGTTCATTATGTCTCCACTTTTCAAGATTCTGTTCTCATCCGGAATTCCATGACAAATAACTTGATTGATACTGGTACAGAGAGTTTTTTCGAAACCTCTATATCCTACATTTGCAGGTATAGCATTTTGAACATCGACAATATAGTCATGGCATATTTTATCTAGCTCTCCAGTTGAAATACCCGGTTTGACAAAATCTCCGATCATTTCTAGAACTTCAGAAGCCAGTTTTCCAGCCTCTCTCATACCATTAAGCTCGTTAATATTTTTTAACACTTTTTATCCAATTTTCTAAGGTTTTGATGGACACAATATCTATCATTTATTATAGTGTGGTTTTAATGCCTATAGGCCTTAAAAAACAAAAATGCGAACTTCAGATTCATTTCTGGTTCGCTTTTTTTTCGACTAAATTCAACTCCATTTTATCTCAAGCTCATGGAAAATAAGATAATTATTCCACTTGATTTAGATGGTAAAGAAGCTTCGGAGCTTGCCAAAACACTTGACCCAAAAATTTGTAGACTGAAAGTAGGAAATCAATTATTTACCTCATCAGGACCTAAAATTGTTAAAGAATTTCAACAACAGGGCTTTGATATTTTCCTCGATTTAAAGTTTCACGATATTCCTAACACAGTACATGAAGCGGTTAAATCTGCCGCAGACCTAGGAGTCTGGATGGTTAATGTGCATGCAGCAGGAGGGAGGAAGATGCTAGAGGCTTCTAGAAAAGCTTTAGAGGATTACTCCAATCCTCCGCTGTTGATAGGCGTTACTGTCCTAACAAGTTTTTCTGAAGACTCTCTTTTAGATATAGGTTTAAGCAATCTTAGTGAGCAAGTAATAAGGCTTACACGGTTAGCAAAAAATAGCGGCTTAGATGGAGTTGTATGTGCTGCTTCTGATACAAAATTTGTAAAAACTGAGTTTGGAAAAGACTTTTTAACGGTTACACCGGGGATAAGGCCATCTGGGTCTAGATTAGATGATCAGAGTAGAGTTTCGACTCCTCTGGAAGCAATAAGAAATGGATCTGACTATCTTGTTATAGGAAGACCGATAACTGGGTCATCTGAACCAAAGAAAGCGCTTGAAGAAATTTATAAAGAAATATCATGAATAAGGACAAAGCAATATTAGCTTTAGCAGACGGAACGATTTTCGAGGGCAAGAGCATAGGTGCTAAAGGAGAGGTAAACGGTGAAATTGTGTTCAATACCTCGATGACCGGATACCAAGAAATACTTACAGATCCATCATATGCAAAACAGATAGTTACTTTAACTTATCCTCACATAGGCAATACCGGCACTAATTTAGAAGATGAAGAATCAAATGAAATTTGGTGCTCAGGCCTTGTTGTTCGATCTGTCTCTCAAATAGAAAGTAATTGGAGAAATAAAGAAACTTTATCTCAATATTTAATTAGAAATAATGTACAAGGAATTTCCGATATAGATACAAGAAAACTAACCAGGATAATTAGAAACAAAGGTGCTCAATCTGCTTCGATCTTTGCTGGAGAGAATATAAGCCACAAAGCAGCTGTTGATCTAGCTAAACAGTTTGATGGACTAGCAGGTATGGATTTAGCGAAAGAGGTTAGTGTGTCATCTTCTTACGAGTGGATAGAAGGTACATGGCGCGGGAACAAGCTTGAATCTAATTTCCAAGTAGTTGTCTTAGATTTTGGAATAAAAAAGAATATTTTGAGAATCCTAGCTGACAGAGGCTATAAAATAAAAGTTTTACCTGCTAAAGCTTCCTATGATGAAGTAATGGAGAGCAAGCCTGACGGAGTTTTTCTTTCTAATGGCCCTGGAGATCCAGAACCTTGTACCTATGCTATTGAGACTATCACCAAGCTTGCCGAGAAAGATATGCCATTATTTGGCATATGTTTAGGCCACCAGCTATTGGCTTTATCTTTAGGAGGCAAGACTTCTAAGATGAAATTTGGTCATCATGGTGCAAATCACCCTGTTCAAGATCTCAAAACAAAGGTAGTAGCAGTTAGTTCACAAAATCATGGGTTTACAGTTGAGGAAGATTCCTTGCCAGAAACTATCCAAGTTACGCACAAATCTCTTTTTGATGGAACGGTACAAGGTATAGAACATACATCTAAACCTTTTTTTAGCTTTCAGGGCCATCCAGAAGCAAGTCCTGGACCTCATGACTTGAAATATCTCTTTGATAGATTCGAAGACAACATGAAAAAAAATGCCTAGAAGAAAAGACATAAATTCAATTTTAATAATCGGAGCAGGTCCTATAGTAATTGGTCAAGCTTGTGAATTTGACTATTCAGGAGCACAAGCCTGCAAGGCTTTAAAAGAGGATGGTTACAGAGTTATTTTAATAAATTCTAATCCTGCAACTATCATGACTGATCCTAGCATGTCGGATGCAACATATATCGAGCCTATCCATTGGGAAACAATAGAAAAAATTATTGAAAAAGAAAAACCTGATGCCTTATTGCCTACCATGGGAGGTCAGACCGCTTTGAACGCTGCGCTTGATCTGGATAGCCGTGGAATCTTGAAGAAACACAACGTAGAGATGATTGGAGCTACTAAGGAAGCTATTGATAAGGCTGAGGATAGAGAATTATTTGCTGCATCGATGGAAAAAATAGGATTAAAGGTTCCAGAATCTGGTTTAGCTCATAATCCTGAAGAAGCTCACGAACTTCTAGAAAGGATAGGTTTTCCATGCGTCTTAAGACCTAACTTTACCATGGGTGGATCTGGAGGTGGCATTGCTTATAACGTAGAAGAATTTGATCAAATATGCAAAAGGGGACTTGAGCTTTCACCAACTTCAGAGATTTTCATAGATAAATTCCTTGGTGGTTGGAAAGAGTATGAGATGGAAGTGGTACGAGATAGGAATGATAATTGCATTATTGTCTGTAGTATTGAAAATCTTGATCCAATGGGGGTGCATACGGGAGACTCTATAACAGTAGCTCCTTCACAAACTCTAACCGATAAGGAATATCAAATTATGAGGAATGCCTCGATTGATATTCTTAGAGAAATTGGAGTAGAAACTGGAGGTTCCAATGTCCAGTTCACCATAAATCCAGAAGACGGAGAAATGCTCATAATCGAAATGAATCCAAGAGTATCAAGATCATCAGCTTTAGCTTCGAAAGCAACCGGTTTTCCAATAGCTAAAGTAGCTGCAAAACTAGCAGTAGGTTACACATTAGATGAGCTGAGTAATGATATTACAGGGGGAGTTATACCTGCCTCATTTGAACCTTCCATTGATTATGTTGTAACCAAGATCCCAAGATTCAATTTTGAGAAATTTATTCAAACAGATCCAGTACTATCTACTCAAATGAAATCTGTAGGCGAAGTTATGGCAATTGGAAGAACTTTCCAAGAATCTCTACAAAAGGCAATAAGAGGTCTTGAGACAGGTAGGGACGGTCTTAACCCTATTTTCAATGAAGAAGATGAGTTTGAAACTTTAAAGCAAAGGATAAGCATCCCTAGTCCAGACAGATTATGGTTTGTAGCTGACGGTTTTAGAAAAGGCTTATCCCTAGAAGAAGTCTTCGAGTTTTCTAAGATTGATCCATGGTTCCTGGTACAAATTAAAGATATTGTTAATGAAGAAATGAACCTTGAGAAATCCACATTAAATGCATTAGATTTTGATGATTTGCTAAATCTAAAAAGAAAAGGATTTTCTGATTCAAGGATAGGGACACTACTCAAAATCTCCGAAAAGGAAGTTAGGAATTATAGAAAAGCATTAGATATCAAACCTGTCTTCAAGAGAGTAGATACTTGCGCAGCTGAATTTGAATCTTCAACAGCTTATATGTACTCAACATATGAAGAGGAATGCGAAGCAAACGTATCTAGTAATAAAAAAATTATGGTTTTAGGGGGAGGTCCTAATCGGATTGGACAGGGTATAGAGTTTGATTACTGTTGTGTTCATGCTTCTTTGGGATTGAGAGAAGAAGGATACGAAACTATTATGGTTAACTGCAATCCTGAAACAGTATCTACAGATTTTGATACATCTGACAGGTTATATTTTGAGCCAATTACTGTTGAAGATGTCCTGTCAATTACTGACATCGAGAAACCTGAAGGAGTTATTGTTCAATATGGTGGCCAAACCCCTCTAAAAATTGCTGAGGAGCTTGAAAAAAATGGTGTTCCTATCTTAGGCACATCTCCTGATTCTATTGATCTTGCTGAAGATAGGGGCAGGTTCCAAGAATTCGTTAATAAACATGAGTTAAAACAGCCTCCGAATGGAATTGCCTCTAGTGTCGAAGAAGCTATGCAGGTTTCAGAGAATGTAGGTTTTCCTCTTGTTGTAAGGCCATCTTATGTTCTTGGTGGACGCGCAATGGAGGTAGTTTACAAGAAATCTGATCTTGAGAATTATCTTGTGGAGGCTGTTCAAGCCAGTGCAAAAAGCCCAGTCCTTCTTGATGGATTTTTAAATCAAGCAACTGAGATGGACATTGAAGCAGTTTGCGATGGCGAGGAAGTTGTCATTGGAGGAATCCTTCAACATATCGAACAAGCTGGAATACATTCTGGTGATTCTGCCTGTTCTTTACCACCCTACAGTCTTTCCAAAGAATTAATTGAAGAAATAACTGACATGGTGAAAAAAATAGCCATTGAGATTGGTGCTGTTGGTCTAATCAATGTGCAATTAGCTCACTATAACAATGAACTCTATCTATTGGAGGTAAATCCTAGAGCTTCAAGAACAATTCCTTTTGTTTCTAAATGTATCGGAACTTCTTTAGCCAAAGTTGGTGCATTATGCATGGCAGGTATTAGCTTAAAAGATCAAAACTTCACTAAGGAAATTGTGCCTGAATATTTCTCAGTTAAGGAAGCAGTATTTCCATTTAATAAGTTCCTTGGAGTGGATCCTATACTCGGTCCTGAAATGAAATCAACTGGAGAAGTTATGGGAGTAGGTTCTAGCTTTTCCGAGGCCTATGCTAAAGCTCAATTAGGTGCTGGAGAGTTAATACCTCATTCTGGTTCAGTATTTTTAAGTGTGCGTGACTCCGATAGACCTTTTATTGCTGATTTAGCTAAAGAGTTTCTGGAATTAGGATTTAAGATTGTTGCCACTAAGGGCACAGCAAGACATATTGATGACGCAGGTATACCTGTCGAAATCATTAAAAAAGTGGCTGAGGGTCGACCGCATGTGGTTGATGCTATGAAAAACAGAGAAGTAAATCTTATAGTCAATACTACCGAAGGAAGACAATCTATTCTAGATTCTGCTTCAATCAGAAGAACTGCATTGGAAGAGAAGATCTATTGCACAACAACTCTTGAAGGTGGGAGGGCAGTCTGCGCAGTTTTAAGAAATAAAGAACTGTGGTCTGTAGAAAGACTTCAAGATCTTCATGCTAAAATCCCCTGAACATGAATCCAATTACAAAAGAAGGAGAAGTTCTTTTAAGAGAAGAGCTCAAAAAGCTAAAGTCTGAAGATAGACCCAGAATAATCGATGCTATTGCCACTGCAAGAGAATTTGGAGATTTAAAAGAAAACGCTGAATATCATGCAGCAAAAGAAGAACAAAGTTTAGCTGAAGCGAGAATTCGTGATATTGAGTCTAAATTATCTAATGCTCAGGTAATTGATGTGACCAATATTGAATCCAGCGATAAAGTAATTTTTGGTACCACAGTAACTGTACATAATTCTGAGCTAGAAAAATCAATCAAGTATAAGATTGTTGGAGAAGATGAAGCAGATGCCAGCAAAGGAAAAATTTCTTTTGCATCACCTCTTGCCAAGCAACTCATTGGAAAATTTGAAGGAGACATACTCAAGGTTGAGACCCCGGGAGGGTCAACAGAGTACGAAATAGAGAAAGTAGAGTATATTTAATCTCTAATATGTCTCTAAAATCTAATTACCGAGATGGCGATTCCTTTAGCAGAAAGTCTAAGGAAGAAGGCTATCGTTCCAGAGCCTCTTATAAACTTAAGCAAATTTTAGAGAAGGAATTAAAACTTTCAAAAGACCAGTCAGTTTTTGATCTAGGTTCATTTCCTGGTGGATGGTCGCAAGTTATAAGCAATAAACTCGGTAAAGGTGGAAAATTAGCAGCTATAGACATACAACCTATGGAACCAATAAGGGATTGTTTCTTTCTTCAAAAACCTATTGAAGACCTCTGTAATGAAGACCTTGAAGAAATCAAAGAATTTTTACCTTTTGACCTTGTTTTATCTGATATGGCCCCCAATATAAGTGGTATTAAGGATAGAGATAATGCATTGATGATAGGACTAGTTGATAGAGTCTTATTTGTAATTGACAATTTCTTGAAGGTAAAAGGTTCAACTGTAATAAAGGTATTCCACGGAGACAGTATGGACTATACTAATCATGCCCTCAAAAAAAGGTTTAATAAAGTAAAGATCTCAAAACCTAAAGCGTCGAGACCAAATTCAAAAGAGATTTACTTAATTGGAAAGGATTTAAAATAATATGAGCGAACTTCTAAAAAACTTATTAATGTGGCTATTCATAGCTATCACGGTATTTTCTGTATTTAACAACTTTAATACAGAGCAATCTGTTCAAGAATTATCTTATTCCGAATTCATTTCTCAAGTTGAAAGCGATCAAGTTTTGAGTGTTGAATTTTCTTCAGATAACTATACGCTTAAAGGTAAAACTGTTAACGGTGAATCTTTCGAAACAGTTAGACCACCTTTTTTACAAGATGATCTTAGTGAGATCTTAACTGACCATAGGGTTGCAGTAACAGGCGAAAGACCGGAAGAACAATCTATTCTTAAACAGCTGCTAATAGCTAGTTTTCCCATATTAATTATCTTAGCTGTTTTCATATTTTTTATGCGTCAGATGCAAGGAGGTCTGGGAGGAAAATCAGGCCCTATGAGCTTCGGAAAGAGTAAGGCCAAAATGCTTGAAGGGGGTAAAGTCAAAACTTCCTTTGCTGACGTGGCTGGTGTTGAAGAAGCTAAAGAAGAGGTCCAAGAGGTTGTAGATTTCCTTAAAGATCCTACTAAATTCCAAAAACTCGGAGGAAAAATTCCAACCGGCATACTCATGACAGGATCTCCTGGAACAGGGAAAACGCTACTTGCAAAAGCAATCGCTGGTGAGGCTGGGGTTCCTTTCTTTAGTATCTCTGGATCAGATTTTGTAGAGATGTTCGTGGGAGTGGGAGCTTCAAGAGTACGAGATATGTTTGATCAAGCCAAAAGGCAAGCACCTTGCATAGTATTTATTGATGAAATCGATGCAGTCGGAAGACATAGAGGTGCAGGAATGGGCGGTGGTCATGACGAAAGAGAACAAACTCTTAATCAACTTTTAGTTGAAATGGATGGTTTTGAAGATAATCAAGCCATCATTATAATTGCAGCTACAAACAGACCAGATGTTCTAGATCCAGCACTTCTAAGACCTGGAAGATTCGATCGTCAAGTAGTTGTTCCCTTGCCTGATATAAGAGGTAGAGAACAGATCTTAAAAGTTCATATGAAAAAAGTTCCTATAGCTCAAGATGTTGATGCATCCTTAATTGCTAGAGGAACACCAGGATTTTCTGGAGCTGATCTGGCCAATTTAGTAAATGAAGCTGCTTTGGTCGCCGCACGAACAGCAAAAAAACTAGTTGGGATGGAACAACTAGAATTTGCAAAAGATAAAGTCATGATGGGAAGTGAGAGACGTTCAATGGTTATGTCTGAAGAAGAGAAGCTTAAAACCGCTTATCATGAATCTGGTCATGCTATTGTCGGTAGATCTCTTGAGGAACATGATCCTGTCTATAAAGTGACTATTATTCCACGAGGAAGAGCTCTTGGTGTGACCATGTTCTTACCTGAAGAAGATAAATACAGTTACAGTCACCAAAGTATTCTAGACAGAATCTGCGGCCTTTATGGAGGAAGAATTGCCGAAGAACTCATATACGGAGAAAAGGGAGTCACTACAGGTGCTTCAAATGATATCGAGAGAGCCACTGAGTTAGCTCACAATATGGTAACTAAGTGGGGCCTCTCTGAGAAATTAGGACCAATTAAGTATGGTGACGAAACGGATGAACCTTTTCTTGGTAGATCGGCTGGTGCTTCTAAACAAGGCATTTCAGATGATACTGCTCATGAAATTGACAACGAAGTTAAGGAAATACTCTCTGGTTGCTATCAAATTGCTAAAGATATACTCTCTAAAAATTTAGATGCACTTCATAATATGTCAAAAGCTTTGATGGATTATGAAACTTTAGATGTAGATCAAATTGACGATATTATGGCAGGTGGTAAGCCAAGGGCCCCTAAGTCTACTGAAGATTCTAAGCCACTTAATCCTGAAGATGGTAGTGCAGTAGGTGATGCTGCAGAGCAAAACTAATTTTTTGTTGAAACCGCATCAATAGACTAGAATGCGGCTTTTATGAGTAAAATTTCGCCCATTAGAAAGAGCGAACTTTCTGGTCTTTCTACCTTAAGTAGTGATAGAAAGTTTGGGACAGATGGTATTAGAGGTCCAGTTACCTCAACTATGAACCCTTTGTTTGTAACTAAACTTGGTTGGGCTGCCGGTTCCGTATTAAAAGAGGAAGGGATTTCTAAAGTCCTTATAGGAAAAGATACTCGAATATCAGGATATATGTTCGAATCAGCTCTTCAGGCTGGATTCATATCAGCAGGCATGGATGTAACTTTATTAGGCCCTTTGCCTACTCCTGGAGTTTCTTATTTAGCAAATTCAAACAATCAAGTAGGTTTAGTTATAAGTGCTTCACATAATCTTTTTGAAGATAATGGAATCAAGTTTTTTAACAAAGATGGACAGAAGTTTTCAAGCGAGTTAGAGAAAAGAATAGAGTCTAAACTTACCCATGAAATGGTTGCGGTTGAATCTATAAATCTTGGGAAAGCTTCTAGAATGAGTGATGCTCAAGGACGCTATATTGAGTTCTGTAAATCGTCTTTCACAGATCTTGATTTAAATGGATTGTCTATCCTTTTAGATTGCGCCAATGGGGCTACTTATTCCGTGGCACCAAAGGTTTTTTCTGAATTAGGAGCTAATGTTGACACAATTGGAGCCTCACCTGATGGAATCAATATTAATCAAAATTGCGGCTCAACAAGCCCCGATACTTTAAAAGAAGCTATTGTTAAAGGGTCACATGATATAGGAATAGCCTTTGATGGAGATGGGGATAGGATTCTGATAGTGAATTCTGATGGTGAAGTATTAGATGGAGACGATATTCTATATATACTTTCTAAAGAAATATCTGATAATTCCGGCGTTGTGGGAACCTTGATGACTAATAAAGCCTTAGAGCTTCATTTTCAAAATGAGGGTATAGAGTTTACAAGAGCTGATGTTGGAGATAAGTATGTTTTGCAAAGATTAATTGAAAGGTCATGGTTTTTAGGCGGAGAGCCTTCAGGTCATATAATATGCCTAGATTCTGCACCTACTGGAGATGCTATAGTTGCTGCCCTTAAACTATTGAATGCAATTAAAGACAATGGATTTTCCGTAGAAAAATCCTTAGAAGGTTTCCAAAAGTTTCCTCAGACATTAATTAATTTAAAGGTTAATAACCCTAATAAAATAATAATTAGTGATAAATTTTGGGAAAAAGTCACCGAAATTGAACTTAAGCTAGGCGAAGATGGTAGGGTCCTTATACGCCCATCTGGCACTGAACCACTTATTCGGTTAATGGTTGAGTCAAAAGACTCTGCAATTTCAGAAAATCTATGTAATTCTCTAGCTGATTTGGCACAAAAAATATGATAGTAGCCAATTGGAAAATGAACGGCTCTAAGGAAGAAGTAGATTCTTGGTTAAGGTTTGTTTCTGCAAACATTTTAATAAATAAAACAATTCCATGCGTTTTTTGTCCTCCTTCTTGTTACCTTGATTATTCAAGTTCGTTGATAAAAAAAATTTCAAGCCCAGTCAAACTTGGTGCTCAAAATATAAATCACTCAAATAATTCTGCATTAACTGGAGGAATAAATTCCCATATGCTTAAAGACTTCCTAACAGATTATGTCTTAATTGGACATTCTGAACAGAGGGAATACTTGAATGAAGATAATGAATCTTTGCAATACAAGATTAAGGATGCTCTAATAAAAAATATCTCACCAATTTTTTGTATTGGAGAGCCCAAAAATATCAAGGACCAAGGTAATACGCAAGACTACCTTCGAAGTCAGCTTGAAATTTTGAATACCATGGATTCTGATCAAATCACAATAGCTTATGAGCCTATTTGGGCTATAGGGACAGGAGAGAATGCAGATAAAATCTATATTGAAGAAGTGCATAGTTTTATAAAGGAATTTTGCTGTCAGGAACTTAATTTTAAAGAGAAGGTTTCAGTTGTGTATGGAGGTAGTGTAAAATTAAGCAATTGTGAAGAAATACTCTCTTCTAGCAAAGTTGATGGTCTTTTGATCGGAGGTGCTTCCTTAGATCCAGAGACCTTTGCAAAAATATATAATTTAAGTTAATGGAAAATCTACTAATATTCTTTTACATACTAATTTCTGTTTCTCTTGTATTAATAATACTTTTGCAACAAGGAAAAGGGTCAGATATTGGAAGTGCATTTGGTGCCGGTTCAAGTAATACTATGTTTGGCACAAGTAGCAACTCGAATCCTTTAACAAAGGTAACCGCTGTCTTGGCTGCAGTTTTTTTAATATTAAGTTTGTCTATAACTTACATATCACGTAGTAGCTTGAATCAAGAATCTCCTGTTGATCAATTTGAAATAGAAGAGTCAGGTATTCTTCCAGAAGATAGCTAGAAAATCTTGCCGAAGTGGTGGAACTGGTAGACACGCTACCTTGAGGGGGTAGTGAGCATTGCTCGTGGAGGTTCGAATCCTCTCTTCGGCACCAATATCTTTCTTGATTCTTTTGTTGCATCTATCTATACTGCGACCCCTTTGTTGCGGGGTGGAGCAGTCTGGTAGCTCGTCGGGCTCATAACCCGAAGGTCGTAGGTTCAAATCCTGCCCCCGCTACCAAAGTAAGCCCTATATGGGCTTTTTTTGTAGGTAAAAAATGAATACTGAATATATAAAAGAAGTACTGGAAGATGATATTGAAAGACTCGGATGTAAGGTTTGGGGTCTTGAGATGTTTGGCAGACGATCTAACCAAACTTTACGTATATATATCGATAAAAATGAAGGTATATCTGTAGAGGATTGTGAGAGGGTAAGTAAGCACGTAAGTAAAGTGCTGGATGCAGAAAATGATTTCTCAGAGAACTATATGTTGGAAATCTCTTCTCCAGGCTTAGATAGAAAATTTTTTTATAAAGAACAATATAAAGAATATTTAAATGAATCCTTGAAAGTAACTTTTTTCGATACACAAAATAAGAGAACTGTTACAGGTCGTTTAGTAGGAGCTTATGATAATTCCATAAAACTAGAACTGAATGATGAGACAAAGGAAATTGCTTTTTCTTCAATTATTCAGGCAAATCTTATAATCTAAGAGGCGATATTATGCAAAAAGAGATTTTATTAGTAGCAGAAGCCGTTTCGGGCGAGAAAGGCTTGCCTCAAGAGGCAATTTTTCAGGCTATTGAACAGGCTTTGGCAACTGCTACAAAGAAAAGATATGCAGAAAACTCAAATATAGAAGTCATAATTGATCCTAAAACAGGAGATTATGAAACTTTTCGAATTTGGGAGGTTGTATCTGAAGAGGAATTAGAAGATGAGGGGACTCAAGTTCTTCAAAGTACTGAGACAGATGAACTAGGCTCTTTTGTAAGAGAGAAGGTTGAAAATATTGAATTTGGCAGGATAGCAGCACAAGCTGCTAAACAAGTTATAGTTCAAAAAGTAAGAGAAGCAGAAAGAGCTCAAGTTGTAGAAAAGTATCGATCTGTATTGGGTGAGCTCGTAAATGGAACTGTCAAGAAAGTTACCAGAGAATTTTTGATTATAGATTTGGGTGAGGGTGCCGAGGCTATATTGTCTAGAAATGAGCTTATTCCTGGAGAGGTATTTAGAATTGGAGACAGACTAAGAGCTGTTCTTCAAGAAGAAGAAAGAGAAAATAGAGGCCCGCAACTTGCCTTGAGCAGAAAATGTCCTGAAATGGTGGGAGAATTATTTAAATTGGAAGTACCAGAAATATCTGAACAAGTAATTGAAATTAAAGCCATTGCTCGTGACCCAGGATCTAGAACAAAAATTGCTGTAAAGACTAATGATAATAGAATTGACCCAGTAGGAGCTTGTGTTGGAATGAGAGGGTCAAGAGTTCAAGCTGTATCGAATGAATTGGGCAACGAGCGACTTGATATTGTTATTTGGGACGATGATCCTGCACAATTGCTTATTAATTCAATGGGTCCAGTGGAAATAACTTCCATTGTTCTTGACGAAGCTAAAGGATCTATGGATGTTGCAGTAACTCAAGACACACTTGCCCAGGCGATAGGGAAAAGCGGACAGAATGTTCGTCTTAGTAGTCAAATTACTGGATGGAAATTAAATGTGTTGGATCAAGAAACTGCTGATGAACAAACTCAGGAAAAATCTGCCAGCATTTCAAGTATATTAGTTGAAAAGTTAGATGTGGATGAAGATTTAGCTAATACACTTATTTCTAATGGCTTTGATAGCTTAGAATCAATTTCATCATCTTCAACAGAAGATCTTTCTGTTATCGATGGGTTTGATGAAGATATAAGCAATCTTCTTATAAATAGAGCCAAGGAAGTGCTCCTGACTATGGCTATGGAAGTTTCAACTGATGATGGTGAGTCTGGAGACTTAATGTCTGTAGAAGGCATGGAAATGACTCTTGCCCTTGAGTTAACGCAGAAAGGTATAAATGATAGGGAAGACTTGGCCGAACAATCAATCGAAGAGTTGATTAGTTTAATTGATATTTCTGAGGAAGATGCAGGTGATTTAATAATGAGGGCCAGAGCACATTGGTTTGAGGATTAAAATATATGCCGTCAGTAACAGTAGAAAGTTTAGCAAAGATTATTGGCTCCGATGGGGAGGCTCTTCTTTCCCAGATGAAAGAAGCTGGTCTCTCTCATAAAGATGTTAAAGATGAAGTTACAGATCAAGACAAAAAAACTCTATTAGAGTTTTTAAAAGAACAACAAACTAAGTCATCTAAAACAATTTCTCTCAACAAGACTTCTGTTAAAACTGAACAAGAGAATACTGGCACAGTATCTATTACTAGAAAGACTGTTTCTAGAGAAAATATTGAAACTAAGTCAGTTGACGCTAAAAGAACTTCTTCAACAATAAATTTTGATGAGATAGAAAAGAAAAGACAGGCAGGTGAGGCCAATAAAAAAGCTGAAGAAGAACAGAGAAAGAAAGAAATTGAACAGAAGACCCTTGTTACAAGAAGAAAAGCAAAGACAAATGATGCACCCATTTCGAGACCAGCTCCCAAGAAAGTGGTTTCAACGACAAAAAGAAATGTAAAACCTGCAAGAGCAGAACTTTCTAAAAAAGAACAAAGAGAATTAGAAGGGGAAAGTTTTCTATCTAATGTTGAGAAACAAGAATTTGAAAAACCTGTTGAGCAAGTTTCTAAAACCATTGAAATTCCTGACTCAATTACAGTCAGTGAATTAGCTTTAAGTCTTTCAGTCAAAGGTGCAGAAGTTGTTAAGCAATTGATGTCAATGGGCGTAATGGCAACTTTAAATCAGCCATTAGATCAAGATACAGCTATCTTAGTCACGGAAGAGCTTGGTCATAAAGGTGAGCCTGCTGTGAAAGTTGAGGTTGAAGATCAGCTCATGGAATTGGTGACATACGAGGGAGAAGAAGAACCCAGAAACCCTGTTGTATCTGTCCTAGGTCATGTTGATCATGGAAAAACTACTCTACTAGATTTCATTAGGAAGGCTAATGTTGCCGCAGGAGAGGATGGGGGAATTACTCAAAAGATTGGTGCTTATCAAGCTAATACAGAGCAGGGAACTATCGCATTTATAGACACTCCCGGTCATGCTGCTTTTTCTGAAGTAAGAGCACGAGGAGCAAATTCAACTGATATTGTAATTCTGGTAGTAGCAGCAGATGACGGTTTGCAACCACAAACCGAGGAAGCTATCAGTCATGCTAAAGCTGCTGGTGTGCCTATAGTCGTAGCTGTAAATAAAATGGATAGAGAGGAAGCAGATATTGAGAAAGTTAAGACCGAACTTTCAAATAAAGAACTCATACCTGAAGATTGGGGTGGACAGACACAATTTTTACCTATTTCTGCACTAAAAGGAGACGGGATAAAAGAATTGCTTGAAGCTGTATCTTTAGAAGCAGAGGTTCTTGAACTTAAAGCCCATCATAAAGGCCCTGCTTTCGGTGTAGTATTAGACTCTACAACAGAGGTTGGAAAGGGTGCAGTGGCTACTATTCTTGTGCAAAAAGGAACACTGAAAAAAGGAGATATGATTCTTGTAGGTGAACAGACTAAAAGAGTAAGAAGTTTAGTAGACGAAAACGGCAAAACATTATCTGAAGCTGGCCCTTCTGTCCCTGCATCAATAACAGGACTTGATGTTCCACCTAAAGCAGGAGAGGAGTTTGTTGTTGTAACAAGCGAAAAAATGGCTAAAGAGATCTCAAACGAAAGGGCAGAAAAAGCAAGAGAAGAAAGATTAGCTAGAAATCAAATATCAAATTTAGAAATGTTATTTGAATCCGAATTAGGTAACCATACGATTTTAAATATTGTTTTAAAGGCAGATACACATGGCTCATTAGAGGCAATAATAGGCTCTATTAAGAATATAGAAAATGAAGAAGTGAAGATCAACATAGTCCATGAATCAGTGGGGTCCATTAATGCAAACGATGTTAATTTAGCAATGACAACAAATGCCTTTGTCATGGGTTTCAATGTTAGAGCTGATAATGCTGCAAAATCTCTTTCTGAAAAAGAGTCAATTGAAATACTTTATTACAGCATCATCTATGATTTAATCGATGGAATCAAAACCTCAGTAGAAGGACATCTGGCCCCTGAAGTAAAAGAAGAGATTTTGGGTACTGCTGAAGTAAAAGATCTTTTCAAATCTCCTAAATTTGGACTCATTGCAGGGTCTATAGTTATAGAGGGGACAATAAAAAGAAATAAACCAATTAGAGTGCTCAGAGATAATATTGTCATATTTGAAGGTGAACTCGATTCTTTGAAAAGATTTAAGGATGATGCTAACGAAGTTCCTATGGGTACTGAATGCGGTATTGGTGTAGCAAACTATCGAGATGTGAAAGTTGGGGACAAGATAGAGGTTTACGACAGGATTGAAGTTAAAAGAACTTTAAATTAGATGCCCTCTCAAGATTTTAAGCGCTCCGATAGGATTGCTGATTTAATCAAAGTTGAAATTTCTAAAGTCTTATCAACTGAAGTAAAAGATCCTCGTATTCAAGGTATAACAGTCCTTGGAGTGCAATTAACTCCGGATATGAAAAAGGCTGATATTTCAATATCACAGAGCAATAGCTTTAATTCACTCGATCCTTTAGAAATTAAAAAAGGGCTTGAGAATGCGAAGGGTTTTATACGTAAGAAACTTAGTCAGAATCTCAATCTAAGAAGAACGCCAGAAATCTTCTTTAAAATAGAGGACTTAATTTAGTTTTATGGATGGTTTCTTAATTCTAGATAAACCCGAAGGCATTACTTCTGCTCAATGCGTTTACAAATTAAGATCTATATTAGGAATTAAAAGAATCGGACACTGTGGAACACTCGATCCTTTAGCTACAGGCCTTTTGCCAATCTGTGTCGGCGAAGCAACTAAGTTTAGCAACTATGCTACAAACCTAGATAAAGTTTACGAAGTAGGGATAAAATTTGGGGTAGAAACTGATACTGGAGATGTAACTGGAGAAATAATATCTAAAAAGGATCCTTGTGGAATAGATCAAGGATTAAATAAACAATTAAAAGAGTTTGAGGGCATACATTTTCAAATGCCTCCCATCTACTCAGCTATTAAAAAAAATGGAAAGCCCCTTTATTATTGGGCTAGAAAAGGGGTTTACGTATATCGAGATCCTAGAAGGATAGAGATAAAAAGTATTAACTTGCTTAATCGTAGTGAATATTCCGCTACCATTGAGGTTGCGTGTTCTAAGGGAACTTATATCAGAACCTTAGTCGAGCAGCTAGGAAGAAGTTTGGGTACATTTGCAACAGTTTCGTCTTTAAGAAGGTTAGAGGTAGGTAGTATGAAATTAACCACTAACTCATGTCTCTTGGAAGATACCAAAAATAATATTGTTAATAATATTTTGCCTTGTGATGCATTACTGACAGATATAGATAAAATTGCCTTAAATCCAGAAGATGCAAAAAAAGTTAGAAATGGCTTATCAATAGACTATAATGCGCACCTTAAAAATAAAGGATTAGTAAGAATATATACTGATAAAAATTTATTTATAGGTTTAGGTCTTGTAGGTAATAACAATATGGTTCAACCAAAAAGACTTTTAGCTACAAATTAATTTTAAAAAGAGGAAAATAAATTGGCACTAAGTAATACGGAAAAGAAAGAAATAGTTTCAAAGTTCGCTAGAACAGATAAAGACACTGGGTCTCCTGAAGTTCAGGTAGCTCTTTTGTCAGCAAATATAGATGCACTTCAATCTCACTTTAAGGCTAACGCTAAGGATCATCATTCGAGAACAGGTTTAATTCGTATGGTTAATCAACGCAGGAAACTACTAGATTACATTAAATCATCAAAACCAGAGACATATACAAAATTAATCTCTGATCTTGGTTTAAGAAGATAAACCGAGTCTCATTTCATCTAATCGTTTAATTACTGAGCAATAGGGCTTTGTAAAATAGGAAATAAAAATGGAAAGTTATAAAAAATCATTCAAATTGGGTGAAAAAGAAATCACATTAGAATCAGGAAAAGTTGCAAGACAGGCAACTGGAGCAGTGATAGCAACTTGCGAGGATACCCAGGTCTTAGCCACGGTTGTTGTCGGAAAAGCTCCGGGAGAACACCAAGATTTTTTCCCGCTAACTGTAAATTATCAAGAAAAGACTTATGCCACGGGAAAGATTCCTGGAGGCTTTTTTAAGAGGGAAGGAAGGCCTACCGAAAAGGAGACGCTTACCTCAAGATTAATTGATAGGCCATTAAGACCTCTTTTTAATGATGATTTCCTGTATGAAGTTCAAGTTATCTGTACGGTTATTTCTTCTGATAAAGATGTTGATCCAGATATCCTATCTTTTTTAGCAGCATCTGCTGCAGTAGCTATATCAGGATTACCTTTCAATGGTCCGTTAGGCGCTATAAGAGTTGGATTTATTGATGGCAATTACTGCATAAACCCCACTAGAAGTGAACTAGAAAATTCTCATTTAGACATGGTCATAGCCGGTAGCGATGCAGCTGTGATAATGGTCGAATCTGAGGCTAAGGAATTATCTGAAGATCAAATGTTAGGAGGAATTTTATTTGCTCATCAAGAAATGCAAGTGGCAATTGAAGCGATCAAAGAAATGGCATCAGACATTGGAAAACCTGACTTTGAATATCAACCTAAAGTACTAAGCTCTGAGGTAATTGATCTAGTAGAAAAAAATTGTGCTTCAGCCATCTCAGAGGCTTACGAGATTCAAGTTAAGCAAGAGAGAGTTCAAAGCTTATCTTCTATTAAAGAATCTTTACTTGAAGAGTATGCTACAGATGAAGAAGGCGCACCTTCAAGTGCAGATCTTCTCGATGCTGTAAAAAAAGTTGAAAAGAAGATTGTGAGAACTAAGTTAATCAATGGCGAGCCTAGAATTGATGGTCGAGATCTAGACACAGTAAGGCCACTATTTATTGAAACTGGCGTTCTAAAAAATACACATGGCTCGGCTCTATTCACCAGAGGCGAGACACAAGCAATAGTGACATCTACATTAGGCTCTCCAAGACAAGCTCAGCTTATAGATGCTTTAGAAGGTGAGTTCAAAGATCAATTCATGCTTCATTATAATTTTCCACCTTACTCGGTAGGCGAGGCAGGATTCATGTCCGGTCCTAAAAGAAGAGAGATTGGCCATGGAAAGCTTGCAAGAAGAGCGCTTGAGGCAGTTTTACCTTCTCCGGATGATTTCCCTTATACAATCAGGGTAGTTTCTGAGATTACTGAATCTAACGGTTCAAGCTCTATGGCAAGTGTCTGTGGTTCGAGTCTTGCTTTGATGGATGCTGGTATACCTCTGAAAGCTGCAGTGGCAGGAATCGCCATGGGCCTTGTTAAGGAAGATGAAGGATTTGCTGTAATAACTGACATATTGGGTGATGAGGATCACTTAGGAGATATGGACTTTAAGGTAGCTGGAACTTCGGAAGGTATTACAGCTCTACAGATGGATATAAAAATAGATGGTATTACTGAAGAGATATTTGAAGTTGCCTTAGAGAAAGCCCACTCAGCAAGAAATCATATTTTAGACAGTATGAACGAAGTTATTTCGTCTTCTAGGGAACAATTATCTGAAAAAGCACCCCAAGCTGTTGTGATACAAATCAATACTAAGAAAATAAGGGATGTAATTGGTAAAGGTGGTGAAACAATAAGAGGTCTTACCGAAGAAACTGGTGCAATAATTGAAGTTGAAGACAGCGGAAAAGTAACCATTTATGGTGATACCCCGGAATCTAGAGAAGCCGCACAAAAACGAATCGAGGAAATAACTGCTGAGCCGGAAGTTAATAAAATCTATACTGGAACAGTGGCAAATATAAAAGACTTTGGTGCCTTTGTTACCATTATGCCCGGAAGAGATGGTTTAGTTCATGTCTCTGAAATCTCAGAAGAGCGAGTTGAAAATGTTTCTGACTACTTTGTTGAAGGAGAAGAGGTTAAAGTCAAAGTATTGGAAGTTGATAGACAGGGAAAAATTAGACTTACCATGAAGGGATTAGAGGATTAATTTGTATTTATCCTAGTTTTGTGGTAGCTGAGCATTTGTTTAAATAGATTTCATCCTGTTAAATTTATTTGTCCAGACTTATCTGGGCTTTTGTTTAGCAAATAAATGGGTGAAATATGAATGCTTTAAATACGTTGAGAGACATCATTGGATCTTTAACTGGAATAATAGTTTCTTTAGTTGCATTGGGAGTTGCAGCTGGAGTTGTTTTCGGTTCAGGAGTTCCTTTTGTAGGTGGAGTTCTAGACAATCTACTTAACTTAGTAAACACTTTAGGTGGAGAAGGTTTAGTAGGTCTTATAGTTCTAGCGGTTCTACTTGATCTGTATAGATAAGTCTCTTCTTAGCTATCATTGGAAAGGGGGCCTTTAAGGTACCCCTTTCTTTTTTTAAGGGTCAGTAAAAGGGGGAAATATGTTAGACACAATAAACAAGCTATCAAGAATTCTATGGGATATAACAAAATTCTTGGCTCTAGTTGTGGCTGTAGCCATATTGATTTCAATGTTGTTTGGTAATAATGTTCCTTTCTTTGGAGGGATACTTGAGAATACCAGAATAATAATGGAAACTCTCGGATCAGAAGGTTTAGGGCTAATCATTGCAATTATAATTATATTGAGTGTTTGGAACTCTAGATCAAGTTAAAACGGACTTTTGAAAAGGCACTCTTCTAGGGTGCCTTTTTTTTTAAAATGAAAAAAATTGTTGAAATAAAAGATGACTTAATCATCGGTAAGAATGGAGATCAAGATCTTACAGCAGATCTTTTTATACCATCAGAAGGAACTGAAAATGGCGCTGCTATTGTTTTTGTTCATGGAGGAGGTTGGAGAGAAGGAGATAAGTCTCAATTGCGAGGTTATGGAATACTTCTAGCTCGTGAAGGTTTTGTATGTCTTTGCACCGCTTATAGACTCTCCCAAGAAGCTCTATGGCCCGCTCAAATACAAGATGTTAAGTGCGCAATAAGATATATAAGGACAAATGCTGAAAACCTTAAAATTGATCCAAATAGAATAGGAGTTTCAGGTAATTCAGCTGGAGGTCACTTATCTTTAATGACAGGTCTTAGCTCCTCTGACCCAAACTTTGAAGGAGAGGCGGGGTGCAACGAAGTAAGCTCTAAGGTTAAAGCAATTTGTGCAATTTATCCTCCTGCACAAATCAGAAAGTATGATAATAGTGATCCGATAATTGATGCTTATAAAGCATTAATGGGGAAAGATGCTGAACAAGTAGACTATGATAAGGCTAGTCCTCTACTGCAAATTCAAAAGGATTTTCCACCAACAATGTTAATTCACGGATCCACTGATTCGGTTGTGGACTTGTCAGATTCAACCGATATATACAAAAAATTGGTCGATCTAGGGGTTCCCTCTGAGCTTCATATTTACTCAGAAGAAGAACATGCTTTTGATTCACAAAGTGGATATGGAAGATCTGTAGCAGAGCTTCAAAACCTATTCTTTAAAAAGTATCTATAAAGGATTGGTGGTTGTGGGTGGGCTTGAACCACCGACCTCGGCATTATGAATGCCGCGCTCTAACCAGCTGAGCTACACAACCGTGATGCGAATTTTAGTGATCAGATAAGATAAAGTCGAGAAACTATTACACATTAAATCTAAAATGCATAATATCTCCATCTTTTACAATATAGTCGCTCCCCTCAGAACGAAGTTTTCCAGCTTCTTTTGCTCCTAATTCACCTGAATGTTCTATAAAATCCTTATAAGAGGTTGTTTCAGCCCTGATAAATCCTTTTTGAAAATCAGTATGAATCACTCCTGCTGCTTCAGGTGCAGTTGAGCCATCCTTAGTTGTCCAAGCTCTTACTTCCTTTTCTCCTGCTGTAAAATAAGTTATCAATGAGAGCATTTTATAGCTTTCTCTTATGAGTTTATTGAGTCCAGGCTCTTCTAGCCCCATATCTTTTAAGAACTCTATACCTTCTTCGTAATCTAGTTCCGCAATCTCTGCTTCAAGTTGATTGCACATAGGAAGCACAACCGAATTTCTTTCTTTCGCATAGTCTATTAACTTGTTAAGGAGTTCATTGTCTGCGCTAAGGTCTTCAACGTTTCCAATGTAAATACACGGCTTAACAGTAATTAGACCTAATTCCCTGAAAGCCTCTTTATCTTTGAGGTATGGATCTGCATTTCTGCCTAATTTTCCACTACTTAATTCAGCAGATAATTCTTCAAATTTAGATTTTTGGGAAATAATCTCTTTATCACCAGATCTAGAAGCTTTTTCAAGTCTTAAAATTGCATTGTTAAGTGTCTCTATATCAGCCAATAAAAGCTCAGTTTCAACCGTTTCCAAATCTATAACTGGATCAACAGAATCATGTACATGAGTGATGTCAGGATTCTCGAAACACCTTATTACGTGAATAATTGCCTGAGTTTCTCTTATATGGGATAAAAATTTATTTCCTAAGCCTTCACCTTCGGAAGCACCTTTTACAAGGCCGGCGATATCTACGAATTCTGTTGTAGTGGGTATTATTTTTTCAGGCTGAACAATATCTGCAATCTTATTTAGTCTTTGATCAGGTACTACCACAACCCCTTTGTTAGGCTCAATCGTGCAAAAAGGGAAGTTTTGAGCTTCAATACCAGCAGCAGTAAGGGCATTAAAAAGAGTTGATTTTCCAACATTAGGTAGCCCTACAATTCCGCACTTAAGACTCATTTCTTTCCTCCTCTTCTGAAGAATGATATTTCATGACAGTCTTTTGCCATCCATCTAGAATAATTCTTTCTCCTAGATCAAGGTAATGATGAAGTTTTAACATCAATTCTTCTCGGTCTTTCCTAGGAGCTTTCTTTAAAACATAAGAGATCATATCTATATTATTTTTTGGTTTTCCAATACCAATTCTTAATCTTTTGAAAGAGTTGTCTCCTTGCAGATGATCGATAATATTCCGCAATCCATTATGACCTCCATGACCTCCAGATTCTTTAAGTCGAATTTCAGATTTTGGAAGATCTAATTCATCATGCGCTATGAGTATTTGATCTGTTTCTAGATTAAAAAATTTTTTTGATTTCGCAACACTTAAGCCGCTCTCATTCATATAAGTTGAAGGTATAACAAATATCAGTTTATATTTTTCAGTGGTTAATTCAGCGAAAGAACCATTTATTTGCTTTTCTTTTTTTAACGCAAGAGATTTTTTGTCACAAAGCAGCTTTACGTAATCAGCCCCGGCATTATGTCTTGTCAGATCATATTCTTCGCCAGGGTTGCCTAACCCAGCGATCATAAGTAGTTTCATAAGTACTTAAAAGAAGATTTAGTCGCTTGCTTCTTCTTTGTCTTCAGTTGACTCTTCAGAATCTCCTTCTGCTGCTTGAGCCTCTCCTTCTTCTCCATCTCCTTCTTCTTCAACCACTTCAGGCTCAATATCAAGCACTTTAGCTTCAGTTATAGATACAACAGCTTGGTCCCGATCTTCACCTAATGCTAAAGAAGGGATCTCGACCCCTTCAGGAAGATTTAAAGCAGAAAGAAATACAGAGTCTCCCACATCTAATTCGGCTACATCCACCTCAAGGTATTCAGGAAGATTAGAAGCCAGACAGGTTATGTCTATATTGTTAATTAAACGGGATATTGCACCACCATGCATTTTTACTCCCATACAAATATCTTCATTCAAGAACCTTACAGGTACAGAAATGCTAATTTTTGTATCAGGATTAACCCTTTGAAGATCTGCATGAAGAACTCTTTGTGTAGCAGGATGTCTTTGTAGCTCCTTAAGAATTACATTTTGCTCTTCACCACTAATGTTGATGTTTAATATCTGAGTAGCAAATCCAGGTATCTCCGCAGCTTTAGCGATATCTTTCTCCAAAATAGAGATTCTAATTGGATCCTTGTCTCCGCCATAGATCACTGCAGGCACTGAACCCGCTCGCCTTAGTTGTCTACTAGAAGATTTTCCTTCTAAATCCCTATTGGTTGCATTTAAATTTACTTGTTCTGACATATTTTTTTCTATCTATAAGAACATTGCGCTTATAGATTCCTCGTTATTTACTCGCCTTATAGCTTCAGCCAAAGTAGGCGCCATGGTTACTATTCTGATCTTTTTGCAACTTTGCGCCTCTTCTGAGAGCGGTATAGTATCTGTTACAACCAATTGATCAAGCTTTGATTGAGAAATTTTTTCAATGGCTTGTCCTGATAAGACAGGATGAACTATGTAAGCGTATACTTTTGAAGCCCCTTGTTCTTTTAAGGCATCAGCTGCATTACATAAAGTTCCTGCTGTGTCAGCTATATCATCCACTATGATACAGTCTTTTCCTGCAACTTCCCCAATGACATTCATGACTTCTGATTTGTTTGCCTCATCTCTTCTTTTATCAATTATGGCAAGATCAGATAACCCTAGTACCTTAGCTAAAGCTCTTGATCTGACCACTCCTCCCACATCCGGGGATACTACTAGATTATTTTTAGAGTTATTACGGAGAATATCGTCTCTCATAACTTTGGTTCCGTAGACATTATCCACCGGAATATCAAAGAATCCTTGAATTTGTTCGGAGTGTAATTCAACTGTCAAAACTCGATCTATTCCTGATCTTTCCAATATATCGGCCATAACTTTTGCACTAATTGGCACTCTTTCAGATCTAACACGTCGATCTTGTCTCGCATAGCCATAGTAAGGGATAACAGCTGTTATTCTTCCAGCAGAAGATCTACGCAGAGCATCAACCATAATAATAAGCTCAAGAAGGTTATCGCCGGCAGGAGCGCAAGTTGGCTGTATGAGGAATACATCCTTACCTCTAACATTTTCTTCGATACTGATGCTTATTTCACCATCACTAAAAGTTGTAACTTTTGCCTGACCAAGCTTAACACCTAGTTGTTTAGAAATTTCTTCAGACAAGGCAGGGTTACCATTTCCTGAAAAAAGGACTAAACCAGATCGAGAAGAATTTATCATTTTAATCACCTAAATTGGCTGGGGTGGCTGGATTCGAACCAGCGCATGGCGGCATCAAAAGCCGCTGCCTTACCGCTTGGCCACACCCCAATCATATAATCTGCGTATTTTATTCTATTATTTGCATTAAAGGGGAACGTTCTAAACTTTTTGTCAAAACTAATTCAGGAAATTTCTTTTGAGCAGACTTTGCAGCTTCTAAGTTGTCATATTCCATAAAAATCGTTGAGCCAGTGCCAGATAATCTTGGTTGACCAACTGCTTCAAGATCTTTAAAAGCCTCTTCCATTTCAGAATAATTTTCTCTTATCCAATGTTCAAAACTATTGAAATATTGATCTATCTCAAAAATTTTCTTGTTTGGAGATCCTTTAAAAACCAAATTACTTTTTTCAAATGCTAACTTTGTACTAATTTTTAATTCAGGGAACTTAAGTAAAAAAAATCTATTTTTATAAGGATATTCCTCTAAGATTTCTCCTCTTCCTTGAGCCCACGCTGTTTTTCCATAAACAAAGAAAGGTACATCAGATCCAAGTTTAAGAGCAATATCAAGTAATTCTTTGTTTGGAATCTTAAGATTCCATAACTTATTTAAGCCAACTATAGTAGCAGCTGCATCAGAACTTCCCCCACCCAATCCCTTCTGATCAGGAATTGATTTTATTAATTCAATACTCACACCTTCTTTTACGGAATATAAGTCTTTTACTAACTCGGCTGCTTTTAGGACTATATTGTCTTTGATAGGAGTTTGTTCTTTCAAAGAGATATTACCCTCACTCCTCTTAAAAATTAAGATGTCATAGAGATCTATCAAAGTAAATATTGAAGAGATATCATGGAAATCATCATCTCTTTTTCTCAATACTTCAAGATGAAGATTAATCTTTGCAGGAGCTTTTATCTTCAATTCTTCCATAGGGTATTTATCAATAAGGTAAGCTCAAAATCTTCTCTCGAAATGGAAATTTTAGAGGGATTTAATGAAAGTTCCTTAAAATCCATGTAGACAGTAATATTTTCTTTTTCAAATTCATTGGACTTAAGCCCAATGAATAATTCAAGCAAGCTCATTAATTTTATTTCTGGAAGACTTAAATCGGTCACTTCGTCATCAATGAACTCTTTAATGTTTATATTCTCTCTTATATCAAATATGAAATTTCTCTCTGGCAGAAGGTAATTTTTTCCCAAGGTCAAAGAAATTGTTTTTATTTTTTTATCTATAACAAAATAACCTGTTTCCTTGCTATCCATATCTGAAACTTTAAACTTACCCTCTATACGAAAGTTTTCTTGAATAGAAATGAGTTCGTCAGATTTTGTATTAAAGCCTTGAGAGGTAGAAGAACAAGCAATTGATAGAGCTAATACAAAAAATACAACAAAATCTTTCAAAAGAAATCTTTTAAGGTAAATCATGGTTTACATTATTAGCATTGGTTTAAAAAAATGATAGACAGTATTTTAACTAAATTAGGCGATGTTTCTTCTAGATATGAAGAGATAGAGTCTCTACTTAGTCAGCCAGATGTAACTTCTAACCAAGAAGAATACATAAAGCTTTCCAAAGAATATGCTGATTTATCCCCTGTAGTAAATGCATTCGTGGCTTTCAAGAAAGCTGAAGAAGATCTTGAGGAAGCCAAACTCTTAATGAAAGATTCTGATCCTGAGATAAAAGAAATGGCAGAACTAGAATTTGAAACATCTAAACAAAGAATAGATGATCTTGAAATTGAATTAAAAAGATTATTACTCCCTAAAGATCCTGATGACTCTAAAGATGTTTTCTTAGAGATAAGAGCGGGTACAGGTGGTGATGAGGCAGCTTTGTTTTCTGGCGATCTTTTTAGGATGTATTCAAGGCTTTCTGAAAGGAATAATTGGAAGATGGAGATAGTCAGTGTTAGAGAAGGTGATCATGGAGGATTTAAAGAATTAGTAACCAGAATTGAAGGATCGGACGTTTATAAACAACTCAAGTTTGAAGCAGGAGTTCATAGAGTTCAAAGAGTACCAACTACTGAATCTCAAGGAAGAGTTCATACTTCAGCATGCTCTGTTGCAGTTTTAGCCCAACAAGATAGCCTCACTGAAGTGAATATAGATAAAAATGATTTGAGAGTTGATACATTCAGAGCTTCTGGCGCAGGAGGACAACACGTTAATAAAACAGACTCTGCAGTAAGATTAACTCATATACCTACCGGAATTGTTGTTGAATGTCAGGATGGACGCTCTCAACATAAAAATAAAGAAAAAGCTTTATCATTACTTCAGTCTAAATTACAAAATGCTGAAAAAGAAAAAGCAGAATCGGAGCAAGCTGAAAGTCGTCGAGTTATGGTTGGATCTGGAGATAGATCAGAAAAAATAAGAACATATAACTTTCCTCAAAATAGGGTAACAGATCATCGTATAGAGTTTTCTGTGCACAACTTACCTGCCTTTTTAGATGGAGACATGGAGGTTATGATTTCTGCACTATTAGAAGAAAACCAAGCAAGAGCACTTGCTAATTTGGAATCTTCAGGCTAATGAATGATTGCCGTGCGTCACAACTAGTCAACTCATTCATTCAAAGTTGTAGTATATGCTCAAGATTAGATATTGAGCTCCTAGTTATGCATGTCTTGGAGATAGATAAAAACATTCTATACAGAGATGACCCTTTTTTAACAAGCCAAGAACTAGAAAAAATAGAAAAATTAATTGAGAGAAGAGAAACTGGCGAGCCTTTAGCTTATCTTACTCATAATATAGGGTTCTGGAATCTCGATCTTTATGTAAATAGAACAGTTTTAGTGCCTAGACCGGAAACAGAAGTCTTGGTTCAAAACGTTCTAGACAGTTTTAATTCGGAAAGAATAGCTGTTTTAGATTTAGGAACAGGTTCAGGAGCTATAGGAATTTCTCTTGCTAAAGATAGACCAGACTGGTTAGTTACATGTTCGGATATAAGTCTTGATGCATTAAAAGTAGCTTCAATTAATATGAGTAGAAATTCAACTAATGTTCAGTTTGTAAATACAGACTGGTTAAATTCTTTTAAACCCAAACATTTCGATGTCATTGTTACAAATCCTCCCTATATAAATTCTTCTGATCCTAGGATCTTTTCGGATGGATTAAAGTATGAACCTATAGAGGCACTAGTATCGGACTCTGAGGGATTAGGTGACATCAAAAAAATAATTCAACAAGGCTCCAAAATGCTTAAGGACAAGGGATGCTTATTTTTAGAACATGGTTATGATCAATCTGATAAGGTTGTAGATATTTTTAAGAGTTATGGTTTTTCTGGTATCAAAAGTCTTAAAGATTTGAATGGTCATAATAGAGTATGCGTTGGGCAATTGAATAAATGTTGAAAGGATATATTGAAGGTTATTACGGACGCTTATTTTCTCAAGAAAATAGGACAAGGGTCATAGACCATATGGGTAAATTAAATATGGACTTTTATTTATATGGTCCTAAAGAGGACCCTTATCACAGGGTGAGGTGGAAAGAAAAATATCCTTTAGAAACTAAAAAAACTTTAAGAGCTTTAGTTGATCAATGTAAAAAAAATAAAATCTCTCCAATTTTTTCTTTATCTCCAGGATTAAAACTTTCTGGATCTTCATCATCCCAAAAAAAACATATTTTATCTAAATATTTACAAGCACGAGAGATGGGCTTTGAGGAGTTTGCTATTTTTTTTGATGATATTGGACATAAGAGAGATAAATACTTAGCTGAATCCCATCTTGAAACAATTGGACAATTAAAATCCTTAGATTTTATACAAGATAGCTCGATTACAGTCTGTCCTACTGTTTATTGTAAAAGCTTTGCAAAGGGCGAAATTAAAAACAATGAATATCTTAATGCTTTGTCTAGAGGTATTGATCCTTTAACTACAATAATGTGGACTGGAGATGAAGTAGTTAGTCAGTCTATTCCTAAGAGGGCATTAAAAGATTTAAAAGATTTGTTCTCTAACCCTATTATTATTTGGGACAATTATTACGCGAATGATTATTGTCCTTCTAGATTTTATATTGGACCCCATTCGGGCAGGAAATCTTTAATAAATGAGGTTAAAGGTATGGGCATCAATCCAACCGGATTACCTTTTACTGATATGATTTGCCTTTCTCGTTCAGCCAGCGATAAAACAAATCAGCAAATTTTTGAAGAATTCAATATACCTAAAGAGTTTAATAAAGTCTTGCCTTACTTTACTAGCCCTTTTAAGAATCTTCCTTCTTTAGACATAAAAGGTATAAATAAAATATTGAATACTCACGAAGCTCTATGCATACAATGGAAAAGCGAATTACAGCTCGAGTGGGCACCTTTTTTATGGAAATTTTATTTAGATCTACAATTACTGAAAAAAATAAAAAACAATGAGACTCAATTTAATCTTGAAGAGTGGTTAAAGCGAAGATATTCTGATCCACTCACAAAAACAATACTTAGAAATTAGGAGAGAAAATGTTAGGAAATATGATGAGCGGCCAGCTTTTAATATCTGGACTTATTGAGCATGCTGAAAAGTATCATAGTGATGCTGAAATAGTATCTAGAACAGTAGAGGGGCCTATACACAAATACACATATTCTGATGCAGCAAAAAGATCAAGGCAATTAGCAAATGCTTTAGAAAAACTAGGATTAAAAAAAGGCGATACTGTTGGAACTCTTGCTTGGAATACCTTTAGGCATTTTGAATTATATTTTGGCGTATCTGGAATAGGTTGTGTTGTAAATACAGTTAATCCTAGACTGTTCCCAGAGCAACTTACTTACATAATTAATCACGCAGAAAACCAGTACCTTTTTATTGATTTATCATTTGTTGAGCTTGTTGAATCCTTAGAATCTGATTTAGAAGGAGTTAAGGGTTATGTGATTCTCACAGATAAAGACAATATGCCAGATACAAAATTAAATAATGCTATGTGTTATGAAGATTTAATTTCCGGTGAATCTGACGAATTTGATTGGCCTGAGTTTGACGAAAACACTGCCTCAAGCCTCTGTTACACTTCTGGTACGACCGGCAATCCTAAAGGCGTATTGTACTCTCACAGATCAACTATTTTGCACGCATGGATAGTCAGTTCTGGAAATGTTGCTAAAGTTTCTAGCTCTTCTTGCATTTTGCCAGTAGTGCCAATGTTTCATGTTAATGCATGGGGTATTCCATATGCTGGGGCTATGTTTGGAGCCAAATTAGTATTCCCTGGACCTGCCTTAGATGGCGCATCTGTCTACGAACTGATAGATAATGAAAAACCCGATCTTTTAATGGGTGTTCCTACCGTTTGGCTAGGTCTGCTGCAGCATCTCAATGAAACTAATCAAACTTTAGATTGCGTTGAAACAGCATTAGTCGGTGGCTCTGCTGCTCCAAGAGCAATGATTCAAGAATTTGAAGAAAAACATGATGTCTTTTTAATGCATGGATGGGGCATGACAGAAATGAGTCCACTTGGAACAGCAACAAGCAGAACTAAAGAAATGGAAGACATGGATATAGAAAGACGATATGACCTTCAGCAAAAACAAGGTAAAGCCTTTTTTGGAGTTGATATGACTATAGCTGATGATGATGGAAATGAACTTCCACATGATGGGGTAGCTTTCGGTAGGCTATTAGTAAAGGGCCCCACAATTGTTGAACGTTATTACAAAGCTGAAGAAAGTGCTATGGATGATAAGGGATGGTTTGATACAGGTGATGTGGCAAAAATACATCCGGAAGGTTATATGGAAATTGTGGATAGAAGTAAAGATGTTATTAAGTCAGGCGGAGAATGGATAAGCTCAATAGATCTTGAAAATGCAGCAGTAGGTCATCCCGAAGTTGCCGAAGCATGCGTGATAGGTGTTCTGCATGCTAAATGGGATGAAAGACCTTTATTGTTGATAGTTAAAGTAGCAGGAAAAGATCCATCGAAAGAGGATATTATTTCTTTTCTTGAAGATAAGGTTGCAAAATGGTGGTTACCCGATGATATTGTATTCGTAGAAGAGTTGCCACATACTGCTACTGGAAAGCTTTTAAAAACTGGTTTAAGAGAAGATTTTAAGAACCATTTATTAGATAAGTAGGAGAAGATATGATTGGATTAGTACCAGCAGAAAAATTAGTAGATTATGTAGGCCAAGAAATAGGATCATCAGATTGGTTTGAAGTAGATCAAGATAGAATTGATATGTTTGCTGATGCAACTTTGGATCATCAGTTCATACATGTAGACACTGAAAAGGCTACTCCTCTTTTTGGCTCAACTATAGCACACGGATTTTTATCTTTATCTTTGGTACCTCATTTAACCTCTCAAGCAGTATTGGCACCTGAGAATTTAAAAATGGTTTTCAATTACGGACTAGATAAAGTTAGATTCATTAACCCTGTTAATGTAGGGGCAAAAGTAAGGACACATAGTAAGTGTGTATCTGTAGATGATAAGGGTGATGGTAGGTATCTTATGAAAACAGAAGTAACAATGGAGATAGAAGGTGTTGATAAGCCCGCATATGTTGCTGAAACTTTGTCAATGTTTGTCACCTAATCTTAATGAATACATCTACCAGTAATCTTAAGGATAAGGTAGTTAAAAGAGCTGTTAATTCTCTTAGGAAGAGCAAAAGAATTGAGCAGCTTAGCTTCGTTGCAATTGCCAATGAATTGAATGTTAGGGTAGATGAGATTCAAGCATTCTATACCACCACTGAAGACATTTTCTTAGAGGCCCAGAAGAAAGATTGGGAATCACTACATCGTTATTGGGATAGACACATAAAAAAATCTAAAACTCCTGGTGATTTTAAAAATGCCTTTGAAATTTTTTTCGAAAGATTTGTTGAAACTCTAAGTGATGACGCTGATTTGAGATTGGAATTATCATGCTATTTACCTAAATGTATAAAATATAGAGAAAAGAATAGAGAAAGAGTAAAACAAAAGTTTAAAAACCTTATCAAAAGAGGTTGGCCTGGAAAAGATGAAAAAGTTTTAGAAAGGCAAACAGAACTTGTAACAGTTCTATTCTATGGTTTTGTGGATCACGTTGTCCATATACCTAAAACAGAAAGAACAAAGATCCTTCGAGATTTTAGAAATATGCTTAATTTACATCTTCAGGATAGGAAGTTTTTTTAAAATGAAAGTTGATGTTCAGAAGAAGGTAAAGATTATCCAAAAGGCTATGGATTCTATTAGGAAGTCTGATAAAACTCTTCACACTATTGCTTTTCCAAGGCTTGCACAAGAATTGGATATTCCGTTCGATGAGATAACAGAATTTTTCTTGAGTATTGAAGATATCTTTCTTAATGAGCAAAAAAGAGTTAACAGAAAGATTGAGAACTTTCTTGACACTGGACTAAAGAATGCAAAGACAGCCAACGATGCAAAAGAACTTCTTGAGACAACTTTCCTAACCTTCATAGAACTTTTACCAGATTATAGTGATTTAGTATTTTCAGCGTCTTTTTATCTTCCTAAATGTATTGAGGAAAGAAACCGAGCAAAAAAATACTACAAGCAAGTCTTTAGAAAAATAATAAAGAAGGGTTGGCCGGGTAAAATCGACGCAGTCCTGGATAGACAGACCGATCTAGTTCTTCTTTCTGCATATGGTTTCTATGAATATTGTGCGACAGTGGGCAAGAGAGAAAGGAAAGCTATCCTCAAAGACTTTAACAATATGATAAACCTTCACTTACAAGACAGACTATTTTTCTAATTTTTTCCTTAGAATATCGTTGACTTGTTTTGGGTTTGCCTTGCCTTGTGAAGCCTTCATAACTTGACCAACAAAAAAACCAAAGAGCCTATCTTTACCTGATCTGTATTGTTCAAGTTGTTCTGGGTTATTGTTTATAACCTCATCTATCATACTTTCTATTTCTTTATCATCAGTAACCTGTTCTAGTCCTTCACCTTGTATTATTTCGTCAACTTCTTTGTCAGAAGACCATAATTTCTCAAATATTTCTTTTGCTATTTTTCCTGAGATAGTTCCGTCTTCTATTCTCAATATTAATTGCCCAAGTTGATTAGAATTAATTTTAGACTCATTAATACTTAAATTTTCATTATTTAACTCAGCTGATAATTCCCCCATAATCCAGTTAGCACTTAATTTAGGAGAGTTTGATACTTTTACAACTGCCTCGAAGAAATTAGCTAAATCTTTATCAGCAGCTAAAAGGTCTGCATCATATTCACTAAGATTAAACTCAGAAACAAATCTTATTTTCTTTTGAGTTGGCATCTCTGGCATAGTCGCCATTACTTCTTCGATGAATTCCTTTTCTAAGTTTATTGGCAATAAATCAGGTTCTGGAAAATATCTATAATCATTAGCAAACTCTTTTGATCGCATTGGTCGAGTTGTATTAGCTTGCGAGTCATATAGTCTTGTCTCTTGAGTTATCTGATTTCCAGACTCTAATTCATTAATTTGTCTATCGATTTCATATTGGATGGCTTTTTCAACAAAACGAAAAGAGTTTACATTTTTAGTTTCTGTTCGAGTACCTAACTTAGTATCACCTTTTTTACGAACTGAAACATTAGCATCACATCTCATAGATCCTTCAGCCATATTTCCATCAGAAATTTCTAAATATCTAATGATGGAATGTATAGATTTAAGATAAGCCACAGCCTCTTGGGGAGTATTTATTTCTGGTTCAGAAACTATTTCGAGAAGGGGAGTTCCGGCCCTGTTTAAGTCAATTCCTGACTGGCCATCAAAGTCATCATGCAGTGATTTACCTGCATCTTCTTCAAGATGAGCTCGTGTCACTCCAATTCTTTTAACTCCATTCTCAGTATCTATATCTAAATATCCACTTTCCACTATTGGTTTATCCATTTGACTAATTTGATACCCTTTGGGTGAGTCAGGATAGAAGTAGTTTTTTCTCGCAAAGCTAGTTGGGCTATTGATATCAGCATTTAGTGCCTTACCGAGTTTGATTGCCATCCTAAGAACTTCTTCGTTTAGTACAGGAAGTACTCCCGGCATAGCTAAATCAATATTACACGCTTGAGTATTGGGTAACGCACCGAAGTTAGTACTTGCCCCAGAGAAAAGTTTTGATTTCGTCGATAATTGCACATGGATTTCCAGTCCAATAACAGCCTCCCAGTTATCTGCGTAATTCTTCATGAGATATCTGGCATTTTTGAATGCCAATCAGTATTTAATTGATAGGAGTGAGCAAATTGAAGCAATTTATCTTCTTCTAAAGAGTTACCAACTAACTGTAAACCTAATGGAAGTCCTGCGTTTTCTCCACAAGGAATAGATAATCCTGGCAAACCAGCGAGGTTTGCTGGAATGGTAAAGATATCTTGTAAGTACATTGCTATGGGATCATTTGTTTTTTCTCCAGCTTTGAATGATGTTCCAGGAGTTGTTGGAGATAAAAGAACATCAATATTTTTAAAAACCTCTTTAAAGTCATTGGCAACTAATTGACGGCATTTTTGAGCCTTGAGATAGTAAGCATCATAATATCCAGCAGATAATGCGTATGTGCCAATCAAAATTCTTCTTTTTACTTCATTTCCAAAACCTTCTTCTCGAGTTCTCATATAAAGGTCTTCTATATCTTTAGGATCTTCGCACCTATATCCGTATCGAACACCATCATATCTCGAAAGGTTTGCAGAACATTCTGCTGGTGCAATTATGTAATAGATGGGAAGGGAAAGATTTATATTCGGAAGCGAGACTTCAACTATTTCTGCTCCCAGATCTTTGTAGATCGAAATTGCATCTTCAATTGATTTCTCGACATAAGAAGGCATTTCTTTTTCAAAAAATTCTTTAGGTAATCCTATCTTCATTCCTTTTATAGGATTATTTAGATTTGTAGTCAGGTCAGGCCTTTCTAAGTTCAAGCTAGTTGAGTCTTTAGGATCATGGCCACACATCGCTTCTAATATTAAAGCAGCATCAGCAGCTGATCTTGCCACTACTCCACCTTGATCTAAACTTGAAGCAAAGGCAATCATCCCGTATCTGGAAACTCTTCCATATGTTGGCTTTATTCCTGTTAGTCCACATAAAGAGGCGGGTTGTCTTATAGAGCCTCCAGTATCAGTTGCAGTAGCCACCGGCGCAAGTTCTGCAGACACACATGATGCCGAGCCCCCAGAGGAACCCCCTGGAACATACTCAGTATTCCATGGATTTTTAACTGGTCCAAAATAACTGGTCTCATTAGAAGAACCCATAGCAAATTCATCCATATTTGTTTTACCCAGCATAACCATGCCTTCATTATCTAACTTTTCAAAAACTGTAGAGGAGTATGGTGCTTCAAAGTTAGAAAGCATTTTAGACCCGCAAGTTGTTAATACATCTTTTGTACAAAAGATATCTTTATGGGCAATCGGCAAACCATCCAGTGGTAAGTTTGTATTATTCTTGTATCTTTCATCAGATTTTTTTGCTTTCGCAATAGCCTGATCTTCTGTGACTGTAATGAATGAATTTAAGTCTTCATCGAATTTTGAAATCCTTTCAAGATAATGAGTGGTTAGTTCTGTTGAAGAAAACTTTCCACTTTTTATTCCTTCTAGTTGTTCACTTAGATAGAGCTTATGGAGATCCATTCTATTCTTCTCCCTCTATGACTTTAGGCACAAGGAAGAGTCCAGATTGAACTGAAGGTGCGTTCTTAAGTAATTCTTCTCTTAGATTTTCTTCTGTAACCTCATCCTGTCGTGTAGGCTGAGATAAATCTAAAGGATGTGACATGGCGCTAATTTCAGAAGTTTCAGCTGCATTTAATTCTTCAAATAAACCTAATATATCCTCTAATTCTTTTTTTAATGAAGGAAGAGAATCCTCTTTTACGTTGATTCGAGCTAGATATGCTATTTCTTTTAATTCTTGATCGCTTAAAGCCATATATTGAGATTTTCCTATAAAAAAGATGCGTAATGTAGCACATTGTAGCTTGCTCAAAAACAATGCTGTTGCTAGAGTTACATTAATACAGAACCAAAGCAATTCTTTAGGTATATAAATGTTAAAAAGATTAAGAGGTTTGTTCTCAAATGATCTGTCCATTGACTTGGGTACAGCCAATACCCTCGTATATGTAAAAGAAAGAGGAATAATTCTAGATGAACCGTCTGTCGTAGCAATTAGGAATAATCAAGGCCAGAGAACGGTTGTCGCAGTTGGGGCCGAAGCTAAGAAAATGTTAGGACGTACGCCCGGCAACATTACTGCAATAAGACCTTTAAAAGACGGTGTAATAGCTGACTTTCAGGTAACAGAAGAAATGCTCAAACATTTCGTTCAAAGAGTCCATGAAGATAGTTTTGTAAGACCAAGTCCAAGAATCCTGGTTTGTGTTCCCTGTGAATCTACTCAAGTCGAAAGAAGAGCAATCCGAGAATCGGTTCTCAAGGCTGGTGCCAGAGAGGTTCGCCTAATTGAGGAGCCCATGGCTGCTGCAATTGGAGCAGGTTTGCCGGTAGAAGAAGCAAGTGGATCAATGGTTGTTGATATTGGCGGAGGCACAACAGAAATAGCCATTCTTGCACTCAATGGAGTTGTATACGCTCATTCCCTGAAAGTGGGAGGTGATAAGCTTGATGAATCAATTATCTCGTACGTAAGAAGAAATCAAGGTGTTTTGCTAGGAGACGCTACTGCGGAAAAGGTAAAACATGTTATTGGAACTGCCTCACCAGACTCAGATGTCATAGAGATGGAAGTAAGAGGTAGGAATCTTGCAGAAGGTATACCAATAACCTTTACCATGAATAGTAAACAAGCTTATGACGCAATGTTGGAACCTTTATCAGCAATTATTCAGGCAATAAGAACAGCTCTGGAAGCATCACCCCCTGAGCTTAGCGCAGATATTAGTGAAAGAGGGATTGTTCTCACCGGAGGAGGTGCAATGCTAAGGGACTTGGATGTATTAATATCAAGCCAAACAGGTTTACCAGTCATAGTCGCTGAAGACCCGTTGACTTGCGTTGCTAAAGGAGGAGGCAGCGCGTTAGAGATCATGGACAAATACGATATTGACCTTCTATCAACTGAATAGCACTTTAAGATATCTTTCTTAATCCTCTCTGAGTATCATTAAACTATGCTCAAAAGAGAACACAAGGTATCCAATATCAGTAGCGAAGCAATCTTTGCAATACCTGCTATGAAACCTTCAAGGGTAGTCATTGCTGTTATTTTTTGCCTATTTCTTATGCTTACTGATGTCAGATACGAATCAGGATCTTATCTTCGATCGGTTAGCTATGACTTGATAAAGCCTCTAACTCTTTTAACAAGAATTCCGAACTATTTATTTGAGGTTTCAACTGTCTTTTTTACATCTAGACAATCTCTTGTAGAGAAGGTTGAACTTCTGGAGCGAGAAAACTTTAAACTTGAAGCAATAAATAATTCTCTGGATAAATTATCTATAGACCTTCGTAAAATTAATTCTTTAAGATCTTCAGCCAATCTAGACCTAGATGAAGAGCTATTTCTGATTTCCAAGAAAAATTTCTTATCCTCCAATGAATATCAACCCTTACTGGTACTAGATGTAGATCATGATAATAATTTAACAATAAATAATGCGGTTCTTTCCGAAGAAGGATTAGTTGGAAGAGTAACCAATTTGGGATTCTTATCTGCAGAAGTCATGTTAGTTCAAGATGTGAGATCTTCTATACCTATTATCTCCAGTGAATCATCCCTACATGCTTCTCTCAAAGGTATGGGTCTAGGGAGAAAAGGGGAGTTGAATTTTATAAAAAAGACAGCAAGTTTTCGTGAAGGGGAGAAACTGTTCACTTCTGGTTTAGGGGATGTATTTCCCCAAGGCCTATTGGTTGGTGAAATAGTATCTATAAGCGATCCTGTAGACAGTGAATTTCTAAAAATAGAAATATCTTTTTTTTCATCTCCTATCAATCAAGACTATTTCTTAATTCATGCAAAATAAAAACTTTAAAAACAGGCTATGGATTTATTCATCCTTAGTATTTGCAATAATTCTGGATACTTACCTTTTTCCTGAGGTAGTTATGCAGTGGAAGCCACTGTTAGTTTTGCTTACTTTAATTTATTGGAATATGGCCTTACCAGATAAAGTAGGTATTTTCGAAGCTTTGCTTTTTGGACTGATAATGGACCTGCTAAATGGCTCTGTCTTTGGATTACATGGGTTATTATTTGTTTTGATAACTTACATTTGTCAACGCTTCTTTTACCAATTTAGAGTTTCTCCAATATGGCAACAATCAGTCATTCTATTTTTTCTTTTCTTTGTTTTTAAAATGGCTTTCGCATTTGATTTTTATGATGTTACTTTGGGTATTTATGTCTCAGACAGCTTTTATCTTCTGAACGCCTTTGGTTTCGCTCTGGTATCATCTATTTTCTGGACTCCCTTGTTCTATTTACTAAGAGAATTACGAAGAAGAAAAATAAAGTTGTAGGCGTATAGTGAAAAAATTTGTCTCTTTAACTCTTTGGATAATTTCAATTTATATTGCTATCGTGCTCTTCCTTTCTTTAGCTCTTACTCAAAATAGTTTTTATTCTTTTTTAACGAAAACTTTCACAGAAACTAATCCATCTTTTGAACTCGTACAAGTAAATTGGCACCCTTCCAACCCTTCAGTAGTTCTCCAAGATCTAAAACTAGAAAGCAAAGAACAGAATATAAGTTTAGGCCATGCTTCTATAGAGTTTTCTCTGGTTAATTTAATTAAAGGAAATTTCATATCTAGACTGTTTATCTCTGAATTAACCATCAATACTCAAGACAATAAAAATCAATCTATAGACATTCCTGGTTTGTTTAATTTCCTCAAAGATATCAATGAGCTGAGTATAAAAGATTTAAAGATTAATTCGTACGGTGATGCACAGAACATAAGCGTTGACTTGAATTCTTTTCTTAGGAACGGAGGTTTAAACCTAAATTTAATTGTAAATGATGGTAAAGGCGCTGCTCTAGAAATTGGAGTTTTTCCCAACTCTGAATCAAACAGAGCAATTTTTAATGGTTATATAAATGCCAATGGATTCAGCATTGATAAAAATTTATTAAGTACCATTTGTAAAGTCTGTAACTCTAATGCGGAGTTACGAACCTCAGCAACTTTCAGCTTTATCAATAATAAGCCTCTTAGCTTCCAAGGAAATTTAGACTTATCTCTTGATAAAGACATCTTAGGTTTTAACTCATTATTTTCCAGCTTTAAACTAAAAGATTCGAATCAAGTTTCAATTCAAATCAGCTCCTTCTTAGGTAATGGAACTAGACTGAAAGTCCCTGATTTATTTCTTTATTTATCTCCAGATGAAGAAAAAATTTTAATCCCTGAAATAAACCTATCTCAAGACAAACTTTTTAAGCATATCCTTGCAAGTTTATTCAACAATTTATCAATAGATCTTACAGGTAAATTAAGAAACTCGATTATTGAATTTAGAGAGAATCGTCAAACTTTTAGTACCTCATTAATTGATCTAGGAATTGGTTCCAATGCTTTCAGTCTTGATGGTTTAGCGGGTAGGTTAACCCTTAGTGAAGAGAGAGGAACATTTATCATTCATAGCCCATCAATGAATATATCCTCTGATGTTTATTTAGACAGAGAACTTAACTTCAATGACTTTAAATCTATACTAAATTTCAATCTATCTGCAAAGGACTTAGAAATTCTTCCTTCAGAGTTCTCTGTACTTCTAGAAAATCGAAAGTTTGAAGGGCTCGTTTCATTACCCCCTATCCCTTCTAGTGGTAGAGGTAATCTTAACTTGAGAGCTAGAAGCGATCTTATAGATGATAGATTAGCCTTAACTTTATTCCCTAATACCCCATATTTATCAACAACAAAATATGCTGTAGAAAATTTAATAAATTGCGGTTCTTTCGAAGATGTTAGCTTGATCTTGAGAGTTCCTGTAGATGGCATTTATAAAAATAATTCTGGGTCCTTTGGAATGGAAGCTCTAGGGAAAAATGTTTGTTTGGAATTTAACGGACACCAGATTAAAAAAGTCAATTCCAGGTTTCAGCTAAATAATTTTGAACTTATTGGAAAATTCACTGATGCAGATCTTTATAAGTCTTCAGTCGCTGTTGACTACAGGATATATAAAAACAATTCGGGTTCAATGTTGGATATTAAGGGAGAATCAGATGGCCCTTTTATTTCTTTGATCAATTTGTTTAGAGGAAAAAATTTTAGTGAAGATAACATACAGGGAACTCACAAAACTAAATTTGAATACGTAACACCTTTAAAGAAAGATATAAAGATTTTAGATAAAGACTCCTCTTTAGAAGTAAGGAGCAAGATAGACAAAGCCAGTTTGTCTATAGATGATATGGGTTTAAGTCTCAGTAATATATTTTCTTCTTTTAATTACGATAGTACCTCAGGATTTTCTGAAGGGTTTATTTCCTTAAAATTAAACTCAATACCAGTTGTTTTAGAATTAGATCCGAACCTTTCAGGAAAAGATTACACAATCTTTAGCTCCAATAATTCATTGCCATTTAATAATTTCCTGCCTAAACATTTAAAAAATAGAACCACAGGTTCTTCTTTAAGCTCACTTGAGTTAGGTGTTCCTTCTCTCTTGAAGGGTCGTATTGTAAAAGATACCTTTGTTCGTTTTTCTTCAGAAATGATAGGTACTGAAATTAATTTACCGGCTCCTTTATACAAAGACATAGACCAAAAAATTGATTTAAAACTAGAATTTTTTCCTTCTTTCAATTCAGAATATTCAAGATTAAAGTTTAGATATGGTGATCTATTCAGAGGAAAACTAAATCTCAGAGATAAAGGTGTCGAGGGCTTCGTAATTGCAGGAAAAAAGAAGCAATCAATAAGTATTGAAAGAGAAAGATTATCTTTAATCGGTAATATTTCGAAACTTGATTTGTCTTTGTTGTCTCTATTCGATACATCTGGAGAAAGTCAAAAATTAACTATTGATATTAAGCAATTAAAAGTTGATGAGATTCTATTTGCCAATTTTGTTTTTCCTGAGACATTTTTAAGTTCTCAAACATCAGATAATTATTTAGAACTAGAAATTAAGAATAAGAATCTCTCGGGCAAGGTGTTCTTTCCTAGATTAGAAAATCTAGAGCCGTTAATAGATCTCGAGACAGTTAACTTGAGCTTTTCTAGAACAAGCAATAGTTCATTTCTAGACATCTATAACAATCTGAATCAAGCAGTTAGATTCAGAACTAAATCATTGATTCTTAATTCAGTTGATTATGGCAATTGGTCTTTTAATTTAAAGCCCTCAAATTCATCTTTAATGATTGATGATATCGAGGGTTCGTATGGCAAGTGGGGATTAACGCTTAATCAAAAGGGTATTTCCAGATTATTAATTAATAAAAAAGCTCTAGGGTGGAGCTCTAATTTAGAGTCAAAGATCTTTTCTGGTTCGCCTGAAAAAGGCTTTTTGCAGTTTGGTATACAGCCTAATTTTGAAATGGATACTATATTTGCTGAAGCCAATTTATCTTGGTCTTCGTTACCCTGGAACTTTCAATACGATAACTTTAATGGCGACATCTACATAGAGATCGAAGGATTACTAATAAAGAATCAGAAAGACTTACAAAGACAGAATAATATTTTAAGATTGATTAACATTTTCAACATTACAGACTCTTTTGAGAAAGTTACTAACTTAGACTTTAGAAAACTTTATAAATCAGGGTTTAGTGCTGATTCCGTCAAAGGCTCATTGAACATATCGCCTAACTTAATAAGTTTGGAATCTCCTCTAATATTTAGAAGTGGGTCAAGTGAGTTTAAATGGCAAGGAAAAATTAACCGAAATAAAGATGGAGATTTAGGCAACCTCAATTTAGAGGTTGTCATGACTTTACCTCTTCGTGAATATCTTCCTGCCTATGCCTTTTTACTAGGAGGTCCCGTCACTGCAGGAGTGGTTTATATCGCAGGTAAGGCCTTTGAAAAGAATTTAGATCAATTAAGTTCCGGGTCATGGTCAATAAAAGGGACTTTGGAAGATCCTAAAACAAATTTTAATGGCTGGTTTGAGGAAACCAGAGATTAATTCACTTTTCTCCTCTTGCCTTAGAAGAAGGTATATTAAGATCTAGCCTATACTTTGCTACAGTTCTTCTTGATAAAGATACTTTAAACTTCTCCTTTAATTTAATTCTCAAATATTCATCACTGTAGGGAAGAGATTTATCCTCATTGTTTACTAACTCTTCAATAAGAAACTTTAAGTCCTCACTTGTAACATCAGAACCTTCATTGCGCTTATTGACCCTTCTTTGCAATAGATCCTTAAGGAGAAGTAATTGATTTGGTAATTGAAGATATTTATTTCTTACAATCCTTGAAACTGTTGATTGGCTAATATTCAAATTTTCAGAAATTTCTTTATTGGAAATTGCTCTTTTACCTGCACTACCATCTAAAAAGTTTTTTTGAGCCTCTATAAGAAATTCTGACACTACTAAGAGCGTTTGTTGTCTTCTCTCTAAGCCCTTAAGGAAAGATTTCGAATCATAACTTTTATCCGATAGGGAAGAATCAATTTTATCTTTAATTATTTTAAGCAGCTCTTTAGACATAAAATCATCATTTAAAGATACATGCCATGTATCAAGATCTGTATCTTTGATAGCCAGTACATCAGGTCTTACATAGTTTTGAGTTGTCACACCGAATTTTCCAGCTGGATTTAACGAAAGTTTTTTGAGATTGTTTCTTGTTGTTTCAGAAATTTGTTCAATGTTAATCTTTTCTTTAATTAGGCTTGTCAGGTTCTCCTTTAATTCCTCTCGTTCTTTAGGACTTATTCCCAGATTATCTACTTGTATACTTAGAGATTCATTAATATTGCGATAAGCACATCCAGCTGGTTCGAAATTTTGGATAAGGACAAGAATATCTTCAATATATTCATCAGTGATAGTGACACCAAAATCTTCAAAAACTATTCTTTTAATATCTTGAAAGTCTAGTGCTGGATCTAATCTACCATTACCTTCAACAGAATCTATTAGAAATTGTCCAACTAAAATTTGCATTTCATCTAGAGGAGAAACTTCAAGTTGCTCAAGAAGTTGTTTTTGAAGATCAGATTCTACTTCTTCAGATAAAGAATTTAGGTAATCTCCTTGATCCAGAATATTTTTATATTTATCGATAAGATATTCATTTCTGAAATGAGATACACTTTTGTCTTCTTCATCAAAATAATCATTTATTAGCTCATTGAGCTTTGTGCTTATCTCAAAACCACTTAAAGAAAGTAATTTAATCTGATTTCCCAAAGATGCAGTTACATTGAGTGACAGCTTCTGTTTTTGTCTTAAACTTTGTTTCACTATTCGGATATGAAGTTTTGTCCCAGGTAAACCTCTCTAACAAGATCATCCTTAGCAATTTCTTCGGGGAGTCCACTAGCAATTATTTTACCTTTATTTACTACTAAGACTTTTGAGCAAATGTTCATAGTATCTCTAACGTTATGATCACTTATCAATACACCAATATTTTTTTTATTTAAACTCCTGATCGTATTTTTAAGATCTGATACTGCAATAGGATCAATACCTGCAAAAGGCTCATCAAGGAGGATAAATTTTGGGTTAGAAGCCAAAGATCTTGCTATTTCTGTTCTCCTTCTTTCTCCTCCAGATAGTTTTATCCCTAGGGTCTTCGAAAATTCTTTAAGATTGAATTCCTCGAGTAATTCTGAGAGTTTCAATATTTTTTCTTCTTGATTTAAATCCTTCCTTTGCTCTAGAGCGGCAAAAATGTTCTGTTCAACACTTAGTCCTCTAAAGATGGAAGATTCTTGAGGTAAGTAGGACAAACCCATTGACGTTCTTTCGGATATAGATTTATTTTTTAGTTCTGTCCCAGACAAAGAAAGCCTGCCTTCATCACAACGAATGAGTCCCGCTATTATATAAAAGAGGGTTGTTTTTCCAGCGCCATTAGGACCTAAAATTCCAACTGTTTCTCCTCTATCAATTTCAAAAGAAATATCATCGACGGCCATTTTTTCATCGTACGACTTCTTGATATTTTCTATAGAAAGATTCATCAGCTACTCTCTATTGTTGAATTTATAGATTTCATTATCTTATTTTCTTCTAGGTCATAGTGAATCTTTTCAGATTTGATTATAAATCCATCTTGATCGATATAAGCTTCACCTTCCATAATCAGTTCGTTGAGTTCAGAAAAGATTGTAATCTTGTTAGCATAACCAGTGTGATAGATCTCTTCATCTATGATTTTTATCCTGCCTTTGTTGAATTCGGCTTTTATGCCATCAATATCTTGCACAACATCTAATCCTAATGAACTTATGTTTACATCTCTCAAAGTTGTAAATACTGAAACTTCGCTTTTCAATTTTTGATTATTCAAATTAAAAGATAGTTCCTCAGATTCTATGAGAATTTCTTCTCTTAATTTAGTATAAAAAGTTACAGAATTTCTAAAATTAATTAGCCTAGAAGTTCTATTTAAATCTCCTTCAAGAGCTTCTATATATGAAGAATAAGTGTCAGTTTTTATTTTTAATTTAGGTTTTTTTATGAGGTATTCTGAACCATTATGTGAAGAAGCAGTTTCGCCTGTTAAAGTAATTCTTTGGTTTGAATCAAAATAATTAAATGAAGGTTCAGTCAAAAAAGAATTAGTTTCTAATTCATCTCTTAATTCAATTGCAAGTAGACAATTTAAGAAAACTGAAATTGAAGCTAGAGAGACCAATTTAAACATTAGAAATACTAGACTAGTCCAGCTTCTACTAAATCATGCATTCTTATTATCCCTACAGGTATTTTTTTAGAATCTACCACGGCAATAGAATAGATCTTATTTTTCTGCATTATATCTAATGCCTCAATAGCTAATTTATTTTTCAAAATGGTTTTCGTTCTTTTGGTCATGTAATTTTCTATTTTTTTATTAAGCGGATCTTTAACTTGATTTAAAGTTCTTCGAAGGTCTCCGTCTGTGAAAATACCTACTAATCTTTTTTTCTCAACTACCAGAGCCACTCCTAGACCTTTAGAGCTGATTTCAATCAATGTATCTGATAATGTCATGTCTCGAGAAACCACTGGTAAATCCTTATTTTTTGCCATCAAGTCTTCGACAGTCGTAATAAGCCTTTTTCCAAGTTTTCCACCAGGATGGGATTTAGCGAAGTCATCGCTTTTAAAATTTTTAGCTTCAAGCAAAGCAACTGCAATAGCATCTCCCAAGGCTAGAGATGCTGTTGTACTTGTTGTTGGAGCAAGATCCAATGGACAGGCCTCTTCAGAAATGCCTGTATCTAAGTTTATTAAAGAATTTTTAGCTATGAAGGAATCTCTAGAACCAGTTATTGAAAAAAATTCGCAACCCGATGATCTAAGAAAAGGAATAAGGTCGATAATTTCTTCGGTTTCTCCAGAATGAGAAAAAATAATAACAGCATCATTTTTATTTATGCCTCCAATATCACCATGAAGTGCCTCTCCGGCATTTATAAAACTAGAAGCTGAACCAGTGCTAGACAGAGTTGCTGAAACTTTTTTTGCTATATGTCCAGATTTACCTATACCAAGAGTAATTATTTTACCTTTTGTTTTAAAAAGTTTATCGCAGACAATATTGAAGTCAGCAGATAAAGTCTTTGCTAGTTTTTCTAAGCCTTTAGATTCAATTCTTATTGTCCTTCTTCCTGATTTAAGGTAGTTATTTTTTTTCATATAGTAAATTTATCTAATAAGCGTAGTAAAGTGAAACAAAGTATGAACTTAAGAAAAGCATACTTAATAATAAGCTGGCATTTCTTTCTCTTTTTGTAAGAGAAAAAATATATGAGGCGAAGACAAAAGTAATTACAAACAGTATAAATAGTAAAGGCGACCATTCGAAATAGGACCATCCCTTAGACATTTCTTCCCTCATAAACAGACCTGGTATTGCAAGAACACATAATCCATTAAAAATATTTGAACCTATAAGTGTGCCAGATACTGTTTCGTATCTTCCTTTCAACGCCAAAGAAACTGAAGCAGCGATTTCAGGCAAGCTTGTACCTATAGCAAGGACTGTATATCCGATGAAGAGCTGTCCTAAATTAAATTTTTCAAGAATTTGGTTTGCTCCATATGTAATTAAGTAAGCAGCAAATACAAGACATACTAAAGACATAAAGAGTTTGAAAGAAACACCTTTATATTCAGAATGATTTTCCAATTCATCTTCTTGGATAACCCCGTTTTTATACCAAAACAAAATGACCAGAAAGAGGGTACCAAGAAGCAGAAGTGACGATATGATACTGAATGGATTAACCGCAATAACTGCCCATACAAGTACGCTTGAGGTAACTAAAATTAGCAAATTCTTCTTTATACTCTCATCTTGACCAATCTTAAGTTTTTTCAAAGAGACTATTAAAAGCATAGAGCCAAAAACAAGAGATAGGTTTGCAACATTAGAGCCAATAACATTTCCAATAACCATTGAACCTTTGTTTTCTAAGGATACAAAAAAAGTGGTAAGCATTTCAGGAGCTGAAGTTCCAAACGCTATTACAGTGGAGCCTATGAAAAAAGGAGAAAATCCAAATTGTTGTGCAGTCAGCACAGAATATTTCTCTAATTTTTCAGCACTGACCCATATAAGCCCTATGCCAAGGGAAATTGCCAATATTGCAATGATCATAATATTTATTTTTAGACTTAAGTAAGACTAATACCAGATGGTATAATAGTGGCAAAACTAATCAAATCATATTTATCTCTCATGAAATTTGCTTATTTGAAGACTTTTCTTACTTTTTATTTATTGATTATCTGTTCTAAGGTTTCTCTAGAAAGCTTATCCGCGCATGAATATGCAGAAAGAACACACAACAATATAATTGAGATAATACAAACTAAGAATCAACTATTTTTAGATAATCCAGATCTGTTTACCAAAGAAATTAGCGATGCTTTTAGCCCAATTGTTGACTTTAAGAGGATAGCTAAAAATGTGATGGGGAAATATGGGAAAAAAGCCACTAGTGTCCAAATGTCAGCTTTTTCTGAAGCATTTGAAAGCAGCTTGCTTGATACTTATGCAAGTACTCTTGTTGAGTTTAAAGATGAAAAAATTAATGTTTTGCCTCCTACAGAACCCTCTAAGTCAAAAACTAAGGCCAGAGTCAATATAGAGATAGTTACTTCTTCAAATGTTTATCCAGGCAGATATAGCATGTACTTAGATGAAGACGGAAACTGGAAAATAATAAACATTGAAATCAATGGTATGAACCTAGGTAAGATTTTCAGAAATCAATTCTATTCTCTGATGGAAAAAAACAATGAAGATATAGATGTAGTAATAGAAAAATGGGTAGCATCAGTATAAATGGATAAATTAATGATAAGAGGTGGTTCACCTCTAAACGGTGAAATCTATGCTTCTGGCGCTAAAAATTCTGCACTTCCAATTCTAGCTGCTTCTTTGTTAGCGGATTCACCTCTAAAGGTGGGAAATCTACCTCACCTCAACGATGTAACAACTATGCTTGAATTGCTTGGTTCAATGGGTGTCGATGTAATGTTGAGCGATGAGATGGAAGTTCAAGTAGATACATCAAGCATCCACAATCTAAATGCTCGTTATGAATTAGTGAAAACCATGAGAGCCTCAATTTTAGTTTTGGGACCATTGCTAGCAAAATTTGGACAAGCCACTGTTGCTTTACCTGGCGGATGTGCAATAGGGAGCCGGCCTGTCAATTTGCACATAGAGGCAATGAGAGCAATGGGAGCTGAGATCGACATAGAAGAAGGGAATATTAAAGCAAAAGTGAATGGCAGACTAAAAGGCGCAAAAATAATCTTTGAGCCAGTTAGTGTTACTGGAACGGAAAATGTCATCATGGCTGCTAGTTTAGCTGACGGCGTGACTGTAATCGAGAATGCCGCTAGAGAGCCCGAAGTAGTTGATTTAGCTAATTGTCTCGCAGCTATGGGGGCAAACATTCAAGGAGCTGGTACAGATATTATAACTATCGAGGGAGTAGAAAAGCTTGAAGGTGCATCTTTCAGTGTTATGCCGGACAGAGTTGAAGTAGGAACTTATCTAACGGCCGTAGCAATGACTGGAGGAAAGGTAAAAATTAAATCAGCCAAACCAGAATATCTCTCTTCAGTAATATCTAAACTCGAACTTACAGGCGCGCTAATCTCTTCTGGGGAGAATTGGGTAGAAATTAATATGAACGAACCCAAGCCTAAAGCCATTAGCCTTACTACAGGACCTTATCCTTCTTTTCCCACAGATATGCAGGCTCAATTCGTATCATTAAATGCAATTGCAAATGGCAACTCAACTGTGACAGAAACTGTTTTTGAGAATAGGTTTATGCATGTTCAAGAAATAGCAAGAATGGGGGGCAATATTGCCCTAAAAGGAAATACCGCTGTAATAGAAGGAATTAAGAAATTGAAGGGTGCTCCAGTTATGGCTACAGATTTAAGGGCTTCAGCAAGTTTAGTTTTAGCAGGTTTAGTTGCTGAAGGGGCAACCACCATTGATCGTATTTACCATATCGATCGAGGGTACGAAAGAATAGAAGAAAAATTAAAAATGCTAGGTGCAGATATAGAAAGAATATCCTGAGACTGATTATGAAAGATACAGATTCATTTATATTGGCACTACCCAAAGGTAGAGTTTACGAGGACTTTATCCCGACTCTTCAAAAGACAAAATTTGCTCTAAGAGATGATCCAAAAAAATCAAGAAAAATGCTGCTCGATACAGAGCACCCTGAAGTGAAAGTGCTGATAATCAGAGGATGGGATGTTCCTACCTATATAACCTCAGGAGCAGCTCATGCTGGAGTGGTTGGAAAAGATATACTGATGGAAAAAGAAGAAGAAGAGTTTGTTGAATTATCGGATCTATCTTTAGGAAAATGCAGATTATCTTTGGCTGGTCGCGATGATGTTCTTTCTGGTACAAGCAGATTGAGGATTGCCACAAAATACCCTAAGAGTTCTACTAAATATATGAATTCCTTAGGTATACAAGCTGAAGTAATTTATTTAAACGGTGCCCAAGAGATAGCGCCTATACTTGGATTGTCTGATGCAATCATAGATTTGGTTGATACAGGAAAAACTCTCAAGGAAAATGGGCTTGAAGAACTAAAGGTTATTGCAAATATCTCTACCAGGTTAATTGCAAACAAAGCTTCCATTAAAACAAGATCAAAATTAATAAATGAAATCTCTGAAGCATTAACGCAATGATTAACTTTAGGGAACTCAATTCAGAAAATACAGAATTCTCTAAGAATTTTACTTCTTTCTTGTCCAAAAGAACTTTAGTTACCAAAGAAGTAAGAAATACTGTTGGAGATATTATTTCTCAAATAAGAAATAATGGGGATGAAGCTTTAAAGTCCTTAACAAAAAAATTTGATAATTTTGAAGCAGAAAAATTTATCGTTTCTGAAAAAGAGATAAATGAAATCTTGAAGAACTTTGACAAAAGCCTAATTAAATCCTTTGAGTTTTCGTTTGATAGGTTGATCAACTATCAATCTGCATGCTTTGATTCACTAAACCTTGGTGGCCCTAAAGGAAAAATTACGAGAAAGTTTAGAACAATAGACTCAGTGGGAATGTACATCCCCGGAGGAAAAGCTTCTTATCCTTCTACTGTTCTTATGGGTTCTGCCCCGGCTAAAGCATGTGATGTAAAACAAATCTCTATCGCTTCTCCTGCTCTCAATGGATTTCTGAATCCTATGGTTATAGCAGCGGCAAAAGTTGTGGGAGTAGATAAAATATATAAGATTGGCGGGGCACAAGCTATTGCTGCTTTAGCTTTAGGAACTGAACAAATTTCCAGAGTTGAAAAAATAATAGGCCCAGGAAATGTCTATGTTGCTGAGGCTAAGAAACAACTATTTGGAGAAGTTGGTATAGACTCAATTGCCGGACCATCAGAAATAGTTGTTCTTGCAGATTCTACCTCCGATCCTGAGACAATAGCTTGGGACCTAATGGCTCAATCCGAGCATGATTCAGATGCTTCCTCTGTCCTTATTTCTACTTCTGATGAAATAACTGAAAGTGTAAAAACTATTATATCGACGGAAGTATCTTCCTTAGATAGATCTTCCATAATTGAAGAATCAATTAATTCTAATGGCTTGTTTATTAAAATTAAGGATTTATCGGAAGCAAAAGAGATAATAAATAAGTTAGCTCCTGAACATTTGCATATCGCATTTGATCATCAAGATTATGAATATGAAGAAGATTTAATCGCTGGATTAATTCTCAAGGGAAGGGACTCGGCGAATTCTTTCTCAGACTATGTCTTGGGTCCGAGTCATATACTACCTACAAACTCTTCTTCTCGGTTTAGTTCACCTCTGTCAGTAGAAGACTTTTTAGTTAGCTATAGTTATATTTCTTTAGGTAAGAATAAAGATAAACACTTTAATGAGTATGTCGAGCATACCACCAGAATAGCTAACGCCGAAGGTCTTACAGCTCATGCCATTGCAGCAAAGAAAAGACTAGAAAGTTAATCTACCTTGCCTGTAATTAGAGCTAGCTCTAGTAGCTCAGAATTTCTTTCAACACTCAGAATTATTTCTTCTCCTGGTTTAGATCGAGCAAAAGTTTTGAATAAATTTTCGTAAGTAGCATCTTCAGAATTTATCGAATTTAAGGAGTCATTTTTTTTGAGTCCTCCATTAGAAGCTGGGCTGCCATCAACTACTTCAGAAATGACGAGCTTCCCTTTTCTAATTAAAGCTTGTCTATCTATACTGAATCCCAACCAACCACGACGAACCTCACCATACTGAATAAGGTCACTTATTATCTCTAGTGCATTGGTTGAAGGAATTGCTAATCCTATTCCTTCAGAACCTCCACTAGAAGATCGCATCAAGGTATTTATCCCTATTAGTCTTCCTTTGGAATCAATTAAAGCCCCTCCAGAATTTCCTCTATTAATTGATGCATCGGTTTGAATATAGTTGGAATAGGGATTATCAAACTCTCTACCCGTGGCACTAACGATGCCCATACTAACTGATTGTCCTAATCCATAAGGATTGCCTATCGCTAAAACAATGTCTCCTATCATTACTTTGTCGGAATCTTCAATTTCTATTGAAGGGAAGGGGTTGTCAGAATCTTCTATTTTTAGAACCGCTAGGTCAGTACCTTTATCAATTCCTACAAGTTGAGCATTAAACTTCCTACCATCATAGAGTTCAGTCGTTACTCGCAGTGTGTTGTCTCCAATGACATGCTGATTTGTTAAAATATATCCATCAGAACTTAAAATTACTCCCGAACCCAAGCTAGTTTTTATTTGCCCCGATCTATTAAATAAAGGATTAAATTTTCTCCTATTTTGTTGAGAATTCCTGTTAATTATCTGCTCGCTATAAATATTTACAACAGCAGGAGATGCTTTTTTGACTGCGTAATTATATGAAGATTGAAATAATTCAGCTTCTTCTCGATTGATATTCTCTTTTTCCCATAAAAATAAAGAGGAAATTATGAATCCTATAAAGACACCAAAAGTTGCATAAGATGCTAATTTTAAGATTGATTTGTAGTTACTCATTAAATTTTTATATGTTTAAGATTGTTTTATAAACAAAATAATCTTTCTTAGACAACATAAATTTATAAAGTTCTAGTTGAATAAGAAGGTTGTAAGCATTAAAATGCGCCCGCCTGCGTATTTAGTCAACAAAAATTATCTTAATGAGAACAGAAAGTTATAAAAGAACAGATATTGAAGAATCTTGGGTACTATTGGACGCCAAGGGTAAAACATTGGGTAGATTCGCTACCGAAGTAGCAAATATCTTGTCCGGCAAAAATAAACCAGAATACACACCTAATGCAGATATGGGTGATTATGTAATAGTTGTTAATGCCAATGATATAAACGTAACTGGAAAAAAATTAGATCAGAAATTGTACTATAGACACTCTGGTTATCCTGGTGGAATAAAGTCTAAACCCCTTAGAGAGGTGATTGAAAACTCTGCAAGTGATGCAATTAAAAGTGCGGTAAAAGGTATGCTTCCTAAAAGTAAATTAGGTAGGCAAATGTTCACTAAATTGAAAGTTTACAATGATGATCAACATCCTCATGCAGCACAAAAACCAGTATCGATAGAACTATAGGAAAATAAATTGGAACAGATTATTACAGTCGGTAGACGAAAAACTTCAACAGCTAGAGTGTTTCTTCAAAAGGGAACAGGTGAAATCACTGTTAATAAGAAAAAATTGGATGCTTACTTCGGAAGAGAAGTTGCACAGATGGTTGTAAAGCAACCTCTAGTATCAACAGATTTATCAAACGGCGTGGACATAACTGCAACTGTGAAAGGCGGAGGTAGTTTTGGACAAGCAGGTGCCATAAGACTTGGCATTGCTCGAGCGCTTGTTGAATATGATGAAACTTTAAAACCGGTTCTAAAGAAAGAAGGCTTTTTAACAAGAGACTCAAGAAAAGTTGAAAGAAAAAAAGTCGGTTTAAGAAAAGCAAGAAAAAGACCACAATACTCGAAAAGGTAATATGCAACCAAAATCTCCTCCTAATCCAGGAAGAAGAAAATTTCTAATTGGTGCTACATCGGCAGTTGGTGCCGTTGGTATCGCAGGAGCTGCGGTACCTTTTATTAGTGCATTCAATCCTAGTGCTGCTGCAGAAGCAGCAGGCGCCCCAGCTGTAGCAGATATAAGCAAGTTAGCTCCAGGCGAAATGATAATAGTTGAATGGAGAGGCACTCCAATCTATGTGGTTAAGCATTCAGAAGAGTCAATAAATGAGATTGACAAGAATTTAGAAAGATTAGCTGATCCAGATTCTAATACTGAAGTACAACCTGAGTATGCTAAGAATAAGTATAGATCCAGAAAACCTGGTATCTCAGTTCTATCTGCAGTTTGTACTCATTTAGGATGTGCTCCAAAGTACTATCCAGAATTAGGAGTTGTAGATTTTGATTCAGAATGGCAAGGAGGTTTCTTTTGTCCTTGTCACGGCTCCAAATTCGATCTAGCTGGAAGAGTTTACGCAGGAGTTCCTGCACCAGACAATTTAACTGTGCCCCCACACTATTTTAAATCAGATGATATTTTAATCATCGGAGAAGATGGAGATGTAGCGTAATGGTCACAAGATTAATGAATTGGTTTGACGATAGGTTGCCTTTAACAGCAACAATAGAGAGGCACTTAACGAAGTATCCAGCGCCTATCAATATGAATATATGGTACCTTGCTGGGGTACTTCTTGTAGTTGTCTTAGTTATTCAACTTGCATCAGGTATATGGTTACTCATGAACTACGAACCCACAGCAGAAGGGGCTTTTGCTTCCATACAATACATCATGAGAGATGTGGAATATGGGTACATAATCAGATACATGCATACTACTGGCGCCTCTGCTTTTTTCGCATTAATTTACTTACACATGTTCAGAGGCATGATGTATGGCTCTTACCAGAAACCTAGAGAGCTACTATGGGTCTTAGGGTGGATAACTTACGTTTTATTATGTGCACTTGGCTTTACAGGATATGTCTTACCATGGGGTCAAATGTCCTTTTGGGCTGCACAAGTTATTATGTCTCTTTTTGGATCCATTCCATATATTGGAGAGGATTTACTTACTTGGATCAGAGGGGATTATTTAATTTCCGGTATAACTTTAAATAGGCTATTTGCCTTTCATGTAGTTCTTCTTCCTCTTGCTCTCATTGCAGTAGTTTTTGTACATATATTGGCCCTGCATGAGGTTGGATCAAACAACCCTGATGGAGTAGATGTTAAAAAACACAAAGATGAAGACGGAGTTCCGTTAGATACCAAGCCATTCTTTCCATACGACGTAATGCATGATCTCTATGCTATAGGCGTTTTTCTAATCTTCTTTGTTACTATTATGTTCTTTTATCCTGATGGAGGAGGGTATGTAATAGAGTACGTAAATTATGAGGCAGCAGATAACCTCAAAACACCTGAACATATTGTTCCTTCGTGGTACTACACTCCATTTTATGCCATGTTGAGAGCTGTAACTTTCCCCTTGTTTGGCCTATCAGCAAAATTTTTAGGATTCGTTGTTATGGCTGCAGGAATAGCTATTTTCGTTGCTCTACCTTGGCTAGATAGGAGTCCTGTTAAATCAATTAAATACAAGGGTATTTACAGCAAATTCTTCCTAGCATTATTTGTCGTAAGCTTTTTTGTCCTAGGATATCTTGGAACAGTTACATCGACCCCAGGAAGAACAATTGCTGCACAAATATTTACAGTGACTTATTTCGCATACTTTTTCTTGATGCCAATTTATTCAAAGTATGAAAAATGCAAGCCAGTACCAGAAAGGGTTCAATTAGGATGAAAAAAAACTCAGCCATAACCTCAATAGCAATTTCTTTATTTGCTCTATTTGTTTCTTTAAGTATCAATGCTGCTAGCGGAGCTCCTTGCGGCAATTATTTATCAAAAGATGGACTTGTTAAAGGAGAGTGCGATGAGGCTTATGTAGATGCTAAAGATAAAGCATCGCTTCAGAGAGGAGCCCAAATCTATATGAACTATTGTCTCGGGTGTCATTCTTTAAAATACGCTAGATACAAAAAAGTATCAGAAGATTTAGAAATACCTCTTGATATGTTTCAAGAGAACTTAATTTTTGGCGATCAAAAGATGGGGGACTTAATACAGGTCGGTATGGACCCCAAAGAGGCTAAAGAGTGGTTTGGAAATACTCCACCTGATTTAACACTAGAGGCTGGACTAAGAGGTCCTGACTGGATTTATACTTACTTGAAAAGTTTTTACATCGATGATTCCAGACCCCTAGGTGTCAACAACAAAGTTTACGAGAATGTTGGTATGCCTCATGTCTTGTTAGATATGCAAGGAACACCTAGATCAGTTTGCAAGCAGATTCCTGTCATTGCAGATAATGGAGGAATAAAACAAGATCCTCTTACCGGGCAACAACTTACGCAAGAAAAATGTGGATTTCTAGAAGTCGATGATGGAACTGGAGAATTAAGCCCTAAAGAGTTTGATCAAGCTATGCTAGACCTCACTAATTTTCTAGCTTATATGACAGATCCTATGAAAGTAGAGAGAGAATCTATTGGCACTTATGTTCTACTATACCTCTTCATTTTTACAATGCTCAGTTATCTTCTTTACAGAGAATTTAAAAAAGATCTTCACTAATTTCCCTAATAGGAGTACTTATGGTTTCCCTCAGTAACAGAACATCAATGGCCCTTTTTTCAGATCCCATGGATCACTATAGTCATAGAGTAAGAATTGTTATGGAAGAGAAGGGAGTCACCAGTGAAATTATTGATTCAGACGCAAATGACCTAAGTAGTGAGATATTGGAAGTGAGCCCTTATGCGGAGCTACCCGTTTTAGTTGATAGAGATGTCTGCTTATACGACTCATTAATCTTAATGGAATACTTAGATGAAAGATTTCCTCATCCACCTCTACTCCCTGTATATCCTGTATCGAGAGCTCACATAAGACTTTTTATTAAAAGAATAGAGAAAGATTGGTGTGGAATATTTGATGAACTGATCAGTGGTAATTCAACAGAAGCAAAAGCAAAAAAATTAAGAGCTGAGCTTAAATCTCAAATACTTGGTATGTCTCAGATACTAAAAGAAAAACCGTATTTCATGTCAGATGAATTCAGTCTAGTAGATTGTTGTATAGCTCCTATACTTTGGAGACTTCCTTTAATTGATGTTGAACTTCAAAAGGATGCAAAGACAAAACCAATTTATGAGTATATGCAGAGAATTTTTACTAAACCATGTTTTATAAATAGTCTCTCTGAGCTAGAGAGAGATATAAGATCAAGTTAATTTTTATAGTATTTCTAGACCGGTTTCAGTTATTTTAAACACGTAACCACTTCTCTTTGCTTTACTGTCCTTTAGGACAATTTTTCCCGACAGTCCTTTGTATTCGTAATTTCGGTAGTTTATTCCACCATATTTCAGAAGAATAATTTCATATAAGTCATACCCAATGGCAAATTCTCTACTTCTTTTTTCTTCATTAATGATTTCGGGCATTGCAATAGGCATCATTATGGGAAAGTCAGAGTGTATAGAGCCTAATAAATCTTTGTCATTAGAGTTGTAAACACTGTTTGTTTGCCAGCTATTGAGAACATATACTTCGTAATCATTTTCTGAAATATAATCAAGAGCAGGCTTTAGATTTCTAGCTTCTTGTAAGTCTACAGATAAAAAGAAAGTGTCAACATCTTCACGTGTCCTTGAATCACTATTAATAGTTTCTGTAATCCTTCTAGAAAGTTTTCTTTTTCTTTCTTGGCTCCTGTCTACTAAAAGCAACTCGGCAAACATATCTTGACTGCTCAAGTCACCGCTATAAGTCTTATTTTCTACTACTTCTTTTCTTATTGCTTGAAGAGATTTTTTTATCTTTTCTTTATCTAAAGTTTTTTTACTATCTATTAGAATTATTCTTTCAGAGGAATTTGATAGATGATCAATTAGTTTATTTTTTTCTTCTTCCCTAGAAATCATGAAAGTATTATTGAATCCAAGATCATCTTCATCATAAGATGTGTATATGGTTTTGGATTTTGGCAAGAATCTAAGACATTGTTCTTTCTGTATATTTTTATAGGAGCTTTCGAAGTTTATTACAATAATCAAATCTTCTTTAATCACATCATTTATACATTCCTCAGTCTTAAAATTGGAGAAAGAGATTTTAGGTTTGTAAGAAATTTTACTGCTATAGGTAAAGGAGTTAGCTATAAAGCCTTGGACTTCTTGAGGTAATTCAGACTCGTCATCTCTTTGGTCAAAGTAAATCTTTATAGATTTAGGCAAGGATTTAATTTTGTAGTTAAATTCAGGTTTTTGAATTAGAGTGTTGATGGATTCAGTTCTCTCAATTTTAGGAACAGAAGAGCAGGCACTAATGAACAGAATTATTAAAATGATAATTTTATTTTTCATCTAATCAATGGCTACAGATCAAGGTTCACTTTATATTGTTTCGACACCAATAGGTAATTTAGATGATATTACATATAGAGCAGTCGATATACTGAATAAAGTCGATATTTGTGCTTCAGAGGATACTAGGGTCTCGAGAATTTTATTCAATAAATATAATATTAAAACCAAGCTGATTTCTTATCATAAATTTTCTGAAAAAAGTAAAACCAATTCTTTAATCAATCATCTACTGTCTGGTAAGGATCTAGCTCTTATCAGTGATGCTGGTACGCCGCTTATTTCTGATCCTGGGCAGTATTTAGTTGAGGCAGCAATAGAGAATGAAATAAAAGTTATTCCGGTGCCTGGTCCTACCTCAGTTATTTCAGCTTTAAGCGTTTCAGGATTTAATCTTGAGAAATTTACCTTTTACGGATTTTTCCCTCGGAAGGAAAAAGATAAGAAAAGAGTTTTAAAAGAAATATCTTTATCTGATAGTCCCTCAGTAATTTTTGAAACCGGGAGACGTTTAGAAAAACTTTTAGACACCCTCCTTTCAGAACTTGATGAACGATGTAACATCTTAATTGCAAGAGAAATGACTAAGCTGCATGAAACTCTATATCGAAGTAATCTTGCAAATATAAAGGAATTGATAATTGATTCTGAATACGGACTAAAAGGTGAATTTGTCTTAGTAGTTGATTCATTAGTCGGAGGTGATGACAATAATCCTTCCTATGATGAAAAAAGGATAATGGATATCCTCATGAAAAAACTTGATAAAAAGGTAGCGCTTGAGATTGGATCGGAAATTCTTCAAAAGAAACGGAATTATTTGTATCAGTTAAAATTGAAAGACTGAACTTTTGTTTAATTGCTATTCTCTATACAATTGACCAGAGTCAGCCAGATAATCGCTCATTTTTTTGAGAGGAAAGTCCGGGCTCCATTGGACAAGACGCCAGGTAACTCCTGGGAGATGTAAATCTACGGATAGTGCAACAGAAAATAAACCGCCTCTTGTAGGTAAGGGTGAAAAGGCGCGGTAAGAGCGCACCGCATATCAGGTAACTGTATATGGCATTGTAAACCCCGTCTGGAGCAAGACCAAATAGAGGCCCTTATGTCAGTCCTGACTGGGCCAGGGTAGGTTGCTTGAATTCTGCGGTGACGTAGAATCTAGATGAATGATTATCCTCGACAGAACCCGGCTTATAGGCTGACTCATACCTTTTTTCACTTCTTTCTGGTTTTTTATTGTTTTCTTAAAGGACACAAAAAAATGTGTTCATTTCATTATATTTTTACTGGTAATTTAATTAAAAGTGTGTAAAAGTGTGTAAAAGTGCAAGATAATGTAACACTTACGTATTCTTGGACCGAAAGAAAATGACTTTAGGTATATATGGCTCCAGCACACTTACCCTTGATACCAAGGGAAGAATCGTTATACCTGCTAGGTACAGAGAACTTTTACGCACATCTTGTGAAGGCGAGATGATAATTACTAAAGACCCACAATATCCCGCTCTTATTGTTTACCCAGGAAAAATTTGGAAAGAGATAGCTCAAAAGTTTGAAGCATTAGGTGGTTTGAATCAAAAAGTCAGACCTATTCAATGGAAGATTTTAGGAAATGCCTCTGTGAATGAATTTGAAGTGGGTGAGAGAATGACTTTGCTAATTCCTCAGATTTTAAGAGATTTCGCGAACTTAGCTCTAAAAGAACACGTTGCTCTTGTGGGAATGGGTTCTAAATTTGAACTTTGGAATTTGGATAATTGGGAGAAAAAACAATCTGGTCTTCAAATATCTGGAGAGGATTTAATTGATGATCTTCCTGCGTCATTAGAGGAGATACCATTTTGACCAACGCTACTCATGAAGCTGTGATGGTCGATGAGGTGCTAGAAAATCTAGTCTTTAAACAAAACGGAAAATATGTTGACTGCACATTTGGAGCTGGTGGCCACTCTCTTGAGATACTAAACAGAATCAATAATAAAGGCTATTTGACCTCTATTGAGAAAGATGAAAGTGCAACTAAAGATCTCTCAGCCAAATTTACAAAAGATTCAAGATTTACATTAATTAATGATTCCTTTTCTAACTTGAGGAAGTTTTTTGAAGTTGAGGAGGTGGATGGGATTTTAATTGATTTAGGTATTTCTTCTACGCAATTAGATGATCCACTTAGAGGATTTAGTTTTCAATCTAATGGTCCTTTGGACATGAGAATTGATACTGCTACAGGACAAACGGCAGCAGAATGGATTAATAAGGCATCCAAGAAAGAAATTGAAGACGTTTTATGGATCTTGGGCCAAGAGAGAGCTTCGAGGCGAATAGCTTCAAAGATTTGCGAATTTAGAGAAAAAAAATTCATTGAAACTACCAAAGAACTGTCTGATTTAATAATTTCTTGTGTCAATAAGAAAACAAAAAAACATCCTGCTACAAACTCTTTTCGGGCTATAAGGATGTTTATTAATAATGAAATAGAAGAATTACAAAAGGTTTTAGAAGCAGCCAGTTATGTACTTTGTTGTGGGGGAAGATTAGCTGTCATCAGTTTTCATTCTATGGAAGACAGGATAGTCAAAAGGTTCTTTCAAGGTAAAGACAGAATTGAATCAAAAGTTGAATTTGAGTATATGAAAGATAGATTCTTCAAGCCAACAGCAGAAGAAATTTCTATCAACCCTAGAAGTAGGAGTGCAATCTTAAGGGTTGCAGAAAAGATATGTTGAGTTACAGATTGACATTTATCTTAATAAGTTTGCTCGCATTACTTGCATTTGTAAGTTCTTACAAATTAGTTTTGCAGATATATGATCATAGAGATACATTTTCCAATCTAGAAACTCTTAAGCTAAAAAAGGAAGAGTTATCTTTTCAGTCTAATATTCTCATAGAAGAGGTTCAATATTATAAGAATCAGATTTCCCTAAGAAAGTTCGCATCAGAAAATCTTGGAATGATTATTCCTGATAACCAACAAAGAGTTTATTTCTCTAGGAGGATAGACTAGTGAGATATTTATTTTTGATTCTGGTCACTTTCATTATTGGTTGTACAAAAGAGAATCATATGGATCAAGATTCCATTTCTTTTGAATTCTCAAAAGAAGCGATTTCAAGTATTGATTTGATTCAAAATCAAACCACCAGACATTTATTTGATTCGAATATTGATACTAAAGATGAGCTCTTCTCAAAATCTTGGATCTCAATGATCAAGACTACTCAAAATTTTAATAGAGAACTCGTAATTGAAGTTGAAGAACATAAACCTATAGCCAAACTTAACGAAGGGAGATTTCTTACTCAAGAGGGGAGAATAATTGAACCCGGTAATAAAGTTAAGCAACTTGATTTAATGAAGTTGATAGGAGCAGATTCAGATATACCTCTGTTGTTAGATTTTTCTATTTCACTACAAGAGATATTAAATCTAAAAGGCATTTCTGTTGTTGAGTTTAAGCACATTGGATCAGACTTTTTGGAAGCAGAAGATCATTTAGGTACAAAGTATAGTTTTACTAAAGAGGATTTCCGGGTTCAGCTCGAGCGTCTCGAGGAATTTATATTGTTCGAGCTGAACTCAGGAAGTATTGATGATATCAGATATATAGATTTGAGGTATAAAAATGCTATTGCCGTTAAAGGCAACAATATGGAGAAATCAACATGAGTAATGTAAGTAGAAATGAAATGCTTGTAGGAGTTGATATAGGCACTTCAAAGGTAGTTGCAATAGTAGCTGAAGCTAGAGGAGATCATTTAGAGATAATTGGTCTAGGAACACATTCTTCGAAAGGCCTAAAAAATGGCGTAGTTGTTGATATCGAATCAACTACCTCAGCTATTAAAAAATCAATTGAAGAAGCTGAAAGTATGGCTGGATGTCATATCGGTTCTTGCTATGTAGGTATCTCCGGAAGTCATATTAGAGGTTTAAATTCAGAAGGAGTGGTTCCAATAAGAGATGGAGAGGTGAAATTTACTGATGTGGATAGGGTCATAGAAACTGCTCAAGCTATGGCAATTCCTGCCGATCAAAGGCTGCTACATGTTCTGCCAAGAGACTACATAATAGACAAACAAGATGGAATTAAAGAGCCTTTAGGAATGGCAGGTTCAAGATTGGAGGCAAAGGTACACCTAGTTACTTGTAGTGAAAATTCTTCTCAAAATATACATAAATGTATAAATGCATCTGGTTTAGATGTTGAGGCTTTTGTTCTCGAACAATTGGCTTCGAGTTATTCGGTTTTAACTGAAGATGAAAGAAACTTAGGGGTATGCTTGATTGATATAGGGGGCGGAACAACAGATATAGCTGTCTTTGTAGATGGATCAATCTGTTTTACAGATGTAATCCCAATTGCAGGAGATCATGTTACGCATGATATTGCCCAGGCATTAAGAACGCCTCCTACTCAGGCTGAATCAATTAAACAAAGATATGGATGTGCAGTTAGCTCGATGACAAGACCTGAAGAAATAATGATGGTTCCTGGAATGGGTGGACGACCTGAAAGAGAGCTCTCGAGGCAAGCTTTGGCGGATGTCCTAGAAAGAAGGTATGTAGAAATCTTTAGCATGGCACAACAGAAACTTAGCCTTAGCGGTTTTGACGAATTGATTCCAGCTGGAATAGTATTGACCGGAGGAGCTTCAAAGATTGAAGGCGCAACCGAGCTTGCAGAGGAGATTTTTCACTCTCCTGTAAGAATGGGATCTCCTCATTCAGTAGAAGGTTTTTCTGAAATTATAAATAATCCAATATATGCGACTTCAGTAGGACTGCTTCTTTATGGCCAGAAGCAGATGCAGGAAGATCATATGAATTATATTCATAGAGATAAAAATATATTGAATAGAATTTCTAGATGGTTTGGTGGCAATCTTTAGTAATTAATTAATAGAGAGGTTAGTTATGAGCGAGTGGGAAATAATAGAAGAAGTAAAAGAGAATGCTTCAATTAAGGTAATTGGTGTAGGCGGTGGCGGCGGCAATGCTGTTCAACACATGGTGGAGTCAGGTATAGAAGGCGCTGAATTTATCTCAGTCAATACTGATAAGCAAGCACTGGATAAAAATGATGCCAGTACTAAATTAATTCTGGGAATGGATATAACAGATGGTCTGGGTGCAGGTGCGAATCCTGCCATAGGAAGAGAGGCTGCTCTCGAAGATAGAGATAAGCTAAGGGATATGCTTAAGGGTACTGATATGGTTTTTGTTACCGCAGGGATGGGTGGAGGAACTGGCACTGGAGCTGCCCCTATAGTGGCTCAGGTTGCAAAAGAATTAGGAATTTTAACAGTAGCAGTTGTAACAAAGCCCTTTGAATTGGAAGGGGCCAAGAGGATGAAAATTGCTCAAGAAGGTATTAAAGAACTAGTTGAAGAGGTTGATTCCTTGATAACAATCCCTAATCAAAAACTGCTCGAGGTTCTAGGTGAGGATTGCAGTATGCTTGAGGCTTTCAAGCAAGCAAATGATGTTTTGGGGGGAGCTGTACGTGGAATTTCGGATATCATCATTAGACCAGGCTTGATAAACGTTGACTTTGCAGATGTTAAAACCGTTATGTCTGAAAAAGGTACTGCAATGATGGGAACCGGAACATCCAGTGGCCCTGATAGAGCTAGAATTGCAGCTGAGCAAGCTGTTGCTAGTAAACTATTAGAAGATATAAGCCTCAAAGATGCCAAAGGAGTGTTGGTAAATATTACTGCCGGCCCTGAATTATCTCTAGGTGAAATAAAAGCTGTAGGAGATTGTATAAATGATTTTGCATCACCTGAGGCTATAATTGTTACGGGTACAGTTTTAGATGAATCTGCATCAAATGATCTTACCGTTACAGTAATCGCTACTGGTCTAAATTCTTCTTTACAAACTGCAGCAAATAAACCACAGAACGTGAGGGTTGTTACTGAGAGGCAACCTTTGCCATTAAGTGATGCGGCCAAACAGTTATTGGAAAATCCTCCTACGGTTGAAAATGCAGTAAAGAAAGAATCTAGCGACGAAGACTATTTAGATATACCTTCATTTGTAAGAACTCAACTTGACTAGTTAGGAGTTTATGTCTGCTAGGATTCTCTATTCTTCGGGAAGAATAGTTTCTATACAGCTGATCTTACTTTTTGGTTTTTGTGCTTTATTGGTAAGGTTAGTTTATCTTCAAATCTATCAAGACATTTTTTTAGACGATCAAGTTTTCACTAGACTTGATTCACAATATTCCCTTTTAGCGCCTAGAGGTAAAATTTTGGATCGTAATGATCAAATATTAGCATTAGATATCAAAGGGTATAGCGTCGGCATAGATTTAAGTAAGTTTATTTATGACAAAGACATAATTCTTTTTCTTTCTGAACAATTACAAAAAGATCCAGTGGAGTTAACAAATACTCTGATAGGAAAATCTTCAGGATATAAAGAAATCAGCCGGAATATTAACTTTGAAGTAAAAGAGAGATTACAAAACAAGAGAATTAAAGGAATTTACTTCCGGGAAAACCTAAGAAGAAGTTATCCCGAAAGAGATATAACATCCCATGTAGTCGGCCTGACAGATATTGACAGGCAAGGTATTCAAGGCACTGAATTAGTGTTTCAAAACGAATTAATTGGAGAAAAGGGCAGTTTTGAGGGTATCAAAGGTGCAAGAAATACCAAACTCGAAGGTAATAGAATTGAAGCTATACCAGGAAAAGATATTAAATTGACCATAGATATAAATATCCAGTCTATTGCTTATCATGAGCTCAACAAGGCCGTAGAGAAACATAATGCCAAAGCAGGATCTATTGTTGTCATAGAACCAAAATCTGGAAATATTTTAGGACTGGTTAATTATCCTTCATTTGATCCTTCCGATAGAAAAAACTTGATAGATATGTCTAAGTTAAGAAATAGGGCAACGGTAGATGTATTTGAACCTGGGTCTGTACTAAAGCCTATAGCTATGACTGCAATATTAGAGTCGAATAAAGTTCAAGACTCGACAAAAATAAATACTTCTCCGGGATGGATTGAATTTGAGGGATTTAAAACAAGCGATTTCAGAGACTATGGTATTCTTAGTCTTTCTGAAATTATTTCTTATTCAAGCAATGTAGGTATGGTTAAGTTGTGTGAGAATCAAGACGTAGCGCATCTCACAGAATATTTTAAGAGGTTTGGAATTGGCAGATATCCTACATCGATAATGCTACCTGCAAGAGAAGGATTTCTTCCTCACTCCTCGAAATTTACTTTAAGAGATAAAGTGAGTTCATGTTACGGATATGGAATGACATTATCAGCCCTTCAAATAGCTCAGGCTTATTCGGTTTTTGCAAACGAAGGTAATTTTATTGAGTTAAATCTCTTTAAAGACCACAGTTTTGACGAGCCTTACTATCAAAAGATTATAGAGCCTAGTACTAATTCAAAAATCAAAAGAATGCTTATCGAGACAGTAAATTCTAAAACTGGTACAGCCTCAAAGGCACGACTAGAAGGAAAGATAGTTGCAGGTAAAACTGGCACTGCCAGAGAGACGCTAGAAGAAATTACTACTTATACAGGTACATTCGCCGGTTTTGTTCCTTCAGATGATCCAGAATACTTGGCTGTTATAGTCCTTCACGGATTATCTGGAGAGAATTATTCTGGGGGAAGGGTATCAGCACCAATTTTCTCAAATATAATGAAACAAATATATTTACTAGAGGATCTAAAAATTTAGATGAAATCTTCAGAGTTCTTGCATGAGTTAATAAAACTAAAAAATTTTAGAGACGTTGAGGTGTCTGGTTTGAAAATTGATAGTAGAGAAGTTAACAAAGGAGATATATTTTTTGCTATCAGAGGTCATAAACTTGATGGAAATGGATTTATAAAACTGGCATTTGAACGAGGTGCATCTTTAGTAATTGCAGATACAGAAACCGAAGATACGTCAGACGTAATTTATTTTAAAGATCTTAAGCAGCACATAGGTATCTTCGCTTCACGTTTCTACGGAGATCCTAGTTTAAGTTTAAAAACAATTTGTATTACCGGAACAAATGGTAAAACCACCGCCGTTGAAACTTTTTCTGGTTTAAGCAACCTATTAGGTAGTAGGTGTGCTTATATGAGTACTGTAAATTTTTCTAAGGACGGTTTGAGTTTAGAGAAAGCGAGTCTCACTACTCCCGATGCAATTAGCATTCATAGAAATATGAAAAACGCTATACATAACGATGCAAAATATTTGGCCATGGAAGCTTCTTCTCATGGACTTGAACAGCACAGACTGAATGGTATAGACATTGACTACGCAGTGTTGACAAGTTTTTCTCATGATCACTTAGATTACCATGGCGACATCAATCACTATAAATCTGCGAAAGAAAAACTTTTCTTCGATTTACATCCAAAGAGCAATATTATTTGTATAGATAGTTCATTTGGAAGAAAACTATACGAGGATCTATTAAAAATAAATCCTAATACCTACAGCGTCTCAATCAAACAAAAAGCTGACTTTCAAGCTTCTTTCAAAGAATCTCCTCTAGGAATAAAAGTGAATTTATTAGCTCTTGACCAAGAGCTTACTTTTGAATTGAGGACAATATCAAAATACTTGGCCTCAAACATTATTTGTTCAATGGCTATTTTGAGTTTAGAGGGATTTAATAATTCTTTATTGGAGAAATACGCGCAAGATATAAATCTCCCCTCAGGTAGGTTAGAAAAAATAGTTAAAGATAATCTTACAGCTTATGTTGATTATGCGCATACACCTGAAGCATTAAGGTGTTCGCTTGAGGAAATCAAAAGAATTCATAATGAACCTTTATGGTGTGTCTTTGGGTGTGGGGGAGATCGAGATAAAGAAAAACGTCCTCTAATGGGTGCTGTGGCTCAAGAATATTCTGATCATATTGTTATAACAAATGATAATCCCAGAACAGAGGGAGAAATGCAGATAATAAATGATATTCTTTCCGGTATGGATGCACAGGGACAATTCATAATTGAACCTGACCGAGAAAAAGCAATTCACTTCGCTGCTGCTGAAATAAAGAAAAACATAGATGGAGGTGTTATGTTGATTGCTGGTAAGGGACATGAAACTTATCAAGAAATTGATGGAAATCTTTTTGAGTTCAATGATAAAGAAATAGTTCAATCCTCCATGGGTCTGTAGTTAATGAATTTATTAGATTTAGCAAATATTTCACAAGGGACCCTAAGAGGAGAATCCTCCAATGTTGAGAGTTTTAGTATTGATACCAGAACTATAAAACCTCAAGAGGTTTATATTGCTCTAAAGGGAGAAAGCTTTGATGGCCATTTATTTATAACAGAAGCTATAAAAAAAGGAGCTTCAGCCATTGTATTGGATAGACAGGTTGAGTGTAATATTCCTAACATTATTGTAGATGATTCATATAAATTCATGAATCACGTTGCTGTTCATAACCGCAATTACTTCAAAGGAAAAATGGTTGGGATAACAGGTACTAATGGTAAAACTACTACTAAGCAAATAATAGCCAACCTGTTGAATTCCCAAGGCTCCTGTCATCAGACAATAGGCAATAAGAATAATCAAATTGGGGTCCCTTATACCTTATTAACCTTAGGAAATAATCATGATTATTCTGTAATAGAAATGGGGACTAGTGAACCTGGAGAGATAAAGAAGCTAAATACTCTAGTGAAACCTGATATTGCTGCAATAACAAATGTCTCCATAGGTCACTTAGATGGACTAAGAGACACCGAATCCATAGCTATAGAAAAAGGTAATATTCTTAATTTTTGGAATGAAGATGGAACTGCTATTTTGCCGCGAGATTCTAATTTCTATGAATATTGGTCCAATGAAACAAATGCTAAACAAATCATTAGCTTCGGTATACATGATGATTCTGACTTTAAAGTATCTGGTATAAAAATTGATGTCCTCAATAATTTAACTCACTTCAGATTAAGATTTGATGGAAAAGAAGAAGATTTTTCAATAAATGGTATAGGTAAACATAATCCTTTGAATGCTTCTCTAGCTATAGCCGTTAGTATACTTTGTGGAGTCGAAACGAACTCGATTAAAAACAATCTAACAAATACTCAACTTCCTGAAAGAAGACTGGATGTGTGCAAATCTTTGAAAGGATCAATTCTTATAGATGATTCATATAATTCTAATCCTGCTTCATTAAGAAATGCTCTTGATTCTATCGATGAGCTTAAAAGAAAAAAATTATGTGTTCTTGGTGAAATGAAAGAATTGGGTCCAAACTCACAAAGGTTACATCAAGAAATGTATGAATACGCAAGTGAAAGGGTAGACCAAATCTTATGTATAGGGAAAGAGTGGTCAGGCTGCGATTCAAGTGATGATTTGCTGATTTTTAAAGATCACGATGCCCTTTATGATCACTTAGTATCTATAATAGATAATGAAACAATATTGTTAGTCAAAGGTTCAAGATCAACTAGAATGGATAAAATTGCCGACAAATTAAAAAAATAATGCTCTTACCACTATTTGAATATTTATCAGACTTCTTTGGACCTTTTCGTGTTGTAGAGTTCTTATCAACTAGAGCAATATTAGCTACTCTCACTTCTCTCTTGTTCTCTTTGGTATTGGGTCCGAAATTTATAAATAAGATGCGTGATTTCCAAGTTGGACAGGTTGTAAGAACTGAGGGACCACAATCTCATTTATCAAAGCAGGGCACTCCTACCATGGGAGGAACTTTGATACTAAGTTCCATTTTCTTAAGCGTTATCTTATGGGGTGATTTAGAAAATAGATATTTATGGGTAGCATTTCTGACGGCTATGTCCTTTGGAGTTCTTGGGTGGATTGATGATCGATTGAAAATAAAACATAAAACCAGCGATGGTTTGTCTCCTTCCAATAAAATCTTATGGCAATCAATAATTGCTATTTCGGCCTGTTCTTATTTATATCTAAGTCAAGAAAGTATTGCAGAAACTAGCCTTATTGTTCCTTTCTTCAAGGATATTTCTATACCTCTAGGTATAGGATTTATAGCATTGTCATACCTGGTTGTGATTGGGACTAGTAATGCAGTCAATCTAACTGACGGTCTTGATGGACTGGCTATTTTACCATGTGTAATGGTCGCAGCCGGTCTTGGAATAATAGGCTATTTATCAGGTAATGTTATATATTCAGATTTTTTGAATATTCCATACTTACCCGGAACAGGGGAGATGATTGTGTTTTGTGGAGCTTTAGTTGGCTCTGGTATTGGATTTTTATGGTTCAATACTTATCCAGCTCAAGTATTTATGGGTGATGTTGGGTCGCTGTCTCTAGGAGCGGCTCTTGGGATTGTTACTGTCATTATTCGACATGAATACGTTCTGTTGGTTATGGGCGGCTTGTTTGTAATAGAAGCTTTATCAGTAATTGTGCAAGTGACATCATTTAAACTAACTGGAAAAAGAGTTTTTAATATGGCTCCTTTGCACCATCATTATGAGTTAAAAGGTTGGCCCGAACCAAGAGTGATAGTTAGATTTTGGATCATTACTTTTATGCTTGTTTTGCTCGGTTTAGCTCTATTGAGACTTAGATAAATCTCGTGCAAAAAAAAATACCTTTAGTTATCGGCTTAGGAATAACAGGTAGATCATTAGTCAACTATCTCGCTAACATCCATAAAGAAATCGTTATTATCGAAGATTCGATCGATCAAGCTTTACTTGATGAGATCAAGCAACCGAATTTAACACTTCACGTAAATCCGTCCATCAATGACGACTTACTTAGAAAGATATCAACAATCTACCCAAGTCCTGGTATATCCAATGACCATGATATCTTTTCTTATGCCTCTAAGTTTGATATTGAAACATCTTCCGATATACAAGAATTTATTAAGTTCAACAGCAGTAGAAAAATTCTAGTAACAGGAACCAATGGCAAAACATCCACTTGTCTTATCATAAAGAACCTTTTTGAAAATTTCTTGCCAGATTTAAATACCTTAGTAATGGGTAATATTGGGGAGCCCGTACTTGATAATATCAATAAAAATATTGATATATCGATAATAGAAATTTCGAGTTTTCAGCTAGAGCTTCTAAAAGAAATAGAATTTGATATAGGCCTCTTGCTCAATATCGAAGAAGATCATATCGACAGACATTTAAATTTTGAAAATTACAAAAAAATTAAATATTCAGTACTCAAAAATTCTTCTTTTAATATTTCTTTTGACTCCAATAACTTCTTTCAAAAGGATTTCAGGAATTACAAGAACATTAATCTACCGTTGGATTTTTTCGAATCGAAGATATTTAAAAAATGGCCTATTCATGACATAGACAACCTAAAAGCCTCGCTAGCTGTTATTGATTGTTATTGCGAAAACTTTACTAGTCTTTCCCTAGAAGACTTTAATGTGACTAAAAAATTAGAATTTGCTTTTGATGAATTTTTAAAACCACCACATCGATTTGAATTTTTAGGGAATATAAGTGGGATAAATTTTATAAACGATTCTAAGGCGACAAATATAGATGCAATGTTAAAGGCCATACGATCCGCTAACGAAATTAAGAACAATGGTGACATTCATCTAATTTGTGGAGGCGACCTTAAGAATCAAAAAATTACATCCCTAAACCTAAATGAAGTTCAAAAGGTAACAAGTGCAATAATATTCGGAAAAGATAAAGAGATAATCTATAGATCAATAAATCAATTTGCAGAATGTAGTGTTGTAAGCGATCTCAAAGAAGCAGTTCATCTTGCTATTAAACTTTCCAAGGAGGGGGATTGTATTATGCTTTCACCAGCCTGCTCTAGTTTAGATATGTATAAGGATTACGCAGAGCGCGGTAACGAGTTCAAAAAGATAGTTAGTAATTTACAGCATGACTAAAATAAATTTCTTTAATCAATTCGATTTCTCTAAAATTGATCTGATCTTATTAAGTTTATTCTTTGTTCTTAGCTTTTCAGGTCTCCTCATTTTAGCTTCTGCTTCAGTTCATTTCTCGGATTCAATATATGGAAATCCTTCCGCTATTTTCAATCGTCAGCTTTTTTACTTTTTTCTTGGTTTATTTGGTTTACTTATTTTTTTTATATTGCCACTGAATTTTTGGATTTCATATGATCGTTTATTTATAACCTTAGGATTTATTTTGCTTTTGCTGGTCTTTGTTCCTGGAATTGGGTTTGAAGTAAATGGCGCAAATAGATGGATAAGAGTAGCTGGATTCGGTCTACAACCGTCTGAAATAATGAAGTTTTTGAGCATACTTTATGTTTCTTGTTATTCAGTGAGAAGAATTAGAGAAATTCAGTCTCATTGGATAGGATTTTTCAGACCAGCAATAATCATTGTTAGTATTATATCTATAATCCTTATACAGCCTGATCTGGGCTCATCTGCAGTAATTTTTGCTTCGGTGTTGGGAGTCTTATTCGTTGCCGGAGTTAAAATTAAGCAATTTTTCATAGTCGCTTTATTGGGTCTTGTGGCAGTTACTTTGATGATTGTATTTGTTCCTTGGAGATGGGAAAGAATAATTTCATTTATTGATCCTTGGAGCGATCCTTGGGGAAGCGGTTATCAGCTTACTCTATCTTTGATGTCCATTGGCAGAGGCGACTGGTTTGGAGTCGGACTTGGTCAAGGCCTAATGAAAATGGGATATCTTCCTGATGCTCATACTGACTTCATATTTTCCGTAATAGTAGAAGAGATGGGAATCTTAGGTGGTTTTATAATTGTTGCACTTTTATTCGGACTTTCTTTTAGGATTTTTTATATTGGAAGGGAATCCCTACTCAGAAAAAATTACTTTGGCTTTTACTTTTCTTATGGAGTTGCACTTCTTCTAGGTTTGCATACTTTTATAAATGTTGGGGTGGCCTGTGGTCTACTACCCACAAAAGGTTTAACTTTACCTCTAATAAGCGCTGGAGGAACTAACCTTATAATTGTTTGCCTAATGATAGGATTAATTTTGAGAGTAGATTACGAAAATAAAATTTCTATGCCTGTACCAACAATCAAAAGAAGAGCCGAGTTTTAATGAATATTTTATTTATTGCCGGGGGAACAGGAGGGCATGTCTATCCTGCGTTAAGCATTGCTCAAGAATTCAAAGGAAAAGACAACAATATTGCATGGATTGGAAAAGCCGATAGTCTTGAGGAAAGGGTTTGTTCAAAAGAGGGCTTTGTATTTTACTCTGTTAAAGGTACAGGTTTTCTTGGAAAAGGTGTTCTAGGCAAGATAGTCGCGCTTTATTTTTTTGTTGCGGCTTTGCTAAGGAGTTTTTTCTTGTTAATCAAAATAAAGCCGGACTTAATCGTCTCTACAGGAGGGTATATTTCTCTTGCACCTAGCTTATTAGGTTCATTATTTTGCCCTCTTTTTATTCATGAACAGAACAGTGTCGCCGGACTAACAAATAAAATTCTTCACAGATTTTCCAAAATAACATTTGAAGCATTTCCAGATACTTTTTTAAACTTTAAATCCAAAACCTCATTTGTAGGAAATCCGGTAAGAAAAGAGATCTTTAGTATCTCAACTAAAAAGCAAGAAAAAACATCAACCTTTAATATACTCATATTAGGTGGTAGTCAGGGCTCTAAGCAGATCAATGACATAATTAAAATCATTCTTAAAAATCATGATGTACCTTCTAGCTGGAAAATTGTTCATCAAGCAGGAACGCTGGATAACAGTCGATTAAAAGAAGTTTATGAAAAATCAGGAGTGAATTTTGAAATCAGAGAATTTATTGAAAATATGGCAGAGGTTTATCAGCAGTCTCAATTGATTATTTCAAGATCGGGTGCCATGACAATAAGTGAAATATGTTCAGCAGGAAAACCGTCAGTGCTTCTCCCATTGCCTTGGGCTTCAGACAACCATCAATATATCAATGCTAAATATCTCAAGGATCAAGGGGCAGCAGAGATTATTGAATCGGATATTTCTAATTCTGAAAAACTTTTCAAGCTATTAATTGAACTTGAAAAGGATGATAATAAACGAGAGTCAATGGGGCATAATGCCACTTTGGTTTTTCCTCCCAATACTTCTGAGAGTATTTATAAGGCTATCAATGAATCACTCAAAATATAAATTAAATAATATCCATTTCGTTGGAATAGGAGGGAGTGGGATGAGTGGTATAGCTGAAGTCCTAAATAACCTTGGTTATAAGGTATCTGGTTCAGATAGTACTTCTTCTTCCAACACCCAAAGACTTGAGGGTATGGGTATTAAAATTTACTACGAACACAAATCTTCCAATCTTGAAGGGGTCGAGATGCTGGTGAAGTCAACTGCAATACCTGAAGATAATGTAGAGATTGAGGAGGCAAGAGATAGATCCATCCCAGTACTAGCAAGAGCTGAAATGCTTTCTAGCTTGATGAACAACAAAAAAGGTATAGCTGTTGCCGGAACACACGGCAAAACAACCACTACTAGTCTAGTTGCTTCAATAATGAGTGACGCAGGTCTTGATCCAACGTTTATCAATGGAGGAATAATCAATAGTTTTAACTCAAATGCGCAATTAGGTCAGGGCGAATATCTAATTGCTGAAGCAGATGAAAGTGATCAATCATTTTTATTGCTTCAACCATCTGTTTCAATAATTACCAATATTGAGCCTGATCATCTAATTAATTACGAAAATAGTTTTGAAAACTTAAAAAATGCCTTTTTAGAATTCATTAAGAATCTTCCCTTCAATGGGATTTCTATTGTCTGCGGAGACGATGAGGTAATAAAAGAGTTAAAAAAGAATTTTCAAAGAAACCATATCAGTTATGGTTTTGAGCCAACCAATGATTATGTTATTTCTAATTATAAATCCGAGGGAATGAAATCTTTCTTTAAATTGACCTCTCCCCATGAGTCCATAGATTTAAGCCTAAACATGTTAGGCAAGCATAATGTTTTGAATGCCGCTGCTGCTGCTATTTTATGCATCCAAGAAGGCATCTCATTAAATGTTATAAAAGGATCTTTAAAGAATTTCATGGGTATAGACAGGCGCATGCAAATTTTAGGGTCTAAGAAAATCAAAACTCATCACTGTACTTATATTGATGATTACGGTCATCACCCAACGGAGATTGAGAAAACTATTGAAGCTATAAGAGACTCTTATCCAGCACATAAAGTAATTATGATTTTTCAACCTCATAGGTTTACCAGGACTAAAGACTTATACGAAGAGTTTGTTGCTGTTTTAAAGCATGTAGATCAACTGATGCTTCTTGATATTTATTCTGCTGGAGAAAAAGAAATTGAAGACATTAATAGTGAAAATATTCAGAAATCACTTATGAAAGAAGGTTTTAAGCAAGTAAATTTATTCTCAGATAAAGAGAAAATTCTAAAAAACTTAGATGCGGATATAAATTCTGATACTGTTTTTGTATTTCAGGGTGCAGGTGATATTTCTGCAATCAGCAAACAAGTAGCTGAGGACTTTTAATGGATCCTATTGAAGAACTTAAAGAAAAGAAGATATTGCTTTTATCTGGTGGATGGTCTGCAGAGAGGGAAGTCTCAATAAGATCGGGTGCTGCAGTTTCTGCAGCTTTAGATCGACTATCTATAGGTTACACTCACATAGATTTAAGTTCTGAGCAAGATGCTAAAAATTTATCAGAAGAATATGATCTAGCTTTTATTGCCTTACATGGAAGAGGAGGAGAAGATGGATTCATTCAGGAAATTCTTGAGTCAAAAGATATTAAATATACAGGGAGCAACTCCAGTTCTTGCAAAACATCTCTTAATAAGATTGAAGCTAAAAAAATATGGAGAGAATTATTACTACCTACTCCAGACTTCGTTGAGATAATTAATGTAGGTGATCCGGAGATGAAATTAACACCTCATTTATCAGGAGAAGGAGATATCACTGCTCTGGATAAAACTTTTGTTGTTAAGCCTGCAAACGAAGGTTCAAGCTTCGGCATATCAATAGTAAGGCCTGGTAAGGGAAGTCTCGAGAACTCTATGATCCAAGCTTCGAAATTTGATTCATCTATTTTAGTAGAAGCTTTTGTAGAAGGCAGGGAGTTAACAGTGTCTATTTTGGGAGATGAAGTTTTTCACCCCATTCATATAAAACCCTCTGGAGAATTTTATGATTTTGAATCTAAATATGCCGATCAAGGCACTCAATATATAAAAGCAGATATTGAAGGTTCAAAGCTTGAAGAAATCAAAGATTTTGCTTGGCATGCATTTTCTTCCCTCGGATGTAATCATTGGGGCAGAGTAGATTTTATAGAGGACCATGAGGGAAATTTTCAAATAATAGAAGTAAATACAGTGCCTGGACTTACAGAGACGAGCCTTTTTCCAAAAGCTGCTTCATATGCAGGCCTTTCATTTGACGATGTCATAGTCAAAGTCCTTCATTTATCTTGCAAATAGCAGCACTTGTAAATAAAATGCGCACCACCTTGCTCTACATGTATTGCATGAGAGCTATTAACCAAGAGGAAAAAAATGAGAAACTACGAAATAGTATTTTTAGTCCATCCTGATCAGTCTGACCAGACTTCATCAATAATTTCTAAATTAGAGAAATCTGTTAACGACTCAGGTGGCAACGTTCATAGATCAGAAAATATAGGAAATAGAAAACTAGCTTATCCTATTCAAGATCAGTTTAAGGCAAGTTATGGCTTGTTGAATATTGAGTGTAATCAAGAGACCATTGATGAAATAAAAAGCTCTTTTAAGTTCAATGATTCAATCATTAGAAATCTAATTTTGAGCGTAAATAAAGTTCATAAAGATACGTCTGCACTTCTTACACAAACTAAAGAAGATAACGAAAAAGACACTTACCAGGAAGCCAGAGAAGCGGCCAATAAAGCTGTAGAACAAGAAGAAGCTAAAGAGGAGAATGAATAATGGCTAAAAAACAAAAGAAGAATTTCAAAAGAAAGAGCGATTTCGATAATAGACCAAAGTATTGTAAGTTCACTTCCTTGGGTATTGAAGAGGTAGACTTTAAGGATATTAAACTTTTAAAAGAATATATAACCGAAACAGGTAAGATAATTCCTGCTCGGATGACAGGCACTTCAGCAAAATATCAAAGACAACTTAATAAAGCTGTAAAAAGGGCACGGCATCTTGCATTGTTACCTTATACTGATTCACACTACAATTAAGCAATGGAAGTAATATTATTAGAAAAAGTAGCCCAATTGGGTGATCCTGGCGATCTTGTAAACGTCAAAGCTGGTTACGGAAGAAATTTCTTAATTCCTACAGGTAAAGCTGTCAGAGCAGATGAAGAGAACAAGGCAGAATACGAGAAAAGGAAAGAGGCGCTTCTCTCTGCGGAGGCTGATAGAAAAGATTCTGCTCAACAACAAGCTGAAAAAATGCAATCTTTATCATTAACAATTTCAGCTCAAGTCTCTGATGAAGGAACTTTATATGGCTCTATAGGTACTAGAGAGATAGCCGATGCGCTATCTGAAAAGGGTTATGAAACTGAAAAAAGTTCAGTTAGATTGCCTGAAGGAGTACTTAAAGAAGCTGGAGAATACTCTATTGATATAGAATTACATCCTGAAGTAATTGTCACAGTCTCATTACAAATCGTAGCTTCAGAAGAAACTTAAAAAGTTACTTGTTTTAAATCTCTTCCAGTGGGAGAATCAATGTCTTTCCTAAAAAATAGGTTATGGCGTTAGAAAACTTATCAAATCGAGAATTACCTTACTCAACTGAAGCTGAGAAAGCCGTATTAGGCGGCATTATGCTTAAAAATGAAACATGGGATATTGTTTCAGATCTTGTTAAAGAGGATGATTTTCATAAAGAAGAACATAAACTAATTTATCGAACAATTCATGACCTTCAAGATGCTGGAAAGCCAGTTGATGTAATAACTGTTCAAGAAGCTATTGAGGGAAATGGAGATCTGCCTAAATTAATCAATTCTGGTGGAAAAGACTATCTCGCCCTATTGGCTAGAGAAACACCAAGTGTAGCCAATATCCAAAGTTATGCAGACATCATTAAACAAAGATCAAATTTAAGGCGTCTCATAATTGCAGCAGATAATATTTCTAAAGTTGCAAAAGAATCTGATGCTTCTGGAAGTGATCGAATAATAGATGAGGCAGAGGAAAAGATTCTCAGCCTTAGAGATGATTTAAACAGATCCGCTGGTCCCAAAGAGGTAAAAGAACTGCTGGGACAAGTTTATACTGAAATACAAGAGTCCTCAGAGAGTGGGAGCTCCTTGGTCGGTGTAAGTACAGGCTTTACTGAAATTGATGAAGTAACTCTTGGCTTCCAAAAGTCTGATTTAATTATTATTGCCGGTAGACCCTCAATGGGAAAAACGGCTTTTGCTTTTAATATCGCAGAAAACGTAGCTCGTCAGACAGATCAAACCGTATTACTTTTTAGTATGGAAATGTCTTCCGAGCAAGTCGTTAGGCGCTTTATCTCAAGCATATCAAGTATTGATCTTCAAAGATTAATGAGAGGGCAACTAGAAGAAAATGATTGGGAAGGTATAGATAAAGCTTTATCGGTATTGAGTCAAAAGAGCATTTTACTAGATGATACTCCTGCACTATCCCCTTCAGAGATAAGAGCAAGAGCTAGACGGGTAAAAAGAGAGAACAACGATCTTGCCATGATAGTCATAGATTACCTACAACTTATGCAAGTTCCTGGTAGAGGCGATAATAGAGTAGCAGAAATTAGTGAAATCAGCAGATCATTAAAAGCTTTGGCAAAAGAGTTAAATGTACCAGTAATCGCTTTATCTCAGCTAAATAGGGCAGTGGAGACCAGGCCTAACAAGAGACCGATATTGGCAGATTTAAGAGATTCAGGAGCTATTGAACAAGATGCTGATGTCATTGCTTTTTTGTACAGACATTCTTATTACGATCCCACAGACCTTGAAAGTAAAGGTAAAGCCGAGGTTAATATAGCTAAACAAAGAAACGGTCCAACAAAAGCAGTTCCAGTTGCTTTTGTAGAGAATACTGCAACATTTCAGAATCTGGCTAATACAGAAAGATTTCCGCCTCCATTTTATGAGGAAAATGAAGACCCTTTTCCTTCATAAATATTCCATCTTTTTACACAAATATGACTTATGTTGTTGTGTCCTAAAATATCTAAATTTGTATAATTGAGAATTAATATAGCTAACGATCTTATGAAAATAGAATATACCAAAGAAACACCTAGAAAGATTAGAGATTACAATCAAGAAGAGATTGTTCTAAATTCTGAAGAAGTTGAAGACATAGCTGAAATATTTAAAACTCCCTTAACGGGTACATATAACTGGGACTATTCTGTACAAGACAATAGGATTGCTAAATTGTATGAGTTAGGAAAAAAACTCAATTGGAATGTCTCAATGGATATTGATTGGGATAGGCCTATGGTCGTTTCTGATGAAGTACCACCTATGTTTTGGGATGAGTACCCTCCGTATAAAAAGCTAACTCTTGAAGAGAAGAGAGAGTTCTTACGTCATAGAGGGGCTAGCCAATTCAGTCAATTTTTACATGGAGAACAAGGGGCACTGCTTGTAGCATCGCAACTTGTTTCCTGTGCACCTACATATCAAGCTAAGTTATATGCTGCTTCTCAGACATTTGACGAGGCAAGACATGTCGAGGCTTTTACCAAATATATACAAAATAGATCCAAACTAATGTACCCAGTTGGAGCAGGATTAAAAAGTTTATTAGACAAAATACTTACCGATGAAAGATGGGATCTTAAGCTAATAGGCATGCAGATAATCATAGAAGGCCTCGCATTAGCAGCATTTAATACTGCAAAAGCCGTTACACCTGATCCTGTATTGAGAGATATTCTGCATCTTATAATTAGAGATGAAGCAAGGCATGTAACCTTTGGTGTCAACTATTTAGAAGATTTTATTGAAAATCTTACTGATGAAGAGAGAGAAGATAGGGCAATGTTTGCCTATGAAGCTTGTGTTATTAGTAAAGAAAGGCTCTTTCCAACTGATGTATTTAGGAGGTTTGGTTGGAATGAAGATGAAGCAAGAGAATTCTCAAATAAAGCAGGCTTTGCAACAGAGTTTCAACGTCTTTTATTTTCTAGAGTAGTTCCTAATCTGTCACGTATCGGTCTACTTACAGATAAAGTTAGGCCACTATATGATCAGTTGGGCGTATTGGAGTTTGAATCCCATTCTTCTGATGGAGATATCACCTGGGCTGATCTAGAAAAACCCCTTGACCTTTCAGCCTAAATTTATAATTAAGTTGTTCACCTAGCAGGTTTTTGTTAATCTGTAATCCCATCGTGGAGAAGATATTTTATAGACTACTTCTCATGATCTATTGATGGGAAATAAACATACAAGATTTATATTTGTTACTGGAGGGGTTGTTTCTTCTTTGGGTAAGGGGATTGCTTCAGCCTCTTTAGGTGCACTTATAGAAAGTAGGGGCTTAACCGTCACTATTCTAAAACTTGATCCATATATTAACCTTGATCCCGGTACTATGAGTCCTTTTCAACATGGGGAGGTATTTGTTACAGAAGATGGCTCAGAGACTGACCTTGACTTAGGTCATTACGAAAGGTTTCTTAACTCAAAGATGTCAAAATCCAATAACTTTACTACCGGTCAAGTTTATGAGGAGGTTCTCAGAAAAGAACGAAAAGGAGACTATTTAGGTGGCACAGTTCAAGTTATACCCCACATCACTGATGAGATTAAAAACCGCATAATTAAAGGAGCAGGGAACTCGGACTTAGCAATAGTAGAAATCGGTGGAACAGTTGGAGATATAGAATCCCAACCCTTTCTTGAGGCGATTAGACAAATGAAGATAGATCTACAACCACACCAAACATTATTTATGCATTTAACCTTACTACCCTTTCTTAAATCAGCTGGAGAAACAAAAACAAAACCTACCCAGAGATCTGTGAAAGAAATGCTGTCCCATGGTCTTCAGCCAGATCTATTAATTTGTCGATCAGACGAACCAATGGAATCAGAGGAGAGAAGGAAAATAGCTTTATTTACCAACGTACAGGAGAACTCAGTAATCTCAATGCCCGATGTAGATTCAATTTACAAAATTCCTATTGAGCTTAATCATCAAAATGTAGATGAAATTGTTTTAGAAAAACTAAAACTTAATTCTATAAGAAAACCTAATCTAAGTGATTGGAAGAAAGTTATTAAAGAAGATCTTGAACCAAAAGAGTCTGTAAAGGTATCTATGGTAGGAAAATATACTGAGCTAGCAGATGCCTATAAGTCCCTCAACGAAGCTTTAAAACATGGAGGATTTAAAAATAACCTAAAAGTTGATATTGATTATGTTGATTCCGAGAGATTGCATTCAAAAAATGTGCACAGCATGTTAAAAAATTCAGACGCTATATTGGTTCCTGGTGGTTTTGGAGAAAGAGGTATTGAAGGGATGATTAGTGCTGTAAAGTATGCTCGAACTAAATCAGTTCCTTACCTAGGAATTTGTTTGGGTATGCAAATTGCAGTTATAGAATTTGCTAGGAATGTAGCTAAGTTAAAATTAGCAAATAGTACCGAATTCGATGATAAGACAAATTATCCCGTTGTTGGTCTTATAAGTGAATGGTTAGATTTAGAGGGATCTATAGAAAAACGAGATTCTAATTCTGACTTAGGAGGCACTATGAGATTGGGTGCACAAGAATGCATTTTAGATAAAAATTCTCTTACAAGTAAACTCTATAAAAAAGTAAAAATTAAGGAAAGGCACCGCCACAGATATGAAGTTAATAACAATCTGATTCATAAATTAACATCGAATGGATTGAAAGTTGTGGGTAAATCAAGAGATAAAATGTTAGTCGAGGTAGTTGAATTACATGATCATCCTTGGTTCGTAGGTTGTCAATTTCATCCAGAATTTACTTCTGATCCCAGGAAAGGACATCCTCTATTTACTGGTTTTATAAAAGCAGCTAAAAAGAATAAAAACAAAAAATGAATACAATTAAAGTAGATAAACTGGAAATAAATAACGATAAACCATTCGTACTCATTGCAGGACTAAATGTTTTAGAAGATGAGAAAACAATTGAATCTGTTATTACTAAATGTATTGAATCTACATCAAAACATAATATTCCTTTTATCTTCAAAGCATCTTATGACAAAGCTAATAGATCCTCAATTGATTCGTTCAGGGGTCCAGGGGCCAAACAAGGTTTAGAAATATTGAGAGAACTCAAGCAGGATTTCGGCGTACCTGTGATCTCGGATATTCATACTCCACTTGAAGCTGAACTGGCTTCTGATGTTTTAGATATTATTCAAATACCTGCTTTTTTAAGCCGACAAACTGACTTGATAGAGGCTGCTTGTCAAACTTCTCTTCCTCTAAACATCAAGAAAGGACAATTTCTAGCCCCATCTGATATGTTAAATATTTTAAAAAAATGCAGCTATTTTAATAATGATAAAGTGATGATCTGTGAGCGAGGCACATCATTTGGTTACAATAATTTGGTTGTTGATATGTTAGGGGTAAATGAGTTGAAGAAAACTCAACAACCTGTAATTTTTGATGTTACTCACTCGTTGCAGAGGCCAGGTGGTTTAGGTGATAAGGCAGATGGCAGAGGATCCAATGTATTAGAATTAGCAAGATCAGGTATGTCTTTAGGTTTGGCAGGATTATTTTTAGAAACACATCCTAATCCTGAGAAGGCTTTGTGTGATGGTCCTTGTGCGCTTAAGCTAGATGATCTCGATGATTTTTTATATCAAATCAAATCGTTAGACGATTTAATTAAATCTTTTGTATAGGCAACAGTAATGAAAATTCAATCAATTGAAGGTTTTGAAGTAATAGATTCCAGAGGAAATCCTACTGTGGCTGCAAAGGTAAATTTAAATAATTCTACTTCAGGAATAGCTTTAGTTCCTTCTGGAGCTTCTACTGGTCAGCATGAAGCAAATGAAAAGCGAGATGAGGATGAGACTAGATATTTAGGTAAAGGTGTTCTTAGTGCAGTTGAATCCATCAACAAAGAAATTTCTGAGTTGCTCAAAGGTAAAGATGCCGAAGATCTGTTAGCCAACGATAGAACCCTTATAGAATCTGATGGAACAGAAAATAAAAATAATTTCGGTGCTAATGCTATTCTTGCAGTTTCTATGGCATGCGCTAAAGCCGCTTCTAATTCGAAGAAAATACCTTTACATAAGTTTATCAATTCAAAATACTCTGAGTTTTGCAATAAAGAGGTAGTTTCTTCTCTACCAATTCCGATGATGAATATTCTTAATGGAGGTGCTCATGCTGATAACCCAATTGATTTTCAGGAGTTCATGATTCAACCCATTGGATTTGATTCTTTTCAGGAGACTTTGAGGGCTGGGGTTGAAATCTTTCACACACTAAAAAATATACTCAAATCTAGAGGGTTAAGTACATCGGTAGGTGATGAAGGAGGATTTGCCCCTAATCTAAAATCACCTGAAGAGGCATTGGATTTAATAATGGTAGCAATAGAAAAAGCAGGCTATAAACCTGGTGACCAAGTCTCGTTGTGTCTAGATATTGCCGCAACAGAATTTTACTCTAATTCAATTTATAACCTTGAAGGAATGGGTCAAACACTGAATTCTTCTGAAATGACAGAGTATATAAAAGAACTATGCAAAAATTATCCTATTAGCTCAGTTGAAGATGGTCTTGATGAGGATGATTGGACAGGCTGGTCTGAAATGACTAAATCTTTAGGTTCTAAGATTCAATTAGTAGGCGACGATCTATTTGTTACAAATACAAAAAGAATTAAACATGGCATAGAAGAAGGTTCAGCAAATTCGGTTCTAGTAAAAGTAAATCAGATTGGAACTTTAATGGAAACCTTTGAGGCTATAGAAACCGCTGTCCAAAATAATTACACTACAGTTATTTCGCATAGGTCAGGAGAAACTGAGGATACATTTATTGCTGACTTAGCTGTCGGAGTTGCTTCTGGACAAATAAAAACTGGAGCACCATCAAGATCAGATCGGGTAGCTAAATACAATAGATTACTAATGATAGAAGCTGAGTCAGGTATATGTATAGCTTAATAACAAAGCTGCTTAAGTCTGTAAAATCTGCACCTCTTTTCTCAGGTTCTTTTTTGATCCTATGTTGCATTATTGGAGCAACTCAGTATCAATATTGGTTTGGCCTTTACAGTTCCAGCAATTTAAAGGATTTAAAAGAAGAAATACAACTAATAGAGTTAGAAACAGACCTAATCCAAAAAACAAATGAAGAGCTTATTAGAGAAAAGAAAAAGCTTAATTCAGGCCAAGAGGCATTGGAAGGTGTGGCCAGACTAGAGCTTGGAATGATAAAGCCAGGAGAGCAGTTTTACGTTTTCAAAGAAAAAGCTCAAGAAGATAGTAAAGAAGATAATTAAATTGATAGAACCTTTTGCAGTTATATTGCCTAGTGCGGGTCAGAGTGAACGTTTTGATTCGGACATACCAAAACAATATTGCAAGATAGATAATCAACTAGTAATTAATTATTCATTAGACCTTTTTTTAAATTTTGAAGAATGTAAAAAAATTATAATTGCCGTATCTGATCTAAATCAAATACCTAGCGATATATCTAAAGACAAACGAATAGAAATCATACTTGGTGGTAAGTCTAGAGGACAATCGGTACTAAACTGTTTCAATCATCTATCACAATCTCAATGCTATATAAATGTTTTGATACATGATGCGGCGAGACCTTGCCTACACCCTAAAGAGGTTAAGAATTTCTTAAAGTTATTTTGTACTTCTGACTATGCAGGCATGATCTTTTCTCATCCTTGTACTGATACATTAAAATCTTCCGTAGACGGAAAAATAATCAATGCTACTGTTGAACGCTCATCCATGTGGCAAGTACAAACACCTCAAATTTTTAAGTATGAAAATCTTAATAATGCTTACAGTAGCTTTTCAGGTAATTTAAATAGCCTTACTGATGAGTCTTCGCTCTTTGATACATTAAATGAGGAAGTATTTCTTTATAAAGGTTCATCACAAAATATAAAAATTACACTTAAAGAAGATTTACAATTGGCGGAATTTATAATTCGAAATCATAAGGAATAAAGAATGCGAATTGGACATGGTTACGATGCTCATCAAATCATTTCAGGATCTGGAATGGTCTTAGGGGGCGTTGAAATTAAATGCGATTACTCAATTGAAGCTCATTCAGATGGAGATATTATCGTTCATTCTTTAATTGATGCCTTGCTTGGTGCTGCAGCATATGGTGATTTGGGAACCTTTTTTCCTTCGAGTGATGAAAATCTTAAGGGCATTTCGAGTTTTTCTATGTTATCAACTGTCCTAGAAAAATTAAGTCATGATAATTATACAATTAAAAATATTGATATAACTTACGTAGGGCAAGTGCCAAAACTTCTCCAATATCGCGAAGCGATAATCAAAAATTTATCTAAAGCAATGGAAATTGATCCTCATAGGATAAGTTGTAAAGCAACAACAACTGATAAATTGGGATTTGAGGGTAATCTCAAAGGCATTTCTTGTCACTGTGTTGTATTAATTGAAGAAGCTAACTAATGTTAAAAATATTACTCTCTAATGATGATGGATTTGATGCACCAGGACTAAAAGTTCTATATGAGACTCTTGAAGGCTTTGCTGATTTATTTGTAGTTGCCCCCGCAATCAATAGTAGCGGTGCAGGTTGCTCAATAACAACAAATTCTCCTATGCAAGTTACTGAACATTCAAATGGCTTCGTCTCTGTTACTGGAAAACCAGCAGATTGTGTTTATCTGGGGATACACGAATTATCTCCCTGGCAACCAGACTTAGTCATTAGTGGAGTAAATCTGGGGGCCAATATGGGTGAAGATTTACTATATTCTGGAACTGTAGGTGCAGCTTTAGAGGCTGCAGGTTTAGATTACCCATCCATAGCTATTTCAGCTGCTGCATTCCATCAACCGGGCTCCAAAGACCATATGGAACCGAACTATACAACTGCTGCTAAAGTAGTTTTGGATATATTGAAAAACTATAAGCTGGAAACCATTGATCCTTCTCTTGTATTAAATATCAATACACCAAATATTGAATTCTCAGCTGACCTCGAATATAAATTTACCACTATAGGGTCTTGGGGCTTCAGGAATCCTCCTCACATTATCGAAGACGATGAAGGCACAAAAACTTATTGGACAACTCACAGAGATTTGTATCCTGATAATGATGAGGAATCTGATATTTTTACTTTGGAGAAAAATATGGTGTCCATTTCTCCTATTTACCCAAATTTCTCTGTAAAAGAAGTTTTAAATGGAAGTTTTACTATAGAAAAGAGATGAGTTTAGATAAAGACATTGTGCAAGGGCAGGGTATGACCTCTTTGCGAACAAGACAGAGACTAATAGAGAGATTAACCAAGAAGGGTATTTCAGATGTAAGAGTCCTAGAAGCAATGCGTGATAGTCCACGGCATCTTTTTTTAGATGAGGCTCTTTCCTCCAGAGCTTATGAAGATTTAGCTTTACCAATAGGTTATCAGCAAACGATTTCGCAACCATATATAGTTGCCAGGATGACAGAATGCCTTTTATCTGACGACCGCCTCTCAGAAGCTCCTCTTCAGAATACACTTGAAATAGGAACTGGTTGTGGTTATCAAACTTATCTCCTCTCTATTTTTTCCAAGCAAGTAACTTCCTTAGAAAGGATAGAACCTCTGCAAGAAAAGGCAAAAAAGATACTTAAAGAATTGAAGGTTAAGAATGTAAATTTTAAGTTAGATGACGGAAATAATTTAGATGAGCAAGAATATGATGCGATTTTATCAGCCGCAGCTCCTTTAGAGGTTCCAATTAGTCTTAAAGAACGACTTACAGTAGGCGGCAAATTAATTCTACCTGTTGGGGATAACAATTCTCAGGTCTTGACTTTAGTAAAGAGAATTTCAAAAACTGAATTTACGGAAGAAAAGCTCGAGGATGTGCTGTTTGTTCCTTTACTCAGAGGAGTAGTTTCATAGATATAAAGAATAATAGATTGACCTTATTTCTAAAAGGTATGGCCATGGGTATAGCCGAGGTTATACCCGGTATATCTGGAGGAACTCTAGCTCTTATCTTGGGTGTTTACGAAAGGCTAATCAAGGCCATCCATTCATTCAATATTTCTTTGATAAGTTTATTAATGCATAGAAGATTTAAAGACGCTTGGGCTTATGTAGATGGCAATTATATTCTAGTACTCTTTATAGGCATGCTTGTCTCAATCTTTACCCTTTCATCATTAATTTTATTTTTCATGGAGGTTTACCCAACTGCTTTTAAATCTTTTTTATCTTCTGTTCTACTCTTTTCAGCATTCATAGAACCCCTGAAACCTAAAATCTCTAAATCATTTTTTATAGGGATAATTTTGTCTCTGTTCATTTGTAGTTTCCTATATTTTCTTCCAGAAAGGGCATTAACCAATATTAATCCGTTATATTTATTTTTTTCCGGATTTGTTGCCATCTCAGCTTTAGTCGTACCTGGTATTTCTGGAAGTTTCATCCTTCTTTTAATGGGTTCCTATCAATCAATTCTAATGGCTGTCAGAGATTTGGACTTGGTAGCACTCTTCATATTCCTAGGAGGAGCTTTACTTGGTTTACTGAGTATCGTTAGATTGATAAAACTTTTATATGACCAACAAAAGGAATTTTTATTAGCAGTATTTTTTGGATTAATAATTTTTTGTATACCCTTACTATGGATGAATGGATACAGTCATGATGCTGACTTGAATTTAATCTCTTTATCGACTGGAAGCTTGATTGGGATTTCGCTGGTTTTTATTGTAAAAAAATTTGGAAAATCCTAGCGTTCGATCATATCAAACTTTCCTTTAACCTCTTTCCAATCTTCTGAATCTGGCAAGGGATCTTTTTGCTCAACTATATTTGGCCATTGTGTGCATAATTCAGCATTCAGTTCTATATATTCTATTTGGTCTTCTGGCACTTCATCTTCTGAATATATGGCTTCTATCGGGCATTCAGGTTCGCATAATGCGCAATCAATGCACTCATCAGGATTTATAACTAGCATATTTGGCCCCTCGTAGAAACAGTCTACAGGACATACTTCAACACAGTCTGTAAGCTTGCATTTGACACAAGCATCTCCAACAATGAAAGCCATATCTTATATTTTACCAGTTAACAAATATTTCAGTAACCATCATCTAGACAAAGGTATGATTTCTGTTCTAATAGTTACTAATATTATTTTGTAAATTGGACTTAAAAAACTTAGAAACTCTAAGCGCTAATTTAGGAGCGTTACTGCAGAAGAAAAAGATGTTTATCACTGCAGCGGAGTCTTGTACTGGAGGATTGTTGTCTCAATCTATCGTTTCTGTTCCCGGAAGTTCTGCTTGGTTTGGAAATAGTTTTATCACTTACTCAAATATCTCTAAACACAAAGTTTTAGGTGTTTCTAAAGAAACTCTCAAGTCATTTGGAGCGGTTAGTGAAGAAGTAGTCAGAGAAATGGTTATTGGAGCCATAAATGAGACTAAAGCTAATCTTGGAATAGCTATAAGTGGTATAGCAGGCCCCGGAGGCGGCTCTGCTGAAAGACCTGTTGGAACAGTTTGCTTAGCCTGGAAACTTAATAAGGACTTAGAAAAGCAAGAAACTTTTCTATTTGAAGGAAATAGGAACGAAGTAAGATATCAGACTGTTGTAAAAGCTTTGGAGGAAGCAATAGTCTTAATGAATTAAATTTTTAAATAATACTGTTTATTTATACAGTATTTTGTATAATGCGATAATATTTTAACGGAGAAGTATTATGGCTCAAAAAAAGGTGACAGATATAAAAGAAGTAGATAAAACAAAACAGCTAGACAGCGCTTTAGGTCAAATTGAGAGACAGTTTGGTTCTGGCACTGTTATGCGTATGGGAGAGAAGAGGCATGAGAAAATACCCGCAATTCCAACTGGCTCTCTAGGTCTCGATATAGCCCTAGGTATTGGAGGTCTGCCCAGAGGAAGAATTGTAGAGATTTACGGCCCTGAATCTTCTGGCAAAACAACGCTTACTCTCGAGGTAATCGCTCAATGCCAAAAGTTGGGAGGCACTGCTGCATTCATTGATGCAGAGCATGCTTTAGATCCTATTTATGCAGAAAAGCTTGGTGTTAATGTTGACGAATTATTAGTTTCTCAACCTGATACAGGTGAGCAGGCATTAGAAGTTGCCGACATCATGGTTGCTTCAGGTGGTATCGACATACTGGTTATTGATTCAGTTGCAGCTTTAGTTCCTAAAGCAGAAATTGAAGGTGAAATGGGTGACCATCATGTTGGATTACAAGCGAGATTAATGTCTCAAGCTCTAAGAAAGATAACTGGAAATGTTCAAAAATCTGATACTTTGGTCATTTTTATTAATCAAATAAGGCACAAGATCGGTGTTATGTTTGGAAGTCCTGAAACAACAGCAGGCGGAAATGCTCTTAAATTCTACTCCTCAGTGAGAATGGATATAAGAAGAATTGGTACTGTTAAGGATGGTGATGAGGCTGTTGGAAATGAAACAAGAGTTAAGGTCGTAAAAAATAAAGTTTCTCCACCATTTAAACAGGCTGAGTTTCAAATACTCTACAATAAGGGTATCAATAGATTAGGTGAACTTATAGATAAAGGCGCGGATTTAGATATTATTGAGAAAGCTGGAGCGTGGTATAGCTATAACGGTGAAAAAATTGGTCAGGGTAAGGCTAACTCTATTGAATTCTTGGAACAAAATCCTAAGTTATTAAAGACTATAGAGAAGCAGGTTATAGACGCTATCAATAAAGAAGACTAATTTCTCTTTCTCATAAAGCCTATTTTGTTATAGGATTTCAATGTGGCGACTGAAAGAGTCGCCACTTTCATGAAAAAATAGGAGAGATTATGGGAAACGCATATATAGTAGGTGCGGTAAGGACACCAGGCGGAAGAAAGAATGGAAAGTTGAGTCAGTGGCATCCAACTGATTTAGGAGCTTTAGTTTTGGATGAAATCGTTCAAAGGACAGGAGTTAAGCCCGAACTAATAGACGATGTAATTTTTGGATGTGTAAGCCAATCTGGAGCGCAGTCAGGAAACGTAGCAAGAAATGCCGTTCTAGCTTCTTCATTGCCTGAATCAGTTCCTGGTACTACTGTTGATAGGCAATGTGGATCGTCGCAACAAGCAATTCATTTCGCAGCACAAGCTGTAATGTCTGAAACACAGGATATTGTCATAGCGGGTGGAGTTGAGGTAATGAGTCAAGTTCCAATCGGCGCTGCTGTCATTGATAGCTTTAAAGCTGGTCATGGACAACCATATGGAGGAAAGGGAACAAGTGAAAGATATCCTGGAGTGCAATTCAGCCAATTTACGGGTGCAGAAATGATGGCAGAGAGATGGAATATGTCCAGAGAGGAACTTGATTCTTTTGCTCTGGCTAGTCATCAAAAAGCAGTAAATGCTACTGAAGGCGGTTATTTTGATAGAGAAATAGTCCCAGTAGAAGGAGATCTACCTAATGGAGATAAAGAAATGGTCACTGTAGATGAGGGTATAAGATTCGATGCAAGTGCTGAGAGCTTGTCTGGTTTAAATACTTTATCAGAAGATGGCGTATTGACCGCAGGAACATCGAGTCAGATCTGTGATGGAGCTGCAGCTGTCATGCTAGTTAATGATGCAGGGCTTGAAAAACTAGGCATAAAACCAAGAGCTAAAGTAGTAGCACTTGCACTTGCTGGTGATGATCCTGTCATTATGCTCACAGGTCCTATCCCAGCTTCAAAAACTGTTTTGGAAAAAGCCTCTATGTCAATCGAGGATGTAGATCTTTATGAGGTAAATGAGGCATTTGCTCCAGTTCCTTTAGCTTGGGCTAAGGAACTTAACGCTGATCTTGATAAACTGAATGTGAATGGTGGAGCAATGGCACTTGGCCACCCTCTAGGAGGAACAGGTGCTAAACTGATGACAACATTGTTACACGAACTGGAGAGACGTGAAGCAAGATTTGGTCTCCAGGCAATATGCGAAGGGGGAGGCACCGCTAACGCAATGATAATCGAGAGACTTAATTAGTTTTTACAGTCGATATAAGGTTTTGATGAGAGACTAGTTGTGGTTTCTCATCTTGCCTTTTCTTTATTTCAATCTCACCAGTTTCTAGTGTTCTCTCGCCAATAATTATTATTAAAGGTATTCCTGTAACTTCCATATCGGTAAACTTCACTCCTGGTCTTTTTTCTCTATCATCCCACAAGACATCTATATCATTTTCTTTAAGTAAGTTATAAATTTCAGAACTCTTTTCTTTTATTTCGTCTTTTTTCTTGGGATTAACTTCAACCAAAGCAACTTCGAAGGGTGCCAGGGCCTTAGGCCAAATTATCCCTTTTTCGTCATGATTTTGTTCTATTGCTGCTGCAACTATCCTTGATGCACCAATACCATAACATCCCATTTCAGGATGGATATCATTATTTTCTCCCTGTATCCTCAGATTAAGTATTTCTGAATACTTTCTTCCTAGTTTAAAGATATGGCCAACTTCTATACCTTTTTTTAGTTTAAGAAGACCTTTACCATCAGGGCTCGGCTTGCCTTCAAGAGAGTAGGGATCTTGGCCGTCTTGTAGTTCAGTTAGTAATTCCGCATTTATTGCATATTCACTCTTATCGCTAAAAGCTAAAAGATCTTCCCCTGAATCTGCAAGAACATGGAATTCCTCAGAATCAGAACCTCCAATCGCGCCACTATCAGCTTTAACTATTCGGTAATCTAATCCTAAACTATCAAAAATCTTTATGTAGGCTTCTTTCATTACAGAATAACTTTGATCTAAACTTTCTTTATCTAAATCAAATGAATAGGCATCTTTCATCAAGAATTCTCTTGATCTCATTACACCAAATCTGGGTCTTATCTCATCTCTAAATTTAGTTTGGATTTGATATAGCGTTACCGGGAGTTGTTTATAACTGGTCAAAAGATTCTTGCATAAGTCAGTAATTATCTCTTCATGGGTAGGCCCTAAACAGAATTTATTTTCATGTCTATCAAGGAATACCAGTAGTTCTTGACCATATTGATCTATCCTTCCAGATTCTTCCCATAATGAAGCAGGCTGAACCATAGGCATTAAGATTTCTTGGGCTCCTGCTATATTCATCTCCTCTCGGATGATATTTTCTACCTTTTGTAATACTTTTTTTCCTATAGGTAGCCAATTGTATATCCCTGAAGAGACCTGTCTTACAAGACCTGCTCTAATCATCAATTGATGACTTATTATTTCTGCATCTGCAGGATTTTCTCTCTGAGTTCCTAATATTAAATGTGAAGCTTTCATAAAATATGTCCCTTAATACTAACATATAGCTAGTTTTAAGAATCTATATAATTAAAATTGGTATAATTGTCGTGCAGTATGATCATAATCCTTTTTTACTGAGTAATCTTCTATGCCAACATATATTTTTAAGAATACAAAAACTGATGAGATTTTTGAGCAACAAATGAGAATCTCCGAACTAGATGATTTTAAAAGCAATAATCCAGATCTAGTTCAAATGCCTACAGCTCCCTCTTTTAGATTGAAGGGTACAGGTTGGTATGAAACTGACTTTAAAACTGGTAACAAGAAGAACATTGCTAAAAGCGATAATGAAAGTCAGTCATCTAAAACTACAAAAGAAAAAAAAGATACTTCGAAAAAAGAAGTCTCTTCTTAATATACACATGAAAAGAACACATAAATGTAATCAAGTTACCGAGGACCTAATAGGTCAAGAGATTTCTGTAACTGGCTGGATTCATAGAAGAAGGGATCATGGTGGTGTCATTTTCTTTGATTTAAGGGATGAAGATGGTCTTGTTCAGGTTGTTTATAACCCTGAATCAGAAAATACTTTCTCATTGGCTGAAACTTGCAGAAATGAATACGTAATACTCTCTAAGGGCTTGGTTAGAGAGAGACCCGAAGGCACTGAAAATAGTAATTTAGTAACTGGCAAAGTGGAAATAGTTGCTTCTGAATTAGAAGTTTTAAACACTTCCTTGCCAATTCCTTTTCAGTTAGATGAATATACTTCTGTTGGTGAAGAAACTCGTTTGAAATATAGATTTCTTGATTTAAGAAGACCTGAAATGCAACAAAATCTTAGACTGAGATCTAAAGTTTCGTCTGTCTTTAGAAGTTTTTTGGATAAGCAGGATTTTGTAGAAATTGAGACGCCTTTATTAACAAAAGCTACTCCTGAAGGAGCAAGAGACTACCTAGTGCCCAGTAGAACATTTCCAGGTCAGTTTTTTGCACTTCCTCAGTCACCTCAACTTTTCAAGCAAACACTTATGGCTTCAGGTTTCGAAAAGTATTTTCAATTTGCAAAATGTTTTAGAGACGAAGATCTGCGCGCTGATAGACAACCTGAATTTACTCAACTGGACATAGAGTTGTCATTTGCAGACTCAGAAGAAGTGATTACGTTAATTACTGAGATGATTAAACAAGTCTTCAAAGAAACCTTATCGGTTGATTTAGGAGATTTTCCTAAAATTCCTTATCAAGAAGCTATATCAAAATATGGAATTGATAAACCTGACTTAAGAAATCCGCTTGAATTAATTGAAGTAAAAGACCTATTTCTTGATTGTGATTTTAAAGTCTTTAATGAACCTGCAAATGATTCAAACTCAAGAATTGCTGCTTTGCGAGTCCCTAATGGAAAGCTTTTAACAAGAAAGCAAATTGATGACTATACTGACTTTGTAGGTAATTATGGCGCAAAGGGATTAGCTTACATACGCGTAGAAGATCCATCTAAAGGCAAAGATGGTTTGCAGTCTCCAATTATAAAATTTATTGAAGACTCAATCATTGATTCTCTTTTAAAGGTTCTAGACGTTAAAGAAGGTGATATTATTTTCTTCGGGGCTGGTAAAAATAATGTAGTTAATGATTCATTAGCCGCTTTGAGAGACTTAGTTGCCAAAGACCTTGATCTTTTGACATGTGAATGGGCACCTTGCTGGGTTGTTGATTTCCCAATGTTTGAAAAAAATAAATCTGGAGAATTAACACCACTTCATCATCCTTTTACAGCACCTAGTTGTTCCATAGAAGAGCTAAAAAAAGATCCATTATCAGCATTAACTGAAGCTTACGATGTGGTTTTGAATGGGACCGAGTTGGGTGGAGGTTCAGTCAGAATCCATGACAAAGAAATGCAAAAAGCAGTATTGGAGCTCTTGAATATAGAAGATCAAGAAGCCGAAGAGAAGTTTGGTTTTCTTATATCTGCTCTTCAGCACGGCTGTCCTCCTCATGCAGGACTTGCCATTGGTTTCGATAGGATGATTATGCTTATGACGGATTCAGAATCAATAAGAGATGTCATAGCCTTTCCGAAGACTCAAACTGCTTCATGCCTTTTAACTGATGCACCTGGGGAAGCAGCTAAAGATCAATTAGAAGAACTTCATATAAGATTTCATGGGATAGATAAGGAGGTTTAAAGTGGCTGGTCATTCAAAATGGGCGAATATTAAGCATCGTAAAGGAAGACAAGATGCAAAAAGAGGAAAGATTTTCTCAGTTCTTATTAGAGAACTAACCGTTGCCGCTAAACTGGGTGGAGGAGTTCCTGATGACAATCCAAGATTAAGAACAGCAGTTGATAAGGCTCTTTCTGCAAATATGACAAAAGACACAATTGAAAGGGCTATCCAAAGAGGAGCAGGCGGTTTAGAGGGAGAAAATCTTGAAGAAGTTAGTTTTGAAGGTTACGGTCCAGGTGGCATAGCCATAATGGTCGAATCCATGACGGATAATAATAATCGAACAGTTGCTGAAGTTAGACATGCTTTTACAAAGTCTGGAGGTAACTTAGGAACTAACGGATCTGTCTCTTATTTATTTGAAAAGAAAGGGATTATTACTGTTTCGTCAGAAAATGATGCAGATGAAGTGATGGAAATATCGATCGAGGCGGGTGCTGAGGATATAGAAATCAATGAAGATGAATCAGTAACTGTTAGTTCAACACCTGAAGATTTTGAAAATATAAAAAAAGCTTTATCCGAAAAAGAGATAAAGATAGATGATTCGGAGATCTCTTTAGTACCTGAAACTACCGTTCAGGCTGATTTAGAAACTTCACTTAAGGTATTTAAGTTACTAGAAATGCTCGAGGATTTAGACGATACACAGAACGTAACCTCTAATATAGAGTTTGCGGAAGGTATGCTGGATCAACTGGACTGATATGACAAATTCAAGAAATAAAGGAGCTTCTTTCGAAAGGGAAGTAGCTAATTTACTTACTAATGATTTAGGATTAAAAAATAATATTAGAAGGATACTCGAACAAACCAGGGAAAAGCACTTACCTGACTTGATACTTGGTAGATGGTACTTGGAATGTAAACGATATGGGTCAGGTGCAGAACCACTAGAAGCTTGGTGGAAGCAAGTATTAGATGCTACTCAAAACAAAGGTATCCCAGCCCTGGTTTATAAATTTGATAGGCGTCCCATAAAGGTAAGAGTTCCACTTGGTGCAATCAACCCTGAACTTCATTTAGATTCTCCATTTACAGCAGATTTATTATGGGATGACTTTATATTTTTATTAAAAGAGCTTTACTCTGAAGACATAGCCGATCATGAAGATGTTGAATAATGCAAGACTATAACTTAAAGGTATATTACGAAGATACAGATGCTCAAGGTGTTGTTTATTATGCAAATTACCTAAAATTTTTTGAAAGAGCTAGAACCGAATATTTACGAGCTGTAGGTTACGAACAAATGGAGTTAATGGGAGCTGGCATTATCTTTGTTGTAAGAGGCGTAGAAATGAAACTTCATAAGCCTGCCAGGTTAGATGACAATATTATCGTTAGGACACAATTAATAAAATTAGGAAAAGTTAGCTTCGATTTCAAACAAACTGCTTTTGTCGAGGATATAACTATAGCTGAAGCAAATATAAAATGTGGTAGCCTGGATCCTAATACTTTTAAACCCTCTTCTTTACCTGAGTATTTACATAAGGGAATGAAAAAATTACTCTAAGATTATGGAACTCTCAATATTAGAATTATTCTTAAACGCAAGCATAGTAGTTAAATCCGTAATTATTCTTCTTTTATTGGCTTCTATCATTTCTTGGATGGTAATTTTTGAGCGATGGTTGTATATAAATAAGGTTAGCCAGGAATTTTTAGCATTTGAAAGTAGATTTTGGTCTGATTCAGGATTAGAAGCATTATTAGCTGAGAGTCAAGAAGAGGGCCACCAAACAATAGGTGCAGAATACTTATTTCAAATTGGTTTTTTAGACTATAAAAGACTCAAGAATGAAAATATTGATTCTGAGACTATTATGTCCAGTGTACAAAGAAATATGCGAGCCGCCTTGGCAAAAGAGCAAACTTTACTGGAAAAACATTTACCATTTCTCGCCACTGTTGCTTCGGTAAGTCCTTATATAGGCCTATTTGGAACAGTATGGGGCATTATGAATTCTTTTAGAGGTTTGGCAGGATCATCTCAGGCAACTTTATCTGCTGTAGCGCCTGGAATATCTGAAGCTCTAATAGCAACCGCTATAGGTTTATTTGCTGCGATTCCAGCTTTGATTGCCTACAACAAATTCATCTCTGAATCAGATAGTTTAGTATCTAGTATGGAGGGCTTTAAAGAAGAATTCTCAGCCGTTCTTCATAGAGACATACAGACAAAATAGAAGTGAAAAGAAGAAATTTAATTTCAGACATCAACGTAGTTCCTTACATCGATGTTATGTTGGTTTTGCTTGTTATTTTTATGATTTCTGCACCTTTAATGGTTCAAGGCATACAGGTTAACCTTCCAGAAGCTTCCTCCGAAGCCTTACCTGTTAAAAACCAAGAACCACTTATTGTATCTATCACTCAAGAGGGAACTTTATTCTTAGAAACCGACTCTACTAAAGGCAAGCCTCTGAGTCTTTCGGAAATAAGTGACTTAACTTCCAAGATATTTGAAGCTAGTCCAGGACTACAAGTTGTAATAAGAGGTGATGGAGAAGTTAAATATGAGAAAGTAATGACTTTAATGGCCACACTACAAATTTCTGGAGCAAGTGATATAGGTTTAATTTCAGTGCCAATTTCACAGAAATGATCAATTATTTTGCGCCCTTATGTTTATCATTAATAATCCACTTTGGAATAGTTCTTTCCTTTTCAGATTTCTTCAATATTAATTTTGATCAATTTAATATTCAGTCCAGCAAGCCCATTTCTGCTTATATTATTTTTGAAGAAAAAAAGAAAATAAGATAGAAGCCAATCAAACTTAGCGAAGTTACCCAAAAAAAGGAAAAGAAAGTTGAAAAACAAGATATAGAAATTTCAAGCTCAGCTTCTATTTTAGAAGAGATTCAACAACTAGAGGAAACAAGGTTAGCCGATGTAAAAGAGATAGATAAGAACCTTCTAGGGACGGATGTAGAAAAATACTCTTACTTGATACAAAGACAAGTAAGGGAAAATTGGAAAAGACCTAAAAATATCAACCAAAGTTTAAAGACCGAGATACAGATCAATCTTGTTCCTACAGGAGAGATACTCTCGGCTTCTGTTATAAAAAGTAGTGGTAATAAAGCTTTTGATGAATCAGCTATGTCTGCAATTCTCAAAGTTAAATCTTTTGAGGGTTTAACTATGCAAATGCAATTATTTGATCAACATTTTAGAAAATTTACTTTGGTTTTTACTCCCGAATAGCATCAATCTATCAAATGAATTTTAAAAAATTATTTTTAATTACATACTTAATTATTTTCTTTCCGAGTGTATCTTCTCAATTAAGAATAGAAATAAAAGGTGGTGTAGAGGAGTCGATAAGTATTGCGGTTGTACCGATGCAATGGAATTTAGAAATTCCCCAAGAAATATTTATTCATGAAGTTATTAAATCCGATCTAGAGTCATTTGGAGAGTTTAATGTACTGCCACCAAGGAATATGTTGAGCCTTCCTACTACAAAAGAAGAAGTTTTTTATAAAGATTGGAGATTGCTTGGGTCTGATTATTTAGTAATAGGAAATATTGAATTCACAGAGATAGACCAAGAGATAAGAGTCTCTTACACGATATTTGACGTAGTTAAAGAGAGAGTGATTCATCGAGGTTCAGTATTAGGCCCTTTAAGTACTCTAAGAAAAATGGGACATAAAATCAGTGACAAAATTTATGCTCGAATACAAGGTATACCTGGAATATTCTCGACTAAGATAGCGTATATAGACAAACCCTCTAAGAGCGACCCCAATTACAATTTGATGATTTCTGATATAGATGGTAATGACAGCTTATCTCTATTCTCTTCTCCACAACCTCTGATGTCTCCAAGCTGGTCACCCGATATGCAAAGTATTTCTTATGTTTCATTTGAAGAAGGAACTTCGCGCATATTTATTCAAAAACTCTCTAATGCTGAAAGAAGAGGCCTAAAGTTAGAAAAAGGCATCAACAGTTCGCCAAACTGGGCTCCTGATGGAAAAAAGATATCAGCAGTCTTGTCTAAATCTGGTAACCCAGATATCTTTATTTACGACTTAGAACTTTCCACTTGGTTACAGGTAACAAATCATTTTGGCATTGATACTGAGCCTGACTGGTCACCAAACTCCAGGAATATATTATTCACATCTAATAGATCAGGATCTCCACAACTATATGAAGTAAACACAAGAACAAAAAGGATTAAAAGACTCACTTTTGAAGGAACATACAATGCCAGAGGGAGATATCTTCCTAATGGTAAAGGTATAATCTTTGTGCACAGACAAAATGGAGTATTTCATATAGCCACACAAAACCTTAGGACTGGAAAGATAAGAATCCTAACTGATACTCGATTAGATGAATCACCTACAGTTTCTCCAAATGGAAATGTTGTTCTTTATGCTACAAAAGATGGAGATAAAGATATTTTGGCAGGTATAACCCTAGATGGTAAAACAAAGTTTGTAATGCCTTCGCTAAAAGGTGAGGCTAGAGAGCCTTCGTGGTCTCCTTTAATAGATTAGAATAAAAATAAAAGTATAATAAGCAGTAGGAGGCTTAAATGAACATCTTTCAAAAATTTTACTTAACATTTCTAGTTATATTCCTTGCTTCATGTAGTTCTGTTTCAACAGATAGAACAAATGATGCTACAGCTATTTCAGCTTCTGCTACAGGTGCTTACTCTGATGGCGGAATCACTTCTAACAATGTACTTTATTTTGCTTATGATAGGTCTGATATCAACTCTGCAGGTAGGGCCAAAATTCGTAACCTTGCTAAGATGATTAAAGATAATGACTTGAGTGTAAGAGTTGAAGGTCATTGTGATGAGAGAGGAACAAGAGAATATAATTTAGCTCTTGGAGAACAAAGAGCAAAAACTGTAGCTGAGTTGCTAATTATAAATGGAGTGCCTTCAAGTAAAATATCTACCGTAAGTTACGGAGAAGAAAAACCAGTTGCATCTGGCTCTAATGAAAATTCTTGGTCGAAAAATAGACGAGCATTAGTTAAAACATTTTAATTTAATTTGAAAAGTTTTCTTCTTGGTTTCGGAATTCTCTTCTCTTCATTATTTTTTTCTAATGAAAATGAGAGTTTCGAATTGTTATATGAGAAGATAGAACGGCTGGAAGAAGAAATTAGAGAATTAAGGAATTTATTAGAAGAGAATTCCATTCTTGTTGATAGATCTCTAGAGCTACAGCAACAGAGATACTTAGATTTGGATGGACGAATCCTTGAATTATCAAATCTATCCTCAAAGCCCGCACCTTCTATTGAAAGTGATCAGGAGATGGTATCTATTACTGAAGAAAGGGACTTATTCAAGTCGGCATTAACTTTATTCGAGGAGTCAAGGTTTGCCGAAGCCTTGGAGCTCTTCTCTAATATTATTATTTCTTTTCCAGAGGGTTCATTTACTCCTGATGCTTACTTTTGGTCTGGTGAGTTATATTTGGCTCAAGAAATGTATGAAGATGCCAAACTAAGTTTTCAAAATGTTGTTGACCAATTTCCTGAACATACTAGAACACCTGACTCACTATTTAAATTAGGAGAAATTTTTAGATTTGAAGGAGAATTAAGAACTTCAGAAGAATTGTATCAAAAGGTTTTAGATTCTTATCCACAATCTGCTGCAGCTCAATTGGCAAAAAAATCTAAAGAAATCCTAAAAGAAGAGTCGAATTTAGTTGAGTAAACCTTTAAAATACGGTTTTTTTTTCGGGCCGTTAGCTCAGTCGGTAGAGCAGTTCGCTTTTAACGAATTGGTCCTGCGTTCGAGTCGCAGACGGCCCACCAACCAAAAATGAATATACTTTTAATATGTTTGGGTGGTGCATTAGGGGCTGTATCTAGATTTTATATTTCTAATTTATTCCAAAGATCAGAGAATTTAGAGATACCTTTAGGTATATTAATTGTAAATATTTTGGGTTGTTTTCTTTTAGGACTTTTCTACAATTTAATGGATTCGAGTCTCGAAAAAATAATCACGCCTTTTCTTTTCATCGGATTTCTGGGTGCTTTTACAACTTTCTCGGCTTTTTCTAAAGAGTCATTAGACCTTATGGTAGAGGGACAATTCCTAAGTGCCTCGCTATATATTTCTATATCAATTTTTTCATGCCTAGGCGCTACATGGCTGGGTATTTACCTGACTAAAGCCTAATCAATTATTAAGCCTTTGGTATCTCGCATAATTTGTCTATAACTATATCCTTTATAACCTTCGGAGGTTAAAAGTTTTGAAGCTTCCTTTCGTAACCATGTGATTCCTTTTCCGGGGTTATCAGTTTGAAGTTCTTTGATAACAGAAACTACACGTTCTTTTTTTAGTGCAGATTCCATAGAAGAGGCATATATATCCAATTCTTGAAACTTAGTTGAAGATTTTTCTACGATATAGCCTTTTAGATTCGACACTTCTAGAGCATCCATCATCAACATAGTGTTGTAAACAATCGTCTTTGTTATTGGATCTTTATCAATTTCATTCAGAACAAGTTTAGCTCTGAAGATGATATGAGCAGCTAGTCTTAATCTTTCAGAAATATTTTCACTATCTAGCATAGTCACAATATCATCCCATCTGGTAGAAAGATCTGACTCAGCTAAGATTTCTGCAGCAGCAGCTGCAATATTTTGCAAATTTTTCTTAGGGTCTAGATCTTCAACAGCCTCTTGCAGTTGAGTTGTTGAAATATTTAGAGAAGGCTCCTTAGGGTTCATATATCTTCTTTTATCTTAACTATTGTTGTTTAATTGTGGAATAACTTTATGTATGTCTTTATAAAATTAATATTTACTGCTTTTGTTGTAGTTTTGATATCTGAAATTGCAAAAAGATCTACTGTTTTTGCTGGTATTGTGGCCTCAATACCTCTAACCTCTTTATTGGCTTTTATATGGCTCTATTATGATACACAGGATATAAATTCGATTAGAGAATTATCTAGAAACATACTCTTGATGATACCCCCTTCTTTAGTGTTTTTTATAACTATCTATTTTTTAATCGGTTGGAATTTTTCTTTTTATCTTAGTCTTGGTTTGTCGATAGTATTAACTGCCTTTGTATATTGGTTATATATCTATATATTGGGTTTTTTGGGGATCAATTTAAACTAGGAATTAATATGAAATTATTTATGGTGCATGTCGGGTTTTATGATCCATCCATTGGAGATGGAATCTATGAAACTCACTTGAATTATTTTATTGCAGCAGAAAATGCGAAGGATGCTAAAACTAAAACTCATGAACTTGCCCAATTTAAAGAAAAATCTATGCATATTGATGGCATTAAGGAGATTTCTAATGTGCAAGGTTATGACGTGATACTAAAAGAGAATGCTAATTCTGATACAGGAGAGGTCATCACATATGATGACGCTAAGGAGCTTTAAAAATGTCTGAGACTATATTCCAAAAAATTATTGATAAAGAATTACCTGCAGATATAGTCTATGAAGATGAATTTTCTTTAGTCTTTAGAGACATTAACCCTGTTGCTCCTACCCATCTCCTGATAATTCCGAAAAAACAAATAGAAAAAATTTCTGATTCTAAACAAGAAGATCAAGAGTTACTCGGGCATTTATTTTTAGTGGCAGGCAAGGTTGCTAGACAATTAGGTATCGAAGATGCATTCAGACTTGTGGTGAACAATGGAGCTGGAGCCCAACAAACGGTATTTCATCTGCATATTCATCTCATAGCTGAAAGAGAGTTTTCATGGCCACCTGGTTAAGAAACCGACTTTAAAGCTTCTATAGATTTATGTGATCTCTCAATCTTATTATGAATAGTCTCAGTTAATTGAAAGTTATTACCTGCTAATTCCATTGCCATCCTCAAGTGTTTTATTGAGGTTTCATAAGAACCTGTTAAAAAGAAATATTCTGCTCTAGAAAGATGAAGACCTATAATGTTTTTATCTAACCCTTGAACTTCTGCTAACCAGTACCAAATCTGAGGATCTTGCGGTCGAATTAGAGTTAATTTTCTTAGAATTTCTTCACCAGTCTCATAATCACCTTTATTCATAAGTACCTGGTTATATAACATGGTGATTGGATAGTTGTTTGGGTTTGTGCTTAGGAGAGAAGCTGCCAAAGCCTCTGCTTCAAAAAAGTTCTCTGCTGCAATATGCATCTCCAAAAGACCTATCTGAAGAATAAGATTTTCACTATCTAAATTTAACGCCTCACGAATATTCTCCAAAGCCAAGGTGTGCTTTTTATCTTTAGAATTGGCAAGTGCAAGTCCATAACGAGCCTCTATTAAATCTCTATCAGTTTTAGCCTCTCTCAATTCCTTTTTAAATATGGTAACTGCTTGTCTGGGGACATCTGAGAAGTGCACAATAGTTCTATTTCTTACTAAATCATAATCAAGAGAATTTCTATAATTCCCTTTTTCAAATCCCTGTGCTCTAGACTGAGCATCAGCTATTCTGTTTTTAGTTAAAGGGTGTGACCTTAAAAACTCGAGCTCATTTGATCCAGAAAGCCGGCTTAACGACTGTAATTTTTCAAACATATATGAAGTACTTTTAGGGTCAAATCCAGCTGCAACCATGTTTCTAAAACCAATCCTATCTGCTTCTTGTTCATCTCCTCTGCTGAAAGAAAGGTTTTGTTGAGTGATGGCCTGTTGACCCACTAGAAGAGCATTTGGATTACTCGTTGCTCCTGCAAGGGCTATACTAGCAAGAATCATAAGTGAATTAGCCAAGCTTCTGTCTTTCTGTCTTTGCATTCTTCTAGCAAAGTGTCTTTGACTTAAATGAGCTAATTCATGTGATAAAACAGATGCAACTTGCCCCTCTGTTTCGGCATGGAATATCAGACCAGCATTTATTCCCACAATACCTCCTGGAGCAGCAAAGGCATTAATAGATTTTTCGTCAATAAGAGCAATCTCAAGCCTTCTATCAGTTAATTCACTGAATTCAGACAGTCTATAGACCAAATGCTCTGAGTAGTCCTGTATGACAGGATCAATATATTCTGGTAAGGCTCTTCTCAGCTGGGCCATGTAAAGTCTACCCAAGTTATATTCAGAAGCTATAGAAATTACAGATGAAGATGAGTCTCCGATGACAGGTAGTTCATCTTCTGAAAATAAGGATGTGCAGAGAACTAAGAACAGCCATTGAATTCTTAATTTATATATAATGCTTTTCGAACTATTTCTTTTCATTGAAAGTAGTTACTATATTAAAGGAATATATTAGATTATTTAAAAAATACTTAGTTCCTCAATAATTATGCAAAGTTTACTGAATAAATTTATCAAAAGATTTTTTTCTAATGAAGAATCTGTTTATTTTGCAATATTATTAATTTTTTCTTTCTTTTTTATCATTTTATTTGGAAATGTCTTACTGCCAGTGATAATCAGCATTGTCATTGCTTTTCTTTTAAATGGATTTATGACAACTCTGATTAAATATAATATGTCTCAGAAACTTTCCTTAAGTATCACTTTAATAGTATTTTTTGGATTTTATTTAAGTCTATTTATGGCCCTTCCAAGCATTGGAACAGAAATAAATAATCTTTTACAGAATTTACCAATTATAGTCAGTTCATTTCAGCAAAACCTCATAGAAATGAATAATTATTTTTCTGAAGAAGAAATTGATCAAATTTTTGCAAATTTAAGCAATCAAATTAGTGTCTTGCTAAGTTCTGCTTTAGGCCAGCTTGCTGGGACTGTCTCATTAATGTTCAACGCCATTCTTTACGCAATCATGATTCCTTTGATGGTTTTCTTTTTTTTGAAAGATAAAAGCACATTATTGCCAATTGCCTCAATCATACTTCCTAAAGAAAATGGATTCATGCAATCAGTATTTGCGGAGATGAATGATCAACTTTTCAACTATGTCACTGGTAAATTCATTGAGATGCTTCTGGTAGCGTCAGCATCATATATCCTATTTGCATTTCTAGGCCTACCTTATGCTGTCTTGATAGCAATATTAGTTGGGCTTTCAGTGATTATCCCTATCTTCGGAGCGATTTTAGTAACAATTCCTGTTGTCTTGATAGGGTTATATGAATGGGGCCTTTCAGAAAATTTCTATTGGCTTTTAGGTTTTTATTTACTAATCCAAATTTTAGATGGCAATGTCCTTGTGCCAATACTATTCTCTACTAGAAATAATCTACACCCTGTAGTCATAATTATCGCTGTATTATTTTTTGGAGGAATATGGGGTTTTTGGGGACTTTTCTTTGCCATCCCACTCGCTACTTTTGTAAAAGCTATAATTAACTCTTGGCCTGAACCAATTTCTTAAACTTTAATCTGTTTTGCAGCTTCAAGAACCTCTTTTGCATGACCAGTGACTTTTACTTTTCTCCATTCTTGAACTAGCTTTCCTTTCGAATCTATTAAGAAAGTGCTTCTCTCTATTCCCATGTACTTTTTTCCATACATGCTTTTCTCTTTAATTACATCGTATTGATTGCATATTTTTTCATCAGGGTCAGAGATAAGATCGAAATTAAATTTTTCTTTCTTTTTAAAATTTTCGTGAGATTTTATGGATTCTCTTGATAAGCCGAAAATTACAGTATTTGCTTTTGTAAATTGTGCTTTCAAGTCTCTAAAATCTTGTCCTTCGGTGGTACACCCAGGCGTACTATCTTTTGGGTAAAAATAGAGAACTACATTTTTACCTTTAAGGTCAGAAAGACTAATTGTTTTATTTCCTGTGCATTCACCTTTGAATACCGGCGCTTTATTATTTATTTTGGGTATTGGCATATCTCCTCCATCAGAAACATTCTATAATGTCTAAATTCTAACATTGAGAGAAAAAAAGTATTAATGTTTAATCTAAAAGGGTCCATAGTAGCTCTTGTTACTCCAATGGAATCAGATGGAGAAATCAACTGGGGTGGCCTAAAAGATCTGATTGAATGGCATATAAGTTCTAATACATCTGGTTTAGTTGTAGTGGGTACTACCGGAGAGTCAGCTACATTAGATGTAGCTGAACACGTACAACTAATAGAAAGATCTGTTGATATAGCTCAGGGTAGAATCAAGATCATAGCTGGAACTGGAGCTAATTCTTCAAAAGAAGCAATTTACCTTACTAATTCAGCTAAATCAGCTGGCGCTGATGCTTCTCTCCTAGTTACGCCCTATTACAATAAGCCTACACAAGAAGGACTCTATCAGCATTACATGTTAATAGCTGATGAGGTTAATTTGCCCCAGATTCTTTATAACGTACCTTCTAGGACTGGTTGCGACCTTTTGAACGAAACCGTTATTCGATTAGTGGACCATGAAAATATAGTTGGTTTAAAGGATGCAACAGGGGACTTAGATCGCTTAAATGGAATGGCTAATTATCTTATTTCAGAAAGCAAAGATGATTTTTTACTCTATTCAGGAGACGATCCAACATCAACTCAATTTATATTAAATGGAGGAGCAGGAACTATATCTGTCACTGCAAATATAGTTCCAAAGACTATTTCTGATATATGTAGCCTTGCTTTAGATGGTCAAAAAGATTCCGCACTTCAACTTGATAAGCAATTGGTTAAATTAAATGAAATTTTATTTGTTGAGTCTAATCCAATTCCAATAAAATGGATGTTAAATAGAATTGGTAGAATCACTGACGGCATTAGATTACCATTAACTAAATTTGACTCACAATTCCATGCTCAAGCAGAAGATATTCTTAAAGAATTAAATTTACTCAATTAAATAATATGAAAAATCTATTTTTAGCACTCTTTTCTTTGTTATTAAGTTCATGTAGTTATTTTTTGACAGATCATAAGAACGACTATCTCAAGGAAAAACAAGAGAAATCTTTAGATTTACCAGAAAATATAACTACGCGACCGATTATTGATTATTATCCAATTAATACCCTAAACCCTGAAAAGGTTGGTAATGAATATGTCATACCCATGCCTCAACAAGTATTTTCTTCAGGTACTTCTAACGAAGTTAGGATGCATAAACTTGGAGAAATTAGGTGGGTTTATGTAGAGACTTTACCTAGCAGTGCTTGGCCTATGATGAATGATTTTTGGGTTACCAGTGGTTTTGGAGTAGCAAAATCAGACCCTACAACAGGCATAATTGAAAGTGAAAATTTAGGCGATAGTGATTCAGCTTCGAAACTTGTAATGAAGGTGGAGCATGGTATCAGGCAAGCAAGTTCAGAAATTTTCATTTCTCATTTAACCGAAGTTGATGGTATGTGGTTAAGAGTAGAAGGAGAGCAAAATCTTGAAGAGAAGACAATGCGGAAAGTTCTGGACTATTTCGCTACAACTCCTCCGAGTGGCGGAACATCATTAGTGGCTTTAAACTTAAATTACGGACAAAAAGCAGCTCTAAAACAGGATGATACCCAAAATAGTTTTATTGAGTTGAATCTTGAATATGCAAGAGCTTGGGCAGCAGTAGACAGAGCCTTAAAAGAGGCACTAATAAATGTCAATGATCTTGATAGAGAAGAGGGAATCTTTTATGTAAACTTTTCTAGAGAGCAAGAAAAGGGCTTTATCAGAAGAATGTTTACTGGAGATTCTTTTAATGGAGATTTTAAAATACTCATTACGGAAATTGATGAAAAAACTTGTAAAGTTACAATCAGTGCAGAAGAGGAAGAAGCTAGGGCCTTTGAGAGGGAACTTCTTTCAGAAATTAACCAATCTTTATCATAATTGTTATGGAAAATATTAAAAAAGGTGAATTAATCACAACTGGAAAAGCTAAATCGCTCTATGAATCTAATGAATCAGATTTTTTGATCATGCATTATCGAGATGATACTTCTGCGTTCGATGGTAAAAAAATTGAAAGTCTTGAAGGAAAAGGGACTATTAATAATAAATTTAATGCCTTCATCATGAAGTATCTTGAAGATGAAGGAATCTCTACACACTTTGAAGAACTAATCAGTGAAACCGATAGTCTTGTTAAGCGACTTGATATGGCTCCCGTTGAATGTGTTGTTAGAAATGTTGCTGCCGGTAGCATATGTAAAAGATTAGGATTAGAAGAGGGCATGGATCTAAATCCTCCTACATTTGAATTCTTCTACAAAGACGATGATCTCGGAGATCCCATGATAAATGAATATCATATCAAATCCTTTGGTTGGGCTACTGAGGATCAAGTAGAACAGATGCAGGTTAAGACTTTTGAAGTTAATAATGCGCTCAAGAAATTATTCTCTGATGCCGGTATGATACTTGTTGATTACAAACTCGAATTTGGAGATTTTAAAGGCCAATTATTACTGGGAGATGAATTTACACCAGACGGTTGCAGAGTTTGGGATGCTGAAACTCGCGAGAAACTCGACAAAGATAGGTTCAGACAAGATCTTGGAGATGTTGTAGAGTCTTATCAGATAATGGCCAAAAGATTAGGTGTTATTTAAGTCCTGAATTTATATCTTGTAACTTTTCTGAGCCAGGACATAGTTCCTTTTGTTCCATTTTATTAAGTGGTTTGTCTGAAACATTTAATATTTCCCTCAAGTCCATGGCTTCTGGATCGGCATAAAGTAGACCGGTAAGAACTTTTCCATCTCTTTGTGACTCTTGTATATTTTGAATAGCTTTTATCTTATCTGTTGGATCATAGTTATCTGAAAGCTTTTCTAGAGACAATAAAGACCCGTCATGAAGAGGTACTTCTATCGAGGAGCCTTTAGGATATTCAGTTAAAATCTCTTTACCTGAAGGTACATAGTCAGGTCTGGACAGAGCATCATTATGCTCTCTAATATAATCGTAACTCTTTGTTGAAGTGTTATGATTATTGAAAGTGACACAAGGAGAGATAATATCTAAAAAGGAAAAGCCTTTATGAGATAAAGCTGCCATTAAGAGAGGCACAAGCTGTTCCTTATCTCCTGAAAAACTTCTTGCTACAAAACTTGCCCCTAATTGTATGGCCATAGAAGGTAGGTCGATAGAAGGAAAAAGATTGTCATCACCATATTTACTTTTGGATTCTAGGTCATTTGTGGCTGAGAATTGGCCTTTAGTGAGCCCATAAGTCCCATTATTTTCCACTATATAAGTCATATTGAGTTGCCTTCTAGCGCAATGAACAAATTGACCGATACCGATAGAGGCACTATCTCCGTCCCCAGAAACGCCCAAATACAGGAGTTCATGATTAGCCATTGCTGCACCTGTTGCGATAGATGGCATTCTTCCGTGCACTGAATTGAAACCATGAGATTGGTTTAAAAAATAAGCCGGTGCTTTAGAGGAGCATCCAATGCCGGAAAGCTTAGCTACTTTATAAGATTCAATACTGAGTTGAAAGCACGCTTCAACTATTGCTGAGCTTATTGAGTCATGGCCACATCCCGCACAGAGAGTGGACACTGCGCCTTCGTAATCTCGTCTTGTTAAGCCGAGTTTATTTTTTTCTAAGAGAGGATGATGATTTTTAGGTTTTACTATATAAGTCATTTTTTTCTTATGAGGCAACTAGTGCAGGTTTTCCTGACAAGTGCGCATTTATTTTATTTGTTATATGTTCAGCAGTGATCGGTTGACCATCAAAGCATAATATAGAAACAAGTTTATCGGGTATTATTCCTCCCTCTGCCATAATTAGAGTTCTCATTTGGCCGTCTCTATTTTGTTCGACTATGAAAATCAGATCATGATCTTCTATAAATTCCCAAACCTCAAGATTGAAAGGAAAAGCTCTTATTCTCATGGCGTCAATCTTCATATTCTGCTCTTCGAGTGTATCTAGAGCTTCCTGCATAGAGCAATCTGTACTTCCAAAATAAATAACCCCTATAGAGCTAGTGTTCTTTTCTTGGTTGAATACAGGTGCAGGCACTAATGAAGATGCGGTTTGAAATTTCTTTAAAAGTCTTGATAGCATTTCTGCATTTTTTACCCCATCTTCTGTATATCCTGCATATTCGTCATGTGAAGTTCCCCGAGTAAAGTAAGCACCTTTTTCAGGATGTGTACCAGGATACGTTCTATAGGGTATACCATCTCCATCCACATCAAGATATCTTCCAAATTTTTCAATACCATCAAGATCTTCTTTGGATAAAACTTTACCTTTGTCATAAACAGTTGAATCATCCCATTCAAACTCTTTTGTAGACCAGTCATTCATTCCTAAATCAA
>QCQA01000004.1 GCA_003212335.1 SAR86 cluster bacterium AG-447-A08
GATACTTATTCAATAAATGGTGAAAGAGTTAGTAGTACTAGGATTAGAAACGCTTTAATAAATGCTGATTTTGAAGGAGCTAAAGAATTACTGGGTCAACCATACACATTCTACGGAAAGGTTGTTTACGGACAACAATTAGGCACACAGCTTGGAGTGCCTACAGCAAATCTGTGGCTGCCCAAAAATAAACTTCCCATAGCTGGTGTATACATCGTGAAAGTAGATGTTGAAGGACAGAGATATGGAGGTATCGCAAACATGGGCGTAAGGCCTACAGTAGATGGACAGAATCCTGTTTTAGAGGTTCATATATTTGAATTTTCTAGGAATATATATGGAAGAAAAATCAACGTAGAATTTTTGCAAAAGCTCAGAGATGAAAAAAAATTTAATGGACTAGATGAATTAAAAGAACAAATTTTTAAAGATATTTCAACAGCTAAGCAATATTTCAGTTAAAGTGCCAAAAAATTTATTATGACTGACTATAAAGATACTCTTAATCTTCCAAATACCGGCTTTGCTATGAAGGCTGGTTTACCTGCTAAAGAGCCCAAGATGATAGAGTTTTGGGAAGAAATGGAGCTTACAAAAGAGATTGCCAAGGCTCGAAAAGGAAGAGAAAAGTTTATTTTGCACGATGGCCCTCCTTATGCAAATGGCGAAATACATACAGGTCATGCTGCCCAAAAAGTATTGAAGGATATCGTCATTAAATCCCAAACGTTAGATGGCAAGTATGCTCCATTTGTTCCTGGTTGGGATTGCCATGGATTGCCTATCGAATTGAATGTAGAAAAAAAAGTAGGAAAAGTTGGACACAAAGTAGATGCATCAGAATTTCGTGATGCTTGCAGGAAATATGCTAACTCCCAAATAGAACTTCAAAAGAAAGATTTTAAAAGACTTGGTGTTCTTGGAGATTGGGATAACCCTTATGTGACAATGGATTTTTCTTTTGAAGCTAATATTATCAGGGCTTTAGGAAAAATTATTGAAAAAGGACATCTGCAAAGGGGTGATAAACCTGTGCATTGGTGCGTAGATTGTGGGTCTTCCCTAGCTGAGGCTGAAGTTGAATATCAAGACAAAATTTCAACTTCTATTGATTTTATTTTTCCGATAGAAGATGAATCATTATTGAAAATATTTGAAGCAGAAAGCAACAACAAAAACTTTGTTGCTAGCTGGACTACAACACCTTGGACAGTACCTGGAAATTTAGCTCTCACAATTAATGATTCATTTACATACCAGCTTATAGAAGTTGAATTCAATAATCAGAATATCAATATCATCTTGGCAAAAGACTTGGTGAAGGCTACTTTAGAAAGAGTAGGCATTAGTGACTATAATATTTTGGGATCTTGCTCTGGATCTTCACTGCTTGGTTTAAAGGCCTCTCATCCTTATCTTGATCGTGATTCTTTAATAATTGCTGGAGATCATGTCACAACTGAAGCTGGTACAGGAGTGGTTCATACTGCTCCTGGGCATGGATTAGAAGATTATGCTGTTTCCAAAGAAAATGGTCTGGAAGTATTAAGTCCCGTTAAGGGAAATGGAACATTCCATGAGGATGTTGAGCATTTTGCAGGCCAATTCGTTTTTAAAGCAAACGAAAATATCATTCAATTGTTAAAAGAAAAAAAAGCTTTACTTTCCGAGTCTTCATTTGAGCACAGCTATCCTCATTGCTGGAGACACAAAACTCCGGTTATGTTCCGTGCAACTCCTCAGTGGTTCATTTCTATGGAACAAGAGGACCTCTTGAAAGAATCCTTAGATTCTATAGAAGATGTTCGATGGGAGCCGTCTTGGGGTAAAGCAAGAATGGAATCTATGCTTGAAAGCAGACCTGATTGGTGCATTTCAAGACAAAGGTCATGGGGGGTTCCAATAGCATTATTGATACATACTGAAACTGGCAAACTGCATCCCGAAACACCTGAAGTCATAGAGAAGGTTGCGGTATTAGTTGAATCTAAAGGTATTCAGGCGTGGCACGATGTAGCCATTAAAGACTTAGTAGATGATTATCAAGGTTATGAAAAAATAACCGATTGTTTAGATGTTTGGTTTGATTCAGGAGTTACGCATGCTTGCGTATTAAGTGCTAATAATGAATTGCAATTTCCTGCTGACCTTTATTTAGAAGGTTCAGATCAACATAGAGGATGGTTCCAATCATCTCTTCTAACTAGTATGGCTATAAATGATTGTGCACCTTACAAGGCAGTACTTACCCATGGTTTTGTTGTAGATGGTGAGGGTAAAAAAATGTCCAAATCACTCGGCAATGTCATTTCTCCGCAAAAAATTTGGGAAACGATGGGTGCAGATGTTTTGAGAGCATGGATAGCTTCCACTGACTATACCAAAGAGATAGTTTTATCAGACGATATTCTTAAAAGATCAGCAGATTCCTACAGAAGAATTAGAAATACAATTAGATTTCTTCTCGGCAATCTTAATGATTATGACGGACAAATTATTCAACCTGATAAGCTTACTGAATTAGATAAGTGGATGATCTTAAGGACTAAGAAGTTACAAGAACAAATTAAAGATGATTATCTCAATTATAATTTTCATCAAGCATTCCAAAAAATTCATAACTTTTGTGCAAACGACCTTGGTGGATTCTATTTAGATATATTAAAAGATAGGCTATATACGGCTAGATTAGATTCTGATGCTCGAAGATCTTCTCAAGTAGCACTTTCCAATATTCTTCAAGCCTTACTTAGATGGGTAAGTCCTATACTTTCTTTTACTGCAGAAGAGGCCTGGCAATCCTTAGGAAGTGATACAAAATCTGTTCATCTACTTGAGTGGTTTCAAGATTGGACTGAAGTAGGAGAATTAAGATTCTCCGATGAGGAGTGGGAAAAGATATTAGAGATAAGATCTGAAGTTAATAAACATATCGAAGAGGCGAGAAATAATGAAATCATAGGGTCGTCTTTAGAAGCAGAACTAGAATTGTATTGTGATACAGATATCAAAACACTTTTAGATAATTTTTCTGAAGAACTTAGATTTATCTTCATTACCTCAGAAGCAAAAGTTTACCAACTTGGACAAAATGGAAATGATACAAACATCCAAGGTTTAAAGATCAATGTTCAAAAAACTGGATATGAAAAATGTGTCCGATGCTGGCATAGTCGACCTGAAGTAGGAACCATTAAAGGTCATGAAGCTATTTGTCAAAGATGCTATGAAAATGTTGAAGGGAATGGTGAAATTAGAATTTTTGCGTAAGTGAGATATATCTCAATGAAAAAAATCCTATTTCTTCTATCTCTTATTTCAATAGACCAATTTACTAAATACCTAGTTTTAAAAAACTTTTTAATTGGTGAAAGCTTAAACTTATTACCAATATTAGATATTTATCTTATTCTCAATACAGGGATAGCTTTTAGTCTCTTTGATGAAGGAGGAGATCTGGGTAGATGGTTGCTAGTTCTCTTAGTTCTTTTGGTGTGCTTATATTTGCTTTATATCCTCGTCACAGAGTCGCTCAATAGGTATGAGTCATTAGCTTTATTAATGATCTTATCTGGAGGGGTTGGAAATCTATTAGACAGAGCTTTTAGAGGTCACGTAGTTGATTTTATAAGTTTTTATTATGAAAGTTATTCTTTCTATATTTTTAATTTTGCCGATACATTTATAACAATAGGAGTTTTTATTTATATTCTTGATATAGTGATTTCTAAATCTAAAACAAATGGAAATAAGGTTAGCTAATACTCGAGGGTTTTGTGCCGGAGTAGATAGAGCAATAGAGATTGTAAAAAAAGTCATAGAGCTTCACGGCGCCCCTGTATATGTAAAGCATGAAGTGGTTCACAACAAGACAGTGGTTGAAGAATTAAAAAATCTTGGAGCAATTTTTGTTGAGGATATAGAAGAGATTCCAGTAGGTGAGGTGGTTGTATATAGTGCACATGGAATTTCAAAAGCGGTAGAAGTTCAATCAGGTGTAAGAAATCTAGATGTTTTTGATGCTACATGCCCTTTGGTAAGTAAGGTCCACGCAGAAGTGCATACCTATGCAAAAATGGGTTTTGATTGTTTACTTATAGGACATAAAAATCATCCAGAGGTTGAAGGGACAATGGGACAATTTGATACATCTTATGGAGGAACAATAACGCTCGTAGAAGATATAGAAGATGCTAAAAAATTATCCTTTAAAGACTCCTCAAATTTAGCTTACGTAACTCAAACAACATTGTCTGTAGATGATACGAAAGAAATTAAGGACTACCTGGTAAGAAATTTTCCAAATATCAAAGGTCCAAAAAAAGATGACATCTGTTATGCAACTCAGAACCGACAGGATGCAATCAAACAACTAGCACTAGAATCCGACCTAGTCATAGTAATTGGGTCTGAAAATAGCTCAAATTCCAATAGGCTTAGAGAAATAGCAGAAAGATCTGGAGTAGAAGCTTATCTCATAGATAGTATTGATGACTTATCTTTGGATTGTCTAGAAGGCAAATCTAAAATAGGTCTTACATCTGGAGCTTCTGCCCCAGAACACCTTGTCTCAGAAGTAATAGAAAAGCTCTCTTCAGTTTATGGTTTTAATTTAGTAGGTGACAAGAACCGAACAGACGAAGGAATATCCTTTAGGCTGCCTAAAGGCTTAAGATGATAAGAACCTTTTATTTGATTTTTTGTCTAACAAAGAAACGGAGGAAATTATGAAACTAAAACTTATTATATCTACTTTTTTAATCGGTCTTGTATCTTTAAATACTTACTCAGCGCCTAGAATGTTCGAACAAATAAAAAAAATGGATACAGATCAAGACGGAACTGTAACTCTAGAAGAATTCAATGCCAATACTCTAAGTCGATTTCAACTGATGGATAAAAATAGTGATGGGAATATTTCAGAAGATGAGTTTCTGGCCCCAATCAATAAGCGTTTTGAAAGAATGGACTTAAATTCTGATGGAATTCTTGAAAGAAAAGAGCTTAGGAAGGCTCTTAAATCTAAAAAGAGTAAAAACGGCAAGATGAAGGAAAAAAAACAGCCTAAACCATTTATTAAACAATAGAGGTTTTCTTGAAGATAGATAAGACATTTCTTTTAGATGAAGCCAAGGCTTGTCTATCTCCAAATAGTTCTGAAAGGAAATCTAACGAAATATCTCTTCTCGTAATACACAACATTAGCTTACCACCCGGCAAGTATGGTGGAGATTATATTGAGAAGTTTTTCACTAATCAGTTAAATTCCGATGACGATCCATATTTTAAAGACATAATTGATTTAAAAGTATCTAGTCATCTTCTGATTAAACGAGATGGATCGATTACTCAGTTTGTGCCTTTCAATAAAAAGGCATGGCACGCTGGTGTTTCTATTTTTAAAGATAGAGAAGACTGTAATGAGTTTTCAATCGGAATTGAACTTGAGGGAACAGATGAGACTCCATATGAAAAAGAACAATATAATGCCCTTATTATGGCAACCAAGGCATTAATGTCTTTTTTTCCTGATATAAAAAAGGATCGCATAGTTGGACATTCTGACATTGCTCCAGAAAGAAAAACTGACCCTGGAAGGTCCTTTGATTGGGAGTATTATCTTTCTAAAATAAATTAAATCTGTTTCCAAAGTGATTCTTCAACACCCTTGTTTTGATTAATACTTCTTGCAATAACGAACATTAGGTCTGAGAGCCTATTAAGATAAACGAGTTTATTCTCTTCAACTGAATAATTTTTATCTAATATGACCAGGGATCTCTCACATCTTCTACATACTGCTCTAACATACTGAGAAAGAGCCGCTGCTTGATTTCCGCCTGGCAAAATAAAATTATCTAATGCCGGAAGTTTCTCATTTAGCTTTTGTATTTGTTCTTCAAGATACAATATTTCTTCTTTTGCAATAGAGTCTTGACTACCAACAGAAAGTGAACCGCCAATATCGAATAGACAGTTTTGTATTCTTCTTAATACATACCTATAGTCTTCGGAATCTGGGAGAGAGTCCAAGTAACCTATTAAAGAATTTAATTCATCAATTTCTCCAATTGAGTTAATGATAGGATCTGCCTTGCTTACTCTAGATCCATCAGCCATGCCTGTAGTTCTTTTATCTCCCGTTTTAGTCGTTACTTTAGTTATGCGCTTATTCATTTATCTTCCCAAATCATAATGTAATTTAAACCAAATCGATCTACCTTGACTCATATAAAAAGCATTAGAGGTAGCTGCTGTGTAATATTCCTTATCCAACATATTTTCCAATTTAAATGAAATTTTAGTTTTTTTATTTAATTCTTTAGTAAACGACAGGTTTACCAAACTGTAGGCTGGGAGCTCAATATCACCAAAATCTCTCCGCTTGCCAAATGAAGAAAGATTTATTGTTCCAAGAAAACCATATAAATCTCTTGAAAGGGTTAAACTTCCTGATCTCTTAGACCTCCTAAGGAGCTGATTTCCATTATTATCCTTTGGGTCTTGTGATCTTAATAAGATTGCCAAATCCCAACTTTCAGTATTCATTCTGTATCTGATTTCTATACCTTTGTTAGACGCCTCACTAATGTTTTTCAACACATAATTTTGATAATCAAAATCTATTAAGTTTGTTAAATTGTTTCTAAATAAAGATAAATTTAAATTCGAATTTTTTTTAATTCTTTTAATATTAATCTCTGTCGATTTATTAATTTCAGGTTTTAAGTTTGTATTACCTCCAAAACCATATAACTCAGAGCTGACTGGAGATCTAAATGAAGAAGAATTTGATAAACCAATTCTCCAGTTTTGATTAAATTCTCTCAATAATTCCAAATTCCAAGAGAGATTCGTGCCATATCTGTCGTGATCACTATTTCTCAGTGAAGTAGTTAAAGAGCCCTTAGATAAATTTAAATTCATTGCAGTAAAAAAAGATTTAGTTTTAATTATCTCTCGGTACTTTGTCCCGTAACTTGCATAGTCAACATCTTCATTTTCCATATCAATTCCTAAAATAAATTGATTGGAATTTTTGATAAAGGAGAAGTTTGAAAGCATGAACTCTATGAAATCTCTTTCGGTATTTGTAACATCAATTTGTCCTAAGAAGTTTAAATCGTTTTGTTGGATGAGGTCCTTCGACTTATTCAAATTCAAGTTATAAAAAAAAGCATCTTCAATAGAGTCTCTTATCTTGATGCCATTAGCATAGTTTTTGTAGTCTTGGGAGACGGGTGTGCCAAAAACTAAATACTCTATTGTTCCTTCAGCTAACCAACTTGATACATCAAATTCAGCAAGATCGGAGTCAACTTGAAAATTACTAATGAGCGTATTATTTGTGTATCCTAGATCAAGCGTGGAATTTGAAAGCACAGGAAAACCGTCTGTATCAGCCCTTGAAGCTGCAATATTTAAAAACCCTACATCATCTAATTTATAATTTATCTTGAGTAGTTTTTTTTCAAAATTATCGGGGCCAACATTAATCCCAATAGCGGATTGAGTCTGATTCTCGATAGGCTTTGTTGAGATATCTATGACACCTCCAATCGCACTCGATCCATGAATAGCTGATAAGGGGCCATATCCTATCTCTATATTAGAGATTAAATCTGTATCAAGATTATAAATTGAAGCACCTCCAGCAGTACTCGGATTAATTTTTATGCCATTAATTTTAACAAGGGTATGGTTGCTATTACTTCCCCTAGTAAACACCGATGATAATTGTCCTAATCCTCCGTTACTGCTTGTATCAATAGCAAGAATCTCTCTGAAAAGGCTAGATAAATTTTTAGGCTGAGTTTTATCAAGTAAGTCTTTATCAATTTTATCGACCACAATAACCGTTTCTGTATAAGCTTTAGGGACTGAAGAAACAACTGTTACTATTTCATAGTCTTTTGATTCATTAGAAAAACCATAGGATAAGAAAAAAGTCAGTAAAAAAACTGATTTTAAACGATACATAAATCACCCTTCGTAATTAAGTTAATATTTTTTTGGCCGGTATCCGGGCTTAAGAATTAAATGATTTTCAACGCCTTCCCATTATTACAGTGACATATGTTGAAAATCTTCTATTTACCGTTGCGAGGGCAGCACTGGATTATTTATTCACCAGTTTCCCGTTTAACCTATTAAAGGCACCTTGGGCGATTATAGAGGTTTATATTATTAATTGCTTTTTTTGTTTGTAATGAGGGCTTAAACTTAAAATAAATATATGGAGGAAACTAAACATGGCTTCTTTTGACATTAAATCAGAGCTTGATCATCACGAGGTTACAAATGCTGTTGATCAGGCAAATAGAGTTTTACAAAACAGATTTGATTTTAAAGGCACAGGTGCAGAATTTATTGTAAATGAAAAACAAATCTCTTTATCAGCCAAAGAAGAATTTCAAATTCATCAAATGTCTCCCATTCTCAATGAATCTCTTGCAAAGAGAGGTATAGATTTAAAGACCTTAAAACCACATGATATAGAAGTCTCGGGTGGATCTGCTCAACAGAATATAGAGTTGCAAGAGGGCATAGATAAGGAGTTGGCAAAAAAAATAACTACCTTAGTTAAGCAATCTAAGTCAAAGACACAGGCATCAATACAGGGAGATAGTGTAAGAATAACTGGAAAGAAAAGAGATGAATTACAGACTATTATTCAATTAGTCAAAGATCAAAATTATGACATCCCCCTTCAGTTTGTTAATTTTCGAGATTAAGAGTAGATGCTTAAGAATATAACTATTGGTAGCCTGGGCTTTTCATCTGGTTTACCTTATATTCTTATCTTCTCAACTCTTGGAGTTTGGTTGGCTGATATAGGCGTAGATCTATCTTTAATAGGTTTCTTTGCATGGATAGTCCTTACATACTCTTTAAAGTTTCTATGGGCTCCTATGATTGATAATTTCTCGATACCTTTTTTAAATCGTCTCGGTTTTAGAAAAAGTTGGATTCTCTTTTCTCAGATTTTAATTGTTTTATGTCTCTTGTTGCTTTCAATAATTAATCCTCTTGATAGTTTATATTTCTTTGCATTTATAGCCTTTCTAGTAGCTTTTTCAGGTTCTATTCAAGATATCGCTATTGATGCTTTTAGGATTGAGCTAGCTGAATTAAGTCAACAAGGAAATTTAGCTGCCAGTTATCAGTTTGGTTATAGGATGGCAATTCTAGTCTCAAGTTCATTCGCTCTAATTTTTGCCTCTGATTATGGATGGTCTCTTACATACCAATTGATGGCATTTTTAATGTTGATCGGAGTGGTTGGAATCCTAATATGTCCTGAAAGAATTAATAGCAGCTTGAAGAAACTCACGCTCCAAAATTCTATTTTTTTACCTCTGAAAGATTTCATATCTCGCTTTGGCCTCTATTTTGCTTCTTTTCTTCTAATGATTATAGCTACCTATCGTTTAACGGATATTGTCATGGGACCTATGGCCAGCCCTTTCTATTTAGAAAAGGGCTATACACTGAAAGAGATTGGTTACGTTGTTAAAGTAGTTGCTGTAATTGCCTCAATATTGGGATTCTTTTTAGGCGGAATCTTAGTAAAAAGGCTTGGTGTAAAGATAACACTAATTATTGGAGCCTTACTTGTTTTAGTAACCAATCTTTCTTTTTCTGCAATAGCCTTGCTCGATAAGGATCTTTCTTTGTTAGGTCTTGTTGTAGGAGCAGATAGCTTAGCTGCAGGGGTTGTCGGAACAGCAAATATTACATTCCTGACAAGTTTAGTTTCAAAACAATATACGGCTGTTCAGTATGCATTGCTTACCTCTTTTATGATGCTTCCTGGAAAAATTTTTAGTGGATTTTCTGGGTTGATAGCAAATTACTTTAAATCTATTCAGGGCACAGAATATGGATGGATGCTTTTCTTTATATTTACCTCTTTCTTAACTATACCCAGCATAATATTGCTTCTTTACTATAGAAAAAGAGAGCATCAATGATACAAATATATAGAGCTGTCTTTGTATTGGCACTTTTTTTCATTAGCTATGGCGCCTTTACACCAACTGAATCAAGTCAATCTATTCTTTATCTTGATAAGGTTGTTCACTTTTTAGCCTTTTTATTATTGACGTTTCTTTTGGACATTTCTCTGAGAGACCCTATTAACGTTCAAAAATATGCAATTTTGTTTTTAATTGCTTATGCTGGTTCTATTGAGTTAATACAATATTTCTTACCTTACAGATCAGCAGAAATTTTTGACTTTTTTAGCGATTTACTAGGAATACTTGTTTATTTATATTTTGCCCCAAAAATATATATAAGGCTTAAGAGATGAGATATTTTTTATTATTTTTATTAATTTTTCCGTTTATAGAAATATACACTCTTATCGTCCTAGGTGCCTACATAGGGGCTTTTAACGCAGTTTCTTGGATTGTCCTTTCAGGAATGATTGGCGTTTACCTTCTCAGAAATCAAGGCATCAAAACCTTATTAGAGATAAGGACTCAAAAACAATCCTTTGAGCCCTCTGCAGACAACTTTTTAAAAACTTTATTCACTCCAATAGGTGGTTTTTTTCTCTTAGTTCCAGGATTTATAACCGATTTTCTTGGAATCTTGATACTTTTACCTTTAACAAGAATATTTATTCTGGGTTTGATTTTTAATTCTATAAGCCCAATGTATCGCAGGGGAACCAGTCAAGAAAATAAAGATGATTGGATTGAGGGAGAATTTAAGAAAGATAAATAATATTAAAAAGCTTGAAAAAACTATAAAAATCCCAACATAAAAGCTGAGAGAGGTTAATTGCATATCTAAATCAGCATTGACGTGTGATCTGAACTGATTAGAATGACGAGCCTTTCATAGAAACAATTTAAATTTTAATTAAATTTTTGGAGAAACCAGATGAAATTTAGACCATTGGCAGATCGCGTCTTAGTTAGACGCACTGATGAAGAACAAACCACTGAGGGTGGTATCGTTCTACCTGGATCAGCAGCTGAAAAGCCTTCTCAAGGCGAAGTAGTAGCTGTAGGGCCTGGAAAAACTTTAGATAACGGCGAAGCTCAAGCCGTTTCAGTGAACGAAGGCGACTTGGTTGTTTTCGGTCAATATGCCGGTAGTAATACGGTTAAAATCGATGGGGATGAGCTTGTTATTCTTAATGAACAAGACATTCTAGGTGTTTTAGAAAAATAATTTTAAAAGAGAGGAAAAAATGGCCAAAGAAGTCAAATTTAGTGATGTTGCTCGTCAAGGTATGTTGGCGGGTGTAAATATACTTGCAGATGCAGTTAAAGTTACACTTGGACCTAAAGGTAGAAATGTAATTTTAGATAAATCATTTGGTGCACCTACTGTCACCAAAGACGGAGTATCTGTTGCAAAAGAAATAGAACTACAAGACAAGTTTGAAAATATGGGAGCTCAGATGGTTAAAACTGTAGCTTCTCAGACTTCAGACGAAGCAGGTGATGGAACAACAACAGCTACTGTTCTTGCTCAATCCATCGTGAATGAAGGCTTAAAATCTGTTGCCGCTGGCTTTAATCCAATGGACTTAAAAAGAGGAATTGATAAAGCAGTTGCAGCTGCGGTTGAGACACTTCAAGATGCTTCTGAGCCCTGCGAGGATGATACAGCTATAGCACAAGTTGGCACAATTTCAGCGAATAGCGACACTGCCGTTGGTGAAATAATCGCTGAAGCTATGCAGAAGGTTGGTAAAGAAGGTGTTATTACTGTCGAAGAGGGATCTGGTATAGAAAATGAACTAGAAGTTGTTGAAGGTATGCAGTTTGACAGAGGATATCTATCTCCTTATTTTATTAACAACCAAGAGAGAATGACCGCGGATTTAGATGATCCTTTCATTCTTCTTCATGACAAAAAAATATCTAATATCAGAGATTTACTTCCCTTACTGGAAGCTGTAGCTAAAGCAGGCCGCCCTTTACTAGTCTTAGCAGAGGACGTGGAAGGTGAGGCTCTTGCGACCCTAGTTGTTAATAACATGAGAGGTGTTGTAAAAGTTGCAGCCTGTAAAGCGCCTGGTTTTGGAGATAGAAGAAAAGCAATGCTTGAAGATATAGCAATCCTTACAGGAGGAACTGTTATATCCGAGGAAGTTGGCCTTTCTTTAGAAGGCGCAACAATTGAAGATCTTGGTCAAGCTAAGAAAGTAGAGCTGAACAAAGAAGATACAACTATCATTGATGGCGCTGGAGCTGCTGATGCAATTTCTGGAAGAGTTAGTCAAATCAGAGCCCAGATAGAAGATACTTCTTCTGACTACGACAGAGAGAAACTTCAAGAAAGAGTTGCTAAACTTGCTGGCGGTGTCGCTGTAATCAAAGTTGGTGCAGGTTCTGAAATTGAAATGAAGGAAAAGAAAGCTAGAGTAGAGGATGCTCTTCATTCAACTAGAGCGGCAGTTGAGGAAGGTGTTGTCGCTGGTGGTGGAGTAGCCCTAGTTAGAGCTCAACAAAAAATTGAAGGATTAACTGGTGATAATGAAGACCAAAATGTAGGTATCAATATCGCTCTTAGAGCTATGGAAGCACCAATTAGACAAATAACAAATAATGCTGGTGAAGAGGCTTCTGTTGTCCTTGATAAAATTAAGGATGGAAAGGGTAATTTTGGTTTCAATGCTGGATCAGGCGAATATGGAGATATGATCAAGATGGGAATCTTGGATCCAGCGAAGGTAACTAGAACTGCACTTCAAGCCGCAGGCTCTGTTGCTGGTCTCATGATAACTACTGAGGCAATGATAGCTGATGCTCCAGATGAAGGAGGAGCGGCCGGCGGAATGCCTGGTGGAATGCCTCCTGGAATGGACATGGGCGGTATGGGCGGCATGATGTAACAATCAGCTCCTAAAGAATAAAGCCCTTCGGGGCTTTTTTCTTTTGAGAAACAATTAATTTATTAGTGCAAATAATTTAGGTATCATTCATCTTTAATAGGGAGGGTTTTATGGACGAATTGTTTAATATGTTATTTAGATTTGGTCACATCCTTGTAGGAATTACTTGGATTGGCCTCTTATACTATTTTAACTTTGTGCAAACAGAGTATTTTAAAGAAGCAGAGGAAGATGCTAGAAAAGATGCGGTAGCTAAATTAGCTCCAAGAGCTTTATGGTGGTTTAGATGGGCTGCTTTCTTAACTTTCCTCACAGGCCTTGCGCTTCTTCATTACATCTCAGTAAAGATAACTCTAGAGATTATTCTTGGAGCAGTCATGGGCACTCTAATGATGCTTAATGTTTGGGGAATAATATGGCCTAATCAAAAAATAGTGATAGGACTCAAAGAGGGTGATGCTGCGGTTGCTGGTCCTAAAGCAGCATTGGCTTCTAGAACTAATACTTTATTCTCTGTAGGTATGCTTTATTTCATGGTAGCTTCAGCTCACTATCCTGCTTCTGGGCAGATTCTAGGGGCTAACCTTGAAATGACTGGTCTCTTAGTTGGCTTGGCAGTGATCTTCGCCATAGAAGCAAATGCTATTTGGGGGAAAATGTTACCTGCAATCACTTCAGTGCGAAGTGTAATCGTATCAAGTTTTGTTCTTTGCATTGCTTTATCAAGTGTTGCTTATTATCTTTAAGTGATCTAATAAAAAAAAGGGGCATAAGCCCCTTTTTTTAACATTACAAATAGACTTTATGAATACTAAATTTAAAGAATGCCTCTTAGAGGTTTACCACGCTGAGCAAGCAGGAGAGGCTATATTTGAGTTGATGCTTCAATACGCAAACAATGATAGAGAAAGGTTTATTTTTGGATCTATGTTGCAGCTAGAAACGGAAGCAAAGGCTATTATGAGGCCTACATTAGTTAAACTAGAACTACCTATAGAGGAAAACCCCATTTCTAGAGAGCAAGGCATCAAAGTAGGTGCAGTATTCAGAGAAATGCCATTTAACGAGCTAATTGAAAATATATATTCTTCTGTTAAAAATATTTATTTACCGCAGTATGCTGAGCTTGAAACCCTGATAACTGAAGACGATAAAGAGTGTTTCGAATTGGCTAAATTCATGGGAGACCATGAACGAGCACTTCTTGCGGCTTCGGATAATATAATCAAAGAAAATGAAGCTTTTATGGAGCCCGTAACTGAAATGCTACGCTTTCCAATTCCTCTTAAACACTAAAGACGCCAATAATTCTTTTATTCGGGACCTTGATTCTCGATGTATATAGACCTGCTTGGAAAAGCGAATTCAGATCCATGCTTTTCTACTACACGCATAATATTGAATATCAACTCTTGTTTTACCTGAGAGAATTGTGTGTAATCAATTACGTCCATATAACAAAGAATAGTTAGATCTATAGAGCTTGAGCCTAGTTCAGTGACTCTTACGAAATTTTCTTGACCAGGGTTTTGTACGAAGTTTTCGCTTGTATTAATGTAGTCTTCCAAATCTTTACATATACTCTCTAATTGCTCTGCTTTAGTGCTGTAGACCAGATTTACAGTCCAGAAGATTCTTCTATAACTCATATCTTGATGATTGATAACTTGAGAATCGGATAGATCTGTATTCGGAACAAATACTGGAGATGTGTCTAGCAACCTAACTTGTGTAGACCTGAAACCTATAGATTCGACAATACCATGGAGCCCATCACCTATCCTTATTCTATCTCCAGGCTGAAACCTCTTTTCGCTTAGAATAAAAATACCTGCAATAATATTTTTGAACATATCCTGAGCACCTAAAGCTACTGCTACAGAGAATAGACCTAATCCTGCGATGATTGGACCAATTTCGATTCCCCAGATATCCAACATCATGGTTATTCCAACTAACCAGATTAATACTCCTGCTACTCTACTTAGCCACGTTGTCATTGCCGGAGTTAACCAAGAAGTATCAGAAAGTAGATTCAATAAAGGTTTGGTCAAATTAGCTAATGCACTAAATATTGTATAAACAACTAGCATCTTGACTAAATTAGTAGCCAACATATCCATTGATCCGCTGAATGGTAAGTAAGTAGTTATAAGGTATAAACCAAATGCGATGGGTATAAGACCAAAAGGACCTCTTAGAGACTCAATAATTTCATCATCGAGAGTTGTTTCAGATTTTTCTGTAAAACTAGCTATCTTATCAAGAAGATAAGTATTCATAAGCGATCTCGCTATCAAAGAGCCAATGAGAATTAGTAAGCAAATAATAAGATTATCAATGCCTATACCTCTTATTCCTTGTTCCCATGTTTCAACTACAAGGTTCCAAAAATCATTTATCATTCTTGCTCCTCTTCGGTTTCACTAATTTCTTGTATCTTTTCTAACTTTGCTAATTTGATTACGTTGTCTTTTATAAGTACTGTTTCAATTCTGTAACCTTCTATAGTTAAACCTATATTAGTATCAGGTATCGTTTGGATTTCTTCAAGAATAAGTCCGCTCAAGGTTTTAGGACCTTCTGTTGGCAGTTCCCATTCTAGTCTTTTATTGAGATCTCTTATCATCATACCGCCTTCAATAAGATAGGTCCCATCTGCTTGCGGCATTATGTCCATCTTCTCTACGGATTCTGTTGCAATCTCTCCTACAATTATTTCTAAAATAGACCTTAAAGTAATGATTCCTTCAATGTCACCATACTCATCTACTATTAACCCAACTCTTCGACCAGAAGATTGGAAATTGGCTAATTGTTTGTACAAGGGAGTATTTTCTGGAACAAATAAAGGTTCTTGCAATCCAGCTTTTAACATTTCTTTGGACTGAATATTATTACCTAAAAAATCAGCTTTTTTGTTAAGCGATAAGAATCCTTGAATGTTATCTATAGAATCTTCGAAGCAGGGAATATAAGTAAAGTCTATCTTTTGAAGTTGTTCTAAAACTTGTTCTATATCATCATTTAGATCAATACCTACTATTTCATTTTTGGGAATCATCACATCATTAACTGATAAATAGTCCATATCAAAAATACCCATAAGCATTTCTTCTTGTCTCTTGGGAACACCAGAAGTCTGTAACAAAGTCCTTAATTCTTCAGGTCTTAACTCGTCTTTATCGGCACTATCTAAATCTATTCCTATTAATTTTGTAACTCCATTAGATACAAAACTAACAAGTGTTATTAGAGGACTCAGTACCTTGGATAAAGGTTTCAATAAATATGACGAAGGGAATGCAATACTTTCTGGCTTAAGTGCTGCAATTGTTTTTGGCATTACTTCGGCAAAAATGATCATGATGATTGTCATAAAAACCGTTACAGCCAAAACAGCACTGTCGCTCCAAATTCTAATTGCTACTACTGTAGCTAAAGCAGTTGAAAGGGTGTGTGTAAAATTATTACCTATTAATATTACTCCCAACAGTCTATCGGTCCTTTCTATGAGTTTTGCGACTCTCTTAGCTGATTTATTTTTCTCTTTGACTAAATGTTTTAATCGATAGCGATTTATGGCCATCATGCTTGTTTCTGAACCAGAGAAAAATGCCGACATAAGCACAAGAAACGCAATTGCCGCCAGGAGAATCCATAGTGGTATTTCGCTCAATTTAATTTATCCTCAAGGGGATCTGAGATGTGAAAAGTATGTCCAAGTAATATAAATATAACTTCAAAGGCTGCATTATAACCATTTGTAGCTATTTCATAGCAATAAAGATACAAATTTTCCTTGAAACAGGTGGCTTATGCACTAGAATAGGCGCCTTTTTAAAGATTACTGATTAGATATTAATACATGTTAACAATAAGATTAGCTCGATCTGGAGCAAAAAAAAGACCTTTTTATCACGTAAGTGTGGCTGATTCTCGTATGCCTAGAGACGGAAGGTTCGTAGAAAGAGTTGGATACTATAATCCTATAGCATCAGGTCAAGAAGTAAGATTAGAATTAGATCTGGAAAGAATCGACTATTGGATCGGTCAAGGTGCACAACCTAGCGATAGAGTGTTGAACCTTCTTAAACAAAATAAAGAAACGCCCGAACAAACAGAGAAGAGACTAGCTGCCAAGGAAGTTAAACGTCAAAAAAAGCTTGCTAAAAAGTTAGCTGAAAAAGAGCCTATAGCAGAAGAAGCAGCAGCAGAGGAAGCTCCAGCAGAAGAAGCAGCAGCAGAGGAAGCTCCAGCAGAAGAGGAATCAGAGGATAAAGAAAAAGATTCTTAATTCTCTTTAGTTTCTTATGCGGTCCAAAGACCGAAAAATCCTAATAGGAAAAATAGGAAAGCCTCATGGCATAAAAGGTTTTGTCTATTTTCATTACTATGGGAAAGAAGTATCTAATTTACAGTTGTATGACAAACTGCATGTAGAGGACATTAGCACGTTTAAGCTAGATAAAATTCAACAAAAATCTGATCGACTAATAATAAAGCTGGTTGGATGTGATGACAGAAATTTAGTTGAAAATCTCAGAAATAAAGACGTTTATGTTGATGAAGATGATCTTCCTCTTTTAGATGAAGGAGAATATTACTTATATCAATTAGAGGGACTAGTAGTTAAGAACTTAGAACATAAAATTCTTGGCGAAGTGAAAGGTACTTTTGGAACTAAGTCCAATGAAGTTCTTGTAGTTGAGAGTACCGAGGATAGTGTCGATAGCGAGGAAAGGCTTTTACCTTATGTGAAACCTCAAGTTATTAAGGAAATTAATCCTGATGAAGGTTTCATATTAGTTGATTGGCCCGAAAACTATTAAAAATGAAATTCAATGTAGTGACTATTTTTCCTGATCTGATTAATGACTTCATTAATCATGGTCTAGTCTCTAAAGCATTAGCTAAAAATATCTTAGAAGTTCAAACATGGAATCCAAGAAACTTTAGCGATAACCATAGTGGTAGGATAGATGATAAGCCTTTTGGTGGAGGGCAGAGCATGCTTCTACAGGCAGAACCTTTAATTAAAACTATAGATGAAATTAAGGAACATAATGACACACATGTGGTATTTGTGGCACCTCATGGAAAAGTTTTTAATCAAAATAAAGCTCATGAACTAAAAGATAAAAAGAATATAACAATAATCTGCGGAAGATATGAGGGAATTGATAGAAGAGTAGAAGAAACTTCAGTAGATGAAGTGATCTCTATCGGGGATTTTATTCTTAACGGAGGAGAGCTTTCGGCTCTTGTAATAATAGAGACTATCGCAAGACAATTAAAGGGCTTCATCGGAAATGAAATTTCTTTACAAGATTCATTCTCTGAAGGTCTTTTGGAGCATCCACAATATACTCGTCCAGAAAAGAGTTCTTATGGAGATGTGCCTGAGGTCTTACTTAGCGGAAATCATGAACTGATTAAAAGATGGAAATTAAAAGAATCATTAAGATTAACTCTACAAAATAGACCGGAACTTCTTAAAAAGAAAGAACTTTCAGATTTAGAAATGGAATTATTAAATGAAATTAAAGATGAATAATCGATCTTATATCTGATAGAATGCGCAACCTAATAAAGGCTATATCAACGTGAATAAGAATAAATATATACAAACTGTAGAGTCTGCTCAGCTAAGAGATGACATACCTGAATTTTCTCCTGGAGACACCATTGTTGTTGATGTGAGAGTGGTAGAAGGCACTAGAGAAAGGCTTCAACCTTTTGAAGGTGTCGTGTTGTCAATCAAGAAAAGAGGACTAGGATCTTCTTTTATAGTTAGAAAAATCTCTAACGGAGTTGGTGTAGAAAGAACTTTCCAAACTCATAGTCCCATTATAAGCTCTATAAAAGTAAAAAGACGTGGAGATGTGAGACAGGCTAAGCTTTTTTATCTAAGAGAAAGAACAGGCAGATCTGCAAGAATCAAAGAAAAACTAAGCTAAACCTTTCCTGCTCATGAATTTATGAGCTTAGACACTAGAAAATCAGATATCTTAATCGATAATTTTATTGATGAACTTTGGCTTGAAAGAGGATTAAGTAAGAATACTCTATCTGCTTATCGACATGATTTAAGTTCTTTTTCTTTTTGGTATAAAGGAGATTCTCTCCTAGATGTCGATAGAGTTGACCTTTTGGACTATCTTGCAGAAAGGCTCAAACAGGGATACAGCAGCCGATCTACTGCACGGTCTCTTTCAAGTTTGAGGGCTTTTTACTCTCATCTAACTACAAAACATAATTTGAAAGAAAATCCAACTTCCCGTATTGATAGTCCTAAATTAGGTCACTCACTACCTAAAACACTTTCTGAAGAAGAGGTAGAAAAGCTTATTCAAGCTCCGGACGTAGAAGATGACATCGGTTTAAGAGATAGAGCGATGTTGGAATTAATTTATGCTTGCGGACTAAGAGTAACTGAATTAATAAGTTTAGACATTTTAAATATTAACCTTCGTCAAGGAGTTATAAGGGTTATAGGAAAGGGCGAAAAGGAAAGATTAGTTCCAATGGGAGAAGAGGCATTAGACTGGATTCAAAGGTATATTACTCAAAGTCGTCCTAATTTATTGAAGAATAACAACAAAGTTACCGAATTATTTCTTAGTAAAAGAGGTAAGTCTATGACGAGACAAACATTTTGGTACAGAATTAAAGAATACGCAGTTAAAGCCTCTATTAAAAAAGAACTCTCTCCACACACTCTTAGACATGCTTTTGCAACTCATTTAATAAATCATGGAGCAGATCTTAGAACTGTACAACTACTTTTGGGTCACTCAAGTTTATCTACCACGCAAATATATACAGAAGTAGCTAGACATAGAATGAAAGAATTACATAATGAGCATCACCCAAGAGGTTAATATGTTACAAACATTTAGATTTCATGCTTTTTTTATAGTTCTCTTGCTTTTAGTAAGCTGCAGTGTTGATTCTTCTGAAGATTCAACTGAGATAGAAGAAGTGAAAAATAAGCTCAATGAAATATTGCCTAAAGAGATTGAGCTTTTATCGGTTCAAGAAACTGATATTACTGGATTTTTTGAAGTGAATTTTGAAGGAATTGAACCTCTTTATGTCTCTTCAGATGGGAACTACTTAGTTTCGGGTGACATTTATCTGATCACAAAGGATGGTTTAGTTAATAAATCAGAAGCAAGAAGAGATTATCAAAGAAAAACTTTGATCAATAATTTAGATACAGCAGAGTTAATTACCTTTGAGCCAGAAGAAATTATTCATAATATATTTGTCTTCACAGACGTTGATTGCGGCTATTGTAGACAGTTTCACAATCAAATAGATTCTTACCTAGAGTTGGGAATAAAAGTTAATTATTTAGCTTATCCCAGAGCAGGAATAGGGTCAGAATCCTTTCAAAAAATAGCCTCTGCTTGGTGCAATGATGATTCCAATTATTCATTGACCTTGCTTAAACAAGGTAAAGAAATTGAAAAAAACCTATGTGCGGACAACCCCGTCGAGAAACATTTTAAATTAGGTAATGCTATAGGTGTTCAAGGAACCCCCTCTATAGTAACTGACGAAGGAAAAATGATTCCAGGCTATTTGCCACCTCAAGATTTACTTAATATTCTCTCTAGTAAGAGCTAGAATCTAAAGATGGATAGTAATTTTCCTAGGATCAATCAATTACCACCATATGTATTTGATGAGATTCAGAGCCTAAAAGCTTCTGCTAGAAAGAGGGGTGAGGATATCATCGATTTTGGTATGGGAAATCCCGACCAACCAACTCCAGATGAGATTGTGGAGAAGATGCGAGAAGCTTCATTGGATGGCAGTACTCATAGATATTCTCAGTCTAAAGGTATACCTAGATTAAGGAAATCCATTTGCGACTGGTATGAAAGAAAATATAAAGTGGTACTGGATCCTGAAACTGAGGCAGTTGTGACAATGGGATCTAAAGAAGGGCTAGGCCATTTGGCGCTTGCTACATTAGATAAAGGGGATGCTGTTTTAGTCCCAAATCCCTCTTACCCCATACACCCTTACGGGTTTGTAATAGCTGGGGCAGATATTAGGCATGTCCCGATAGGTGAAGATATAGATTTCTTTTCGGAGTTGGAATCTGCCATGAAAAATACTTTCCCAAAACCTAAGATGCTAGTTTTGAATTTCCCTGGTAATCCTTCCACAGAATGTGTCGAACTAGACTTTTTTGAGAAAATTGTTTCTTTTGCTAAGGAACATGAAATTTGGGTCATCCAAGACTTAGCTTATGCAGATATATGCTTTGACGGCTATCAAGCTCCTTCAATTCTTCAGGTACAAGGTGCTAAAGATGTAGCAGTTGAATTTTATACTTTATCAAAAAGCTATAATATGCCTGGCTGGAGAGTTGGTTTCTGCTGTGGAAATAAAGAATTATTAGCTGCTTTATCTAGAATAAAATCTTATTTTGACTATGGTCTTTTCACCCCGATTCAGGTTGCTGCAATAAAAGCCCTAGATCATGGAGACCATCATGTTGATTCTATTAGAGAAATGTACCAATCCAGAAGGGATGTACTTATAAAAGGTCTCAATGACGCTGGATGGCGAGTGGACAGTCCCAAAGCAACAATGTTTGTTTGGGCTAAAATACCACCCTCTCACAAACATCTTGGTTCCCTAGAATTTAGTAAGCAATTACTTTCTGAAGCAAAAGTAGCCGTTTCTCCTGGAGTAGGATTTGGCAGTTATGGTGAAGGGTATGTAAGATTCTCTTTGATTGAGAATGAACATAGATCAAGGCAAGCTTTAAGAAATATCAAAAAATTCTTGTCTAACTCAACAAATATTCAGGCTATTAAATAATGAAATCTATCAAAGTTGGCGTATGTGGCGTTGGAAATGTTGGTGGAGCAGTTCTAGAAAATTTAAGTAACTCACCCGAAATTGTAGAGAACAATGGGGGAGTAAAGATAGACGTTATCCAAGTAGGTGCTCGCAAGGGAAAATCGGCAGTATCTTTTGATCTTAATGTAACAACTGACTTATTGGATGTAGCCAATAATCCTGAAGTTGAAGTATTAATTGAATTAATAGGAGGATGTGATCTGGCTAAAGATTTAGTAGAAACATCTATTCGAAATGGAAAACATATCGTAACTGCCAATAAAGCCTTAATAGCCACTCACGGAGACGAATTATTCGAGCTTGCTAAAGAGCACAATGTTCAAATAGGTTTTGAAGCATCTGTTGCAGGAGGCACTCCTGTAATAAAAGCTTTGAGGGAAGGATTGGTTGCAAACAAAGTCAATTGGTTTGCTGGAATACTGAATGGAACAACAAATTTTATTCTTTCAAAAATGTCTGACGATCAATCATCTTTTGAAAGCGCTTTAAAAGAAGCACAAGATTTAGGTTTAGCTGAAGCCGATCCGACTATGGATGTAGACGGTACCGATGCTGCACAGAAAGCATCTATACTTTCTGCTCTAGCATTCAATACACCTCATAACTTTGAGCTTGTTTCTTATGGAGGTATTGAGTCAGTTTCTCAAGAGGACATTTCCTATGCAGCAGATTTGGGTTATTCAATTAAGCATATTGCTTATGGGTCTATAGAAGCAAATGAAGTGTTTGTGAGTGCCTATCCAACATTAGTTCCAAACGATCAGCTACTTTCCCAAGTTGGAATGCAAATGAATGCATTAGAGGTTAATTGCGATGGTCTTGGCTCAACTGTTTATTATGGTCCTGGAGCAGGTCCAAAACCAACAGCATCGGCTGTGATAGCCGATATTGTTGATATATCAAATGGAGGATGGCCAGTATCCAAAAATTTTGCAAGCAAGAATCTTCTGTCCAAAGAGAGTCAGCAAGGATTCTCTCGATATTTCAATTTAACAATCAAGAATGAGGCAGGAGCTATTGCAAAAGTGTCTTCTTTGTTTGCAAGCAAAAATATAAGTATTGAGGCTTTGATTCAGAACGAATCTAAAGCTAATCAAGCTGATCATACTCATGTTCCCGTAGTTATAATTTCTGGTCCTCTTACCGATGAGAAGGCTTTTGAAATGACTAAAGACTTGCATTCTATAGATGAGATAGCTCAAAGTATTAAACAGTTTCGAATTCATAATGCGTTATAAAAGTACAAGAGGCGAAAGTCCTGAAGTTACTTTTTCAGAGGTATTATTAGGTGGTTTAGCTCCAGACGGCGGTTTGTATATGCCTGAAGCTTTTCCTAAATTTTCAATTCAAGAAATACAAAGTTGGTCTGAGCTGTCCTTCGATCAACTGGCATCAAAGATTTTATATCCATTCGTAAAAGAAGAAATAGATGAAGATACTTTTTTAGACTTATTGAAAGATGCATATAGCACTTTTGACGAAAAAGATGTAGTCAAATTAGAAAAGCTTGAAGACAATCGTTGGGTATTGGAACTGTTTCATGGGCCTACATTGGCTTTTAAAGATGTAGCCATGCAGTTACTAGGAGTCTTACTCAATCACTTTGCTAAAGAGAGAGGACAAAAAATTGTTGTTCTAGGCGCCACATCCGGTGATACAGGAGCGGCAGCAATATCGGCTTGTTCGAGGCACGAAAATGTGGAGGTTTATATCTTATATCCTCACGGAAAGGTGACAGATTTTCAAAGAAAGCAGATGACCACCACCCAATCCCAAAATGTTCATCCTATTGCTGTAAAAAGTGATTTTGATGGATGTCAGGACATTGTAAAAAAAATGTTTCTCGATGAGAATTTCAAAAATGATAAGGTTAGGTTCATAGCGGCAAATTCCATAAACTGGGCAAGATGTATGACACAGTCAGTTTATTTTTTTTGGTCTTATTTAAAGATGATTGGATCGAAAGAAGATTTAACATTTTCAATTCCTTCAGGTAATTTTGGTCATGCTTACGCAGGATGGACAGCTAAACAGATGGGTTTGCCAATAAAGAGATTATTAATTGCAACGAATAAAAACGATGTTTTACATCAAACCTTTTCTACAAATAATTATTCTAAAACAGGAGTTGTTCAAACCTTAGCTCCTAGTATGGATATTTCAGTAGCCAGCAATTTTGAAAGACTTCTCTACAATTTATATGACGATAATTCCTCTATACTTGCAAAAAATATGCGTGCTTTTCCTGCGAAAAGTATAGATATACCCCAAGCAAAAAAGGAGTTAGTTGCTAGTTTTTTTAATAGTTTTCGAAGTGATGATGAAGAAATTATTCAAGAGATTAAAGAAACTTTTACAAGGCATGATTATTTGCTGGATCCTCATACCGCTACAGGAGTTCGAGCTAGTAATGGGATTGTGAATAAGGAAGAACCAGTTATAACAATGGGAACAGCTCACCCTGCCAAATTTACGGAAGCTATAGAAAAAGCACTACCAAGTTATACTTCAGAACTACCTAATAAGGTTGCAAAAGCTTTTGAACAAGAAGAGATATTTACTATCCTTCCGGATGATTATCTTGAGATTAAACAATTTATTCTTTCTAAGGCTCTATAATACTTACTATAAATGATAGAAATTACATCTTTAAATGAAGACCTTAAAGATCATTCAAAAAGGATAGAAGATCTTAGGGGGTATCTTTGACGTTGATAGTAAACAAGAAAAACTTGAGAAGATCATTGAAAAATTAAGCGATCCTGCAATTTGGGATGATCCAAAACAAGCTCAGGAACTAAACAAGGAAAAAGTACATATAGAGAAGGAACTTACAAAATTCAATGTTCTGGAATCTGCAATTCAAGACTCTATTGAATTAACTGAAATTGCTATTGAAGAAGAAGATAATTCAGCTTTAGAGGAAATCTCTCACGAAATAATTAAGAATGAATCTACATTAAGGGATCTTGAATTTGTAAGAATGTTTTCTAACAAAATGGATCCAAATAATGCCTATTTAGACATTCAATCAGGTTCAGGCGGCACCGAAGCCCAAGATTGGGCAGAAATGCTTATGAGGATGTACTTGAAGTGGGGAGAGTCTAAAGGCTTTGATACAGAGGTGATAGAAGTATCTCATGGTGAAGTTGCAGGAATAAAGAGCGCTGCAATTAAGTTTAATGGAGATTATGCTTACGGTTGGTTGCGAACTGAAACAGGTGTCCACAGATTGGTAAGAAAATCTCCTTTTGATTCTGGAAGTAGAAGACATACCTCTTTTGCTTCAATTTTCATTTCTCCAGAAGTTGATGACACGGTTGAAATAGAAATAAACCCTGCTGATTTAAGAATAGATACTTATAGAGCCAGTGGAGCCGGTGGTCAGCATGTGAACAAAACAGACTCTGCAATTAGAATTACCCATGAACCCTCTGGAGTAGTTTCACAATGCCAGTCTCAAAGATCTCAACATCAGAATAAAGATAAAGCTATGGCTCAACTAAGAGCTAAACTTTACGAAATTGAGATGAATAAACTTAATGCAGAGAAACAATCTCTAGAAGAATCGAAGGCAGATATCGGCTGGGGCAGTCAGATTAGATCATATGTACTTGATTCCTCTAGAATAAAAGATTTAAGGACTGGAGTTGAGACGACGAATTGCTCTGCTGTTCTTGATGGAGCTTTAGATAATTTTATTGAAGCGAGCTTAAAAGAAAATATTTAGTTAAAGTAACACTTATGACAGAAAATCTATCAGAAAATGAACTTCTTCAACAAAGAAGATCTAAATTAGATGAGCTAAGAAAGAAGGATAAAGCTTATCCTAACTCCTTCAGAAGGGATTCACTATCTCAAGATCTTAAGAATCAATATGCTCAAATGTCCAAGGAGGAGCTGGAAGAAAATTCTATAGAAGTTTCTGTTGCCGGAAGAATCATGCTTCAGAGGATAATGGGAAAGGCGAGTTTCATAACCCTGCAAGATATGAAGGGTCAAATTCAAGCCTATGTTAGATCCAATGATCTTCCAGATGGAGACTACGAAGAGTTTAAGACCTGGGATCTAGGAGATATTGTTGGTATCAAAGGAACTTTGTTCATAACAAAAACTGGTGAATTGACAGTTAATGCTAATACCATCGAAATGCTTACAAAATCTTTGAGGCCACTTCCAGAAAAACATTCTGGATTAGTTGATACAGAGCAAAGGTATAGAAAAAGATATTTAGATTTAATTACCAATCAAGAGAGCTTAGAAGTTTTTCAAAAGAGAAGTCAAATTATAAGTTCCATCAGGGATTTCTTTATAGGTCATGAATATTTAGAAGTAGAGACTCCCATGATGCATTCTATTTTAGGAGGTGCAGCTGCCAAGCCTTTCACTACTCATCATAATGCTTTAGATATGGATTTATATTTAAGAATAGCTCCTGAACTATATTTAAAAAGGTTGGTTGTTGGAGGTATGGAAAAAGTTTTTGAAATAAATAGAAATTTCCGAAATGAAGGACTTTCAACAAAGCATAATCCTGAATTTACAATGCTGGAGTACTATACGGCTTATGCCGATTTTAGTGATCAAATGGATTTCATAGAGAAATTATTCAAGCATATTTCAGAGCAAGTATTTGGAACTTTCAAGTTGAAGCAAGATGGCATTGAATTTGATTTTTCGCAACCATTTACCAGAATTAGGTTAAAGGATTCAGTGGCTCAAAAATTATCTGTCGACTTAAATCTCTTAGATAATAGAGACTTTCTTCTGGAGATCGGAGAAAAATATAAGATTGAGAATCTTAAAAATTTATCAAATGGGAAAATATTATTCGAGTTGTTTGAGGAGCTTGTCGAAGATGATTTGATCGATCCAACATTTATTACAGGATATCCTAAAGATGTTTCTCCTTTATCAAGGTCTACTGATGGAGATGATTCAGAAGTTGATAGATTTGAACTTTTCATTGGAGGGAAAGAGATAGCTAATGGATTCTCAGAGTTAAATGATCCTGATGATCAAGCAGAGCGTTTTAAAGATCAAGTGGCTCAAAAGTCTGCAGGAGACGAAGAAGCTATGGAGTTCGATTCTGACTATGTTGAGGCTCTTGAGTATGGTTTACCACCTTGTGCAGGGGTAGGGATAGGAATTGATAGGTTGGTAATGCTTCTTACAGGAGCACAATCTATAAGAGATGTACTCCTGTTTCCTCAGATGAAGCCAAAAGTTTAATTTATCAAATCTGCTACCGCTTCCCTTTCAGATTCTAATTCCTGTGTGGTTATTGCAATTTTTGATTGAGCAAATTCATTAAGTTCGATACCTTGAATGATCTCAACTTCTCCGTTAGCAGACGTCCTTAGTGGGAATCCAAATATTAGGCCTTGCGGTACGCCATAGCTACCATCACTCGCTATAGCTGCACTAAAACAGTCGCCATCTGGAGTAGGGTTCATCACAGCTTTAACAGTATCGATAGCTGCATTAGCGGCTGACGCAGCCGATGATGCACCTCTTGCATCTATCACCGCCTTTCCACGTTGTTGGACCAAGGGAAGGTATTCCTCTGATAACCATTGGTGATCATTAATCGTTTCTGCTGCACTTACTCCATTAATAGTTGCGTTGTAAGGGTCTGGATACATGGTTGGACTATGGTTTCCCCATATGATCATATTTTTTAATGAAGATATAGATGCACCTGCTTTCTCTGCTAGCTGAGCTTTGGCTCTATTGGCATCAAGAGCAGTCATAGCAAACCATTGTTGACTAGGGTTTTTAGCAGAGTTCATACCTATCAGAGCATTAGTATTTGCAGGATTACCAACTACTAGTATTTTTGCATCAGGTTTTGCTACTTGGCCAATTGCAGCTCCTTGATCTGTAAATATTCCCCCATTTATTTTAAGAAGGTCACTTCTCTCTTCAATTTTCTTTCCATCGATTACAATTCCTCTTGGTATGCTTCCTACCAGAAGCACCCAATCTGCGTCTTTTACTCCTTCGCATATGTCAGAAGTGGCAGTTAACTCTCCCGTTTGATCAAAACCACAGTCGATTAATTCCATAATCGTTCCTTGTAACTTGTCTACAACTTGAGGTATTTCTATTAGTCTCAGATTTACTTTAATATCAGGACCAAATGTTTCACCGCTTACTAGTCTTGGTAGAAGTGAATAAGCTATTTGTCCGGCTCCGCCAGTCACAGCAACATTTATTTCTTTCATTGATTTCTCCATTTTAATTTGGTTTAAATATATTTCGCTTTCCATCATTTGAAACAAAACCAGACGCATTCAGCATGTCACGTTGACACATTTTCTCTAGAACATCAGGATCTCTTTCTGTATTTGCTAAAAATCTAGTCCCATCTGTTAGCTTTCCAATTATTATTCCTTTATCAGGGCCTTTATGAGTATGTGTAACAGTATAGGTTTCAACTGAACATTGACCTTCTGGCATTTCAGTGAATAGGGTATTTGATGCTGAATCAATACTCTTTTGCAGGTTAGATGTGTCTGCAACCTGATTCCATTCTCCCTCAAAAGGTTTTGATGAGAATACGGCTGCACCATGTTTTGTTATATACCAACCGTTAGCCGTAGCTAAACCAAATTTTCCTGGGTGCATTCTCAATTTCTCTATTAGGGTTGCAATTGAGTTCATCACATATGCATTACCTGGACCTCCAAAGTAAGGGAGACCACCAGTTACAGTAAAACCTCTGGGATCATTTTTATCGAGTGAGAGTTCTTCCATCGCTATCTGAACAGCTGAAGGAAAGCATGAATATAAATCAATAAAATCCATTTCACTGATAGAGACATTTGCGAGATCAAATACGCTATCTGTACAAGATTTTATTGCAGGTGAAGAATAGTAGTCAGCTCTGTTGGAAACGTTCCATACATCATTTAAACATGCTCCAGAATACATAAATATCCATTTTGATTCTGGAATACCCAGCTCCCTTGCTTTCTTAGCTGACATTACAATAATTGCGGAGGATTGATTAACCCTCATGATTGAGTTCATATATTTAGTATAAGGAAGTCCTATCATCCTATTCTCAGGTTTAACCTCAGCTATTTCTTCTGCTGACCTATATGTAGGAAACCAGGCATTTTTATTTTTTGATGCTACTTCAGAAAATCTAGAGAATAGCTCGCCGGTATCTTGCATATGCTCCTCAAGAGATTGACCCGTATTACCTCTTATTGCATTTGCAAATAGAGGGTAAACAGAAGAGGGATCAAATATTCCATGAAGTTTTTCGTGATCATTAGTTCCATCGGTAGACTTGCCTATCACTTCAGGATTACCTCCAGGATTATCTTCCCAATCAACTGGCAAACCTTCTTTCAATCTACCAACAAATGTATCTAATGCTTCTCCTCCAGCTAAAAGCGCGCAATCAACTTGTTTGTCTTTTATTCTGTTAGCAAGTTCGTTCAAAGCTATTTGAGGCGAGTTACCACCAGTAGTGGTATAAATTTCATTTGAGATAGATAAGCCTAGGGAATTAGATAAACTCCTTGGCATATTAGGGTAACCCCAAAGATTGGATGTAGCCGAATCTCTATGGGGTGTATCCGCTACGAATCTAATCACCGCTACAGTATCAATGTGCTCACTTAAATTTGCAGAAGCTTCACAATCCGCAATCGCTTGTTTAGAGACTTCTTTGAGTATATCCAGATAATTAAATCCATCTACGCCTCTTTTATCAGTTAATTGACTACAACCTACCAAGACCGGAGTGTCATCATTAACATTTGAGTAAGAGAATTCTGTCATAAATATTATTGCTAGGGAGCGCAGTCTAACTACTCAATCTTTGCTGAGCAATAGGTATCATTTAAATTTTAGAGTAAGATGAATTTATCCAATGAAATATAATTTTGATCAAATAATTTCAAGAAGAGAAACTCATAGCACGAAGTGGTTGAAGTTTTCAGATGCAGAAGTCATTCCTATGTGGATTGCTGATATGGATTTTCTTTGCCCGTCTGAAATAACGAAGCCGATGATTCAAAGGATTGATGAAGGTGTATTTGGCTACACAGATACACCTCAAAGTTTAACTGATACATTCATAGAAAAAACAAAGAGCAATACTGGTTGGCAGATAGATAAAGATTGGGTGGTATGGGTTCCAGGTGGAGTAGTAGGGTTGAATGTTGCTTGCAAAACAGTCCTAGCTCCCGGTGACATGGCTATGATTCCATCACCAATATATGCCCCTTTTACAGAAGCTCCAGAAAACATGGAGAGAGGCTTTGTAAAAACATATTTGAAAGATTCAAATGGCAGGCTAGAGTTTGACTTTGATGAAATTGGAACTTTGTTGTCTGAAGATACAAAATTACTCTTTCTTTGTAATCCTCATAATCCAGGCGGATCTGTATTCAGCCAAGAAGAACTTACTGAGCTATCAAGACTTTGTGAAGAAAATGGAGTGATAGTTTGTAGTGACGAAATTCATTCTGATCTAGTTTTAGATGAAGGACTAAAACACATACCCTTTGCAACAATTAATGAACATAATCAAGAAAACTCCATAACGATTATGGGTCCTTGCAAAACATACAATCTTGCAGGTTTTCCTATTGCAGCTGCTATTATCCCTAATAAAGAAATAAGAGAGGATTTTGTCAGAAACACAAAAGGCATTGTTTCACATATAGATAACTTAGCCTTCGTAGCAGCCGAAAGGGCATATTCCGATGCTGATGAGTGGCGTGCTCAACTTATTCAATACCTCCAAGCTAATAAAAATTTACTCCTCGAAAGAGTAAATAAAGTAGAGGGCTTATCTCTCAAAGGACCCGAAGCAGGATTCTTGGCCTGGATAGACTGCAGAAATACTGGTCTTAATAGTCCTGCTGATTTTTTTATACAAGAAGCTAAAGTGGGTGTGCACGATGGAGCTTGGTTTGGAGATAAGAACTACGTACGTTTAAATTTTGGTTGTCCTAGATCTGTATTAGAAGAAGCCTTAAATAGAATAGAAAAAGCTTTTTCACAAAAAAACTAGCATACGGTAAGATGTGCGCCTAACTTTTTAAATAGGAGAAATTATGTCTATAACTTTTAACGATCAAGTTGCAATTGTTACTGGTGCCGGTGGAGGTCTAGGTAGATGCCATGCGCTAGATTTAGCTAAAAGAGGCGCTAAAGTTGTTGTAAATGACCTAGGTGGTAATGTTGATGGTTCTGATGATGGTTCGTTATCTGCTGCTGAAATGGTTGTAGAAGAAATCAAAGCTGCCGGAGGAGAAGCAATGGCCAATGGAGCTAGCGTAACTGATGCTGATCAGGTCAAAGCTATGGTTGATGAGGTCATGGAAAAATATGGCCGTATAGACATATTAGTCAACAATGCTGGTATTCTGAGAGATAAAAGCTTTTCAAAAGTTGAAGATCAAGACTTTAGAATGGTCGTTGAAGTCCATTTGATGGGAAGCGTCAATTGCACGAAAGCAGTTTGGGAAATCATGAAGGAGCAAAACTATGGAAGAATCGTAATGACTTCTTCATCAAGCGGATTGTATGGAAACTTTGGTCAAACTAATTACGGGTCAGCAAAAATGGGGGTCGTAGGACTTATGAACACCTTGAAGTTAGAAGGTGCTAAATATAATGTTAAATGCAATACCTTGGCACCATTGGCTGGTACAAGAATGACTGAAAGCTTAATGCCCGGAGAAGTAATTGAACAAATAAAACCTGAATATGTTACTCCTGCTGTAACTTATATGGTCTCAGAAGACGCTCCTACTGGAGTAATTATAGCTGCGGGAGCGGGTGTATTTACAAGAGTTATGATACATGAAACTAAAGGTGTTTATTTAGGAACCGGTGACGATATGACAGCTGAAAATATTGAAGCTAACTGGGAACAGATTTCTGATATGACTGATGCCACACTTTGTTATCAGGGTGGAGATCAATCAATGAAAGCCTTCACTTTAATCCAAGAAAGTAAGAAATAACTCTACATAATTCTTATTTCTCATCGCGGGCTGAAATCTTAAAAACAAATGCGTTTAAAGGACTGCCATAGTTTCAGCGACTTTAGAGAGTTGGCCCGTAGAAGATTGCCAAGTCCAATCTTCAATTACATTGATGGTGCAGCTGACGATGAAAGCACCTATGATAGAAATACCAAGAGTTTTGAAGATTGTGATCTCGTTCCAAACGTATTGAGAGGGGTTGAGAACATCGATATGTCTGTTGAAATTTTAGGCCAAAAGCTTGAAATGCCAATTTACTGTTCTCCTACGGCCTTACAGAGAGTTTTTCATCATGAGGGTGAAAATGCAGTTGCTGCTGCTGCAGATAAATATGGGACTTTATTTGGAGTGTCTTCTCTAGGAACGGTAAGTTTATCTGAAGTAAGACAACAGTATTCTGGACCTCAGTGCTATCAATTCTACTTCCATAAAGATAGAGAGCTAAATCAAGTCATGCTCGAGAATGCCAAAAATGCCAATGTGGATATAATGATGCTCACTGTAGATACCATTACAGGAGGTAATAGAGAAAGAGATCTAAAGACAGGTTTCTCAATTCCCTTTAAATTAAGCTTTAGTGGCATAACACAATTTGCAATCAAACCGATGTGGGCATTAAATTATCTAACTCATAAGAAATTCTCTCTTCCTCAGCTGGATGATCATGTCGATATGTCAGATGGACCAATATCTATAGGTAGATATTTTACGGAGATGTTAGATCCTTGTTTGAACTGGGATGACGTGGCAAAAATGGTTGAATACTGGGATGGCCAATTTTGCCTTAAAGGAGTGATGAGTGCAGAAGATGCTAAAAAAGCTGTTGATATTGGATGTACCGGTATTGTTATATCAAACCATGGAGGAAGACAGTTAGATGGCAGTCGATCCCCATTTGATCAGCTATCGGAGATTGTTGACGCAGTCGGAGACGATATTGATGTAATCATGGATAGTGGCATACAGAGAGGTACTCATGTTCTTAAGGCTCTCTCTATGGGCGCCAAAGCTGTAGGGGGAGGTAGATTCTATTTATTCGCTCTTGCTGCAGCCGGACAGCATGGAGTAGAAAGAGCCTTAGAACTAATGAAGTCAGAAATAGAAAGAGATATGAGACTAATGGGAGTTAGTTCTATATCTGAACTTAATAGAGAGAATCTCAGGTTTAGATAATATTTTTTATCAAGTTTTGAACCTGTTTGTCTATTAATGCTATAACTTCTTTGAATTCTTTATCATTCATATCTTTTGGGTCAGGTATATCCCAATCTATTCTGTCTTTTGCGCTGACATTTGGACAAGAGTCTCCACAACCCATAGAGATTAAATAATCTACATTCTGCGCAACTGTATCAACCGATTTGGAATATTGACCTGCCATTTTATGTCCCAATTCAGACATTAATTTCATAGCTGTAGGATTGATACTACCTGATGGATTAGAACCGGCACTTATGACTTTATATTTGCTATTTGAATACAAGTTTGCATAAGCTTCTGCAATTTGGCTTCTACAAGAATTTTCTATGCACACGAACAGAATAGTTTTCATAACTTAGGGTTAATTTACTATAATTATTGAATAATAAATGTGACAAATGGGGAAAATGAAAAACTTATTATTAATAACCTTATTGGTATTATCAAGCTTCTCAATATCAGCTAAGCAAATTCTTTTGGGACCTAACTCAAACTCTCAAGAGGAAATACAAGAAGCACTGATTGATCTCGAACCTGGAGATGTTCTTACCTTGGAGCCAGGAGAATACTTTTTTGAAGATGGCATTTCACTAGATGTAGATGACGTAATCTTTGAAGGATCCGGTATAGACGACACTATATTACATTTTGGAGATCAGGTTTCTGGAGCTCAAGGGCTTTTGGTCACTTCAGATGGAGTAACGTTGAGAGATTTTGCTGTGTTGGATGCAAAAGGAGATGCTATTAAGGTTATAGGTGCTGATGGAATTAGCATGATCCGTCTCAGAACAGAATGGACAGGAGGACCTAAAGAGACTAACGGAGCCTATGGGTTTTATCCTGTAGAGTCTAAGGATGTTTTGATAGATGGCTGTGTAGCAATAGGAGCTTCAGATGCAGGTATATATGTCGGACAGTCACAAAATATAATCGTTAAGAATAGCATTGCTCAATATAATGTGGCGGGGATTGAGATAGAAAATTCTTATTATGCTGATGTCTTTGATAATTTGGCTTCTCATAATACCGGGGGAATTCTAGTTTTTGATCTACCTGATTTACCTCAGCAAGGCGGTCATCATGTTAGAGTTTTCAGAAATAAAGCCATCAATAACGATACTGATAACTTTGCCCCAGAAGGAAACATAGTTGGAGAAGTGCCTAGAGGAACAGGGATAATAATTCAGGCTAATTCTGACGTTGAAGTATTTGATAATGACATATACGGCAATGGTACTGTGAACCTCTCAATTGTTACTTATGGTTACGAAACTGATGATGAAAATTACAACCCTCACCCTAAGTCTATACAGATACATAATAATAGATTTGGTGATGGAGGATTTGATCCAGATATAGGTACTGGGGAGCTAGCGGCAATTCTATTTGAACTTTCAGGTGGAGATATGCCTGACATATTTTGGGATGGTATTTTGCCTACGAATCAAATACTTTTTGGTCAACCAGATGAAGAAAAGCTTGTCATTTCTAATAATGGTGATGCTACATTTTTAACACTTAATCCAATTAAGTATCTACTGCCTTTTTTCGATCCAGTAGAAAGAAATATTAAGGAATATGATGGAGAGGTAAGACCTTTGCCGGAGGTTGTCTTAAACTGATAATAATGAAAAAAACTTCGTTATTATTATTAATAGTTTTTTCAATAACATCTGTCTATGCTGTTGATAATGAATTAATTTTAGAGGAAAAATTTCCAAAACAACTTTCGGATTTTCATTTCTTTAAAGATACTCATGCTCAAATCCCTTCTAATGGAGTTGTGCCTTATGAATTAATTTCTTCTTTATTTTCTGATTATTCATATAAGCAAAGATGGGTGTATATACCAGAAGGTAAAAAAGCTTCTTTTAGAAAAGATAAGGTGTTTGATTTTCCAGTTGGTTCAGCACTAATTAAAACTTTTTATTATCCAATTGATGAAAGAAACTTGTCTCTAGGTAAGAAACTAATGGAGACTAGATTACTTTTAAGGAAGCAGAAAGGTTGGGAAGCAGTTTCTTATGCCTGGAATGAAAATCAAGACGAAGCAATAATAAAAAAAGCTGGTAAAACAATAATAGCTGATTGGATAGACTTTAAAGGGGAAAGCCGTTCAGTACGTTATAGGGTTCCTAATAAAAATCAATGCAAAGAATGTCATTCAAATAATGATGCTGTAATGCCTATCGGACCTAAGGCCAGAAATTTGAATAAAGTTTATGACTATCAAGATGAATCTATTAATCAATTAACTAAATGGATGAAGCTAGACTATATAGATAATATCCAGACAGATCTTAATACACCCGTTGATTGGGAGGATGATAACCATTCTCTAGAAGAAAGAGTTAGATCCTATTTGGATATAAATTGTGGACACTGTCATATTTCGACTGGGGGAGCTAATTCAACAGGACTTTATCTAGATTTAACTGAGAGCCGACCAACTCACTTAGGGATTAATAAAAAACCAGTAGCGACTGGTAGGGGAAGCGGAGGTCATGAATTTTCTATCTCACCCGGAAAGGCGGAAGAATCTATTCTTCTTTATAGGATGATTTCTACTGATCCAGGAGTTATGATGCCAGAGTCTGGGAGATCTTTAACTCATACTGAAGCTATTGAGATGATAGACGATTGGATAAGTTCAATGTGATTTGTTTACAAAAAATTGATAAACATAATGTAACCTATACTTCTCTTAACGATAACTATAAAATTAATTAACAGATAAAGAAATGAGTGATAGAGAAAACCTACTTAATAATCTGAAGATAGACAGATCTGCTGCACCTTCAGAAGAAAACTTACCTTCAAATAGGCTTTATCTGCTTGGAGCTGCTGTTTTATTAGTAAGTTTTTTTTGGTGGTTTTTTTTGTCAGATGACGAGCTTAAAGAAGTAACTACTTTTACAGTTAAATCTCTCCAAATGTCTGATTCCTCAGCCACGAGTATCCTTGATGCCTCTGGCTATGTAGTTGCCAGAAGAAGGGCTACCGTGTCTTCTAAGATGACTGGAAAAGTTATGAAGGTATTCATAGAGGAAGGAATGCAGGTAGAAGAGGGCCAAATCCTGGCTCAATTAGATGACAGTACTATGGTGGCAGATCTTAATTACTCGCAGTCTCAGCTTAATGAGGCTAAGCGTATTTTCAATAGAACTAGAGAACTTGCAAAAGAAGAGTTGGCAAGTCAAGCCTCTCTAGATTCAGCTAGAGCAGCTGTGGAAGGATTAGAGGCTCTCAATGCCGTTAGAAAGCAGGTTGTACAGGATATGAAGATATTGGCTCCTTTTAGTGGTGTTGTGGTCTACAAAGCAGCACAACCCGGTGAAATGATATCGCCTGTTTCAGCTGGAGGTGGTTTTACAAATACTGGTATCTGTACAATTGTCGATATGGACTCTTTAGAAGTGGAAGTAGATGTAAATGAAGCTTTTATAAACAGAGTTAAACCAGGGCAGCCCGTCATCACCAATCTAAATGCATATCCCAAATGGGATATTCCATCAGAAGTCATAGCAATTATTCCTACAGCTGACAGGAATAAAGCTACTGTTAAAGTTAGAATCGCACTCTTAGAAAAAGATGAAAGAGTTCTTCCTGATATGGGAAGCAGGGTTTCCTTTTTGAAAAAAGTAGAGACTCAAAACCGTGAAGAGGTAAAAGAGGGAGTCATGATTCCTTTGGCAGCTTTAGCCATTTTGGATGATCAGTCTACCGTTCAAGTAATTGATGGATCTCAGATTAAACTTACAAGAGTTAAAGTTGCTGAAGAAACGGCTAACTATGCAAGAATAATAGAGGGCCTGTCTTCTGGCATGACTGTAGTAGCAAAGTTCGATAAAGAATTAGAAAATAATCAAAAAGTAATAATTAAATAAAAAGAGGTAACTATGTCCAACTTAATTGAAGTTCAATCCGTTAATAAAACATATAAAAGAGGAGGAGAGACTCTAGTTGTATTGGATGATCTAAGCTTAGAAGTTCCCAAGGGAGACTACCTTGCCCTTATGGGACCATCTGGATCTGGAAAATCTACACTCTTAAATTTGATTGGAGGGCTTGATTCCCCAACATCTGGGCAAGTAGTTATCAATGGAGAACACCTAGAGAAGATGGGCGCATCTGCCCTAAGTGATTGGAGGGCTAGCAATGTTGGTTTTATATTTCAGTTCTATAATCTTCTTCCTGTACTTACAGCGAATAAGAATGTCGAGATACCTCTTCTTTTAACTAATCTATCAGGCTCCCAAAGAAAAACGCATGTAGAAACTGCACTGAATGTGGTTGGTTTATCTGATAGAGGTGGCCACAAACCAAATGAATTGTCTGGTGGGCAACAACAAAGAGTAGCAATAGCTAGAGCTTTAGTTTCTGATCCCGATATATTAGTTTGTGATGAACCAACAGGTGACTTAGACAGAGATACAGCTACAGAAATTTTGGAACTTCTTCAAATTTTAAATCGCGACCATGGCAAAACGATTTTGATGGTGACTCATGACCCCGTAGCCGCTGAATCAGCAAAAAGAACCTTGCACCTAGATAAAGGAAAACTTACTAATTAAATGTATTGGACTTTAGTCAAGATTGGATTAATTAGGAAAAGGTTAAGAACTTTTTTAACAATTATGTCGATGTTTATTGCCTTCGTGCTCTACGGATCCTTAAACACGCTTTCAGGCTTATTTACGGGTTCTATAGAGGGCCTTTCTGCAGATAACATTATGGTTATGCCTAGGTATGATATGTTTGGAAAGCTTCCTTATTCGCATGTTAATTATATCGAAACACTAGAGGGTGTAGAGGAAGTGATGTACATGGATTTTCTTATATCCGATAGTATTGAAAGCATGATGGAGGGTGTAGCTTATGCTGTCAGTCCAAATTTTTTTGAAGTATACGATAGATTTGAAACAACAGAACAAGCTGAACTTGCTTTAAGAAATAATCCAAACGCCACAATTGTTGGACAACTCATGGCAGATCAGAAAGGTTTAAGAATTGGAGATCGATTAAACACAGAATCATCATCATTAAATATAGATGGAACTAATAATTGGTCATTTGAGGTTGTAGGCTTCTATACAGCGAAACAAATTAAAGGAGATGAACTAGGGGCAATAATTAATTGGTCTGCCTTTGATGAGGCAAGAATGAGCCAAAAAGGATCATTGGGCATGATCATGGTCAAGGCTTCATCTGCTGAAGCGGGTGAGAAAATATCGAAACAGATAGATGAGCGCTTTATGAATTCCTCTTACGCAACAAGATCAGGCCCTGAATCAATGGTTGCAGTGGAAATGGCTGGAGAAATTGCAGATGTTGAATTAATTGTTAACTCAATACTTTTATCTGTTTTTTTTACTATTTTATTGGTCTCATCAAATACGCTTGCCCAATCGATCAGAGAAAGAACAAGTGATATAGGCGTCTTGAAATGTCTGGGTTATAAAGATTTAACAATTTTTTCTTCTGTTATATTGGAAGCTATCACCATATGCCTTACGGCAGTTATAGCTGGGCTCGCGTTGACGTTATTGCTTGTCCCGTTGATGGAGTCAATGAGTGGTGGAATGCTGGAAGATACAGTTTCAGTAACACCAAGTATTATTATTGGGGGTTTTTTGATAGGTATAGTTATTGCGTTTATGTCAGCTGCCGTACCGGCTTATCAGGCCTTACGATTAAAAGTAGTTGATGCACTGAGAGAAGGCTAATGAAATATTGGATGATAGTTAAATCAGGTATTAATCGTAAAAAGATTAGAACCTTTATGACAGTTTTTTCGATAGCTACTGCTTTCTTACTATTTTCTCTAGGAAGATCAGTTGCTGTTGCCTTTAATAGTGAAGTTGATTTCGCAGGCAAAGATAGGCTGATAGTTGTCTCTCGTTTAGCATTTACAGAATCATTACCCATGGCACATAAAAACAGAATAGAAGCTGTAGAAGGTGTGGATACTGTGGTATGGCGTCAATGGTTTGGGGGCACTTACAAAGAAAGGCAAAACTTTTTCCCAAAGTGGCCTGTTCCAGACAATTATTTTGATGTTTATCCTGAATGGGAGCTCAGTGAAGGAGCACAAGAAGCTTTCTCACGAAATATAACTGGAATGATTGTAGGGAAAGACTTAGCCGATCAGTTCGGATGGAAGATTGGAGATAGAATTCCTATTATTGCTGATATATGGCCTAAGAAGGGTGGAGGAGTTTGGGAATTCGATTTGGTAGGTACGTATATAAACAGTGTAAGTGATGAGCAAGATGAAGCTTTCATAAATTGGAAATATTTTGATGAAGCTAGGCTTTATGAAACTGGACGACCTGGAAATTATATAGTTAAGATAAAGAATCCGGATCAGGCTGAATCTATAGCAAAAGAGATAGATGAGCTTTTTAAGAATTCTTTAGATGAAACAAAAACCTCAACAGAAGAGGCTTTTAGCAGAATGTTCGCGGAACAAATTGGCAATATCGGTTTAATAATCAATTCAGTTTTGGCTGCTTCTTTTTTCACTATTCTTTTGCTAACAGGTAATACTATGAGTCAGGCAGTACGAGAGAGAACACCTGAGCTTGGAGCACTGAAGGCAGTTGGTTTTGCAGATCGACTTATTATGCTTTTTGTTTTAGCTGAATCTTTCTTTCTATGCGTTACCGGAGCCTTGATTGGAGTTCTTATAGCTTATCTATTGTTCCCACTTTTTTCTGGCGTGGCTATAGGCTTTTCAGGAGAGATAGAATTTTCAATTTCTATAGTAATAAGTGCAATTTTAGTAGCTTTTATAACTGCTGTTATCTCCGGTGTATTGCCTGCGTACTCTGCGATGCGACTGAATGTAGTAGATGCTTTGAGGAAAAATTAATATGAGTTTTATAAGACAAGTTTTATCCGTAACCAACATGAATCTTAGATCTATCCTTGAGAGATCTGGGTCTTCACTTGTAATTATAATTGGAATAGCAGGTTCAGTTGCTGTCATGGTGTCTCTTCTAGCTATGGCTGAAGGTCTTAGTTCAACTATTTCTAATACTGGTCAGGACGATAGGGTAATAATATTGAGAGACGGTTCAAGTTCCGAATTAAGTAGTGGAGTGGCAATGACAGAGGTGGACACTGTATCTAGTTCCCCCGGAATTAAGAGCCTTGATGGGGATCCAATGATCGCTGGAGAATTGTTCGCGATCATAGACTTAACAAAAAAAGGTGCTGATTCGACTTCAAATCTTCCATTTAGAGGTGTTGAGCCAATGAGCTTTACAATTAGACCAGAACTAAAAATTGTAGAAGGTAGAAACTTCACGAGCGGAACAGCTGAAATAATCGTTGGTAAAGGCGCTAATAATCAATATCAAGGTCTTGATATAGGGGATCAAATAAAAGTAAGAGACAGTTTCGCAACTGTTGTAGGTATATTTACTAGTAATGGTGATGTTCATGAGTCTGAAATATGGTCTGATCTAGCAGCAGCTCAAGGAATATTCCGAAGAGGTGCTATAGCTTCTAGTATGATTTTAAAATTAGAAACTAAAGAATCGTTCGACGAAGTGGGTCTTTATGTCGAAAGTTATCCCAATTTAGAATTAAAAGTTCAAAGAGAGATTGAATTTTATGATGATCAATCCTCGGGTGCTGACCTAATCAAAATATTTGGCCAAGTCGTTGGTTATATTATGGCAATTGGTGCAGTCTTTGCTGCCTTAAACACCATGTATAGCGCCGTATCAACTAGACTTGTCGAAATAGGTACCCTTAGAGCATTGGGTTTTAAAGGTGTTACAGTTCTTGCGGCACTAATGATTGAGGCTCTTATATTAGCTATGGCTGGAGGACTGCTTGGCGCAGCTATTGCTTATCTATTATTCAATGGATATACGGTTTCTACACTTGCTGGTGGCTCTTTCTCTCAAACAGCATTTGCTTTTGCAGTGACTGGTGAAGTTGTACAGCAGGGATTAACTTTAGCTCTATTTGTAGGATTTATCGGTGGAGTTTTCCCTGCATGGAATGCAGCCAGACGTGATATTACTGAAGCCTTAAGATCAATCTAGGAAAGGATAAGTTCATTTCTACTAAGTAAAAGTCCGTTATTGTCAGCATAGACATAATCTCCACTGCAAAAGGTTAAACCGCCAAAAGATACATCTATTCCTACTTGCCCTTGGTTTTTCTTTTCACTTCTTACAGGCATTGTACCTATGGCCTGAACGCCAATATGCAACTTGCTTAGTATATCTATATCTCTTACGTAGCCGTTTATTACTATCCCACTCCAATTATTTCTAACCCCGGCTTCAGCAATCATGTCTCCTAGTAATGCAACTGTAGATATACCATCTGCATCAACAACTAAAACTCTTCCATCACCATCTGAATTTAAGAGCTCTTTTACATAAGAGTTATCATCAGGGCATTTAAGTGTTTCAATTTTTCCCCAGAAGACTTTTTTTCCTCCTAGGTTTTTAAGTATGGGTGCAAGAGCCTGAGCATCTGGATTCTCATCAGACAAGTCAGGAGTGCTAAATGACATAGAGAGCGATTTTTATGCGCTTATAGCTTCAGCGGTTCTTTCACCCCTTAAAACAGTACCGGGAAGCTCGCCAGTAGCTTCATCGTCTTTAAAGGTCACAACACCACTTTTAATCGTAGCTATATAACCCCCAGCCTTTTGAATAATTCTTCTGCTGCCAGTTGGTAGATCATGAACCATCTCAGGTTTGTAAACACATAGATTTTCGTGATCAATTATATTTATATCAGCCATATAACCTTCTTTAATTTGTCCTCTATCCATCAAACCAAAAGTTTCAGCTGTTTCTTTTGTTTGTTTTCTTACTAGAAATTCTAATGGTATTTTTTCTCCTTTTACTCTATCTCTAGTGTAATGGGCTATATTCCAAGTTGGCATACTGGCATCACATATAAGACCGCAATGCGCACCACCATCACTAAGCCCTGCAACTGAGCTATTAAACTCCATCATCATTTTATATGTATCTAAATTGTGATCAGGATAAGGAGAAAAGGGAGCCCATACGAAGGTTTTTCCATCATTTCTCAAAAGCTCTTCGTACATCACTTCCATGATTGACTTGTTTGAACTTTCAGCAATACCTGCAATGCTGGCTTCATAAGAAGGTTCATAGTCAGGTATTTCATCCATGGGGAATTGTTTATCAAATGCAGTCATCAGAGTATAAATCATATGATTTTTATCTACTGCCGGTTCTTCCGAAAGTATCTTTTGTTTGAAAGATTCGTCTTTCATAGTTTCAACTTTTTCTTCTAGTGTTTTGTCAGCTATTTCTGCATAACTAGGATGAGCAATAAAAGGATGCACAGTAGATTCAAGACTAAAGAGCATGCCAGTAGGTCTGCCTGGAAATTGAGGTCTTATTTTTACGCCTTTAGAAAAATTTTCTTCGCAATATTTCCAAGTTTCAACAGGATTACCTCCTGTTTGGGCATAAGTAAGTGTTCTGTCAGACTTCTCTACAAATTCTTTTACCCAATCTAATTCAATATCTTGATCCATCCAGTCAGAAACTATTTCTAAAGTACCCTGTCCTAGATCGGCAATAGTATTAGCAATCGTTCTCATTTCTTTTGCAGTTGCCTCTGTTCCAGGAACATATTCTCCAAATTTATCTCTATGAAGATATGTCCTAGAAGTACTAAACCCTAGAGCACCAGCTTCGATGGCCTCCTTAGTAATCTGTGCCATTTCAGCTATTTCGCTATCTGAGGCTTCTTCTTTGCCCTGGCATCTATCCATACCCATAACATAGGATCTAATTGGTCCGTGTCCAATCATTGCGCCAATATCCATGGCGTAATTATTTTTTCCAATTGAATCAAGATATTCTGGAAAGCTCTCCCAATCCCAGCTAACACCCTCATTTAATGCAACGCCAGGTATATCTTCCACTCCTTCCATAAGTTGAACTAAAAACTCCTCAGTCCCTGGCCTTACTGGAGCAAAACCTACTCCGCAATTACCCATAACAACAGTTGTGACTCCATGCCAACATGACGGAGTTAAATATTCATCCCAACAGACCTGTCCATCATAGTGAGTGTGTATATCTACCCATCCTGGAGTGACTAAATTCCCTTCAGCATCTATCTCTTTAGTGCCGGACTCTTCAACCAGACCTATCTTTACAATGCGGTCTCCCTGAATTGCAATATCACCCATGAAAGAGGGTTGTCCACTGCCATCTACAATTTTTCCATTTCTAATCACTAAGTCGTACATAATTGATCTCTTATTAAAATTATTTATTCATATTAATATTTTTTTTGTACACTTCAAATTAAATAATAAATATAAAAGTAACCTATTTACTTAAAGTTAAATCATCTTGGAGGATTTATGAAAGTTGTTAAACCAGAATCAGTTGGATTGGACTCTAATGTCCTTGAAAATATTAGGGAATATTTAGATAACACCTATGTCAAAGACGGTAAATATGTTGGCACTATGACTCTTGTATCCCGAAAAGGAAAGATTGCCTATTTAGATTCGCTGGGATTCATGGATCGTGAAAATGAAAAGCCTATGCAAGAGGATTCTATCTTTAGGATTTATTCCATGTCTAAGGCAATAACTAGCATTGCCATAATGCAATTGTATGAAAAAAGCGCATTCAGATTAGACGACCCAGTATTTTGGTACATTCCTTCATGGGAAAAATTAAGAGTTTATCAATCAGGCATCTATCCTAATTTCCTAACTTCAAGACCTAAGAGACATATGACCATAAGAGATCTCTTAACTCATATGTCAGGATTGACCTATGATTTTATGTATAGGACTAATGTTGATGCTGCTTATCGTAAAACAAAGGTTCAGCAAGCAGAAAGCCTCGAAGAATTTGTAGAAATACTTTCAACTTTACCCTTAGAGTTTTCTCCTGGTGATAAGTGGAATTATTCAGTTTCTACTGATGTGCTTGGATATCTAGTAGAAGTCCTTTCAGGAATGAAGCTTGAGGAATACTTTAAAAAATTTATTTTTGAACCCCTTGAAATGGAAGATACAAGTTTTTCTTGCCCAAAAGAAAAGCTCGATCGTCTCTGTGCGTTGTATGAACACAACCCAAAAGGAGAGCCAAGGTTACTTGAAATTCCTTTTCTTAATACAAAAATGGAATCTGGTGGAGGAGGTCTTTTTTCAACCATGAATGATTATCATAATTTTTGTTCTATGTTGCTGAATCAAGGTGAGTTCAATGGTAAGCGCTTGATCGGTCGAAAAACTTTGGAGCTGATGACTGTTAACCATTTACCAGATAATCAAGATCTAACAGAGATGAGTGAATCTGCATTTAGCGAAACACCATATGCTGGAGTCGGGTTTGGTCTAGGGTTCTCAGTTATGCTTGATCCGGCAAAATCACAATCTGTTAGTGATATTGGAGAGTATGGTTGGGGTGGTGCGGCAAGTACTGTTTTTATGTTAAATCCAAAAGAAGACATGTTCATTATTTTCCTTACTCAACTTTTACCTTCTTCCACGTATCAAGTAAGAAGAGAGCTGAGATCTCTTATTTACTCTTCTTTGAAGCCAGAATAATCAATATTTATGTCATTAATTGAAGATTTGACATTACAAATTTATATGCTAGTTGAAAATTGAAAATATTTTGTTTGGATAGTATATTGAGAATGGTTCTTGTTTAGAAAGGCCTTCTAATGGCCCCTTTTAGACTTGAATCTTAAGATCTTAATTATTTAACGGGAGAATAAATATGAAATCAATTTTAGTTCTTTCTAGTTTCCTAGCTGCACCTTTATTTGCAGCAAGCGGAGGAGACTTAGATGCTAATGATTACGTTGGTGTTTCCTTTTGGCTAGTAACAGCGGCAATGGCTGCTGCAACTGTCTTTTTCTTCGCTGAAAGAGGTAGTGTTGAAGGCAAATGGAAAACTTCACTCACTGTTGCTGGTTTAATCTGTGGTATCGCTTTTTGGCACTATCTCTACATGAGAGGTGTTTGGGTTGATACTGGAGAGACTCCAACAGTCTTTAGATACATAGATTGGTTGCTAACAGTACCTTTACAGATGGTAGAATTTTACCTAATTCTAGCTGCTGTTACTGTTGTAGCTGGTTCTTTGTTCTGGCAATTGCTTTTAGGTTCTTTAGTCATGTTAATTTTTGGTTACATGGGTGAAGCCGGACTTATGGCTGCAATGCCTGCTTTTGTAATTGGAATGCTAGCTTGGCTTTACATGATCTATGTACTTTACATGGGTGCTGGTAAAGCTGCTGTTTCCTCAACAAGCGCGTCAGTTCAAACTGCATATAATTCAATGCTATTGATTATTGTTGTTGGTTGGGCCATCTATCCACTAGGTTACGTTTTTGGTTACCTAATGGGTGCTGTTGACTCTGCAACATTAAACTTAATCTATAACTTAGCAGATTTTGTTAACAAGATTCTATTCGGTCTAGTTATTTGGAAAGCTGCAATGGATGATAGACAGACTGCTTAGTAAAACAAGCAAAAGAAAAGGGGCTTTTTGGCCCCTTTTTTTTACTTGCATTTAACCTTTTAAATAAAGAGTAAGTTCTTTAATTAGTTAAGTTCCACAGAATGTCCTTTTTACTTTTTGATCTTCAGTTGGTGCATTCATGTAAGAGGAATATTTGTCCTTTTCTTTAAAAGGATCTTGAACAACTTCTATCATCTCTAACATTTTCGAAAAATTATTTTCGTAGGCCAGATCAATAACATCTTGTATTTGATGATTCCTAGGAATGTATGCCGGATTGATTTCATTTAAATCATTCACTAATAAATTTACATCTTCATTTTCAGCACGAACAGTTTGCTGCCAGTCTTCTAACCATGAATGCAATTCTGCTCTTTCTTTGAACTGATCAAATAAGTCATCTGAGTCTCCAAGAAGAACTTGTGGCAGGGCTCTGAAAGTAATTGTGTAGTCAGATTGATTTTTCAGCATTATTTTTAGAAAGTTTCTAAGTAATGTATGGTTTTCTTCCTTAGAACCATTAATTCCTATCTTTCTGCACATTTGATCTAGAATTCTCTGATTTGTATCCACAGAGAAATTATCCAGGACTTCAGTCGCAAGTTCATTGGCTTTATCAGAGTCTTTGTTTATGAATGCAATAAGACAACCTGCCAATGAAGCTAAATTCCAGGATGCAATACTAGGTTGATTACCAAAAGCATACCTTCCATTTTGGTCTATGGAGCTAAAGACCTTTCCAGGATCATATTCATCTAAAAATGCACATGGACCATAGTCAATAGTTTCTCCGGAGATAGTAAAGTTATCTGTATTCATGACTCCATGTATAAAACCTACACTCATCCACTTAGAGACTAGTTCTGACTGCTTATCGGCTACTTTTTTAAGAAGTTCAAGGTAATGATTGTCTGATTCTCTTATTTCTGGAAAATGTCTTTGTATTGCGAAATCAGCTAGAAGCTTTACGTCTTCCCACTGTTGTCTAGAAGCAAAGTATTCAAAAGTACCAACCCTTAAGTGGCTTTTAGCAACACGAGTAAGAATACCTCCAGGTTCAAAAGAATCTCTAGCTACATATTCACCTGTAGCAACTGCAGCCAAAGCTCTTGATGTAGGAATGCCTAAATGATGCATTGCTTCACTCAATATGTATTCTCTTATAACCGGACCCAAAGCAGATCTACCATCTCCTTGCCTTGAAAACATAGTTTGACCTGAGCCTTTAAGCTGAAGGTCATAACTTCCTGAATTCGTACTCACTTCTCCAAGTAAAATTGCGCGTCCATCTCCTAATTGGTGAACGAAATTGCCAAATTGATGGCCTGCATAGTTTAAGGCTATCGGAGTAGAGCCTCGTGGCACTTTGTTACCAGAAAAGTATTCAAGTAAACTGCTATTTTCTGCATCTAAACCTAGTGATATGGCTAAATCTTCATTGAATGCTATCAATGAAGGATTTTTAACAGGGGAAGGTTTTATCAATTGATAAAATTCCTCGGGTAATCCGATATAAGAATTTGAAAGCTTCATTATTTGAGGGCTGATCCCATTAAGGTCTCAAAATTCGCTCTAAAAAATTTATCTTGTGCTTCAGAACTTATATCTTTTATCGATTTTTCAAATCGAGCAAGAGGATTTCTTCCACCTTCTACATGTGGATAGTCAGATGAGAACATGAATATATCTGGGCCTGCTTCTTTAATTACCCATCCAGTAGGTTCTGTAGGATAAGGAGTAACTCTGACCTGCCTTTCAACATATTCGCTTGGTTTTAAAGTTAAATCTTGTAAGCGGTCTTCATGCCTAGAAAAAGCTTCAAATGCTGAATCTAATTGCCTCATAAAGCCTGGTACCCAAACTGAACCTAATTCAATAACTCCAAACATTAGTTTTGGATGTCTTTCTAAAACACCATCCAGAATAAGTAATGAAAGTGCTTGCATTGGACCAGATGAAATAGCCATATAAGATATAGATCTAAAGTTCTCTTCTCCTCCATGAAAATCTTTAACTTTTGGCATACCATTCAAAGAATGAGCCTTTGGAAGAACAAAGTCTGCACTGCCTACATGAAATAAAATTGGTATTCCAGCCTCTTCAGCCAAGGACCATATTGGATCAAAACCTATATGGCTTGTAGCATGATTTTTAGGGCAAGCCCAAGGTATAAGAAGGGCACTTGAGCCTGAATCAATTGCAGATTTGGCTGTGATAATACTCTTATCAATATCTGCTAGTGGTATATATGTGACTGGTAAAAGTCTAGAGTCCTTAGAGCAAAAGTCTATTTGAGCCCTATTAGTCGCTTCTGCAACTTCATAGAGCATTTCAATGTCTTCTCCATGTTCAAGGCTCTCTAGCCAAACATTTGGCGAGGTAGGGAAGACTAGTTGACTCTTTACCCCTAATAAATCCAAGGCTTTAGAACGATCTTCTTTATTGAAAGAGCCTAGAGCATCGTAATTCTTTCTTATCATCAGCTCTTCATCATTTTTTTCCTGATAAGATTTATCCTGATGAACCTTATCTATATTTTCAAAGTAGGTTTGAGCGAGTCCTTTATTACCTTGAAATCTATCTCTAAAAGCTTTCTGTACTTTATTGCTTGCGTATCCATCAAACCAATTCGGTAACTCCATTGTATGAGCATCTGCATCATGAACTATTCTGTTTTCTATGTAAGGCATATCTTTGTAAAATACTAATACTGTTTTATATTAGATTAACAAATATATATAAAAAGAGAAGCGCAAGTGAGAGTAGAGCCATTAGACAGATCATTCGGAGCAAAAGTTTATGATTTAACTTTAGCTGACTTAGATCAAATTGAAGCTTCAGAAATATATGAGCTATGGTTAAAGTATGCCTTGCTTATTTTTCCTGCTCAGAATCTATCTAATGATCAGCAGATTAAATTTGCGAAAAACTTTGGAGCATTAGAGTTTGACCTTTCTCCCATTAGCAATGTAAGGAATGATGGTTCTATTAGAGATGCCAATGACGATGATATCGTCAAATCTCTAAGAGGTAACATGGAGTGGCATCACGATAGCACTTATATGCCTATTCAAGCTAAGGGTGCGGTATTCACAGCACATAAAGTTCCTTCCAAGGGAGGAGAGACTGGTTGGGCTGATATGCGAGCCGCTTACGATGGTTTGAGCCAGGGCATGAAAGAAAAGATAAATGATTTATCTGCTTATCATTCTTATGAATGGAGTCAAAAAGAAAGATTTGGTCATAAAGACCCTAAGGTAAGCGAGTTTAATAGTTACGGATTCGATATTGATCCCAAGCCCCTAAGACCTTTAGTAAAAACTCATAATGAGACTGGGCAGAAATGCCTAACCATAGGCAGACATATTAATAAAATTCCTGGAATGAGTGATCAAGAAGCGCAAAACCTTGCCCGTGAACTCGAGGAATTTGCTTGTAGTAATGAAGACTGGGTTTATCACCATTCTTGGGAAGTAGGAGATGCGGTAATTTGGGACAATAGATGCTTGATGCACCAAGCTTGTATGTGGGATCTAAGTGAAGGCAGGATAATGTACCATTCAAGAATTGAAGGTGACCCAATATCTGAGGCTGCTTCTAACTACTTATAATCAAATATCTAACTGTTTAAAAAACGACAAAGCGATATTGGGGAACATAATGTAAGTGAGAAGCATTTCAATGTTTTCACTCAAGTCAGGTAAACCATTATTTGCACAAAGTTCTTTAAGCTCCTTAGACATCTTTTCTATTTCATCTTCATCTAAATCAGCTTCTTCAATACCAATTGATTGAGCCTTCTTAAACAAGTCAGTTTGGATATCACCTGGCAGTTTTCCATATTTTCCTAAAATTAAATTCAAAGACTCATTAGAAAGATTTTCGTATCTCCTAGAGCTCATAACATTGAGTAATGCCTGGGCACCAACGATCTGAGAAGCTGGAGTTACAAGTGGAGGGAAACCAAAATCCTCCCTAACTTTAGGTATTTCATCCTTAACCAAGTCTATTTTATCTTCTTGTTTATTAGCTCTTAGTTGAGATTCTAAATTTGAGAGCATGCCCCCAGGAACTTGCTTCACAAGCATTGTTGAATCTACTCCCTTAAGACTACCTTCAAACTCTGAGTACTTTTCCCTAATCTCTTTAAAGAAATTTGAAACTTCTTCAAGAGAATCTAAATCTAGATTAATCTCTCTATCTTGTCCTTCAAATATCGCTAGCATTGTCTCGGTAGCGGTATGTCCGTAAGTCATGCTTAGTGAAGATATTGAAGTATCTATATTATCTATGCCAGCTTCAATGGCTTTCATGTTTGTAGCAGTTGACATGCCTGTTGTTGCATGAGTTTGCATGTGTATTGGTATAGAGAGGTTTTCTTTGAGGCTACTTACTAGATCATATGCATCAAAAGGTCTCAATAAACCTGCCATGTCCTTAATTGCCAGGGAGTCTGCCCCTGAATCTTCAATTTTCCTTGCTAGATCAAGCCATGTGTCAAGGTTATGAACCGGACTGGTTGTATAAGCTATAGTTCCTTGGGCGTGTTTTCCAATTCTTTTTACTTCTTTAATAGAGAATTCAATATTATCAAAATCATTTAAAGCATCAAAAGTTCTAAAGATTTCAATCCCATTTTCTGCTGATTTTTCCAGAAATCTAGAAACCACTTCATTAGAATAATGCTTATAACCTACTAAATTTTGTCCCCTTATAAGCATTTGCTGAGGAGTATTTTTTAAAAGTGAATTAAAAGTTCTAAGTCTTTCCCAAGGGTCTTCATTAAGGTATCTAATACATGAGTCGTAAGTGGCACCACCCCAAGTTTCTAGTGACCAATAACCCACTTTATCTAGAGCCGGCAATATTGATACAAGGTCCCGTAAAGGGACTCTTGTTGCTAGTAGAGACTGTATTCCATCTCTAACTACAACTTCAGTTATCCCAACTTGTTTTGAAGATTCCATATTACCCCAGTGGGATATTTTATCTCTTATTAAGGTTTATCGATAGGAAAGTTGTTAAGCATCCAATCACTCAATCCACCACTCATAGAGAGCACATTTTTATAACCCATTTTTTGTATATTTTCCCCTGCAAGGGCAGATCTATATCCGCCCTGACAATATAAAACAATTAATGATTCTTTGTTGTTAATAAGATTACCAATATCTCTCTCTATTATTCCTTTTCCTAGATGATGGGCTCCTAGAATATGGCCTTGTATCCATTCTCTGTCTTCTCTTACATCAATAAGAAAAAAATCTTCATCTTTCTCTAGCAAATCTTTGACTTGATGAATATCGCATTCTTTGACTTCTTTGAGTGATGATTCAACAAGCTCTAAAAAGTTTAAATTGTGATTCTTCATATCTCCTCCTTTTACTTTATTCTAAAGCTTCTAGATAGTTTCTTATAGACAGAGGTTTATTTGTTGTTATGGAGTCAATACCATTTCTATAATAACTTTCAGCTTCTTCATTAGAATTAACGGTCCAAACATGTATCGTTTTTTCAATATCCCTAACTGCTTGAATGAACTTTTCATCAAGTCTTTCATGATTCTGTGCTCCAATTCCGTCAGCTTTTGTTGCCATGGCCAGATTTAAAATATCTTGTGTATGCATTTCTTTATAATCAAATGCAATTAGCAGGTTACATTTTATTTGCGATTCTTTTCTTTTTATTGCCTTGATAACTTCAGGAAAAAAAGAAATAACGGTTAATTTGTCTAAGTCTTTGTGATTTTTTTGAATTACTTCTAACAGAATAGGAACAATCTCTTCATTAGTTTTAACCTCTATGAATATATCTTTTTCTTCTGGCAAAAGTTCAAAGACTTCATTTAATTTAGGTATTTTTTCTTTGTTCCAAGACTCGCCAAACCAACTACCGCATTCCAAGCTCTTTACCTCTTGCAAGGACATATCCTTTATCTTTTTATCCACTCCTGTTGTTCGAAGGCCAGTCTTGTCATGATGGCAGATGATCTCATTATCTGATGTCAATCTTATATCTACTTCAACCCCATCCGACTTCTGAATAAAAGCCTCTTGGACAGAAGAAAGGGAATTCTCAGGTGCATCTTCAGATGCACCACGATGAGCAATAATTTTAGTATTTAGTCCCAGGTTAGAGCGCCACCAGTCTGGTATTCAATAACTCTAGTTTCGAAGAAGTTTTTCTCTTTTCTGAGGTCCATTATTTCCGACATCCAAGGGAAAGGATTTGTTGCACCTTCAAACTCTTCTTCTAGACCTATTTGAACTAGTCTTCTATTGGCAATGAATTGGAGGTACTCTTCCATCATGCCCGCATTCATACCAAGTATTCCTCTCGGCATTGTGTCTCTTGCATATTGTATCTCTAGCTCTGTTCCTTCTAATATCATTTGTGCAGCTTCATGGCGCATTTGGTCATCCCATAGATGAGGATTTTCTATCTTAATTTGATTGATCATATCTATTCCAAAATTTAAGTGCATAGATTCATCTCTGAGTATGTATTGAAATTGCTCAGCCGTTCCTGTCATCTTATTCCTTCTACCCATAGAAAGAATTTGCGTGAATCCACAGTAAAAGAAGATACCTTCTAAAACGCAATAGAAGGCTATTAAGTTTTTCAAAAGCAATTTGTCTGTTTCATCGGTACCAGTTGTAAACCCTGGATCAGATATTTCTTTTGTATATTTCAGGCCCCAAGAAGCTTTTTTAGCTACGCTTGGTATTTCACGGTACATATTAAAGATTTCTCCTTCATCCATACCCAATGACTCAATGCAATATTGGTAGGCATGTGTATGGATTGCTTCTTCAAAGCTTTGTCTTAAAATATATTGTCTACACTCTGGATTTGTTATGAGTCTATAAATAGCCAGAACAAGATTATTTGCTACTAGAGAATCTGCAGTAGAGAAAAAGCCGAGATTTCTCATTACTATCATTCTTTCATCAGCCGTGAGTCCATCCTGTGATTTCCAAAGAGCAACATCTGCCGTCATATTAATTTCTTGAGGCATCCAATGATTTGCACTTCCATCCAAATATTTTTGCCATGCCCAATCATATTTAAAAGGAACAAGTTGATTCAAATCTGCTCTGCAGTTGATCATTGCCTTATCATCTACTTGAACTCTTCCAGCTAATCCTTCTAATTCTTCTTCACCTTGTCTCGTGTCTAATTTGTCGATCGCTTCTTGAGCTTGTTTGGCTCTATCTCCTGCCTCTACAGGGCTATATTCAGATATATTTTCTTCGACAGCTTCAACCTTTTCTTCAGCTATTACTGGCTGAGTTTCTTGGATTTTTTGAGGTTTTTGGACCTTGTCTGATTCGTTGTAATCATCCCAATTTAACATTTTTACTCCTTAGATTATTGACATGCCTCACAGTCTGGATCAAGTATTGAACAGGCTGATGGGGCTGTTGTGTTTGTTTGAGGTTGGACTTCAGGTTGAGCTGTTGCCGCAACGGCGTTGAGCTCTCCTGTTGATATAGTTGATTTCTCTGCGGTAGTAGCAGATCTTGAACGTAGATAATAGGTTGTTTTAAGACCTCTTAACCAGGCCATTCTGTACATGATGTCCAGCTTTTTCCCGTTTGGTTCATCTATATACAAGTTTAATGATTGACTTTGATCTATCCACTTCTGTCTTCTGCTTGCTGCGTCTATCAACCACCTCGGTTCAATATCAAATGCGGTAGCAAAAAGGTCTTTAATTTCTTCAGGTATTCTTGAGATTCCTTTTACACTGCCATCATAGTATTTAAGATCATTTATCATCACCGAATCCCATAACCCCAGCTCTTTTAACTTTTCTACCATCGGAATATTGGTTACAGTAAATTCACCTGAAAGATTCGATTTTACATATAAGTTTTGATAAGTAGGTTCTATTGACTGAGAGACTCCCGTTATATTTGCTATTGTGGCTGTTGGTGCAATTGCCATAACATTTGAGTTTCTCATACCTTGTTTTCTTACAACTTCTCTTAAGCTATCCCAATCCATTGAGGAGCTTTCATCAACATCAAGATAATCATTACCTCTACTTTCTTTAAGTAATTTTATGGAATCTATTGGCAGAATCCCTTGGCTCCACAGAGAGCCTTCATATGATTGATACTTTCCTCTTTCAGCAGCAAGATCACTTGATGCTTTTATCGCATAATAGCTGACCATTTCCATTGACCTATCTGCAAAGTCCACTGCTTCTTGTGAAGCATACGGTGTATTCAACATATAGAGAGCATCATGGAATCCCATAATGCCGAGACCTATTGGCCTATGTTTCATATTTGATGTTTCGGCTGCTTGGACTGCATAAAAATTAATATCTATGACGTTATCAAGCATTCTTATAGCTGTATTTATTGTTTTTTCTAGCTTGGTTTCATCCATCTCACCATCTTTTATATGGTGAGTTAAATTAACAGAGCCTAGATTGCAGACAGCTATCTCGTCTTGGCTTGTATTCAAGGTTATCTCTGTGCATAGGTTAGATGAGTGAACAACCCCTGTGTGTTGTTGTGGTGAACGTAGATTGCATACATCTTTAAAGGTTATCCAAGGATGTCCAGTTTCAAAGACCATAGAGAGCATCTTTTTCCAAAGCTCCTTTGCATCAACTTCTTTATAAAACTCTATTTCCCCTGTTAGAGTTTGTGCTTCGTATTCTTCATATCTTTTTTCGAAATCGAGACCGTAGAGATCATGTAAATCTGGTGTGTCGCTTGGTGTAAATAAAGTCCATTTTTTATCTTCTGATACTCTCTTAAGGAATAAATCTGGTACCCAGTTAGCCGTATTCATATCGTGAGTGCGTCTTCTGTCATCTCCTGTATTTTTTCTTAGTTCTACAAACTCTTCTATATCCATATGCCAAGTTTCTAGATAAGAACATACTGCTCCTTTCCTTTTTCCTCCTTGATTTACAGCCACAGCTGTATCGTTAACAACTTTCAAGAATGGAACTACTCCTTGTGATTTGCCATTTGTACCTTTGATCTGCGACCCTAGACCTCTTACTGGCGTCCAGTCATTTCCTAATCCGCCTGCCCATTTAGATAGCATTGCATTATCTTGAATAGCCCCATAAATTCCGTGTAAATCATCTGGGACAGTAGTCAAGTAACAAGAAGATAACTGTGAATGCTTCGTCCCTGAATTGAAGAGAGTAGGAGTGGAGCTCATATAGTCAAAACTTGAAAGAAGGTTATAAAATTCTATTGCTCTTTCTTCTCTGTTCTCTTCACGTAAGGCAAGTCCCATAGATACTCTCATAAAAAACACTTGAGGCAATTCATATCTTATTTCTGTATCGTGAATAAAATACCTGTCGTAGAGTGTTTGGAGTCCTAAATATGTAAATAAATTATCTCTGGATGGGTCTATTGCTTGGCCCAGTTTTTCTATATCCATCTCCAAAAGCTCTGGATTTAAGATTTCATTCTCTACTCCCTTTGCTAGGAAATTTCTAAAAGCTTGTGGGTAGAGCTCTTGCATTTCTGTTTGTGTTGCTTGTTTTTGCATACCCAAGTATGTAAGAGATTCTGTTCTTATGTTATCGAGTAATATTCTTGCTGTTACATAAGTATAGTTAGGCTCTTGTTCTACTAACGTTCTTGCTGTCATCACAAGAGACGTTCTAGCATCTTCTTCAGTTACACCGTCATATAGATTTTTGTTGGCTTCTTCTATAATTAAATTGGAATCTGTGCCTTCGAGTTCTTCGCAGGCTTCTGCCACCATTTTTTCTAGGCGATTTAGATCCAGAGTATCTTCTTCTCCATTTTCTAAAGTTATTTTGATTCCTTCTTTTTCTTCTTTTTGAGGAGATTCTTGTTGCCTCAATTGTTTCCTTTCTTCTCTGTATAGAACGTAGGCTCTGGCAACTTTTTGTTCTCCTGACCTCATCAATTCTAACTCTACTTGGTCTTGTATTTCTTCAATGTGTAGAGTGCCCCCAGATGGCATTCTTCTGTTAAAAGTATTTGTTACAGCGTTTGCTAGCTCATTTACTTCGTTGTGTATTCTTGTTGATGCTGCGGCAGCTCCTCCTTCAACCGCAAGGAATGCTTTGGTTATAGCTATAGCAATTTTCTCTGCGTCGTATGAAACAACCGATCCATTTCTTTTGATGACCCTCATCTGCCCAGGAGCTATTGCTGGTTTTTGTTGTTCTTGCGCTGTTTGGGTTGTTTTTTCTGTTTTTTCTGCTGTTTGAGTCGATGATTCCATCTTTTTCCTTCCCCTTTTTCTTTTTTTCTTCTTTTTTATATATCCCTATATATTGTGTCTAGTTTTAATAACAGACACAAGATACTGTGTTTTTAACAAAAACACAATACTATAAACATACAAATTTTCTGTTAATTTTCTGTGGATAAGTTTTTAGTAACTTAGTTTTTTGTATACTGCGTTTGTGGAGACAATATGAAAGAAAAAATCATCTCAATTGATCAGGGTACTTCAAGCACACGTTCCGTCTTATATGATAAAAAAGGACAATATATTGATTCAGTTCAACAAGAATTTGACCAACTTTTTCCCAGTGAAGGATGGGTGGAGCACAATCCAGATCAAATTTGGAAAACAGTTATTGATACTCTTTCTTCCCTTGTTCAAAGAAATGGACTAGCAAGTGAAGAGATAGCTTCTATAGGTATAACAAACCAGAGAGAAACAACTATTGTATGGAATAAAAAAACAGGAAAACCAATTTACAATGCCATAGTCTGGCAAGATCGACGCACGGCAAGTTTTTGCGAAGAGCTAGTTTCTTATGAAAAAGAAATTCAGAAGAAAACAGGCTTAACAATAGATCCCTATTTTTCTGCTACTAAAGTTAATTGGATATTAAGTAACGTTGATGGGGCTGCAGAATTAGCACAAAAGGGCGACTTATTATTCGGTACAGTAGATACTTTCTTGATATGGAAAATGACTGAAGGACAGCAGCATTTAACTGATGTAACAAATGCTTCTAGAACCATGCTATTTAATATAGTTGATCAGGTATGGGATGAAGAATTATTGGAGTTATTTAAGATTCCAAGAAATATGCTTCCTGACGTTTGTGACAATGTTCATAATTTCGGTATAACAAATATATTAGGTGGTGATGTCAGTATAGGAGGGGTAGCAGGAGATCAACAAGCTGCACTGATAGGACAATGCTGCTTTTCCCCCGGAGAAATCAAAAGTACTTACGGTACTGGTTGCTTTATGATTGTTAATACAGGCAATAAAGCATTGTTTTCCAAGAATAAATTACTTACAACAATTGGTTACAGGCTCAACGGGGAAACTTCTTATGCGCTGGAAGGGAGTATTTTTGTAGCTGGCTCTGCAATACAGTGGTTAAGAGACGGTTTAGATTTTTTTGAGAATTCTTCAGAGACTGAAGCACTCGCTCAAAAAGGCTCGCCTGAATCAAATGTGCTAGTCGTACCCGCACTTACCGGTTTAGGGGCGCCATATTGGGATGCTGAAGCTAGGGGAGCTATTTTTGGACTAACAAGAGATACAGGCAGAGAGGACATAATTAAGGCAACCCTAGAATCTGTAGCCTATCAAACTAAAGATCTAGTTGAGGCAATGAAAAAAGACAAAGCTAGTCTGGACAAACTTATGATAGATGGAGGAATGGTTGCAAATAATTGGTTTTGCCAAAAACTTGCTAATACTCTTCGTGTTGATGTTTCTCGACCAAAAATTATTGAAACAACATCATTAGGAGCTGCCTTCCTTGCGGGAATGAATGCTGGACTATTTGAAGATCTTAAATCACTACGAAAATTAAAGGTGATAGATAGATCATTTACTCCTGTGGAGGAGGTAGATAGTTACCTCGATTGGAAAGAGGCAGTTTCGAAAGTTCTGACAAATAAATTAGTTTAAGAGTTCTAAAAGAAGTCCTTTTTGGGCGTGTAATCGATTTTCGGCTTGCCTCCATACTCTGCTTCTTTGATCATCCAATAGAGTAGTCGAAATCTCCTGACCTTTGACAGCGGGTAAACAATGCAAGAACATAACATCTGATCTAGCTTGATCTAAAACTTTTTCATTAACTTGGTAGTTTTTAAAAGCCTCTATTCTTTCTTTTGATTCAGTTTCATCTCCCATTGAAATCCAAACATCTGTTGATATAAGCTCGCTATCTTTAACTGCTTCAGATACAGATTGAGTATATGTAACATTTTTAAATTTGTAGTCTTCAACAGATAAGAACTCTTTGGGGCATGCAACCCAAAGTTCGAAATCAAATAGCTCAGCAGCTTGAGCGTAAGAAAAGCAGACATTATTGAAGTCACCGCACCAAGCTACCTTTTTCCCTTTTATAGATCCTTTTTCTTCGTAGAAAGTTAGTAAGTCTGCAAGTAGTTGGCAAGGATGAGATTTATTACTTAAACCATTTATAACGGGAACAGAAGAATTTTCTGAAAACTTTAGTTGTGTCTCGTGATCAATTGTCCTTAAGACAAGTCCATCAACCATAGAGCTTAAAACTATTGCTGTGTCTTCAATTGGTTCACCTCTACCAAGCTGCAAGTCATTAACCGATAGAAAGCTTGCCTTGCCTCCAAGTTGTGTCATGGCAACTTCAAAAGATACCCTTGTTCTGGTAGAAGATTTTTCAAAAATTAAACCCAAAAACTTACCTTCCAGAGCATCAGAAACCTTATTTTTGGATTTGAGTTCAAGAGAATTTTTAATAATCCTCTCGAGGTCTTCAACCCCATAGTTATTTAAATCTAAAAAATGATTATTCATATAATAAAAAAGGGGCGTGACTATATAGATTATCGATCATTTAAGCAATTAATGGTAAGCTTCGCGGCCTTAAAAATAAAGCTTATTAAAATGCATCAATATAAAGTTAAGCCTCTAAGCAATATAGCAAAGATAGGACTAGATAAATTAGAAGGAACAGACTGTTCCTTAGAAGAGAGTATTGATAATCCAGACGGAGTCTTAGTAAGGAGTACTAAGATTACACTTGAGGATTTAAATTCCGAACTGAAGGCCATTTCAAGGGCTGGGGCAGGGGTGAACAATATTCCAGTCGATACTTGCACTGATCAAGGAATAGTAGTTTTTAACACCCCAGGCGCTAATGCCAATGCTGTTAAAGAATTAGTCTTGGCTGGTTTAATGCTTTCCTCTCGAAATGTTTATGCAAGTATTGATTTTGTTAATGAACTCACTGATATGGATCAAATGAGCGATCTAGAACCTTTTCTTGAGAGTAATAAAAAGCAATTTAAAGGAAGTGAACTTGCTGGCTCATCGCTTGGAGTAGTGGGTCTAGGAGCAATAGGATCGAAAGTAGCGCGAATGGGAGTTTCTCTTGATATGGAAGTTGTCGGTTATGATCCAGCCCTTTCAGTAGAAGCAGCATGGAGACTTCCAAGCCAAGTTCAACCTGCAAACACAATAGAGGAATTATTTAAGGTTAGTGACTACATTTCTATTCATATACCCGCTCTTCCTTCTACCAAAGGAATCATAAACGGTGATTTATTTAGAGAAGCTTCTAATCTTTCACTGCTTAATTTCGCAAGACATGAAGTAGTAAACACTGATGATGTTTTAAAATATCTCGATAAAGGATGTTTAAGAAATTTTATAACCGATTTCCCAACTCCTGATCTTATTAAAAGGGCAAATAATAATAAAGATGTGGTTTTATTGCCTCATATAGGAGCTAGTACAGCGCAAGCTGAAGAAAATTGTGCAGTTATGGCTGTAAACCAAGTAGTTGAATTTCTTGAGACTGGAAATATCAAAAATTCAGTAAATTTTCCTAATGTTCAACTCAAAAGAACTACAGATTACAGGATAAGTATTATTAATAAAAATGTACCTGCAATGATAGGTCAAATTGCAACCGCATTGGGCGAGCTCAACTTAAATATCGCTGAGATGACCAATGTCAGTAAAGGCGACATTGCCTATAACCTTATAGATGTAGAGAACCCAGTCGATGAAGCATCTATTGCAAAACTTAAAGAGATAGAAAACGTAATAAATGTTAGATTAATCAGTTAATCTTTTAAGTTATTGTTTTATTTATAGATTTATTTTTAATGATCTAAAACCCACAAGCAAAAGGTTTTTCACTAAAATTACGCACAGTTTCTTGCTCAAGACTGAAAAAAGCATCAATAGTCAATATATTTATAATTTATAAACAAAAATAATCAATATTTCTTTTAAAGTATTGATTTTGTTAACTTTATTAAAATATGTTTGAAATTTGATCAATTCGCTGAAACTCGCTTATTTTTTCTAACAAAGAAAAAACATCTAAGTTATCCAAAGAGTTATCCACAGAAAATGTGGATAAAAAAAAGCGTACTTAACAAAGAAGTTTTTAATCTTTTATTTATTCTTCATAATTGAAATTATGACTGCTAGAAAAATGCCGAATATGGATATATCTTGGTTAGTAGCCCTTGAAGATGAATTCAAAAAACCCTATATGTTGAATCTAAGGCAATTTTTAATTCAAGAAAAATCTAAGAACAAAATAATTTTTCCTCCTAATGAAAAAACATTTTCTTCCTTCCAATTAACCTCTTTAAACGAAGTAAAGTTAGTCATCATTGGTCAAGATCCTTACCATGGAGTGGGACAGGCTAATGGCCTTGCGTTTTCTGTAGAAAAAGATACTAAAATCCCACCTTCTCTGATTAACATCTACAAAGAATTAGAAGAAGATATAAATCTGCAACCACCCAATCATGGAGATTTAACATTTTGGGCTAAGCAAGGCGTATTACTTTTAAATTCTGTACTGACTGTTGTAAAAGGTGAGCCTGCTTCTCACTCTGGTAAAGGATGGGAGATATTTACAGACAAAGTAATTGAAATATTGAACCAAAAAGAAAATATAGTTTTTATGTTATGGGGTAGCTATGCTCAAAAGAAAGGATCAATAATAGATGCCTCCAAGCATTGTGTATTGAAAGCTCCTCATCCTTCTCCTTTATCAGCTCATAGAGGATTTTTTGGTTCAAAGCATTTTTCAAAAGCGAACCAATATCTTATAACGAAAGGGAAGACTCCCATAAAGTGGACTCAAGAAGAGATTAATTACTAAAAATTATCTCCTGCTCTTTATAATTTTTATTCATTGATAGTAGGCAAAGATTTTTTCCTTCTTTTGCAGATGACATCAACACTAAACCAATAGATTTTTGGTTATCATCAAAAACTTTAGACAATGGTTTTACTTCCTTGTCTGTCGTTTTGATTATGATGTTAGGTAAATTTTTAGCCCTGTAATGCATTCTTGCAACTATTTCTTGACCTGTGTAGCAACCTTTCTCAAAATCAATCCTCGATGTAAGGTGGTAGCCAAGTTCGTGAGGTGTGAATTTATTGCTTGCTTCAGAGGTTATTTCGTAATTTAGATTCAATATTTCATCTTGTTTCCAAGCACTTTCGTCAAGAGAAACCTCAAAAGCTTCGAATAATTTAGGATTTGTCGAATATACTATGTGAAACTCTTTTTCTAAGTAGTGAACTCTTGAGAATAAACCATTATCTTCAAAAGATTTATCTAAATTTGATTTAGGAAACATATCTTTAAGGAGGTCGTTCTTTATACCAAAAAATTGATACTGGTCCTCAATCGACATTTTTGTATCGTAAAAAGGTTGGTATTTTTCTAAAACAGCCATAGTCAATTCTAGAACTTTTTTATCTCCAATTAGATGATAGGAGTCATCTCTTTCAGCATTTATCGCAGTTACAAAAGAACCTATCGTCCTTCCTTTTACATCGCAAATTGCGCCCAATGCACAATTTCTTTCCGATACTTTCTCCATATCTGAGGTTATTTGACCTTGAAGAAGTTCAAATGAGCCTTTGCCATTTAATTCAAGTATGCTCAAATACTCGAGTTTTATAAGACGCTTTTCTTCCACAACAACTATTATAAGGCAATACTTTGAATGAATTAGAGAAAAAAATACTATGGCAATGCAGGCGAGGGTTATGGGAGCTAGATGCCATCTTAATCCCTTTTGTCGAAAAAAACTTTTCTAATCTAGAAGAAATAGAAATAGAAAATTTCAAAAAATTATTGGCATATGAGGATATAGAAATCTTTGATATTTTAGTTAACAAAAAACCATTTGAAGATGCTGAGATAAGTGCCATTGTTTCAAAGATACTTGAGTCTCATATTTCAAACTTGGGAGAATCCTTTTGATACTGATCGCTGACCTGGGAGCAACTAATGCTAGATTTTGCGTAACGGAAGATGGCAAAACTTATTTCTGCGAATCGATTTATAAGATTAATGACTTTGATTCATTAGAAGAACTCTGTTCCAACTATATTTCTGACAATAATTTAGACAAATTAGATAAAGGTATAATTGGAGTAGCGGCTCCAATCCTCGGGGATAAAGTCGTTTTTGTAAATGCTGATCTTGAATTTAGTATTTCAGAACTCAAAAGCAAAATTTTTTCAGGAGGATTGCTCGTTGTAAATGATTTAGAACTTCAGGCTTATGCAGTTTTAAATCTTCAGCACTCTGATTTAACTTATATAGGCAAAGAGACTTGTTCTGAAGGTCCAAAAATCCTTGTAGCTCCTGGGACTGGACTTGGACTAGCTGGACTGGCTGGTAATCAAGTTGTTTCCACAGAAGCAGGGCATATAAACATATCAGACAAGATCTTGAGACCAGATTTAAAAAAAATAATAGATAGATTTATTTTAGACAACAAAAGAGTGCCTACTTACGAAGATTTGCTTTCCGGAAAAGGAATAACTTACTTCTATTCAACTTTGTCTGGTGACCTTGATAGTAAACTTACTAGCGAAAGAATATTGTCCGAAAGGTCGGACCCACATTGCTTAAGCACTATAAACTTATTAAATTATCTTTTAGCTTCATATCTTAGATATATGGCTTTAGTTTGGGGAGCAAATGGAGGAGTCTTACTATCCGGTTCTATAGTAAACTCTCTGTTACTTGAAGAAGACTTTACAGAGTTCAGAAAAACCTTTGAAGACAGCGAAACTATGAAAGATTTTATGCAATCAGTCCCCTTAGCAATAGTTAGAGTTGAAGATATTGGCTTTGCAGGTGGTTTAGAATTGTCTAAAAAATTATTATAAATAAGAACTTAACCTTATATTAGCTGTCTATAAAATAGTAATGAAAGTTTCCAACAAAGAATTAGATCTTGTGCTCGTCAAAAGAGCAAAATCTGGAGATTATCAAGCCTTTGACTTGCTTGTATTGAAATATCAATCCCGATTGATATCTACGGCTTTCAAATTTGTGAAAGATGTACAAATTGCAGAAGATATTGTTCAAGATTCTTTCATAAAAGCTTTTAATGCACTTGAATCTTTTAGAGAAGATAGTTCCTTCTATACCTGGATATATAGGATCACGGTTAATACTTCAAAAAATTTCCTTGTTTCTAAAAAAAGAAAGAGCGAGTTATTGAACTCAGATCTTTCTGAAGAGGCATCTTATGAAATTGAGCCTGTAGAAACCTATTCTCCTGAAGACTTATTACAGGCCACCCAGCTACAAAAAGTCATCACAGAGACTTTTGATCAGCTAGGAGAAGACACTAGGACAGCCCTAACTTTAAGAGAGCTGGATGGCCTGAGTTATGAACAAATAGCTGACGTTGTAAATTGCCCTGTGGGAACTGTTCGGTCAAGAATATTTAGAGGTAGAGAAGTGATTGATGAGGCCATATCTCAATATAAACAAGATAATAAGACAAAATATTTAGAGGTTAAGAAATGAGCGATAATAAAAACATGAAAGAAAAGATATCTGCTTTAGCAGATGGAGAGCTTTCTGATTTTGAGACCAGAAGAATATTGACTGAAATATCGTCAAATCCTCAATATAGAGATTTCTGGCGCAGTATTCAGCAAACTAAACTTTCACTCGAAGAATCAGATGCCGAATTTCTAGATTCCGATATATCTGAACAACTCTATTCCAAGCTTGGAAAAAGAAGACCTATCAAGAGAAAGCAATTAAATAAACCTTCTCTATCTAAGTTCCAGTTTTATGCAGCTTCTTTGGTGGGTTGTTTTGGAGTAATAATTTATTCTTTGATTCCTCAATCCACTGAAACTTTTTCTGATTTTGCCTCTCAAAAGATTAATCAAGCCATCGATAGTCCTCAAGCTATGGAGGTGTTAAATAATTCTGTATCAGGAATGAATGTAATTCTGCAAGACTTTGAATCTAACAACTTAGGCACTTTAGCCAATTACAAGGTCACCAACTCAGGAGAAACATTCAAAGTAAGTTTGTATCCAATCCAAGAAATTAATAAAATAGGCATAAACGAAGCTGCCAAGATTTCATACATAAAATCAAAAACAGGAGTTTATGTTGTATCAGTGAGTGGAAATATTTCAACTGACAAAAAGAATCAAATTCTTCAGAAAGCAAATTTTTTTGCTGAGAAATTAAAATAAATTACATATGACAAAAAATAAATTATTTTTGCTAACCTTTCTCGTGTCTTTTTTTAGTACTCTAGAGGCAAGGGAACTACCTAATTTTTCAGATTTAGCTGAAAAATCTTCACCTGCTGTTGTGAACATCACAAGTTCTAGAACTGTCAAAGAAAGAAATGCCTATGGAAGAGGTTTTGGGGACCCAAGATACGACGAATTTTTTGAGAGATTTTTTGGACAGCAACCTAGGCCATCTACACCCAGAGAGAATACTAGGCCGGTAATATCAACAGGATCTGGCTTTATTATTTCTGAAGATGGTTATTTATTGACTAACAATCATGTAGTGGCCGACGCAGATGAGATAACTGTCAGCCTTGGAGACAGAAGAGAATATCAAGCCGAAGTTATCGGAGCAGATGAAAGATCAGATGTAGCACTGCTTAAAATTGATGCTGAAGATCTTCCAACATTAGATATTGGAAAATCTAAGGATTTAAGAGTTGGAGAATGGGTTGTGGCAATTGGTTCTCCTTTTCAGCTTAGATTTTCTGTTACCTCAGGAATCGTAAGCGCTAAAGGCAGAAGTATCCCCAATGGTTCTGACTCTACTTATGTCCCGTTCATACAAACAGATGTTGCAATAAATCCTGGTAATTCCGGAGGTCCTCTTTTTAATCTCGATGGAGAAGTAGTAGGAATAAACTCACAAATTTATACTAGATCGGGCGGGTATATGGGCGTCTCATTTGCTATTCCTATTGACTATGCAATGGATGTCGCCGATCAATTAAAAGAAAAAGGTTACGTTGCTAGAGGTTGGTTAGGTGTAAGTATTCAAGAAATAACTAGCGAACTAGCCGAAGCTCTAGATATGGAGATTCCAAAAGGAGCTCTAATCTCACAGATTATAGAGGATAGTCCTGCTGAAAAATCTGGCCTCAAAGAAGAGGACGTTATCTTGTTTTTTGATGGGGAAGAAATTTTTTATTCTTCTGATCTTCCTCTAACTGTAGGAGCCATAAGACCAGACACTGAAGTGAACGCGATGGTTCTAAGAGATGGTAAGAAAAAAACTATTCAAGTTACTGTTGGCGAATTACCAAAAGATCCAATGATGGCTTTCAATGAAACTCAACAAAATATTCTAGGAATAGTCGTTGAGGATCAAACTGAAGGCAATCAGAGAATATTCATTGAAGGAGTGAAAGTTGCTTCCGTTGATCCAGAGGGTATTGCTTATAAGTCTGGTATCCGTACAGGCGATATTATTTACTCTTTGGCCAGAGTCAGAATTCAGAATGTAAATGAGTTTAAAGATGTTCTCTCAGATCTTGATTTAGAAAAAAATACAACAATAGGCGTTGCAAGAAACGGAAATAAGAGAATTCTTAGCCTAAATTTGTCAAAATAGCATTCTAGCTATCATTTTAGCTAGGCTATAGCTGATGAATATTAGAAATTTCTCAATCATTGCCCATATTGATCATGGAAAATCTACTTTAGCCGATAGAATTATTGAACTCTGCGGTGGTCTATCGGAAAGAGAAATGACCTCTCAAGTTCTTGATACTCTCGAATTGGAACAAGAGAGAGGTATTACTATCAAATCTCAGACTGTTAATTTAACTTACAAAGCAGATGATGGAGAGGTCTATCAATTCAATCTAATCGATACACCAGGACATGTTGATTTTGCTTACGAAGTTTCCAGATCTTTATCAGCCTGCGAAGGGGCAATTCTTTTGGTGGATGCTTCCCAAGGTGTAGAAGCACAAACCCTCTCAACTTGTTATAACGCGGTTGAAGAGGGATTAACAATCATTCCGGTTCTCAATAAGATCGACCTCGCTCAATCAGATCCTGAAAGGATTAAAAAAGAAATAGAAGAAATAATAGGAGTAGACGCTTCAAATGCACCAGCAATAAGTGCAAAAAACGGTACAGGTATAAAGGAAGTTCTGGAGCAAGTAGTAAGCATGGTGCCAGCACCTTCTGTTGAAACAGAAGAACCGCTACAAGCTTCAATTATAGATTCATGGTTTGATAATTATCTAGGTGTTGTTTCTTTGGTCAGAGTTGTAAAAGGTAAGATTTCAAAAGGAGATAAAATAGAAATTTTTTCCAGAAAAGAGACTCATTCAGTAGACAAAATAGGTGTTTTCACTCCTAAAATATCCGATCTTCAAGAATTACATTCCGGTCAGGTAGGATTTATCTGTGCAAGTATAAAGGAGATCAGAGGAGCTCCAGTTGGGGACACCATTATTAAAGCTAATTCAGGAACTGAAAATTTAGAAGGATTCCAAGAAGTTAATCCGCAAGTTTATGCTGCTTTATTTCCACAAGACTCCGATGACTTTGAAGCATTTAGGGAAGCCCTTGAAAAGTTATGTCTAAATGATGCTTCCTTACACTATGAGCCTGAACATTCAGAAGCTCTAGGTGCTGGATTTAGATGTGGCTTCTTAGGAACTTTGCATATGGAGATTATTTCTGAAAGACTAAATAGAGAATATGGAATGGACTTAATAGCCACAGCACCGACAGTTGCATATGAAGTAGTTACTACAGATCAAGAAGTGCGAAGAGTCGAAAATCCTAGCGCATTACCTGATACCTCAAAAATTAAAACAATTCTAGAACCTATTGCTAGAGCTAATATATTAGTTCCTGATTCTTACATCGGCTCAGTGATGAAACTTTGTAACGATAGAAGAGGAAAGCAGGTAAATATGAGATATGTAGGAGGTCAAGTTGAGTTAACTTACGACTTGCCCTTAAGCGAAATAGTTGTAGATTTTTTTGATAGATTAAAATCAGTTAGCAGGGGCTATGCCTCTCTAGATTATTCGTTAGATAGATACGAAGAGTCAGATGTCATTAAACTGGACATTCTTCTTAATGGAGATAAAGTCGATGCTCTTGCTTATATGGCACATAGAACGGTAGCTAATTTAAAAGGAAAGCAATTTACCGAAGCATTAAAAGAGGTTATTCCGAGACAACAGTTTGATGTAGCAATACAAGCCGCTATAGGAGCTAAAATCATTTCTAGACAAACGGTAAAGGCTTATAGGAAAGATGTAACGGCTAAACTCTATGGAGGAGATGTTACTCGAAAGATGAAGCTGCAGAAGAAACAAAAAGAAGGTAAGAAAAGAATGAAAAATATTGGAAGAGTAGAAGTGCCTCAAGATGCTTTTTTATCTGTCCTCAAGGTAGGAGATTAAGATGCTTTCTACTGGTTTAGTTTTTTCTCTATTCATTGAATTGGTTGGTTTTATCCTGTGGATTAAGTTTGTTAGAGAGGGTCAAAATAAATATAAAGATATAACCAGCGCTTTCATGTTTTTGGTTGCTTTATTTATTCTTTATCAAGTTTTCAAACTCAATTTAGATTTTGGATTAGTACTAGCTTCCGCAACCTTGTTTGCAGCTTTTGCTTGGATTCTAGGCAAAGCAATCAACTTAGAAGAATTGAGAAAAGAGAGTAAATCTTATTTTTTTATACTTCTAGTGATCACTTGCATAAGATCGTTTGCCTATGAACCTTATCAAATACCTAGTAGATCAATGGTGCCAGGACTTCAAGTAGGCGACTTTGTTTTAGTAAACAAATATGCCTATGGCTTAAAATTTCCTGGTACTCATTTTCTTTTAAATACCTTCAATTCACCTCAAAGAAATGATGTTGCGGTCTTTATTCCCCCACATACACTCTGTAGCACTAAAGCAATAGAGGCACGACCTGACTTAGCAAATTTGTCTCTTGCTGAAAGCCAGCTTTTTTTAAAAAAATTCTCTAATCTTCAGGAAAGTAGATGCACACCCGGTGGAGTTAAATTTGTTAAGCGAGTCATAGGAGTTCCAGGAGATAAGGTAGAAATTAAGGGATATGAGATATGGATTAACGGAAATAAGATTGACCAAAAACTACTATCTTCTAATTTGGAAGAAAATTTAATCGAAGAGACTTTAAATCAGGGGATTCACGTTATAAGGACTTTAGGCTTGAGTGACTATGCCCAGCATAAATGGGAAGTACCAAATGGAAGCTACCTAGCCATCGGGGATAATAGAGATAATAGTTTGGATAGTCGAGCTTGGGGCTATTTTTCAGAAGATTATCTAGTTGGTAAGGCTGATTATATTTGGATGCACTGGTCTTCTTACTCATCGCTTCCTACTTTCTCAAGAAATACAAGAATTCAGTGATGAAGGATTTATTTTCTAATATTGGATACTCCTTTAAAGATTCTAGCCTTGTCGAGGTAGCTTTAACTCATAAAAGCTTCTCCTCTTCTAATAATGAAAGACTTGAATTTCTTGGTGATGCTTTAATAAATCTATATATTTCTGAAAGGTTGTTCAAAACTTACGATGGTCTGGATGAGGGAAAGTTAACAAGATTTAAAGCCAGTATGGTTAGTAGAGATAATCTTAATTTGATGGCGTCTAAACTGAATATCGGAAGCCTTATTAAATTAGGTAGAGGAGAAAAATTAGAAGGTAATTCCATTCTAGGTAACACTTTTGAAGCCCTAATAGGGGCCGTTTTTCTTGATTCAGATTATTCAACAACTCAAATTGTTTTAGATAATTTATTCGATGGTGATTTCATCAGCATTGATGAAGTAGACGAGTTGAAGGATCCTAAATCACAGTTACAAGAAATTATTCAAAAAAATTATAAATCTCTACCCAAATATTCAGTAAAAGAAATTTCCAACGGCTCTCTTACAGTGAAATTTGAGGCAACTTGCTCAGTAAAGGAAGCTAATCTAAAAAGCAAAGGAGAGGGAAAAACAAGAAAAAGATCGGAATTAGAAGCTGCTGCTAAAATGCTTCAGTTATTAAAAAATAATGAATCCTAAAACTAAATCAGGGTACGTCTCAATAGTGGGCAAAACTAATGCTGGTAAATCTACTCTTCTCAATAATATTTTAGGTCAAAAGATTGCTATAACATCAAGAAAACCTCAAACAACCCGACATAGATTTTTGGGAATTAGGACTGATAACGAAAATCAAATCATCTTCGTAGATACTCCTGGATTTCATTCGGGTCAAAAAAGAGCTCTAAACCGTTATATGAATAAAGTTGCTTCTAATGCAATGAGGGGAGTTGACATAGTTCTTTATGTTTTAGATAAACTAAATTGGTCAGAGGATGATCTATCAAGAGTTCAATCAATTTCTAAAGAAACCTCAATCATTTTAATTATCAATAAAGTTGACAAGCTTGAAGATAAGGGCAGTTTATTGCCCTTCATAGACGACCTCAGTAAAGATAATTTGTTTAGGCATATTGTTCCTATATCTGCATTAAAAGATATAGGAGTTGAGAACTTGGTAAGACTGATTCATGAACAGTTGCCCGAAGGAGGGCATTTATACCCCGAAGACCAAGTTACAGATATATCTGAAAAATTTTTGGCTAGCGAAATAGTTAGAGAAAACTGTATTAATAGGCTTGGAGATGAGCTTCCTTACAGGATCACTGTATCCATTGAAAGGTTTAATCAATTGAAGGGTATTATTCACATAGATTCAGTAATTTATGTTGAGAAACAAAGCCAGAAAGGAATGCTGATTGGCCAATCAGGTTCAATGTTGAAATCGATAGGAACAGCATCCAGAAAGGAGTTAGAAAAATTATTAGATTCTAAGGTCATGCTTAAAACATGGATAAAAGTTAAAAATAACTGGTCTGACAATGAATCACTTCTTCCATCAATGGGGTACGATATTGATAAATAAGATCTCATTGGAGCCAGCATTTGTACTGCACACAAGGGCATTTCAAGAAACAAGTATCATCGTAGATTTTTTTACACAATCCTATGGGAGGCTAAATGCTATTGCAAAAGGTGCAAAAAGACCCAAGAGCCCTTTAAGAAGTGTTCTAACTCCAGCATCTAAGTTATCTATTACTTTATCGGGTAAAAACGATCTTAAAACCCTTTCTTCAGTTGAAATTATTGATCAGTACCAATTGAATAGTGGAACCTCATTAAATTCAATTATTTACGTTAATGAATTAATAACCAAAGCAACTGAAAAGGAAGACCCTCATGTTGAAATTTTCAAGTATTACGAGAAATTGATTATTAATTTATCTGATAATTCCAGCACAGGAGATTTGGAGAAGGTTTTAAGAAAATTTGAATTAAATCTACTTCAAGAGATGGGCTATGGAATAGACTTAACCAGGGATGCTGAAACAAACCAAAAGATAGAGCGTGATAATAATTACAAATTTGATCCTGAAAGAGGCTTTGTTTTGGAAGATAAAATAACTTCTGTAAAGCTATTTTCAGGAAAAGATATAATAAACTTCAGCAAAGGCGATTTCGAAAAAAAGGAAACAAGAGATAGTGCAAAGTTTATAATGAGACAGGCACTGGACTTCCATTTAGGAAATAAAAGCTTAAATATAAGAAAGTACTTAACTAAAAATTAAAATGATTACAGGAATTGGAATTGACTCAGTTGATCAGGACAGAATCACAAAAATTTATTCTAAATTTGGGCAAAAGTTCCAAGATAAGATACTTGGTCCCAATGAAAAAGAAGAGTTAAAAAATAAATCTAATAATTTTCAAAAAATTAGATACCTCTCAAACAATTTCGCCGGCAAAGAGGCTCTTTCTAAGGCATTAGGTACTGGGTTCAGTGAAGGTGTGTCTCTCAAAGAGATCGAAGTATTAAGAGATGAAAGGGGCAAGCCTTATATTCATCTATCAGGTAATACCCATGCAATAGCCATTAGTTTAAATCTAGAGAAAATTAATCTCTCAATTACCGATACTAAAAATTTATCTACCGCATTTGTGATAGGAGAATCTACATGAAAATTATTCTTTTGGGACCTCCCGGAGCTGGAAAAGGAACTCAAGCTGAATCAATTTGCGAGAATTATAAAATTCCACATATTTCAACAGGCAATATGCTGAGAGAAGCTGTTGATGCGGGAACAGAGCTTGGTTTAGAGGCTAAGTCTCTTATGGATGCAGGAATTTTAGTTTCAGACGAAGTCATAGTCGGCTTGGTTGAAGAAAGAATATCTCAATCGGATTGTTTTGACGGCTTCCTTTTTGATGGCTTTCCACGAACTATCCCTCAAGCAGAAGCGCTTATTGAAAGAAATATCAATATAGACGCGGTTGTGGAGATAGATGTACCTGATCAGGATATCATTGATCGCATGTCTGGAAGAAGAATGCATCCTGCATCGGGAAGAAATTATCATGTAATCTATAACCCTCCTAAAATTGAAGGCAAAGATGATATCACTGGAGAAGATCTTATCTTGAGGGAAGATGATAAGCCTGAGACTGTTAGGGACAGATTAAAGGTATATGCAGATCAGACTTCTCCCCTGATCTCTTTTTACTCTGAATTGTCCTCCCAGGCCAAACTGGATTATATAAAAGTTTCTGGAACAGCTTCACCCATAGAAGTTACAAAAGAAATTTTAAGAAATTTGAATAGTTAATTGACCAATATTCTTGCATTAGAAACTTCTACTGATATTTGCTCCGTTTCTATAAGAAAAGGCGTTGATGTTTTTAACTTTCATGAGAGCTTGCCCCGTCAACACACGGAAAATCTTCTTAGTGTAATAAGTGAATTGTTAAATGAAAGTAAACTAGGTTTTAAGGATTTAGATGCTATTGCAGTCGGAGTTGGTCCTGGATCTTATACAGGAGTAAGATTGTCATGTGCAGTTGCTCAGGGCATTGCTTTTTCGCACGACATAAAAGGTTTGATACTCTCTAGCTTAGAATTAATCGCAATAGAGGCTTTTAATAAAACCAACTCATCCCACATAGTGGGTATCTCAGAAGTAAATATGGAGAATGTATATATTTCTGAATCAAGACTTGAAGATGGCGATATTTATTCTAAGTTTAAATTGATTAAACAAGATGAATTTAATATACAAGATTTTCATGATGATAGCCTTTTTGTTGGTCCAGGCTGTTCGCAATTTCCTGAGTTGACAAATAAATTAGAAGGAGCTACTCCTAAAGCAATTCATTTACTCGATATAGCTGAAAAGAGATCTAGGCAAAATCTTCTCAAAGAGCCGGAAGAATTCTTACCAATCTATTTGAATGATGAAAATAGCTGGAAAAAATTAAAATGAATTTCTTAGAAGCATTTTATCTCGCTCTCATACAAGGATTAACCGAATTTTTACCTATATCCAGTTCTGCTCATTTAATCCTTCTATCTGAGTATTTGGGATCAAATCAAAATCTTTTCTATGATGTTTCTCTACATCTAGGAACTTTATTTGCTGTTTGTATTTATTTTAAGAATGACTTAAAGCAAATGCTCTATTCTTTTACGAAAGATAGATCCTCAGCGAACAATCAACTCTTAGTGCAATTAGTCCTATCTTCGCTACCTACGTTGATACTAGGATTTATTCTCGTAGATTTAATAGATTCTCATCTAAGGACTAGCTCAATTATTGCAATAACAACAATTTTATTTGGTATGGTTTTATTCATTGCTACTTTCAAAAAACCTGAGAAATTAAATATGAATGACATAACCTTGCGAGATGCATTCATTATAGGGTTAGCTCAATCCTTATCTTTAATTCCTGGCACTTCAAGATCTGGAATTACAATTTCAACTGGGCTATTTTTAGGCTTAGATAATAAAACAGCTTCAAAGTTTAGTTTTTTAATGGCTATACCAACCATTGGAGCAATTGCAGGTTACCAGTTATTCTCTGTAGATATAAACTACCTAATCAAATACTCTCAGATGAACATTTTAGGAGTGTTTGTGTCTTTTATAGTTGCCTATATTACTATCGACCTTTTTATAAAGTTTATAAATAAAATAGGTTTTCTTCCTTTCATTATCTATAGGATTGCCCTTGGACTTGTTCTGTTCTCGGTAATTATTTGATGAGATTTTTTATCACTTACTCACAACCATCTGTAGAAAAAAAAGCTTTATCTTTATCTAAAAAACTAAACCTAGAATTATTTGATGATTCAGGCATTTATGACACTGACTCTTTCTCTAGTGATTATTTCTTAGTTTGTAAGAGTGAAAGGTTAATTCTAAAAAAAGGTTTAAGAAAAAATGCTAAACCTATTTTCTGTGACTTTGATGATTGGGTGTCAAATTATGATGATAGCTTGTTGAAAAAAGCTCTAAAAGGCTTACCTAAGAAATTTTCTTGTCTCGATGTTACAGCAGGATTTGGTAAAGATTCTCTCGAAATATCCAAATCAAATAATTGCCACTCAATTTCATTACTTGAAAAAGCATCCTGGATGCATGCGCTCTTGCAGGATGGACTAGAAAACGTTACCACACCAGAAGCAAAAGAATTGACGATGAAGTTTACTCTTTACAATATAGATAATCTAACGTTTCTAAATTCTTCAATTAAGAAATTTGATCTAATTTATATTGATCCTATGTTTTATGGGGTCCAGAGATCAAAAGCCAAAAAACATATGCAAGCCCTAAGAGATTTATTGCCTGAGTTGAAGCAAGAAGGATTATTAAAAGAATGTCTAAATTCTGCAAGATATCGAGTTATCGTCAAAAGACACAAGCATATGAATTATCTCGAAGATTTAGTCCCTACAAGGTCTGTAGAAGGTAAGGTGGTGCGATATGATTTATACAATATCAACTAGGAAAGCTATCAACGAATTCTAAGAAATCCTTATCAAAAAATTGTTTATATAGCTTTTTTGCTCTTTTAGTAATCTTAGAGGCAGACAAATACCCTTCCTCATCTTCTTTAAAATACTTAGTTTCTTTCATCATATATACAAAGTTATCAAACTTAGCTTTGTCTGAAAATTCAGGATAGGGCCATCCTTCTGTCAATTCTAAGCTCTCTGCTAATTCCTGGCATTGAATTTTAAGATCTTCTTTCATGATTTTTTCTTTTTTCCATATAGAGCTCATAACAATATAAAACCTCTTCAAACTAGGCTCACACAGATTAGAAAGGGCAATATAATTATTAAAAGAAGGGCTATTTTCTGATGGCGGAACGATATTACCTTCCTCATCGCTATTCAGCACACCCATGCCTTTAAGAACTATCATGGCTGCTTTAACAGTTTCACTGGTAGCTATACTTTGCTTCAAATGGAAATCTTTAGCAAAAATCGGGTAGATCATGACCAATAGGTTTACGATATCATCTTCCGAAGCTTTCTTAACAAATTTAATTGACTCACAAATCAACGAATAAAGAATAAATAGATGGGCGATGTTGTTCTTGTAAAAAGACAATGTCGATATTTGATCTGCAGAAGGGCGATAGATTTTCTTCGACGAAACAAAAGTAGGAGATATAAATCCCAGTTTCTCAGTTTTAGCAATCATCTCTTGTATGTCCTCTTGCGTAAACCATACATCTTTATAATCTGAGGAATTACTAATTAATGTCATAAAAAATTTTATTCTGCTTATCATATCCTCCTCACTCATAGCTTGTGTTGAAGAAGTGAGAAGCGCAACGGAGAAAAGACTTGTGGAAGTTACAGCTACAGAGTTGTTGATAGACTTAATGACCTTTTGTCCTAACTGACTTGTTGCCTGCTGCAGCCATTCAGGTTTTTCTTGAGGAGAAGAAATTGAGTACTCTCCCACATGTTCTTTTAAGAAACTATCAAGATCAATTGGTTCGGAAAAGTTCAGATAAGCATTTCCAAGATAATTTCTGAAGTCCTTAAAAACCTTCAATGGATCAAATATACTCTCCTTTTTCTTTTTGCCTCCCGCTAACTCTGTAAGATAGCTTTGACCTTCTAATATTTTTTCATAGCCAATATATACAGGGACAATTTTTACATTTTGATTTTTTAAGGAAGCGTAACTTCTGATTATTAGAGACAGTAATCCGGGTCTTGATGGAAGGCTAAGACCTGTCCTGCTTCTACCTCCTTCTGGGAAGAATTCAATGGAGTTGCCCCTAGTCATTAACGCCCTAATATGTTCAAAAAAAACAGTACTATACAAAGTATTGCTCATAAATGTTCTTCGCATAAATACTGCTCCTGCACCCCTCAAAATACCTCCAATAATAGGAAGATTAAGGTTGTTCCCAGCTGCTACCTGAGGAACCATCAAACCATTTTCATAGAGCAAATAGGTCAGGGCACAGTAATCGATATGACTTCTGTGACAGGGTAAATAGATTAAAGAATTGTCTTTAGAAAGTTCTCTAATTTCTTCTAGATTTTTAGTGTGCAACCCTTCATATCGTGTATTCCAAAACCAGGTAAAACCTGAAGCAAGTAAGTTAACTATCGGATAGTTCAAGTCTGAACAAATCTCATTAGCATATCTGTAAGCTTTTTTTGTTAGTTGCCTTTTTCTAGAATTATTTCCATCTGACAATGTCTTAATTTCATTTCTCACATATTTGTTTCTTACTAGAGATTTAACGAGAGTTCTTCTGTGTGAGATATCAGGACCTAACATAGCTTGCTTTGATTTTCTAAACACTGCTCTTAGATATCTACTTATTATCAGAGCATTTTTTTCTGTAGAATTATTTTGTTCAACTTCCTGCTTGATATCGAACAATCTCTCGAATTGAATAGTTAAATTTCTACCGTGAATAATTAGCTTAAAAATTCTTTTTACTGTACCGGCTGGCCTCCAAGAAGGAGAGAATATAATTTTGAATAAGGATTGCTCTTTGTCAGGCCTATTTCCCCAGGATATAGTCACTGGAATAATGGCAATGTCATCTTCGTAACTGAGAATTTCCTCTAAATTATGAGTTTTTTGTCTCTTAAATTTCTGCTCTGAAATTAAATACTTTGGACTCTTTAAACATATAAATCTTTTGGATCCAATACCAGAGAGATTTTCAAGAGGGCTCGGCAAATTATTTTGTTTACAAATTTCATTCAGTGCAGCTAAATCAATTACAGATTCGCTCGCGAGCGCGTATACAATATTTCTATTACTTTCTAATTTATTTAGATCTTCAGTCCTTAACTTGGACGAGATAAGAGGCTTAATAAAAAAGCTCAATAGCTTGAAAATAAAACTATTGGTATAAAAATTCATTATTTACTAGATTTTGTTAAGTTATCTGCGGTGAGTTTACCTTTTCATAGTAAAATTTGTACTTACTTTGTACTTTTAAATTTGCCGAAGTGGCGGAATTGGTAGACGCAGGGGATTCAAAATCCCCCGCCCTTTGGGTGTGAGAGTTCGAGTCTCTCCTTCGGCACCATCTAATATTCATTTGAACATAGAGAATTATAATTTTGATTTACCTGAGCAGTTAATAGCAAAAGCTCCAATTGATGAAAGAAGCTCGAGTAGACTGCTGGTTGTTGACGATCAATTAAATGATCTCAAATTCTCTGATATTTTAGATTATCTTCACGAGGGAGATTTGCTGGTTATAAATGATACAAAAGTTTTTAAAGCACGATTAGATGCTCTTAAAACTACGGGAGGAAAAGTTGAAATACTCTTGGAGAGGCAAGTAGATCAACACAATGCCTTGGCAATGACAAAGTCTAATAGGCCGTTGAAGCGTAAAGATAGGCTTATTATTCAAAATTCTGAAATAATAGCTGAAGTCATAGAAAAGCGAGATTATCTATGCTTATTAAAGTTTTCTCATAATCTTAATGAGGTGATAGACAATTATGGCTCTATACCAATCCCCCCTTATATGAATAGAAATCCTAACCAGAGTGACTACGAGAGATATCAAACTGTTTACGCTGATAATTCAAAAGAAAGATCCTCTGCATCACCAACCGCTGGCTTACACTTTGAACAAAAGCTCTTAGAGAAAATCAAAGAAAAAGGGGTTGATATAGCGCCTATTACTCTTGATATTGGATTAGGTACATTTAAACCAATTACTTCTGAAGAAATAACACATCACAAGATGCATTCGGAAAGGATATACCTTTCGGAGGAAACATCTGAAAAAATAAATAAAACTCTCAGTTCTAAATCCAAGATAATAAGCGTAGGAACTACCTGTCTCAGATGCTTAGAATCAATTTATAAAGAATTTGATGGTGTTAAGCCTTATGAAGGAGAGACAGATATATTTATATATCCAGGTTTTGAATTCAATATAGTTAATTCCCTAATAACTAACTTTCACCTTCCAAAGACAACTTTACTTCTCCTGGTAAGTGCTTTTGCGGGAGAAGACACTATAAGAAACGCATATCAGCATGCCATAAAAAATAAATATAGATTTTACAGCTATGGAGATGCAATGCTAATTAACAGAAAATAGCTAATTACATGTATACGCTAAAATTTAAAGATGGAGAGGCTAGGAGAGGGGAGATACAAACTGCCCACGGTATCTTTCAAACGCCCGCTTTTATGCCCGTTGGAACATATGGCGCTGTAAAATCTATCAGTCCCGAGATTTTAGAATCCATCCATGCTGAAATAATTCTATCCAATACATATCATTTGATGGAAAGACCAGGCGTAGAAATAATCAAAGCTAACGGCGGTCTCCACAATTTTATGTCCTGGGATAAGCCTATATTAACTGACTCCGGAGGTTATCAAGTTTTTAGTCTTGCAAAAAAAAGAAAAATAACCGAAGAAGGTATTGAATTTAATTCAGCCCTGAATGGCAATAAACTATTTTTAAATCCTGAGATTTGCATGGGACTTCAACAAGCTTATGGAGTTGATATAGCAATGGCTCTCGATGAGTGCACTCCTTATCCTGCTGAAGTATCTGTGGCAAAAGAATCTATGCATTTATCTATGCGATGGGCCCAAAGATCACGAGACGCCTTTCAAAGTGATAATTCGAGCTTATTTGGGATTATCCAAGGAGGCGTTTATAAAGATTTAAGAGAAGAATCATTAGACATCTTAAAAAAGATAGAATTTGAAGGCTACGCTATTGGCGGCTTATCTGTTGGAGAACCAAAAGATGATTTACAAGGCATTACAAGTCACATCGCCCCTCTGATGCCCGAAAATAAGCCAAGATATTTGATGGGGGTTGGCACCCCTTTAGATATAGTGAAGGCTGTAGAAAGCGGTGTCGATATGTTCGATTGTGTAATTCCAACTCGACATGCTAGAAATGGATATTTATATACCTCTGAAGGAATAGTTAAGATAAGAAATTCTATTCATAAAAATTCATTAGAAAAACTTGATCCAAACTGTGATTGTTATACTTGTTCAAATTTTTCAAGAAGCTATCTACATCATTTAGACAAGACAAAGGAGATGCTTGGTTCTACTTTGCAAACGATACATAATCTTTATTTTTATTTAAATCTTATGAGAAATTTGCGAGTAGCCATTGAAACAGGTACATTGCAGTCCTTTGTAAAGGAATTCGAGATAACTTGGAATAATCCAAGTAATCCCAATATAGATATTTAGAGGAGAAACATGGAACAATCACCAACTTTTTTCGATCCAACATTATTTTTACTGTTTGGATTCATGATCCTTATTTATTTTCTGATGATACGTCCAGAAAATAAAAGAAGGAAAACTCATCAAGATATGCTTGCCAGCTTAGAAGTGGGCGAAGAAATAGTCACAGCTGGAGGAATTCTAGGAAAAGTCTCTAAATTAACTGATCAATACATTGAATTATCCATTGCAGATAATACGAAAATAAAAATTCAAAAAACATCAATCTCTGCTGTTTTACCTAAAGGAACATTAAAGTCCATCTAAGTCATGAGGCGTTACGGCATTTGGAAATATTTGCTAATCCTGTTCGTTCTGGGATTTGGAATAGTATATTCATTGCCCAATTTGTATGCTCCAGACCCGGCAGTTCAAATCTCTTATACTAGCAGTTCGCAATCCGCAGATACTTTTCTTGTAGAAAGAGTTGAAGAAGTTATCAAAGATGAGAATATCAGTACCAAGATCGAATTAGAAAATGATTATGTTTTGATTAGAACCGATACCTATCAAAATCAATTAAAACTTAAAGATATCCTTTCAAAAAATTTGGTTAATGATGTGGTCATTGCCTTAAATTTGGCTCCAACTACTCCGAGATGGTTAATGGATATAGGTGCCAATCCGATGAAATTAGGTTTGGATCTTAGAGGTGGAGTTCATTTTTTAATGCAAGTAGACACTGAAACTGCTTTAAAAAACAGACAGAATGGCACTCTTCAGGATTTGAGAATAAGATTAAGAGAAGAGAAGATCAGATACAACCAAGCATTAGTGCAAGACAATTCCTCAATACTCTTAAAATTTAACAATATTGAATCAAAAGAGAAAGCAGAAGAATTTATAAATGATAACTATACGCAGTTCAACCTGCCTCTTCTTTCTAACGAAAATAACTCTTTAGTTCTATCTTTATCTGATCTTGAGATAGACCAAATTGAGTCTGATGCCATCGATCAGAATCTAACTACTCTGAGGAATAGGGTAAACGAACTTGGTGTTTCTGAACCCATTGTTCAACGACAAGGAAAAAAAAGGATAGTTGTTCAATTACCTGGCATACAAGATACTGCTGAGGCCAAAAATATTTTAGGTAAGACGGCAACTCTGGAATTTCACCTTGAAGCACAAATGGATACCCCGAGATCTAGAAAGACTTCGTATCCCTATAGAAATGGGTTAGGTGCACCAGCCTTCTTGCAAGATTCTATTATCCTAGGAGGAGATCAGGTCGCAACAGCACAAGCATCGTTCGACGAAAATGGATTACCTCAAGTAAACATAACTCTTGATGGAGAGGGTGGCTCTAAGATGCATAGAGCGACAAGAGGAAATATAGGAAAACGCTTAGGAGTGCTTTTTGTAGAGCAGAAAACAAGAACTATCTACGAACGGAATGCGGAAGGAAAACAAATTCCAGTCCAAGAGTCCTATGAAGTAAAAGAAATAATTAGCTTAGCGACAATCAGGGCCGCTCTTGGAACAACTTTTAGAATAACTGGTCTTGATAGTCCTAGTGAATCCTCTGAATTAGCTTTATTGCTAAGAGCGGGTGCTTTAGCAGCTCCAATGACCTTTGTAGAAGAGAGAACAGTTGGACCAAGCCTTGGAGCAGACAACATTCAAGCAGGCGTTTTTTCTATGCAACTTGGTCTGTTGTTGGTTCTTGGATTCATACTTTTTTATTATAGGATATTCGGTATAGCAGCTAGCTTGGCTTTGACATTCAATATTGTGTTATTGGTAGCGATAATGTCTATTCTTTCAGCCACGCTTACTTTGCCTGGAATCGCTGGAATAGTATTAACAGTTGGAATGGCTGTCGACGCAAATGTGCTTATATTCTCGCGAATTAGGGAGGAACTTAAGCGGGGCAGAGAGCCTCTAGAAGCTATAGATGCTGGTTACAATAGAGCTTTTTTAACTATATGGGATGCTAATGTAACCACGTTGATCGTAGCAGTTATTTTACTTTCTTACGGTACCGGCCCAGTCAAAGGTTTTGCTATCACTCTTTCTATAGGCATTATTACTTCAATGTTTACTGCCATTATGGGCACTAGAGCATTTGTTAATTTAATATATGGCTCTAAGAAGAATATTGAGAGGATATCAATATGACTTTTAATATAGATTTTCTAGCATGGAGAAAAATAGCAATCGTTTTCTCATCTGTTTTTCTACTTGTATCAATTGGCTCTGTGGTTCTTAAAGAACTAAATTGGGGTTTAGATTTTACTGGAGGGACTCTCGTTGAGTTAAGCTACCCTCAAGAGGCCAATATTTCAGTTATAAGAGATACGCTTGTGAATGGCGGATTTGAAGGCGCTCAAGTTGCTAATTTTGGTTCTACAAGAGAAGTCTTGATTAAACTTCCAGGTACGGTGAGTGATAGTTTAGGTTCTGAGATTGTTGGTTTATTAAGTTCAGCTAATGCCGATCAGATTGACCTGAGGAGGATAGAGTATGTAGGCCCTCAAATTGGAAGTGAATTGAGAGATGATGGAGGAACGGCAATGCTCATAGCGCTCGCCTTCATGATGTTATACATAGCTTTTAGATTTCAATCAATGTTTGCTGGGGCAGCGGTTGTAGCATTGATTCACGACGTAATTATTGTTGTGGGTATATTTTCGCTTATACAAATTGAATTTGACTTGACTGTTTTGGCTGCTCTATTGGCTGTAATAGGGTATTCCCTTAACGACACTATCGTTGTGTCTGATCGTATAAGGGAAAATCTGAGATCCTCTGAACTCGATGAGACAAGCGACATTATTAACATGTCTTTGAATCAAACATTAGGAAGAACATTAATTACTTCTTTAACGACTTTATTAGTTTTATTTTCCTTGTATTTCCTGGGTGGTGAGCTTATCAAGAATTTTGCTTTAGCCTTAATTTTTGGCGTTGTAATTGGAACCTACTCATCTATCTATATAGCAGCTAATGCCCTGATAATGATGGGTTTAAACAAAGATCACTTAAAGGTAGAACAACCTGAAAATGCAGACGATAATCCTCTTCCCTAACTTTCAACTATTGTGGTGAAGGGTTTAATAGATTGAAGCATTGGTTTGAAGCATTTATTAGTTGAACAGATTATATTGTCTCCCTCGAGATAGTCTGGATTTCCAAAATAATCACTAACCAATCCACCAGCTTCTCTAACCAATAGACCGCCAGCTGCAATATCCCACATACCTAGTCCACTTCCCCAGAAACCATCTAATCTACCTGCAGCTACATTTGCCATATCTAATGCCGCTGAACCAGTTCTTCTAATAGTCAATCCATTTGAGTAAAGAGAACGAAAAGTCGACATATTATCGTGTCTAACGCGACCTTTATCTGTATCGTGAGAAGAATTACTTAATAAAGTGCCTGAAAGATTTTTTGCCTTGCTAACTCTAATCCTTCTATTGTTAAGATAAGCTCCTCCTCCTAAGCTTGCCGTGAATTCATCTTGTCTGGCGACATCTATGATCAGCGCATGCATTGTTTTACCTTTTTCTACATAAGCAATTGAAATTGCGTAATAAGGAAACCCATGAATATAGTTCGTTGTTCCATCAAGTGGATCTATTACCCACATAGATTCTATATCTTTACCAGAACCTTCTAACCTTCCAACTTCCTCTGATACATAAGTGTGTTTGGGGTAGATTGATTTTAAGGAGTCAATAATTATAGATTCCACCCTCCTGTCGAGCTGAGTGACGAAATTCGATGGTCCTTTTTCCTTAATCTCAAGTTGATCAAGTCTGTAGGCAAAACTTAACAGTTCTTTGCATCCTGCACGAGCTGCTTCCAGGGCAATGTTTACTTTTGGTTCCATAATTAGATGCGCATCCTAACATATTGAATCTATTCCCCTGATAGAATATGCATGTGGATGAAAAAAAAATTAAGTCTGATAATTTGCTCAATTCAGTCAAGGTAGTTTTGGTTGGCACTACTCATCCTGGAAATATTGGCGCGACAGCAAGAGCTATGAAGAATATGGGTATACTTGATCTAGCTCTCGTGGAACCAAAAGAATTTCCCAGCGATGTAGCAACGTTTAGGTCCAAGGCAGCTAAAGACATTCTAGAAAAAGCATCTGTTCATAGAAGTCTTGCCGAGGCCATATCTGAATGTGAGTTAGTTGTTGGCACAAGCGCACGAGGTAGGACCGTTCCTTGGCCAGTTCTTAATCCTAGAGAAGCAGCTGAGGAAATGCATAAAAGCTCTCTAAATGGAAAAGTTGCGATTGTTTTTGGCAGAGAAGATAGAGGTCTAACCAATGAAGAGCTTGGTTTATGTAATTTTCACGTACATATACCTTCAGATCCCGAATATTCCTCCCTTAATTTATCGCAGGCTGTTCAAATTTTAGCTTACGAAATAAGGCTATCTTATTTACAAGATCGACATGTAAATAAAGAATACTGGGATGTTGAGCTTGCAAATAATGAACAAACAGAGAGATTAATTAATCATATGGACGAACTTATGCAAGAAGTTGATTTTTATGATGTTGAAAACCCTAGGAAGCTCTTAGTAAGGGTAAGAAGGTTTTTCAAGAGGAGCAAAATAGATGTTATGGAAGCTAATATTTTTAGAGGATTATTTGCTACTATTCAAAAGAAGTTGAAATGATTTGGTTGTAAGTGTGTTAGTAAAGTAATACACTGCTCTTAAGGATTGCTTCATGCAGTGGACAAACGATCAACCCATATACCAACAAGTTAGAGACCATGTAGTCTCTCTGATCATCGACAATGTTCTTAAGTCAGGTGATCCAATACCTTCCGTAAGACAAATGGCTGTCGAAGGCGGCGTAAATCCTTTAACAGTTTCAAAGGCCTATCAAGAACTTGTTGATTTAAATATTGTCGAAAAAAGAAGGGGATTGGGTATGTTCATTACCGAAGGCGCTAAAAAAGAATTATTAAAACTAGAAAAAACAAAATTCTTGGATAATGAATGGCCTAATACTCTAAAAAGAGCAGAAAGCTTAGGAATAGATCTTATTGAACTATTAGGTAAGAAATGAGATGAATACTGAAGTTGTCATTAAAGCGAATAATATTTCAAAGAAGTATGATGAAAGTTATGCTCTTGATAGCATCGATATAGAAGTAAGCAAAGGCCAAATCATGGGGCTTATCGGTCCTAATGGAGCAGGTAAATCAACATTTTTACAATCAGTTTTAGGACTGTTAAAAACCGAAGGAAATTTAGAAGTTCTTGGTTTAGATCCTAGAAAAGATCGCCATAAACTTTTAAAAGAGGTGTGCTCAATAACTGACGTTGCAGTATTACCCAAATGGATGACAGTCCAGCAATTGCTGAGTTACATGGATGGTGTTCATCCAGGGTTTGATCTTGATAAATGTATATCTATTTTATCAAGAACTAATATTAAGCTTCACTCGAAAATAAAAGTTCTTTCCAGGGGGATGGTTGTGCAACTCCATCTCTCATTAGTTATGGCTATAGACGCCAAAATACTCATTCTTGACGAGCCTACATTAGGACTTGATCTTGTATACAGAAAAGATTTCTATTCCCAACTGATTGAAGATTACTACGAAGGTAATAAAACTATTTTAATAAGCACGCATCAAGTTGAAGAAATCGAAGGAGTTCTCTCTGACGCTGTATTTATGAATCAAGGTCGAATCGTTATGCAGGATTCAATTGAATCAATCAATAAAAAATACTTAGAGTTAAGGCCTGATCAAAATTCAATAAACGCAGCTAAATCTTTAAATCCTATGCATCATAGAACTGAACTTGGAAGAGAAGTTATGCTTTTTGAGGATATGGATAAAGATAAGCTTATGGAGCTTGGGGATGTTAGACCTCCTGTCATTGCAGATCTATTTATGGCCATCATGGAAACGACTAAGGGCGGAGGACAGTCATGATCCAAGTTCTTAAAGCTATGATAGTGAGAGAAATTCAAGAGCATAAGGTCGCTTTCGTTTATGCACCATTTTTTGTATCCATCATTTTATGTTTTGTGATCGCATCAGTATATTTTGGAGGAACAAATATCCAAACAGATCAATTCAATTTTTCTACAGAATATTATGACGAAGAGATAAGGCAAGCGATGCAATCAGTCTCTAGTGTCTCCAGGATCGATATTGTTAGAACTGGACTGCTTGTGCTTGGATTTCCTATTTTACTTACAGTTGGGTTTGGATTACTGGCTTACAGTCTTTCGACTTTTGCTGATGAAAGAAAAGACAGAAGCTTAATTTTTTGGAGATCCTTACCTGTATCAGATTTAACAACAGTTCTATCAAAGGTTTTTATAGTAACCCTCATAGTCCCATTAATGGTTATACCCTACATTATTCTTTTGCAACTTGTTGCTATGACAAGTGCATCAATATTCTTTGCTACAAATGACATCGTATCTTTTGGTTGGTTGTGGGGGTCTTATATCATCACTGATTGGTTCAGAATAATATTCAGTTTATGGGCTCAAGCTCTATGGTCATTGCCCTTATTCTTATGGTTAATGCTAGCTGGCACTTATGCAGCAAGACCCATTGCAGGAGCTATAGTGCCGCCTGTAATTTTAATAGTACTTGAGGGAGTTATTTTTAAGACAAACCTTGTTCTAGAATTTATTGAAAATCGAATTGGATTTTGGTCAAGATCAGACTCCTTTCCAAAGGAATATCAAGAAATAAGGGTAGTAGATATTTCTGATATTTTGCTTTTATTTTCTACCCAAGCCTTTTGGATTGGAATTTTAGCTAGTGTAATTTTAGTAGCAGGCATAGTTTATGTTCGTTCTTCAAATAGCGATCATGCTATAGATTAAAAATACATTTGACCTAGGAAGCTACCCTCCATACAATGCCCATTTTCGGCCCGTTCGTCTAGTGGTTAGGACATCTGGTTTTCATCCAGGCAACAGGAGTTCGATTCTCCTACGGGCTACCAACCTCTCAAAAAAATATGAACTTCCTCACTCTAATTATTTCAGCATTTGTATACTGTTATCGCTTCATTCGTTTTTCATTTGGAAATTTTTTTAATGCTGTTTCATCCGCTTTCATAAACTATTTTAGCTTTTCGGGTAGGGCAACAAGATCACAGTTCTGGTATTTTTTTCTTTTCTGTATATTGCTTTATCTATGCACGTTGAGTGTATCTATCGAAGGCCTTGAAGAGGTTATATCAAATGCAGACTCTAGTCAGGAAAGTAGTAGAGAAATTTTAACCTATCTTCTGACTTCTTGGTTTGGTATATCAGTAATGATCACTTTCATTCCGCAAATAACGCTTTCAATAAGAAGGTTACACGATATTGGTAAATCGGGATGGTGGTATGTAGGTCTTCAAATTGTTCCTAGCTTGATGCCTAATGTTTTTCCTTTTCAATTCATCGCGATTATGGCGCTTTTTGTTTTTATTTACTTTATGGCGCTAGAGGGTGAAGCGGACAATTCGTACGGTCCAAGTACACTTAAAAAATAAAGTTAAGTTTATGTAATTGGAGCCAAGATAGTTTCAGCTAGCTCTACCCAATAAGTTGCTCCTATCGGTAAAACCTCATCATTGAAGTCATAACCTGGATTGTGGATCATGCAAGAACCTTCTCCATCTCCATTTCCGATCCAGATATAACTTCCTGGCTTTTCCTGAAGCATGTAGGCAAAATCCTCTGACCCCATACCTGGAGTAGGTGAGAGGTTTACCATCTCTTCTCCAGCTACCTTTTGTGCTACTTTTCCTGAAAGTGCTGCTTCATCAGCAGTATTAATTGTTGCAGGGTATCTGTGCTCAAATTCAAATTCAAAATTAGCACCATAAGCAGCACAAATTGAATCAGTAATTTGCCTCATTTGCTTTTCTAGCTGACTTTGAACTTTTGGTGAGAAGCATCTTGTGCATCCTTTTATTTCTATTTCGTTAGGAATTACATTGTAAGCATCTCCTCCATGAAACTGAGTTACACTCAAAACAACTGGATCTTGAGGATCGATAAATCGGCTTACTATCGATTGATAGGCATCTATTACTTTAGTACCAATGATTATAGGATCAATTGTTGTTTGGGGCATCGCAGCATGACCACCTTTACCAATTATTTTTACGTTAAAAATATCAAAAGCTGCCATGATTGGCCCCGGTTTTACTGCAAAGGAGCCTACCGGCATTCCAGGAATATTGTGCATACCAAAAACTGACTCAACAGGATATTTTTCAAATAATCCTTCATCTATCATTGCTTTTCCACCGCCTTCATTTTCTTCAGCTGGTTGAAATATAAAATTAACCGTTCCGTCAAAATCTCCTTTTTCTGCTAGGTATTTAGCTGCGCCAAGCAGCATTGTCGTATGACCATCATGACCACAAGCATGCATTTTTCCTGGATTTTGGGACTTATGAGCAAAGTCATTCGCTTCATGGATAAGGAGTGCATCCAGGTCCGCTCTAAGACCAATAGATCTATTTCCACTCCCTTTTTTTAGAGTGCCTACAACTCCTGTACCGGCAATTCCTGTCTCAACTTCTATTCCAAAGCTTTCTAGTTTTTCAGCAACTATTTTGGCAGTCCTATGCTCTTCAAAGGCAATTTCAGGATGAGCATGGATATCTCTTCTCCATTTTTGCATCTCCGCCTGAAGATCTTCTAATTCTTTTATAGTATTCATATTGTTAATTTATATTTAGTAAAAGTTTAGGGCAAGAATATATTCTGTTTGGATATAATGATGTTTTTTTTGAAGAAGGGAAAGATATGGAAATTAGTATGAAAGAAGTTAGGGAGGAAATTGATTTAATCGATAGAGAACTTGTTCTATTGCTAGCAAGAAGACAGAAATGCGTGGAAATGGCAGCTGCAGTAAAAAATGATAAAGATCTAATTATAGATAAAGAAAGAATAGAAGAAGTAATTTCAAAAGTAACTCAGTTTGGAGATTCATGCGGATTACACAAAGAGATTTCTGAACCATTATGGAGAAAGTTGATTGATTTAAGTATAGAGCATGAATTTAAAGAACTAGAAAATATACAAAGTTTTAATTAATCTTATAAATAAAAAAACAACAGGGTGAGAAGTTTATGACTGAATCAGTTAATGGGGGAGAAATTAATATAATTGGATGGCTTTTCAAAGAAATTAGTGAAATTAAAGATGCTGATGAAATCTTTGAAGCACTGAAAGAACACCACTTAAGTTTTGATGAGAATAGAGAATGTTATCCAGTTGGCCTGAAATTAGATAATAAAATTACGGTTCAAGACTGTGGATCTTATTTTCCAGATGACGAAGGTTGCTTGGTTTTAGGTCATTATTTTGTTTATAAGAATGCTGGTTATGAAATATCTTCAGAAACAACTACAGTAGAATCAAGACGTTTTTTAGATTGGGAAATAATGCAAAACCCCATGCAAGGTGAGGATTATGGAGATTTTGAGTTAATGGGCACAGGTGATGTAATCACTGAAGAGACGTTTGCATTATGGGTATTAAATGGAGAATCTGATTATTTATCTAGAGAAATAGAAGCACCTCTTTACTCTACAGAATACCTAGAAGAAGAGGCTGAAGAAGAATTGCAAGAATTTAGCCAAGAATTATTTGAATTGATAGGATAATGAAAGTTGAACTTAAAATTGAAGGACCCGGTATCCAAGTATATTGCTATGAGTTGAATGCCGAAAGGAAGAAAGAGCTAGAAGAAAATTTCAATAAAATGGTCATGATTCCAGAGGTATGGAAAATGGACAATCCTGGTAAGGAGTGGACACCCCCCATATATCCAATGGATATGATTGCAGAATATTGCGAAAACGGAGTTCCTAGTCTCATCACACACGGCATGATGGGCCCAACAGATGGAGTTGATATAAACGTTTCGTTATCCGTTGACGGTGAAGATAAGGAGTTCGCAGGCGTTTGCTGGTTAGTGGATGCTGAGTTAGAAGAGGACTTAATAAATATCGCTTATCAATATTCTTTTGAGATGGATGGAGTAGAGTTCTTAGAAAAACCAGCAAACTTCGATGAATGTATTCTTCATGTTGGACACCAAAGCGGTACGCGAAAGGAGGAGGGTGAAGTCCCTCACAACCATCTGCTTGTTTATAGAATCATTAGTTATACAAAGGGATGTTTAACCGCTTCATTTGAGGTGGACGACGATTTTAAGCCTAGTCAACTTGCTTTAGTAGACGAACTACCTGATGCAGCGACCATGGAAGAGTCTATTTATTATTTTAATATCTTTGATTGCTTAAGAGATAGATACCAAGATTCAATAGGATTTGACGAAAATACATTAAGAGGCGTTCTCTACAAAGGCCAGCTTTATGATTTTGAACTTTCCTTTAAAGGCGGTGATCGATTTGTTGCTGCCCTTGAAAATGATTCCGGAGACGAAGGAGGTTGGCATCCCAACCGTTGGGATCATGCTTATCTTCATGAATCCTGGGGGGATTATAGACAAGTGAGTCCATATTATGATGATTGGAAGGACTCTTAAAAGAGTGTATCTTTAGAATTTAATCATCATATTTATCTATAAAATCTAACGACTCTTTTATCATTTGGTTTCTTGGTAACGGCCAGTGCCCTGAATTGTAAAAAACTATTTTTTTATCATCTTCTGAAGTCCCGGAAAAGTTGTACAAAGCCATAGCCATACTTTTAGGTACTAGATAATCATCTTCACCATTTAACATGAGAAATGGAGTTTTTATTCTAGGAAGATGGTTATTGCCATCACTGAGAGGTGGTGCACTCGGGCTAGCACCTCCTACATAAAATAGAGCTCCTTTGTATCTGTCTTCAAAAAGAAGGGTATGAGTTGTATATATAGCTCCATAAGACATACCTAGATAAAAAAAGTTCTCATCATCTAAATCTTGTCTAGTTTGCAAATAATCAATAGCTTTACTTGTATCAGTTGTCCAATATCTGAGTAACTCTCTAAAATTTCTTGCTCTATCTTCAGGAGAGGCTGTCAAAGATGAAGTCATCCTATCAAGAGAACCCTTCCATGCGGGCCATATAATAGCCCTGCCACTTTTGACTATAAAATCTAGTCCAAATTCACCCGGGTTTATATCATCAATTTCAGGCGGGGTTGAAAAATAGTTAGCTCCAGGATAAATAACGACAGATGAAAGAGGGCGATATGTATCTTTAGGTTTAAAGATTAAAATATCCATTTTTTCATTGTTGTAGCCAACTTCTATCTGAACCCTTTCTTTTATCCATATAGGATGAGAGTCATCTACGTATATTTCTTTGGTATTTAGAGGAGATCTGTTTACTTCATAATTTCTTGCATAAACCTTGAAAACTTCATCAGTCATTGGTTTATAAAAGCTTGCTGGCTTAGGAGGTGTTCTTTCTATTGGATCACCAAAAGGATTTAGGTCCCTTGGATTAATTAATCTTGCAGTCCTAAAGCCATTTATTAAAGATCGATCCATTCTGGCTAAAGGGGTATTTTGAGTAGCAGAATACTGTGGATCTGTATATCCGCCACCCATTACTAAACCTCTTCCGCCAAATATATTCCACGCCCATTCTCTTGCATTACCAGCCATATCAAAGGTTCCATAAGGCCCAGGACCCTTTCCAACCTCAGTTAGATTCTTTTGAGAAAAATTGCTATTTTTAAGAAGCTTAGAGGAAATGGGTGCAACGATTTCAGCAGGAGGAAAAGCAGCTTTAACCCAATGATACATAGGGGGTAAAATATTTCCTTTAAATCTGGCATAAGCCAATGCTTCATACCAACTTATTCCTGTAACGGGCTTCTTTGCTTCTCCTTCAAGATAAGTTCCTACTTCCCAATTTGCTGGCCCTTGAGATCCAGTAGAGTCTTTCATTCTTTTTTTTGCCTCTTCCCAAGTAAGAGATATCCCATCTTCAACAAAGTCCATATCTACCCAGTATTGTGGATTTTCATACCCTCCTGCATTTACGAATTCTTTAAAATCTGCATTGGTCACTTCAAATTTATCAATAAAGAAGGGATTAAGGGAAACAGGATCAATACCTCCTCCAAGTAACGCAGGTATAAAATTTCCACCTGGAATATATATCATTCCCTCTGGAACTGTCCCTAAAGACTGAAGAGAGATTGGGTCCAGAGCCCATCCAAGTGATACTGGAAAATTTTCAAATCTGTAACTTGGATTTGCTGACGTTATGATTGAAGTAATAAATCCTTCTTTTTCAAATTTGATCTGTATCACTCCTAGAGGCAGCCTTTGAGGCGTTAAAGGTGTTGTACCTAAAGGTCTCCATAATTTATTATTGATATCTTCATAAGGTCTCCAGGAAACCTTAACTCCATCTTGCGATACTTTTAAATTTACTGGAGCACTTAATTCATCACTGTTTTCACTATACTCCGAAAAAAATGGAGCGAAGGAGTTGATCATGTTGGAAGCTAACCAGGCCTCCATATAGTTATCTTCAGAAATATTCTTTTCTAGTTCAGGTAAGACAAAGTTATTAACCCAAACATAACTTCCTGTTCCATATCCTGCAAAAATAATTACTAAACTTAGACCTAGTATTTTTAATGTTCCGAATCTAGATGATGCTGCCCAGGCGATGAGAGCAATAAACGGTAAAACCACAAAGAAACCAAGGATAACATTTTGCATAAATGTTTGGCCAAACCCAAAAGAGTCACTAACAAGACTCGCTACTTGAACAGTTATAAATGCAACAACTGCATATCCAGAAATCACCTTAAAAACGGTGCTACTTTTTAATTTATCCAAAATGTTATTAGACTGCTCGCTCATTAAAGTCTCCGAAACTATTCATTAAAAGTTATATTCAATGAAACTAATAAAAAAGTAAAATATCTTTTCACACTTGTATAAGAAAATACTTAAGATATATGTTAATAATGAGGAGCAATTCATGCAACAGACACATATAGGAGGAAACAAAAGAGAGGATTTTGCTGATTTTGAAGAGCTATTTAAAGGAGTTGAATCTTTTATGGGTTACCTTCCTAACGCTCATTTAACAATGGCAGAAAAACCTGAGCTCTTAATGGCCTTTTCAAATTTAGCAAATACTATTTTTCAAGCAGAAGGTATTGATTTACAGACCAAGCAATTAATAGCCTTAGCAACAAGCCTTTCTTCAGGATGTAAGTATTGTCAAGCTCACACTTCTCATGGGGCTGAGAGAGCAGGAATAGACGAAGACAAAATATCTGAAATTCTCCATTACAATCAAAGTGATAAATATTCTAAAAAGGAAATTGCAGTGCTAGATCTAGCTTTTGCTGCAGGCCAGACACCAAATTTGAGTACAAAACAACACTTTGATAATCTACTGAATTATTATTCTAAAGAAGAAATTATAGATATAGTTTCTGTTATATCTTTATTTGGATATCTGAATAGGTGGAACGATACATTAGGTACTGTTTTGGAAGAGGTTCCAAAAGATTTTGTAGAAAAAAAATTAAGACCTTTGGGTTGGAAATAGGAGAGGAAAATGGAAATACCATATGAAAAAACACTTGCGGACTTGTTTAGATGGAGGGTTGCTGAATCAGGTGAAGATGTTGCTCATAAATTTATAGATAAAGAAACAACCTACGCGGAGCTAGATTCTTATGCAAATAAGGTTGCACAAGGTCTTATTAGTCTAGATTGCAAACCGGATAGCAGAGTAGCTTTTTTAGGAAAAAACTCTGATTTATTTTTTGAATTCTTATATGGAACCATTAAATCTAATACTGTTACTGTTGGAATAAATTGGAGACTAGCACCTCCTGAAGTTGCTTACATTATTAATGACTCAAAAAGTGAGGTTTTACTGGTGGGACCTGAATTCTTCGGTTTGATTGAAGAAATTAAAAATGACATTCCTACTGTAAAGAAAATACTTACAGTTGGTGGAAGTCACGAAGAGTGGGAAGATTATGTAACTTGGCGCGATTCGCATGATGATGTTGATCCTATGCTTGAAAGCAAAGGCGAAGATGATGTGATTCAGCTTTATACCTCAGGAACAACAGGTCATCCTAAAGGCGTCCAACTAACAAATGATAACTTTAGTAGCTGTTTTCTTATGAATGAAGATTCGATGTATAGAGAAATGGAACAGGGGGAGGTAAATTTGGTCTGCATGCCAATTTTTCATGTTGCTGGAACAAATATGGGTTTAGCTGGCATGGTAACAGGCGCAAAAAATATAATAATACCTGAAGTTGATCCTACGCTTATTCTAAAACTCATAGAGCAAGAAAAAATCCAGCATGCTCTTTTTGTTCCCGCCGTAATACTATTTTTAGTACAGCATCCTGAAGCAGCTTCTACAGATTTTTCTTCCTTAAAGACAGTAATATACGGAGCTTCTCCAATCACTGACGATACCTTAATCAAAGCTATGGAATTGATGAAATGTGACTTCTGGCAAGTTTATGGATTAACAGAAACAAATGGCGCAGTGACTTTCTTGTATCCAGAGGATCATGATATTTCACGAGGTAAACTAAGATCTTGCGGTAAAGCAGGAAAAGACGTCGGATTAAGAGTTGTTGATGCTAATGATAATGACGTTCCTGTAGGTGAAGTTGGAGAGGTAATAATTAGGTCACTCAATAACATGAAAGGATATTGGAATAGACCTGATGCTACTGAAGAGGCAATAAAGGATGGATGGTTCTATTCAGGTGATATTGGTTACTTCGATGATGAAGGATTTTTATACATACACGATAGAGTCAAAGATATGATAGTTTCTGGAGGAGAAAATATTTATCCTGCGGAAGTCGAAAATGCTCTTTTAAGTCATCCTCAGATTGCAGATGCTGCTGTAATTGGAATTCCCGATGATAAATGGGGGGAAGCAACCAAAGCATTTATTGTGCAAACTGAAGGTGAACCTCTAGCCGAAGCTGACGTTATTTCATATGTTAGAACCCAGATTGCCGGTTATAAATGTCCCAAAACAGTAGAGCACATTGATGCACTGCCAAGAAACCCTTCTGGAAAAATCCTCAGAAAAGATTTACGCGCACCTTACTGGGAAGGTAGAGAAAGGAACGTTTCTTAAAAATTAGATTGAAATTTCGATTAGATAAACGACTCGAGAGTGATACCTTTTGGGTAGGGGATATGCCTCTATGTAAAGTACTCTTAATGAATGTAGCTAACTTTCCTTGGATTATACTGGTACCTAGAGTTTCAGATAAAAGTGAGATATTTGACTTGAATCAATCAGATTTAGAAAAGTACCATAGAGAAACAAGCTATCTTTTGCAAAGTATGTCTAAACTCTATGTGGCTGACAAAATGAATATTGCCAGCTTAGGCAATCTCGTCCCTCAATTGCATACACACATTATAGTAAGGTATAAAAAAGATGACGCTTGGCCCAATCCTGTTTGGTCTTATCCTGAGATGATCCCTTATAAGACGAACAAATACCAGATGGAGATTGACAAGATTAAGAAGCTTGTTGATGATTATGATTAGGGAGAATATTTATGAATGACTTTAGTCCAGAGAGTTTTGAAAAGAAGGATCTACCTTTCGTAGTTAACCGACTTAGTCCAAGTATTGGAGGTGAAATCTTAGGGATAGATCTATCGAAACCACTAGATAAAAAGACGAAAGACCTAATATACGAAGCTCTATTGGTTTATAAAGTTATTTTTTTTAGAGATCAAAATATTTCGACTAAACAACACATAGAATTTTCAAAAAACTTTGGTGAATTAGAAATACATCCCTTTGCCCCTAAAAAGGATCTTTTTCCAGAAGTTCTTGTCATAACTCATAATGAAAAAAGTAGAGGAAGAGAGAATACTTGGCATTCTGACGTTACGTGGAGACTAGAACCTTCCCTTGGATCGGTTCTAAGAATGATTGAAAAACCCGATCATGGAGGTGACACCCTATTTGCTGATATGTACGCGGCTTACGAAGGTTTGACTGATGAAATAAAAGAAAAATTAGAAGGAGCAATAGCCGTCCATGATTTTGCTAACTTTCGAAATAGACTAATACAGGAGGGGAAATCAGAAGAAGAAATAGAAGCTTTCAATAAACAATATCCTATGCCTGAACACCCTGTTATTAGGACGCACCCAGACACTTTAAAAAAAGTTATTTATGTAAATGCAGCCTTTACTCAATATATTAAAGATTGGGATCCGGAAGAATCTACACAGATGCTTAATTATCTATATTCAAGAGCCTCTATACCTGAATATCAATGTCGATTTGCTTGGCAAGATAACTCTATAGCATTCTGGGATAACAGGGCATGCCAACATTACGCAAATTCAGATTATTGGCCTAATGTAAGGAAAGTGGAAAGAGTCACTATTATTGGAGATAGACCTTACTAGGCCTCTTTAGTAAGACATTAATCATAAATGAATAAGAATTCAGTTATAGACTGGTCTTTAATCATTGCTATAGGCATAGCCTGGGGGTCATCATTCTTATTTATCAAAGTATCAGCCCCTGAAGTAGGTCCTATCACTTTAGTTTTTTCAAGACTTTTGATAGCTTCAATGTTGTTGACTCCGTTCTTTATAAGAAGAGAGCACTTGTTGAACATTAAAGAAGATTTCCCATCAATTCTTTTTTTAGCACTAATTAATGCCTCTGTTCCATTTTACCTTTTTTCTAAAGCAGCCATCGAATTGAATGCAGGAACTATGTCCGTACTAAATGGTACAACACCTTTGTTTGCTTTTATTATTGCCACTCTTTGGTTGAGATTAGGTTCTAACTGGACTCAATTACTTGGAATTTTTATCGGCATGATTGGACTAATCATATTCGTTGGATACGAATCTCTAGAATTCTCTCTAATTGCCCTCATTTTGTGCCTCTTGGCTTCCTTCTTTTATGCATTTAGTTCCAACTTCATATTCAAAACTAAAGAAATCGACGCCACCTACTTGGCATCTATGACTTTATTGGTTGCAACATTTTTAGTTTTTCCATTCACCTTCTTAGAAAGTGGATTGAACTTCGATCATCCTAATGAAGTTTTATTAAGTGTTTTCCTTCTGGGTTTCTTATGTACCGGTATGGCTTATATGGGATATGTTGTTTTGATTAAGAGAGTAGGGCCCGTTAAAGCTTCTACAGTAGTATTGATCGTTCCTGTATCGGGGATGTTATGGGCTAACTTATTTCTAAATGAGGCTATTACCTCAACGATGTTATTGGGATGTCTACTAATTATTACAGGAGTAGGTCTGGTAAATTTCTTTAAAGATGAGGCTTCCAGTTAAGAAGATCTGGATAGGTATACTACACTGTGATCATCGTAATCCTTGGTGCCAACTTCTTTGAATCCAAAGTTTTCGTGAAAAGCCAAGGATGGTTCATTCCTAGGCACGGTATTCACCTCACAACAGGTAATAACATCTAATTCTTTAGCTATTTCGATAGTTTTTTCATAAATTTTACGGCCAAGACCCTTTCGCCTGTGACCGTCTTTGATTGCTATTCTATCAACATACAAGAATGGATGATCCTGGGAATTAAAGAATTCATAATTGAGGGAGTCATAATCTTGACCTTCTCTCATCAGAATAATGAATCCTGCTATTTCATCTTTTTTAATAACTATTAGATGGCTACTCCAATCTAAGAGTGATTTCAATCTACCCATATCAGGAACACTTCCAACCTCGGGAATATTAGCTTGGTTGATAGCTAAGATCTCTTCTAGATCAGAGCTAAGATAAGGCTCTTTAAGAACTTCGAGTTTATACAATGATTAACTCAGTTCGAGGCCTTCTAAATTGCCTTTCGCTCTCCACTTCTCCATAAGAGAAAAGAATTCTATTGGACCACCGCCGTAAGTATTGTTTTGAGGAGTTTGGTTCACTTTTCCCTCATTGTTGTAATATCCTGGAGTACAGTTTTCTTGAAATTCTGCTGTTAATCTCGCTTTTTCAATAATTGTTTGTATCCATTTCTCTTCTGCTTCTTGTGAAGCTTCAATTCGCTTAGCGCCTTTGTCTTTAGCAGTTTTGAGGATATGTGCTAAGTGAATACTTTGTTCGTCTAATGAGTACGTATAAGTCGCTGTGAAGCCGGACTGAGCCGGTCCAAAAAAGAAAGAATTAGGAAAACCTCTGCTGTGCATTCCATGAAATGTGGCAAGGCCATTCTCCCATTTTTTAGAAACAGTAAGACCATCAGTACCATGAATTTGATATCCAGCCCTTCTACTGTAATCAGTTCCAACCTCAAATCCTGTAGCAAAAATAATACAGTCTACCTCGTACAATTTCCCTTCAAAAACTATACCTTCTGCTGTTATTTCTTCTAACCCTTTCCCATCTGTATCCACCAATTCAACATTAGGATTATTAAATGTTTTTAGGTACTCGTCATGGAAACAAGGACGTTTACAGAATTGATTGTAGTAAGGCTTTAAGGACTCAGCAGTATCTTTGTCATCTACAACCTCATCTGCTCTTGCTCTGACTTTTTCCATCTTCTGGAAATCAGCCATTTGCATGGCATTTCTTAAGTCCATTGCATCAGTAACTTTCTCTGTCATATAAGCCTTAAATCCAGTTTTATACATTTTAGGAGAGAAGATGGCTGAAACTGCCCAGGATGCCATTTGAAGCTTAGAAGGTGCTTTATTTCTTAAATTACCAAAGAGTAATCTAAATGCTTCTGTCCACCCATCTGATACCAAATCTTCTTTGACCATACCGCCAGTTAAGAGTGTTTCAAAATTTTTCCTTCTTTCATCATGCCAACCTTTGGGTTGAGTAGATATCCAATTAGGATCTGTAGGCTGATTATTTCTTACGTCTATTGAAGAAGGTGTTCTTTGGAAGACATATAGCTTCTCTGCAGAAGCTCCTAAATGGGGGACGCACTGAACCGCAGTTGCACCTGTTCCAATAATGGCTACTTTCTTATCTTTAAGATTTGATAGATCACCATGCGAAGATCCTCCGGTATATGCATAATCCCAACGGCTAGTATGAAAAGTATGTCCCTTGTAGTCATTTATACCTTTAATTGCAGGTAACTTAGGTCTATTAAGGGGTCCATTAGAGTGAACAACATACCTAGCCTTGAGTTCATCACCTTTATTTGTTTTGACAGTCCATCTAAGAGACTCCTCATCCCAGTCCGTGGAGGTTACTTCAGTTTGCATGCACGCATTGTCATAAAGTTTGAATTTTTCACATATAACTTTGCAATACTCTAGGGTTTCGGGTGCGTTAGTATATTTTTGTTTAGGTACAAAACCAGTTTCTTCTAGTAGAGGGAAATAGATATAAGATTCGATATCACAAGACGCACCTGGATATCTATTCCAGTACCAAGTTCCTCCAAAATCTCCACCTTTTTCTATGATTTTGAAGTCATCTATACCAGCTTCTCTTAATCTAGCTCCAGCAAGCATGCCACCAAAACCGCCACCAATTATCACAACCTCAACATCTTCTTTGAAAGCTTCTCTTTCAATCTCTTGGTCAATGTAAGGATCTTCTACAAAGTATGAGAATTCACCTTTTACTTCTTGGTATTGATCATTACCGTCTTGTCTGAGACGCTTATCTCTTTCTTCTCTGTACTTTTTTCTTAAATAATCTGGATCAAAATCAAAACTTTCTAATTCAACTGCCATATTTAGCCCCCTACGAAAATACTAATTTAAATTTAAAAGAAATTCATTGAAATATGAAGATAAAAAACTATCTATAGTTTATTAGAGATTAAGTTCAAGAATTCCATGCGAGATTTCTGATTTTCTCTGAATACACCAATCATTCGACTTGTTATCGTGCTAGAACCATGTTTGTTTACCCCTCTACTGCTCATACATTGATGTTCTGCATCTATTACAACTGCGACGCCTTTGGGTTGAAGGACATCATTAATAGTATCAGCAATTTGTGCTGTCATAGTTTCTTGAGTTTGGAGTCGTTTACCAAACATATCTACTACTCTTGCCAATTTACTTAATCCCACGACTCTTTGATCAGGCAGGTAAGCAACATGTGCTTTGCCTATAATAGGCACCATATGATGTTCACAGTGTGACTGCAGAGGAATGTCTTTTACTAAAACAATTTCATCGTATCCTTCAATCTCTTCAAAGACTTTAGATAGAATTTCTTTAGGGTCTTTATCGTATCCCTCATAAAATTCTTCATATGATTTAACTACTCTCTTTGGGGTTTCTAGCAGGCCTTCTCTAGAAGGATCGTCTCCGGCCCATGCAATCAGGGTTCTAACGGCTGCTTCCGCTTCTTCCCTTGAAGGTTTTTGATTCCTTTCGTTGCTCATAATTTACCTCTGTAATAATTATACATCATGATTTTAAAAAAAATTACAGTATGGATTTATCCATCTACTAGATATAAATTAACAGACTAATAAAACAAAAGTGGAGAAAAAATGAGCGATTTTAATACACCTAATTTTTCTGTAGATCTATCTGATCAAGTAGCATTGGTAACAGGAGCTTCTTCTGGTCTTGGATATAGATTTTCAAAAGTACTAGCTAAGTGTGGTGCTAAAGTTGCTTTGGCAGCCAGGAGAGTTGAAAAACTAGAGGCTCTTGAGAAAGAAATTAGAGATGACGGAGGTGAGTGTGCTGTTGTGCCTTTAGATGTGCAAGATAGGGATAGTATCAGAAATGCAGTAGATGTTGTTGAGAACCAAATGGGTTTAATTAATACATTAATCAATAATGCCGGTATGGTTGATGCACAGTGGGCTATCAAACAGGATGATGCTTTAATTGATGGTGTTGTAGACACTAACCTGGTAGGTCCATATCTGCTCTCTAATGAAGTTGCAAGAAGGCTTATAAAAGCAGAACAACCTGGTCGAATGGTAAACATTGCCTCAATGGCTGCATTTAATATAAGTCCAACCTCCGCTTCCGTTCTGTATTCCACAACAAAATCGGCTATTGTAAGAATGACGGAGTCTCTTGCAGTGGAATGGGCAAGGAATAATATTAATGTAAATGCTATAGCGCCCGGAATATTTCATTCTGAGATGGCTGATGCCATGCTGGAAAGGATAGGGGATGTTAGCAAGGGTCTGCCTAGAAAAAGAATATGTGTGCCGGAGCAGATGGATTCAACACTTTTATTTTTAGTTTCCCCTTCATCAGAGTGCGTCACGGGAACTTGTATAAAAATTGACGATGGACAAACAGCTCGATAGCTATACCTATGGGAAATCTCTACTTAACTTATAGAGAGGGGTTTCCTAAAGACCTTGATAGCACCTTTATTGAAAATACTGATGGCACAATAATCAGTTATGGAGAGTTAGAAGAAGAGTCGGCTAAATATGCAAATGGCTTATCTGAATTGGGCTTACAGCCAGGTGATAGAGTTTCTGTTCAGCTCGATAAAAGCCATGAAGTTGTTTTTATTTATTTAGCCTGTTTAAGAGCTAATCTTATTTTTCACCCTATTAATACAGCCTACAAAGAAAATGAATTATCTTTTTTATTAAATGATGCCAAGCCTTCTGTCTTTATCTGCGAAAAAGAAATTTATGAAAATATAAGTTTCTTGAATTTAGAGGAATCCATATCACATGTCTTCACTCTAAATCCTGCTGACCATGAATCCATTCAATCTATAAAGAAAGAGGGTGATCATGAAATTGTTGACTGCTCTCCTGATCATACTGCCGCTTTGCTATATTCCTCTGGAACGACTGGTCGACCTAAGGGAATTATGCTCACTCATGGCAATATAGGATCTAATGCTCATGCATTGAAAGATGCATGGGGCTTTAGCGATGATGACATCTTGCTACACAGCTTACCCATTTATCATGTACACGGATTGTTTGTGGCTCTAGGATGTGTTTTTTTATCAGGTTCAAAAATCTTATGGACCAAGTCTTTTGATGCAGAGCAGGCAATAGAACTATTGCCTAGATGCACAGTAATGATGGGTGTGCCTACTTACTACACGAGATTAGTAGCATCTAAAGACTTAGATAAAAGTTGTCTCAGCAAAATGAGACTTTTTATATCTGGTTCCGCTCCTTTATTAGAAGATACGTTTATTCAATTTTATAAAAAAACAGATCATCACATTCTTGAAAGATATGGCATGACTGAAACAAACATAATTTGCTCAAATCCTCTTAATGGTGAGCGTAAGCCAGAAACTGTCGGTATACCATTAAAGGACATCCTCTTAAGGATAGTGGATGATTCATTTAATTCACTCGAAATTGGTGAAATAGGCCACATTCAGGTTAGAGGTCCTAATGTATTCAATAGTTATTGGAATCTTCCCGAAAAAACAAAAGAAGATTTCACATCAGATAATTATTTCAATACTGGAGACAAAGGATTTGTCGATAAAGATGGATATCTCTCAATAGTTGGTAGAACAAAAGATATGATAATTTCTGGCGGTCTCAATGTTTATCCCAAGGAAGTTGAATCATTGATCGATAGTTATGAAGAAGTAGAAGAATCTGCAGTAATAGGACTGGCAGATAAAGATTTAGGAGAGAGTGTTACGGCAATTGTTGTTTTGAATGCAAATTTTTATTTAAGCGAAGACGATATAATTTTTAGATTAAAGGAAGATATGGCTGGGTTTAAAGTCCCAAAAAAGGTCATTTTTGTTGACGATCTTCCCCGAAATGCCATGGGTAAGGTTCAAAAGAATATTCTCAGAGATAAATATCAGTAAAGAATTTTTATAATTTTAAATTCGTTTATAATGCTCCCACAAGCGAGATTGGTATAGTGGTATTACGCAACCTTGCCAAGGTTGAGAGACGAGTTCAATTCTCGTATCTCGCTCCACACATCTGACTCTAATTTTGCTAGTGTAAGTTAAGAGTTACTTAAAAGTGCAAGACCTTCAAAAAAAATATCTAAATTCCTGGGCTATAGGAAGTGTAGGTGGAGGTGCTTCTGAAGCCTTCATGTCAATGTTCTTGCTTTATTTTTATAATCAAGTTTTGGGCTTAAATCCTTTTTTATGTGGGCTAGGTATAGCTTTATCTTTATTTGTAGATGCTTTTTCAGACCCAATGATTGGAGGCTTATCTGACCGGACAAGATCACGTTTTGGTAGAAGGATACCTTACATGTTTATGGGTCTTTTCGGTTTCGCGCTGGGAATATTTTTACTCTTTAATGTTCGAATTGGCGATACCCAGTTAGGTTTATTTTTACAGCTTTTACTTTTTATTATCATTACAAGGATTAGTAGCACCATGTTCTTTATTCCTAGGGCCTCTTTAGGAGTTGAGATGATAAAAGGATATGAACAAAGAAATTTACTTCATGCCAGGGATAATAACTTTGGCATTCTAGGAACTGTCATATTTTATAGTGCCATAGCTATTATTTTTGGAAACAACTGGAATCGAGAAACTGGCTACGAAGCAGTTTCTTTATTAGTGATAGGCCTTTTTCTAGCAACAAGCATTTTTTCCGTTTTTAAACTTAGAAATATCGAGTCGCTTTTTGAGAAGACATCCATAGAAGATAAAACTCAACATATAGGAGTTTTAAAAGGTCTAACCTTGTTATGGAAAAATGACTCTTGGCGAAATTTAATCATTGGCACCTCATTGTTTGGAATAGTAGGTTCCTTATCAAGCGTTTTTAGCATTTATATGATTAACTTTTTTTGGTTATGGCTGCCAAATGAATTTACGCTTATTTTGGCGTTATCAATACCTGGAGCAATGATAGCGGCATTAAGTGCCAATAAACTTTTAGAAAATCGTGATAAGAAAAAAACAGTTTTATTACTGACATGTATTTTAATTTCTATTGGACCTTCGCTGACCATTCTGAGAATCCTAGATATTAAGTTTGAAACTGAAATCCTTCCAGAAGTGGGGTTAGGTATCTACAGTCTCCTTTTTATTATAGTAGCTCTGCATTCATCCTTTATGGCGGGTGTGAGGGTAATAAATGGAATTGTTTTTAGTTCTATGTTTTCCGATGTAGTGGAAGATCATCAAAAGAAAACATACTCTAGATCCGAAGGATTAATTATTTCTGTAAATGGTTTATCGGGGAAAATACTAGGAGGAGTTGGAATATTGTTATCAGGAACACTGTTATCTTTAGTGGGATTTGGAGAAGATGGTTCTATAGAAGATAAAAGAGAAGCTGTAACCTCTCTTGCAATTTTCTCAACCGCTTTGTTGTTCGTTATTGCACCTATCTCTTTATTCTTTATTTCAAAATACAAAATAAATAAATCTATTCATGAGGATAATCTTCATGAATTAGGTTATGAAACTGGTAGAGTTGAAATATGACCAACTCTTCTGCATCAAACTATCCACCTAGAAGGGCAGGTTACTTGGCCGTTGTTGTTATGACTTTGGCACAAGTATTTGCTTTCATTGATAGGCAAATACCTGCAATGCTTGTTGAACCCATCAAACAAGATTTTAGCCTTAATGATTCGCAGATAGCCTTGTTGGGAGGAGCTGCATTCTCAATTTTCTACGCAATCATGGCACTGCCAATTGGTTATGCTGTAGATAGATACAAAAGGGTAAATGTACTAGGCACTGGTATTTTTGTTTGGTCTTTAATGACAACCCTTGCAGGTCTAGCTAACAGCTTTGGAAGATTATTTGGGGCTAGAATTGGAGTGGCTGTAGGTGAGGCAGTGATGGCGCCCGTAAGCGTATCTTTAGTAAGTGATTATTTCCCCCAAAATAAACAAGGTAAGCCTATGGGAATAATTACTGCTGGAGTTTATATTGGTATAGGTGCTACTTTAATAGGTGGAGGTTATCTTATTGATTATCTTACAGATATTGGTGGAATAACAATTCCTGGTATCGGTTATTTCAAACCTTGGCAGGCAACTTTTTTGGTTGTAGGCATACCAGGAATATTAATATCTATTGCTGCTTTTATGTTGCATGAGCCGAGGAGACTAGGTCTTGCTCAAACACCAGAAAAAGACTCTAAATCTATAAATATTTTTTCACATCTAATTAAAAATAAATCTACTCTTATTCCCATGTTTGCTGGATTAATATTTATGGCCCTGATCTTTTATTCATTTACCTTTTGGGCTCCATCCATGATGGTTAGAACTCATGGTTTGAGCCTCACTGAGGTTGGGTTCAGTTTGGGAATAATAACCATTCTTTCTTCAATACTTGGCACAATAAGCTCTGGTGCAGTAGTTGATTATTTAAGATCAAAGGGTCGAACTGATGCACCTATAAGGACTGCCATGTTCGCGTGTATTTTTGCTATGCCAGCAATATGCTTAGCCCCTATAGTAGAAAATGTTGTGGTTGCTTGGATATTGATAGGAATCTATTTATTCTTTATAAGTTCTTTTGCGCCTATAGGTCTATTGGCTGTAAGTGGTGTTTCAAGTAATGAAGTAAAGGGTCAAATGGCAGCAGTGCATGCTTTCTTGATGATGGCATTTGGATTAAGTCTTGGGCCTCAAATCACAGCATTCTTTACTGATTTTATTCTGCAAGATGAATCTAAACTAGGATTGGCAGTCTCTTTGACCGGAGGTCTTGTTTTACCTATAGCCGCGGTATGCTTTTGGATGTCTCTTAAAAGATACAGAAAAGCTTATGATCAACTTGCTGTCTAATTGATTTTTTAAACACTAACTCTTAGTCTGTATAAATGGATATCTTAATAGTTGTCTTATTAATCTTAATAATAGGTCTTATTCTCTTTAATTCACTTAGAGGTGATAAGAGTAATGAAGAGTCTGAAGACTTTCTTAAAGGAATTGATAATTCAATTGAAATTCAAAGAACTACTATAGGAGAATTATCTAAAGATATTCAATCTTTCAACGAACCACTCTCTAAATTAAATCGATACTTATCAGGTGGTACTCTTGCCGGTAAGTTTGGAGAATGGTCTTTAGAATCAATTATTAAGGATATCTTCCACCCAAATCAATTTGAAACAAATGCAGAAGTTATACCTGGAAGTGGTAAAAGAGTTGAATTCATAGTCAAACTTCCTGAAGGCCTAGTTTTGCCTATTGATGCAAAATTCCCCTCTGCACTTTTTGATAATTACCTAAATGCAAGCGAACTCGGAGATGAAAAGCTTGTAAAGAAATCAAAAGACGACATAAAAAGACATGTCCTTAAGGATGCCTCTGATATTAAAGAAAAGTACATTCAATCAGGTATAACTGTTGATCTTGGAGTGATGTACATTCCAAGTGAAAGTTTAATGCAAATAATAGACTCTCTAGACAACATAAGAGAATCTATTTTTCGTGACTATCGTGTTTTGATCATGGGCCCTAATTCCTTAGCTGCTTATTTAATTAGTGTTCACATGGGCTTTAGAACCCTGGCTCTTAATGAAAGAGCTGGAGAGATAATGAATGAATTTGGAAAATTAAAAAAAGAATTTGAGAAATTTAGCGGCTCTACCGAGGATATAATGAAAAAAGTAGACGCCCTGCAGAAATCCATAAACGAGTATTCAACTCGAGAAAGGCAAATGCAACGTGCTATAGACAATATGGATAAACTTGATTCTTAAAAAACCATATGTCTTTTGAAAAAGTTCATGATGAAATACTCGCTCTTCTTTCTGAGGATGTTGATCAGCAATTCATTTTTCTTACCGGCGCAGCAGGAACCGGAAAAACAACTCTTCTTGAAAGGGTAAAAAATCAACTATCCCTAAAAAAGATGGTCGTTGCTCCAACAGGTATAGCTGCCCTCAATATTGGCGGAACAACAATTAACTCTGCATTCAGGATTGGATTTGACACCATTCCTGTTATCACAAAGTCTAAAGATCCTAGATTTGGAAAATTACTTAGAAATCTAGAGTTATTAATAATTGATGAAGTATCGATGGTAAGAGCTCCTATGCTGGATGCTATTTCTCAGTCTCTTCAAATCCATAGGAATTCCGAAAAACCATTTGGAGGTGTCCATGTTTTGGCTTGTGGTGATCTTTTTCAACTACCTCCTATCATTAAAGAGAGTGAAGAGAGAGTAATTTACGAGAAATATGATTCCGTTTATTTCTTTGATTCTCATGCTTTTAAAGATATGGATGAAATTCATTTTTTTGAATTAACTGAATCTTTTAGACAAGAAGAAGACCAAAAATTTTGTGAGCTTTTAAATAATATACGTATTGGAGAAAACCTTGAATCTACAATAGATCAAATTAACTCTCAGTGCTTTGATCCAACATTAGAGTCAGATTTTTTCATGACACTAACTTCTAGAAAAAAAAGAGCAGAAGAATTAAATGAATATAAATTAAGTCACATAGAAGGCGCGGAAGAGGTTATAAAATCAAAAGAATCCGGAGATCTGAATGAAAATGATTTACCTGCACCTAGGGAGCTAAAAATTAAAGTTGGTGCTAATGTTATGTTTATCAAAAATGATCCTGATGGTAGATGGGTTAATGGAACTCTGGGAACAGTATCTGAGTGTTTGGATAAAAAGAAAAAAAATATAAAGATTAAAATTAACAACAAAACTCATAAAGTAGAAAGAGAAGAATGGAATAAAGTACGTTTTACTTATGATGAGGATTCAGATGAGGTCTTAGAGGAGGTCATCTCATCCTTCAAGCAATTTCCTATTAAACTTGGCTGGGCAGTTACCATTCATAAATCTCAAGGATTGACGTTAGAAAGTTGTTCTGTAGATTTAGGTACAGGCGCCTTTGCAACAGGACAAGCATATGTCGCCCTGAGTCGATGTAAGAATCTTAACTCATTGCACTTACAACGAGAGCTAAAAGTTTCCGATGCGTTAGTTGATCCTGATATTATTGATTTTCATCAAAAATTTATACATAACTAGAATGATAAAAATAGTTTTTTCGATACTCGCCCTATATGTTTTTTCTACCTTTACATTTGCAGATGAAAATTTAGAAAATGAAGCGGTAAAATTACTCCAAGCATATCTAAAAGTAGATACCATTAGCCCTCCTGGAAATGAATCAAGAGCAGTAGATTTTTTAGCTGAAATATTTGATCAAGAAGGTATCCAATATGATTCAGCAGAAAGTGCCCCTGGTAGGGGAAATATTTGGGCAAGAATAAAGGGAGGTGATAAACCAGCTCTTATCCTTTTGCATCATTCTGATGTTGTACCAGCTAATAAAGAATATTGGGATTTTGACCCCCTATCTGGTGCAATAGTAGACGGTTACATACAGGGTAGAGGCGCTTTAGATATGAAAGGATTGGGTATCTCCCACTTAGCAAACTTTCTTAAATTCCACAGATCAAATAAACCTCTTAATAGAGACATAATTTATATAGCTGCAGCCGATGAAGAGTCTGGAGGTAAATATGGAATGGGATGGCTTATTGAGAATAGACCAGAGGCTTTTAAAGGCGCAGAATTATTATTGAACGAAGGTGGCAGTGGTTTTAAATCTGATGATGGCATTGGATTTAGTATCGAAGTCACTCAGAAGATTCCTGTATGGTTAAGACTTAATTCTGTTGATCAACCCGGTCATGGTTCTTCACCTAGATCAACAAGTTCAGTTTCAAGAATAGTAGAGGCTTTAAATATTATATGGAATAGTCCTTTTGAGCCCAGAATAATACCTGAAGTTGATAGAGTATTTTTAGATAGGTCTGAGGCTCTAGATGAACCTTTTAAAAGTAAGTATAAAAATATTAAGAATATGATCCAAGATCCAGTCTTTATGAAAGAACTTCAGGAGTTTTCACCTTCTTCTCATGCACTAACTAGAAATACTTGTTCGCTGACTAGAATGAATGGAGGCATAAAAATTAATGTAGTTCCTCCTTCAGCATGGGCCGAGATAGATTGCAGAATATTACCCGATCTTAAACCTGAAGAATTTATAGAGCAGATAGAGGATCTTATTAAGGACACTGGAGTTGAGGTTGAGCCTCTCATGTTAGGTTTTTCGGGTTCATCTTCAACAAATTCAGAGCTTTACAAGGCTATTGAGGCCTTTATTCAAAAAAATTATCCTGGCTCAAAATTGTCCCCATCTGTTAGTGCTGGATTTACAGATAGCAGATTTTCAAGAGGAATAGGTATAGCTAGCTATGGTTTCAATACTTATATTTACGAAGGAAACGAAAGTTCAGGTATACATGGTAATAATGAACGTATCCATGAGAACCGTTATAGGCAAAGTGTAAGAGATTTAAGTCTTATACTTGAAAAAGTTATATACGACTAAACTGGATCTATAGGAGTAGGGCTCGGAACTTCGTCTTGTATCATTTCCGCAACGGCCAAACATAAATCTTCTCTATATAATTCAGAATATATTTGGATGCCCGTCGGTAAACCATCATGAACTTCCATAGGCAACGCCACTGAAGGAAGTCCCAGGCAATTTCCAGGAGATATAAAAATGAAACTTTCTTTTAAGGTTTGTATTCCAATATCTGGATCAAGGTCTGTATCAATTGGCCAAGGACGATTCGCCCATGTAGGCCCTATACATACTTGATAGTCTGTTAAGAAAGCTGACCACAATCTTCTAAGTCTTCTCCTTTCAAGTAAAGCCTGGTCCAAAGTCATATCATTTTGAGGGAACTGCTTTTCAAAACGGCGTAAGTAATCTGCAGTTTCAGGTTTAAAGGCTTCTTCAGGCATTTCATCTAACATGCCACTGTTGAGTACCTTATGCCATATCTCGTAAACTCTTTCTGTTTCAGGAGCATCGACTTCTTCCACTTCCCAGCCTTTATCAGAAAGGATTTTTCCTGCTTTTTCAATTGCCTCCACGTTGGCAGAATCAATAGTATGATTCTCAAATTTAGTCACAAGTGCTGCCTTGGGTTTTTGCGGTATATGACCTTCGAAAGGAACAGTCACAGATTGAGGGTCTTCAATGTGCCTTCCTGCCATAGTAAGCAATCCTGACCTAAGATCTTTGACAGATCTGGCCATAGGGCCATCAGTAAGAAAAGCAGCAGCTATGCCAAAATCCTTAAATCCATCAATTGTTCTTACGAAAGGTATTCTTCCAATAGAAGGCTTAAGAGATGCAATTCCACAGCAGTAAGCTGGATTTCTCAAAGAACCTCCAATATCGTTACCTATACCAAAAGGGCTCATACCTGATGCTATTGCAGCGCCTTCGCCTCCGCTAGAACCTCCCGGAGTTACATCCTTGTTCCATGGATTGTAAGTCCTACCTCTTAATGGGTTATCCGTATCAAGTCGCATCCCCATCTCTGGTAAATTAGTTCTTCCTATAGGAATTACACCTGCATTTAACATACGATCAACCAGAGGGGCATTTTCATTAGGAAAAGAATCTTTCAATAAAGGAATTCCGCTAGTAGTTGGAGAGCCAACTAAATCAACATTTTCTTTAATCGTGATCGGAACTCCGTGAAAAGGTCTGTTTTTTTCATCTTCACTAGCATTATCAGCTTTATCAGAAAGCGCCAACGCAGATTCTTCAAGTACCACTGTCACAGCATTGATATCCGGATTGACTTCATTAATTCTGTCCAGATGAGCCTGAACAATTTCCCGGCTTGAAACCTCTTTAGTTTGGATTAACTTTGCGAGTTCACCAGCACTCTTTTTGATTAGTTCATTCACATTAAATACCTATAAAATATTGATCTTCTCAGCTACTACTTTTTCCAAGTAAGCAGAAGGTTTAAATTCTGGACCTAATTCCTTTTCTGCATTTTGTAGCCACTCAAGTACTTTGTCGTAGCCCACTAGATTCCCGTAGAACATTGGTCCGCCTTCGTAGACTGGCCATCCATATCCATTTGTCCAAACAATATCAATATCGCTTGCTCTGATAGCCATTCCTTCTTCTAAGATTTTGAAGCCTTCATTTATCATTGGGTACAAACACCTTTGAAGAATTTCCTCTTTAGAGATATCTCTCATTTGAGCTTGTCTTTCTTCTCCAAATTTTTTGATAATTTCTTCTACTTCTGGATCTGGTGATTTATTTCTATTTTCATCATATGTATAGAATCCTTTTCCTGATTTTTGACCCAATCTACCTGCTTCGCAAAGAACATCCCTAAGGGTTTCACCATTAGAAGTCTCCTTATTCCAGCCTATGTCTAAGCCTGCAAGATCAGACATCGCAAAAGGACCCATAGGGAATCCAAAATCAAACAATGCGTCATCTATATCCCACGGAAGGGCTCCTTCAAGGATAAGTTTATTAGCTTCTCTTTGTCTCTGAGCAAGGATTCTATTTCCAACAAATCCAGGACAGACTCCTACCACAGCAGCAATCTTTTGAATCTTTTTAGCTATAGCTAGAGAACTCGCTATAACTGATTTAGATGTTTTATCACCCCTAACAATTTCTAAGAGTTTCATGACATTTGCCGGGCTAAAGAAATGAAGACCTATTACATCTTCCGGTCTACTGGTTTCGGCAGCAATTTCATTTACGTCTAATGCAGAAGTGTTTGAAGCCAAGATAGCACCGTCTTTACATATTCCATCCAATTGTTTGAAAATATCTTTTTTTAGATCCATATTTTCAAATACAGCTTCAATAATGAGATCTTGAGAATCAAGTGCTTCTATAGAAGTTTGACCATTAATGAGCGCCATTCTTTCTTCGACTTGTTCATTTGTGATACGACCCTTTGCAGCCGTGTTCTCATAGTTTTTTCTGATAATACCTAAGCCTTTATCCAATCTCTCCTGACTTTGTTCAATGATTGTTACCGGGATACCAACATTAGCAAAGTTCATAGAAATACCACCACCCATAGTTCCGGCTCCGATAACACCTACACTATTTATTTCTTTAAGAGGAGTGTCTTTCTCGATATCTGGGATTTTTGTGACTTGTCTCTGTGCAAAGAATATATATCTTTGTGCAGCTGATTGAGAGCCAGTCATCAGTTTCATAAATAAATCTTGTTCAACTTTCAATCCCTCTTCAAAGGGTAGGTTGACCGCAGCCTCTACACACTGAATATTATATTCAGGTGCAAGAAAACCTCTTGTTTTTCTAAGAATTGATTTTCTAAAGTCAGCAAATAGAGCATCATTACCCTTATCAGCTTTTATTTTGTCATTAGCATCTCTTACTTTGACTAAAGGTCTTCCTTCGGAAACAATCTTATTGGCAAAATTAATCGCGTCATTTTCAAGTTCACCTTCATTTGCCATTTCATCAACTAGACCCATAGCAAGACATTGATCAGCAGGAACATGTTCTCCACTTGTCATCATTACTAAAGCTTTTTGAGCCCCCACAATTCTTGGTAATCTCTGAGTTCCACCAGCTCCTGGTAAAAGTCCTAAGTTAACCTCTGGCAGACCACATTTTGCTGAGGGCACTGCAATACGATAATGACATGTTAGTGCTACCTCTAATCCACCTCCCAAAGCTGTTCCGTGTATTGCAGCAATAACTGGTTTTGGAGAATTCTCTATCATGTCCTGTACATCATAAAGAGAAGGACCCTTAGGTGCTTGACCAAACTCAGTGATATCAGCTCCTGCAATGAAAGTTCTTCCTTCGCAAATAATGACTATAGATTTTACAGATCCATCTTCTATAGCAGCACTCACCCCGTTATTTAATCCTTCTCTTACATTTGCAGATAAAGCATTTACAGGAGGAGAATTTAGAGTGATAACTGCAACTTCTCCTTTGATTTCTAAGTTAGTAACTTCGTTTATGGTAGGCATATTTTGTTCCTTAATTTTTAATCGGTCGTCTATGCTAGCTTAAATAGAACTTAAAAAAAATATTATTTATCTCTCTTGGTTATCATGTAATATTCAACATACTTATATGTACACCAAATTAAGGAAATAAATGTCAGATCGAATTGAATACGGAAATTTACAGGTTGCCAAAGAGCTTGATAATTTTTTAAGAGAAGAAGTTGTGCCAGGTATTGATGTTGATCCTGATGATTTTTGGAAGTCATTTGAGAAAGTCCTTGAAGAGTTTGGTGCAAAGAATAAAGAACTTCTAGAGAAAAGAGAGACTATACAAAAGCAAATTGATGAATGGCATCTATCAAGAAAAGATGAAAACCATGATCACGAAGAATATGTAAACTTTCTTAAAGAAATAGGCTATCTACTGGATGAAGGAGAAGATTTTCAAATCACAACTCAAGATGTTGACGATGAGATCAAAAAGGTAGCGGGAGCTCAACTTGTAGTTCCTGTTATGAACGCAAGATTCTCTCTGAATGCAGCAAATGCAAGGTGGGGCAGTCTTTATGATGCCCTTTATGGCACTGACATGATCTCAGAAGAAGGAGGGGCAGAAAGGTCAGGTCCTTATAATCCAGTAAGAGGTGATAAAGTTATAGAGTTTTCGAAGAATTTTTTAGATGAAACGGTTCCATTATCAGCTGTCAGTTTTACAGAAGTTACAGGTTTTTCCATTGAAAATGGAAATCTAAAAGTTAATACAAGCGGTCAAACATCTGATGTCTTAAAAGATCAATCTCAATTTGTAGGTTATACAGGAGATTCTGATAGTCCATCAAGTATATTGTTGAAAAACAATAACTTACATATAGAAATTCAAATAGATGCTGAAGACTCAGTAGGAAAAGATGATCCTGCCAACATCAAAGATGTAGTGCTCGAGTCTGCTGTGACTACTATTCAGGATTTAGAAGATTCAGTTGCCGCTGTTGATGCTGAAGATAAGTCCTTAGCCTACAGAAACTGGTTGGGTTTAATGAGAGGTGATTTAAAGGAATCATTCATGAAAGGAGGAGAAGAAATGACTCGCTCTTTAAATGAAGATAGAACTTATTCTGATGTTGATGGTAATGAAATGACCCTTCCAGGTAGGAGTGTCCTTCTTGTAAGAAATGTAGGGCATTTAATGACTAATCCAGCAATTTTAGATGGCAATGGCAATGAAGTTCCTGAAGGAATTATGGATGCAATGTTTACTATTTGTATCGGTAAACACGACCTTCAGAAAAAAGGGCATCTTGCTAATTCAAGAACTGGAAGCATATATATAGTTAAACCAAAAATGCATGGACCTGAAGAGGTTAAATTCACTTGCGATTTATTTGCTAGAGTTGAAGAAGAGCTTGGCCTGGAGCCCCTCACTGTGAAAGTAGGAATAATGGATGAGGAGAGACGAACTACAGTCAATCTTAAGGAATGTATAAGAGCAGCTAGCGATAGAGTTATTTTTATAAATACAGGATTTTTAGATAGAACTGGCGATGAAATTCATACCAGCATGGAGGCAGGGCCTGTAATACCTAAAGCACAGATGAAACAACAGCCCTGGATAAGTGCTTATGAAGACTGGAATGTAGATGTCGGCCTTGAGACTGGCTTTAAAGGTAAGGCTCAAATAGGAAAAGGAATGTGGGCTATGCCTGACGAAATGCTAGGAATGTATGAGAATAAATCTATGCACCCTGAAGCTGGAGCTAACTGTGCTTGGGTTCCTTCACCAACCGCAGCTACCTTGCATGCAATCCATTATCATCAAGTTTCTGTTCCAGAGAGACAAGAAGAATTGATCTCAAGAACTAGAGCAGACTTGAAAGACATTTTATCTATACCCTTATTAAAAGATCCTGAAAGTTTAACTCCTGAAGAAATCCAGGCTGAGCTAGATAATAATTGCCAAGGCATATTAGGTTATGTTGTTAGGTGGGTTGATCTTGGGGTGGGCTGCTCGAAAGTTCCGGATATAAATAATGTCGGCCTTATGGAAGATAGAGCTACCTGTAGAATATCTAGTCAACATATCGCAAATTGGCTTCATCATGATCTCTGTACTGAAGATCAGGTTGTAGAGACAATGCGAAAGATGGCCTCTGTTGTAGATGAACAAAATGCTGGTGACCCTGAATATATAAACATGGCTCCTAGTTTTGATGGTATAGCTTTTTCAGCTGCAGTAGATTTGGCTATCAAAGGAAGAACACAGCCTAGTGGATATACTGAACCTATTCTTCATTCCAAAAGATTAGAGTTTAAAGCTTAATATAAACTGCTATTTGACCTTTCAAGTCTATTCTTTAGACTAGAAGGGCAGTCGAGGTTTTTATGAAGAAAGCGTTATTTTTGAGTTTCTTTTTATTTTCAAGTTCTCATTTTTTTGGAGAAGATACTTCTTTTAATTGTGATCCAAAGAAATTTTTAGCTGATGATGTACTTGAAAAAGTTTTGGTGCATAGAGACTCGGCTTTCAATATTTGTTTAGATTGTGAAGATCAGTCTTGTCGGTTTAAAGCCGCATTGCTTTCAGATGAAAAAAGCCTTTCGATATGTAAGCGACTTTTTTGTACGGCATCTTTTGCTAGCAGAGGATTTGAAATACCCCCCGAAACGCCCAGAGGTAAAAGTCTTTTTAGCTACAAGTACTCTATTTCAAAGGAAGGTAAGGTTAAAAACATAAAAGTTGAGAGTACTGAAGGTGTCTTCTCATCTCGGGATGCAAGAGAATTTATCAAGGCTCTTACTAGAAAAACTAAATATGTACCAATAGAGTTCGAAGGGAATTACTATGAATTAACAAATTTAAAGTCTGAAATTTCAATCAATACAAGATTAGGAAACGATTAATTATGAAAGGATATTGGATAACATTATGCAATGTGACTGACCCAGAAGGGTATGGAGAATATATTAAACTAGCTGGGCCCGCGATTGAAAAATTTGGTGGTAGATTTTTGGCAAGAGGAGGTGATCAAATTAAATTTGAAGGTGATCCTTATGAAAGAACTGTAGTTGTAGAGTTTAACTCTTTACAGGATGCACAAGATGCTTACAACTCAGAAGATTATAAAATCGCCTTAAAATATTCCTCCACTTCTTCTGAGAGACATGTTGTAGTTGTAGAAGGTCTTGATTAGAGGGTGGAAATCCTCAATTTATTCTTAGTTTGCTTGGCTGCATTTTTGGCAGGGAGTTTGAATTCCTTAGCAGGAGGAGGAAGTTTCATCACTCTTCCAGCATTGTTATTTGTAGGTATACCTCCAGTATTAGCAAATACCACTAGTGCAGCGGTTCTTTTGCCAGGTTACTTGGGTTCTGTATTAGGATTTAAAAACACTTTCTCTACAATCGATTATAAAAAGCTACTACCCTTATTATTAATATCAATAATATGTTGTGTTGGGGGAGCGATTTCTCTTATTAAGACTTCTAATGAGTTCTTTTTAAAATTTATTCCCTTTTTAATTTTAATTGCAACATTAATGTTCATTATCAATCCTTCTTTAAATCAGACTCAATCTCCAACCTCCTCAGGCTTCTTAAGAAGTATTGGATTAGCTCTTGTGAGTACATATGGAGGATATTTTAACGGTGGTTTAGGCATAGCACTGCTATCAGTACTGTCATTGGGGAAAGAATTTTCTTTGAAGCAGATGTCAGCGATTAAGTCTTTTCTTTCTTTTTTGATAACAACCGTCTCAGTAATCATTTTCTTCTTTAATGATTTTATTGTTTGGAGTTATGTTTTTTATATGGTTTTCTTTTCAATTATGGGCGGGTTTTTTGGCGCTAAATTAACAGAACTCTTACCCTCTCAATGGGTTAGGAGGTTTGTTATTCTAGTTGGTTCTGTTTTAAGTTTTTCATTAATTTACACAAGTTACTTCAAATAATATGGTCATTTACGGAATTGCTTTACTTGGAATTTGCACTCTTATTGGTTTATTTGCTGGTCAGTTATTAGGTTCATGGTTTGGTATAGATGCAAATGTAGGAGGTATAGGGATAGCCATGCTTCTACTCATGTATTTTTCAAATACCTCTAACGCCCATTTCAAAATTGGAGATATGTCTGAGAAAGGTATTACCTTTTGGAGTATGATTTATATTCCCATCGTGGTTGCAATGGCGGCAAAGCAAAATGTAATAGGAGCAATTGATGGAGGCTTAATGGCTCTTTTAGCCGGTATATTTGCTGTTTCGGTTTCTTTTATCTTCATCCCCATCATTTCTAACTTTGAGAAAAATAAATGAACAGTTTTGAAGATATTCTAATAACTAATAACTTAATTACAGCCTTTGTTTTTGTTGGTTTAACAGTTTATTTTGCTTATTTTATTTCGGAAAAATTAACTAATGGACGTTTTCATGGATCAGCAGTAGCAATAATCTTAGGTTTAATTTTTGCTTACTTTGCTGGCACTCTTACCGGAGGAGAAAAAGGTGTAGCTGATATTGCCATATTATCCGGAGTAGGTATCTTAGGTGGATCTATGTTGCGAGATTTTGCTATTGTTGCAACAGCTTATGGCGCAAACTTCAGTGATTTAAAGTCTTCAGGTAAAGCTGGAATTTTCTCTCTTTTTTTTGGTGTGATACTTTCATTTAGCTTAGGTGCCATAGTGGCAATAGCTTTTGGGTACGATGATCCAAAGGATATAACTACAATTGGGGCTGGAACAGTTACTTTTGTTGTAGGACCCGTTAGTGGCTCAGCAATTGGAGCCAGTAGCGAAGTTATAGCTCTGAGCATTGCTGCAGGTCTGGTCAAGTCTATTTTAGTAATGACTATGACTCCTTTATTTGCCAAACGAATTGGTTTGGATAATCCTAAGTCGGCCATGGTATTTGGAGGATTGATGGGTACTAACAGCGGTGTTGCTGCTGGATTAGCAGCCGTCGACCCTAAGCTGGTTCCCTATGGAGCTATGACAGCAACCTTTTATACAGCTGTAGGATGTTTATTAGTACCTTCTGTATTATTTCTTTTAATTGATTTAATGTTCTAGTTTATGAAAGCTAGCTCCTTTTTAATCTTACCTTTGTTAATTTCTTGTGCTTCAGGAACTAACTTAATATCTACTATCGAAAAAGAAGATAACTTCTTCCTTTGTTTTCCAACTGCAAATAATTCTTATTCTATGTTATCCATGGAAGAGAAAATTGAGATTCAAAAAAAGATTGCATTAGAAAAAGATAAGCGAAATCTCGACTGCAGTAAATTTACTAATTTACTCAGCGCAGAAGAAAATTTAAAAAACATTAATCAACAAGAGCTCGATAGAAGAATAAATAAATGTCGTTATCGTGGAGAACCTTGTCGTTATGAGTAAAAAAAACATACTGATATTTTTATTTATGATTTCAATGCATTCAAAAGCAGAAATGATAAATTTAGAGTGTGCAACACAGAATAGCGATAGGAATGTTTCCTTCAATTTATTATTAGGAACTGCAACAGGTAAGGCCGTTCAGATCCTGAAAAAAGGGCAGTTACGTATGGACCTTTCCGTCACTGACAAGTATTTTGATATTGGTCAGTACACTGATGCATCCCAACAAGAATTAATAAGCGTTATAAAAGTTAATAGAGATACGCTTGAGATTGAATACGCAAAATACATGGAATTAGTTGAGCCAATTTTATGCATAAAGTTATAAAATAGTACTATGTTCTATTATTGTGTATCTCGAGACAAAGAGAATGAGAAAGTCTACCTGGTGAGTGACACTCAAGAAGATATAGATTCTCACTGTAAAGAAAATGACTTAGAGGTTTTAAGTCTTCCAAGATATGTTGAGCCTGCAATGGTAGCTCATCATTTTATATGGGTAGGAAAAGAGAAAAGGCCCGCAATATTAGAAATATCTAGACCTTATAAATACTAATTTATACTAGGTCGAGTTTTATGGCGAGCGGAGGAGGGCATGCCTCTCTCAATTTCATCAAGTATATCTAAGACATGAGATCTAGAGTCTAACCCAAAGTAATTACATCTATCTTTAAATAAACTGAGAACTCTGTAGAGATACCTATATATAAGTTCTGAATTAATTTTCATTTCTCTCTCAGCTTCAATTAAAACTCTGAATTTATCTATAAATTCCATCGATTGTTTGATGTTGAGAATCCTTTCATCTCTTTGAGCTGTTTCAGTTAACTCTCTTTTCCTGTATAACGCGATTAGTCTAATCTCTTCCTCTGTGAGCTCAAATCTTTGTTTAATCATAAGATTTATATTAATTTTTAATTATTAATGAGAATCATTATCAAGTTAGTAATGATAATCATTATCATCTATAATTCAAGAATATTATTTATATTTAAGGAGAAAACTATGATCGGAATAGGAGAGAAATTGCCAGAGTTTAAACTTGTTTCTGTAAAACCAGGATTTAATGACCCTGAAGAATCTGGAGAATCTGCTTTTGAAGAATTCTCTGATTCAAGTTTTAGCGGTAAGTGGAAAGTGATTTATTTTTATCCTAAGGATTTTACGTTTATATGCCCTACAGAAATTATTGAATTTGCTTCGATAAATGATGAGCTAGAGAAAAAAGACTGTGTTTTAATCGGAGGAAGTACTGATAATGAGTTTTGTAAGCTTGCATGGAGAAGAGAGCACCCGGGACTGAATAAATTGAATCATAGAAGTTTTGCTGACCCTCAAGGTAAATTAACACAGGAATTAGGTCTTATGTCTGATGAAGGAGTTGCATACAGAGCTACTTTAATTGTCGATACTGACAATGTAGTACAACATATTTGCGTGAATGCACTAGATACTGGGAGAAATCCGCAAGAGACCTTAAGAACATTGGAATCATTACAAGCAGGAGGACTAACTGCGTGTAATTGGAAACCTGGCCAAGAACTATTGGGTTAAAATGAAGGTATGCAGAAGCGTTTTACTTTTGTCTTATTATTGATTGCGTCTTTGAATGTCTTCGGAGGATTACCGGAGATGATATTTGGAAAAGCTAAGATTGAACCGGGAATTAACCTGATATTTGAAGGAGCAATTAAAGATGACGTTTTTCCTCCCGCTAAATTTGGTTCTGCAGGAGACTCCGATATTCATCTTGAAGTCCTTGCTAATTGGAATGAAGATGCCCCAAGTGGTGCTCCCGAGGGAGGTTTTGTTGCTTATTTGAGAATTACGGCAGTGATTACTAACCAAGAAACTACGCAAACTAAATCAGTAGAACTCCTTCCGCATATTAATATGTCCGACAATTTGCATTATGCTCTCAATGTAAAGTTACCGGGAAAGAGATCTGATACTTACGCCATCAAGTTTGCAGTGAGTCCGCCAAGAAGTTACGATCTGGGTTTGCACTATGACTGGAGTGAAGAAGTTGGTTCTTATTTGATCAAGAGTCACGAATTTGAATATAAGAACTTAGATTTCTTTGAGATGTCAAACTCATCAAGAAGGTAACTAGTCAGTACTGATAACCACTTTACCAATTAACTTTCTTTCAGAGAGGTAGTGAATAGCTTCTTTTGCTTCATTTAAATTGAATACCTTACATATATAAGGATCAAAATAACCCGATTCGCAGATCTCTCTTATTGCTTCGTTATTTTCTTTTCCAGCTAAAGGATTTTTACGTCCATATTCTCCTGCACGCACTCCTATTACTGAAAATCCCTTAATAAGGGCCATATTTACTGGAAGGGTGGGGATTCTTCCACTTGCGAAACCAACTATCAACAATCTTCCACCCCAATTTATACATCTGATTGAGTGATCAAAAACATCACCCCCCACAGGATCATAGATAACATCAGCTCCTTTTCCGTCAGTAAGATCTTTAACCTCTTCTCTAAATTCAACCTTACCTTCTTTATGGGTTACTATCGTATGATCTGCTCCCCAAGATTTAGTGTGCTTTAATTTCTCTTCTGATGTTCCAGTAGCGATAACCTTTGCACCGAGGTATTTTCCTAATTGCACTGCTGCCATACCAACACCCCCTGTCGAGCCATGTACCAGTAGTGTCTCACCTTTAGTCAGTTCTCCTCTTCTAACAAGCGAGACATAGGCAGTTAAGTAGGCGGTTTGAAAAGCCGCTGCTTGTTCAAAGGTTAAGTTGGAAGGTTTTATCTGAACTGCTCGTTCGTCCAAAACAACATAATCAGAAAATGCTCCCTGACCAATTGCTCCAAAGGTTATCTCATCATTAGCTTTAAATTTAGTTATCTCTTCCCCGGTCTCTTCAATAATCCCAGATCCTTCCATACCCAAACCAAATGGAAGTTCTGGTTTATGTTGATATTTTCCTTGAGTCATGAGGTAGTCAGGAAAATTTACAGAGCTAGCTTTAACTTTGATCAGGATCTCTTTCGGTCCTAATTCAGGGATGTCTTTTTCGATCAGTTTGACCCCAGACATGTCCTCACTTAAAAATTCACACTGGAGACTTCTTGACTTCATTTTTTTATTTTAGCTCTTCTGGTCCAGATGGTCCTGGACCGTCGTATTTATACTCAATGACTTTTTTAAATGCCTCTCTCTCAAACAACATATCAGTCCATCTTTTAATATTGGGTTTAAATGCTTGCTCGATCCCCAATGTACCAGCTAAATAGATTGCATAACTTACGCATATGTCTGCAATTGTGAATCTATTCGAGCAAAGATACTCTCTATCATTTAATGTTGCTTCTAGTAATTTAAGTCTGGCTACAAACCATCTTTTATAACCCTCTGCTGCTGCATCAGCGACACCTGGTTCTTGTAATGTATACCTGATAAAGACTGTTTGAGGAAACGTTAGAGTTGCATCAGCATGTGTTAACCAGTTCAAGTAAGCTCCATAATCCTCTTCATCAACATTTACCTTCAGGTCTGTTGGGCCGTATTTATCCACTAGGTATTGGCTGATACCAACTGACTCAGTCATTTTAGTATTGCCATCAATCATACAGGGAATTGTTCCTAGGATATTTACTTCTAAATATTCAGGTTTTAAGAACCTAGGAGGAAAAGGCATCATTTCTATTTCGTAATCTAGACCCATTTCTTCTGCAGTCCAGATGGGCCTTACACCTCTTGAACCTTCAGTACTGTAAATCTTAATTGTCATAATTTTCCTCTTAAATTTTGACGTTATATTAAAGAAAAAAATGAAAAAAGGGGCATTAAGCCCCTTTTTCTCTTGCTTAATTAAACTACTTTTTTGTCATCCAAGTTTGGCTAAGTTGAATTACTAAAATTGATCCAAGAAATAGCCCTTGAACAAGATTAGGCATCATAGTGAATGGCGCAGCCGGATCTGAAGCATCTAAATGCATTTGTGCATTAGGACTAATAGAAGTCCCTGCTTGACTAAGTTCACTAAATGCATTCGCAACTCCATTCATATGCCATTCCATATAACCCCACCAAATTAACAAGAACCATGCAACGCATAAGTTAAATACAGTAACAGCTATTTTAGCAACTATATTTGTTTCTCCAGAGTTATATATACCGTTGGATAATCTAAACCCGACCCATACAGCAAATATTGACATTGCCAAAGATATCACAAGGGCAGTCATTGCTATCCAGTGAATGGACCAGATTTGTAGCTCCATATCAGTAAACGAAATTTCCATTTTTTTCTCTCCAATTATTAAAAAAAAGTAATAAGTATTTCACGATAAATTAACTTAAATGCTTTATTATGTAAATGAGAATTATTCTCGTTTTTTTAATTACACAGGAGATGGATATGCCTACAGAAATAGAAGTATGGAGTTTATTTTGGTTAGCAACTTTAGCAAATGCAGCTTATTTTGTTGGATTAGCGTTTTTATTATGGGTTAGCTTTAGAGCAGCAAATATGGCCGGAGAATCTGAAAATCTTTTAGGAAAGATAGTAGTTTCTATATTTTGCCTAATAATAGTTTTTAACATTAACTTAAATGCTGGTGCAGCTGAATGGGTTAGCAATGGTATAGCTGGAGTTTTTGCTTCTATGCAAAATCAAGGAGCTGAAATTAGTCAAGGAGCTCAAGAATTTATTGCAAATGCAGCTGAACCAGGAGCAGCATTTAATCTTGTTCCAGATGCATTAGGCGCATTGTTTTTAATCTGCATTGTTTTTATGCAAATGTTTAATATTTGGATGAAAAAATAATATGAAAGAAATATTAATTCTATTATTAACATTTTCTGCCTTCTTAAGCGCGCAAGAATATGAATTTGAACCTATTCCAAATAAAGCTGAATATTATTCAGGTAATTTCAATAAAGGTAAGGATATGAGTGACCTTTATGATTGGGCTGAGAAGTTTGTAGCATGGACTGAAGATAGAGGTGATCTTTGGAGTGAGATGGAGACAGTTATTTTTACTCCTTATTACTCAAATGACCTGCAGCAAACAGATTTTGTTTGGTTAAATCTCCATCCTAATTCGACCTCTCAATACAGAACTGTAGAGAATTGGGCCAAAGAAGGAGGAAAGATTTTTAGCACGATACCAATCACTAACTCTAGGGTAACAGAAGTTTGGCAATGGCCAGTTTCTACTCCTGATGGAGAAATTTCAGATATGGGTTTTGTGCGCTTTACAGATTGTAAATTAAAAGAAGGCGTTACTATGAGAGAGGCTTTTGATGCTTACAAAAAGTTTGCCATAAAAGCTAAATCAACAGGCGATACCATGGGTCGTAAGATGATTATGTCTCCAGTAGGCGCTGGAAATATTGATTTTGATTATGTGTATTCTCTTTATGCGAATTCGCCAAGTGAATACGGAAAAAACGTTGATAACTTTGGCTTAAATTTAAGAGGTACTCCAGAAGCGGAGGCGCTTAATAGTATTTCAGAATGTGGCAACGGAAGAAGCTACACAACAGTTCGGGTAAAAGAAGCTAAGTAATGAAAAAGGGGTCTAAAGACCCCTTTTTTAAATCTTAACCGAAAGAATTTCTTTTCCATCTATATCTTTAAGGAAAACCGAGATTTGATCCTGTTCAAATCTGATAACCCCATAATTTTCTTGGGAATACATTTCTCCTTGAAGTAGATCATCACTCTCTTTGCCTAAGAAATCCCATAAAAATGCTATAGGTTTAGAAATGGGTTTATTCATCGAAGAAGAGGTTATTTCAATTATATCTCCATCTTTATAGAATCCAGCTTTGTGCCTATCTCCAGATAGAAGAATAACTGGCTTATCCTTTGATTTAAGTAAATTCAAAAGTTTTATTCTTTCGTGTGGAAAGTTATGCCATTTCTCAAATCCATGATTTTTTGGAAGTATCTGAATTGAGGAAACGACAATAATTAAATCACTTTCTTCGTTTAGAGTCTCTTCAAGCCATTTCCATTGAGCTTCACCTAAGATAGTTTTGGTTTTATCCTGAGTTGGAGAATAAGGTTTATCTGCCTGATCTAGGAAAGAACGATGATATCTTGTATCTAAAGCAATTAGGTTTATTGTTCTTCCAAATATCTCTTTCTCTTCACTGAAATATATTCCTTCTCTCAGATGCCTTGGGTCGTCTTTAGCCACATTCCAAAATTCTAAAAACATTGCCTGCGCTTCTTGCTTTAAAGGGTATTCAAATCCTCCATCATTTTTTCCATAATCATGATCGTCCCAAATAGCATTGAGTTTTTTGCTAAAAACCCAATCAGGAAACATATTTTTTTGCTTTTTATAAGATTCTTTCATCTCTATAAGAAGGCCATCATCAGAATCTCCATAAACGTTATCTCCCATAAAAAAGAATTCATCTATATTTTCTTCTTTAATAGCCTTCCAAATTGGCTGTTCTCTTTTTTCAGTTATACACGAACCAAATCCTATCGTGTAAGTTTGATGAGAAGCTTCTGCTTCGAGAAAGGCCGGCGGAAGCATCAATACAACAATAGATATAACTTTAATAATTAGATTAACCATAGAATTTATGAACTTTATTTGATTTATACTAAGTATATTAAAAAGGGGATTATGTTGATAAGACTAATTAAAATATGTTTTCTTATCTTGCTCACAGGCTGCACATCAGAAACTATTGAAATGAAATATCCAGAGACAAAAAAAGAAGATATCCAAGATCTTATTTTTGGAAAATATATCAATGATCCTTATCGTTGGTTAGAAGACTTCACTAGTAAAGAGGCTACGGATTGGGTAGATAGACAAAACAAATTAACCGACGCCTTCTTAGAGAACGAATACCAAAGAAAAATTAAGGAAGATCTTAAAGATATTTGGATTACAGAAGATATAAGCATTCCATTCAGAAGAGGGGATAGAACGTTTTATTATTACGATAACGGCAAGCAACAACAGTCAGTCTTTATGATGAAAGATTGCAATAGTTGTGAAGCAGAGGTTTTATTAGATCCAAATCAGTTTTCTACAGATGGCACTATTTCTTTATCAGATATTAGCGTAAGTCCCAATGGAGAATATCTTGCCTATGCAATATCTGATGGCGGTTCAGATTGGAGAACATGGAAAGTTTTTAATATAAAAGAGAAACGTGACACAGATGATGTAATTGAATGGTCTAAATTTTCTTATGCGACCTGGGAATCAGACAGCTCTGGATTTTATTATCAAAAATATCAGCAACCCGATGAAGCTCTCTCTGATATAAATAAAAGTCCACAATTATTTTTTCATAGACTTGGTGATGAGCAGGGTAAAGATAAATTAATCTACGAAGATAAAGAAAATCCTGACTTCTCATGGTCTATAAGCGTTCCCGAAAAAGGACGTTATCGAGTTTTATCGATAGGTGAAGGCACCGATGAAAGAAACTTTCTTTCTATCAGCCTAGATGAATCTCTAAATTTCGTACCGTTAATAGATAAATTTGAAGCCACTTATAGATTTTTAGGAGGTAATGAGGATACTTTGTGGTTTTTTTCCAACTTGAATTCTCCTAATGGCAAGATACTTTCTTTAAAAATTAATGATGGTAATTTCATTTGGGATGAGATTGTAGCTGAAAAAGAATTCCCCATTTCAGGAGCTTCTGTTGCAGGGGATAAATTGATCATCAATTATCTTGTTGACACTATATCAAAAGTTGAATTCTTTGATTTAGAGGGAAACTTTATAGAAGAGCTTATGTTTACAGGTGAAGGTACTTTGTCAGGTTTTTACGGAAAACTTGGAAATAAGGTTTCTTATTTCGAATTTTCAAATTTCACAACCCCTCAAAGTATTTATGAATTAGATTTAGAAACCATAAGCTATAAACCCTATTGGCAAACAGAAATTAAAGGCCTGAATATCAAAGATTATGCTGGTAGGTTAGATTTTTATAAATCTAAAGATGGCACCAGTATCCCAATACATATCTCGTATAGAAAAGATTTAGAGATTACTTCACAAACTCCTGTTCTGTTATATGGGTATGGCGGTTTCAATATACCGATCTTACCTTATTTCAGTAAGACGTTTTATATGTGGATTAAATCTGGAGGAGTTTTGGCTGTTGCAAATCTAAGAGGGGGATCTGAGTATGGTGATAGATGGCACCAAGAAGGCATGCTTCTGAATAAACAAAATGTCTTTGATGATTTTGCCTACGGAGCAAAGTACCTTCACTCTCTAAACATTGGTTCTCCTGAAACAACTACCTCTCTTGGAAGATCGAATGGTGGTCTATTAGTTGCAGCCACTATGCTTCAATATCCAGAATTATTTAAAGTAGCAATCCCTCAAGTAGGTGTATTAGATATGTTGAGATTCCATAAATTTACTATCGGTTGGGCTTGGGAAAGTGATTATGGAGAGCCTGACAATCAAGAGGATTTTAACTATCTATTAAATTATTCTCCGTATCACAATATTAAAGAAGAGATTTGTTATCCAACTACCTTGATAACAACTTCTTCAAGAGATGATCGAGTTGTTCCGGCTCATTCGTATAAATTTGCAGCTAGATTACAGGAGCTACAGTCTTGCTCTAATCCAATACTTCTTAGAGTTGAATCAAGAGCAGGGCACGGAGCAGGAACTTCAAAGGACAAACAAATTGATGAGATTGCTGATATATTTGGTTATGCACTTCAGGCAATAAAAGGTAATTAACATGGCAAAGATTCATGAAATAGATGGTTGGATAGATAGAGTAAAAGAAGAAATAATTGATCCACAAAGGGAAATAATTGATCCTCATCATCATCTTTGGCATGGTCCTGAAAACCCACCTGGTATTAAAGAGAGTTATAGATATCTTTTAGAAGATTTATGGAACGATACTTGTAGCGGTCATAATATAAAAAAAACTGTTTTTATTGATTGTGGTCAGGAATATTATTCAGAAGGTCCTGACCGATTTAAGCCTGTGGGTGAAACTGAATTTGTGGTTGAGATTGCCAAGCAGGCTCAAGAAGATTTATCAAAAGCGCAGATTAGCGGAATAGTAGGGCACGCTAACATGATGTTAGGTACCTCTGTAAATGAAGTGCTAGAAATGCATATTGAAAAAGGTGATGGCTTGTTTAGAGGTATTCGTCATGCAGGAGGATGGGATGAAGACGAGAGGGTTAAGAATGCCCACTCTCATCCAACACCTCATATTTATTTGGAGGATGAATTTCAAAAAGGGCTAGAAGAATTAGCCTCTTTAAATTTGGTTTTTGATACTTGGCATTACCACAACCAAATTAAGGACTTAACTACCTTAGCAAAAAATTTACCTGAACTAGTTATCATTCATGATCACTTTGGTGGTCCCTTAGGAATTGGTCCATATAAAAACAAGAGAGAAGAGATATTTGAAATATGGAAAGAGGATATTGTTGATCTGAGCCAGTGTCCTAATGTCTATTCAAAATTAGGAGGATTAGCAATGCCTGTTAATGGTTGGGATTGGCATAAGAGAGAATTACCTGCAACTTCAGATGAAATACTTCTAGAACAGAGTAGATACTATCTTCATACATTAGAGTGCTTTGGATCAGAAAGATGTATGTTTGAAAGTAACTTTCCTGTAGACAGACAATCGGTTTCTTATCACGTTATATGGAATGCCTTTAAAAAACTCAGCAAAGATTTAGAGGAAGAGGATAAAGCTAATTTATTTTATGAAACCGCCAGCAAAGTCTATAAGTTAGAGTCCTAATTGTTTAACAGTAAGATCTTTCATGATTTCTTTAGATCCGCCGCCTATTGCCATCACTTTTACTTCTCTATAAATTCTTTCTACAGCATTTCCTCTTAAGTAACCAGCTCCACCAAAAATCTGCATAGCTTCACTGGCTATAGATTCAATACACTCTGAGCAATAAAATTTAATTTTACTTATTTCTGCTACAGGCATTTCACCATCATTCATAAGCTGAGCTACCTGATTTAAATAAGCGTCCATAGCATCGATCTTTGCAGACATATCGGCTAGCTTATGTCGTATCACCTGGTGTTCTATTAAATTTTTACCAAAGGTTTGTCTTTCCTGGCTATATTGAACACATTCCTCAAAACACCTTTTAGCCATGCCAAGCATTTGTGCGCCCATCATATATCTTTCGTAATTGAAATTATTCATGATGGCAAGAAATCCTTTATTTTCCTCTCCCATTAGATTATCTGCAGGGATTCTGCAATTATCAAAATAAAGTGTTGCTGTATCTGAAGACCACCAACCCATTTTTTTATCAATAGAGGATCGGGTAAAGCCCGGTGTATCTGCCTCAACAAAAAATAAAGAGATACCGCCTAGTCCTTCTTTTCCAGTTCTTGCACCGATCACGAAGTAAGAAGCTTGCATTCCTCCAGTTATAAAAGTCTTTGATCCATTAAGGACCCATTCATTTCCATCCTTTCGGGCAGTAGTTTTCATTCTTGCCACATCAGAACCACCACCTGGTTCAGTAATTCCCAAGGAGCCTCCTTTCTTACCTGACATTAGGTCAGGTAAAGCTTTTAACTTTATTTTTTCATTAGCTAGTTCTGTAAGGGGTCCCAACATGATATTTCTTGATCCTACGCTTGCAAAAAGACCTCCCGCACTAGTTCTTCCCATTTCAACCGAAACATCCTTTCTCATGAATTGATCATCAAACCCTAATCCACCATATTTTTCGTCTATACCGAATCCAAATACACCTAATTCACATACTTTTTCGTTAATTTCATGAGGATATTCTCCAGCCTCATCCCATTCATCAACATAAGGCCAAATTTCTGCTTCCAGAAATTTAGATACCATTTCTCTGAAAGTTTTTCTTTCTTCTGTATCGAAGGGATTTCTCATTTTATTGATCGAAACCTTGAAGTTTTCCTGCTTCTTCTCTTATTAACTCAGGAGAACCTAACAGTTGCCTATTAAGTCCTATCCTTTTAAACCAGTAATGAAGTCCTAATTCATCAGTAAAACCCATTCCTCCATGCACCTCTGTAGCTGTTTTAGATACTTGTTTTCCTACTTCGGAAACATGAGCTTTAGTTTGACACGCCATTAGACGTGCTTCTTCAGGAACTTTATCTTGGCAATGCGCCGCATGCCATATCATGGAATGACAAGGTTCTAGTTCAGCAGCCATTTCCGCACACATATGTTTAACAGCCTGGAAAGAACCAATCAATCGTCCGAATTGTTTTCTTTCTAAAGAATATGCAACTGATTTATCTAGCATCACTTGGGCAGCGCCAACAGTATCAGCAGCTAACATTAATCGCCCTGCATCAAGTACTTTTTCTATAACTTCTTTATTGCTTGAATTAGGTAAGATCTCTGCATCTACTTTGTCTAAAACTAACTCAATTGAAGTTCTAGTTTTGTCTACAGTTGTTAGCTCGGTAACAGTGATTCCCGAGCTAGATGAATCTACCAAAAATAATTGACCAGACTTGTCTGCAAGAAGATAAGCATCTGCATCTTTTCCATCTATTAGAAACAGACATCTTCCAGATAATTTGCCGTTAGAAAATTCAATACCAGAATCTTCTCTTGCACCGACATATTCTGAAAGTCCTACTCCAATAACACATTCACCTCCTGCTATCTTAGGGAGCCAATTGCTTTTTTGTTGCTCATCTCCTCCAAGGTTAATTGCAATTGGGGCCATAACATAAGATCCTGCATAAGGAACAGGCGCTGTTCCAGAACCCAGAGCAGAGGCAACAACAGTTGCAAACAACATATTTAGTTCAAGACCACCATACTCCTCAGGGACAACAAGACCACTGAGGCCTAAATCAATTATGCCTTGATGCACTTGTTGAGCCTTTTCAGATTCTCCATTTGCAACCGCTTTAATCACATCCAATGAAGCATTATCTTCTAGAAATCTATGTATATTTTCTTCTAAACTTTTTTGTTCTTCTGATAATCCAAAATACATCTTTACGCTCCTTGAATTTTTGGTTCTTTCGGCATACCTAAGGCACGTTCGCTAATTATGTTTTTTTGTATTTGATTAGTGCCACCTCCAATAATTAGCCCCAGGTAGTACATATAAGTCATTTGCCAGGCTCCATTGTCTCTAAGGTGAGGACTATCTTCGTATAAAGTACCTAACTCACCCATTGCGTCTATAGCCAAACCTTCCAGTTCATGCCTCAACTCCGTTCCCTGAAGTTTTACAATGACTTTAGCTAAATTAGCATCTTGCTCTTTATTTATTTGGGAGGATAGGATCCTAAGAGCATTAGACTGCTGAGCCATTAATCTACCTTGTATAGAAAGAAGTCTGTCTCTAAATATAGGTTTATCTATCACTCGTTGACCATCTATAGTTTCATTTTTCATTAAATCTATTAAAGAATTTAATCTATTTTGGGTAACGTTAGGATCTGCTAATGATCCTCTCTCATGACCAAGTGTTGCATTTGCAACTTTCCAACCTTCGCCCCTTGCACCAACAATATTTTTTGCTGGTATTCTCACATCAGTGAGGAACAATTCATTGAAATCAGAATCTCCAGTCATTTGTTTGATTGGACGCCTGTCTATCCCTTCTGAATCCATAGGCATCAGAAGGTAACTAATTCCTTGATGTTTTGGCGCATCGGGTTCTGTTCTTACTAAAATAAAACACATTTGAGATAAGTGGGCAGTGCTAGTCCAAATTTTTTGGCCGTTAATAACCCATTCATCTCCATCAAGTTCAGCTTTTGTTTGTAAGCTCGCTAAATCACTTCCTGAATTAGGTTCAGAATAACCTTGGCACCAAAGAATCTCTCCCCTTAAAGTAGGTTTTATATATTCCTGTTTCTGCTCTTCAGTTCCCAGAGACAACAGGGTGGGCACAAGCATTTGTATGCCTTGTCCTCCAGCAGGTTTAGGGATAGGAGATTTAGCAAACTCTTCAGCAATGATTCTAAGTTTGATGATATCCATATCACCACCATATCCACCGTACTCTTTGGGTATAGATCTAGCAAAGTAACCGTTATCAATTAACTTCTGTTGCCACTCAACTCTACTTTCGCTTCTTGGTGGGCCGGTAAGCTTCGTTTTCTCATTTTCTTTTATGAAGCTTACAACTTCAGCTCTAAAATCATCGTATTGAGGTCCGTATTCGAGATCCATGAATGTCTCCTAATTAAATCTTATTAATCTATATAGAATAAAGTTAGTCAGACTTATTCACAAGAATATTTAGATTCTTCTATCAATAGATAAAAGGCAAGATCGCTTTTCTATTGGTTGGATAATTTTTAATATTCAATTTAGACCATTCGTGATTAGATTTTGCTCTTGGAATCAAATTGGCAAATGTCCAAACAAAAAATGTTAGCGCTGCTGGGCTCATGGTTAATACAAACCAACCAAACCACTCTATTAATTCACCTAGATAATTAGGACAAGTTATATATCTATATAAAAAGCCATTTGGGACATGATAGCCTTCTCCATGGTTGGTTCTTAAATTCATTAAAATATTATCTGACTTTATATTTATTAACATGCCTATAAAGAAGAGAGATAAACCAATTAAGAAAAAAGGTGAAAATAACCATTCATCGACATATTCACCAAGAATAAATATCCATAAGCATTGAATTGTTATGTTTACTATATTAAATAAAAGAGCCATCAATATGACTGTTAAAGTCATTCGTTTATTCTCTAGCTTTGCTCGAAAAGGCCACATGAAAGTTCTATGGATGTAGTGCAGTAGCCAGATAGAACTTAAGCATATCTCGACATAACCAATAGATTTTTGAAACATAAGAAGAAAAATAAAAATACCAACGACCGTTGGAGATTCCATTAATATCCAACCAATACGTGAGGGGAGAGTTACTGAAGTTACTGAATCAAGATATCTACCATAGGGAGCAACTTTAAAAAAAAGTCCAATAAAAGTCCCTATAGCTACAAGAGCCCATAGTGCAAGAAATGAATAATAGTAATCTTCTAAGCTCATATGCAGAGCTTAACAGCATAAGGATCGATCAGGTACGGAATTAAAATGATACTCCTAGCGTTAATGCTAAGGAAATCACTGTTAATGAAACTGATAATACTATGTATAAGGATGTTACCAATCTATCTATCCAAAGATGATTAAATGGCTCTGTAAATTCTATAGCATCAATGGTTCTTATCGCCATTGGTTGGCCAGAAGGTCTATTTTGTCTGTAAATATCTTTCATACTGTATAAATATACAGTATTTTATATTTTTTGCAATAGTATCTACAAAAATCAATAAACATAAGCTTTTCAAGCATTCATTAAATTGTTAAATTGTATTAAAACACTACTTGGGGAAATTTTATGGGCCTTGCAATTCGAACCTTCTTAATTGCTGTCTTGTTCGCATTATTAATTTTTATTTTAGGAGCAAATGATATCTTCTCCATCAAAGATGATTTTAGTGATTTTGCTTTAGAGGATAGTCAGAAAGATGTTGTTGTTCCGAGCAATAATAACAGAGACGCTTTTTTTGGTGATTTACATGTGCATACTCGTTATTCTTTTGATGCCTTTATATTTGGTACAACTGCCTCTCCGGATGACGCTTACAGATATGCAAAAGGAGGAGCAATTAAACATCCTCTTGGATTTGATATGCAGCTGGATGATCCTCTAGATTTTTATGCAGTCACTGATCATGCGGCTTGGCTAGGTATGATACGTGCTTACGCTGATCCTGATTCTAAACCTGGACAATTAGATTTTGCATCAGACTTACACGGTTTAAATAATCCAGAAAATCTTAATACCAATACTTTTGCACGTAGGGCAGGTCTATTTGCTAACCTCATCACTGGAGAGTTAATCGAACCTTCTAAGAATCCATTAAAAATTTTAGGTGCCTATCTTCAGGAAGATACTATCTATGGAACCATGGCTTACGATCGAAATACACATCAGTCTGCATGGAGAGATGTAGCTGAGGCTGCTGAAAGACATAATCAACCTGGAGAATTTACAACTTTCATAGCTTATGAATTTACTTCTAGTGGACCAGGCCAGAGTAATTTGCACAGAAATGTAATTTTTAAAGGTAGTAAGGCCCCAATACAACCATTTTCAATTATAGATTCAAGAAATCCTGAAGAGCTCTGGGATTGGATGGATAATTTAAGAGATCTTGGGGTAGAAAGTTTAGCTATTCCACATAACTCTAACGGTTCAAATGGTCAGATGTTTAAGTTAGTAGATTGGGCCGGAAATCCAATGGATGATGATTATGCTTCTCAGAGAATGAGAAATGAACCTTTGGTAGAAATAACACAAGTGAAAGGTACTTCAGATACTCATCCACTTCTTTCCCCTGAAGATAAATGGGCAGATTTTGGAATAATGAATAATAGGGTTGCTTCACCCTTTTATTCTCATCCGAAAGGAAGTTACGTTAGAGATGCTTATCTAAGAGGTTTATCTTTAGAAGCTGAATATAAAATAAATCCTTATAAATTTGGATTAGTAGGAGCGAGTGACACTCATACAGGGGCTATTTCAGATAAAGAATCTGATTTCCATTCTAAAGTAGGTATTTTAGATGGTACCCCTGAACTTCGCGGTGCAGCACCTATTTCTCAGGACCTAAGAGATCGGCTTGAGGAGGCTGGTGGCAGTATATTAGTTAACGGAATTCTCGATATTGATGGTAAAGACTATATTGACACTGGGTATACTGAATGGGGAGCATCTGGTCTCGCTGCTGTTTGGGCAGAAAATAATACAAGAGAATCAATATACGAGGCTTTTCGAAGAAAAGAGACTTTTGCTACAACAGGAAGTCGCATCAAGGTAAGGTTTTTTGGTGGTTATAACCTCAAAAATATCCTTCAAGAAAAAGATCCTATCAAATACGCTTATGCTCAAGCAGCAACTATGGGATCCGACATAATTCAAAATAATGACACAGCCCCTGAGTTTATGGTTTGGGCACTGAGAGATTTAAAAAGAGCACCGTTAGACAGAGTGCAGATTATCAAAGGATGGACAGAATTAAGCGGAAAACCCCATGAAAAAATTTACGATGTTGCTTGCTCTGATGGTAGAAAAGCCAACCCTAATACAGGACTGTGTAAGGAAAGCAGGGCTAAAGTAAACCTCAATAATTGTAAGATCTCTAAAAATGTAGGTGCAAATGAGCTAAAGACAGTTTGGCAAGATCCAGACTTTAATCCAGATCTTAAGGCCTTCTATTATGTTAGAGTTCTAGAGAATCCTACTTGTCGCTGGTCGACTTGGGACGCTTTAAAATCTGGAGAAAAGCCAAGAGAAGATCTTCCATCAACTATTCAAGAAAGAGCGTGGAGCTCACCGATTTGGTATATTCCTGATAATGAGGGAATAACAACAGGAAACATTCTTCCTGATGATATTTAAATAAAGATTTTGATGTCATAGATTTGACAAAACATGACCTTCCCAAGATTCTGAATAATTGTTAAATTGTCTCCATCAAAAAGGGGATAAATATGAAAAATTCTTTGAAGGTCTTAACAGGACTCTTCATTACGGTGGGCTTATGGAGCTGTACCTCACCTAATGATATTGTTGATTATAGTGATGATCTGGCTGTAATTGACCCTGAACCAGGTAGCACTCCTGGATATAGCGAAGATAAAAATGTTTACTTCGGTGACCTCCATGTTCATACCAAACATTCTTTTGATGCTTATATCTTTGGCACGACTGCAACACCCGATGATGCTTATGAGTACGCTAAAGGTAATGCTATTCAACATCCTCTTGGATATGACATGCAGCTCAGAGAGCCTTTAGATTTTTATGCTGTTACCGACCACGGCTTCTTACTGGGAAGCGTTGAGGGGTGGGCCGATCCTGATAATGGCAGGGCAGGCACTGAACCTTTTCATAATCTAAATGCCCCGGAAAATCTCACTCAGGAATCTATAGCTTCACGATCACAACTTTTCCAAACCTACGTTAGAAATATAGCTCAATATAGTAATATTTGGACTAGAACAGTAGCCTACTTAACTGGAGATACAGCCAGAGGTTCAACGATATATGATGTGGATGTACATAGAACGGCTTGGAAAGATGTTATACAAAGCGCTCAACGACATAATGATCCAGGTAATTTTACTACCTTCGTTGCATATGAATTCACCGCTTCAACTACTAGATCAGCTAATACAAAGGGTGCATCTGCCTTAGGTTGTTTGTTGACTGGAAATGGTTGTAATTTTGATGGCGCACCTCCTTTTGAAAACGCCAATCTTCATAGAAATGTAATATACAAAGGCAATAAATTCACTGTAGAACCTTTCACTAGACTGAAATCAGTTAATCCAGAGAACCTCTGGTCGTGGATGGATGATTTAAGAGACAGGGGTGTCGATACTATTGCAATACCTCATAACTCAAATGGATCAAATGGACAAATGTTTGAAATGGAGAACTGGGAAGGACTACCTATCAGCACTCAATATGCTGAATTTAGAATGCGTAATGAACCTCTCGTAGAAATGACTCAAGTTAAAGGAACCTCCGAAACACACCCAATTCTTTCCCCAAATGATGAATGGGCAGACTTTGAGATTATGTGGCAAAGAGTCGGAAATTCATCTTACAGCAGACCCTTTGGCAGTTATGTAAGACAAGCTTATCTTGATGGTTTAGGTATGGAAGAGGAGGGAAGAGGCAATCCTTATAAATTTGGAATGGTTGGGGCAAGTGATACTCATACTGGCGCCATTTCGGATGATGAATCAGACTTTCATTCAAAAGTTGGAATACTAGATGGTACTGCTGTGGCAAGAGGCTCAGTACCTATATCAGATCAACAAGTTCAAGATTTAACAGGTGGCAATGCCATAAGGCAATTGTCTTTCAAAAAAATTGGGGACCGAAATTTTAATAATACAGTTTTTAATACTTGGGGTGCTTCTGGTTTAGCAGCCGTTTGGGCAGAAGAAAATACGAGGGACTCAATATTTGATGCCTTTAGAAGAAAAGAAACTTATGCAACTTCTGGAAGCAGAATAAAACTAAGATTTTTTGGAGGATACGATTTAGATAAGATCGATCTTGCGCAGGATAATCTAGTTAAAGAGGCCTATAAGAAAGGTGTCCCTATGGGTCAGGATTTAGCAGCTTCTGAAGGCAAAGCACCTTCTTTCTTAATTTGGGCTATGCGAGATAAAAATGCTGCTCCTTTACAAAGAGTTCAAATCATAAAAGGTTGGGTTGAAAAGACTACCGGACGTCCTTACGAAGAAGTTATTGATGTTGCATGCTCAGATGGTTTAACACCTGATCCTATTACTAACCGCTGTCCTGATAACGAAGCTCTTGTCGACGTCTCTGATTGTTCAATTAGCTCAGATAGAGGAGCTAACGAAATTAAAACAATTTGGACTGATGATTCTTTTGACTCATCAGTTAAGTCTTTCTATTATGTAAGAGTATTAGAAAACCCTAGTTGCAGATGGTCAACTTGGGATGCAGTTAAAAATGGAACAAAACCTAGAGAAGATCTACAACCTACAATACAAGAGAGGGCTTGGTCCTCACCAATCTGGTATTCATATTAATTAGTTATTGAAGGAGAAATAACATGTTACAAAACGACCCTGAACTTTTTGAACTTTCCATGTCTGAGAAAACTCAGCCATTAATGGATTTAGTAAAAAAACATTGTGAAGAAAATGTAAAACCAATCCAGCAAGAATATTCTGCTTTGCAGAACGAAAAAGAAGATAGATGGTCTTGGCATCCGAGGCAGATCGAACTCATGGAAGGTGCAAAAGAAAAAGCTAGAGAGCTTGGACTTTGGAATTTTTTCTTACCTGACCCAGATGGAAATATTGGTGATGGACTAACTAATCTTGACTATACATATGTCGCAAGTGAGATTGGAAAATATCCACTTGCATCTGAAAGCATGAACTGCTCCGCACCAGATACTGGCAACATGGAAGTTTTAGAGAGAGTTGGCACTGAAGAACAGAAGAAGCAATGGCTAGAACCTCTTCTAAACGGAGAAATAAGATCTGCTTATGCTATGACAGAACCAAATCTAGCATCTTCTGATGCAAAAAATATAAGTACAAGCGCTGTTCTAGATGGAGATGAATGGGTTATAAATGGTGAGAAGTTTTATATCTCAGGTGCTGGAGATCCACGTTGCAAGATAATGATAGTAATGGTTAAGACAAGTCCAGATGCGCATCCTTCAAAACAACAATCACAGATTCTTGTACCAAAAGATACTCCTGGTGTAGAAATATTAGAAGGTATGCAGGTATTTGGTCACGATCATGCTCCGCATGGTCACATGCATATCAAGTTTAATAATGTAAGAGTGCCAAAAGAAAATATACTCCTTGGTGAAGGAAGAGGTTTTGAGATATCACAAGTAAGACTAGGCCCTGGTCGTATTCATCATTGCATGAGAACGATTGGTAAAGCAGAGACAGCTCTTGAATTAATGGTAAAGAGAGCCGGAACAAGAGAGGCGTTTGGTAAACCTATTGCAAAACTAGGTGGAAACTTAGAGATAATTTCTAGAGCAAGAATAGAGATTAATGCCATGAGACTTGCAGTACTTCAGGCTGCCAAGGCAATGGATGTTCTTGGAAATAAAGAAGCCAGAGTCTACATAAGCGCTATTAAGGCAATGGTTCCAGAGAAAGCTTGCAAGATAATTGATCAAGCAATTCAAATGCATGGTGCTGCTGGAATTTCACAATGGACTCCTTTAGCCGGTCTCTATACGGATATTAGGCACTTAAGATTTGCCGATGGTCCTGATGAAGTTCACCACATGGTTGTTGGTAGAGCTGAGATGCAGAAATATGATCTATGGTAGAAACTAGTTTCTAAACTTTAAATAAGTTTATGAAAAAGGTTCTTATAGCTAATAGGGGTGAGATAGCAATTCGTATTGCTAGAACTTGCAGTGACTTAGGCCTTAAAACTGTAGGAATCTATTCCGAAGATGATTCCAATTCTCTCCACCTGTCCAAGGTAGATGAGGCTTTTAAGATAGAAGGTAATGGAGCACAGGCTTATCTCAATATCAAAGAGATAATAGCAGTTGCCAAAAAATCTAAAGTCGATGCTATCCATCCTGGATATGGCTTTTTAAGCGAAAATTCCTCCTTTGCCTCAGCCGCTAAACGAGCAAAAATTAAATTCGTAGGACCCAGCGAAAGAACCTTAAAGATATTTGGAGATAAAACCTCTGCAAAAGAACTTGCCTTGAGTTTAGGAATACCGGTTATTGCTGGAACTAAGCAAAAGACCACTTTAAAGCAAGCTCAAGATTTTCTAAAATCTTTAAAAAAGAATTCATCAGTTGTTATTAAGGCCATCTCAGGTGGTGGTGGAAGGGGTATGCGAGTTGTTTCGAAACCTGATGACTTAAAAGAATCTTTCGACAGAGCTTCTTCAGAAGCTAAAGCATCATTCGACTCTCCTGACTTATATTTAGAAGAATATCTCAGAGATTATAGGCACATTGAGTTTCAAATCCTTGGTGATGGTACTGGTGCTGTAAGTCACTTACATGAAAGAGAGTGCTCTATTCAAAGGCGTTATCAAAAGCTGATAGAAATCGCTCCTAGCCCAAGCCTAAACGTCGAGTTAAAGTCCAGAATGATTGAAGCTTCACTGGCATTAACTAAAAAACTTAAGTACGAGGGCTTAGCCACTATAGAATTTTTAGTAAACATAGAAAAAAATGATTTCAGATTTATAGAATGTAATCCCAGGCTGCAAGTAGAGCACACAGTGACTGAATCAGTTTTATCTCTGGATTTGGTAAGAGCTCAACTACAAATTGCTTCAGGTAAAACTTTAAAACAAATTAAGCTTGAGCAAGAAAATGTTCCTGAACCTCAAGGCTATGCAATTCAATCCAGAGTTAATATGGAAACAATTGACTCTCAAGGTAATGCAAATCCTGGAGGGGGAACTCCTGAAAATTTTGATTTGCCTTCTGGTCCAGGAGTAAGGGCTGATAGTTACGGCTACGCAGGATATCAAACTAATCCTTTGTTTGATTCTCTAATAGCTAAAATAATTACTTATGCTCCTGCGGATAACTTCAAACAAGCAATTAATAGAAACTACAGATCTCTCTGCGAATTTAAAATTTCAGGAGTTCCAACTAATTTAAACCTTTTAAAGAATATCCTGGTAAATAAAGATTTTAAAAACAACAAAGTTCATACCAATTTTTTTGAAGACAACCTAGATACACTTACTTCTTTGAAGGATCATTCTGATCTTTCTGACATAAATAGAAGCATATCCAAAGATATCCCAAAAAGAGGAAAAATAGAGGATCTCGATCCGCTGGCAGTTCTTGATCATGGAAAATCTGGTGGAGTTTTTGTTGATCAATCAGAGAATATCTTGGAACTGCATCAGTTGGATATAAAAGAAGGTTACGAAAGTGTGAATGCCCCAATGCAGGGAATGATTGTTAAGTTTAACGTGAAGGTGGGAGATAGTGTTTGGGAAGGAAAAACACTAGGGATCATGGAAGCCATGAAGATGGAGCATGAAATTACATCTCAAGTTAGCGGAGTGGTAGAAGAAATATCTGTCTCAAATTTAGACACAGTTTTTGAAGGACATTCCTTAATGCTCATTCGTCTAGCTGATGTTGAAAAACAAAACTTGAGTGATGAAGAAGAAATAGATTTAGATTGGATTAGACCAGATCTAAGAGAAGCTCTCGATAGGAAAGAAGCAAGTCATGATATCAATCGTCCTGAAGCTGTGAAGAAAAGATATGGAACGGGTCATAGAACGGCAAGAGAAAATATTGCACATCTTTGTGATGAAGGAAGTTTCCTGGAATACGGTTCAGTTGTAATGGCTGCACAAAGAAGAAGGAGAAGTGAAGAAGATTTAATTAAAAACACTACCGGCGATGGTATGGTTTGTGGTCTTGGGCATGTTAATGGTCATTTATTTCCTGAGAGCGCTTCTAGAGTTATGGCAATGTCTTATGATTATATGGTTCTTGCAGGCACTCAAGGCAAAATGAACCATGCCAAAAAAGACAGAATGTTTGAAATAGCAGAGCAGAATGAACTACCTACTATTTTATTTGCTGAAGGTGGAGGAGGTAGACCTGGAGATACAGATACTTCAGGAGTAGCCGGCCTGGATTGTCTGGCTTTTACTTATTTTGCTCAATTGTCAGGTTTAGTTCCAGTAATTGGTATAACCACTGGAAGATGTTTTGCTGGTAATGCAGTCCTGTTGGGGTGTTGTGATGTCATCATTGCAACGGAAGATTCAAATATAGGCGTAGGCGGCCCCGCCATGATTGAAGGTGGAGGTTTGGGAGTTTTTACCCCTGATGAAGTAGGACCTATGGATGTTCAGGTTCCCAATGGAGTCGTGGATATAGCTGTAAAAGATGAAGAGGAGGCCGTTGAGGTTGCAAAAAAATACCTTTCTTATTTTCAAGGGTCAATAAAAAACTGGACAGCACCTGATGCTAGAAAACTAAGATTTGCAGTCCCTGAGAATAGGCTGAGATATTATGATATGCGAGATATTATAGATGGGATTGCTGATATAGATTCTGTTTTAGAGATTAGAAAAGACTGGGCCCCTGGAATAATTACTTCGTTTATAAGAATAGAAGGCAAACCTGTTGGAGTTGTTGCAAACAATCCTGGTCATCTATCTGGAGCTATAGACTCACCTGGCGCTGATAAAGGATCACGATTCATACAACTATGTGATGCTTTCGATATTCCCATTTTATCTTTGATAGATTGCCCAGGCATTATGGTAGGACCCGAAAGTGAAAAAACAGCTCTCATAAGGCATGCAGCTAGAATGTTTGTTGTGGGTGCAAATATTGAAACACCTCTTATGTCGGTAGTAATTCGAAAAGCTTACGGCTTAGGAGCGCAAGCCATGGCCGGCGGCAGTTTTAAAATACCATTATTTACTGTTACTTGGCCTACAGGTGAATTTGGAGGTATGGGTCTAGAAGGTGCAGTCAAGTTAGGGTATAGGAAAGAACTTGAAGCCATAAAAGATCCTAAGAAACGCATTGAAGCTTATGAAAAAATGGTAGCAGATAGTTATCATCGCGGTAGGGCAGTAAATATGGCTTCTCACTTTGAACTTGATGATGTGATAGACCCTGCTGAAACAAGAAATTGGGTTTCAAGTACTCTCAAGTCCCTTCCTCCAAAATCTAAATCTGGCAAGAAAAGACCTAATATAGATACTTGGTAAAAATACTTCACATATACCTATAAATACTTAATTTTATTATATTTTTAATTTAAAAAATGAAACAAAGACTTTTTATTTTTCTGATACTTGGCATCATTATTCTATCAGCAGACTTAATGTTTAATGATGAAAGTGAAGACAAAATCACTATATTTGAGTCTGAAATCAATTCTTTGATTGGTACTTGGGTTGATCAGGTTGGTAGAGAACCTACAATACAAGAAATAGACGGTATTATTAAACAGCTCCTTGATGAGGAGATACTTTACAGAGAAGCTTTAAAACTTGGTCTCGATAAAAATGACATAATCATTAAAAGAAGACTTGCCCAAAAAATAGGTTTCCTAAGACAAGAGGCAGATTCATCGCTACCATCAGACGATGAGGTAACAGATTTTTTATAATCAAAATATAGATAAATACTTTGTAGGTAAGAGGATTACTTTTTCCCATATTTATTTTAGTGAGAATGGATCAAATAAGTCTGATGCCGATGATGCTTTGAGTTTAATAAGATCTGGCTCTAATGCAACGGAATTTGGAGAACCATTTTTACTTGGTAAAAATTTTTCAGCCAAATCAATCCCAGAAATTGAAAGATCTTTTGGTAACGAGTTTTCCGAAGAGATACAAAACATAAGTCCTCAAACATGGTCTGGCCCTTTGAATTCAGAATATGGATCGCATCTTGTTTTTGTTAACTCAATCTCAGAATCTTTTACTCCTGACTTAGATGACATTAAGAATGCTGTGATAGGTGATGTAATTCTTGAGAAACAAAACAATGCTGTGAATGAATATTTAAAAGAATTAAGAAGTAAATACCAAATAGAAATCTTAGCTGATTTAAATGCAACATCTGACTAAATTCATTCTTATATTTTTAGGCCTTCTATTGGGTTTATTGGTGCAGGCTCATGAAATGAATCCTGCACGGTTGTCTCTAGAGGAGGGAGAGAACGGATCCTATTCAGGCACATGGATGTTTCCTGTAAATGCAGTAGGACTTCCAGCTGAAGTAAGTTTTACAGACTGTCAGGAAGAACAAAGAAATTTTCCAGAAGTTAAGGGCAAGTACTTAGTATCCAGTATTCAAATAAAATGTGATGAGACTTTAAAGGGTAAAGAAATTGCTTTTAAAGGTCTTACAAGACTTACGGATGCCTTAGTCAGTATAAAGTTTCAAGATCAAACTACTTTCGAAGGTTTGGCATCTATCAATTCCCCCAAGTTTGATATTCCTGAAGAAGTCAGCCTATATCCAACTAACTATTTTTGGTTAGGCATAGAACATCTGCTGAGCGGAATAGATCATATGCTATTTGTTTTTGGTCTCTTATTCCTTGTTTCAGGTACTGTAAACCTGGTAAAGACAATCACTGCATTTACTATTGCGCACAGCATTACTTTAGCCCTTTCTGTGTTTGATCTAGTTAGTGTTCCGCAAGCTTCTACTGAAGCATTCATAGCTTTAACTATAATTTATCTTGCACTTGAAGTAGGCGACAAGCATAAGTATGAGTCCACTCCATGGCTAATTGCCTTTGGCTTCGGACTCTTGCATGGTTTAGGTTTTGCCGGTGCTTTGTCTGAGATTGGTATTAACAATGATAGTCTTCTTCTTTCTCTTTTATTCTTTAACATCGGAATAGAGGCAGGACAATTATTAGTCTTGCCATTCTTTGGCTTAGCTATATATTTACTAAAAATAGATAGAATAAAATTAGAGGTAAATAGCTTTGCTAGCTATTTAATCGGAGGATTAGGTACATATTGGTTAATAGAAAGAGTACTTTCCATATAAAAATAACGGAGCTTATATTATGTCGGACATAGAGTTTAAGACTATCCAAAGTAATGGAATCAATTTGCGGTTAGCTATGATGGGTGAGGGCCCATTAGTAATTTTTTGTCATGGTTGGCCAGAAAGTTGGTACAGCTATAGACATCAGTTACCTGCAGTTGCTAAAGCAGGATATAAGGCTGTTGCATATGATGTAAGGGGTTATGGAGAGTCAGATAAGCCTTATGAAATCGAGGCATATACTATGAAGAATATGACTGATGATGTAGTCGGTATTATTGATGCTTTAGGCTACGACACAGCAATCACCATAGGTCATGATTGGGGAGGACCAATTGCATTGCATACTGCTGCACTCAATGAAGATCGTATTACTGCAACTGGAACAATGTCAGTACCTTTTACTGGAAGAGGACCAATGCCTCCTCTCAAGCTCTGGAAAGAAATTTATCAAGATAACTTTTTTTATCAGCTTTATTTTCAAAAAGAAGGCATAGCTGAAAATGAATTTGAATCTGATCTTAATCGATCCTTATTTATTACTTATACAAATAGTGATGGAAGAGGTATGCAAAATAATCTAGAAAAAGGACAAAGTGGCTTAGTCCCCCAAAAAGATAAAAATGCCTCTTTTTTGGATGGTATGGAAGTCTTCGATGACTTTCCATCTTGGTTTACAAAAGAGGATTTAAGCTATTTTGTTAGTCAATTTGAGATGAGTGGTTTCAGGGGCCCTTTAAATAGATACAGAGCACAAAATATTGATTGGGAAGAACTAACTGCTTTAGACAAGAAACTTAAACAGCCAGCTTTTTTTATAACAGGCACATTAGACCCAGTTAATTTTTTTATAAGATCTGAAGAACCCTTAATAGATAGAATAAAGGCTAATTACGAAAACCTTCTTTTTGCTGAAGAACTTGAAGGAATAGGTCATTGGACCCAGCAAGAAGCACCTGACGAAGTCAACGAGTTAATTCTAAGATTTTTACAAGAAGTATCCTAAGTCTTATAGAAACTTGCATTTTTGTGACTGAAATAAAAAAATATTCCCAACAAGACCAACAAGCAGCTGTTGATCTGCTTCTGCTTGCATTCTCAAGTGACCCTCTTCAGAGATTTCTTATGCCAGATCCATCAATTTATTTCAAAAATTCAGCAATATGGTTTAAAAATGCAGCAAGTCAATCAATATCTACACAGTCGTTACTAGGGCTTCAAGATAATTCTGGGGTAGCTCTTTGGTTTCCTCCTAATTATCCTGTTCAATTTGAAGCCCTTGAAGAGACTTACAAGGACCTCCCTGCAAAATCAAGAGAAGACATTTACAAATATTTTAATGAATTTGAGAACAGTAAGCCAAAAGACGTTTGGTATCTCGAGTATCTTGGAGTTGACCCTAATAATCATTCACAGGGTATAGGCACTCAACTGTTGCAGAAATCTTTGGAAGAGATTGATGCTTTGCATGAGGCGGCTTACTTAGAATCATCTAACCCTAGAAATATGTCTCTCTATGAAAGACATGGATTTGAAGTTGTTAAAAAGTTTCAGTTTGGAGACGGACCTCCAATACACACCATGTTAAGAGAAGCTAGATAAATAAGATCCGTAGTTTCTAAATTAATATCCTAGTTGGCTCTATCGAGACCGGATTCAATTATCCATGCAATAAGTTTTCTATGAGATTTTGTTGCTGGATCATTGGATGACTTTCTTACAATTTTCTGTATATCTCGTAAAGAGCTATAAACTGCTGCTGTTGCTAATTCGTCATAATAGTCTTGTCCAAGAATACTTAACAATCTCCTCACATATGAGGTTTGCAGATTCCTTCTTATAGAACTCACAGAATTATCTACATCGCCTGTAAAAATGGATTTTGTTAAATCATTCAACACTTCATTTACGGAGTAATCATTGCCATAGAGCTCCGTATCTGAAATCCTATACAAAGTCCAAGGACTTAAAACATGATCCAAAACTCTATTTTGAATCCCAAGAATTATCTTATGCATTTGTGGGTCTTCATGTTCTCCATATAGATCAAACATTCTTCTCTCAACTTGAACCACTTGAAGAAGATCTGGATTGATTGGAAAGGCTTCAACAGAGAAAGCATATTTATTTAAAGCCTCCATTGCTCGTCTTTGCTCACTAGATGGAGCGGGCATATAAGGTTTTTTGGAGCTTTTGTTCTGAGGATCAAATCTTTCAATATACACCCCCCCAATATGCCTTGAAATTACTTCAAGTGATCTGGAGTATTCACGAATAAAGATTCTATGGGCAAGTCTATACTCTTCAAAACTTTTAGCAGTACTCGACAGTTTAGATACTATGTTGTCTTGAGAATAATTGACCAACTCTATTCTTTGAGTAGCATAAGTTATAGGATCATTTGTAAGGTCATTAATCATGGCCCTTGGATCAATACCTCTTCCGGGAGATCTCATATCCTCTGAGTCATTTGCAAACATGTGTTCAGGTTTATTTTGCTCAGAGATTATTTCCATCAACTCAGATTCAGTTAAATCAGGCGTATAACCATATTTTATAGCCCAAATATCGTAAGGCCCCGGAATGGTGTCATAATAATCGCCTTGTTCAACTCCTAAAGGTGCAAGATTGATAGCGGGATATTCCATAACTGAAGCAGTAACTCCTACCTTGCTTGTTATTTCAGGATTATGGACACTCTCAATATCGTGTAAGTAGCTTCCTTTAAAATTATGGTTTAAGCCTAAAGTATGTCCTACCTCGTGAAGAGTCAATCTTATGATGGCCTGCTCTATAATCTTTGGGTCGTTCAGTTCAATTGCCTCAGCAAGAATCATCCCGTCCTGTATGTAACTGGGAGAACTGCAATTTTTGTGATCAGAATCTTCATTAAAAATTGCGTCATAATTCACTCTATTTGTAAGATAAACCCATTCCAGCATTATGTCTGCACTCAGAATTTCTCCAGTTCTGGGATTAGTCATACTAGGCCCATAACCTCCAAAAACTGGATCAGGTGAGGAAGTCCATCTCAGTACGTTATATCTTATATCTCCAGCATCCCAATTAGCATCATCGGGTTGAACTTTTACTTCAATTGCATTTTTAAAGCCTGCAGCTTCAAAAGCAACATTCCAAGCTAAAACACCTTTTTTAATGTAGTCTCTTAATTCATAAGGTGTAGTATTTTCTATCCAAAAGGTAATTGGTTTAATCGGTTCAGAAAGTTCTTCCTCTGGATTTTTCTTTTTTAGATTCCATTTTCCAATGAGGTCTTTATAAGGAGTTACATCTTTCGATGTAAGATCTGTTACCCTCTCTGAAAAATACCCAATAGATTGATTTGCCAATCGAGGCTCAAAATCGTTTTTTGGCATTTCAATAAAGCTATACCTAAGGTTTATATTTACATTTCTTGGATCCGCGACATCTTCTGACTCATATTCATAAGAGGGTGCGCTTTCAATTACATATTCAACTTCAAAATCTGTATTTTCTTCATAATTGAATACACCTGTAACTCTTGATTTTAATGGACTTAATTGCCCCCACATAAATCCTGGAGGAGGACTTTCAGGCGAGTATATAGGCAATATAGGAGTTAAAGTTTCTGACAATAATAGACCTGTTATTTCTATTAGATATTCATTCTCTTCTTCATTCTCTGCCAAAATATCTATAACTTGGAAGGTAGAGTCAGAAATATTAGCTCCCTTTGATTTAGAGAGAGGATTATTATCATCAAAATAATAATTCGTTAAGACTCTTGAGAAACGTAACTTATTGAAGTCTTTTTCTATTTTAAAAATCCCTTCATCTGTATAAGAACCTTTTACTTTTCCGGTTGAAGCAACACCATTTATTACATGTGCAAAATATATGAACTCTTTTTTTAATTGATCTTTAGAGACTTTTAAGAAAATTTGATTACTTTCAGGGTCTCTATAAGTAACAAAAAAGCCTAGAGATTCCTCATAGTCCTCTACTAAATCTTTTATATAAGTTTCTTTCTCTTCTTCTGCAACAACAGTTTCCTCTTGGCTCGCTTCAGTTTTTTCCTCTGCTACAAGCCCTTGTGTAACAAATAACAGTAAAAATAAGAGTCTAATTAAGTGGTTTTTCATCACGTTTTTATATATTTTATGTCCTATTTACTTCAATTTAAGGTGCGATACTATATCAGAAAGAGGTTTAAAATTTTAAAGGGTTTTTAATATGTTTGATCTAATAATAAAGAATGGATTAATTTATGACGGGAAGGGGAGTAAACCCTATAAGGCTGATTTAGCCATTTCTAACGAAAAAATTGTTGGTATAGGCGATATACAGGGAGATGCTAAAGAAATAATTAATGCCGAAGGTAAGATCGTTACTCCTGGTTTTGTTGATATTCATACTCACTATGATGGACAAGTAACATGGGACCCCTATCTAAGGCCTTCAACTTACCACGGAGTTACTACGGTTGTTATGGGTAATTGTGGGGTTGGATTCTCACCTTGTAAGCCTGATCAGAGAGACTGGTTGATAGGTCTCATGGAAGGTGTTGAAGATATTCCCGGTACAGCCCTCCATGAAGGTATAGATTGGGAATGGGAAAGCTTTCCTGAATATCTAGACGCATTAGATAAAAAACCTTTGGCTATTGATGTAGGCACGCAGATACCACACGGGGCCGTGAGGGCTTATGTCATGGGGGAGAGAGGTATAAATCATGAAGAAGCCTCTGAAGAGGAAATAAAAGAAATGAAACGCATAGTCCAAGAGGCAGTCAAAGCAGGTGCCTATGGCTTCAGTACATCAAGAACAGAAAAACATAATGACGTAAATGGTAATCTGACCCCGAGTATCACCGCCCATAAAAATGAACTTGTGGAGATCGCAAAGTCTCTGGGAGATATTAATCAAGGAGTCCTTCAAGGTATATCTGATTTTTATGACTTTGATTCTGAGTTTGATATTTTTAAGACTATGTCCCAAGAATCTGGAAGACCTATATCTATAACGGTAGAACAACAAGATGCAAGACCGGAATGGTGGGAACAATTGCTAGACGGCATTGAAGAGGCCCAATCAGAAGGCATCAATATGTATGGTCAAGTACCTCCAAGAGCAACAGGTATTTTAATGGGTCTTACTGCAACTCTTAACCCTTTTAGATTCCATCCAGCATATATGGAGATAGCAGAATTACCGCTAGATGAAAGGGTTCAGGTAATGAAAACAGATGAATTTAGAGAAAAGCTACTGAATCAGGAAGGAGTTTCTATTAATCCTCTTGTTGATGAAATAGTTACATCTTATGGAAAGATGTTTAAGTTGGGAGAGCCAGCTAATTATGAACCAGATCCAAAAGACTCATTTGAATCTTTAGCTCTTTCATCAAATATGACCGCAGAAGAGATTGCCTACGAGGCTATGTTAGAAAAAGAAGGAAGGGCATTGATTTATCATCCTTTATTTAATTATCAGACTGGTGATTTAAGTCTAGTGGAAAAGATGCTCAAACATCCTTATACAATTTCAGGTCTAGGCGATGCTGGGGCTCATTGTGGAGCCATAAGTGATGCAAGTTTTCCAACAACCTTAGTTCAACATTGGTCTAGGGATAGGAGTAGAGGAAACAAATTACCTCTTGAAAAAGTTATCAAGATGCAAACCTCTGAAACAGCAAATCTTCTCGGTATTAAAGACAGAGGTATTATTGAAGAGGGCTACAAAGCCGATATCAATGTTATTGATTATGAAAAACTAACTCTTCATGAGCCTGAAATTATTAATGATTTACCTGCCGGTGGAAGAAGGCTCGTTCAAAAGGCATCTGGTTATGATTACACAATTGTTTCAGGAGAAATAGCATTTATCAAAGGCGAAGCCACTGGAGCACTCAATGGGAGGTTGATTAGAAACTCTCATTAATTATGTCCAGTCATATTTTAGACTTGCATGGCTATAGACATCATGAAGTTGATGTTGCAGTAGAGAACTTTATATACCTCAATCAAGATGAGATGCCATTAACCATAATATGTGGTAACAGTGAAAAAATGTTGTCTCTAGTCAGGGTGGTGTTAGAAAGATCTGATGCAGAATACTATAATGGATCAGGTCACGACTATGGATTGATTAAAGTCCATAGACTTAAATAATATGGATATTAAAGAACTAGGACCAATAGGAGCTGAACTTACAAATCTAGATCTTACACAACTTAGTAAGGAGGATATTCCTCACATACGACAAAGTTTCTTAGATTATTCTGTAATAGTTTTTAGAAATCAAAATCTCAAGCCAATAGATTTAAAAAATATTTCTAGGTTATGGGGCGAAGCGCTTATACATCCGGTTTTTAAAGGAATTGAAAATCATCCTGAGATTATCGAAATAAGAAACTATGGCGAAAAATATCATACTAATGCTCATTGGCATTCTGATGTGACATTTGAAGAATGTCCTCCTGACGCTACTCTCTTGTATTCTTTAGAAGTGCCTGAAGAAGGTGGCGATACTTTGTTCTCTAGTCAGTACCTAGCTTATGAAGACTTAGATATGGATTTGAAATCTTCTCTTTCCGGCAAAATGGCAATACACAGCAATATAGGTGTTTTGATGTTATCAGGTGGAGATCCTAAAGATGCTAAGACTGTTGAGCATCCTATCTTTAGAGAACATCCTGAAACTGGAAAAAAAGCTTTATATGTTACGGAAGCTTTTGTTAAATCAATAAAAGACTTAGATTCTGCAGAATCTCGAAGAATATTAGATCTTTTATACAAGCAAGCATCTAAAGAAGAATATATTTATAGACATAAATGGTCTAATGGAGATCTTGTTGTGTGGGATAATAGAAGTGTCCAACATTATGCTGAACATGGATACGGGGACGCAACTAGAACTATGCACAGATTAACTACATCAGGGAGTAAACCGTTTTGAGTAACACCATAACTATCAAGAATTGCAAAGTCGTTAATGAAGGTCAAATCACTGAAAAGGACTTAATTATTAAGAATGGAAGATTTGAAAAGATTGGAAATGATCTTGCATCTGAAGGTGAGACAATAGATGCGGCAGGTTTATTTCTATTTCCAGGAATAATTGATGACCAATGTCATTTTAGAGAGCCCGGTTTAACAGAAAGGGGAAGTATAAAAACAGAATCCCTTTCTGCTGTTGCTGGCGGCACCACATCTTTTATGGATATGCCTAATGTCATACCTCCAACTCTTAGCTTGGATTTATGGAGAGACAAGATATCCATAGCAGAAAAAACTGCTTCAGCAAATTTCTCATTTTATATGGGGACCTCAAACACTAATATCGATGAAATCAAAGCAATTGATCCTAAAGAAGTTTGTGGAATCAAGATTTTCATGGGATCTTCAACAGGCAATCTTCATGTTGACAGTGAAGATGCTTTAAATGATCTATTTAGAGAGTCTCCGGTAATTATAACTACCCATTGCGAAGATGATCCTATGATCAAGGCCAAGGAGCAGGAATTTTTAGCTAAATATGGTGAGAAGATTCCTGTAGAAATGCATTCAGAAATAAGATCTAGAGAAGCATGTTTAAAATCCTCAAAGAAAGCAATCGATCTGGCAGAAAGATATGATGCTAACTTACACATACTTCACCTAACCACTAAAGAAGAAGTTGAATTATTTTCTAATAAACCTTTAAACGAGAAGATGATAACTGCTGAAGTTTGTATTCCTCATTTATATTTTTCTAGAGATGATTACGCTACCAAAGGAACCTTAATCAAGTGCAATCCATCAATAAAAGAAACTGCAGATCGCGATGCTTTGAGAGCTGGTTTGTTGGAAGGTTACATTGATTATGTTGCAACTGATCATGCTCCTCATCAACTAGAAGGTAAATCTAATGATTATATGGACTGTCCTTCAGGAATCCCGAGTGTCCAACATACACTTCTTGTTTTATTGGAGCTTGTTAGGGAAGGTGTATATTCTTTGGATGACCTTCCTTACTACCTTTCTCATAAGGTAGCGGATAGATTTAAGATTATAGATAGAGGTTATATAAGAGAAGGTTATTGGGCTGATTGTGTTCTAGTAGATTTAGAGCACCAACATAAAATTACGAAAGAAAATACATCCTACTTTTGTGGTTGGTCGCCATTTGAAGGGGATACTTTCAATTCCAAAGTGATAAGTACTTTTGTGAATGGAACACATGCTTACAATGAAGGAAAAATTTTGGAAACTAATTTGGGAATGCAGTTAGAATTTGATAGATAAATATGGAACAAGAAATTAAATTACATGCTAACAATACAACCTTTACATGGAATATTCCCGAAGGCCCTTACAACTTCTTCTCTGATGAAGATATCAATTGTTTTAATGAGAGAGGCTTTGTTGTTGTAGAGGACGCTTTCTCACCGGCAGAAGTGGCTCAAGTTATAGAACAAATTGATCCTTATGAATTCAATGTTACTGAAGCATTAAAAGGATTGGATGGTGGAAAGTTTTTTATATCAAGAGCTGAAGAGATAACTTTTACTACACACCTAGTTACTCAATCTGAACAACTCAAAGATTTTAGTCGTCATAAAGTTTTTTCAAGTATTTGCAGAGACTTAATTGGTCCAGATGTAAGACTTTACTGGGATCAAGCTGTCTATAAAAAGCCAGGTACTAAAGATGAATTTCCCTGGCACCAAGATAATGGATATACATTCATTGAGCCCCAGGCCTATCTAACATGTTGGATAGCTTTAACTGATACTGATGAAACTAACGGATGTCCATGGGTAATGCCTGGTTTACACCAAAAAGGCACTTTATTTCACAAACCCACTGATTTGGGTCATGAGATACCCTTAGATTCTTCTGAATCGATCTGTCTGCCCCTTAAAGCTGGAAGTATTGCAATTTTCTCATCTTTAACTCCTCATAGAACTGGCCCAAATTTGTCAGATGGTATAAGGAAGTCGTACATTCTTCAATATGCTCCAGACGGAGCAAAAAGAGTAATATCCCAGTCATTGACTGAGGACCTCAATGACGAGTCTAGACAGTTTTTAATACTTAAAGACGGCGAATCAGTTATCTAAGATACAAATCCAGTGAGTCTCTCGTAAGCTTCTGCAAAATCCTCTTTAAATTCCTGAACCACATCACTAGCAGAGATGCTTTGGTTCATTAAACCAACGCCTTGACCTACCCAATAAGTTGCTAGATCTTTAGCGCCATCATGACCACCTTCAGCTAATTTATTTACTTTTTGTAAAGCTGGTTCAGCAACCATAGGCTGCAGAGGCATCGGTAAAGGATCAGGAGCTTGATCAGATTCCCAAGCATCTGTCCAAGGAGATACTAATTGCCTTGAATGTTTTCCAGTTCTACTTCTAGATCTAACGGTTTGACTGGAATTAGCAGCTACCATTTTTTCTTTAATTACCGGAGGCACTTCAGATTCAACAGTTGTCAACCAAACTGAACCACACCATGCACCTGATGCTCCCATTGCCATTGCACCTGCCATTTGCTTTCCGGTAACAATGCCACCGGCCGCAAGGATTGGCACATCACCATAGGGTTGAATAGCTTGATAGACTTCAGGAATTAAAACCATTGTTGAAACACTGCCGCAGTGCCCTCCAGCTTCAGTCCCAGAAACAACCAATATATCGACACCGGCTTTGACTTGATTGATTGCATGTTGAGCTGTGCCTAAAAGTGCTGCAACTTTAACGTCATTATCTTTTCCCATTTGAAGCATCCAATCTGGTGGAACTCCTAGGGCATTAGCGATAAGTTTTATCGGGTGATTGAACGCTACATCTAATAAAGCTTTCGCTCCATCAGCTTTTGTATTGGCTGCAAAGCTCGAACCCGCAGTATCAATTGTTCTGAGCTCGCTTGCCTCTATATCATGTTTTTCTAAGAGATCAGCTCTGAAATCAGCATATTCTTGGGGGATCATGCCTTTTAGTTTTTCTGCATCAAACTTCTCGCTTTGATCTACCATTTTATTTGGAATTAATACGTCAACACCATAAGGTTTTCCATCGATATGATCGTCTATCCATTTGAGTTCTTGTTCTAATTGTTCAGGTGACATGCCTACAGCACCAAGTACACCACAACCTCCTGCCTTTGAGACTGCCACTACCACATCTCTACAGTGAGTGAAGGCAACCAAAGGAAATTCTATATCTAGAAGTTCACATATTTTTGAGTTCATAATCTTTCCTTGTCTTATGTATCAGAGATAATTTAATAAATTCCTTGTAGGTAATTTGCAAGAATGAGTTGTGCTATAACCACAATGCCAATGATTGCACCAAACATTGTCATGTATTTATATGTTTTTTTATCCTCTTCCATTTTTTTCCTCCCATTAAAAGGGTTATTATTCCCATAAACCACATGAAACGTCAAAGAAAATTATCAGTACAAGCTTGGAGGTGGGCGTTTTACGATTGGGCCAACTCTGCTTTTGCTACTACAGTAATGGCTGGTTTCTTCCCCATATTTTTTAAATCCTATTGGGCTTCAGAATTATCGGATGCCGAAAGTACTTTTGTTATTGGATCAGCAAATTCTTTAGTCGGTTTATTGATTGCAGTGAGTGCGCCCATAATGGGTGCATTTGCCGATGCAGGTAACTCTAAGAAGAAAATGTTAATTATCTTTGCTTCATTGGGGATTGTTGCTACTGGATATCTATTCTTTATACCTGAAAGCTCTTGGAAATTTGCAATAACCTTTTATGCAATAGGCGTAATCGGTTTTTCAGGAGGCAATATTTTTTATGATGCTTTGCTCGTATCTGTATCAGAGAAAGACGAAAGAAATAAAGTTTCATCTCTAGGATTTTCTCTTGGTTACCTTGGAGGTGGTTTATTGTTTCTAATAAATGTACTTATGTTCTCTTTCCCAACTTTTTTTGGTTTAAATTCTCAGATTGAAGCAGTCTTATGGTCTTTCTTAAGTGTAGCTATTTGGTGGGGTATATTCACTGTTCCTTTGATAACCGGAGTTAAAGAAAAACAAGAAGATCATTCCAAAAAAAATATATTCATTATTGGAAGAGGCGCATTTAAAAGTCTTTATCAGACAGGAAGATCTATCAGACAATATAAAAGCGCAGTTATTTTCCTACTGGCTTATTTTTTATACATGGATGGAGTAGATACTATAATTAGAATGGCCACATCCTATGGATCAGATATAGGACTTTCAGCTCAGTCAATGATCGCTGCTCTGCTCCTTACTCAATTTATTGGTTTTCCTGCCACTCTAATTTTTGGTCAATATTCAGATAGATTTGGTCACAAGGAGACACTTTCATTTGCTATTTTTATTTATATAGGGGTGGTATTGTTCAGTTCTCAGATGGATAGTGCTATTGAGTTCTTTGTTATGGCGTCTGTGATTGGGTTAGTTCAAGGAGGAGTTCAGGCAATTAGCAGATCTTATTTCAGTACTCTTATTCCTCAAAATAAAGCTGCCGAGTTTTTTGGTTTCTATAATTTTATTGGCAAGTCTTCTGTTTTTATCGGACCATTTATGGTTTCAGGTATAGCTCTTCTAACGGATAGCCCTAGTTTAGGCATATTAAGTCTATTGCTATTATTTATTCCGGGGTTGGTCCTCTTAAGAAGAGTACCAGAATCAAAATAAGCCTTTTTCCATCATGGCTTCTTTCAAGATAGAGGGTTTATCGGTCATTAACCCATCCACTCCAAATTCTATTAATTCAAACATTTGATCTTTATCATCAATTGTCCATACATGCACAAACTTATTTTGCTGTTGAGCAATGTTCATAAATCTTTTGGTAAGTACAGGAACTCCCCATTGCTTGACAGGAATCTGAGCACAATCATTCTCTGTTTGTTTGAAACTGATACCTATTGATTGACACATCATTTTAAAAATATCCATTTGCCCTGAGGAAATACATGCTGCAGGCCCAGCTAAGTTTTTTATTCTTTTCAACCTAGAAGAAGAAAAAGAAGCTAGGCAAGTTTGATCAAGAAAATTCATATGTTTTACGATTCTTATAGTTTCTTCTAAGGCCTCTTCAGTTTTGATATCTATGTTAAATCTCAGATCAGGAAATGTTTCTAGGGCTTCGCTAAGAAGAGGTATCTTGCCCCCATGTAATAAATCAATCTCATTGATTTCTTGCAAAGTAAGTTCTTTTACTGATTTATTCACTCCAGCCATCCTTTTAAGAGTTGCATCATGAAAAATTACTACATGCCCATCTTTTGTTGCCTGCACGTCCGTCTCTATAAAAACAAACCCTAAATCTGAGGAGTATTTAAAGGCTTCTATAGTATTTTCTGTTTCCACTTCATCACCACCTCTATGGACAAATCCGAAGAAACTATAATCTTGAAAGAATGGATGCATAGATAAAATAATTTATTATTAAACTATACTATAGTTAAGGAGCATGCTTATGGAGAAACTTTTTTTAGCACTGATAATTATTCTCATGTTATTGGCAGTTCCGTATTTTTATAAACTTTACGGGCTTAAACAAATATCAAAATCTGATATTCCTGAAAAAGGAGATTGGGTAGAGCTTTCAAGAGGAAACATATATTTTGAATGGTTCCTGCCTGATGATTCAAAAGAAATAAAAGGAACTATGGTCTTAGTGCATGGCTTCTCCACTCCGAGTTTTGTTTGGGGTGGTCTTATTAACAATTTTACCTCTTCAGGTTACAAGGTCTTAGTTTACGACCATTTTGGAAGAGGATATTCAGAAAGACCTAGAATTAAATACGATAAGGATCTGTATTTAGAAACTTTAAGAGAGTTAATTGAGTCTCAGCAGATCAAAGATCAAGTACATTTAGTTGGCTATTCTATGGGTGGTCCAATTGTTGGTTTTTACGCTGAGACTTATCCGCGGGATACTAAAAGTGCCACATTGATTGCTCCAGCAGGGTTTAGTAAATCTATTCCAGATATGAAATCATGGACTACTATGCCAATAGTTGGAGATTGGTTTTGGAGAGTGTTTAGTGACCGACTTTATGGAATCGGAAATATGTCTGAAACTCAATATAGCGATGATCCTTTATCGATTAACGAAGATAGATTCCTACCATTATTTCAAGATCAACTTCGATTTAGGGGTTTTAACGAATCACTTTTATCAACTATTAGGCATTTCAATTTATTTGATGTTAGAAAAATGTATGAAAGTCTTCACCTTAAGCAAGTTCCAATTCTAGCCATTTGGGGAAAAAAAGATGGTGTTGTGCCTTATACAGGGTCGCAGGAGTACGAAAGGATATTTAGTAACGGAAAGTTAGTATCCTTAGAAGAGGGAACTCATGACATTACGTATAGACAGCCAACTAAAGTAGGTGAAGAAATTATAAATTTTATCAATTCTCTATAAGAATGGATTTCTCAGATATAAGTTCATATTCTGACGCTCAAGTAGCCTCAAAAATAAGTGAACTAGAATCTAATGTAGAATTTCACAACTATATTTCCAGTATTATTTTTCCTAAGTCTCATAGATATTTATCACTGCTGACCAATGCTTATGTTAGATGGAAATTTAAGAAATTATTCTTAAATTGTTTCTCTATAGATGATTTCCAAAAACGAATGGCCCCCTTAGTAGAATCTATGATTGCTTCAACAACAGATGGTTTCACTTTTAGTGGTATGGAAAACTTAACTGAAAGACCAACTTTATTCATAGGGAATCATAGGGATATTTCTCTTGATGCAGCATTTTTAAATTACCTTCTTTATTTGAATAAATTAAATACTGTAAGGATAGCAATTGGTGACAATCTTTTAGATGGCGGTTTCGCCGAGATATTGATGAGATTGAATAAGAGTTTTGTAGTGCATAGAGATATTAAGGGAGTAAAAGAAACTCTTCGCAAGTTATCTAAATTATCTGCTTACATAAATCACTCTATTCAAAACGAAAATGAGAGTATTTGGATTGCCCAAAAAGAAGGTAGGGCAAATGATGGCAATGATTTTACCGATGAAAGTGTTTTGAAGATGCTTTTTCTTGATCAAAGAAAAAATATGTCAGTGAGAGAGTGGGTAAAAAAAGTTAATCTAACACCTGTAGTTATTTCATATGAATATGATCCACTAGACACGGTAAAAGCTAAAGGTTGGGATTTTCAAGAAGATTGGACCTCAGAGCAAATCAATAAGAATGATTTAGAAGAAATGGCTTCTGGAATTTTTGGTTACAAAGGAAGGGTTCATCTCCATATTTGTAAGCCCATAAAGGAGTGTGATGATACTGGGAAACTGGCCAAGCTTATTCAAGAAGAAATAATTAATAACTATTATTTATGGCCCTCAAATCATACAGCGGTCTCTATATTGCCTGAATTAAATACCAATTACTTGACTATGGAAGTATCTGAAGAAAATCAGAATAGTCTTTCCTATTTCAAAGATAGGATTGGTAATCTTAATTCCCAACAAAAGGAAGAGTTGCTGATGACATATGCCAGACCTTTTTTTAATAAAGAAAAGGCCAGACTTTCGCCTGGCCCTTAATGCATCTTAAATGGGGAGTTTAAGATAGCAACTTAACGGGGAGTTAAGAGTTACATAGAAAAAGTAACGACGAAGGTGTCTTCATCCATAAGTCCACTTGCGTCTTCTGCACTGAAATCATTCCATGATAGAGAGACACTTAGACCAGCAACTGAGATTGGGAGGTCATAACTTATGATTGTATATTCACCTATATCTTCATAGTCACCATAAGCAACACCTAAGCCTGTTTCACCTATAGCAACTGAGATTTCTGAATTATCTGGTGCATCATCTTGTCCAGAAGAGAAGGTGTAACCGAAGTAACTGTAACCAAGTCCGAGATAAATTTCTTCAAAGTCTAGTGAGTCTTCTCCTGGGTATGTGTAGGCCAAATAACCAAAGTCATAAGACACTCCATTTTCAAGTTCGTTTGCGTAACCAGCGTACCAATCAAGCTCTAGAGCTGCTCCGTCACCGAATTCGACATTCGAAGCCCAAGTTCCAAAATAAAGTCCACTTTCTCCGGCAATATCAAAACCACCAGATATTGCTGGTTCTTCAGCAGTCTGAGTCATGCCTCTCCAGATGTAGTCACTGGATAATGCAACATTGCTTTCAAATTCTGCTGATTGCAAGGACATAGCACCTGAGAAAATTGCTACGACCCCAAATTTTATAAGATTTTTCATTCTAACTCCTTGTAAGTTTTTGTAATAATACACAAGTACTTATGCAATCTTTGTGCCATAAGAAATGTTCATTTTTAAATTAAAAATGCACTATTTTCGTGCAATGAAGGTTTTTTTAGTTCTTTACGGGATAGTATTCATGAATTTTTTCAACTTATCGTGTAATATCACGCAACTTTAATAGCAAGTCACAAGGAGAAAAAATGGAAATTTCAAATAAAGTATCACTTATTACTGGAGGAGCTTCTGGGCTTGGTCTTGCCACAGCAGAAGTTTTAATTGAATCAGGATCAAAAGTTATGCTTTTAGATCTCAATGAAGACAATGCTAAGAGTGCAGTCGAAAAATTAGGTTCTAACTCTAGTTATGTTATTGCAAACGTAACGGATGAAGCTTCTGTTCAATCAGCCATTGATAAAACAGTTGAAGAATTTGGAGGATTGCATGTCGTTGTAAATTGCGCAGGTATAGGAAGTGCAAGCAAGACAGTGGGAAAAGATGGGGCGCACCCATTGGATTACTTCAAAACCGTTGTTGATATTAATCTTAACGGTACTTTTAATGTATTGAGGCTTGCTGCTGTAGCGATGGGAAGTAATGAACCAAATGACGATGGAGAGTGCGGAGTGATTATAAATACAGCTTCAGTAGCTGCGTTTGATGGTCAAATAGGTCAAGCAGCTTACAGTGCAAGTAAAGGCGGAGTTGTAGGTATGACATTACCCATAGCAAGAGATTTAGCTAGAATGGGAATAAGAATAAATACGATCGCTCCTGGTATATTCGACACCCCTTTAATGGCTATGGCACCGGATGCTGTTAGAAATCCCCTTATAGAAATGACTCAATTTCCTAAAAGGTTAGGCATACCTTCTGAGTATGCTGCTTTAACAAAGCACATAGTCGAAAATCCCTTCCTTAATGGAGAAACTATTAGATTGGATGGTGGGATTAGGATGCAGCCAAAATAGATGGAAATATTAGCTGATTACTTAGTCTTTCTTTTAAAGGTATTTACTATAGCGATAGCTATAACAATACCTTTGTTGATGATTATCGGCTCTTCAAAAGGCAAAAACCAACAAAGAGGAAAGCTTTCTATTACTAATCTTTCAGATAAGTACGAAGAGATGGGTAATGCCGTCAAAAGCTCTTTGATGAATCCTAAAGAACTAAAAAAGTTCAATAAGAATTTATCAAAAGATAAAAAGAAAAAAGAAAAGAACGACAAAGAAGATTCAGTATTCGTTCTCAATTTTAAGGGGGATATACAAGCCTCCGAAGTTGAGAAACTTAAACAAGAAATAAATGCTATTTTATTATCAGATAGTGAGTGCAAAGAGGTTGTTATAAGAGTAGAGAGTGGCGGCGGCTCTGCATATGCTTATGGATTGTGCGCTGCGGAACTAAAAAGATTAGTTGATAACAATATCAATCTTACAGTCTGTATAGATAAAGTTGCTGCAAGTGGAGGATACTTAATGTCTTGTGTAGCATCTAAAATCATTGCTGCTCCTTGGGCTATAGTTGGTTCTATTGGAGTTATTGCTCAACTTCCAAATTTCCATCGACTTCTAAAGAAAAATTCCATAGATTTTGAAATGCATACAGCTGGAGCTTTTAAGAGAACGCTCACGACGCTGGGAGAAAATACAGAAGAGGGTAGAGAGAAATTTAAATCAGATTTGGAAGACCTCCATCTAATTTTTAAGAACTTTGTAAAAGAACAAAGACCTCAAGTCGATACCGAAATAGTTGCTACTGGAGAAGTATGGCAAGGTGAAGAGGCTGTTCAGGTTGGATTGGTAGACTCATTAGAAACCTCAGACAACTATCTAGTAGGTTTATCTAAAAAAGCTAAGTTGTATGAAATTGAATTTATTGAAAAGAAAAACTTATCTGAAAAATTTGCTTTTTCTATACAGTTAATTATAGAGAAATCTATAATTAAATTTTATGACTTAATTAACAGGGACCGTTTTACATCATGACAACATTTAAAGCTTTAGAATCTTCAAAGACCGATAATGGAAATAAGTTATCTATTGTAGAAAAATCAATAGATGATCTCCCAGAAGGTGAGATTTTAGTTAAAGTAAATTACTCCTCCTTGAATTACAAGGATGCTTTATCCGCTTCAGGAGCACCAGGAGTAACGAGAAATTATCCTCATACCCCGGGTATAGATGCAGCTGGAGTGATTGCTGAGTCAAGTGATAATGACTTCAAGGAAGGCGATTCAGTTATTGTTACTGGGTATGATCTTGGTATGGATACTGCCGGAGGCTTTGGAGAGTACATAAGAGTACCTGCGTCTTGGGTTATTCGAATGCCAAAAGGATTATCTGAAAGTGACTCAATGGCTTTAGGTACTGCTGGTTTAACAGCAGGACTTTCGGTACAAGCTTTAAATGATCACAATTCCCATAAAGGTTTTGAAGGTTTAAATACAGTAGTCACAGGAGCTACAGGAGGAGTCGGCTCTATAGCTGTGATGTTGTTATCTAAACTTGGTGCTTCAGTTACAGCAGTTACAGGCAAGGATGCGCAAAAAGAATTACTGCAAAATCTAGGTGCTTCAGAAGTCCTTTCTCGAGAAGAACTAATAGAAATGTGTCGAACACCAATTGGGAAAACTATATGGGATTTTGGAGTTGATGTTGTAAGTGGCAATACATTAACTTTACTTTTGGCATCATTAAAACCAGGTGGTGCGGTTGCCTGCAGTGGCCTTGTAGGGGGTCCATCATTCGAGAGTTCGATATTTCCATTTATTCTTCGAGGCAATGCTCTCTTAGGTATAGATTCTGTTGAGATACCTTTAGAAAAGAAATCTCAAGTATGGGAAAATTTTGCATCTAACTGGAAAATGGATTTAACCCCTCTAGTCAAGGAAGTTTCTTTGGAGCAGTTGGAAACTGAGATTTCAACTATTTTGGAAGGTGGACAGGTAGGACGCGTTTTAGTAAAAGTAAGTTAACTGGAGAAATAAATGTCGAATGAACATACTGAACAAGAAAAAGAAGCTATGAAAGAGGAGGACAGCAAGCTTGATTCTATAGCTGCTGTAGTGATCATTCTTAGTTTGCTAGCAATGGCAGTTTTTTGGGTTTCTAATCAATAATAAATAAGGATTAATATGGACGTTGTAAATTTTTTAAAAGATAACACAAGAATTCCCGTAATAGGAGCGCCTCTATTCACTGTGTCTTATCCTGAACTTGTACTAGCTCAATGCAAGGCTGGAGTTGTGGGATCTTTTCCTGCTTTAAATGCTAGACCGGAAGAAAAATTAACTGAATGGATTTCTATGATGAAACAGGAATTAGCTGACTATCAAAAAGAAAACCCAGATGCAGTAGTTGCACCTTTTGCAGTTAACCAAATATGTCATCATTCAAATAATAGACTTGAACATGATATGGAGGTTTGCGTCGAGCATGAAGTTCCAATAATTATAACAAGTTTAAGAGCACCTAAATTTGTCGTAGATGCCGTGCATAGTTACGGCGGAGCTGTAATGCATGATGTAATTAATATTAGGCATGCCAAAAAAGCTATTGATGAAGGTGCAGATGGTTTAATCCTAGTCTGTGCTGGAGCTGGAGGTCATGCTGGAGCTTTGAGCCCTTTTGCTTTGGTTAGAGAAGTTAGAGAATTTTTTGATGGACCTGTAGCACTATCAGGAAGCATATCGCATGGAGCCTCAATTTTATCTGCTCAAGCAATGGGAGCTGACTTTGCGTATATCGGAACACGATTCATAGCTACTCAAGAAGCAAATGCCAGTCAAGGGTACAAAGATATGATTGTAGAAAGTACAGCAAATGACATCATGTACTCTCCAACTTTTACAGGTGTTCACGGCAATTATTTGAAGCCCAGTGTAGTAAATGCAGGATTGGATCCTGATAACTTGCCCTATGCCGATAAGCATGACATGAATTTCGGAAGCTCTGGGGCTGGTGGAGATAATCAAAAGAAGGCTTGGAAAGACATTTGGGGCTCTGGACAGGGTATAGGAAACCTTCACGATGTACCATCAGTCAAAGATGCAGTTGATGCTTTAGCTGAAGAGTACGAAGAAGCTAAAAAGGCTTTGGAAACTAAATCTGCTTGATCATTCTCCAGTAAATTTAGGGTCTCTTTTTTCAAAGAAAGATAGAACAGCCTCTCTTCTATCTTTTGTTTCATGAGTCAGAAGAGTTTGATCGTAATCCATGTGCATTGTCGCATCGTCTGTTGCGTAAACTAATTCATTGACGCTATTCTTTATCATTTGAGCTGCCATAGGAGGTTTAGATGCGTACAGCTCTGCCATTTTTTTTGCAGCTTCCATGAGCTCTTCTTTGGGG
>QCQA01000005.1 GCA_003212335.1 SAR86 cluster bacterium AG-447-A08
ATGAAAATCGATAACTCTCAATAGATTTTCTATTACTTGAACGTGGCCTTTATGAATAGGATCAAAAGTTCCACCAAAGACACCAATCAATTTTGTCGGGACGATATCAAGCTCCTCTTAGTTCTGAGTTTCCTTTAACAATGAATTTTTGTGAAGTTAATCCTTCCAAGCCAACCGGACCCCTTGCATGAATTTTATCTGTAGATATTCCAACTTCGGCTCCAAGGCCATATTCAAATCCATCTGCCCAACAAGTGGGTAAATTATGCATCACTGAGCTGGAATCGACTTGCTTAAAGAAGACATCAACTTTTTTCAGATCTTCTGAAACTATAGAGTCAGTATGGTGAGATCCATACTTTTGTATGTGGTCTATAGCTTCATTCATCGATTCAACCACTCTTATTGAAAGAATCGGGGCAAGATATTCTGTTGTCCAGTCTTCTTCGGTAGCATCAGAAACTTCAACAAACTCAGTTGTTTTCTTACAACCTCTTACTTCAACACCTTCGGCGTTTAATTTACCTATTAAAGAAGGTAAAACATCTGAAGCAACTTTATTATGAATTAAAAGTGTTTCCATAGCTCCGCAAATACCATATCTGTAAGTTTTAGCGTTTAACGCTATCTCTTCAGCTTTATTTAGATCTGCGCTGTCATCTATGTATACATGACATATTCCATCAAGATGTTTAATGACCGGAACTCTGGATTCCTCTGTTATAAGCTTTACTAGACCTTTTCCGCCTCTAGGTATTATTACGTCCAGATATTTATCTAAATGCAACAAAGTCTTAACAGCTTCTCTGTCAGTGGTCTCAATTAGTTGAATACATTCTTTTGGGAGGCCTGATTTAATCAAACCATTCTGCAGACAATTCCAAATGAGTTTATTGGACTGAATAGCTTCAGATCCACCTCTCAAAAGACAAGCGTTGCCTGACTTTAAGCATAAAGCTGCAGCATCAGCTGTTACATTTGGTCTAGATTCATAAATTATTCCAACTACTCCTAAAGGGACCCGCATTTTACTTACTTCAATACCTGAGGGTGTAGGGTCTAAATCAGTTATCTCACCAACAGGATCAGGTAGTTCAGATACTACTTTTAAGCCGGATATCATCGAATCAATTCTGCTGTCATTTAATTCGAGTCTATCTATCAAAGCAGACCCAATTGACTTTTCTTTAGCATGCGCAAGATCGGCTTGATTGACTTCAAGAATTGCCTTTCTATTTAATTGGATCTCCTCTGAAATTCGAGCTAAGGCTTCGTTTTTTTGTTCTAAAGTAGCTTGGGAAAGTATCACAGAAGCTTCTTTAGCTTCCGAACCCAACCTATCCATATATGTAATTATTTCTTTACTCTGAGACATTGTTGAATATTCTACCTAAGTATCTAATCTTTCTAAAACCAAAGATGTTTGAAATTAATGAAATAATAATATGGCTTGAAAGAAATCCACAATGGATCGCGATAGGGATTATAGGGGCTTCCTTTATTGAATCATTTGCATTGATTGGAATTATTGTTCCTGGTGTAGTTCTGCTGGCTGTCATATCTGGACTGGCATCCACCTCTCTTAGTGTATACGAAGTAGTGCTATTGGCTTATGTTTCAAGTTTTTTATCTGATGTAGCCAGTTATTTTATTGGTTTTAGTCTAAGAAATTCTTTAACTAAATTTTGGCCTTTTAAAAGTCATCCCGAGTTTCTAATTAATGGAAAAAGGTTCTTCAAAAAATACGGAATGATTGGTTTATTCGTTGGAAAATTTATAGGACCAGTCAGACCCTTACTTCCAATCACTGCGGGTTCTTTAGAAATGAATAGAAAGAGATTTTTCTTAATAGAAATCTTTTCCTGTCTACTATGGGCTTTAATTTATACTGTACCTGGTTACTATGCTGGCCAAGCAGTTGTGACAGAAAACACTAATCTCCTAGAATCTATTTGGTTTTGGATTGGAATTATTGTTTTATTGATATTTATAAGATACCTTAGTAAAAAATTTAAATAACTATGACAGAAACATACCCAGATCACCCTAACCTAAGAGGAAACTATGCTCCACTGAGGATGGAATGCAACATCCAGGACTTGATTATTGAGGGAGAAGTACCGCAAGACCTCTTCGGAAGTTATTATAGAAATGGCCCTGACCCTCAATTCCCTCCTATGGGAGGTGATTATCATTGGTTTGCTGGAGACGGAATGATCCACGCTTTTCATTTTGAAAATGGAAAGATTTCTTATCTAAATAGATGGGCTCAAACTTCTAAGTGGAAACAAGAAAGAAAAGCTGGCAGATCTTTAGTAAACGTATTCAATCCAATGGATTCAGACCCAGAATATAATTTTGAAGGGGGAGACGGAACAGCCAATACAAATATTTTATTCCACTCAGGAAAACTGCTTGCTTTAGAAGAAGGAAATAAACCATTCGAATTAGATCCAATTTCTTTAGAATCTAAAGGTGCTTGGAACTATAAAGGAAAATTAGATTCTGCTATGACAGCTCATCCTAAAATTGATCCTATCTCAGGAGAGATGATAGGTTTTGGTTATGGGTTCGGTGTTAACAAAATGAGCTATTTCGTAGTGAATGCTGAAGGGGTGATGACCACATTTACCGAGTTTGAAACTCCTTACTCTAGTATGGTTCATGACTTTATAGTCACTACCAAGCACGTCATCTTTCCAATTTTTCCTCTAATAATTGATTTTCAGTTAATTGCGGAAGGAAAGTCTCCAATTGCTTGGGATGCTCATCGACCCAGTCAAATAGGAATCATGCCTAGAGATGGATCTGCAAAAGATATTAGATGGATTGAAAGCGATCCGTGTTATGTCTTTCACCCAATGAATGCTTATGAAGATGGAGGAAAAATCATTGCTGATATGATGCAATTTGAAGAAGCGCCTATGTTTCCTCATCTTGATGGGTCTAGCCCGGATCTCAAAAAGGGAGAAGCAAGACTAAATAGATGGGAAATAGATCTTGGATCTAATTCAGGTACCATCACAAAAAATTATCTAGATGAAAGCATTGGTGAATTCCCAAGATTAGACGAGAGAAAAGCCATGTCTAAATATAGATACGGTTATTACGCTTCAAATAATGGTAAATCTCCAAAAGGAGTAAGTTTTAACACGATAACCAATTATGACTTTGATACAGGTCTTAAAGATAGCTTCACTCTCTCAGAATTCGATGCAGTTGGTGAACCAATATTTGTTCCTAAAAATGAAAGCTCCAGAGAAGGTGAAGGTTATCTGATAGCTCTAGCCTATCTTGGACAAGAGAACAGATCGGACTTAATGATTTTTGACGCGGAAAATGTCTCCAGTGGCCCTCTCGCAAGGGCTATGCTGCCTCACAGAATCCCCTATGGATTTCATGGAAATTGGAGACAGGGCTAATTATCCACCCAACTTCTTTATAATTTCTTTCAAGTAATCGAGTTTGTCCCTGGGATCCTCAAATTCTAGGATTGTTTGTTTTTCTACAGGCCTTAATGGTAATACGCTTGCTAGTATGTAGCTGACACTAATTGAACTATTAAGATCTAAGTCTAAATTGAGTTTCTTAATTTCAGGATGATTAGTTATTTCTTTTACCATATCCCATAAATCAACATACTTTGAATCTATGGACAAATCACTATCTTCTTCTTTAATTTTCTTTATCTTGCCGATTAATAGTTGATCATCTTGTTCCCACGTATCTTCAATAACTACCTTTTGTTTACCCTGAACGGTAATGCCTAAGAGGCCATTATCTAACTGATTGAAGTCAATGATTTCGACATAGGTTGCAATATTGCGAAGTAAACCAGATTGACTCTCTTCAGGAGTATTTTCTTGCATGGATAAGACAATACAAAAACCTTCAGATTTGCTCAGGCTGCTCTTGACCATATCAATATATCTCGGCTCGAATATTTGCAGAGGTAATAAAGCTCCTGGTAAAACATTAATTGTCAGAGGGAATAATGGTGAGACTGTTTCTTGGTTAGTCATTTATCTTTTTAATAATCTTTTTAGAAATATCATCAAAATTTCCATTGGACATAATTATAAAAATATCACCTGGTGAAGATATAGAATCAAAATCTTCTATAAATGAATCCACATTAATTATTTGTTTTGAATTTGATTTTTTCTTACTGACCAAACCTTCAACTTGCTCAAAATCCTCACTCTTCCAGAAAACTTCATCAGCAAGAGAGACAGATTCAATCAGATGATCATCATGATATCCAGATTTCATAGTATTAGATCTTAACTCTATTACTGCCACCAAACGTCGAGTAGGATACTTTTGCTTTATACCTTCTAAGGTTGTTTTTATTGCAGTTGGATGGTGGGCAAAATCCTCAATCAACAATAATCTTTCTGAATTTATAAGGATATCTTGTCGCTTTGAAACACCCGAAAAATTACTTAATGAAACAAGTGCACTCTCAAGAGAAATGCCATATTGGTTTACTGCCAAAGCTGCAGCCATGGCATTCCTAGCATTATGTTCTCCATACATATCCCAATCTAAATCGCCTGTTTCATCTTTGATCGTAAAAGTTATATTTGTTGGATCTTTTAGACTGATAGCATTCTCATGATTGCCGTCAACTCCATAGCTTATCAATTTACTCCAGCAGCCCATATTTAGTACCTTTGCTATATTCAAATCATCTGTTGGAAAGATAATTTGAGCCTCTTCATTAAGAATTCTTATTAAATGATGAAATTCTCTAAAGATAAAAGATAGATCTGGAAAAATATCTCCATGATCAAATTCTAAGTTATTAATAATTAAAGTATCGGGTTTGTAGTGAATAAATTTTGATCTTTTATCAAAGAAAGCTGTATCGTACTCGTCTGCCTCTATGACGAATATATCTTGTTCACCGAGCCTAGCAGACTTTTCGAAGTCCTTTGGCTTGCCTGCAATTAAATACCCAATATCAATATTATGATCTTCAAATATCCAAGCGATCATAGCTGTTGTTGTAGTTTTCCCATGGGTTCCTGATACAGCAATGACCCTCTTATTTTTTAGAACTGTTTTATAGAGCCAGTCTGGTCCTGATATTAGATTGGCCTTTTTGGATAACAAAAACTCTAAAGCTGGATTGCCTCTTGAAATAGAATTTCCAATTACATAACAATCAGCTTCAGGAAGCTTAGAAGGGTCGTAACCTTCAGAAATGTCTATACCCATCTCATGTAAATGGTCTGACATCGGAGGGTAGACGTTAAAGTCACAACCTGAAATTTCTAAGCCCTGCTCTTTTCCAAGTAAAGCTAGCCCACCCATGAAAGTTCCACAGATTCCGAGTATGTGCACTCTTTCCTTAGACATGAATTCATTATAACTATCAAGAATGATTACAAGATAGATTTGTTTTCAAGTATCATGCGAACGATGAAAGCCAAGAACGCTATCTATGCTCAGTCTGGAGGTGTAACTTCAGTTATTAACACTACCGCTTGTGCAGTTATAGAAACTGCTCGAAAGTCTAAAAAAATTAATAAGCTTTATGCAGGAAAAGACGGAATAGTTGGAATTCTGAATGAGGATCTTATTGACACCAATCTTGAAGATCTTAAAGAAATAAAAAAATTAAAGCATACTCCAGGAGGAGCATTTGGATCTTGCAGACACAAATTAAAAAATGTTAAAGAAAGTAAAAGAGAATACAAAAGGCTGATAGAAGTCTTTAAAGCTCATGATATTGGATACTTTTTCTATAATGGCGGCGGAGACTCTCAAGATACTTCGAATAAGATAGCTCAATACACGAAAGAGGCTGGATTTCCAGTAACTTGTATTGGTATTCCTAAGACAATTGATAATGATCTGCCCTTTACAGATAACTGTCCGGGTTTTGGATCGGTAGCAAAATATATTGCTACCTCTACGAAAGAGGCAGCTCTAGACGTAAAAAGCATGTCTAAAAGCTCGACCAAAGTATTCATCTTTGAAGTAATGGGAAGGCATGCAGGATGGTTGGCAGCAGCATCGGGCCTAGCTAAAAATAAACAAAATTCAGCACCTCATATTATTTTATTACCCGAAGTTCCTTTCAATGAAAATAAATTCCTCAAGAGAGTAAAAGAAGTCATAAAACAAGAAGACTACTGTGTCATTGTGGTTTCTGAAGGCGCTAGATATAAAAATGGCGAATTCCTAGCCGATGCAGGAACAGTTGATTCATTTGGACATAAACAACTGGGTGGTGTAGCGCCAACTGTTGCAGAGATGGTTAGCAAAAAATTGGGGCTGAAATATCACTGGGCTGTTTCTGATTACCTGCAAAGATCAGCAAGACATATTTCATCACAAGTGGATTTAGATCAGGCTTATGCTGTTGGAAAGGCAGCTGTTGAATATGCTGCTGCCGGTGAAAATTCAATTATGCCAATCATCGTAAGAAAGAAGGCAAAACCTTATTCTTGGGAAGTAGGTAAAATTGAATTATCTAAAGTAGCTAACGTTGAGAAAAAAATGCCAAAAAATTTCATTTCCAAAGATGGCTTCGGCATAACTGCTGCTTGTAAAAATTATCTGAGCCCCTTAATTCAGGGCGAAGCTTGGGCTCCTTTTGAAGAAGGCGTAATACAAACTGCCCATCTCAAGAATAAACTTGTCAGGAAAAAGCTTAAGAATTTTAAAGTTTAATTAAGAACCTTAAATTCTATTTCCTTATTGCTTAACCTTTCTATTAATACATCTCCTAAGCCTACTGCAGAAGTAAGCACTCCTCCATACTCACTTCCACCTGGTAAATCCGCTGACCTGGCTAAAGAAAGAGCCGATTCACACACAAGCTTCGCGGTAGACTTATATCCAGGATCTCCTGATCCATACATAGAACAAATCTTTTTCTCATTATCATCGGAATAAGCCACAAATGTAGCTCTAAACCATCCGTTATCTTGCGTTTCCTGACTAGGTCCTTCTCCTGGTTTTGGAAGAAAAGGTCTTACTAATCTCTTCAGTGGAGTGGCTAATACAAGAAATGCAATAATTGAACTATATGAGGCCAATCTAGCCATTCTCTTAGTTGCAAATAAACCATGTTCACCAAAGGTAAAATTAGGTCCGTAGGATTTTTGATTCTGTTCCATTAAAGCCGCAGATCTCCTTACAACTCTAGTATTTGCTACAGCCATCATGCCTATGCCAGACCAACCATCAAGCCCTTCTACTTGTTCTATCACAAATCCATCTTTAGATTTTTGTCTTTGCTCTTCGGTGACAGTATCAAGAGGGTTCAGAACAAACGGATCTCTCATCTCTTTAGTCAACCCATCCATAGTGAAAATAGTTTCGGTTGTACCCCCAGAGGCTCCACCTTGAGCCTCGTGATAAACATCAACTCTAGTAACCGGCTTATTTAATTGTGAGATAGTAAAAAAAGCTCCCAGGTCTGAGGGGATGGAATCATAACCACACGAAGGGATAATTCTGATACCCTTTGCTGCCGCTTCGGAATGATGTTTATCAATTAACCCTCTAACCCAATGATTTTCTCCAGTTATATCTGTGTAATGCGTTCCCTCTTCTACACATGCTTGCACGAGTAAGGAGCCATATCTTGCAAAAGGACCTGCCGTTGATAAAACAACTTTAGTTTGACTAGCTAATGATTTCAGTGACTCTAGATCACCACCGTCAGCAACAATCACATCGCATTCTAGTTCGTAATCAGATTTAACTTGTTCTAACTTATCTTTGTTTCTGCCGGCTACCGCCCAGGTTAAATCGCTATAGTTATCCCTTAAATACTTACAGCAAATTTGCCCTGTGAATCCAGTTGCACCGTAAAGAATTATTTCGTATTTTCTTTCCATCATGATTTGAGTATTTTGCCAACTCCTCCAAAGGTTATAACGGTCTTGCCATCAACAGTAATGTCTCCTTCTGAAAAACCTAGTGACTTTCCAATCTTGGTAGGTCTGCAGCGGATTAGCAACATACTCCCTATTGGGGCTGGAGCTAAAAACTCAGTATGGAAGCTTACTGTGGTTACTAAGCTATTTCGATCCTTCATCATTGAAGAAGTCATGCAAAAATCAGCTAAAGCCATAAGCGCACCTCCATGCGCTGATTCATAGAAATTACTATGCTCTTTTTTTACGAAAAAGATCATAAATAATTGATCGTCTTCTTTTTTATAAAAACCGGGACCCAAATTTTCTATATGGGGTTGAGGAATTTTAAGTTCTTTAAAGCCCTCAGGTATTTCTTGATCTGTCATACCTTGATTATAATCGCTCAAGACTCGAAATAAATATCGAACTTAAAATTATTAAGGAAGCAAATACTATGAGTGGAGTTTTGGAAGGTGTAAAAGTTTTAGATTTTGGAAGGTACATTGCAGGACCTTTTTGTGGTGCACTACTAGCAGATTACGGTGCTGAAGTAATTAGGATAGAAAGAGTCAATGGCAGTGAAGATAGATATGTCACACCTGTAAGTGAGGACGGACAAGGAGCCATGTTCCTTCAATTAAATAGAAATAAATTAGGTTTAACCTTGAATCCAACTAAGGAAAAAGGTCAGGAAATAGTTAAGAAACTTGTACAAAAATCCGACATAGTCATAGCCAATCTTCCTGAGCAAACCTTAAAATCTATGGGTCTTGATTACGAAGAGCTAAAGGAAATAAATCCTGGGATAATTCTTACTTCCAACACTGCTTTTGGAACAACTGGACCATATGCCGAACGAGTGGGCTTTGATGGAGTAGCACAAGCAATGTCAGGAGCAATGGATATGACCGGAGAACCTGAGCAACCAACGAAGGCTTATGCTCCTTATGTTGATTTTTGTAGTGCTTCACTGGCTGCATTTGGAACTCTTTTGGCATATCTTGAGAAGCAAAAAACAGGTAAAGGTCAAAGAGTTCAAACATCCCTTCTTCAGACAGCTCTAACAACAACAAATAGTCTTTTAATTGAGCAAGAGATATTAAATATAAACAGAGTAGCCTCTCTTAATAGAGCGCAAACCTCTGGACCATCGGATACATTTAAGACAAAGGATGGCTGGATACTTGTACAAACAGTTGGCGGTCCTCTTTTTGAAAGATGGGTTAATCTAATGGGAGAAAAGGATTGGCTCGAAGATAAAAGATTTAAAGATGATTTGAGTAGAGGGGAAAATGGACATTTAATTAGTGAAAGAATGTCAGAATGGTGCGCAGAAAGGACTTCAAAAGAGGCGATAATGGAATTAGAAGGCTCTAGAATTCCTGTAGGTGAAGTGCTTAAAGCAAGTGAAACCTTACAGGAAGAACATATTTTAAAAAAAGGCTCTTTCGTAAAATTAAATTATCCAACAATGGATAAAGAGTACTCAGTAGTTGGACCAGCAGTAGAATTATCAGAGAATCCTGGAGTTATCAAAAGCAGGTCACCGCAATTAGGGGAACACAATGAAGAAATACTTTCAGGATTGGGATATAGCCAAGATGAAATAACACAGCTGAAATCAGAAAGAATAATTTAGGAGATTTATATGGACTTTAAACTTACACAACAACAAAGAGAACTTCAAGAAACAGCAAGAAATTTTGCGCAAAAGGAAATGGTTGAAGTTGCACAATCTATGGAACAAACCAGCGAACCTCTTTCAAAAGAATGGCTAAAAAAATATTCTGATATGGGTTTTCTTGGTATCAATGTTTCAGAAAAATATGGTGGGTTAGGTCTTTCAAATCTAGATGCATTACTTGTTATGGAAGAGTTTGCAAAAATCTCTTCAGCTGTTGCATTTCCTATCTTCGAAAGTTGCGTAGGACCAGTGAAGGCTATAGAACATTTTGCTTCTGAGGAATTAAAACAAAAGGTTATTCCAGAAGTTTGTAAAGGGAACATTGTAGTTGCTGTTTCCATGTCAGAGCCTAATGCTGGATCAGCCCTCACTGATCTGACAACGAAGGCTGTACTGCAAAACGATAAAATTATCCTTAATGGAACTAAAAGATGGTGCTCAGGAGGGGGTCATTCTGAGGGCTATGTTGTTTACTGCAGAATGTCAGATGAACCAGGAGCAAATGGAATCGGGGCTGTATATGTTGAAAAAGAGACAGAAGGATTAAGTTTTGGACAACAAGAAAAATTAATGGGCTGGAATGGGATACCTTCTGCTGATATTTACTTTGATAATGTTGAGGTGCCTGCTAAAAATATTATAGTTGAAGCAAATGGTGGCTTTAAGAAGTTAATGGAAGCATTTGATCTAGAGAGGTGTGGAAATGCAACTATGTGCCTTGGTCAGGCTTCTGGAGCGCTAGAAAATGCAATAGATTATGTGCAAGAAAGAGAGCAATTTGGAAAGCAAATTGTTGAGTTTCAAGCTGTTCAAATGAAACTAGCTGAAATGGCAATGAAAGTAGAGGCTTCTAGACTGCTTATTCATAGAGCAGCTCATAATGCTCAAGAAGGGTTTCCAAGTATTTTTGAATCTAGTGTTGGAAAATGTTTTTCAAATGAGACCGCCAGAGAAGTTGTAGCTTCAGCAATGCAACTTATGGGAGGATATGGATTTAACAAAGAATACGGTATGGAAAGAAAATATAGAGACGTATGGGGATGGGGCATTGCAGGAGGAACAATAGATATACAAAAAATTAATATTGCATCAGCAATTGTTGGAAAAAGGTTTAATCAAAGAAGCTAGTTATTTTAATTCCTGGATTATTCTCTCAAGATTTTTTACTAGTTCCTCTTTTTCATCTTCATTTAAGAAGTCTCCGATAGGAACCCTCTCTCCTTTAGAAGATACAACGATATGGGCTGGGTACCAAGGGTGCTCAGGTCTCTCAACTGAAACAAATGACCACATCCTGAAGTATTCCCACACGTGATCTATTTTTCCTGCGCCCTTCTCTATTTTTAATTTTTCCTTAGTCAATGTTATTACTTCTTGTTTATAAGAATTTTTCATTACTAAATAAACGCAAGTAGCTACAAATATAATCTCTAAACCAGCAAAAGGTAATATCATCGTCGCACCCGCTAAGGCGAAACCTATGCCAATAGTTAAGCAGGTAAATGCAATTACAGAAATAAAGAGTAAACTTGTTTTCCAGTCGGTTGATCTATTTGGACGCAAGAGTATGCGGTAGATACTATCTTGGGCATTGTTTTCGATTTTGACCATATAAAAAGGGCACCTATAATACTATTGTCTCGCCAAATAAACTTCTAAGAATGAAAAAAAATAGCAAGAATAATGAACTAAGAGGAATTTACGACAATGTAATGCTTCCTAATTATTCCCCCGCAAACTTCATACCTAAGGAAGCAAGAGGGTCAAGGATTTGGGATCAAGATGACAAAGAATACATAGATTTTGGCGGAGGAATAGCAGTAAATTCATTGGGTCACTCTCATCCAGATTTGATAAAAGCGCTTTCCGAACAATCCAAGAAATTCTGGCATCTTAGTAATTACCTGAGTAATGAGCCAGCTATCAATTTAGCTAAGAAGCTAACTGATCTTACATTTGCAGAGAATGTTTTCTTAAGCAATTCAGGCACAGAAGCAAATGAAGCCGCTATAAAAATAGCAAGAAAATTTCACTCTTCGAAAAATAATCAAAGGAATGAAATAGTTTCTTTTCAAAATTCTTTTCATGGTCGCTCATTGCTCAATATTTCTCTTGGAAGTTCTGAGATGCATAGAAGCGGTTTTGAACCACTAATGCCTGGAATTAAGCATGGAGAATTTAATAATGTCTCTAATTTAGGAAGTCTGATTACTAAAAAAACTGCCGCAGTCATTGTTGAACCTGTGCAAGGGGAAGCTGGTGTATATACCGCCAGCAAAGAATTCTTAAAAAAATTAAGAGAAGAATGCACAAAACAAGGTGCTTTGTTGATTATTGATGAAGTACAAAGCGGAATAGGAAGGATGGGGAGCCTTTATGGCTATATGCAATATGACATTAAACCAGATATTGTAACTTCAGCTAAGGGATTAGGTGGAGGTATACCTATCGGAGCAACCCTCACATCTAAAGTTATCGGTGAATGTATGCAACCCGGAAGTCATGGATCAACTTTTGGAGGTAATCCAATGTCGTGCGCGGTAGCTAATGAAGTGGTGAGCATTGTAAGTGAGAAAGATTTTCTTAACGATGTTTTAGAAAAAGAACAATTATTCCTTGATTTGCTATCTGAGTTCAAAACAAAAGGAATTTTTTCTGAAGTTAGGTCAGCGGGACTTTGGATAGGTTGCGATTTAATTGATAAAACTGCAAACGAAGTATTAGATCAAGCTTACGATGCTGGTCTAATAATGGTTTCAGCGGGTTCAAGCTGTCTAAGATTGGCTCCGGCTCTGAATATAACTAATGAGGAAATAGAACAAGGCATAAATCTCTTAAAAGAGGTACTATTGTAAAGATATGGAATATAGAAATTTAGGTAAGTCAGGCTTGAAAGTTTCAGAATTATCCTTTGGATCTTGGGTAACCTTCAATAAGCAAGTTGATACAAACCTCGCAGAGAAAATGTTTGGAACTTGTTTAGATGCAGGGATAAATTTCTTTGATAATGCAGAAGGCTATGAAAGAGGTGAATCAGAAATAGTAATGGGAAAAGCGTTAAAGGCTTTAGATAAACCTAGAGACTCTTATTGTGTATCTTCTAAAGTGTTTTTTGGAGCTAAAGAAAATCCTCTACCCACTCAAAGGGGTCTGAGTAAAAAGCATATTACAGAGGCCTGTCATCAGGCCCTGCAAAGACTCCAAGTTGATTATCTTGACTTATACTTTTGTCACAGAGCTGATCCAGAAACTCCTATTAGCGAGACGGTTTGGGCAATGCATAATTTGGTTATGCAAGGGAAAGTTCTTTACTGGGGAACCTCTGAATGGACTGCGGAAGAAATAACTGAGGCTTACGAGTTTGCCTTTGCAAATCACCTGACACCTCCTTCTATGGAGCAACCTCAATATAATCTTTTAGATAGAGATAGATTCGAGAATGAATATGGACCCCTTTATGAAAAATATGGTTTAGGAACTACAATCTGGTCGCCCTTAGCTTCTGGTGCTCTAACCGGAAAATATCTTGATGGGATACCTGATGGATCAAGAGCTTCCTTGTCTGGATACGAATGGCTCAAAAAGAGTATGGTCGAATCTGACCGAGGGCAGCAAAGAATGGAGAGAATTAAAGCGATAACTCCAATTGCCGAGAAGCTAAATGTAAGTATGTCTAAGCTTGCTATAGCTTGGTGCTTGTTGAACAAAAATGTTTCGACTGTAATCTTAGGAGCATCTCAGTTGACACAGTTAGAAGAAAATTTAAAAAGTTCTGAGGTTGTGGGTCTTCTAGATGAAGACATCCAGAGAGAATTGTTGTCTATCTAGATTTTTAATCTTAAATCAAAACCTATTTCTCCGGTTGCTGCATGCTCCTCTAGCATTTCATTTAAATGATTTAGTGTTTCTTCCTTCATCTCACAAGATCTTCTTGTACTCATATCTACATGAACGAGGACATTTTCGGTTATTGCAGAAACTTCATTTGATTCATTGAGAATAACTCCTCCATAGTGAATCAATTTAGGCTTAACAGCAAAATATCTAAAACATGGGGAGGCAATTTCACCTTTTTTCATCTCCTTTAGATATCTAATGTTCATCTCTAAAGTAAAAAAGGAATAACCTTCCTTGAAATAATCAGAGGTAAATCCCAGAGACGAGTAAAATGGAAATTCTTCTTCAAAGATTTGTGCGTAATAGAGCACATTCATATGACCATTAAGATCACACATTTCTTCAGTTATAGTTACGTCATTGCCTATATATGGAAATTTCTCTTTCATTGAGTCCTCTATTTGTTTGTATTTACTTTATAGTTAGAAAAATTAGGATTAAATATCTTCTGGCGAAACTACTTCTACTTTATCAACTTTCCTAAAGCCTTTTGGAAGGAAATTCCCTCTTCTACCTCTGTTACCAGAAAAGTTTTCTAGATCCTTAAATTTAATTGTGAAATGTCGTTTACCGCTAATGAGTTTCAATTCTCTTCCTTCACCAACCACAGCCAACTCTTGCAAGAACTCTTCACCAGACTCAAAATTGGCTTTTGGTATACCTATTATTTTATTACCCTTTCCTCTAGCTAGCTGAGGTAATTCAGTGTGTGGAAAGACTAACATACGACCCTGATTAGTTATTGCAGCCAGAACATCCATTTCATCCCGTATGAGACTAGGAATTAATACTTTTGCATTTTCCTGGACCTTAATTGCAGCTTTTCCTGATTTATTCTTAGTTTGCAAGTCTCCGAGTTGCGCAACGAATCCATAGCCCGATGAGGTTGCTAAGATAATTTTATCTTCGTTTGCTCCGGAAATAACCCCCGCGAAAGTTTCACCTGACTCAGCATTTAATCTTCCAGAAAGTGGCTCTCCTTGACCTCTGGCTGAAGGTAGTGAATGACAAGGTAAAGTGTATGCCTTACCTTTTGAATCAAAAAATACTGCATTCTGATTATTTCTTGAGGGTGTTGAAGAGAAGTACTTATCTCCTTCTCTGTAATTCAATGACTCTGGGTCTATATCATGTCCTTTGGCTGCTCTTATCCATCCTCTTTCAGATAAAACAACTGTTACTGGATCAGATGAAATGAGTTCTGACTCATCAAAGGCGGAAGCCTCTTCTCTCGTTACTATAGGGCTATTTCTATCATCTCCATAAATTTCAGCATCAGCTTTAAGTTCTTTTTTGATAAGAGTTTTAAGCCTGTTCTTAGAGCCTAGAATCTTTTCTAAGTCTTTTCTCTCTGAATCAAGATTGCCTTGTTCTTCTTTGATTTTAATCTCTTCAAGCTTTGCTAATTGTCTAAGCCTTATCTCTAAAATTGCATCTACTTGGATTACACTTAATTTGAATTTTTTCTGTAAGACAGTTTTCGGGTCATCTTCGTTTCTGATGATATGAATTACTTCATCTATATTCAGATAGATAACTAGCAGACCATCTAATATGTGCAGTCTGTCTAATACCCAATCTAATCTATGTTGAAGCCTTCTTGTTACAGTCTGAGACCTAAAGGTAAGCCACTCTTTCAAAACGAGTTTTATATCTCTTGTTTGAGGCTTTCCATTTAAGCCGATTAGGTTCATATTAACCCTGTAATTCTTTTGAAGATCTGTGGTTGCAAACAAGTGATTCATAACTGCATCTTTATCAACTCTATTAGATTTAGGTACCAGTACTAGTCTTGTTGGATTTTCTTCATCACTTTCATCCCTCAGATCAACTATCATTGGTAACTTCTTTCCATCCATTTGTAATGCGATCTGTTCAAGTATCTTGGAGCTTGATGTTTGATGTGGCAATGCTGTAATCACAATCTCGCCATTCTCTATGGCATAAGTAGATCGCATCCTAACTGACCCTCTCCCAGATTGATAAATTTCCTTAAGTTCATCTACAGTGGATATGATTTCAGCCTTTGTTGGAAAATCAGGACCAGGAATAATTTTATATAGTTCCTCTACAGTCACTTTAGGTTCATCTAAAATTTTGATACATGCGTTTACAACTTCGTTTAAATTGTGAGGAGGTATATCAGTTGCCATTCCTACAGCTATGCCTGTAGCGCCATTCAATAATAAATTAGGTAACCGTGCTGGCAAAACAGAAGGCTCCAAAAGCGTTCCATCAAAATTACTTGCCCAATCAACAGTGCCTTGACCAAGCTCCTCAAGAAGACTTTTGGCATAAGGGGAGAGTCGGCATTCAGTGTACCGCATAGCTGCAAAGGATTTTGGGTCATCTATAGAGCCCCAATTCCCTTGTCCGTCAATAAGAGGATACCTAGTTGAAAAAGATTGAGAGAGAAGGACCATTGCTTCATAAGCTGCAGTATCGCCATGAGGATGAAATTTACCTATTACATCTCCTACTGTTCTCGCACTCTTCTTGTACTTAGCTGCAGAACTTAGGCCTAACTCAGACATAGCGTAAATAATTCTTCTTTGAACCGGCTTAAGTCCATCACCTATGTGTGGTAGAGCCCTATCAAGGATGACATACATTGAGTAATCAAGATAAGCCTTCTCGCTAAACTGACTTAATGACTGTTGTTCAAGTTTTTCAGACATTTGCTAGATTTCCTTTATCTTCAAGCCACTCTTTCCTATCTTGCGATCTCTTCTTTGACAGCAACATATCAACCATCTGGGAAGATTTGTCTCCATTTTTCACTGTAAGTTGAACCAAGCGTCTAGCTCCGGGTAACATTGTTGTCTCTCTAAGTTGAGAAGCATTCATTTCCCCTAAGCCTTTAAATCTTTGGACTTCGATTTTAGTTCTTTTGTTTTTCTTCTGTAGCTCTTTAACTAATTTGTCTTTTTCTGGATCATCCAACGCATAGTGAACATCTTTTCCTTGATCTATCCTGTAAAGAGGTGGCATGGAAACATAAACTCTTCCTGCTTCAACAAGTGGCCTAAAGTGCCTCAAGAATAGCGCGCACAGAAGAGTTGCTATATGCAGACCATCTGAATCAGCATCAGCTAAAATGCAAACTTTGCCATATCTAAGTCCATCTAAATTATTACTCCCTGGTTCAACGCCTAGGGCTATAGCAATATTATTAACCTCCTGAGAGGCTAGCACTTCAGATACATCCACTTCCCAGGTATTCATGATTTTACCTTTAAGAGGAAGAATAGCCTGGAAATTTCTATCTCTTGCTCTTTTAGCAGATCCTCCGGCCGATTCACCCTCTACTAAAAAAAGCTCCCCTTGTTCTGGATCATCAGTAGTACAGTCGGTCAATTTGCCTGGCAAAGCAGGTCCAGAGATTATTTTTTTTCTATCTACTTTCTTGTTACTTTTTTGCCTAGCTTGAGCATTAGCTATACAGATTTCTGCAATAGTTTGACCTTCTTCCGTGTGTTGATTAAGCCAAAGGCTGAAAGAGTCTTTAATGATTTGTGAAGAAATATTAGTAAATTCTTTAGAGGACAACCTTTCTTTTGTCTGACCTGTAAATTGAGGATCTTTTACTTTTGCAGATATGATAGAGCTACAATTTAGCCAAATATCATCCGCGGTTAACTTAACTCCTCTGGGTATTAAGTTTCTAAATTCGCAAAATTCTTTCAGGGCTTCTGTTAATCCAGACCTTGTTCCATTAACGTGCGTTCCTCCTTGTGAAGTTGGAATTAAATTTACATAACTCTCTGAAATAGGGTCTGCAATGCCTTGTACCCACTGTAAAGCCCAGGTCAAACCTCCGTCTTCAGATAAATATTCCCCTTCAAAAGGATCTGCAGGTACAACCTCACCACCAACATTAGAGGCAGCCAAGTACGAAGCTAAACCCTCTACAAAACACCAAGTTTCAGATTTGCCAGTATTTTCATCAAAGAATGAAATCTTTAAACCTGGAGAAAGGACAGCTTTTGCTTTTAAAGCTGCGGTAAGTTGAGATACAGAAATTTTTGGATTATCAAAGTATTGAGGATCTGCCAAAAAAGTTACTTTTGTTCCTGTATTTTTTTGACCTACTTTATCTATCTGCTTTAATTCGGATTTTTTTTCACTATCCTTAAATGCTATCGAGTACTTTTTTCCATCACGCTTTATCTCTGCTTCAAGATACTGAGACAAAGCATTGACTACTGAAACACCTACTCCGTGCAGCCCTCCAGAAAATTTGTAATCTTCATTTGAAAATTTTGCTCCAGCATGAAGCCTGGTGAAAATTAGTTCAACAGCAGGTATACCTTCATCGGGATGAATATCGACTGGCATTCCTCTGCCATCATCCTCAACACTTAGAGACCCATCTTTTAACAAAGTTACGTCGATCTTTGTAGCAAAGCCTCCCAATGCTTCATCAATGCTATTGTCTATTACTTCTAGTGCGAGGTGATTTGGCCGTGATGTTTCCGTATACATCCCAGGTCTTTTTTTGACCGGATCTAGTCCTGAAAGGACTTCAATTGACTTTGCAGTATATTCTCTAGCCATTTAGTTTTAGCATATTATACCCTGTGGTATTGGACTGAGTGACTAGAAATTACATAAAGTTTAACCATGAAGAACTGCTTCGTAATGATTTTTTCATGAATGCTATTAGGTTCTACAGAAAAGGTAATAGATTTGGAAATTAAAATAAATCGTTTTACGGATAGGCCAATTATCCCTCCATTTCTTGTTGAAGAAATTGGATCAAATATTCAAGGACCTTCTCTTGTAAAAGCTCCTAAATGGCTAAAAAATCCTCTTGCTAAATATTACCTTTACTTTGCAGATCACAAGGGAGATAGGATTAAGCTTGCCTATGCTAATGATCTTATAGGTCCATGGAAAGTGCTTTTAGGGGGTACTTTACAATTAAAAAATTCCTATTTTTTGACAGAAAAACCTGAGATACCTGATGATTTTGATATTGATTCACTAGGAATAAGGGATGCACACAAAGATCATATTGAACATATACCCAAAAAGATTGATGATTTAACTATTCCGCATATCGCTTCACCTGATGTGCATATAGATGATCAAAATAAAAGATTCGTAATGTATTTTCATGGACTAGACGAATTCGGTCTTCAAAAGACCAGAGTTGCTGAATCAAAGGATGGTATAAATTTTAAAGCAAAGGAGAAAATAGTCGGATGGCCATACTTTCGTAGATTTTCCTATATGCAAAAAGACTATGCTCTATCTATGCCAGGAATAATCTATGAAGGCTCAGAGGAAATTGAAGAATTCAAACCAATAAATCAAATTATGGAGGAAAGAACCAGACATAGTGCTGTTAAGGTCTATGGGGATAAGCTATTAATTTTTTTTACAAGGAAAGGTGATGTACCGGAACGTATATTAATGACAACGGTAGATCTAACTTTACCTGTATCAGAATGGAAAACTACTAAGCCAGTAGATGTCTTAAGACCTGAAAAAGAATGGGAGGGAGCTTTATTACCAAATCACAAATCAGCAGCAAGTGCTATCAATATTCCAGTTAATCAGTTGAGAGATCCCGCAGTTTTTAGTGAAGAAAATAAAAATTATCTTCTTTATTCTTTAAGGGGTGAGAACGGTATAGGAATAGTAGAATTTTCTGTAATGGAGTCAAAAAAATAGCCATTTAACAGTAATTTCACATAATATTCACATTATTTATATACATACATTAATTTTAATGATATTATGCGCGGCATTAAATATCGCTTAAAAAAATGAAAAAAATAGAAAAAACAGCAAAAAAAGTGACCGAAGTAATACTACCTACTCTCTATTTAGCTCCCATGTTTCTTGGGGCTTATGGTTTTATATCACTTGTGCAGTGGACTAGTTAACCTTCTTGTTGTTGTAACATTCCTATAAGGTCGCTCACTTTTCGCCTTTGATGCATAGATCTCATTAAATCTATTCCTTCTTTGAGCGAAATCTTGTCCCCCTCTTCTTGAATAGCCTCAAACTGCTTATCAAACATTTCCCTCAGACTCTGATTATCCTGATCGTACTGATCGATAGTCTTGTTGTCTAAAATTTTGAATTGATCAAGCTCTTTCATGCTTATTGTCGAGTGTTCTCTTAACCACTCGATGATGTCATGATTCTCTTTTTTCAAAGACGAACTTGCATCATTTAATTTCAAGGCTGATATAAGTATCAAAGCCCCCCATGAACCCAAACGAGATTTTTCATATTCATCATCAATTAAAGGACTAAATCTATTTATAATTTCTTGTGCGGCATTCAGTAGCGCAATGTTGATATCCGGTTTCATATATTTTTTTCTAAAGTATCTAAGATTATTTCAAGGTGGATATCACCAGGTATCCAAGCTGAGAATAGATTAATAGGATCTATATTTGTACCTGACTTAAATTCATTACCAGCAGAAATCCATATAGCCATGCCTTTAACGGCTGCAAAAAGTTCCCACCAATTTAGATCGTCTTTGTCTATACTAATATTACTAGTCTTTTCCCATATTTTTAGTGCATCCTCTCTTTTTAACAAGTAAGCGGGACGATCCTTATCTTGCCAGCTCCATATAGGCGAGAGGGCCCAGCCTAAATCTTCGAGAGGATCACCTAAATGAGCCATTTCCCAATCGAGAATTCCAGTGATTTTGTTTTCAGAATATAGGAAGTTACCACTCCTATAATCTCCATGTACCATACTTATAGTTTCACTTTCCTTAGGAGGGTTTCTATATAGATGTCTTATGCCAGCCTCCAAAATTGGTTCAATTCCTATAGAATCTTCATGTATGATTTTGACCCACTTATCTAATTCATTTTTCCAAAAAGGTTGCTCTACCTCTCCAATAAACTCTCTGAAAATATCCTTATCTATTTCTTTTTTTGCTATCTCACCGAGGATAGACCAAAACTGCTTACCAAGGTCTACTTCATGAGGGGCATATATATTGGGGGTGAAAGGACTCGCAGCCTCGCCCTTTAATTCTCTCATCAACATAAATGGAGCACCTAACTTAGAATTTTCTTCTGACATATCTATCAGAATTGGGACAGGAACATTAGACTCTTGAAATGCAGAATAAGCTAGGTATTCAGTTTTTTGCTCTGTCTCGATCAAAGAGCTATCTTGAGAAAGTCTGAGAACCAATCTTTCTTCATTATCAGAATTATCCTTAACAATTATCTTATAGGTCTCTCTGCTTGCTCCACCAAAAATTCTTTCAAAAGAAATTAATGAGAAATCTTTTTTTTGAAACTCTGAATAGTAAGCAAGGAATGCAGAAGACAGATCTTGGGACATAAGCTAGCGATCTAATAAATCTTCAAAGCCACTTGGAGCGTGAGGGCCTATCAAAAGTTGTTCCAAAGCTCCAATACCCTTAATTTTCGATTGATTCTCCGATAATTCAAATTCACAAATAGCTTGAATATGTAAAAAAGGAGGATCATGAGGATCTTCACTGAGATCATAGAAATCATATAAAGACTGTTTTTCTCCGTGAAACTGGCCGTGACCCCATTCTGGATGCATATACCCCAGTCCACACATGTAGATATGATATTTAGGAGTGAGATTCCAGACTACTTCAGTGCCATCTCGTTTAAGGGCAGAAAATTCTGCTTTAGCAATTCTTCTTGTGCCTTCTTTGTAATGAATTTCTTTTTTTAAATCAAACAACCTTTCACTTAAATCTTCTTTTTGCTGAACACAATGGCTATTGGTTGCTATTCCTGCCTCATCATCAACGAAATAAAAATGGGAAGATTGATCAAAAAAATTAGCTGGAGCCCATAACCAATAAAATTGAGGTAATTTCAGAGGAGGGACGATTTGGTTATCTGGAGCACCTACAGGTCTTATGCCCCATGATCTGTCACGCGTACCCTGATAATTTTCTTTTGATAAATTTAATGAGTTGCTCTTAAATTTTATGTTGCCGGTCCAATTACCATGCTGAGTCATTCTAGTAGAATCCATATAGATTCTTGGACCATTCTTAAGAGTCATTCTTGGTTCTTCCATTGGCTCAAAGCGGCCAGTAAAAGATATATCTGCAAATATATCTTTCTCTTTATCATCAACAATAATCCTTAACTCTCTTAAAGGCTTAATAATTTCAATTCTAAAAGACCCTACTTCTGTATTCATCCTTTCATGATCTAGTACATCTGAGTATCTAAAATTGTGCTGAATGCCATCTGTTACAAAAATAAAACTAGCATCTTTTAAGTTTAGATTTGGGTAAACACAAAAGGCAGCTCCAAAAAAAATGGTTCCGTCTTCGTTGTAACCGTTAAAGAAATATCGATCATAAAAATTTCTTTCAGTTCCAACTTCAGCAATTGGAGTAGGTAACTGGTGAATCGGAAAATCGTCGCCTTCTGAGATCATTTAGATGCTAACCTTTAATTCGGAAATTCCAGCCAAAAAGTTTGAAGGGATTCTGACAGGATCAGAGGTGGAATGAATATTAGGGTAACGACTCAAAAGTTCTTCAAATAGAATTCTTATTTGCATATGCCCCAATCTATTGCCTAAACATAGATGCTCGCCAGCTCCAAAAGCTAGATGCTTCTTTGCATTTACCCTATCCACCTTGAATAAATCTCCGTCAGTAAAGACATCTTCATCTCTATTTGCTGAGCCGTACCACATAACAACCTTATCACCTGCTTTGATATCTTGACCTCTAATATTGGTATCTTTGGTTGCTGTCCTTCTAAAATAAATGACAGAAGTTACCCATCTCAACATTTCGTCAGTAGCATTAGAAATGAGTGAAGGATCCTTGAGAAGTTTTTCTCTTTCTTCGGGATTCTCAGTTAATGCCATTAGTCCACCTGTAAGAGTGTTTCTAGTCGTTTCATTTCCAGCTATAACCATAAGCAAAAAGAAACCATCTAGTAATTCCGGTGGAAGCTCTCCTCCTTCAATTTTTGTATTGGCTACAACACTCATGAGATCATCGGTAGGATTTTGTCTCCTTTCCTCAATCATATCTCTACCCATTTTGAACAGTTCCATGTAGTTAACCCATATTTGGAATGAATTGTTGGGATCTTGCTGAATTGATGCATCGGTAAGGTTGTTAACTAAGTCCCTTATTTTAGGTCTTTCAGATTCTGGGATTCCCATCATTTCACATAGTACCCAAAGCGGTAATTGTTCCGATATCTCAGTTACAAAGTTGAACTCACCTTTATCTTCAACATTTTCTAGTAGTTCTCTTATTTTAGCTCTCATATCAACTTCTAGCGCTTTAATTGCTTTAGGCGTAAAACTGGGAGCTACCATTTTTCTATAAATTTGATGATCTGGAGGATCCATACCTATCATGTTACCTACTATGGCAGCTACAGCTGCTGGATCGACTACTTCAGGGTCTCCCATTGACATCAAATGGCCACCCACTGCGGAAGAAAATGTTAGAGGATCTTTAGAGACTCTAACAATATCTTCATGCTTGGTGAGAGCCCAAAAGCCTGGCTCAAAATCTAAACTCTCTTCGTGCCAATATATTGGAGCTTCTTTTCTAAGTCTTTTAAAAAGATCAAATGGTTGACCATTGATAAATGTTTCCCATTTATCCAACTCACATATTTGACCTATGTCATAAATGGGTTTGGGCATATGTTTTAGAGTTGCTCTAGTATTGTTTCAGCGGAACTTACATCGAGACCAGGACCTGATTCAACGTTTAAAACTGATACAACACCATCATCTATTATCATGGCATATCTTTGAGATCTTGTACCAAGACCAAAACCACTTCCATCCATCTCTAACCCTATAGCTGCAGTAAATTCTCCATTACCGTCGGATAGCATTAAAACATCTTCTCCAACATTTCTATCTTCACCCCATGCTTTCATTACAAAGGGATCATTTACAGAAACACAAGCAACTATATCGACACCTTTTTCTTTCAGATCTTTATTTTTATCTAAAAAACCTGGAAGATGTTGAGCGCTGCATGTAGGAGTAAAAGCTCCTGGAACAGCAAAAAGAACAATCTTCTTTCCCGATGATAGTTCACTTAAAGAAACGGGTTTTGGTCCCTCCGCAGTCATTGTTGTTAATCCTACTGTAGGTAAAGTATCTCCAACTTGTATTGTCATTTTCTCTCCTTTATAAAAAATACCATTATAGGCCAAGAATTAATTTTGATGCGAGTCAAAGAGGTGTTATACTAGAGTAACACACCTTATAATGTTAAATATGCGCCCAATAAAAACACTACAAATTTATTTTTTGTTTTCCTTAATAGCAATTAGTAGTCCTTTAAGAACTGAGAATCTAGCTGATGTATATGAGTTAGCACTAAAGAATGATCCTCTACTAAAAGCTGCAGAAGCTACTTACAGGGCCGGAAAAGAAAATAAAACGCAGGGTATTGCAGGTTTATTGCCAACTTTGTCAGTTGGAGGAAGCACTAACTGGAATGAGTATAGAGTCGAAGAACAGATAATCGATCAATACAATTCTAATTCTTATCTGGCTAGCTTGAATCAGCCTATCTTTAGGCTAGATAAGTGGTTTCAGTTTGAAAGAGGAACAGCCCTATCTGAGGCTGCAAGTGCGGAGTTTGCTTATCAACAACAAGAGACAATGATTAGAGTTGCTTCAGCTTACTTTAATGTTCTTAATTCTATAGATAGTCTCAATGCAGCTAGAGCTGAGGAGAAGGCTATTGGTAGACAAAAAGATTTAGCTAAAAAAAGGTTTGATGTAGGTCTTGCTGCAATCACTGAAGTACAAGAAACACAGGCTGCATTTGATCTCACTGTTGTATCTAGGATTGCTAGAGAAGCCCAATTAGATTCTGCTCGAGAATCACTCACTTCGATTGTTGGAAGAGACATTAAACTCCTTTCCCCACTCTCAGATAATTTTGAGATATCTTTACCAGATCCTCTAGACAGAGAAAGCTGGGTGTCATTAGGTCTAAAGAATAATTACCAACTAAAGGCTGCAAAACTTCAAAGAGATGCTGCTCAAGCCTCCGCTAGATCAACAGCTTCTAATCACCTTCCTCAGATAGATTTAGTAGGGAGAGTGTCTAAAAGCACATCAAAACAAGGGAAGTTCGGTGGCTTCATACAGAATCCTCTTTTTGGTGTTGAGCAGGACACGAGACAATATTCAATCCAGTTCAATTTGCCTCTCTATGCGGGAGGAGCGATAAGTTCTGCCAGGAGACAAGCATACGCAAACTATGACAGATCAAAAGAACAGGCAATTTACGCAGAGAGATCGACAGTAAGAGATGTTAGATCGAATCACTTTGGTGTCCAAACTCAGGTAGCGAATGTTACTGCAAGAAAACAAGCTTTGGCTTCTGCTGAGTCAGCTTTAGAGGCCACTCAAATTGGATACGAAGTAGGTACGAGGAATACAGTTGATTTGCTTGACGCACAAAAGAGACTGTTTCAAGCCCAAAGGGATTATGCAAGTTCAAGATATGATTACATTATCTCTATGTTAAGACTTAAGGCGTCAGTTGGCTCTCTAAGTCCTAAAGACCTAATGAACATAAGTAATCAAATGGAATAAATGATATATACATCGAAAACCTTCCTGAGGCTTCTAGCATCATTATCTATAACCTCTTGTTTTTTATTCTTAAGCTTTTTTTCCTTTTCTTCTGAACTTAAAGAAGGTGTTCTTAGAACTCCTGATGATAGGTTTGAAAATCTTGTTGATTATCCGTTTCAAGCTAACTATATGATGATAGATGGGCTAAGAATCCATTATCTTGATGAAGGACCTAAAGACGCAGATCCTATTGTTCTTTTTCACGGAGAACCAACCTGGAGTTACTTATTTAGAAAAATGATACCTGTCTTTACAGAAGCAGGATATAGAGTAATTGTTCCAGACATGGTGGGTTTCGGTAAATCTGATAAGTTTGAATCTAAGTTCGACTACAGCTACCTGCATCATATCGAGGTCATGAAGGAACTTGTTCAAAGATTAGAGCTTACAAATGCAACTCACTTTGGCCAGGACTGGGGTGGCCTTGTAGGTCTGAGGGTTGTTGCAGAAATGCCCGATAGATTTTCGCATGTAGTTGTTTCAAATACCGGAATGGTTGCAGGAGAAGGTATGAGAGCATGGTTCACTCAACGCATGATGGAACTAGCTGTCTGGTGGAATGGGCCGATTACATTTGAAGAACTTAAGACAGCGGCAAGAGGAGCACTTAATTCTAAAAATCCTTCTGCCAATGATGGAATTTCGATGTTTACTAAATGGATTGCACACTCCTATTATTCAGAAGATATGGACATAGTGGGAATCATTGAAACCTTTGGAAGGATAACTCTTTCAGAAGAAGAGAGAAGAGCTTATGAAGCACCCTACCCTAATGGAAAATATAAGGCAGGGGCTCATGTTTGGCCTTATCTAATACCCACACAACTGCAGGAAAATGAAAAGTACTGGAAAGAAGTTTTAGATAAGTGGGAAAAACCTTTCCTTGTCGCTTTTGGAGGGGAAGAAAGAATTACTATAAGAATGAAAGATGATTTTACAAATCGAATTCCCAATCCAACAGTAATAACCTTAGGGGGTGCTGGACACTTTGTACAGGAAGAAGTCGGACCTGAATTAGCTCAAATTATCATAGATTTTGTAGAAGGCAGAGAAGTTACAGATTTAGTGGCTTCAAGAAATTAGCTTAACGATAGTGCCAGAATTACCAGAAGTAGAGACCACTCTCAGAGGCATCGAACCTCATATATTGGGAAAAATTATTAGTTCAGTAATAGTGCGCCAACCTTCTTTACGATGGCCTGTTCCAGTATCTTTGATCAAAAAAAAACTTCAAAATAAAAAAATAGATAATGTTAGTAGAAGAGGAAAGTATCTTATTCTCACAATCTCAAATGAAAGTTTGATCATACATCTGGGAATGTCAGGTAGTTTGAGAATCTCTCAGAAAGAAGATTTAAAGAAACATGACCATATAGATATATGTTTTCAGGATGGAACTATTCTTAGATATTGCGATCCTAGAAGATTTGGATGCTTTCTATGGAGTGAAGATCCAGATAGTCATTTCCTTTTAAAAGATCTAGGACCCGAGCCTCTTGGTAATAGTTTCAGTGGAGAATATCTTTTTAATAGCTCTAGAAAAAGGAAAACACCAGTCAAAAATTTCATTATGAACTCAAAAATCGTTGTAGGTGTAGGTAATATTTATGCGAGTGAAGCATTGTATGCATCAGGAATAAAACCTTCTTCGCCGGCCGGCAGGATTCCTAAAAGAAAATACGAAAAGCTGGCAATAGAAATAGTAAATATTCTTAGACAATCTATCAGAGATGGGGGCACGACTTTAAGAGACTTCGTTGGTGGCAATAACCAGCCTGGTTATTTCAAACAAAACTTAAAAGTTTATGGAAGAGAAGGCAAAGAATGCCATAAATGTATGTCTGTAATAAAGAGTCAAAGAATTGGCCAAAGAGCTAGTGCCTTCTGCCCAACATGCCAAACTAGGTTTTGAATCTTTCTTGCAAGGCTGCTTTCACTACAGGGTCAACAAATGAATCTATTTCACCACCCATAGAAGCTATTTCTCGAACTAGTGTAGAAGACAAGAAAGAGAATTTAGCTTTTGGAGTCAAGAATATGCTTTCTAAATCAGGGGACATTGCCCTATTCATATTTGCTAATTGAAACTCATACTCGAAATCAGAAACTGCTCTTAACCCTCTTATCAAAATATTAGATTCTTGTTCTTTAGCTAGATCTACAACTAGTCCAGTAAAGCCAATGGCCTTAACATTCTTATTTCCTTCAAATATTTTTTCTACATGCTCAATTCTCTCTTCAAGAGTAAAAATAGGTTTTTTTGAAGCACTTGTGGCAATAGCTATAGTTACTTCATCAAAAAGATGAAGTGCTCTTTCAATTATATCTATGTGCCCTAGAGTTATAGGATCAAAAGTACCTGGGTATAAAGCCTTTGCCATATTTGTCTCCAAAAATATTTTCGTATTCTCTCATACTTTTTAGAAATGTCGCCAAAACTGATTAAGGTAATAGTAGGGATTATTGCAATCTATATTCGGCAAACCAAGACCTAAATCCAAAAATAATAATGATTAGATATAAACAGAACAATAATGCCGTTAGGTATAGTTCCCTTTCAAAAAATAGAAATACGGAAATAGAATCTATAACAAACCAGTATATCCAATTTTCTAATTTCTTCTTTGCAACCATATAAGTTGCAAACAAGGCCCCAAAAGTTGTTAAAGAATCAAAAAATGGTAACGCTGCGTTAGTGTAAGCCTCTAATAAGTTTCCTACTAAAAATGAAAACCCTAAAATAGAAAATATTACTATTACATGTCTTCTCAAGCTCCAAGTACTTACTTTGAGAGCTTTATCCTTACCTGTATTTAAATTCCATTGGCTCCAGCCATAAATACCCATAAAAACGTAAAATATTTGAAGTACAGACTCCATGTAAAGATTGGCTTGGTACATTAAAAATAGGTAAATTAGCGAGCTGATAATACCGGCTATCCAGCATCTTATATCTTGCCTTACTGCCAACAACAGATAGAGGACAGCAAGAAGAACAGCTATTAATTCAAGCCCCAACAATGCATTAGAATACATATTGCATAGATAGTCCTAGATTTCTTGGATCTCCGTGTCTTTCATATAAAGAGTCTTCAAAATTTGGAGGTTCGTTTCCAAAATAAAATCCCCTCAAAGAATAGTACTCATCAAATAAGTTTCTTATCCAGAGATTGTATTTTGTTCTTTTAGCCGTATAAACAAGGTTCATATTAGTCAAAACATAACTATCGGATTTATTATCATGAGAGTCAGAATAATAAAAATCACTTTTTCCAGTTAGGTCTAAAATAAATTCTAGTTGTTGAGAAATCTTCCAAGATATACCTGTCGAAAAGCTATAACTTGGAGCATGAGCCTGTTCTCTTCCCTCTAGATCTGGACGTGATGCATAGTTTTTTATTTTTGTTTTGAGCAAACCCAGATCAAAAAACATATTAAAACTATCAGAAAAATCTTTCTTAATACTCAATTCTGCTCCGAAATTATTTCCTTCAGCAGCATTTCTAGTTAAGTATAAAAATGTATTAGGATCTTGAGGATCTACTTGAGTTGAGATAAGAACTTGTTGATCTTTTCTATCGGAGAAAAATATAACAAGATCAAGGTAAGTATCTAAAGATGTCAGATAATTGTTTAAGCCTATTTCATAATTTATCAATGATTCAGGTTCGTAATTTATGCTGTCACTTAAAGATGAGTTACTAAGCCCAGTACCCAAATTAAAACCTCCTTGTTTATATCCTTTCGCTGCGCTAACGTATAACGTCAAATCTTCTAAACTTTTTGTTAATGATATCTTTCCTCCATTCATATCATTTGCCGGATTGAATGATTCTTTATTTGAATCAAGGTAACTTGCCTCCCAATCTTCCCATCTCATTCCAAATGAGAGTTTTAGATTGGAATCAATAAAGTAATCTATATTCCCAAATAAGGATTTACTTTTGGAAGAGTAATTACTCGAGAAAAAAGATTCACTATAGAAAGTATCATAACCATCGAAGGGATCGCCATAGGCACCATCATCAAATTTATTATTAGATTCTTCTATTTCAAAAATGGAAAACCCTATGATCCATTCCAAATTTCTTGAATCTAAATCTAGGTCACTTGAAAGTAACCGAATTTCTATATTTTCAGTATCTCTATTTCTGAATGTCTCAGAGAAATAATCATAAACATAAGGAGCATGAGATAGAGAGTTGCCCCAATCGGCGTCGTAACTGAAGATAACATCCGTTTCTGTTTCAGAATATAGAAAATTAATCTTGTATTTAGAGGTACTGAATATATAGCTCAAACCTGTTGCGCTGGAGTCTTGAGAATCCATACCGGGCCTGTCCGAAAGAGTATTTAGTGAACCATCAATTGTCCATATATCTGCAGGATTATCAAAGTCATGATCAAAATGCAAAATATCTAATGATGAAGTATCACTCAAATTCCAATCTAATTTAAATCTGTAAGACTTTTCGTCTTTTCTTGAAGTATCAGACCTGTTCAAGTAAATATTTTTTCTGAATCCATCAGAATCCTCCTTTTTTATACTTAACCTATATTTGAAATCTGATGAGATTGGTACATTGACAACTGCACCTAAGTCTTTGCGTCCGTAATCACCCAGAATTAAATCTGCTTTAGCAAAAAAGTTGTCAACTGGATCATTTGTTTTCACATAAATCATTCCCGCTAGTGCGTTAGCTCCCATTCTTGAACCCTGAGGTCCACGATAAACCTCTATTTGCTTAATATCGTAAGAAGAAGCTATTCCTCCTTGTCCGGAAAAATCAATATCATCGATAAGAAATCCTACTGAAGAATTTGGAGTACCTTCATATCCAGACCTTTCCCCTATACCTCTAATCTGGAAATATCTAGGCCTGGAATCACTGGCAGCAAAATTTAGATTTGGAACAGAATAAGATAATTCTTCAAAATGTTTGTATTGTCTTTTATCGATATTCTCTTCGGTAAAAATAATTAAGCTTGAATTTTTTTCTGCTTGGGTAATTTCCCTCCAATCTCCGCTAACTACTATTTCATCTACTTCTTCAGAATAAAAGTAAGATTGGAAAGATAGGAAAAAAAGGAAAGTGAAAAAACTATATTTATTTGATGTCATGTAATTCCTCCGCCATCATTGTATGGATCAGGTTCAAGGGTTTAATTCTCAGGCATAGCCTCCCCTTTACACTTATGTAGACAATGATAACGCGGATTAAGAATTCATCAAGTCAAGCTAAAGAGGTACAACAGTATTTGGGAGATTAGCTTTGATAAATTTGCTCAGAACCTTTAAATCGGACTCTTTAGAATAATCCTTTCTAAATGAAATGGAGATGTTTCTATAGGCTTGATCTACGTCAAGCTTCCTAACTATCATTCCTTGGGTATTGATACGGCCTTCATATGTTGCCAGTGCAGGAACAAGGGTCGATCCTTGTCCCATCGCTACAAATTGTAAAATTGTTTCTAAGCTCCCTGCATGTAACCATTGCATTGGTCCTTCTGTCTCCAAATTCTTAAGTCCACATACCGACTTTACTTGGTCAGATAGACAGTGCTCCTCTGGCAATAAAAGTAAATCTAAATTCTGTAGATGTTTGACAGTAATATCATCAACAGCATAGATATCATGATTAACCGGGTGGGCTAACCAAAATGGCTCCTTAAATAATTGACGCTCTTTAAGGCCTTTCTCATTCTTTACAGTGGTAGCTAATAGGGCTGCATCGATTTTTCCAGACTTTAAATCTTCTACTAATTCTGAGGTTGTTGCTTCAACTATAATTAAATCTAAATCTGGATAAGCTTCTTTTAAGGGCAATAATATTATCGGAAGAAGATAAGGACTTAGGGTGTGGATTGCTCCTAAAGTCATCTTTCCCATCAAAGGTTGTTTAAATCTATGCGCAATTTTTTCTATTTCTGAAGCTGTTTCTAAAGTTTTTTGAGCTGCTTCTAAGATCAATCTACCTTCTTCAGTTATTGTTACTTTTCTATTTGTTCTTTCAAAAAGAGTTAAGCCTAATTCTTGTTCTAATTTGTTGATTTGGTTGCTAAGAGTAGGCTGTGTTACAAAACACTCCTCAGCAGCTTTACTAAAATTTTTATGTTTAGCTAAACTAGAAAAGTACTTGAGATCCTTTAAATTCATTATAGATTTTGTCTATTATTATAATTTGAATAAATGATTATACAAATATATAAATTATAAATATCATGCCGCCATATTTATTTATTGTTCATTATTAATGAGAATTGTTATCAAAGTAATAATGGATTTCATCAACAAATTTAAAAAAAATTTACTCTAAAATAGTTTTTTTTATAAACGGAGAAAATAATGTCAGGTCTTAAAGGAACAAATACTGAACAGAATCTAAAAGATGCATTTGCAGGTGAATCTCAAGCAAACAGAAGATACCTATACTTTGCAGCAAAGGCAGATGTGGAAGGTCATAATGATATAGCAGCTGTTTTTCGTTCAACTGCAGAGGGTGAAACAGGTCATGCTCACGGTCATTTAGAATATCTAGAAGAAACTGGTGATCCTGCAACAGGACTTCCTATGGGTGAAACGAAGCTTAACCTAGAAGCTTCAGTAGCCGGTGAAACACATGAATACACAGACATGTATCCAGGAATGGCTAAAACTGCAAGAGAAGAAGGTTTCGATGAAATCGCTGACTGGTTTGAGACACTTGCCAAAGCAGAAAGATCTCATGCTAATAGATTTTCTAAAGCTCTAGACGAATTAGCTTAATCATTAATTAAAAGTCTCTATAAGGTGCGTTCAGCGCACCTTATTTGATACCCCTATGTCAGATATATTTTCAGAAAAGGAAGGCGGCTTAGAAGCACCTACTAGACATCCTGTTGATTGGAAGGATCCATCTTTTATGGATAAAGAGGAATTCCTCAAAGAATCCGAAAGAGTTTATGATGTTTGTCACACCTGCAGGAGGTGCGTAAGCCTTTGCGAATCTTTTCCAACCTTATTTGATTTAATTGATGAGTCAGAAACATTTGAACTAGATGGTGTAGACAAAAATGACTTTCAGAAAGTGGTAGACGAATGTTACATGTGTGATCTCTGCTATCAGACAAAATGTCCTTATGTACCTCCTCATCCCTGGGCACTTGATTTTCCACACTTAATGCTAAGAGGCAAAGCAATAGCCTACGAAGAAAAAAACAAATCTCTAAAAAAAAGAGTTAGAGATAAAGTCTTAACCTCGACAGATAAACTTGGAAAGTTCATGAAACTGCCGGTCGTGGACATAACCTATCAAGCAATTTCTTCAAATGGTTCAGCCAGGAAAGTAGCTTCAAAAGTAACAGGAGTTCATGCAGATGCCCCTTGGCCAAAATTTGAGAGCTCTGTAGAAAAGTACACCCCAAAAACTATTGAAAAAGTAACTACTACTGAGAAGACAACTGGAAAGGTAGCTGTTTATTCTGGGTGTTATTGCAGAAATAATGATGCGAATCTTGCAAATGATTTGCTAAAAGTCATGGAACATAATGGAGTTGAAGCAAAACTCATGATCGATGATAAGTGCTGTGGTATGCCGAAACTTGATCTAGGCGACCTCAAGTCGGTAGAAAGTTTGATGGAGCAAAATACTCCTCTACTTCTTGCCGAGATTGAGCAAGGGTATGACATCATCTCGTTGGTACCTTCGTGTGTTTTAATGTACAAGCAAGAGCTGCCATTACTGTTCGATGACAATCAGGATTTAAAGAAGATTAAACAGCATATTTTCGATCCTTTCGAATATCTATCATACAGAGAAGATAAAGGACTTCTAAATAAAGACTTTAAAAAGTCTCTAGGAAAAATAGCATATCAAGTAGCTTGTCATCAAAGAGTACAAAATATAGGCCCAAAAACTAAAGAATTGTTAGAGCTTATTCCCGATACAGAAGTTCAGGCTATCGAGCGTTGTTCAGGTCATGATGGTACTTATGCAGTAAAGGAAGAAACACATAATAATTCAGTAAAGATTGCTAGACCTGTTTCTAGAAAAGTAGATGAATCAGAAGCTGATCATCTCACGAGTGACTGTCCTCTGGCCGCAAAACAAATACAACATGTTTCAAAGAATAAACCAGATTCCGCCCATCCAATTTCATTAATCAAAAAAGCTTATGGAGTTGAATAAAATGACAAAATTAAACAAAACCGACTTACTTTCATTAGAAGAATATAGTGAACGCAGGGAGGAACTTCGTGCCGAAGTTATACAACTGAAAAAAGATAGGCTCATACAAATTGGAGAAAATATCAGCTTACTTTTTGAAAGTATAGAGACAATTAAGTACCAAATACAAGAAATGCTAAGGATTGAGAAGATATTTGATTCTGAAGGAATCGAAGAGGAGTTAGGCGCCTATAATCCACTTATACCTGATGGAGCTAACTTAAAAGCCACAATGCTGATTGAATATCCTGATAAAGAAGTAAGAGCAGAAAAACTGAAAGATCTGCACCTTGTAGAAAATAAGGTATGGTTACAAATTGGCGAAAATGAAAGAGTTTATGCTGTAGCTGATGAAGATCTAGAAAGATCAAATGAAGAAAAAACTTCAGCTGTCCATTTTTTGAGATTTGAATTCGACAAGAATATGATCGCTGACTTCAAAAGCGCCAAGATGTTATACGCTGGCATAGACCACCCTAAATATAATATAAAAACAAAAGAGATACCTCTAACTACCGTAAAGAGCCTGGCAGCTGACTTTAACTAAAAGACAGCGCTGTCATATACTTTATATTATTGATACAATACAAATATGAAATTGAAAGAATTAAAGCAATTAATTGAAGGCTGTCATGTGGAAGACCTCAACAATGAGCTTGAGGCTATTGTAATATCTAAAGAAAATAAGATCTTCAAGACGGACAGCATCAGGGTAGATACAGACTCCGGAAGAATAATTATAGCTACACAAGATTCAGAGCAGTTCAAACTAAATAAGCTTAACGCAGATAAAGAAATGGAATTTGCTAAAAAAATGCTCTCGATAAAGTCTGTTGAAACTGAAAAGGGTCTAAACCACTAATCTGCATATTTATTTAACTCTTCCTTGGCAATAGTCCTTAAGTGCACTTCGTCAGGACCATCTCCAATTCTCAGATATCTGATTGAGCTATATAAGCTTGCTAGGGGAGTGTCTTGAGAAACACCGGCTCCACCATGTATCTGAATTGCCCTCTCAATAACTCTTACTGCCATACTGGGTACTTCTACTTTTGGCTGTGCAATCTCGCTTTTTGCTTTCTTATTTCCCAGAGTGTCCATCATATAGGCAGCCTTTAATGTTAGGAGTCTACACATTTCAATTTCGTTACGGCATTTAGCTATAACGTCGTAGTTACCTCCTAATTCAGCAAGTGCTTTCCCAAAAGCCTTCCTAGAAGAAGCTCTTTTACATAGCAATTCAAGAGCAACTTCTGCAGCACCTATAATTTTCATACAATGATGTATACGACCTGGACCTAACCTGCCTTGAGCTATTTCGAAACCCCTACCCTCACCCAGTATCATATTTTCTTTAGGAACCCTTACGTTCTCGAAAATCAAGTGAGCGTGACCATTTGGCGCGTGGTCTGAACCATACACTGTTAGCATTCTTTTTAAGCTAATTCCGGGAGTATCTTTTGGGACAATTATCTGGGATTGCCTTTGATGTTTAGGGGCATCAGGATTTGAAACTCCCATGAAAATCATGAATTCACAATCGGGTCTACCATATCCAGAAGTCCACCACTTCTCACCATTAAGAACATAATCATCTCCATCTCTCTTTATGGAGCTAGCGATATTTGTAGCATCAGAAGAAGCAACATTTGGCTCTGTCATAGCGAAAGCAGAACGTATTTTTCCTTGTAATAAAGGTTCAAGCCATTTGTCTTTTTGATAATCACTACCATATTTATCAAGTACTTCCATATTGCCTGCATCAGGAGCAGAAGAATTGAAAACTTCTGAAGTCCAACCAACACCCATCATTTCAGCAAGAGGTGCAAACTCTAAATTTGTAAGCCCGTATCCTAAATCTCCAGTTAGAGAAAAGTTCCAAAGACCTTGCTCTCTTGCTTCTTGCTTAAGTTCAGTTAAAACTTCAGGTACCTGCCAAGGATTTCCTGAATCTCGAAAGCCAGCCATGGCTGAATCGTACTCTTTCTCTCTGGGTCTGATTTTCTGTTCTATAAAATTAGAAACAAGATTAATCAGTTCTTTTGTTTTTTTTGTGTGTTCAAAGTTCATAACTAAATTGAATTCATATTACTAAAAAATGATAACATCATTTAAATTATTGGAGAGAACACTATGGACTTTAGAGATTACTCGTTGAAAGATTTGGCTAGCAATATTCAGTCAAAAAAAATGTCAGCTACAGAGGTCACGCAAGCTGCATTAGACAATATTGATAAATACGATGGAGAGTTAAATGCTTTTTGTGCTGTCAATCATGAAGACGCGATAAACCAAGCAAAGCAAATAGATAATTTGATTCAAAAAGGTGAAACCGTCGGAAAACTTGCTGGAATACCTATTGGAGTAAAGGATCTGGAAGATGCTAAAGGATTTGTAACGACTTTTGGTTCTGAATTGCATGTGAATGATAAGCCCGCTAGCGAGGACTCTATATTGGTAAAGCGAATGAGAGATCAAGGTTGCGTAATTTTGGGAAAAACTAATACTCCAGAATTCGGGCACAAAGGAAAAACAGATAATGTACCTTTTGGAATAACCAAAAACCCTTGGAATCTTGAATATTCACCAGGAGGATCTTCAGGAGGAACATCTGCAGCACTAGCATCAGGAATGATACCTCTAGGAACAGGTTCTGATGGAGGTGGTTCTATAAGAATACCTGCAGCTCTAGGAGGGCTCGCAGGAATTAAAACCTCGCAAGGCAGAATCCCTATTGGGGGTGATACACCTCCCGGTTCAGGACTTCTTACGGTAAAGGGTCCAATGGCGAATACTACAGAAGATAATGCTCTAGCACTGGATGCAACTGTGGGACCACATCCAACAGATATTTTTTCTTTAGAAGGTGAAAATTTAGATTGGCTGGGCAGCTTAACAGAGGAATTGCCTAAAACTGCTATATGGTCTCCGACTATGGGGTTCTCTTCTGTAGATAAGGAAATATTATCAAAATGTGAAACGGCGATTAATGCGCTTGCAGATTCGGATGTTGAAATTATTGAAAAAGAAACTATCTGGGAGGATAACCCCGTTGAAGCGTGGATGGTATTCTGGGCCTCAGCGTGCGCAAGAAGACAACAACATCTAATTGGTACGGACGATTTTGAGAAAATAGATCCTCTTCTAAGATTATTTATTGAAATGGGAACCACAATGGATGGTGCATCTTATGCCACCTCAATAGATGCTTGTCATAAGTTAGGATATCAGTTGCAAAGGTTCTTTGATGAGTCCCCTTTAATCATCACACCTGCTACATGTGGACATGCACCTAAACTAGAAGGCGACGGTTTTGTAAACGGTAATGAAACACCTTCTTGGGTAGATTTTACAATGGGTATCAATATGACTAGAAATCCTGCAGGAGTGATCCCGATTTCTACCTTAGATTCAGGACTCCCTGCTTCGTTGCAGATTATAGGTGGACAGCGAAGGGATTTAGATGTGCTAAAGGCTATGTATGCTTTTGAAAAAGTAATAGGATTCTCAGAAAAGGCTTGTGATCATGTCAACTCCTAATGTTCCTCTTATAGATCTCCAAGAAGCTTCGAAGGATAAAGATCAACTTAGATTGCTAGACTCTGCATGCAGAGATCATGGTTTTTTTCTCTTAAAAAATCATGGAATGCAAAATGAAATAAATAATATGTGGAGCATGTCGGAATGGTTCTTTGCCCAACAAAGAGAAGATAAACTTAAGTTATTAAGATCTGAAGAAATTCCTCTTGGTTTCTATGATAGAGAGCTTACAAAACAAAAAAGAGACCTAAAAGAAGTCTTTGACTTCATGGAAACGCGGTCAGAGAGAGATATCAATCAATGGCCAGATGAACCTCTGTTTAGAGAAACAATGGAAAGCTTCTTTAAAAAATCCTCTGAAGTTGCAAAAGAGACCTTAGATTTAATTCTGCTCTGTTTGGGTATATCTAAAAATGACTTGGTATTTGGTGACTCTAAAACAAGCAATGCCAGACTAAATTTCTATCCTGTAGATGATCCTCTTTCTTTATTGGAAAAAAATGAAGTTAATGGATTAGGTGATATGGCCCTACATCATCATACAGATCCCGGCATATTGACATTATTGCTTCAGGATATGACAGGAGGATTACAAGCAAAATCAAAAGAATTTGGTTGGATAGATATAACTCCTGAGAAAGACTCAATAGTAGTTAATCTGGGTGACGCTATGCAAGTCTGGACAAATGATAATTATGTAGCCGCTATTCATAGAGTATCGAAGAGGACATCTGAACCCAGATACAGCACACCTTTCTTTTATAATCCAACTAGTGATTCAATCATTGAACCCTTATCAATAATTTCTGCTGCAAAGCCGCACTATCGAGCATTTACTTGGAAAGAATATATCCAAGGACGTATAGATGATAACTATAAAGATTTAGGACAGGACGATATACAAATATCAAACTTTAAGATCAATCATCATCCAGCATAGTTGCGTGGTTCCACCATGCCAAGTCTGAAAATGCCCTCAGATCAAGTTCATGCGTCCAGGCTGAACGATGTTGCTGCGATAAATGAAAATAAGTTTTGGCTATCTCCTCAGGCAATAACAGACCATCATGCTCCATTCCTTTGGTTTCTCTAAGCTGTTGATACATTTCAGGGCCTAACATTTTTCCTAAAGTATCAGGAGCATCGACGGCCCCATCTACAATAATGTGAGCTACGTGTACGCCTTTCGAAGCAAATTCAGCATTTAGAGACTGACAAAGCATCCTTCGGCCGGCCATTGCGGCCGCGTGTGAATGTTGAGTAGCATTTCCTCTCATGGCTGCAGTAGCTGAAGTAACCAAGATGGTCCCCTTTCCCCTCTCAACCATCAAAGGGCAAAGAATTTTAGCAACCCTAAACAGCCCAAAGCTTGCCATTTTCCATCCCCACTCAAATTCTTTATAGGTAGTCTGACTTAAAAGTTTCATTCCTGTTTGAGCACCAAGATTGTAGATGACGACTTCAATCGGACCGACATCCTTTTCTACTTTATTTATAACTTCTTCTATTGCATCCTCTTCAATAGCATTGACTAGCTCGCCAGAAGCTGAGCCTCCAGATTTTTCTATATTCTTTATAAGCCTATCTAAACCTTCTTGATCAGAGCGTCGACACAAATGTGAGTGATACCCCTCATTCGCAAATTTTGCTGCTACAGTTCCTCCTATTCCGGCTCCTGCACCAAATACTAAACAAACTGGTTTCATTCTTCTCTCCTTTAATTGATATCTACTGGTTGAGCTGTGTGCATTAAAGTAGCAACCAGCTTATTATCTAAATTGAATATTCTTCCCTCTGATGTTGCGCTTCTGCTGCCTAGTTTAATTATTTTAACTTCCATGGTTGCTCTACCTATTGGGAGCGGCCTATGAAATAGAACATGTAAATCAGTAGTCATGGGTGCTTTTTTCTCCTTATAACCCGAGATCATTGCAGCTGAAGTAGCATCATCTAGAGCAGTTGTGATCATTCCTCCTTGCACAAAACCCATTGGGTTACTACATAGTTCATTGAATTCACATGAAAAAGTAAAAATGTCGTCAACAGCTGATACAAATTCAAGATTGAGGAATTCCATTGATTTTCCAAAAAATTCCTTACTAAATTCCTTTATTTTCTCTTCCATAATTTATTTTTCGTAGATATTCCATCCTGTACTTCCCTGTAAATCTCTTAGGAAATACTCTTTACCATTTATTTCAACAGGTTCATATCTAAGTGCTTTAAGATTATCTCTCAAAAATGAGAGAGCTCTTTTTTTATCCATCTCTCCTTCTAAATCAATAATATCGACATCAGTTATTCTTCCATTGGTATTAATAGCATAGGAAAACACAACCTTCGTTTGGCCAAAACCATGATTTTCACTGGATGCAAATAAAGTCTTTTTTTGTGTTCTCTTGATAGGCTTGCAAAATAACCTATTACAGATTTTTTGATTGGCGATATTCGCTTCATCCCACTGCTTTAAGGTACATGAAGTAGTTCCACATTCAAGGCAATGCTTATTAGCCTTTTGTCTCATGGACTTTATTTGTTCAAGTGAATCCTCAGCTAAAATTTCATTAAAATCAGTTAAGCAGATGTTTGATTGAGAGTAAGCCAAGGGGCTGTAAAAAAATACAAAAAGAAAAATGAACCTTAAAGATGAAAACGACATAGTTAATCCTTCCTTGCCAGCAACTAGTATCAAATCTTTCAAAAAGATAGTCAATAAATAGAGAAAAATATACATATATTTTAAATAGCATTAATCCCCAAAAGCCTTTAATATTCAGGTTCTTTTTAAACATAAGTAAAAATAATTATGCACGTAGAATTAAATTCAGAAGACTTGGCCTTTAGAGAAGAAGTGAGAACTTTTTTTGAAGAAAACAAGATAAAAGATGGTGAAGACTATTTCTCTTGGAGAGAAAGCTGGTTTAAAAAAGCTAGAGAAAAAGGAGGCTGGGATGTTCCTAAATGGCCTGCTAAGTTCGGCGGTCCTGGATGGTCGCCAACACAACATTATATTTGGGAACAAGAAACAGCAAGAGCAAATCTTCCTTTTGACCTTCCATTTGGTCTGGGTATGTTGGCACCGATACTAATGAATTACGGTAGTGAAGAACAACAAGAAAGGTTCCTGCCTGATATTAGGGACAGAAAAGTAAACTGGTGTCAGGGTTATTCTGAGCCTGGTGCGGGTTCTGATTTGGCAAATCTCAAAACAAAAGCTGTTCTTTCGGAGGATGGAACTTACTACACTGTCAATGGATCAAAAATATGGACAACACTTGCCCATATGGCAGATTGGATTTTCTGCCTCACAAGAACGGATGATTCAGGAATAAAACAACAAGGAATAACTTTTCTTTTGTTTCCAATGAAACAAGAAGGAATTGAAGTCAAACCAATCATTACTCTTGGTGGTTCACATACAGTTAATACTGTTCACTTTACTGATGTGAAAGTCCCTGTCGAAAATAGAATTGGCGAAGAAGGAAAGGGTTGGACTTACGCAAAAGGCTTACTGGAACATGAGAGGACTGGCCTGGCCGGACTTTCGAAATCTTTGGTAGAGTTAGAGCAACTAAAAGATAAGGCAAGAACAATTCAAAGAGGCAATGGAAATCTGATGGATGAAGCAAGCTATAGATCAAAAGTTGGTGAGCTTGAAATAGACTTACTAGCTACAGAGTTTACAGAATTGAGAAGCTTAGCATCTGCTGCTTCAGGTGGAGAACCAGGTCCAGAATCTTCAATTCTTAAATTGAAAGGGACAGAAATAAAACAACGGATACAGAAGTTAACTGTTGAAGCTAGCGGAATTTATGCTTCGGCCTGGGGCGATAAAGGTGCCGGTCCATCTTTTGCCAAAGGCGGAACAGCAGGATATCTTAATAGTCGTTATTTCACCATTTATGGTGGAGCTAGCGAAGTTCAGAAAGATATCGTTGCTAAAAAGGTACTTGGACTAACTACTGGGAAATCAAAATGAATTTTGAATTATCCGAAGAACAAAAAATGATTCAACAAAGCGTCGAGCGCTTTGTTCAAGAAAACTATGATCTTACAAACAGAGTTAAGATAAGCTCTGAGGATCCTGGCTATAGTCAGGAATATTGGACCGCAATGGCTGAATTAGGCTGGTTAGGTCTCGCCTTTAGCGAAGAAGAAGGAGGATTTGGTGGAAATCAAATTGATACTCTAGTATTGATGGAACAATTTGGTAAGGGTCTTGTTCTGGAGCCTTTCTTGGCAAATATAGTCCTCGGCGGTGGAGCTATAAAAAGAGGAGGAAGTCCTGCAATTAAAGAATCCATCTTACCAAATCTAATTGAGGGAAATCTCCAAGTCACTTTGGCATATGCTGAAGAACAAAGCAGATTTGATATAGAAGATGTTGCAACAGCTGCAAGGGAAGATGGGAGTAATTTCATCATCAATGGGAAAAAATCCATGGTATTGAATGCCGAATCTGCAGATAAGATTGTTGTAGTAACAAGAACAAGTGGAAGCCAAGTAGATGAAGATGGTATTTCTTTATTTCTAGTAGATGCAACCTCTAAAGGCATTGAGAGAGAAAACTTTCCAACAGTAGATGGATTGAGAGCTTCAGAAATTACATTTACTGATGTTGAAGTGCCCTCCGGTAACTTAATCGGAGAAAAAGATAAAGGCTTTGCAATACTTCAAGCTGTTGTAAATGATGCAATTCTTGCATTATCTGCCGAAGCTGTTGGTGCAATGGAAGTTCTTTATAAAGATACAGTTGAATACACACAACAAAGAGAGCAATTTGATCACCCTCTTTCAGACTTTCAGGTTCTACAACATCGTATGGTTGATATGTTTATGGAATATGAACAGTGTAAATCTCTTTTGTTAAGAGCAACAATGGAAACGGTGCAAGATCCAATTCTTGCACAGAGAACAGTTCATGCGCTGAAGCACCTAATAGGAAAATCAGGTATTTTTGTTGGCGAAAGTGCAGTACAACTCCATGGAGGGATGGGGGTAACTGAAGAGCTGAGAATTGGACACTTTTTTAAAAGATTATTAGTAATAGATTCTCAGTTTGGAAATTCTGATTTTCATCTAGATAAATTTACTAGCCTTTAAAGTCGGTTTTAGAACTTTTAGACATTCATTTTGTCAAAATAAAACTATGAAAAATTTTATTACCTTCTTGTGGCTTAATTTAATGCTACTTAGTTGTGCGAATTCTTCACTTCAACCTGATACTTTTGAACGAGATGCTGCACAAAGAGTCTCAAATGTTTTGTATGGAGAAATAGTATCTCTGAAGCAAGTTAAAATTGAAGGAGATACAAAGTCTGGAACGATTGTAGGGGGTTTGGTTGGTGCAGCTGCTGGAAGCGGAGTAAGCGACTCTAAACCTGAATCAGAGATAGGAGCAGTACTTGGAGGAGCTATTGGTGCAACTCTTGGCGGAAACTTATCTAAGAACATTAGAGCAGTTGAAGGGGTTCAGCTCACAATAAATATGGACGATGGCAGAACAATATCAGTTGTCCAGGAAGTTGGAAGTTATAGATTTTCTGTAGGCGATTTAGTCGAAGTTATCTCAACAAAAGGAAAAACCAGAGTCTCTCCCTCTGGATTAAAATAAGAATTGATAAGTAAATGGCAGCTCAGAAAAGAGCTGCCATGCTTATTCACTGATTATCGCGTAAGAGAAAATCCTAGCTGACTTTGTACCAACCTTTCTTCTGAAAGATCTCCTCTAGCTAAGACTTTTCCTTGATCATCGAAAAGGAATCTTGTCACAACATTTTGTTCAAATTCTAAATCAAAGGTTGTATTCATACTTCTGTGCCAATGCCATACATATACAGTATTGTCCTCATCATTGGAGGCAACTTCATTTATTCTGTATTCAATAGTGGTCCAGTTTTCTTCATTGGCTTCAGTAAGATTTTCTAACACCTGCTCTTTAGTATTAGAAGAATTAACAATTCCTCTAGTAACACTAATAGACTTTTCCTTTCCATCTCTTAAAACAATTGCATTAACTTTTTTTCCAGGAAGTCCTGAGAATGCCAATTTCTCTTCATCTATATTTTTTTGATTAACTTCTACTCCTTCAACCGAAATGAATTCATCTCCTGATTGAAGTATGCCTTCTGCTGGACTATCACTAATGACTCTCTCCACAACCATTCTGCCCTCGCCTAGTTGTGGATTCCAATTAAATCCAAATCCTACGAATCTTCCAGGATAATTCAAACCATTCTCTGCCATGTTGGCTTTAACAGAATCGATCATCTCTTGCTTCCCTGCATAAGCAGCTTCTATCCAAGCCTTTGCGGTATCTTCATTAGTCGTGGAATTTCCAGCAAACAAAGTACTCGGTAAGAATGATAGCGAAATTACAACAAGTGCAGCCTGTATTGTTTTCATAATTTTTCTCCTTTTTTTATGAGACTCAAATATAACTCAAACTATTTAAAAAAAGTATTAAAGAAACTTTGTTATACAGACGGCTTTGTCTATAAAATAAAAAAATATGTTACGTGTTTTATTAATTTTTAAATTAAGCCTGTTATTGGTGTCTTGTCAGTCCTTGGATAAGAACGAAATAAATTTCTATTTAGAAAAAGCAAACTCATATAAAGCAGAAATTACAAGAGATGTCTGGGGTGTGCCTCATGTATTTGGAGAAACTGACGCGGATGCTGCATTTGGATTAGCGTATGCACATGCAGAAGATGATTTTAAAAACATAGCAGAAAATATGTACCTCTATAGAGCTCAGATGGGTCTTAAGGATGGTCCAAGTGGGGCAGTTCAAGACTATTTAATTAAAGTTCTTAAAATAAGAGAGCGAATAGATGCAAATTATTCAACTGATGTAGATGAAGATGTTCGTAACATCATAGAAGCATATGCTTCTGGAATAAATTATTGGATGATTAAAAATCCAGAAAATGATTTTAATCATTTCTTTCCAGTAACAGAGAAAGACATCGTTGCAGGATTCTCAATACAAAATTTATTTTTCTCAGGAGTTGTCAGTTCCATTGAAAAGCTTCAAAGGGAAGCAGACTTACAAGAGGAATACACTACTTTATATAAAAATGAGCAATTCGTTACAGGCTCAAACGTATTAGCCGTTAATTCGAAAAAGACTTCAGATAAATCAACAAGAATTATCATCAATTCTCATCAGCCACTAGAGGGACCTCTTGCATGGTATGAAGCTCATGTCAGAAGTAACGAGGGCTGGAATATGATGGGAGGCCTTTTCCCAGGATCGCCTTTCATCTTTGTTGGATTCAACGAAAATATAGCATGGGGATTTACCGTCAATAAGCCAGACCTGTCCGATAGCTATTTACTAGAGATAAACCCAGAAAATGAGAATCAATATTTTCTCGACGGAGAATGGGTAGACTTTAAAAAAGAAACTATAAGCCTGCCGGTGAAAATATTTGGACCAATTAAGTGGACTGTTAAGAGAGAGGCTAAATATTCAGTCCATGGACCAGTTCTCGAAGTTGCAGAAAAAAACTATGCGTTAAAGTTTTCCGGTATGGAAGATATAAAGCAAGTTAATCAGTGGTTTGCTATGAATAAAGCAAACTCGCTTGAAGAATGGATAGATGCCATGAAGATGCGATCTATTATTTCTTTTAATGGTGTCTTCGCAGATAGAGAGGATAATATATTTTTTCTTCATAACTCCTCTTCTCCGCTCAGGAAGGAAGGAATAGATTGGAAAAATGTAATTGATGGCACTCGTTCAGATCTTGTATGGAATGAATATGTTGATTTTGAAGAAATTCCTCAAATTAGAAATCCCTCTTCCGGTTGGATAGCTAGCACTAATCAAGATCCGTTCAAAGTTACAGATGCAAATGATAATTTAAATCCTGCTGACTACTCTCCTACTCTCGGATTACAGACTAGAATGACTAATAGGGCATATAGATCAATAGAACTTTTTTCACAGTATAAAAAAATTGGGGAGAAGGAATTTGATGCTATTAAGTTTGATAATAAATATTCAGAACAGTCTAGATCTTACAAATATATTGCAAACCTATTTGATAGAGAGTTCGAAACCAAAGAACTTAATTATGGAATAGATGTACTCAAGAGATGGAACCTAGCAACCGATTTTGAAAATACATCTGCAGCTCTTGGCGTCTGTGTACTATCAAGCGAATGGATTTCCGAACAGGGTCAAAGAATTCCCCAAGATCCTGAGATTTCATATAGAGAATGTGTAAATGAATTAACAGAAACTTATGGGAATGTTGACCCTTTATGGGCCGATAGAAATTTCATTGTAAGAGGTAGCAAGAAGACTGCAGTGCAGGGAGGTCCAGATGTCTTAAGAGCTATATACGGAAGAAATGATGAGGAAGGAGATCTCAAAGCTTCAGGCGGTGATGGGCTCTACATACATGTGAGTTGGGATAAAAATGGAACACAAGCTTCAAAAAGTATTCATCAATATGGAAGCGCTACTCAAGATAAAAACTCGGTGCATTATGATGATCAGGTGAGCCTATATGTTCAAGAACAATATAAACCTACTTATTTCAATGACAGCGATTTAGTAGGTAATATCTCAAAAGTTTATATGGTGCCGTAATGGAAATTTAAAATGAAAAAGAAAATAAATGAACTACTAAATACTGGAATGAACAAGGGTCTAAGCTGGACAACAATAGCTAGCGAAAAATTACTTCTTGCGATTATAGGTATATCAACTTGTATTGCTTCTGCTATTTATTTATATGAGATGCTCATTGAGCAGAGAATAGAGTTAGCAGATCTATTCATGTTATTTATCTATGCCGAGATACTTGCAATGGTTGGTGCTTTTTACAGTACAAATCGTATACCTGTAACCTTGCCGATAATAGTTGCAATTACAGCACTCTGTCGCTTGATTATCATGCAAACAAAAGATATGGATGGAATGATGGTTATGTGGGAAGCTGGGGCTATTCTTGTATTGGCCGTGGCAGCATATGTAATGAGTCTTAAGGACAAATTAAGCTTAGAAAAACTTAAAGATGATAAATAATCTTTAGAGATAGGACGAGAACCTTTCCTTTCTCCATACATTAATTAATACGTCGGAGTTGTTTTCTCTAGAAAACCATATTTTGTCAGACTCATTGTTGATCTGATGCACTTTGAGATCTTGTAGACCTGAAGGAGAATTTTCATCAAAGAATTCTTGAATAAATCTTGAATACTTTGGCTCATCATTCATCTCTCTTAGATAAATAGCATGTCGTTTAATTTCCTGTAACTCGATAAAATGATAAATAAAAAGAAAAGCATCTTCTGCTTGAGAGACATCTAGAAATAAAGGATTCTCTTGACTTATCCATACTTTAAATTGATCTCTTATTTGAGAGATTTTAAATTCTTTAAGCGGCTTGCCTAGCTGATTAGTGAAGATCTTATCGAATTTTCTATAAGTCTTTTCGATATCCTCTTTAATACTCATTACTTATAAGACTCTATTACCAATTAAAGGTAGCCAGGCTAACCAAGTAACAAATAGAGACTAAGAAAGTTAAGGAACCTCTCAAAAATCTATAATCTTTATTTAACATTTGTTCGGAAAAACTTAATTCAAATAGATAAAAAGCAATAAAACTTAGAAGACCTAGGCATAGGCAGTAGTAGAGGAACATATTTGAGAAGGCTATGATGAAGAAACCTATTAATGAAAAAAATATTCCTGCAATTAATGAAAATATATGGTTCTCATTTTTAGGCCAACCCCAAGTTATTCCTCCTAAAAAAGATAATATTATTCCTCCATAAAAAGAGAGTAATAAATTGAATATGTATCCTTCTGGAAAAGGAATAGCAAGAGGGAGAAAGGAAAATGAGAAAAAAGGTATTAAACCTAAATAACCTAAAATTTTTCTTGTTTTGATATTCATACTTGGCAGTAAGGGTATTTATTTTTTTAACCAATCAATCAGATCCTTAAAAGCTTGTTTATCTTGGATAAGGAATAAGTGCCCACCTTCGTAAAATTTTAACTTACTATTCTTAATTTCTTTATGCATAGCTTCCATATTAGACATTGGTGCTATCCCGTCATATTTTCCTCCCATCAGAAATACAGGAATATTAATATCACTTAAGGAACTGAACGTATTGTGATTTTTCCTTGCCAGTAATTGCTTCATGAGATTCCTTGGATCAGCTTTATAGGCTTGCCTTTTCTTTGTATCTTCCTTGATTGAATCCCATAGGGATTGATTTGTTTCTATCCACTCTTCAGTTAGTCTATGATCATTGATTTTGATACCTAATTCAGTTTTTGTGTCAGTATCAAGAGACTCTAACTCATGTAAAGGATAAGAAGATCCTCCCTCTCCTCCTGAAGAAGTACAAGCTAAGACGAGTTTACTTACCTTATTCGGATGCCTCTTAATAAGTTCTTGAGCAACCATGCCTCCAAAAGAGACGCCCATAACAGTTATTTTTTCTATATTAAGCTCATCTAGGATATCCGCTGCATCATCAGCATATTGTTGCATTGAATAATCACCTGAAGGTTTTGATGTTTGACCGAGGCCTCTTTGGTCATAACTTATTACTTCAAAGAATTCTGTTAAAGGAGAATCAAGTTGATTAGGTCTGTTTCTAAGGTCGCCGCCGGTACCTCCAATGTAGAAAATTTGTCCATGCTCCCGGGGAGAGCTCCTTTCTAAATATATATCTAGTTCTTTTGTGCTTATAATGGTCATGCGCCTTAAGTATAAATTATAGGATAAAAAAATTATGAAAAAGGCTTACGTTTTGATACTAACACTGAGTGTTTTGAACTTTCCCTCTAACATGCAATCGGATGAATTCAGTCTTTTTATTAAAACTTGCAAAACATGTGATTGGATATCGTATCCAATACCTTTTCGACTTAAAGAGCAATGTGAAATTGCTAGACAAGGCATTTTTATAAAAGGTATGACCAAGTGCTTAAAGACTTATAAATGATGAAAAAATGGAATAAAGAACAAGCTTTTAGTTGGTATGAAAATTTAGATTGGATAGTAGGCTGTAATTACCTACCAAGTAATGCAATAAATCAACTGGAAATGTTTCAGGTTGAGACGTATGACAAAGAAATAAATCTAAAAGAATTATCGTGGGCTAAAGATCTAGGATTTAATTCTGTAAGAGTCTATTTACATGACTTGCTTTGGAATGAATCAGACGTGTTTAAAAAAAACTTAAATGACTTCCTTGATATATGCAATCGTCTTGAAATTAGACCTATATTAGTCCTATTTGATGATTGTCACCGACCTTATCCAAAATTAGGCAAGCAACCAAAACCAGTGCGAGGAGTTCATAACTCTGGCTGGAAACAAAGCCCTGGTATGGCCCTTGTCCATGAGATTTATGAAAATAAAGAACATGATGAAATTCCACGACTGCAAAAATTTGTTGAAGAAATTCTTCATGATTTCAGTGATGATGAACGCATTCTCATGTGGGATATTTATAACGAACCTGGTCAATTTGGCATAGGAGAAAAAGCAATTACCTTGCTAGAACTTGTATGGAAGTGGGCATTAGAGGTTAGACCTTCCCAACCATTAACAGCCTGTCTAGACGGATCAGTAGGAAAGGATATTATTGAATGCAATGCTGAAAATTCCGACGTTATTACCTTTCATACCTACGAGGGTGAAAAGCTACAGGAGACAATAGATAGATTAGCAAAATATGAAAGACCGTTATTGTGTACTGAATATATGGCTCGAGAATTTGGATCTACTTTTGAGTTCAGTCTACCTATATTTAAAGAGAATAATGTTGGATGTTTCAATTGGGGGCTTGTAGCTGGAAAAAGTCAAACTCACTTTGGCTGGTCTACCATACTAGACCTGAAAAAGAAAAAAGAGGCTGGAGAGTTCCTAGAAGATGGAGATGCTATACCTGAGCCTGCAATTTGGTTCCATGATATCTTAAGAGTAGATGGAACTCCTTATAGCGAAGATGAAGTTAATTTCATCAAACAAATAACTTCTTCCTCGTAACTGAAGATATGAAAAAATTAGTATTTTTATATTGTATGATTGCTTCGTTTTTGGTCTATTCAGATTCACCCAAGAAAGTCCTGTGTGAGCTAGAAGGGAATTATTCAATTACTTATGAAGACTTTAGAAGAAATTATTTTAATGAAGCCGTCGAAATTGCTAAAAATGTTGCTGTTACGACAACACAATCAATTTTCTTTCTCAATAGAGCTAAACAAACACTCAATAAAGATGCCTGGGACAAGAACAAAATAGATGTAACTCAATATTGGGCTATTGATGAATCTTCAGACGACTTACTCACACTAGATTATGTTATCGAACCAGCTCCTGTATGGATAACACAAAGCGACTGGAAAAAAGAGAAGAAAGAAACAGGGTTGATGGTTACCCATTTTCTTGAAAACGGAGTTATGCATCCAAACTATCCGGAGTACAAAGTAGATGTTTATCAGCTTACTAATGAAGTAAATTGGTTTACAGGAAAGGCTAGGATTAAAGGAGATATTTGGTTAAAAAGAGTCGACGGAAAGAGGGGTAAAGATCCAAAGATAGAAATTCTCGCCAAGGGAAAATGTGAAAAGCAAAAGAGAAAATTCTAACTTAGATGTTTAATACCAAGATAAGTGAAGTTGGAATGATAGCCAGCCAAACTATTGAGGCTAAAGCGATTGGTTTGAATTTAAGCTGAGATAAACTTTCTTTACTTATTTGAGTTCCTATACAAAAAAGACCAATTAAAAGGCAAATCCTATTTATCAGTTTTAAATAATCAGTAGTGATCTCGTTGGGTTGAAAAACAGAATTCAAAACTGTAGCTAAAATAAAGAAAACTACAAATATCGGCAATCCAAAACTCTCATTTTTACTTCTATAAATCCAGGCAGAAAAAATTACTAAAGGAACTATCCAAATAGTTCTTGCAACTTTTAGAGTAGCTGCAACTTCAACTGATATCTCACTCACACTGGAAGCAGCGCCTACTACTGAAGCTGTATCATGTATAGCTAATGCCGCCCAAGCACCAAACTGTCTATCACCAAGATCCAGTAAACTATTAGAAAGTGGAAAAAATAATACTGCTATAGCATTTAATAAAAATACGATTGTAATGGCTGTAGTTAAATCTTCAGGTTGAGCCCTAATTGTTGGTGCTACGGAAGCAATGGCAGTGCCTCCACAAACAGCAGTTCCAGAAGCCAAGAGAAAAGAAAGTTTTTCTGAAACTCCTAGGATCTTTCCAAGAAAAATTACAGCTCCGAAAGCTACAAGAACATAGAAAGAGATCCAAAGAAAAAAGTCTGAATTTGTTTCGTAAACCGTTCCTAAACTTAAACTTCCTCCTAGAAAAACTATTCCTGTTTGAAGAATTTTGGACCCATATTTTTTTGTAAAAAAATCATCCGGAACTTTACAAATAAGGGCCAGGCTGATTCCAAGAAATAAAGAGATAGCTGAATTTCCAATCCACAGGCTTAAACTGAGCAAAACCAATGCAAAGAAATACAACATTCTAATTAAATGCTGAGATCATCAAGGTTGTAATCAATAATGTTTTGACGAGCTTCTTCATTCCACTTGAATTGTTTTCCTGATTTTAGAAAGGGTGAGTAAGAAAAAGCTTTTTCATCAGGATATTTTTGTTTGCGCGCTTCGATTGCGTATCCCAGAAGCCTAGATCTTCGTTCTATGATCTCTTCGTTAAAAACTTGAGATTCGCTATGAATTCCTCCTCCTTGGGTTCCGAGTACAGAAGATCTCTTATGAAAACCAAAATTTACCGTCACCCTTGGTTCATATCCGCAATTTGGAAATGAACCATGTAACAGCTGACGGTTGCACATCACCACATCTCCAGGGTTGCAAATCATAGGTACAGCACCATTTATTCTCTCGCTTCCTGATTTAGCAACTAATTTTTTAATATCTATTTTTCCCTCTTTATGTGTTCCGGGAACTACCCAAACTCCGTTAACAGCTGTACTGCCATAAACCTGAGCCATAAAATTAAAACCATGTATATCTTCATTGAAATTTTCACTTTCCCAATGAGTGACTCCATCCTGGTGCCACGATACTGCTGCGCCTATTCCAGGTTCTTTAATAAATAAGGCTTCATTAAATGGAGCAAAATCATCACCATTAATATTCTCAGCTACCTTTAATAATTTAGGATGTGCATAAGTCCTCAAACAGGCATCTGAAAATTGTAATGAACCAAGCAAAATTAGAGGTACAGCTTCAGGAGCACTTTCATCTGCTTTTGGTTCAAACATTTTAATTTGATGTCTCCCATTAGCTAACTGAGTTCCACCCAAAGGATCTCCCAGTGGCTTAGACCAAACAATGGTCAAAGCCTTTGAATTAGCATTCATTGCCGGTTCACCTTTAGAGTCAAATAAGCTTTCCGGTCCAGTTGGAAATTTAGCAGATAGTCTATTTAAATCCGATTTAATGTCTTCAAGCTCATCCTTATTTAGAACATTCTCAAATATGTAAAATCCATATTTTGAATATGCTTCTCTAATGACGCCAGAAAGTAATCCGTTGGAATCTATATCGATTGGACCCCTGTTTGGTAGCTCTAGAGCTCGTTTTTCCCCCTCCAGGAGATAGTTCTTCATTTCTTCAGAGTCTTGACCGTAGTAATTTGCGCAAGCCTCTATCGACTTAGTTGTATCTATCATTTTTATGGGTATTTAAATTTAAATTGATTATAAACCCTAAAGTTTCTCTCCAATAGCAGTAATATTCTCAGAGTAGTAAAATAAGAGGATGCTAAAAAATTACCTCATTCAATTAGTCTTTGTCATGACATTATCTTTGGAGTCTAGTGATACTAATACTCAAAACATTGATTCACAATTCGATTTACTGGTGCATAAAACACCTACGTGTGGTTGTTGTAAAAAGTGGGTTGATCACATGGAAGAAAATGGATTTTCTATAACAACTGAAGATCATCAAAGTCTTACTATGATAAAAGATGATTTAAGAATTCAACCTAAATTTAGGTCATGTCATACTGGTGTTTCGCAGGAAGGTTATTTTTTTGAAGGTCATGTTCCAAGCAAATACGTAGCTCAATTTCTCTCTGAGTCAAATCCAGGTGCAATTGGTCTATCAGTTCCAGGAATGCCTTTAGGTTCACCAGGCATGGAAGTCGATAATCGCTTCACACCTTATGATGTACTTATACATTTCCAAGATGGTACAAGTAAGGTTTATGCAGAAATTAGAAAGTAAAACTAATATGATCTTGAATTCTTTTTCAATCCTAAAAAATTGATTAAGAGTTAAATAATCATGAAGATAGCTCTATACGGATTCACTCATTCTCCCTGGGTACAAGCAGTCTTACTAGCCTTGCATGACAAAGGAATAGAATACGATCTTTTTTTAAGACCACCTTACAAAGTCTTTAAGCAATGGGGAGTATATATGCCTGCCATTTCTATAAATGATGGTCCTTGGGAAATTGAATCTACAGAAATGCTAGTTAAATTAGGTTATGAGCCTATTACGATCGAGGAAATAAATGCTGCTAATAGAGCATGGCAAGGAGTGCTTCATCGGACAGACAATCCTTTTAATTTCTTCCTATCCTTTTCCCGCGGGGGCCAGGTTTCAAAATCTTTTGCAAATAATATAGTAAATAACTTTTTGTTGAGCTTTGTGGCGTTTTACATGTTCATACTAATAAATATTGGAAAATTAAGATTAAAACAGCAAGACCCAGAAAATTTTGGGGATCAGTTCATGTATTGGGAAGATTTGATTGATTCGTCCAATGGCCCTTTTATAGAGGGAAATAAACCAGGCTCAAAAGACATGATTATGTTTGGGATGATACAATGTCATTCAAGTATTCCTGTTCCAGCATTAGATTCACTTATCAATGACCAGAGACTTCAAAGCCTTAGGAAATGGATACACTGCATGCAAGATTACTTTAAAGAATATCCCTATCTTTATTCTGCTAAGTTTTTTGATTCTGGCGTTTCTGAGGCAGGTTCAGCAAATCACTTTCAAATAACAGTTTTTTGCTTTGGAGTTTTAGTTATGTTCTTGGCCTTTCCTATTACTATTCCATTGGTATTGATTCTCATGGGACGAGTTGAACAGAGTAGGATAAAGAATTTTTAAGCCGAGCCAATGATAACGGATGCAGCCTTGAATGAATCAAGAGATGTCTAGTCGATTACAAATCATCACTTTAGTCTAAAGATTTCAATATACATTCTAGTATCAAAAGGCACTCGAGCACTTACAACATGAAGTGTTATAAAGTGAATGAATGGATTTCCAGTCACAACAGTGAAGGTTGCTTTTCCCATTCCAACTAGAGTCTGAGTCATAACGATATACGTAAAAGAAGTTAGAGCAGAAGAAAGGCTGCTGTAATTTACACCTTGATCAAATAGACTGAATAAAGAATAAAACAAACCTCCAAGCAAAATAACTGTCAGTTTATTTTCAATAAGAACAGCTACTCGTGGAATAAAAATCATATGCATCATCACTACAACAGGTAATCCCGCCCCCAAAGAATTTATCACAATACCCAGCGGTATTCCTTGCGCGTATTGACTTGCAGTGATTCCACCGAAAAAATCTGTAGATCCGGCGAGGATTGGACCAAAGAAATCTATGGCCCAATAGACAATTATTATCCAGAGATCTCTGATCCATTTGAAAGAGGCAAACAATTTTCTTAGGGAAAATCCTCTTCTTTTTAACCAATACAGTGGTATGACTGTATATATGAATGTGTAAGTGATTATCCAGATAAAAACATCTGCCTGAGCATGACTTCCAGTGACATAAATATCTGTACCTGGAAAATGAAGACCCATATTAAATACAAACCCTAAAATAACTTGTGTAATCAGTAGATATAGAACAGATATCCAGGCTTCTTTCTTTGCTGTAGCTTTGTTGACGGCATATAAATCTATCCAGTTCACTGCTTCTCTTTTTCTAGTCAAAAAGAGCAAAAGAAAAACAGCTAAAAATAAAACTGGTATATAAGTTGTAACTAGATCATTAAGCCCGTCAGCAGCTATAGGTGCTGTTTCAAAATTATTGCTTACAAGAATAAAATAAAAAGCTGTAACTGAAATCCAGATAGCAAGGCCTATCAAGAACACGCTGTTGAAGAGAAACTTCAAGTATTGCATCCTTATAGCTTACGTTAATTTATAGAAATAGATAGAAATGGTGGGCCCGGGAGGACTCGAACCTCCGACCAATGGATTATGAGTCCACTGCTCTAACCAACTGAGCTACAGGCCCTATTTATTCGTCGAGAAAACCTTTTAAGTGTGAAGATCTAGTTGGATGTCTCAATTTTCTGAGAGCTTTTGCCTCTATTTGCCTAATTCTCTCCCTAGTAACATCAAACTGCTTCCCAACTTCTTCTAGAGTGTGGTCGGTATTCATTCCTATACCAAACCTCATTCTTAAAACTTTAGCTTCTCTGGCAGTCAAACTGCCTAAGATATCATCAGTAGCGCCTTGAAGATTGTCTTCAAACGCTGCTACATCAGGAGCGTCAATTGAAGTATCTTCAATGAAATCACCGAGAGTTGTATCTTCTTCGTCTCCTATTGGAGTTTCCGTAGATATCGGCTCTTTAGCAATCTTTAGGACTCTTCTAACTTTATCTTCGGGGAGATCCATACGCTCTCCTAACTCTTCAGGTGTCGGCTCTCTTCCCATCTCTTGAACCATCTGACGCGAAACTCTATTAAGTTTATTAATGGTTTCTATCATATGAACAGGTATACGAATGGTTCTTGCCTGATCAGCAATTGATCTAGTAATAGCCTGTCTTATCCACCAAGTCGCATAAGTAGAGAATTTATATCCTCTTCTATACTCGAATTTATCGACCGCTTTCATCAAGCCAATATTTCCTTCTTGGATAAGATCTAAGAACTGAAGTCCTCTATTTGTATATTTTTTTGCTATTGATATAACTAGCCTAAGGTTGGCCTCAACCATATCTTTTTTTGCTCTTCTTATTTTGGCTTCACCTATAGACATCTTTCTATTAATGTCTTTTATCTCACTAATTGGTAATTGAATTATCTTCTCAAGTTTGGATAACTTATTTTGTAATCTAACAATCTCAGTAAGATTGGCTTTAACTTCTTTCGCCCAGGGTTTTCTTGATTTAGCGATTTTCTCAGACCAAGAAGCATCAGCTTCATTACCAGAGTAATCTTGTATAAATTCTTTTCGAGGCATCTTTCCTCGTTTGACATATATCGTAAACAAGTACTTCTCAACTTCTCTAATGATTTCTAGTGCATCTCTTGCAGGATCAGCAATGATCTCAAACTGAGTTGGGGATAGTTTCAAAAACTGAAATATTTCACCTAGTTTTTGCTGTTCTTGAATAGCCGCTTTACTGGTTCTAGTTCTGGCACACGCTTTTTCAGACTTATTAAATTGTCTCTTTAACGCGGAGAAGCGTTTTTTGACTTCCGCAGGATCAGGTCCAGATGCTTCTTCATCATCAGAATCGCCCTTTTCTTCTTTTTCCTTCTTTTGTGCTAGAGCTGGCGGAGGTATGCCTTCTTCGATATCCATAAAACCAACCAAGACTTCAGATAATCTTCTATCTCCAGCGACCACTTCTTGGTACTCATCCAAAATCCTATCAACTATGCCCGGATAGAAACAACATGCATATAGGAGTTCTCTTGCTCCTTCTTCGATTCTTTTAGCAATGGCAATCTCACCCTCTCTTGTGAGTAGATCGACTGTCCCCATTTCCCTCATATAAAGTCTGACAGGATCAGTTGTTCTGCCTACCTCAGACTCAACAGTAGTAAGAGTTGTTCTGGTATCAGCTATAGTTTCTGGAGCAGCTTCCGAATTATCATCTGAGGCATTGGTTGTGGACTCGAGTACTTCAATTCCAATGTCCATCAACATTTGGATTGTCTCTTCAACCTGATCAGGATCAGAAATATCCTCAGGGAGCATAGAATTGATATCTTCATAAGTAAGGAATCCTTGATCCTTACCTTTATCAACTAGCTCTCTTAGACCTGAGTTTTCTAAATCTTCTTCACCAAATAGAATCTCTTCAGAATCTTCCGAAGCCTCTACTTCCTTTTCTTTTACTTCAATTGGTGGATTTTTTGCTTTTCTTGGCATAACAAATTTTAAGGGTGCGCAATTATATTAGTTTTTTAACAAAATTACCTAACTTTTAGTTAATTTCTAAGCGCCCTTTTGACTAAGTTTTTTTAGAAGATTCTTTTCAGGCTCTTCTAATTTATGAATATTAGACAGCAAATGTTGTTGAAGTTCAAAAGTTTCATCTTCGGACAAGTTGCCCTCTTCAAAAATTTCTTTTAGCTCTAAGATTCTTGTGACTGAATCGGATTTCCTAAGATTAAATAAGCAGTCATTAAGATAGTCTCTAGCGTTCTGTTCCTCTACTTGATCATTAATCGAAATTAAGGCGCCAACAAAAGAGGCTGACTCTTTATCCAATGTACTGAGAAGATCAGCAATTCCATCTTCTGGTCGTTCAATAAAAAATGCTACAACCTCGGTCATCAATCTAACCTCAGGCTCATTGAAGTTACTGAATTTATCCAAATCCTCTATTTCTCTAGCTAAATATGGATAAGATAAGACTACAGATAATATCTTGGAACCCAAACCAGTTGCCTCAAAGCTTTTATCTTTTTTATCAGAATCCTGGATAGCTCCTTTGTTTACTCTATTAGGATAATTAATCGTTTTACTCTGGGTTTTAAGATCCTTCGTATCAAGACCAGTTATTTTAGAAACCTCTCCTTCTAATAGCCTTTTAATTGAACTCTCTTGCATCGTAGATAAAAGTTCCATTGCTTTAGAGGCTAAGGATGCTTTCTTCTCTAAGGATGTTACTTCAGAAACTTGGGTGAGCCTCTCTATAAAATATTCTGAAAGAAGATTTGAATTTTTAGATAATTCTTTGAAACTCTCCACAGAATTTTTTTCTAATAGGCTAGCAGGATCTTCTCCTTCAGGAAGGAATAAAAACTTTATTTCAGTGCCGTCTGTAATTGAAGGCAATACATTTTTTAGAGCTCCCCATGCAGCACCTCGACCGGCATCATCTCCATCAAAACAGAAAACTATCTCATTAACTATTTGTAATAATTTCTGAATATGAAATCTATTAGTGGCTATTCCAAGAGTTGCGACAGAATTAGTCATGCTATGTTCATACATCGCAATAGAATCCATATAACCTTCAACAACATATATTTCTTTAAGGTCCTTTCTAAACTCAAGGGCTTCAAAGAGGCCATATAACTCCCTGCTCTTTTGAAATACAGGTGTTTCACCGGTGTTAAGGTATTTAGGCTGGTCATCAGGATTCATTACTCGCCCTCCAAAACCAACAACTCTTCCTTTTCGATCTTTAATGGGGAACATGAGCCTATCTCTGAAAACATCGAATAGTTTATTATCTTTATTTTTTTTGGCTAAGCCTGCCTTAATAAGAATATCTTCTGTAATACCCTTACCTAACATTTCCTTAGAAAGTGCATCCCAAGATTTACTGGCATACCCTAAGGAAAACTTTTTACAAACTTCACTGGAGATTTTTCTTTCCTTTAGTACATAATTTCTCACATGTTCGGAACTATCTGAGTTAGCTAAGTTTTTTTCGAAAATATCTGTAGCTATCTGCAGTGCTTCATATATAGGATTCTTCTCGGTACTTACGCTACTGTTATTTTCATAAGGCACTTCCATGCCTGCTCGAGCCGCTAAAGCCTCTATCGACTCTATGAAATCGTATCCTTGATGAGATTGCAGAAAACCAATTACATTGCCACTCGCTCTACATTTGAAGCAAAAATAAAACTGCTTTTGCTCGCTGACACTAAAAGATGGATTTTTACCATCATCACAAAAAGGGCACTGTCCCCAGTGATCTTTACCTTTTCTTTTAAGAGGTAAATAGGAATCAACCAATGACACTATATCGGTTGTATCAACTATATCTCTTATAAAATCTTGAGGTATTGAACCTGCCACTAATCTTTGCTCCTAAACCAATCTTCTAAAATAACTTGTGCTGAGACACTGTGCTTATTGGAAGAATCTTTAGTACCAATAGGATCTCTCTCAAGTCTTTCTTTAGCTTCTCTACTTGTTAACCTTTCATCAGTTTTTTCTATATCGATATCATATCTCTTATTAAGTGAATTAGAGAATCTATCTGCTAGATCTTGAATCTTGCTTCTACTGCCATCCATATTTAAAGGATCGCCCACCACAAAAAGATGAGGCTGCCATTCACTGATAATCTTGTCCAATTCAATCCAATTAGGTTGGCCATCAACAGCGGTAATTGAATAGAAAGTGGAAGCTGTTCTGGTTATTTCTTGTCCAATTGCAATTCCGATATGCTTTATTCCAAAATCAAAGGCCATCACAACCCTCGGCAAACTTTCATTCATGGAGTAAATTCTTCTACTGCTTCTATAAAAGTTTTCGCAACATCTATGTCGCAAAGTTCTTTATATTCTTTAAAACAAGTGGGACTGGTAACGTTTATCTCAGTCAGATAATCTCCAATGATATCTAACCCAACCAATAATAATCCTTTTTCAACTAACGAAGGACCAACCTCTTTACAAATCCACATATCTCTCTCTGATAATGATTTAGCTACTGCTGAAGCACCTGCTGCTAGATTACCTCTGAGCTCTCCTTCTGCTGGGATTCTTGCAATAGCTGCGGACATAGGCTGTCCATTAACCAAAAGTACTCGCTTATCCCCTTCCGAAATCTCAGGAATATACTCTTGTATCATGACCTTTTGAGTGAAGTGATGGGTTATTGTTTCTAAGATAACATTTAAGTTAGGGTCATTTTTCTTTAATCTAAAAATAGATGCACCGCCCATTCCGTCTAATGGCTTTATTACAGTGTCTCTGTGCTCTTCTACAAAATCTGATAAAAGCTGCTTATTACTTGTTACTAAATGTTTTGTGCAGCATTGAGGAAATTCTGAGGCAAATACCTTTTCATTGCAGTCCCTCAAGCTTCTTGGATTATTAAAAACACTGACACCTTCTCTGGAAGCCATTTCTAAAATATAGGTGTTATAGATGTAATCAGAATTAAAAGGAGGGTCTTGTCTCATTAAAATAGCATCTAGCTCAGATAGCTTTATTATTTTCTCCTCCTCTAATGAAAACCAGTCAAAAGGATCATTTCTAACTTCAATGTTTGAAGTAGTAGCATAAGAAATTCCTGAATTTATAAATAGGGAATTTGGAGTCATATAAAAGATTTCATGATTCTTCCTTTGAGCCTCGATCATCATTGCTAATGTGCTATCTTTTTTGAAATTTATAGTTTCAATTGGATCCATCACAACACCTAACTTCATATCACTTCCTAGTTCTTCAATTAAAATTCTTTCGCACTGTATCTTATAGCACTTACTACAGATATGGCTGCCGTTTCTGCTCTTAATATTCTATGACCCATAGTAACAGGTATAAAATCAGCTTCTTGAAATATACCAACCTCTTCCTGAGTGAAGTCTCCTTCCGGTCCTATTGCAATAGACACAGTTTCGTTAATCTCTATATCGGAAAGTTTATTGTCTGCATTGGGATAAAGTACTAATTTAGTCTTTGAAGAAGTCTCTTGGGACCATTCTTTTATACTGATAGGCTCATTAATAGAAGGCAGCCAATTCTCACCGCATTGTTCGCATGCTCCTCTAGCTGTTTGATACCATTTCTCTATCTTTCGGTCGGAGTTGATATTTTTTCGATTAACTACAACCCTTTCTGAAAGCAAAGGAGTGAAAGTACTTACTCCAAGTTCAGTCGCTTTTTGAATTGCCATATTAAATGGATCGTTTTTAATAAGTGACTGTCCTAAATCTATACTTACACCTTCTCTTGGAGTTGGGGAAAATAATTTCTTGATGGAAATCTCAAAATATTTTTTAGTACTTAGGACTTCAGCCATTGCTGAGTTGCCTTTCCCATCAAAAACAATAAAGACATCTCCTGTTTTTTTTCTTAAGACATTCAATTCGTGATGAAAATACTTTTTTTCTAACTGAATGTTTTCGTCTTGAACGAATGAGTGGTCTAAAAAAGTTCTTGTGTAATTCATTTTTTTTAAAATTATATTTTAAATCATCAAACCGATTTAAAGTGTATTGAATAAAAATGAGATCAATCTTATGGCTGCAGGTAAAGAGTCAAAAACTTCTTTTAAGTAAATAGTGAAACTGCTTGAAAGATAAAATTTGTTGGGTATTATTCGTAGTCCTTTTAGAAATTACAACTGAACGAAATTTAATCAAGTGACTCAAAACAAGAAAAAGAAATTCAACGGCGAAGGAAGGCAGCTGGGTCATCAAGTTTCTAAAAGTATGAGAAAATATTTCAAAGAATTAGATGGTGAAAAACCAACTGATATTTACAACATGGTCCTCAAAGAAGTGGAGCTTCCTTTACTAGAAATTGTCATGAAAGAATGTAATGACAATCAATCAAAGGCAAGTAAGATTTTAGGAATAAATCGAGGCACCCTAAGAACTAAGCTGAAAGAACACAAATTACTCTAGTCTAATAATGGCTAAAACTGCCAACCCAAAAATTAAAAGAGCTTTAGTTAGCGTATCCAACAAAGAAGGCATAGTGGAATTCTGTTCCTCTCTGTCTAATGATTATGGGATTGAAATAATATCTACAGGTGGAACTCTAAAAACTTTGCTAGAAGCGGGTATTGATGCCATTGATATTTCTGATCATACTGGTTTTCCTGAAATGATGGATGGCAGAGTTAAAACCCTTCATCCCAAAGTTCATGGAGGTATCCTTGCCAGAAGGGATATAGATCAAGAGGTAATGGCAGAAAATCAAATCAAAGAGATTGATCTGGTTGTAGTAAATTTATATCCGTTTATAGAAACTATTGCCAAAGAAGATACAACTCTTGAAATTGCTATAGAAAATATAGATATAGGTGGTCCGAGTATGGTTAGGTCCGCTGCAAAGAATAATTTATTCGTAGGAGTGGTTGTAGAACCTGGTGACTATAAAAGTGTCCTCGAAGAAATTTCTAAAAATGAAGGAGCAATTTCTTTAGAAACTAGGAGAAAGCTAGCCGCTAAAGCCTTCAGTCATACCGCAAATTATGACTCCGCCATTTCAAACTATCTCAATCAACAACAAGAAACAAAACCTAAATATATATTTGGAAAATATGAACTCAAGCAAGAGCTAAGATATGGTGAGAATCCTCATCAGTCAGCAGCATTCTATGTCAATACTAGTGAACTTAATGAGGACAATATTTCATCAGCTAAGCAGCTCCAAGGGAAAGAACTTTCCTATAATAATATTGCTGATACGGATGCGGCCTATGAATGTGTAAAAACTTTCATAGAACCAGCATGCGTTATAGTTAAACATGCAAATCCGTGCGGTATAGCTCTTGGATCTTCGATTTTAGAAGCTTATGAAAAAGCTTTTGCTTCGGATGAAACTTCTGCTTTTGGTGGAATAATTGCTTTCAACAGGCCTCTGGATGGAGCAACTGCAAGTAAAATAATTACAAATCAATTTGTGGAAGTCATCATCGCACCCGGAGTTACAGAAGACTCCCAAAAGATCTTGTCAGGCAAAGAAAATATCAGAGTATTAGATACTGAAGTTCTAGGAGAGCAGAATAATAACCCCAAGCTTTTGAGTGTTGCTGGCGGATTATTATTACAAGATAGCGATATAGCGACGCTTTCTGATCAAGATATTAAGATAGTCTCGGAAAGAGAACCCAGCGAAGACGAAATACAAAATTGTTTATTCGCGTGGAAAGTTTGTAAATTTGTTAAATCTAATGCCATTGTTTATACCAAAGATAATCAAACTATCGGTATCGGAGCTGGACAAATGAGCAGAATAGATAGTGCACAAATAGCAGCTTCTAAGGCATTAGAAAGAGGCTTTAAAACTGAAGGCTGCTCGATGGCATCTGATGCTTTCTTCCCTTTCAGAGATGGTATAGATGCTGCGGCTAAAATTGGAATTACTTCAGTCATTCAACCTGGCGGTTCAATGCGAGATCAAGAAGTTATTGATGCTGCAAATGAAGCAGGCATGGCAATGCTTTTTACTGGCATAAGGCACTTTAGACACTAAGCATGAAGGTTTTGGTTGTAGGTGCTGGAGGAAGAGAACACGCACTATCATGGAAAATTTCTCAGAGTACTTTAGTTACTTCAGTATTTGTAGCTCCTGGTAATGGAGGAACAGAATTAGAAGATCATTTAACTAATGTAGACATACAGGCAGATGATATTGAAGGTCTAGCAAGTTTTGCTTTAGAACAAGGGATTGATCTAACTATTGTAGGTCCAGAAGACCCACTGGTTAACGGCATTACTGATAGATTTAATGATCTTGGTTTGAAATGTTTTGGCCCTTCCAAAGGTGCCGCTCAACTAGAAGGTTCAAAGGAGTTCATGAAAGACTTCCTTCAAAGACATCACATTCCAACTGCTGAATATTCAAGCTTCAGTGACACAGAAAGAGCTATTGAATATGTTGAGCAAAAGGGGTGTCCAATAGTTATAAAAGCTGACGGACTAGCAGCAGGAAAAGGGGTAACCATAGCTCATACGGTTGAAGAAGCAAAAGAAGCAATATATCAATCTTTAGAGTCCGAGGTTTTTGGAAAAGCAGGAAAAAAGATTGTTATCGAAGAATTTTTAGATGGTGAAGAAGCTAGTTTCATTGTCATGACGGATGGTACAAACGTAATCCCTTTTGCCTCATCTCAAGATCATAAGGCTCTTGAAGACAATGACAAAGGACCAAACACAGGAGGAATGGGTGCTTACTCTCCTGCTCCGATAGTGGATGAATACGTACATGAAAAAATCATGAATGAAATTATCTTTCCAACTTTAAAAGGCCTAAGAAAAGATGGATATAAATACTGCGGATTCTTATATGCAGGAATGATGATAGACAAAAACAAAAAACTTAAAGTCTTAGAGTTTAACTGTAGGTTTGGAGACCCTGAAACTCAACCAATCATGATGAGGCTAAAATCTGATTTAGCTTCTCTCTGTGATCAAGCATGTGATGATAACCTTATTGAACAACCTCTAGAATGGGATTCAAGAAAAGCCATAGGAGTGGTTTTAGCTGCTAGAGGATATCCTCATGGATATGCAAAAGGGAAAGATATTACTAATATTCCTTTAGAAAAAGATGACTTAAAAATCTTCCATGCCGGAACAAAGATTGAATCAAATAGCTTGAAGTCAAATGGGGGAAGAGTCCTATGCGTCACCAGTCTAGGAGATTCTGTGGAATCAGCTAAAAATAAAGCTTATGATGCGATATCAGAAATAGAATGGGAAGATGCATTCTATAGAAAAGATATCGGCTACAGGGCTATAGCAAGAGAAAGAAAATGAATTTTGTAGATCAAATAATTTCGGAAATTGATAAGGGTATAAAATTCTCTTTGGATAATTACCAAAAAGAAAATAGACAATATCCTGCAGCTGATATAAATGACGATAATCTTAGTGAATTTGATAGAAATAATTCAGCTAATCTTATGAGAGTTAATCATTCCGGAGAAGTTGCTGCTCAAGGCCTATATAGAGGCCAAGCTCTCACAGCAAGATTGGAGGGTACTAGAGAAAAAATGGATCATGCAGCTCTAGAAGAATTAGATCATCTATCATGGTGTAATAAGCGCTTAGAGGAACTTAATGATAAACCCAGTTTGCTCAGTCCAATATGGTATGGTCTTTCTTTTGGTATGGGAGCTATAGCAGGCGCTGCAGGTGATAAATGGAGCTTAGGATTTGTTCATGAAACAGAAGAGCAAGTTGTTACCCATCTAGAAGGGCATTTAGATAAACTTTCAACTGAAGATAAAAAGACAATTGCAATTCTTGAACAAATGAGAATTGATGAAGCTCAACATAGTCAAGAAGCACTCGAGTCAGGTGCTGAAGATCTTCCCGAAGGGATTAAAAAACTCATGTCAGTTATTGCCCGAGTAATGACAAAATCTAGTTATTACATCTAGTAAAAAATAATTTCCAAATTACTTATTGATAATTAAATATACCAAGGTATAGTTGCGCGCGTAGCAATAATGCTGCAGTTATAGAAAAGGAAAATTAATGAATATATACGTTGGAAACATTCCCTGGAGCACATCTGAGGAAGAACTTGAAGCTCATTTTGCCCAGTACGGAAACGTCAACGCGGTCAGGATAATCACGGAAGGTCACTCAGGTAGATCTAAAGGATTTGGATTTGTTGAGATGGAATCTAAAGAATCTGGTCAAGCAGCTATAGAGGCTCTTGATGGACAAGATTTCGGTGGAAGAGATCTAAGAGTAAACGAAGCCAAACCAAGAGACTAGTTATCTTGTAGAAGAAATTTTCTTTTCTTCTCTTATCAAAAAATCATATGAAATAGCCAAGACAATGTCTTGGCTATTTCTCTTGCGTGACTGAAACTTTTAATCAAAGAGGTTTCATCTCCGAAGAACTATGAAAAGAATAATTTTTTCATCTCTTGACCTGGATCATTTGCTCTCATGAAAGACTCTCCGACCAAAAAATTTGAAACGCCATAAGAAATTATTTCGTTAATATCTTCTCTATTTTTTATACCGCTTTCTGAAACAACTAAAGCTTCCTCTAATTGCATAGAAAGATCTCTTGTAGTTTCAAGACTTACTTCAAAGGTACTTAAATTCCTATTATTAATACCTATCAGTGAAAAATCCATAGTTAGAATACGATCTAATTCTTCTTGATTATGAACCTCAACTAATACGTCAACCGATAGCTCATCTGCGATATTCTTGTAGTCTTTTAACTGAGCATCCGATAAAGCCGATACGATTAAAAGAACGCAATCTGCACCATAAAGCTTACTTTGGTAGATTTGATACTCATCAACAATAAAATCTTTTCTCAATAAGGGTATTTGAACAATATTCCTGACTTGTTGAAGATAATCTAAAGATCCCTGAAAGTAGACCTCATCTGTCAAAATACTTAAACATGTTGCCCCATTATTTTCATATTGTTGAGCAATTTCCGTAGGAGAAAAATCTTCTCTTATTATCCCTTTGCTAGGAGAAGCTTTTTTAATCTCAGCTATTACTGATATCAATCCTTTTTCATTCCTTTCTTTTATGGCTTTGATAAATCCTTTTCTAGGAGAACAATCTTCTATCCTCAATTTGATTTCATCTAAATTTAGTACAGATTTCTGTTGCTCTACTTCCTGTACTTTTGTACTTAAAATTTTATCTAAATAACTAGCCATTAAAATTTTGAAGAAAAATCAATAAGTTCGTTTAATTTTGCAATCCCTCCGCCCTCTTTTATGCAATCTTTTGCTAATTCCACACCTGAATCTAGAGAATCTGAAATATCAGATATATAGAGAGCAGCACCAGCAGCCATAGCAACCATTGCACTTGCTTCTTTGTGCTCTCCGCACAAAGCTAAATTTGCAATCTGTAAACTTTGTTCAGGTGAATTTGCTTCTAGCCCTCCTAAAGATGAGGTTTCAAAGCCAAAATCTTCAGGACAAATTTGGAACTCAGTAATAGTGCCTTTTTTCATTTCCACTACCGAAGTAGGTGCAGCTATACTTATTTCATCCAAACCATCTTCTGAATGGACAATTAATAAATGCTCACTTCCAAGCTCTTTTAAAACCTGAGCAATTGGAAGCATCCACTTTTTATCATAGACGCCCATAAGTTGCCTCTTTGCTGAGGCAGGATTAGTTAGAGGTCCTAAAATATTAAAGATACTTTTCTGTCCAATCTCTTTTCTCGGACCGATCACATGTTTCATGGCGCTATGGTGAGAAGGTGCAAACATAAATCCAATACCAACTTCTTCGATACACTGAGCTATTTCTTCTGGTTTCAAGGACAAAGAAACACCAGCTTCTTCTAGAAAGTCAGCACTTCCACTTTTTCGAGTAGCAGTTCTATTACCGTGTTTTGCAACTTTAGCACCGCAATAACTTGCAACAAAAGCCGAAGTAGTTGAAACATTAAAGATGCCAATACCCGTTCCTCCTGTTCCACATGTATCTATTAACTTAGGGGTATCAGTTATTACCTTAGCGGATAGATTTCGCATAGCATGTGCCGCTCCTAAAACTTCATCTACAGTTTCTCCTTTCATCGAAAGGGCAATTAAAAAGGCTCCAATTTGTGCATCAGTCGATCCCCCATTTAAAATATCCGACATAATTGCAGACATCTCTGACTGTGTGAGATTGTTATTTGAAGAAACTTTACTGATGCCCTCTTGTATATTCATAATTTAATATTCTTCTAGAAAGTTCTTGAGTAATTTTTTACCAAATTCAGTAGCGATAGATTCTGGATGGAATTGAATACCCGTCACAGGGATAGAATTATGCTGTATGGCCATTATGGTCCCATCTTCAGACCTGGCTGTAATATTGAATTCTTCTGATAAAGAAGACTCTTCTATTATTAAAGAATGATACCTAGTAGCTAAAAATTCATTTTCTATAGAAGAAAAGATTCCTTCCCCATTATGGCTTATCTTTGAAAGCTTGCCGTGCATAATCTCTTTAGCTTTTACAATATTTGCTCCATAAGCTGAACCAATAGATTGATGTCCAAGACAGACTCCTAGTATAGGAATCTTTCCTGAGAACTCTTCTATGACTTCAATAGATATGCCCGCCTCTTTGGGCGTACAAGGACCTGGAGAAATGACCAGGTATTCGGGAGACTTTTTTGTAATCTGAGAAATAGTGATTTCATCATTTCTGTGCACCTCAACTTCTTGATCCATTTCATAAAAATACTGTACTAAGTTGTATGTGAAGGAGTCGTAATTATCAATCATCAACAACATATTAACCTTCCAACTTTTCCTGAACCATTTCAGCAGCCTTAAATATTGCTCTGCCTTTATTAAGAGACTCTTTCCACTCAAGATCAGGAACAGAATCAGCTACCCAACCTCCTCCAGCCTGAATATACAGAACATCATCTTTTATTACAGCCGTTCTGATAGCTATAGCCATATCCATATTACCCTGCCAGGATAAATAACCTATCGCACCGCCGTAAATACCTCGTTTAACAGGCTCAAACTCATCAATTATCTCCATGGCTCTTATTTTTGGTGCTCCAGAGACTGTTCCTGCAGGAAAGGTTGCTTTAAATACATCAATTGCAGAAAAATCCTTTCTAATCTCCGCTTCAACATTAGAAACCATATGCATGACATGACTGTATTTTTCAACTCCAAATTGTTCTGTAACAACAACAGAACCTGGTTCTGCAATTCTGCCCACATCATTTCTGCCTAAATCTATTAGCATAAGATGCTCAGCTATTTCTTTAGGGTCATTGACCATATCTTTTTCCATAGCTACATCATCTTCATCGTCTTTACCCCGTCTTCTTGTTCCTGCAATGGGCCTAACAGTAACTTTGTCATCTTCGAGTCTAGCTAAAATTTCAGGAGAAGAACCTACTATATAAAATTCATCTAAGTTCAAATAATACATGTAAGGCGAAGGGTTTAATTGTCTAATAGATCTATATAAAGCTATTGGATCTGCTGTAAAAGGGAGAGACATTCTCTGAGAACAAACGACCTGCATAATGTCTCCATCTTCAATATATTTTTTAGCCTTCTCTACTGATTTTTTGAAATCAGTTTCGCCAAAACCTGAAATGAAATCAGATTCAGTAATACTTTTTTCTGGTGTTATGAAAGATTCAAAACTCAAAGGACTTTGCAACTTAGACTCTAAATCATCAAGACGGTTTTCAGCCTCAATCTTTTCCTCATCGGAATTAACTAAGATTATCAGGTGCAATTTATTTTTTAAATTATCAAAAACAGCCACCTCTTCAGAAACCATAAATAGTGCGTCAGGTGTTCCTATAGTGTCTGGAGGTACTGAGCTAGCTAATCTCTTCTCAATATATCTAACACAATCATATGCAAAGTAACCGACAAGGCCGCCGTTGAATTTTGGTAAGTTAGGATCCTCTTCTAAGTTAAAACTTTTTTGAAGCTCGTCAATATAACTTAGGGGATCATCTGAAATTATACTTTCGAGAACTTCGCCATCCTGAAGTATTTCAATCTGATTCTCAATTATTTTTATTATCTTCCTTGCCTTAAGGCCTATGAGAGAATATCTGGCCCACTTTTCACCACCCTCTACAGACTCAAATAAATAACTATAGGAGCAATCAGCTAATTTTCTATAAACGCTTAAAGGTGTTTCCATATCCGCTAGGATTTCTCTAGAAACAGGTATCTTTTTTTGAATATCCACTATCCTACAGATTTTAAAGAGGCTCTCATCTGCTTAATTGGATCGATATAATCTGTTTGATTAAAGATCGCTGATCCTGCAACGAATGTGTCAGCTCCGGCGGATGCAACCTTTGATATGTTATCTAAATTTATTCCACCATCTACTTCTAATCTAATATTTAAATTATGTCTGTCTATTAAAGAACGAACCTTTGTTACTTTATTCAAAACTGAGTCAATAAACTTCTGACCTCCAAATCCAGGATTTACAGACATTAATAACACCATATCTAGTTTCTCAATTGACTCTTCTAGCAAACTAACTGGTGAAGCTGGATTGAGTACCAAGCCTGCTTTACATTTAAGACTTTTTATAAGTTCGATAGATCTATCTACATGGTCGGACGCTTCTGGATGAAAAGTTATATAAGTTGAACCCGCCTCGGCAAAACTTTCTATTAACTTATCAACAGGCTTAACCATGAGATGGGTATCAATAGGTGCTTTAATTCCGTAATCTCTAAGCGCCTTACAGACCATAGGTCCTATAGTTAAATTAGGAACATAGTGATTATCCATCACATCAAAATGAATCCAATCTGCGCCAGCATCTAAAACATTTTTGGACTCCTCTCCAAGACGAGCGAAATCGGCAGATAGTATTGATGGTGCAATTATGTAGTCTTTACTGCTCATTAGGTGCAAGTTTACTCTTCACCTAAAGAGGCGTCTAATCTTTCAACATCTTCTATGGTATTTAGATTCTCGAAAGCACCTTCATAAAGCTCTCCTGAGACTAATCCTTTTGCGGCTGCAGGCTTTAAGAAATCATCCCAAAGCTCAGCTTTAAATACTTTGGATTCATTAAAAAGTTCTGGTGATAAAATCGAAATACCAGAAAAAGTATATTTATTGTTACCGCTCTGTAGATCAATTAATCCATTTACAAGCGCAACATCTCCAGCCAAATTATGTTCGGGATTAGGGACAAGAACCATATGAGCAAGTTTTCCTTTTTCAAGACTCAATCCTTTTAAATTGAAGTCTGTCCAAGTATCGGAACTTAGAGCAATAAAGGGGTCTTGAAAGTGATGGATAGAATTACAGATCCCACCGCCAGTGCCTAGAAGCTCCTTCTCCAATGAATATGAGATTTTTAAACCATAATTCGAGCCATCACCTAGGAAGTTTATGATTTTTTCACCAAAGTGGTGAACATTAATGATCACCTCACTGACATTATTCTCTTTAAGTTTGAGGATATTTCGTTCAATTAAGGAGATGCCCCCTACTCGTATAAGAGGTTTAGGGTTATTGTCAGTAAATGGATGTAATCTGGTCCCTTTACCTGCAGCCATCAAGAAGGCTTTCAATTTATTTCCTCCAAAGTAACTAAGAGTTTTGGCTCGACCTTATTTCTTAAAAATATTGCGGTTTCCCTAAGCTCATTGTATTGCATGGAATCTTCATATAGGTACCTAAGGGTTTGTATTAAATCTCTTAGCCTAAAAGATTTCTTATCTCTAATATGCAATCTAGCAAGAGTGCCTAGGATTCTAAATTGACGTTGAAAACCTGCAAAGTGAACATCTCTCTCTAAACCTTCTAGGCTTATATTAATATCATGTTTTTTAGAGTGGAGATTGCTCAAATAAAAATTTAAATATTCTGAAAACTCTCCTTTATCTAAAGGGTTATCAATATCCTTCATAATTGAAACCAGATCTAAGCTATAAGGTCCTATACATAAATCTTGGAAATCCAGAATTCCAAGTTCAGAATCTTCCAAAAGCATTAGATTTCTAAATTCAAAATCAAAATGACAAAGAGCATAGGGTTGTGAAGAGCACTGATCGGCAATAATTTCCCAGGAATTTAGGAGCATCTCTTTTTCATTATTGGAATAATGCAGATCTAAGAGTCCAAAGAAAAACCATTCTTCAAATAATTTCATCTGTTCAATAAGAAGTTGTTTCGAGAGACTTGATAAGGATTGGTGAGGCGCACAAGCTTGAAGTTTAAGAACCTCGCTTATCGATTGCTTGTAAAAAGAATCTTTATTTTTATTATTGATTTCTAACTGAAGAACACTATTTCCAAAATCCTCCAGAATCATAAAACCCTTTTGGTGATCGTATGCCTCGACCTTTGGCACTCTAATACCATGTTCAAGCAAGAAACAAGAATATCGCTCAAATAGCTTATTTTCTTCTGATTCAGGTCGAGTAATGACTCCAATCTTAGAGTTCGATTCAGTATGAATCCTGAAATAATTTCTTAGACTAGCCTGCTCTCTTAAAGGCTCTAGCTCAAGAACATTATTGAATCCTAGATTTGAGCTCTGCAACAGCACCCAATTCAACAAGTCATCTTTCATCTCTGTCATAATATTATAGTAATGAATGAAGGTCTTCCTTTATGATCTCTATAAGTTTATGGAACAATCAATGTTTAAAACACTCTAAAGTGTAATATGCCTAAAGAAAAACCCTTCATCTCTTCAATAATCATTTTCTATATGATTATTGCTTCTAATTTTGTATTAGCTGATGAGACTAAAGGCATAAAGATAAGATCCATAGATGCCGAGATTATTGAATCTGCAGAAGGTGATCTGCTAAAGCTGGAAGGTAATGTGATTATCAAGACCGATAGTGTTGAGCTATGGTCTGATAAGGCGCTTTATGACCGAAGTAATCAAGAAATAAGCCTTGAAGGTAATGTTCGTGCTTTATCTAAGAATCTATCTATGGATGCCAGGCAAATGAAAGCGGATTTTTTAGATAATTCTTTCTTGCTAACTCACTCAAGCTTCACATTTATGCAGCGCGGATTTGGTAAAGCACAAGCCGTATCTTTTAAAATTAACGAGGATATTGAACTTCTAAATGTTTCTATCTCTAGTTGCAATAATGAGAAGGCTAATTGGAATTTAGAAGCGAGTGAAATTACTATCTTGAAGGATAGGCGAAATGTCATCACAAAGGATGTAAAAGTTAAGGTAAATGATATACCTATTTTGTACCTACCTTATATGAGGTCTGCTGTAGGAAAAGAAAAATTCTCTGGATTTCTTTCTCCATCTATTAAACAAGGCAAAGATGGATTAGACGTATCCATTCCTTACTTCATTAACCTAGCTTCAAACTACGACTTAACTATAAATCCAAGATTTATAGAAGAAAGAGGTTCGGGTTTTGGTGCAGAGGGGAGGTTCCTTACAAAGAATTCAAAAGGCTTATTGGCATTTTCCTATTTTCCAGAAGACAGGAAATTAAGAAAGCAAACTGGTTTTGATGATAAAAGATGGGCAACAAAGATAAGTTCTCAATCTATTTTAGGCTCAAATTTATTTATCAACCTTAATTCAGAACATGTAAGTGATAACTTATATTTCGAGGATCTAAATGATGATATTCTGGGTACCCAGCAGAAAGACTTTTTGACTAGAAGTCTTGCAATTAGATTTGATAGCGAAAATCTTGCGCTAAAAGGCAAACTAAAGCACTTTCACAATCTTAATCCATTTTCATATGACGAATACGAAACAAGGCCACATTTGAATTTGGATTATCACAAAAAATTTAATAACTTAGGGCTGAGACTGATAACCGACTATTCTAAATTTTCTTATGATGAAAGCTTCAATCCACTTGAAAAAGAAAATAACCTCAAACGTACATATGTGGAGCCATCACTTTATTTCTTCAAAACTTCTCACTCTTATATAACTACATTTAAAGCGGGTAAAAGAGACATTACCTACAAAGATAAGTTAGATTCAACTGATAATAGTTACAATTGGGCAGAACTTACATACAAAATTTTCTTAGAAAAAAGACATGGGTCAAAATTTAAAAGCCTAAGCCCAATAGCCAAAATTGTTTGGTTAGATGGAGAAAACAGATTTAACAAAAGCATAGATTCTAAATTTCTAGATTTAAACTTTGATACTTTATTTAATAAAAATTGGTATTCCGGTTCTGATCTCTTCCTTGAAGAGAATAGATTAATACTTGGGTTTGAGCATAATTACTTTGATACCTCTAATGGAGATGAAATATATCTATCTCTTGGTCGTGCGTTCTTCGATGATAAAGAAAATAACTTGAGAGGTGATTCTAAGCAATCCTCCTATGTAGCTGAATTAAGGACTACGATATCTAATAAACTTAGTTTAAATGGCTCTATCGAGATAGACTCAAGCCTTGAAACTATATCTCGAGGCCAGCTCGGAATAACGTATAAGAAAGATCAAAGAAATAATATTCAATTGAGATCTATTTATAAAAGATATGCAAATTACCTTAATGAAACTTCTATATGGGATGATGCAGATCAACCCATAAACCAGTTAGAGTTAATTTCTCAATGGGAGTTAACTGACAAACTCCTGTTCTTTGGGAAAATATCTAAAGATTTTGAAATGAATTACTCTAGAGATATATCCTATGGAGTTGAGTACTCAAATTGTTGTCTTAAGCTGGGAGTAATGAAAAGAAAATGGAAAGATCAAAACTACTACAATTTTTTCAATATGGAGCAAGATACTCTTAGTGATCTAATGGGGAATATCCAAGCAGACAGAGAAAGAGACAATATCTATCTCTTTTTTGAACTTACAGAACTAGGCAGGTTTGGAAAAACAATATCAGAAGTTTTGACTTCACGATCGTTTCAGTAATTGCAAGAAGAGCAAAAAAGATGACAATAGCATCTATGTATTTATCAAGAATAATAGAATTTATGATTAAGGCCTGGAAAAACATTGTATTTATCTTCGTAAGTATTTCTATTTCAACAAATATATTTGGCAAGATAGAACTTATAGATAGAGTTGTTGCAGTAGTAGACTCAGGTGTAATTATGGAATCACAACTCAATGCTAGAGTTGAAGAAATTCTTATAAGGCTCAAAAGCGATAAAGCTGAGTTGCCTCCTTTAAACTTACTTGAAGAACAAGTTCTAGACAGGCTAATTATTGAGGAGATTCAACTACAAATTGCAGAAAGAGCTGGAATTAAGATCAGTGATTCCGAACTAAATCAAACTTTATCGAGGGTATCCGCTCAGAATAATCTAAGTCTTGATGATTTCAGAATCAAGCTGGAAGAAGAAGGAACATCTTATAAATCTTTTAGGGACACCATAAGAAAAGAACTAATAATTCAAAGGGTTCAAAGAGGAAAAGTAGGAGCTAAGATCGATATCTCTGAACAAGAACTGGAAAATTTTATCAATTCTGAAGAAGGCAAAACTCAACTTGCGGAACAATATAATGTTCAGCATATATTGCTTTCAGTAAAAAGTGGACTGACCGAGGAAGAAGTCGGAGAAATACAGAATAATGCAAATTCTTTGATAGAAAGACTAAATAATGGTGAAAGTTTTGAAAAACTAGCAGCATCTTACTCATCTGGACAAAATGCACTAGAAGGTGGTTTTTTAGGCTGGAGAACCTCAGCAGAATTACCAAGTCTATTCGCTCAAGTTGTTTCTGAATTGAAAGTAGGAGAAGTAGCTCAGCCTGTAAGAAGTGGAGCCGGATTCCATATCCTAAAATTAACTGATAAAAGAGGAAATACAGTCAAGTTTTTAGACCAAACTCTTGCTAGACATATTTTGGTTCAACCTTCTGAAATTAGAACAGAAAAACAAACTGAAGAGTTGATAAATGATATCTATACAAGATTAGAAGATGGGGAAGACTTTAAGCAGCTCGCTAGACAATTTTCTGAAGATCCGGGCTCTAAAATGGATGGAGGAGAACTTGGATGGAGCAATCCTGGTGACTACGATCCGGCTTTTGAAACAACTTTAAACGCTACAAAGATAGGGCAAGTATCTCAGCCAGTAAAATCTTCTTTTGGTTGGCATATTATTGAAGTCATGGATAGAAGAAACGAAGATGTAAGCCAAGAAGAACAAAAAAATCGTGCTTATCAAATTATCTTTAAGAGAAAATTTGAACAAGAGCTTCAAAGCACTCTTATAGAGCTAAGAGCGGAAGCTTACGTTGATATAAAGTTAACCTCATGACCAAAATTGCTGTCTCTTCCGGAGACCCGGCAGGAATAGGTCCAGACATATGTATCAAAGCTTTCGGGAATAAAAAAATTCTAAGCTATAAGCCAATCGTATTTGGCAATATAGATCTTTTTGTCGAAAGAGCTAAACAAATAAATCAAGAGATAAACATAAGAGAGTATAAAGGCGAGGAAGAAGACTCTATCTCTAATGACTTCCTGTGGATGGTCGATAAGCCCATAGGAGTAGATATTTCTTCGAGCAAACCAAACCCGAAATCTGCAGACTACATAATCAATATTTTTGAAGAGTCAGTAAACAAAACTATTTCAAAAGAGTTTGATGCAATAGTGACTTGTCCCATCAATAAAGAAATAATAAATGAAGGAGGCATTCCTTTCACAGGGCATACGGAAGAGTTAGCAAAATTAGGAAAAACTAATAAGGTTGTCATGATGTTGGCTAACCAAAAAATCAAGGTTGCTTTGGCATCAACACACATACCATTAAATGAAGTATCTGATTTTATTAATAAGGGTCATATTGAAGAGGTAGTAGAAATTATTCATACATCATTGAGAGATTATTGGAATGCAAATGATCCACTAATTAAAGTTCTAGGAATAAATCCACATGCGGGTGATGGCGGTTATATTGGTAAAGAGGAAAAAGAAGTCATATCACCTGCCCTGCAGAATTTAAAAGAAAAGGGAATTCATACCATTGGTCCAATATCAGCAGATACTGCTTTTATAGAAAAAGATGGAACTAAAAAGGCAGATGCATTTCTAGCGATGTTCCATGATCAAGGTCTTCCAGTAATCAAGACTATGGGTTTCGGAGAGACAGTTAATATAACTTTAGGACTTCCTTTCATAAGAACATCTGTAGATCATGGAACGGCATACGATAAGGCTGGTCTAGGCAGTGCTGACGAATCTAGTTTGATAGCGGCAATGGAAATGGCCTTTTCAATGAGCAAAAAAATCTAAAAGATGCCACGAGCTAAAAAAAGTCTGGGGCAGAATTTTTTGATAGATTCTGCAGTTATAAGCCAACTAGTAAATTACGTTAATCCAGATGCAAATGATCTCTTCCTAGAAATAGGTCCTGGTAAAGGGGCCATTACCAAGGAATTATTAAATAAGTCTCGATGCACTCATGCAGTAGAGATGGACAATGATCTATCAAAAGAATTGAAGAAATTAGAAAACGGAAATTTCTATCTACATAATGTAAATATACTCGATTTTGATCCATCTAAAATCTCTAAAAATAAGTTAAGAGTTGTTGGGAATTTGCCTTATAACATTTCAACACCTATTATGTTTTGGAGCTTTAAATATCTTGAATTTTTCTCAGACATGCATTTCATGTTTCAAAAAGAATTTGGTAATAGATTAATAGCGAAAAGTGATAACAAGAATTTTGGAAGAATTTCTGTAATCACTCAATATTTAACAAGACCTAAATTTTGTTTCTTTATAGGGCGCGAAAGTTTCTACCCAAAACCTAAGGTTGAAAGTGTTTTTATTAGATTTGAGGCTATTGCGAATAGAAGTATAAATGATCCTATTTCAACTAAATTGCAAGAAATCACCCAAGTAGCTTTCATGCATAAGAGAAAGATGGTTGGCAAATCATTTGAAAAGATAATCTCTGGTTCAGAGCTTATAAATCTAGATATTGATCCCAAATCAAGACCAGAAAATATATCTGTTGAAGAATATGTAAAAATTGCAGAAACTCTACTGTAATGTCGAATTATGCTATCGGGGATTTACAAGGATGTTATGAGGAGTTACAGCAACTTTTAACTAGAATCGATTTCGATAAGAAAAAAGATGTGCTGTGGTTTTGTGGAGACTTGGTTAACCGAGGTTCTGACTCTCTCAATTGCCTCCTTTACCTTCATTCGATTAAAGATAATTGTAGAATTGTATTAGGAAATCATGACCTACATCTAATTGCAGTATCAGATTCAATTAGAAAAATAAACGAAAAAGACACATTTCAAGATGTCTTAGAAAGCCCTAAAAGAAAAATATTAATAGAATGGTTAAAGTCTCAGCCTCTTCATAGCATAGAAAGAATTAATACCAATAAAGGGGTAAAGGAGTATGTTATGACGCATGCCGGAATACCTCCTCATTGGTCCAAAGATGATCTGATAAGAAATTCACATAAATTAGGTCAATCTTTACAGAATGAAAATTCTAGTTACTTTTTAAATTATGTATTTGGAAACGAACCAAATCATCCTGATAAGTGTGTGACCACAGAAGAAAAGATGAGATTAAATCTAAATTATCTTACTCGAATGAGATTTTATAATTCAGATGGTTCAATTGATCTAAAATATAAAGGAAAGATAGAAACTGCACCTAGTAACTTAAAACCTTGGTTTGAATATAAATTAAAAATACTGAACGAAAATACTCATCTGCTATTTGGACATTGGGCAGCATTGGATGGTTTTACTGGCAAAGAAAATATTACGGCTTTGGATACTGGCTGTGCGTGGGGAAACAAACTTACAGCAATGAGGTTAGAAGATCTTTCAATGTTCTCTTGTGATAAGCTGAATTGATTATATGAAAATTTACCTAGTTGGCGGAGCAGTAAGAGATAAATTGCTAAATATAGAAGTTTATGAAAATGACTGGGTTGTTGTCGGCGCTTCTGAAAACGAACTTGCTTCAAAAGGTTATAAAAGAATAGGTAAAGACTTCCCTGTTTTCCTGCACCCCGAGACCAAAGAAGAGTATGCTCTAGCAAGAAAAGAGAGAAAATCAGGTACAGGACATAAAGGTTTTAAATTTAAATTTGATTCTTCAGTATCTCTTGAAGAAGACCTACTCAGAAGAGACCTCACTGTAAATGCAATTGCTAAAGATAGTAATGGTGAATTAATTGATCCATATAATGGAATTGAAGATTTAAATAATAGAATATTAAGGAAAGTCTCCTCTGCATTTGAAGAAGATCCTCTCAGGGTACTTAGGGTTGCTAGATTTGCTTCTAAATTAAAGTTCTTAGGATTTGAGATTGAAGATGAAACCCTTAAGCTCATGAGCAAGATAAGTAATTCTGGAGAAATTGAAACCCTTAGCAAAGAAAGGATTTGGCTGGAGACATCTAAGGCTCTTTCAACAAAGAATCCAGAAGTCTTCTTCTCCGTACTGGATGAAGTCGGGTGTTTGCAAAGAATAGTGGATACAGTAAGTATAAATCTTAAAGCTTTGGAAGATGTTTCTAAAGAAAATGAAGACCTTGCCATAAGATGGTCTGCGGCTATTGTTGAAAATGAAAATCTTGAAGAAATAAATGTGTCTTTTAATGCACCAAAAGAATTTGGTGAGGTATCTTTAGTCTGTAGAAACTTAAGATTTTTTTATGAACAGGACTTGTCACCCAATTCGGTCATGGACCTTATACATAAAGCCGACTTCCTAAGAAAGCCTGATAGGTTTTTAAGAGCCGAAAAAGCTTCACACTATATTGACCAAGATAAAGCCTTAGGCAACGAGTTCTGGAAAGAAATTCACAAACTATTGATTGATATTCAAGCAGACCCGTCTTTGAAAGAAGGTAAATTAATTGCAAAAAAATTACATCAAGATAGATTAGCTGCCTTAAAAAAATTTCTATCAAACATATGAAGGCAAAATTTATCTTTTTAACAGGTGGGGCTAAAAGAATAGGCAAAACTACATGTAAACATTTTCATGAAGAAGGTTTTAATATTATCTTTCACTACAACTCTTCTGATTCAGAGGCTAAAGAAATCAAAGAATCTTTAAATAATATAAGAAAAGATTCGTGCCATATTCTTCAAGCAGATTTTAATGATAGATCTTCTATAGAAAGATTAACAAAGGGAGTTGCAAAAATAACAGATGAGTTAGAAGTCCTAGTAAATAATGCTTCAAGTTTCTACCCTACTCCTATTGAGCAGGCCTCTCAAAATGAATGGGATGACCTGTTGGCTACAAATGCAACTACACCTCTTTTTTTAACACAGGCGCTTTTACCCTTTTTAAAGAAAGGGAAAGGTTGTGTAATTAATATTTCAGACACCCTTGCACCAAACGGTATAAAGAACTTTAGTCTTTATTCTGGTGCAAAATCTGCACTTGAAGGAATAACAAAATCACTAGCAAAAGAATTAGCTCCCGACATCAGAGTGAATGCCATATCTCCTGGAGCGATTCTATGGCCTGAGGACGAAGATCTAACCGAGGAACAACAAAAGGAAAGGTTGTCTAAAGTGCCTTTAGGAAGAATTGGTAGTCCTAAAGATATATCCTCAGTTGCAGTCTTCTTAACAAGTGCAAAATATATTACAGGCCAGGTAATAAAAGTAGATGGAGGAAGATCAGTAATCTAAAAAATTATTACTTTTATCCTTTTTATAACTATCTTATTATTGAAACATGACAAACGAGCTTCACGATACTGATGAAAATACGGGTACTATGGAGGTCTTGGAGAGGCATCAATTTGATGTAAGCAAACTCAAAGACTACATGCATGAAAATGTTGAAGGTTTTGAAGGTGAAATAGAAGTTGAAGAATTTAAAGGCGGTCAATCTAATCCGACTTATAAAGTTATAACACCAAAGCAGTCCTATGTTCTCAGACGAAAGCCTCCGGGAAAGCTTCTGAAATCTGCTCATGCAGTTGATAGAGAATACAGAGTTATTACTGCCCTAAATAACACTAACGTTCCTGTTCCTAAGAGTTATGCACTCTGTGAAGATGATGACATTATTGGAACAGCCTTTTATCTTATGGAATTTAAAGACGGAAGAGTTCTATGGGATCCTGCAATGGAAGAAAGTGATAATGCAGAAGCCAAAGGTGTTTATGAATCAATGAATGATTCAATGGCTAAATTACACTTTGTAGATCCAACTGAAATAGGTCTAGAAAGTTTTGGTAAACCTGGAAACTATGTGGGGAGGCAGGTTTCGAGATGGTCTAAACAGTATATAGATTCTGAAACTGAAACTATTGAGTCAATGAATAATCTTATTGAATGGTTGCCGAATAATTTACCCACAGAGAAGAAAACTAGCATTGTTCATGGTGATTACAGTTTGACTAATGTAATGGTTGGAAAAGATGATCCGAACGTTATTGCTATATTAGACTGGGAACTCTCTACTCTTGGAGATCCTTGCGCTGACTTTAATTATCATTGTCTCCAATACACAATGAACCCAAAACTAGCGGACAAAGACTACTGCATAAGTAAAGGAATACCAATTATTGAAGACTATGTACAAATGTATTCTGAGAAAATAGAAATAGATCTTACCGAAGAATGGGATCTTTATTCTGCTTACAATTTATTTAAATTAGCTGGCATCTTACAAGGCATTCTGGGAAGAGTAAGAGACGGAACTGCAGCTAATCAAAATGCTGCAGAACGAGCTAGTGGAGTGAAGAATCTGTCTGATACTGCTTGGGATTTAGTACAAAAAAATTTTTTATAGGAGAGGAATATGGCAATTGATAAATTTTTAGTTGAAGCAAGTCACATAATGATGTTTGCAAGGTCTGTTGGAGATGCAAATCCAATATATCATGACGAAGACTATGCGAAGAAAACGGAATTAGGTGGAATAATTGCTCCACCAACATTTGCGCAATCCAGTGCTCAATTTGATCCAGACTATTTTTTAAGACCGAAGATAGGAGGGGAAGGCTGGTTTGGTTCAGGTAAAGAAGCAACTGGTGCGAAACCATCTAAAGAATCAAGTGGTGGCGGTGGTGGAGCCGCTATGGGCCTTCATGCAGAACAACATTTTGAATACCACTTACCCGTAAAAGCTGGAGATGTACTTACAGCGACTACTAAGCCAGGAAATTCTTGGGAAAAAGAAAGTAAAAGAGCTGGTAAATTGAAATTCAGCGAGAGTGTTACTGAATACAGAAATCAAAATGGAGAATTAGTTATAACTGCTACAGGTGTAGGAGTTCAAACTGAAAGAGCTGTAGATAGCTAGGAGAAAGAAGATGCTAAAAGAAAACGAAATAAAAGTTGGAGATACTCATTCTGCCGTCCTGGTCGAAGATCTAAAACGAACTCAAATAGTACAGTATGCAGGGGCGTCAGGTGACTATAACCCCTTACATACAGACGAGATATTCACAACCCAGATTGCCGGATACCCGAGCGTGTTCGCTCACGGAATGTTATCTATGGGACTTACAGGCACTATGCTGACAGACTATGTTGGTGATGGAGCTCTAAAGAAGTATGGTGTTAGGTTTACTAATCAAGTATGGCCAGGAGACACACTTACCGGGAAAGCGACCATAATTGAGATTCGTGAAGAGGACGGCTCTAAGGTAATTGATCTAGCGATTGAAACTACCAATCAAGATAATGTTGCTGTCATTACAGGAAACGCTACAGCTAGGATCGAAACTTAATACCTATTAAATAAAAGGGGAAAATTTTGTCAGAAGAAAAAAAGTCTGAGGTAGGAGGCTATCACGCTAAAGTTGCTCTAAGCCTTTTGGTACTTGTCTATATATTTAACTTTGTTGATAGACAGATTCTTTCAATCTTAGCAGAAGATATAAAGGCAGATTTAGGAATTTCTAATAGCGATATAGGCTTCCTATTTGGAACAGCTTTTGGAGTCTTTTATTCTGTTGTAGGAATACCAATGGGCAAGTTAGCAGATTCTTGGAACAGAAAGAATCTTATTAGTATCGGCTTGGCCTTCTGGAGTTTTATGACTTTTTTATCTGGAACGGCAAAATCTTTTTTAAGCCTTTCAATTTACAGATTTGGAGTTGGTATAGGTGAATCAAGTGCAACGCCTTCAGCTTATTCACTACTCTCTGACTATTTTTCTCCAAAAGTAAGAGCTACTGTCCTTTCTATTTATTCTAGCGGTTTGTATATTGGTGCTGGGATAGGACTCTTTTTAGGTGGAGCGATATTAGATACTTGGAACTCTTGGTATCCTGACCATACACAAGCTCCTTTTAATCTTAAGGGATGGCAAGCAGCATTTATGGGTGTGGGTCTTCCAGGAATTTTGTTAGCAATTATCACATTTACCTTTATAAAAGAGCCAGTGCGAGGTTTAAGCGAAGGTATAGTTACAGAGCCTAGCAAAGAACCATTCAAAGATACTTTTAAGGAATTTATAGGACTCACCCCTATTTCACTTCTGGGCAATAAAGATTCATTAAAGTCTCTAGGAATAAACTTTCTTATTGCATTTACAGTTTTTATTCTATGTTTTTCTCTTTATCAACTTACGGGGGATTTTCTTCAATGGGTGGCTTGGGGAATAGGAACCTACCTAGTTTGTACCTGGATACAGAGTCTCAGTAAAAGAGATATTGTTGCGTTTACTCTAATGTTTAGGAGTAAAGCAATACTTTATTCATTTATATCATTCCCATGTATACCTTTTGTAGGTTATGCCTATTCAGCTTTCACGCCCTCTTTCTATATCAATTATCATGGTATGACTGCGCTAGAAATAGGAACCCTCATTGGCTTAATAACAGCCATCGGTTCTTTCATAGGAGTTATTGGAGGGGGTTATTTTGGCGACAAGCTAAGAGACAAGTACGTTGGTGGAAGATTATATGTAATTTTCGTTGGTGGCGTTATCATCACCGCCCTAGGTTGCCTAGGAATGATCTATTCCGATTCGAAGAATTTGTCCCTGCTCTTTAATTTTATCTACCATATTGGAAGTTCAGTTTATGTTGGGTGTGCAGCTACCACAGTTACAAATCTTGTATTACCAAGAATGAGAGCTATGGCTGGAGCTTTCTTTATTCTAACTTTGAGTATGATTGGATTGGCTTTAGGACCTTATACCCTAGGAAGAATAAGTGACCTCTTTGAATATCAAGGTTACGCGCCTGGTGATGCAATGCAAACATCAATGGCACTAATTCTATTTATATTATTGATACCCACCATCACACTATTTTTAGCAGTGAAACACTTGAAAGCAGATGAAGAGTCAGTTTCCGAAAGAGCACAAGCTCTAGGAGAGTCTATATAAGTTACCTAGATACCTAATTCTTAGGTATCTAGGTTTTTTTTAATTTAACTTCCGAAATAAAGTTGTTCGCAGATATCCATATTATCTGACATTACCTCTCCAAGAAGCATTAGGCTATCGTAGTCTGCTGCCCAAGAAGCTGTTCCGGCAAAATAATCATCAAATAGCACTCCCATTGATTGAGCATCTCTTGTAATTGACCTTACCATCAGAGTTTCTATTTCATGCGTTCCACCTCCGATAGGTACAAAAACTCCATTGAAGAAATTTGGATGTCCTGCTGCTTGAATTGATGCCTCCAATTTTTCCAGACCTTCGGTAAATGCTTGAAGGTTTTCAGCTGGAACTTTAATTCTTTGGACTCTCTCATACCCAGGCTCTAATCGAAATGGTGTTAAAGGCTTCCATGTAACGCCATACTTTAAATCTCTTAAGTTCTTAAATTGCCTTGGAGCCTGTTGTGGATCATACTTAGTTCCTCCAACAAGCGCTGAAGCCACATCTGGAAATGCACTCCATACCATCATTTGACCTTCATACTCATTACCAGAATTAGTAACACAAACCCCTGCTCCAGTAGTTCCAGTAGCTTGAAAGGCTGAAGGGTTGTTCCTAAGAGTTTCAGTATACTTCCCAATATCTGCTGCTGCGATCATCAAAGTTGTGAAAGCGCCATCAGTAGTCTGAGGAGCATTTTCGCTATTAGCATATGCCGCTAAAGAAAATGCGGCAGCTATTATTAATAAAAATCTTTTCATAATGATTCCTTAATTGTTATCTCTTTAGGGTACATCATCCAAATAGGAGTATTCAAGTTAATACTTTATTGTCAAAAAATATGTAGGTGGCTATAGGAAAGAACTTTCTAGTAAATCCTTGTAAGATTTTTTTAAAATTGGATGTATGTAATCTGGAGCAATCTCGGCTAATGGTTCTAAAACAAACTTATATTTTTCAATATCAGAACTTGGAAGCTCTAAACCATTTCTATTGATTTGAAGGTCTCCATATAAAATTAGATCCAAATCTATGACTCGGTTTGACATGCCTTTCTGAGTAAATGTTCTACCCATATCCTTCTCTATATTTTTGAGAAGTGTGCGCAACTCTTGAGGGTTTTTGTCTGTATCGAACTTACAAACACTGTTCAAGAAATCTTCTCCCTCAAAGCCTTCGGCCGAGGTTTTATAAATACTAGAATAAATGACATCAAAGAGAGAGTTTAGGGATTCTTTGACAAGAAGCATGTTAGCTTCTGCATTTATATTAGTTCCTATACTAACAAAAACTGTCTGCATTAAGGTCTTACTATTGAGACACCGACAGAGTCAGAACCCCTCATTGCACCTGGCTTGCTGACTTTAATTTTTACTTTTGACACAGGAAATTCTTTAAGAATAATTTTAGAAATCTTTTCTGCTAGAGTTTCTACTAGTTGAAATCTAGATTTTTGGATAAATGCAGTTACTCTCTTGCCAACAAGCTTATAGTTTAATGCGTCTTTTATATCATCAGATTTAGCTGCAGTTTTATTGTCAAAATCCATTTCTATGTCTACAGAGATCAATTGCCTAACCTCTCTCTCCCATTGAAAGATTCCAATAACTGCCTCTACTTCTAGATTGTTTATGAATACTTTATCCATGATCTAACTCCGAAAGTGGCCATCTAGGTTTAATCTTCAAATCATTATCCAATTCTTTCTTTCCTATGTAAAAACTGCCTGTATAGGCAATCATTGCCCCATTATCGGTGCATCTTGAAATTGGAGGAAAAAAAATTCTTTTATCGCTCAAGCCCGTTACCAACTTTTCTCTTATATATTCGTTAGAAGCAACACCACCTCCAATAACTAATTCCTCAAGGCCTGTATCGATTAATGCTTTCTGGCACTTGCTAAGAAGTGTTTCTGCCACTGCAGCTTGGAAAGAAGCAGCTATATCCGCTTTTTGGCTTTCAGAAACTTTCTTTATTTTTTTTAATTCGTAAAAAACTGCTGTTTTTAGGCCGCTAAAACTAAAATCGAAATTATCTTTATCTGTCATTGGTCTTGGGAAATTAAATGCAAAAGAATCTCCTTCCTTTGCCAACGCTTCTATTTTTGGCCCACCTGGATAGCCTAGGTCTAATATTTTCGCAACCTTGTCAAATGCTTCACCTACAGCATCATCTAGTGTTTGACCAATTATTTCATACTGCCCAAGGGCTTTAGCATGGATTAATAAACAATGACCTCCAGAAATTAGTAGAGTTAAGAAAGGGAAAGATGGAGGGGGGTTCTCTAAAAGGTTAATCAATAGATGAGCCTCCATATGATGAACGCCCACAGAAGGCTTATTGAGAGCTAATGCTAGTGATTTAGCTGTTGAGGCACCTACCAAAAGTGGGCCACGTAATCCAGGTCCCGCAGTGTATGCGATACCGTCTATATCTTCCAAGGCTAGTCCAGACTCTTTCATAGTCAGACGTAAGAGGGGTATGATTTTTTTTAAATGGTCCCTTGAAGCAATTTCTGGAACAACTCCTCCATATTCAGCATGTTTTGAGGCTTGACTATATAGTTGCTCAGAAACGATAGAATTATCCTCAGTATCGAAAATAGCTATACCTGTTTCGTCGCAAGACGTTTCTATTCCTAAAACTTTCATGACTTTAAAGTAGGCTATTCTCGTCGAAAATAAAAAAAAAGAAACACTTTCCAAATTAAAAATGGTTCTATAGAATTGCGCCCTCTTAAGAGATTATTTATGCCATCGATTAAAATAAGACCAAATGAATCTTTTGACGTAGGGCTCAGGAAGTTCAAACGAGCCTGTGAAAAAGCGGGGATCATACCTGAAGTTAGAAAAAGAGAATTCTATGAAAAACCAACTTCAGTTTTAAAAAGAAAAAAGGCCGCAGCTGTCAAAAGAGAACAAAAAAATCAAAGAAAAAATAGACTAGGAAGACCTCCTAGATTCTAATCATCAGCCAAATGGCAAGTCCGATCAGACATCTCATCGAAGAGGCAGTCAAGACCTCTATGAGAGATAGAAACAAAGAGAGAACATCTACTCTTAGAATGGCCTTGTCAGAATTAAAAAAAGAAGAAATTGACAAGAGAATAGAACTGTCTGATGAGGACACCATCAAGATCCTGCAGAGGATGATAAAACAACGAAAAGAGTCTATGTCTCAATTCAGAGATGCTGGTAGAGATGAACTAGCCGAAAAAGAAGAGTTTGAGATTTTGATACTTGAAGATTTTCTTCCGGAACAAATGAGCGAAGAAGAAATAGAGATCTTAGTGACCGAGACAATTTCGGAAACTGCAGCAAAGGAACCACAAGACATGGGGAAAGTGATGGGCTCTCTGAAGTCTAAAATTAAAGGCAATGCAGATATGGGTCTTGTGAGCAAGATCGTGAAAGAAAAACTTCTAAGTTAATAAGCATCAAATAGATTGATTGCCATTACTCACACTAGTGAGCTTTGGATTAATCTGAGCCTAACCCTCTTTTAGTCTCTCCTCTGCAGCTTTTATTGCAGCATACGTGGCTTGATCTATCTCAATATTTAGTAAATCTCCATCTGAAATCTTTGATAAATTAGTGGCATTGAGTGTTTCAGGAATTAGATATACCGAAAAGGAACCTTCTTGCTTTTCAGCAACAGTAAGACTTGCACCGTTAATAGCAACGTATCCTTTATGGAGAATATAACTGCTCCACTCTTTTGGACACTCAACTACTAACTCTACTTCGTCAATTTTCCTAATAAGTCTTGAAGGTGCTCTACAAGAAATATGCCCTGATAAGATATGGCCGCCAACTTCATCACCGAATTTTAAAGATCTTTCAAGATTTACTTGTGAGTCTACAGATATAAACTCTAAATTTGTAATTCTTAGAGTTTCAGGTATTACGTCAAAAGAAATAGTTTCTTTAGTGAACTCAACAACAGTCAAACACACACCATTAACAGATATACTCGCTCCTATCTCTAAATCTTTAAGAAATGGCTCAGCTGTGTGAACTATGAGTCTAACACCAGCCTTTGTCTCTTCTTTATCTGTAACCGTACCCAGTTCTTGAACTATTCCTGTGAACATCTTAAAGGTTTGAAAGGTAATTTCTTATTACTTTAGCTTCATCTTTACGCCCAGATAGATCAAAAAAATCAATAAGTTGAGATATTCTGGCAATAGAAGTAATTTCGAGATCAAACTCTTTAGAGATTTTGTCCCGCGCCGTTATCTGATCAAATATCTCTTCTCTATCTAATGCAACCATGCATCCTGTTATTTTCCCTCCAGCATTAGATATTATTTCCATTGATTGCTTGAGAGCAGTTCCTGCAGTTAGGACATCATCTAAGATAAGAACTTTCTTATCTTTGACTTCTCCAACGATATTACCTCCCTCTCCATGAGACTTTTCTTCTTTTCTATCAAAAGCAAATGGAATTGGTCTTGAAGTCTTCATGCTCAAAGAAGTAGAAACAGCCGCTGCCAAAGGTATGCCTTTATAAGCAGGACCGAAGATAACGTCAAACTCAAATTCACCATTAAGAATTATTTCAGAGTAAAGAGCTGCCAGACCCTCAATGTATCCCTCGCTGAAGAAAGACCCAATATTAAAAAAATAAGGACTCTTTTTACCAGATTTAAGGGTGAAATCTCCCAATAGCAGAGCATTAGACTTAAGAGCTAACTCAAAGAATGTTGTATCTACTTTTGACATAAAATTTAAAAACTTAAATATTTTAAAGGTATTTCACCTACAATAAACTTTTTTTAGTTATGGGCAAATTATTTGTTATATCTGCTCCGTCTGGTACGGGCAAAACTTCTCTAATACGGGCTATCCTTGAGGATTCTGAGGTTAGAAATACAAGTCTGGGCATTTCTTGTACAACCCGAGAGCCTAGGGCTCAAGAAGAAGACGGTATTTCCTATTTTTTTGTAACGACTGAGAGATTCAACGAAAAAATTAGAAATGATGAGTTTCTTGAATATGCCGAAGTGTTTGGGAATTTATATGGCACTCCTAAAGACTGGGTCTTAGCTAGGCTTGCTAAAGGAGAAAATGTTTTACTTGAGTTAGACATTCAGGGGGCTTTGCAAGTAAAAGAAGCTTTTCAAGAAACACAAACTATTTTTATCATCCCTCCTTCTTATGACGATCTTGAGAAAAGACTTAAATTAAGAGATCAAGATTCAACAGATGAAATCAATAGACGACTAAAAGAGGCTAAGAAAGAAGTAGGAATAGGCAAAACTTTTGATCAAATAGTAGTTAATAATGACTTTGATCAGGCATTGGACGACTTGAGAAGCTTCATTAGTTATGGAAAAGAGCAGAGTCAAGAAAGAAAAGATTTAGTAAAAAAATCTTTAAATCTATTACTGGATTGAACAAAGACTTTGCTTTAGAATGCCGCCCTCACAGATAAAACGGATAGATAATGGCTAGAATCACAGTAGAAGATGCTTTAGAAAAAGTTTCCACCAGGTACGAGTTAATAATACTCGCTGCAAAAAGAGCAAGACAACTTGCTACAGGTGGCAGGCGTCCTACCTTAGAGTGGGAAGATGACAAGCCAACTGTAATGGCTCTTAGAGAAATAGAAGCCGGAACAGTAACAACAGATAATATTAACGAATTAAAAGTTGATATTGCTGATCTTGAACAAGAGTTTTCAGAAGAACTCTCTGCTGAAGATCTGCCTCAGTCTTAACTTACTCAAAAAAAATAGCAATAAGCTCTAAAAACAGAGATACTTTGTCTCTGTAAATAATATTGTTATGGAATCAATTGGAGCCTTATCTAAGAAACTTTCGGATTATTTAGATCCTAAGAAAGTTAAGCAAGTGAATAAAGCATATAACTTTGCTTGCGAGGCTCATTCAGGCCAATTTAGATCAAGTGGTGATCCGTATGTTACCCACCCTATTGCAGTGGCATCGATACTCAGCTCTTTTAGAATGGACGAAGACAGCTTATCGGCTGCCATGCTTCACGATGTAATTGAAGATACTGGTATACCAAAAAGTGTAATAGAAGAAAATTTCAACAAAGAAGTTGCGGAATTAGTAGACGGTGTCAGTAAATTAGACAAGTTATCTATTTCTAGTAGAAATGAGGCGGAGGCAGAGAATCTCCAAAAAATGGTCTTGGCTATGTCAAAAGACATAAGGGTTATCGTAGTTAAGCTAGCTGATAGGCTGCATAATATGAGAACTCTTCTGTATTTAAGTAGAGAAAAACAACTCAAAATAGCTAAAGAAACTCTAGAAATATATGCCCCTATTGCTCATAGGATAGGAATGAATAATGTCTATCGTGAATTAGAAGATTTAGCTTTCAAAGTTATTTATCCAACTAGGTATGAAAGACTGACGGCTGCTGTTAAAAAAAATAGAGGTGGGCAAAAAAGAACTCTTAATAGAATTCAAAAAGAGCTAAGTAAAAAACTTTTAGATCAAGGGATACCAGCTTTAGTGGAAGGAAGAGAAAAGCATGTCTACAGTATTTATCGAAAAATGAAACAAAGACAAAGATCGTTTGAAGAAATAATGGATGTTTATGCGATCAAGATAATAGTTGATACTCCCGAAAACTGTTATAGAACATTAGGACATATACACAGCCTATATAAACCAGTTGAAGGAAGGTTTAAAGACTATATTGCAATTCCTAAATCAAATGGTTATCAATCTCTTCATACGGGTGTGGTTGGCTTGAAAGGATTTCCTGTTGAGGTGCAAATCAAAACCCAAGAAATGAATGATATGGCTGAAAATGGTATAGCCTCTCATTGGTTATACAAATCCGGTAATCAGTCAGATACCAGCCCACAAATACGAGCAAGAAGATGGGTCGCAGGACTACTTGAAATGAGAGACAACTATGAATCCACTGAAGAATTTATTGAATCTGTAAAAACGGATATTTTTCCTGATGAGATATATGTCTTTACACCTCAAGGTAAAATAATAGAAATGTCAGGTGGATCAACTGCGATTGACTTTGCTTACGCTGTGCACACAGATATTGGTCATCATTGCAGAGCATGCAGAATTAATAGGAGACTTGCACCTTTAAGTGTTCCGCTTGAAAGTGGACAAACTGTAGAAATACTTACTGAAAAAGTTCCTCAAACTTCGCCTGCTTGGCTAAACTTTGCCGTAACGCCTCGGGCAAGAAATAGTATTCGTCATTATTTAAGCAATCTTAAAACTTCAGAAGCAAGAAAATTTGGAAAGAAATTACTAGATCAATCTCTAGCTAACATGGGCATTAAACTCAGAGATATAGAGAAAACAGACCTGAGAAAAGTTTTAAATAATATAGGCGTAAGAAGCTTAAATAGATTACTGGAAGAAATTGGCCTCGGTTTAAGAGTAGGAAATATCGTGGCTCAACAAATAACAGGATTCTTAAAAGGAAATCATAAAGTAGAAGAAAAGGATGTGGTCCCTTTAGAGATAACAGGATCTGAAGGTCTAATTGTCAATTATGCTGTTTGCTGTAAGCCAATACCGGGGGATTCTGTAATTGGCCACTTTACTGCTGAAAGAGGATTAGTTGTACATCAAGAAAGGTGTAAAAATATTCTTTCGGTTAGAGAAGATCCTCAACAATGCTTTCCTGTAAATTGGGGTGAGCCTTCTGGTCGCTCATTTAATGCACAGATAAAAGTTGTTGGAAGAGATGAACCAGGCCTGCTTGCTAACTTGGCATCAGTAATAACAAGCCAAGAAACAAATATTGCTTCTATTCAGACTACTGAGATAAACACTGGCATGCATGAATTTGTCTTAGACCTAGAAGTATCTGATAGACTTCACTTATCTAAGATACTTAGAAAAATTAGAACACTAAATAATATAGTCTCGGTCTCTCGCATTCATGATTGGGAGATGAGACAAGCCACTGCATTACATTAAAATGAAAAAAGAAATTAAAACCGCTAACGCTCCTGAGGCAATTGGTCCTTATTCTCAAGGCATAGAGACTGAAAATTTAATTTTTCTTTCTGGACAGATCCCCCTTGATCCAAAAAGTATGCAGCTAGTTGAAGGACAAGAAAATCAGATACGACAAGTTTTTAAGAATATTGATGCACTTTGTAAAGAAGCTGGTCTTAGTTTAAATCATGTAGTAAAACTCAATGTGTCTCTTCAAGACCTTGCCCTCTTTCAATCAGTAAATGAAATTATGAAAGAGCTTTTTGTAGAACCATATCCTGCTAGAGCTGCTCTTCAGGTGGCAAGACTTCCACTAGATTCATCAATTGAGGTTGAGGCTATTTTGTCTAAAACTATTTAGATGGCTGAAGAGTCTTCAGATCATAACTCAATTCAAAATTTAAAGGGCGTTGGCCCTAAAAGTGCAGCTTCTTTAAATAATTTAGGAATATTTACTATTCCAGATGCAGCCTTCCACCTTCCTTTCCGATATGAAGACAGAAGCTTCATAACCTCTATTAGCGAGGCAAATTACCAAACACCTGTCCTGATAGAAGGCGAGATCATGAAATCTACCGTTGTTTTTAGAGGAAGGAGAATGCTTTTCTCAGAAATATATGACGGAACTGGCAGATTGACAATGAGGATGTTCAATTTCGCTATGGCTCAGCATAAAGCCTTAGAAGAAGGAAAAATGATTAGATGTTTTGGGACAATAACTCCGGGTCCTAATGGAAAACAAATGATACATCCCCAATATCAAGTTTTTGAAAAAGAGGATTCAATTGAAGTAGAGAAAAACTTAACTCCCATCTACCCAACTACCTCCGGACTTCAACAAAATAAGTTAAAGAAAATAATTGAGAGTTCCCTAGAATTTTGTGATAAAAACAACCTCCTCAAAGAAGAGTCTGAAAATAGGCAATACTCTGAGTATGGAAATCTTTTAGAAACTCTCAAATTTCTACATAAACCTCCAGTAGAAACTAATATGAGCGAATTAATTGAAGGTAAGCATCCTGCTCAACAATCCCTAATTAAAGAAGAGCTAATTGCTCATATGCTTTGCGCGGGGATATTGAAAAATGAGCTTGAAGGAAGAAAAGGTCCGCTCATGAAAGATAATTCCTCTTATCAGGCAACTTTTTTAAGCTCCTTACCATTTAATTTAACTAATGCGCAAAAGAGGGTTTGGGAAGAAATAAGAGAAGACCTTATAGCTGATGTTCCTATGAGGAGATTACTACAAGGAGACGTAGGATCAGGAAAAACTCTAATTGGCGCTTTGGCTGCCTTACATGCAAAATCTAATAATTGGCAAACTGCCCTCCTGTGCCCAACCGAAATACTTGCTGAGCAACATTTTTCTTCATTTAAGGGGTGGTTTGAAAATATTGGTATTAAAGTTTGCTTACTTACTGGATCAACTAAATCGAAAGAAAGAAAACTGATTATCGAAGATCTTGAAAAGGGAAATATTGATATCCTCATTGGTACACATGCAATTTTCCAACTGGGTATAAAATTTCATAAGCTTGGATTAACAATCATAGATGAGCAACATAGATTTGGCGTTCATCAAAGATTCTCTATGTTGGAGAAAGGTGGTGTGAACAATCAGAGTCCTCATCAATTAATTATGACAGCTACTCCAATTCCTAGAACATTGGCCATGACAGTATATGGCTCTTTGGAAACTTCAATAATTGATGAGTTACCACCAGGTAGGAATCCTGTTCAAACCTCTTCTAGACCAGATTCCTATAGAGATAGGGTTATCAAAAGAGTAGAAGAAGTGTGTTTAACAGGTAAAAGAGCTTATTGGGTATGTACGCTAATTGAAGATTCAGATGAGCTTGAAGCTCAGTCTGCTGAGGAGTTGTATAAGGAAATAAGTGATTCTCTCCCAAAACTTAAAGTTGGATTAGTGCATGGTAGGCTAAAAAAAGACAAAAAGGATTCTGTTATAGAAAAATTCAGAAATGGAGAGATACAGTTATTGGTTTGTACCACTGTAATTGAAGTTGGAGTTGACGTACCTGAAGCCACACTTATGATAATTGAAAATCCAGAAAGGCTAGGGTTATCTCAATTACATCAATTAAGAGGTCGTGTAGGTAGGAAAGCTAATACTGACTCTCATTGCCTTCTGTTACACAAAGAGCCTTTATCGAATTTAGCTGAAGAGAGAATAAAAACAATGGAATCCACTAATGATGGATTTGAAATTGCGGAAAAGGACTTAGAATTAAGAGGGGCAGGCGACATCTATGGCCTAAGGCAATCAGGTTTAATGGATCTGAAAATTGCTAATCCTATAAGAGACTCAGATTTATTGATAGCTGCTCAAAACGAGGCTCTTGAATTAGGTAAAAATGAAAAAGAATTTGCTAAAACACTTGTTGAAAGGTGGATTGGCAATAGAGTTGATTATTCAGATTCCTAAGACTTTTGTCCTAAAAGATAAAATTTTCTAGCTGGTGCAGGATATCCCTCTATGGTTAGTGTTGTATCTTTAGAATCCAGAGCTGATTCAAATGACTTGAATGGCATCCATCTGGTTTTTCTTTGCTCTTCAAAATTTGTAAAAACGGGTTTGGTCTCTCTTATAACTTCTAGATTTAACTTCTCAAATAATTCCTTACATCCAAAATCAGTATGTACATAATGGACATTGGGCATAGAGGCATAATGACCCTCAGTTGGCTGTATACCGGATCCAAATTGATCGGGGGATATAATCGTCTCTATTATTATCTTTCCTCCAGCTGCCAATAAAGAATTAAGCTCATGTAAGTGTTCTATAGGATTCCTTTGATGATACAGAAGACCCATACTAAAAATAAGGTCAAAATTTGTATTTCTCAATCCACTATTCTCTAGGCGTTCGGGTACCATCCTAATTTTTTTAGAACCTACAAAATGATTAATGGATGCAAATTGAGAAACATGTACGAGATTTGGTTCCAAGCAAAGTACTTGATCAGCTCCATCGCCGATCATTCTAAAGGCGTAATACCCATTGCCGGAACCAACATCGAGTATTGTTTTGTCCTGCAAGTCCAACTCTAGCTCTTTAAATCTTATCCATTTCTTACTTGAGTCCCATTCGCTATCAATATTTATATCATTTATTTTAAAAGGTCCTTTTCTCCAAGGAAGTAGTTGCAAGATTAATTCTTCTATCTCCATCATGTCTTCACATTGAAAATCAACACTAACTTGATTTTGTAAATTCACATTAACTTCTTTTATTAAAGGCAGTTTGTTCAGGATTGATAGCCAGTTGTCTATTCTTTTATCTTTTTTGGAGCCAAAGGGATTATTCAAATAATCACCAGAAAAAATCTCAACCTCTTCAGAAATAAACACAATTACTTACAAAAAATAAAAGTTCTGAAATTTAAATTAGATAGAACTTTAGTTGAATGAATAAACCCAGTTCGGATGCCTCTTAGGATATGATCTTCTTCAGTTTCTGTAATCAGGACTCCTTCAAGAGAATCTCGCTTACCGGATATTTCCAGATCAGAATAACCATTAGACGACTTAAACTTATGGTGTGTTTCAAAAACCCGATTAGACTCATAGCTA
>QCQA01000006.1 GCA_003212335.1 SAR86 cluster bacterium AG-447-A08
GGTTAGTAGGAGGGTAGTTAGAGTTTTCATATTCAAACGTTATATTTTACAAAGCTATAGGTCAATAGAACTCTAGTGACTTACACAAGTTTGAATACTATAATTCGCGCTTCTTGGGGCGATTAACTCAATTGGTAGAGTGCCACCTTTACACGGTGGAAGTTACAGGTTCAAGTCCTGTATCGCCCACCAACTACTTATTTCGAAACTAATATCCGCTGGACCATCCGAGGGGAACTTGTTGCTGCGGATTAAACACCTTGGGTCCATACAAAGGTTGAGCCTTAGATGCCTCTAATATCTCTTTTTCACTTAAATACTCACTTGGAGATAGTTTAAATACATCCAGACCCCTAGATATCTCTGTTCCATAGATAAAACCATCATAGTAATAAGCAGACCAATAACCACCCATTACGAGTAATTCTTCATCTATAGGGCCTCTGTCAAAGAAAGCTATTTCTTTTGGGTTGGCAGAATCTGTAAAATCCATTATTGATATTCCACCTTGATACCAGGCCTGGACAAGGACATCTTTATTAGGAATTGGGATTAAAGAACCATTATGTGCAACACAATTTTCAGTTTCTAACTGAGGTGCTGGCATTTTGTAATGACTTCTAAATTCTAATTTGTTGTCGACTATGTCATAAATTGCATTAGCTCCCCAATCAAGAGGATCCCATGCTCTACAGCGTGCTCTTCCGCCTCCGCCCCATTCATCCGTGAAGATAATCTTAGTACCCTCATTATTGAAGGTGGCAGAATGCCAATAAGCAAAACCTACATCCGTCACGACGTCTATTCTTTGTGGATTATATGGATCTGTAATATCAAAAAGAATTCCATTTCCTGAGCAAGCGCCAGCAGCTAAGTTTTTTGATGGAAACACAGTTATGTCATGACATTGATCGGTACGCCTTGTTTCCTGAGTATCCTCTCCATGGTCACCTCCTGCCCACAGACCACCTAAAGCACCTGTTTCTGGATCTGCAAATACGGTGGGGCTACTTACAATTCTTGACTTTGAAGGGTCTGCGACAGGAATTTCTATAACATCTATTCTGAAAAGAGCTGTCCTATTATCACCTGGTATATTTCCTATACATTCTTCCATTTCTTCATCATCTCTTACGCCTTGAGTACCAGAGTTGTAGACAATAATCTTTCCATCTTTATCTGGACCTGATACAACTGAATGAGTATGAGAGCCTCTGCAAGTTTGAACAGCTCCAACTTGCTTAGGTTGTGATAAATTTGAGATATCAAAGATTCTTATTCCTCTAAATCTATCAGGACTTGCTTCTTTAGAGACACCTTGTAAACCACAATCAATGCGACTTCTAGTTTGTTCAACTGACATAATTAATAAATCATCGACGATTGATACATCTCCTTGTCCCCCTGGGCAAACAACAGACGAAAGAAGCTCCGGAACTCCCATTTGATCAATTTCGTATACGTTAAATCCATGATAATTACCAGCTACAAGAACATTGTCTCTAAATGCCATATCAGTATTTGCAAAGCTTAAGATAGGTGAACGAAGCGATCTGGATTTATCCGCTATAGTTTTCTCTGTCTTGTCATCTTTATCCTTCTCTACAGAAGTTTTTATTCCTTTTGACTGAGGGTTGTTTGGATTGTAAAACCCTATGGGCTTTTTGAGCGATGCTATTTTTTCTAAGTTTAATATAGCCTCTCCTGCGTCATAATGGCCAGGACTTAATTTTGATCTTGGATCGTCTGATAAGCCCACAGCAATAGCGTTCATTCGCTCTATTTCGACACTTTGATCATTTACAAGATCAGAGACAAATTCATTCAAGATTGGATCATAAGCTGTTCCCGGAAATTCTTTTAAATCCTTAACCATTTTTAAGGCACCATCATGATGGGAGATCATCAGTTGTAAGAATAATTTATCAAAATCTGTACTCTCAGATTCTTCAAGATCCTTTAATTGACTTTCGCTGGCCATGCCAGCCATCCCAATGTGCATATGATGATCATGATGTTTTACCGAGATATCTTCATTCCTAGCATCAAGCCAATTCTTCATAAAACTAATTTCGTCTTCTTGAGAAGCATCGATTCTATTTGCCAGATCAACTATTGTTTTATTATTAGTTCGCTTATCTGCCATATTGGACATAACTATGGCTTGTTCATGATGGATTATCATTCCTTGAAGGAAATTTACATCTGCATCTACGTAGGTAGTAATTGCAATGTTGGTAGCTGATTCGGGGTCAATTAATTCTGAATCTTCTCCTGGTGCTCCAGGAAGTATGATTGGATGTTTCAAAGACTTTTCTTCAACGCTAAGCTCATAGGACAAGAGTAAGTCTTCAGTTTCAGAGATTTGGGATGATTCAGGTTTGTTGTCTTCAGAGCATCCATGGAAAAAGAGAATTACTGAGACTAGTGATATAAATTTCAATTCTTTCTTTTTGATATTTTTTTTCATAATTCAGTCTAACTTTTTATTTATTTTATTATTGACTTAACCATTTTCAAGTTCTTCATTCAGTTCAAGCCACTCTTGTTCAGTAGATTTGATTGCTGTATCTAAATTTACCTGATCTCTTAGGAGATCATGTAAATTCATTTTTGAAGAGTCATTATATAGCTCTGGAGAATTAAGAAATTCCTGTGTTTCAGCTAATTTTCTATTTAATCTTTTGAGAGTTTTCTCAATAGCTAAGATTTGATTTTTAATTTTTTTCTGATCCTTTTTGTCTTTGACTTTGTCTTCGTTGTCTTTTTTGCTTTTAAAACTTTCTTTAAATGGCCCTTGTAGAATCATTTTTCGATAATCTAACAAGTCACCATTAAATCTTTCTATCTTTCCTTCATTTATAATTAAAAATTCATCAACAGTATTTGCGAGTAAATGCCTATCATGGGATATAAGGACAATTGCGCCAGAAAAATCTTGAAGGGCAACTGTTAGTGCCTGCCTCATGTCCATGTCTAAATGATTAGTTGGCTCATCCATTAACAAAAGATTCGGCCTTTGAAAGGCTATAATTGCAAGTGCTAATCTTGCTTTTTCACCACCGGAAAAATTGTTTATAACATCTTTTGCTTTATCACCCCTGAAGTTGAAACCTCCCAAAAAATTTCTAATTTCAGATTCCGTCGCCTTTTCTTCTACTTTAACTAAATGATCTATAGGGCTTTTATCTAACATTAGGTCATCTACCTGATGTTGTGAGAAGTATCCTATTTTTAAATTTTTTCCTTCTATCTTATTACCTTGAAGGAGTTGTAGATCTCCTTTGAGACTCTTTACAAATGTCGATTTACCAGCTCCATTTACACCCAATAATCCTATTCTATCTCCTGGACGGAAGGTAATTTTTACTTTATTTATAATTGCATCAGAGTAACCTAAATCAGCATCTTCAAGTACGATTAAAGGATTAGAAATTTTTTCTGTTTCAGGAATTGTAAATTGGAATGGTGAGTCAATATGTGCTGGTGCTATCAGTTCCATCCTTTCCAGTGCTTTAATTCTACTTTGTGCCTGACGAGCCTTAGTTGCTTTAGCTTTAAATCTTCTAACAAAATCTTGCATATGAGATATTTCACGCTGCTGTTTATTGTAATTACTCTCTAATTCAGCCAATCGAGCAGCTTTTCTTATCTCAAATTGAGAATAATTACCTTTATATAGCTCAATAGTACTGTTGTGTAGATGGGCTATAAAACCTACACATTCATCCAAAAACTCTCTATCGTGAGAGATTAATAGCATTGCTCCTTTAAAGGATTTAATCCAATTACCAAGCCAAATAATCGCATCCAAATCTAGGTGATTAGTAGGTTCATCCAGGAGAAGTAGATCTGCAGGTTGCATCAAAGTTTTTGCTAGATTGAGTCTTACTCTCCACCCACCGGAGAAGTCTTTAAGTGGTTTAGAGAATTCCTCTTCAGAAAAACCTAAACCTACTAAAAGTTGCTCGGCTCTTGATTTGGCAGTAAACCCATCATGATCTTCAAATTGAGAATGCAGTTCACCTAAAGCACCATAATCCTGTTCATTTTCTGCCTTAGTGATTGAATTTTGAATTTCGAGAAGTTTTAAATCTCCGCTCATTACATAACTAAGAGCAAGTTCATCTGTTCCGGGAACTTCTTGAGCCAAACATGCTATTTTTAGATCTGGAGGATATTTAAAGTCTCCTTCGTCAGAATCAATTTCTCCTTGGATCATTTTGAAAAGACTTGTCTTACCCGTTCCATTTGCTCCAATAAGACCAACTTTACTATCCCTATGAACAGTAAAAGACACTTCTTCAAACAGCAAGTTTGTGCCTCTTCTTAAAGCGAGATTATTGAATGAAAGCATAAAAGATTTAGGGTTTTTGGATTGTATCAAAAGGACCTAACACTTTACCTTTAAGATAAATTTTCAGACTATATTGATAGATTAAAAAGACGTATAGTTTAACAAATTCGTTAAAAAATTATGAATATATGGTCCGCAACAGCTCTTAATACTGCTCCTGATTCAGAAAATAAGATTCATGGAGATGATCTTGCTAAAAAGTATGGATTTGAGGGAGGCTTAGTTCCAGGAGTCACAATCTCTGCTTATTTAGTTCATCCTTTGATAGAACACTGGGGAAAGGATTGGTTAGATAGAGGTTATGCAAATTGTAGAATTACTTCTCCCTTATATGATAAAGAATTATTTGAAGTAAAAACTGATATGGTTGAGCCTACTAAGGCAAATACCACCCTCATAAAAAGTAATGGAATTGTAAGCGCTAATGCTGAAGTTGCCTTAATGCAAGAATTACAAACTAAACCAATTCTCAGACGAGATAAATTAGCAGATCTAGACTATAAAGCCCCCCAAGCAAGCAAGGAAATTTGGAAGAAACTAGAATCAGACGGATGTTATGCATTTAAATTTCTGTGGTCAGATAATGACCCATTGATTTATCTAAACAAGGAAACGAATTTACCTTCACTGCTTCAACCTAAAGGAGGGGGCTACTCTAATTTGTGTTTCTTATTAGGCTGTTCAAATTGGATTTTAGCGGGTAATGCCTATATGAATCCTTGGGTTCATCTCCAAACCATATCGCAAAACTATAGAGCAGTAGAGATGAATAGTTCCTTAATTGCGGAAATGGAGATTAATAAAATTTATGAAAAAAAAAGGCATGAATTTATCGATGTCTTTGTCAACTTATTCGATGAAAATGATGAAACGTGTGTTATGTCTATAAATCTAATTGCAATTTATAAACTCAGAGGTTCATAGATGGAACATATAACATTCATATTAACCCTAGAAGCAAAAGGCAATGTTAAGGAGGTCACTACATTTATCAGAGAACTCTCCGTACCTTATGTATCTCAATGTGATGAGCCTAATACTATGAGTTTCGAATGGTATTTTAATAAAGAAATAAATATCGCAACGATTCATGAAACCTTTGTCGATTCCGATGCAGCTACTCTACGTGTAGAGAATTTAATAAATAGCCCTGTAAATGAAGTTTTTCAAAAGTTGTTCAATGTTATTAGTTTTACTGTTTTAGGGAATGCTAATTCTTCTCTTATAAAAATCTTAGAAGCATGGAGCCCTGTCTACTTTCAATACGAAGATGGTTTTAACAAAACTATTGATACTGACCCTACATGAAAAAGATTCTCATATTAGTCACGACTACTTTCTTGTTAAATCTAAGTGCTGAGCAAGGCAACATAACTAAATTAAATGGAATAGATATTTGGTGGGAGTCCCACGGAGATATAAACAATCCTACTGCTCTATTGATAATGGGCTTAAATTCAAATAGTAAAGTTTGGTCAGATCAATATATTGAGGATCTGGTTGCTAATAATCTGCATGTTCTAGTGTTTGATAATAGAGATATAGGAAAGAGCACTTGGATCACTGAAGAGCCTGGTTTAATAACATTCATTAAGTATTTACCAAATTTCCTCCAAGAGTATTTTGTAGAGTTTATTTTTGGTTTTATTTTTGATGAAGAAGGTAAGTTTAATATGGAGAATCCCACACCAGCAGAGTATAACCTTAGTGATATGGCTATGGATGGTATTGCTCTTTTGGATCACTTAGAAATTTCTGAAGCCCATATAATTGGAGCCTCTATGGGAGGTATGATTGCTCAAGTCATGGCTTTGGAGCATTCCGATAGAGTAAAGTCTTTGACTCTCTTCTTCACTACACCAGGATTTGATACACCAGGCCTATCTGGACCAACCGAATCTTTTAAATCGGCAATGAAAGAGTCTTTTTTACTCAATTTATCTGGAAATGAAATTGATGCTCTTACAGTGTCAGAAGAGGCATTAACCGGTTCTCGGTTTCCTTTCAATGAAAATAATTTTATTGAACAAGCAAAGATCAGACTGGATCAAGGAATTAATACTTCAAATGCACAAACTGCTGCAGTTGGTGCAAGTCCTAATCGGGCCTCCAGTCTAAAAAATATTTATCAACCAACTCTTATTATCCATGGAACAGAAGATCCTCTCATACCTGTAGATCATGGAATTTTTTTATATAACAATATTCCTAATACCACAAAGTTAATTTTAGAGGGGGTAGGCCACGAGATACCAGATGAACTTCTTGGAGAAATTATCCCTTTAATTAGATCACATATAATCAGTCAAACTTAAACAAATCTATCTAAATTAATCTTTTTGTTTAGTATTACTATATGGATAACAACAAAACAGAATCAAATATAAGAAAAGTTGCACTTACCTCTTTATCAGGGACAAGCATCGAATGGTATGATTTTTTTCTATATGGTGCTGCAGCTGGATTAGTTTTTCCTAAACTGTTCTTTGGGGAAGTGGATCCAACTACTGCTTTAATTTTATCTTTCATGACTTTTGCTGCAGGTTTCATTGCCCGACCTGTTGGTGGAATTATATTTGGTCATTTTGGAGATCTTATTGGCAGAAAGAAGACTTTGGTGATTGCTCTAATGTTAATGGGTATCGCCTCGACTCTTATAGGCTTATTGCCTACTTATGAGACCATTGGCATAGCTGCTCCCATACTTTTAACATTTTTGAGATTTTGCCAAGGCATCGCAATAGGAGGGCAATGGGGAGGAGCTATGTTGCTAGTGACTGAAAGTGCGCCTAGCAATAGAAGAGGTTATTACGGAGCATATGCCCAAGCTGGAGCTCCTGTAGGAGTAATTCTTGCAAATATAGCCTTCATTTCAGTGAGTTTGATGACAACTGAAGAAAGTTTTCTATCTTGGGGATGGAGGATCCCGTTTCTAATAAGTTTCGTTCTAGTGATCATTAGTATGTATATTCAATTGAAACTGGAAGATACCAAAGCATTTAAAGAGTTAGAAGCAATAAAAGCTTCTGATACTAGTAGCACTAAAGAGATCAAATCTTCACCAATTTTGGAAGCCCTAAGAAGATATCCTAAAAGGATATCCTTGGCAGCTGGTGCATTCCTGTCAATCCAAGTAACCTTTTATATATTGGTAGCTTTCGTACTTGCTTACGGAGTTCAGACTACAGAACTTTCTAGAAATGATCTTTTAACGGCTGTCTTGATTGGATCAGCAATTATGGTTCCTATGCAATTTATGTTTTCTGATTATTCAGATAAAAATGGCAGGAAAGGTATCTTTATGTTGGGTGCAATATTTACAGCTTTATGGTCATTTGCTTTATTTCCGCTTATAGATACTGGAAATTTTTATCTAGTAATATTGGGAGTTACAGGAGGATTAGTTTTTCTTGGGATGATGTATGGACCACAAGCAGCTTTTTTTGCGGAACTTTTTTCAACAGAAGTAAGATATTCAGGAGCTTCTTTAGGTTATCAAATAGGGGCTATCATTGGGGGTTCTTTTGCTCCTACAATAGCAACACTTTTGTGGAAAAATTATGATATCTTTTGGGTATCTGTCTACATTGCTTTTGCCTCTTTATTGTCTCTATTATCTGTATATTTTTTAACAGAGACATATCAAAAAGATCTCAATGAATAAGCCTCATAGAAATTGACCCTTTTCCATTTTCATTTGCTTTTTGGTCATTATCTCTGCTTCCTGCGAGTCATGTGTTACCAAAAGGATTGTGGAACCTCTCTCTGAGAAAACTTGAGATATTTCCTCATATAGAACGCCTTTAAGGTCCTTATCTAGGGCGCTAAATGGTTCGTCTAACATTAACAATTTGGGATTTGGAGCTAATGATCGCGCAAGAGCAACTCTCTGCTGCTCTCCACCTGATATTTCATGAGGATATTTATTTTTTAATGAATCAATTTTTAAAAGTTCTAAAAGATCATTAGTGATAGTTTTCTTATCTATATTCTTTTTAATACCAAAGCCGATATTGTCATAAACAGATAGATGCGGGAATAAGGCTTTTTCCTGCACAACTAACCCTATTTTTCTTTTTTCAGGAGGTACTATAAATTTTTCAGTAGAAACAACTGTTCCATCAATAATAATCTGCCCCAAATTTGGTTTTTCAAGTCCCGCTATTAATCTCAATAAAGTACTTTTACCGCATCCCGATGGTCCCAGTATTGCAACCCTATCTAATTTTTCAATTTCAAGATTGATATTTTGAATAATTTGATTTGTTTCATCGTATGAATGGCTAAGATTTTTTATTTCTAGAATTAAGTTACTCATTTTTCTGTGGCAGGTCGGGATGATCTTATCATTTTTGATAAAAATATAATTGGAATCAACCCAACTAAAACAATAGCTATTGCCGGTGCAGCTGCTTGCAACATTCTTTCTTCAGAGGCATATATATAAGTTGATACGGCTAGAGTTTCGAAGTTGAATGGTCGGAGTATAAGAGTTGCAGGTAATTCTTTTACAACATCAGACATAACTAACAAGACAGAAGTGAGCAAAGCTGTTTTCATCAAGGGTGTATGGATGTTAAATAACATAACCCAACTGGTAGACCCTAAAATCCTTGAAGAATCATCTATGGAATTACTGATCCTCTCGTAACCTGACTCAATGGAAGAGTTTGCTAAAGCGTAAGTCTTGATTATGTAAGCTACCAAAAGCCCAAATATAGAACCGGTTAATACAATATCTAGATTAGAAAATATTAAATTATCAAGTCCAACCATTAATTGGACCATTCCTACTGCCAGTATTAAGCCAGGTACTGCATATCCAATTGATAAAAGAGAACTTAATCTTTTGATAAGCTTAGTAGGCTTAAATCTTAAAGAGAAGTTGATAAGTAAAGCTAGTCCTGCACAAATTAATCCAGTTCCTATTGATAAGGTGAACGTATTAATTGAGTTTTTAAAAAACTTTTCATTAAAAAATGCAATATTCACTTCAAAAGCCCATAGGCTTAACTCTAAAATCGGTAATATAAAGCCTATAAAAATAGGTAGTAGGCAAATCGAAAAAGCGAAAAAAGCTCTAAAGCCGCTTAAGACTTCTTCTTTATTAGGCGAGAAAGTTGAATTGCTAGATGTATAAATTCCATTGCCTCTAGAGTTCTTCTCAAGTATATAAAAAACACCTACCGTGATTAGCAGCAAAGAAGCTAATTGCATAGCAGTTTGTAAATCATACAACCCGTACCAAGTTCTAAATATGCCAGTTGTAAAAGTTTCTATAGCAAAGTGATCAACTGCTCCAAAATCCGATAAAGTCTCCATTATCACTAACATCATGCCTCCCACTGCTGCAGGTCTTATAATTGGTAGAGCCAACTTATAAAAAACTTGGATCTGATTTAATCCAAGCATTCTAGATGCTTCTATCATTGATTTAGATTGATTAATAAATGCACTTCTAGAAACTAAGTAGACATAAGGATATAGAGTAAAACCAAAAACTGTGATGGCACCGTAAATATTCCTTACACTAGGAAAGATTATTACATCTTGATCAAGACCTAAAATTTCCCTAATGAGATTATTTGCATCACCGTAAGGATCAAATAGACCGGTAAAGGTATAAGCCAAGATATAAGGAGGTATTGCCAAAGGTAAAATTAAAGCCCATTCAAAAGTATTTCTACCTGGAAAATTAAAATTGGTTACCGTCCAAGCAGTTATGGTTCCAAGAAAAAAAACTAAAACTCCTACACCAGCAACTAAAATCAATGAATTACTAATGTAGTTAAATAGAACAAATTCATAGAGGTGAGACCAGTTCTCTGAATAATCTCCAAACAGGCTCGATAAGACAATAAGCAGCGGGGCAGTAAAGACTATAAGAACTGCAAAAGGGAGCGAGCTCCAAAAAGACAATCTATTCAATTTAAAAAACTTAAAGAATCAGCTTAAACTAGAAGAAAACTATTTCCAACCCGACCTGTCCATAAGCCTTACAGCAGCTGGGTTTAATTCACCAAAATTTTTAACTGAGATTTGATCTTCTTTGAAATTGATACCAAAACCAGCTATTTCTTTACTTGGTACGACATCTTCATGGATTGGATATTCATAAGATTTATCTACCATATATTTCTGTACTCTTTTTGAAAGCAAAAACTCAAGAAACAGATTGGCATTATTGGTATTTGGGGAGTTTTTAAGTATTCCAGCTCCACTGATATTAATATGAGCTCCTCTGTTACTTTGATTAGGAAAAATCATATTAACTTTTTTAGCAGCTTCAAGTTGCTCTTGACCTGCAGATCCAGACAACATAATTCCAATATAGTAGCTATTAGCCACGGCAAGGTCTGCCTCTCCATTTGCAACAGCTATAATTTGAGATCTGTCATTCCCTTGTGGCTTTCTGGCTAAATTATTAACTACACTCTTAGCCCATTTTTCCGTATTGGCTTCTCCAAGATTATCAATAAGAGAAGCAACCAAGGACTGGTTGTACATATTATTAGAACTTCTGATAACAATTTTCTTATTCCACTCAGGATTGGCAAGGTCCTCGTAGTTGATATCTTTTATTAAATCTTTAGAAACATTTCTTGGATTATAAAAAATCACTCTTGCCCTTTTCGCTATGGCGGTCCATTCATCATTGGGACCCCTTAGATTCTCTGGAACGACAGTAAGAACCTTTTTTGATTTTATACTTTGAAATAGCCCTTCTTTTTGAACTTTCCAAAGATTGCCAGCATCAACTGTAAAAAATATATCTGCTGGAGAATTCTTGCCTTCAGACTTCAATCTTTGAAGTAGGGCGCTACCTTTACCTGAAATAATATTTACAGCAATGCCAGTTTCTCTAGTGAATTCTGCATACAAGGCATCATCAGAATCATAATGTCTGGAAGTATAAACATTTACTTCACTTGTCAGAATTGAATTGCCAAAAAATGAAAGTAGCAAAAGAATATATATTTTTTTCATTTCAGTATTATCACCTTATTGAGAATCATTCTCAATAACTTTATTTTTGACTTTTGAATATTTGTAAAAGAATTAATTTTATAAGAATTAAATAGGTGTTATACTCATGTAATACACCTTCAAAAATAATTTAATAATCAATGTCAGACGAAAATACAAAACAACAAACTTTTGAGTATGTCTCAAATGCAGAGATGAAAGCAAAGTGGGGCTTGAAAGATAACGTGAGCCCACAAGAATTACCCTTAGATCAAATTAACCCAGGAAATAATGACTGGTTTGCAAGAAATCAAGAATTAGAAGTCTTTGACAGATTGAGGGAAGAAGATCCAGTGCATTACACTCCTGATAGTCAATTTGGATCCTATTGGTCGATTACATCTTATGAAGATGTAAAAGCAGTTGATATGGATCATGAAAGATTTTCTTCAGATATTATGAATGGAGGAATTCGTTTAGGGGGACAACCTTTATCAGAACCGCCTGATGAATTATTTCATTTACCTATGTTCATTATGCAAGATCAACCCAAGCACACGGGACAGAGGAAAGAAGTTGCTCCAATGTTCACTGGCGCACACTTGTCTACATTTGAAGAGCTTATAAGGAGCAGAACCAGCAAAATCCTTGATGATTTACCAGATGGAGAGAGCTTTAATTGGGTTTCAGAAGTATCTATTGAATTAACTAGTAGAATGTTGGCAACTTTATTCGATGTTCCACAAGAAGATAGACTGAAGTTAATCCACTGGTCAGATACTGTAGAAAGAATCTCAGATCCAAACTTTTTTGAAACCCCTGAAGAGGGATTTCAAGAAATATGGAAATGCTTTGAATACTTTAATTCAGTCTGGGAGGATCGTAAGGCTAATGATCAAGGAGGAGGGGATCTAATCTCAATGCTTGCAAGAGGAGAGGCTACTAAGAATATGTCTCCTAATGAATTCCTTGGTAATGTCTTATTGCTGATTGTTGCAGGAAACGACACAACAAGGAACTCTATGAGTGGCGGAATAAGCGCTTTTAATAAATATCCAGAACAGCTAGCAAAAGTTCAATCAGATCAATCTTTAATCCCAAGCATGGTATCGGAAATTATAAGATGGCAGTCCCCAGTTGCTCATATGTGCCGTACTGCGATGGAGGATGTTGAGCTTGGAGGTAAATTAATTAAAAAGTGGGATAAGGTGGCGATATGGTATGTTTCTGGTAATAGAGATACCAATAAATTTCCAGACCCCAATCAATTAGTTATCGATAGGAACGATGTAAGGCAACACTTATCTTTCGGTTTTGGAATTCACAGATGTCTCGGTAATCGACTTGCGGAGTTGCAATTAAAAATACTTTGGGAAGAAATTTTAAAGAGGTTTTCCCATATAGAAATAACCGGAGAGACACAATACCTTCCTTCAAGCTTTATAAGAGGAATAACGGAACTTCCCGTAATAGTTCATAGACATTAAAAGAATTTTTTTTAAGAAAATAAAATTTTAGAGATATGGTATTGATCATAGCTTAAAAAGCACTATTCTTATTCATACAAACCTTTAAACAATTTATCTAGTAAATGTTCCTTCTCCTAATCTTTTTATTGGTTTTTGTCTTACCAAAGTTATGGCTTTCTTATTCAATGAAGAAAAATGATAAGGAACTTATCAATATGCCATTTAATTCTGAAGAGTTTGGTAAATTGTTGTTAGAAGAAAATAATCTAAAAGAAGTGATAATTGAGGAGACTCCGTCAGTTGATCATTACGATCTTAATGATAAGGCTGTTAGGGTACAAGAAGGGAGATTGCAGAAAAAGAGCCTTACCTCTTTAACAATAATATGTCATGAAATTGGACATGCCATACAACATAAAGAAGATTATCCTCCTTTAGTTAGAAGAACTAGAATAGTTGAAAAAACTCAATGGATTACCAGAATAGGCGGAGTGGTGCTTTATAGTGGTTTGCCTTTAATTTTAGCAACCGGATCATTTGGATTGATAAAAATCTGCCTTTTTTTAGTTATAACCTCAGTACTCCTAGGAGTATTCATCCATTTGATTACCTTAGATGTTGAGATTGATGCAAGTTTTAATAAGGCAATGCCAATCTTAGAGAAGAAGATTCCTGCTGAGTACCATGCTCAATGCAGAGATGTTCTAAGAGCAGCAGCTTTTACTTATGTGGTTGGTGCGCTAACCAGCTTCTTATCCTTAAGATATCTATGGCTTTTATTGTCGCGAGTAAGGTAAATTAATTTTCTGTGCTCTCAGAAATTTCTTCAAAGGCGCATTCCATTTTTGCTTCTACACTACCTACTACCGCCAAATTTACTTTAGCCCTGCCTTGCATAGTTCCAGTTACCTTGCATTCTTCGAGGCTTTCTTGAATTATCAACCTGACTATTTGAGTCAATTCATCTACCGTTAAGCTTTCAAGTGTTCTTGTGTCTGCAACTGAATTGAGAGTAAAGATTAAAGCTAAAGTGCAAATTATATTTTTCATTGGTTATCCTTATATTGTATTTTCTTCAATAAACTCATTCGCCTTAGAGAAAATCATTTCTTTCCTCTCTTTCTTCATTCTATCTAAACTTCTTGTAAGAAAACTCATCCTGGCATTTTTTTCATAAAATGTTCTGTGCTTATCTGTAAATCTCCAATAGAGACCATCAACAATGTCGCACCAGTCTCCTCTGGGATAATTTGACATTTTTAGAATGTAATTTGAGCCACAAGTATAAGGTTTAGTTGACATGAGCCCCCCGTCCGAAAAAGTAGCCATTCCATAAACATTTGGAGTCATTACCCAATCAGAAGAATCTATATACATTTCCATAAACCATTTATATATTTCATCTGGATTCACCTCGCACATATTCATGAGATTGCTAATGATCATAAGCCTAGGAATATGATGGTGATAACCATCTTTGATAGTGCTCTTAATGCAGTCATCTAAGGGTATTATTCCTGTGGTGCCGTCATACCAACTATCGGATAACTTATTTTTATGTTTCCAAAAATTTGCCGATTGCTGAGTCTCGCCTTTCATTTGATAAATGCCTCTAATAAATTCCCTCCACCCTATTATTTGACGAATAAAACCTTCTATTGAATTTAGCGGAGCATCTTGCTTCTTAAAATATTTTAAGCATTCACTAATAACTTCTTGAGGAGTTAATAGCCCTAAGTTTAAAGCGGGACTTAGGGTGCTGTGGAATAAGAAATTTTCTTTATTAACCATAGCATCTTCGTAAATACCAAAATTATTAAGTCTTTCCTTCATAAAGGTTTTTAGACACTTTTTGGCTTCTTGTCTTGTAACAGGGAACCAAATATTTCTTGTATCGCCTGGGTGGTCACTGAACATTTCTTGTATCAATTCTTTGACGTCTTCATCATATTTAGACAGTTTATTTTTTGGTACCTGAGGTATTTGCACACCTTTAGGAATTTTTTTCCTATTTTCCTCATCAAACGACCATTTCCCCCCTAAAGGATTCATCTCATTATCTACTAGTAAATTTAATTTCTTTCTTCCGAATTTATAGAAAGGTGCCATCCTAAATAATTTCTTTCCTTCATGAAATTTAGCAAACTCTTCACGAGAAAATATAAACATAGGGCTTTGGTGTTTAATCAGCTTTATTTGTTTCGATTCGAGTTTTTGAAATTCTTCCTCAAAGGGCTTATCTTCTATTTCGAAAAAATTGACTGTATCTGTTTTATTTTTTACAAAGTCATTCAGGGTGTCTATATATGGAATATTATCCTGTCCATTTAAGTTCTTATAATGAACATGGATTCCTGCAGCGTCTAATTCATCTTTGTATTCCCTCATAGCAGTCAGGAACATATATAACTTTAGCTTATGATGCTTTTGGTAAGTGCATAGACCAAAATCCTCGGCCATGTATACATCAGTGCAGCCCAATTTTTTTAAATAAGAAGGATTAAAAAGTTGATTTCCAAATATTACAAAAAGATTCATTATTTATTAGGATAAGAAAAAGCCCCTTTGAGGGGCTTTTCTTTAATTTATATTATATTTTAAATTTATTTGAAATTTGTTTTGAGAAGCAAAATCATCCGAAAAACCAGAGAACTTTGAACTATCTTGTAAAAAGTCTATTTCAAATTTTTTTCTGTCGTCATCATTTCGAAATTCCGATTCAGAATCATCTGAATTTCTATTGATAACAAAGTAAGCAACTAAACCAACACCTAGTAAGACAGCTGCAGTTGATCCTCCGCTTCCATAGCCACCGCTGTCACCACTTCCGGTTGATCCTTCACCTTCATGATAACTAGCGTGAGCTAAACTAGAAGCCACAGAGAAGAGAATGATAAATAAATATCTCATATTTTTTTCCTTATTTTTGTCTGGGCGTCTAAGAAATTAGCCAGAAACAATGGTGCCCCATTGATTTGTAGTCCTTAGCAAAACAGAAGAGTTAATTTGAGTGTTCCTTCGAACAAGCGCATTATAATCATAAATGTACCTTTTACAAGCGGCTGTACCTTTTATTAGCAGCAAATCTATACATACTTTGCATAATTTTTTAATTTACAATGATAGAATTAATAAATGGAAAGAGTAGAGCAGCTAAGATTATTGAAGGGATTAATAAATCATCTCGATCATAATACAAATATCAATGCTGGTGGGATAATAAAAACTCCTGCGGATACTTACATTTCAGAGGAACGATTTGATCGTGAGTGGAATACTTTCTTTTTAAACCATCCTCAGATCATTGGACTCTCTGGCGATCTGCTCAAACCTAATTCTTTTGTCACGACAGAGGATTTTGGAGTACCTATTCTTGCTGTAAGAGATGATACTGGAGAGTTTAAGGCGTATGCAAATGTTTGTCCTCACAGAGGGGTGACTATAGAGAGTTCTAAGAAAGGCGAGAAATCAAAGTTTTCATGTCCTTTTCATGGCTGGACCTTTAATAATGAAGGTAATCTAATTGGATATCCTAAGAAAGAACAATTCGGTGAAATAGACAAAGACTGCTACGGCTTAAAAGAATTACCTGCTATAGAAAAATTTGGCTTCTTGTGGGTCCATCCAAAACGTGAGGGGATTATTGATCTTGACGAATTATTAGGCAAAGAACTTCAAGCTGAGTTTGATGCTTGGAATTTCCAAAGTTTGGTGTTTGCTAATGAGGACCTTTATTTTACAGATATGAATTGGAAATTGGCTATTGATACTTTTGGAGAAACGTATCACTTTTCCGTTTTGCATAAAGATTCACTTTTTGAGTCCTTTTACGGTAACTGTCAGATGTTTGATAGCTTCCAACGGAATGGAAGATTGATCTTATGCAAAAGAACTATTGATGAGATGAGAAAATTACCTGACTCAGAGTGGGATATTTGCGCCGGATCTTTACCTGTTTATTACTTATTTCCCAATATAATTTTTATGCCAACTCAAGAAGGTGCGTTTCTTGTAAAAGAGTACCCCGCTGAAAATTCACCCCATAAAAGTTATTCAAAAATATCTTTTTATTTCTATCCTCATGTCTTAGAACAATTAAAAGAGTTAGAGAAGACAGGCATAGATGGTAAACAATTATTAGAAGATCAATACGGGGGTTTTGCATCTGTGATTAGAGATGAGGATTATGTTGCTGCAGCCTCTTCTCATAAAGGTTTAAGGTCTGGGAATATTGATTATCTCACTTTTGGTAAAAATGAACCCGCACTTCATCATTATCACAACACTTACAGAGAAGCATTAGGTATGCAATCTCTTCCTTTAGAGGAAGCTTAACAAATGGATATTCTTAAGGTCATAGACCTTGAAAAGTCCTATATTGATCCTGATACCAAAGATCACTTTAAAGCTGTTGATGGGATATCTTTTGAAATAAAAGCTAATCAAATATATGGAATATTGGGGCCAAATGGTGCAGGAAAAACCACAACACTTGAGATGATTGAAGGTTTAACTGACATAGATGGTGGATTTGCTTATGTGAAAGGTATCAATGTAGCCGAGAAACCTTTCGAAGTGAAAGAAATTATAGGAGTTCAACTTCAATCTAACGAATACTTTGATTCATTGAGTTTAAAGGAATTATTAATTCTTTTTGGTAAGTTGTATGAGAATGATGTAGATGTAGCTGAGCTTCTTAACAGTGTTAACTTAATCGATAAAATTAATGCTAAACCCGAAGAACTTTCTGGAGGCCAGAAACAGCGTTTTTCTATTGCCTGCGCATTAGTTAATAAACCAGATGTTCTTTTCTTAGATGAGCCGACAACTGGACTTGATCCCCAAGCAAAGCATAACTTATGGAAGCTCATAAGACATTTAAATCAATTGGGCATGAGCATTGTTCTAACTACTCACAACATGGAAGAGGCTGAAAATCTATGTCATAAAGTTGCTATCATGGATAAAGGTAAAATAATTACTGAAGGTTCTCCTAACGATTTAATAGCTAAATTCGATTCAGATAATACTGAGAAGGGTAATCTTGAAAATGTTTTTCTTCATCTCACCGGAAGAGACCTGAGAGACTAAATGATTAACTCACTCCAATTACACTTAGCTAAGGTCTTTCTGAAGATCTTTTTGAGAAATAGACAAGCAATTCTGTTTAGCTTATTTTTTCCACTCTTATTTATTGGAGCTTTTTCTTTTTCCGGTGGAGAAAGAGATCCTTTTCTTATTGGTATTAGTGATGGTTCCAAATCTCAATTTTCCTCAGACTTCATTCAGGCCTTGGAAAGAGAGGAGCTTTTTACCATTTTAGAAGGGAGTTTTGAGGAACTTCAAGCTTCTTTGGAAGAAGGAGAAATCGAGGGCTTTGTTGTGATTCCTGAAAATTTTAAAGACATTTCAGATCTAGGAGTTCTTAAATTTTACGTTGACGCATCACAAACAAGACAAGTTACTATCATAAAACAGGCCCTTAACAATTCTCTTGTTTCAGTTGAAAGAAATATAAGGAATTTATCACCCTTGTTTTCTTTAGAGATTGAAGATGTAAAAGCAAGAAATCAAAGGTATATAGATTTTTTACTGCCAGGTTTATTAGCTTTTATGATTATGAATTTAAGTATTGCTGGTTCCGGTTTCAATATTGTTGAATACCGAAGGAGAGGCATACTCAAAAGACTATTTGTTACTCCAATTAAGCCCAAAGACTTCATAGTATCCATTGTACTAGCACGGATGTTGATTGTTCTAACTCAGCTTTCTGTTGTCTTGTCCATCGCTCTCCTTCTATTGGACGTGAATATAGTAGGAAGTTATTTTTCCTTTTATTTGGTGGTTATATTGGGCACCTTTATTTTTCTATGTATTGGCTTTGCCCTAGGTAGCTTAGCTAAGACTCAAGAAGGGATAAGGCCTATTGTAGGTTTATTTACTTTTCCTCAGGTTATCTTATCAGGAGTTTTCTTCCCCATTAGTTCTATGCCTGAGATTGTTCAACCAATTGTTTATTCGTTGCCCTTAAGCTCAGTCGTAGCATCATTAAGAGAGATTGCTAACGATGGCTCTTCTTTCTTTTTATTTAGCAATCCAACGATAGGTGTATTGCTCTGGGTGATAATCGCATTTGTTATCTCTACAAGATTCTTTATTTGGAAGGAAGTCGCAAAATAGATAAGCCTTTAAATCAATCAAATATCTTGCCTGGATTAAGAATATTCTTTGGATCTAAAGCCTTTTTAAGATTCCTCATTAAGCTAATTTCAGTCTCGGATCTAGATATTTCTAGATAATTTTTTTTCTCAAGCCCTATACCGTGTTCAGCAGATACGGCGCCTTTAATAGATTTAAGAGGCTCATAGATACAAGCTTCCATGAGTTCAGTAGCTTCTCCTTCATTAGAGCCAACACCACCAATTATGTGTAGATTCCCGTCTCCAACATGGCCAAAAACAACACATTTATATTCATTCCAATGAGCAGAAAAATTTGCATTCACTTCTTGAACATATTTTTCCATAAAGGAAATAGGCATGCTTACGTCAAACATTTTTACAGGACCATCTTTGTAATGTTGTTCTACATCATCTCTTATTGACCATAATTTGGACCTTTCAGTTTCTGATTGAGGAATAACTGCATCTTTAATAATTCCTCCATCAAGAGCTACCTCTAATAGTTCCTCAAAAAGGGCAGTATCTTTATCTTGATCCGCTCCTAAAGTTTCTACGATTACGTAATAAGAGTAATTTAATGGCAGAGGAGGGTTGTGATTGGAGTTAGAAGATGTGACAACTTCATAAAAATTTCTCCACATAACTTCATATGCGCTTAAGTTACCCCCCAAACCTTTATCCATATATTTTAAACACTCTATAACCTCATCAAATGAATCCAAAGCAAGCAATACGGTATTAATGCTTGTAGGTTTCTCTCTTAATCTGAGCACGGCTCTGGTTACGAAACCTAGGGTTCCTTCTGTGCCTATAAACAGCTGTTTTAAATCATAACCTGAATTATTCTTTAACATTTTATTCATCGAAGTTATGATCTGCCCGTCAGCTAAAACAGCTTCTAGACCTAGAACAGAATCTCTCATCATTCCATACTTAATAACCATATTTCCACCGGCATTTGTAGAAATATTTCCTCCAATAGTGCACGAACCTCTTGCACCTAAGTCAACTGGCAGCATTAAATTATATTTTTCAGCTTCCTCTTGTACTTTTTCTAGAGGAACTCCAGCTTGCACGGTTATGGTTCTACCTATTTCGTCTACTTCTTCAATTGATGTCATTCTTTCAGAAGAAATTGCAATTTGTCCTTTTTGGGTAATGGCTCCTTCAGCCAGACCTGTCAGCCCGCCATGAGGTATTACTTTTTGATCAAATTTATTACAGATAGATAATACTTTAGACAACTCTTTTGTATCTTTTGGTCTAATAATGGCATCAGCCTTGATGCCATCGTCAATCCAAATACCAGCCTTCCTATTAAAGACATCATCACCGATGATTAATCCTTTTTTTCCAACCACTCCTTCAATTTCTTCAAGAATAGTCATATTGCAATTTATTTTTCTAGAATCTTATTTGAGTAAGCAGAAATCCTCCATCCGTCGGGATCTTTAAATCTTTTTGGTGCGGGAGTTAGATCGATGTCTTTTCCATTTAGAAAAACATGCTTAATAAGATTTTTATCTCCTAAAATTGTTACATCCTTTGACGGATCGCCATCTACAACCAACAAGTCAGCAATCTTCCCTTCGGCTATAAGACCAATATCGTCTCTTTTCATTGCTGATGCTGCATTTTTTGTTGCGCAAGTTATAGCTTCTAGAGGGGTGAGACCCAGTTTTTCTACAAAAACCTCTAATTCTTTATAATGCCAGTCTCCATAAGGAGTTACCGAAAAACCACTCTCACTTCCGCATATAAAAGGAACTCCAGCCTCAAAAGCCTTTGTAAATATAGGAACATTATCTTGAATTTCTTTTTCAAAAATCTCTTTGTAATCTGTTGAAGCTTCCATCTTTTCAGCGTAATCAATGAGATTAGCTTGAAATGTAAATGTAGGCACAAGAGGAACATTTCGTTCTATCATTATCTCGAGGCCTTCCTCATCCATGTAGGTACCATGTAGAATCATGTCAAATCCTGCTAAGAGAGCATCTTTTACACTATCGGCCCCCCTGCAATGTCCAACGACAGGGATTCCTAATTCATGAGCTGTATCGCACGCTAGCTTGAGTTCATCAAGACTCCACGCCTTGAGCTCTCCTTCAGAAGATTGTCTGGGCACCATTCCGGATACATGGATCTTTATCCAATCAACTCCCATTTTAATTTGTCTACGTATTTCGAGGATTATTTCATCTTTACTGGTAACTACAGCACCATATCCTCTTTTTCCTTCATCAGGTATTAATCTTCCTGCAGTTCCTCCTGCAGAAGTTAAGAGAGCATTACCTCCCACAGCCATTCTGGGCCCGACTATAACTCCACTTTCAATCGCATCTCTTAAGTCAACTCCTACGCTGTAGAGACTATCTGCATCAAAAAAGCTAGTTACCCCAGATTGCAGAACTTTCAGTGCATTAGTTCCAGCTATTATTGCCGCTAGCCCCTCTCTTCTATGAAAAAAGAGTTCGTCATTGGATCTAGGTTCATCGAAACTAATATGACAATGAGCATCAATCAGTCCAGGCATCACCGTTTTGCCTTTTAAGTCAATAATACTAGCTTCTGTATCTTGGGAGAATGCGTCTTCTTGATGAATTGAATCTATCTTATTCTCTTTTATAACTAAATGACCAGAATAGGGTGCTGATCCTGATCCATCAATAATGGAGGCATTCTTTAAAACTACGGAGTTGACCATATATCAATTAGGCCAATTCTAGATTATTAAATCAAGAACTTAATGGTGCCCAAGCAAGCAAACTAGAATCATCTGGTCTAGTACTTGGAACTAACTTAATTCCATTTGCTTCGGCCATGCCTTTGTATTCTACCCAAGAAAGTAAAGACTCTATTTGAGTACCTGGCCCAGAATCAAACATAACTGGACCATATAAATTAGCTGTATAGATCAAGTCTTCATCTGTAACTCTTTGAGTGGCATCATGTCTTGCCCCAGCAGGTTCGTAAAACCATATTCCTGGTCCATAACCTTCAGGTGGTCCCGCTCTAACACCAAGTTGTCCTTGCAAGACTAAGAAATCACTTGCGCCAACATGTGTATGTGGATCAGCTACACCATTGTGTCTGACTATTAAGGACACATAACCTGTTTCTTGGCTTACCCTCAGAATTTTAAGACCAACATCTTCCATGCCAGGTAAAACTAACCAAGGTACTTGTTTTGTGTCAACAAAGTGAGGATGAGTTACTTCTGAGTGCTTAGTAATGTCTGCATCATCATTAACTAGCTTGCCGGCATTTCCACTAGCAATTGCTAAGGGCGCTCCATTTCCATTGTACTGTTCACCTTCTATTTCCATACAGGCTTCAAGAGAGTTAGGAACAAGTATAATTTTATTATCTTTAGCCATTTGCATAACATCAAGCGCAGTTAATAGACTATCTAGCGATCCGTCTTCTTTCAGGAAGGCAACCCCGCTATAAAAGTTAGCCAAAACTTCCGTTTCTTCTATCGCCAAGAAAGAATTCACTCTTGAATTTGCGCAAACAAAACCCCAAGTTCCAGGATTTAGGATGCTTTTAGAACCTTCTTGTTCATATTCTGCCTTTCCAGACAAAATAAGCATATCCATTCCACCTAGATAAACTGAAGCAGGAAGAGAACTACCTGCATCCAGCTTAAAAATCAGACTAAAAATACCACTTTCACCACTTGCTCTCGCTGGCTTAATAGACATACCAGGTGCATTAGGAATAGGTATCCATGGTAACTTGTTTGTATCTATACAATCACCAACACCTGAAGGGTTGTATTCTGGATTTGCTGCTGCTTCGGACATTTTTTTCTCCTAAAGTTTTATGATGCTTCCCAAGCTCCCTGAGCATCTTCCCAGGTCACTAAAGCAATTGTATTACCTTCTTCGTCTATGAAATTAAGTGGACCTAAGAAGGTCATGTAGAATTCACTATCTTCTAAGAAGTGAGTATGGTCATGCCTTGCATTACAAGGTTCGTATCCATAACCAGGAGCGATGGCAGTAGAACCTCCCTCATCATGTCCACCTCTTACTTCCATATGACCCTTTGTTAAAAAATATTCACCAGGGCCTATATGTATATGCGCATTAAATGAAGATCCTTTTGGGCAGTCAAAAATTGCTGCCCAAGAACCCATTTCAGGAGAGACATTTAATAACTTCCATGTAATACCACCTTCAGATAATGCATCAGGGAAAGGTTTCCATTCATTGTCATTTATTTGGACATATCTCCCTTTTAATTGATCTTGATGCTCCATATGGCTCCCCCTTTATTCAAAGTAGTAAGTTAAACTAGCTGAATACAATCTAGGTTGACCCAAAGTACCGATAATTACATTACCACTACCATTATCATCAAGTGTGTAAAGGTTTGATAAATATTGCACATCAACATAGTAGGCTTCATCAGTTATATTCTCGATATTGAACATAAGCTCCCAGTTATCCTTTGACCAACCACTTTGTAAGTTCATAATTGTGAAACTAGGATTCTGGACAGGATCCCATGCTTGCAACCCTTTAAAGCTTCCGTTGTAGCTAACTTGGAAATCGAAAGAAAAATTCGTTCCATTCGATAGTGGTCGTAAGTAATTGGTAGCTAAAGTCGCACCACTATTGGGCACAACTGGAGGCCTCTCCCCAGACATATCAACACCTGAAATATTAGTTCCACTATCCCATTCGGCGTCTATAAACCCTGCAGAACCTGAGATTGTCAAATAATCAGATGTTTTAATCGAGAATTCAGCCTCAATACCTTGTTGAGTACTATCTCCTGCATTAAATATTCCTTCAATTAGACCACCTCCATCTGGATTAGGTATTTGGAATTCAATCTGCCTATCTGAGTAATCAATATAAAATACTGCAAATCCAGCAGTACCTCTTCCGTCTGCAATTCTTCCTTTCCAACCGAATTCATATTGTTCTGCTTCCTCTGATCTAAAGTCATAAAGAGTTCCAGCTTTACTCGGAAGGTCCACACCGTTAAATCCACCTGGCTCCATACCTATAGAAGCAGAGGCATAGAATATTCCATTATCAAGATTCTTTGTTAATGATAGTTTTGGAAGGAATTCAGTATCATTTGCTGATCCGTATGAACCAGTATCAAGATTTGCAGAATCATTTTCCCATTTATCTATCCTTGCACCAAATCCAAGATCCCAATCTGCATTGAGAGGATATGTTAGGTTTACAAAGGCTGATTGATGCATTTTGTCCCTGAGCCTGTACTCAAAAGGTATTTCCAATGTATCCATTTCTTGACTTGCAGTTGGTACTTGTCCAGCCCAAACACCACCTCCAGTAGGAGATCCAACAGCTAAACCTAGCGCTCCAGTTATATTACCGTCTGCATCTACACGAGCATCCCTCCATAACTGCAGAGAATTCATTTCCTCTTCAAATTTAGAGTAATAAACGCCAGCAATCCACTGTAAGTCTGAATCATCAGTAGAAGTAAATCTAATTTCTTGGGTAGTGACTTGCATATCTTCTGGCCTGATAAAATCTAAAATAAATTCTGGCATCAGATCGACGTCCGTGAATCTTTCACTATAGGTATCTGTATAAGAGGTAAGTGAAGTTATATCATAACCATCTTGTTCAAAAGTTAATTCAAGACTATATCCGTCTGTCTCTCTTTGATGATAAGGATTAATTCCTGTATCTAAAACATTAGGATGTGTTAAAGGTAAAGATAATTCACGAGTCCACATATTGACCGGACCATCATATTTATTATGACGTGCAGTGAAATATAGAGAGGCAATATCACTTAGGGAACCCGCTAAAGAGAGCCTCCATCCTTCTTCGGTGTAAGCGCCTGCATTCTCATCTGCGTTACTTCTGAGTCCATTTAATCTCGGAGTTCTGGGATTGGTTAGATACCCTTCATCCTCTCGATCAAAAGCAAAAAATCTCATTGCCCAATCATCATTTAAAGCAATATTAGTGCTTACTTCTAAATCTTCAATGGCTTGGCCACCAGCAAGGTATTTAATTTTTGTATTTGTCGCACCTAATTCAGGTCTTTTTGAAACATATTTGACGGCGCCACCAATGTTACTTCCTCCGAATAGCACACCTTGAGGGCCTTTCAAAACTTCTATTCTTTCAAGATCTCCAAATCTAGACGAAGCATCAGAGAAAAGCTGTACATCATCAATATAGAATCCAACACCTTGTGTATTTCCAAAAGAACCTAATCCTCGAATTGATACGTTAGGAAAACCATCAGCTCTCATTGAAAGGTTTAAATTAGGAATCAGGAAACCGATATCATCAAGAGTTTTGATGTTTTGCGTTTCGATATTAGAACCAGAAATAGCAGTAATAGATTCAGGTATATCAAGAAGACTTTCTTCCCTTTTTCTTGCTGTAACTACAATCTCTTCAATTCCTGACGCTGATTCAACAGATTCATCAGATGTTAGTGGAAATGTGATTAGCCCTAAAGCAGGCAATAACGACAGAATTTTATTTAGACTCATAATTCCTCCCCAAAGTTATTTTTAGTCAAATTCTTTTCTCAATTTATCAGTTCTTTTGATGTTTTGTAAACAAAAATCGTGCACTAAATTGGGGCTTGAGATTGATTAAGTTAATACTTTTACAATATGATAATTAATCTGATCATACGTGGGAGATATTTAAATGGATGAACTAACCAAAACTAAGGCCATAGGCACTGAAGAATTTGTATTTAATCAAACTATGCTAAGAATCAAAGATCCTGAGGTTTCTCTAGATTTTTATGTAAATCAACTTGGAATGACTCTTGTAAAGCAATTAGATTTTCCTGAAATGTCTTTCACTCTTTATTTTTTGGGTTATTTAAGAGATTTTGATGAAGAGGTTCCTGAAGATCCTGTACAAAGGGCTGAATATGCTTTTAGTCAAAAAGCTATGTTGGAATTAACACATAATTGGGGCACTGAAAGCGATGCTAATTTTTCCTATCATGATGGTAATTCTGATCCCAGAGGTTTTGGCCATATTGGTATTACAGTTCCAGACGTATATGCCGCATGTAAACAATTTGAGGAGTACGGTATAGAATTTGTTAAGAAACCTGATGATGGCAATATGAAAGGCTTGGCTTTTATAAAAGATCCTGACGGATATTGGATAGAAATATTATCTGCAAAAGCTTCTTCGCAATTTTAAATTAGAAAAATGGATAACGATATTTTAAAGCGTCTAGAGGTTCTTGAATCTAAAGATGCGATTAGGGAACTAGTCTCAAACTATGCTGAATCATGCGATAGACAAGATTTAAAAGCACTTGAAAAGATATTTACTGAAGATGCTGAATTTGATTCACCCAATGGCTCTTTAAAAAGCAAAGGCAGACAATCTATTCTAGATATGTATCACGAGGTTTTTCTTTCAAGAGGACCATCTTTTCATTGGACTCATGATGTAAGCGTAACTATAAATTCTGATGATGCAGATTTGGCAGAAGGTACAGTCTATAGCCATGCTGAAACAACTAGAGATGGTGTTGCAAGTTTAGCTGCAATGCGCTACGACGATATTTATTCAAAAAGAGAAGGGAGTTGGAAGTTTTTAAAACGAACAATCAATTTCTTTTATTATGTAAAAACAGAAGATTATTTAGATAGTTTAAATGACCCCATGAGGGTTAACATGGGGGAGGGCAAGATTGAGGCAGACATACCAGAATCGATACCTTCTTGGGTAGAATTTCAAAGAAAAAATAAAAGTTGATAAAAAATAGTACCCATTCCCATGAGATGATTTCTCTTGTTAAAAGAGCTCTTGATCATTACCAAAACAAGACAACTGATCAGGCCTCAGATGTTATGTCTAATTCAATAGATGCGTATGTTGATGAAGATAGATATCAAAAAGAAGTAGATAGAATTTTTAAAAGACTTCCCCTTGCTTTGTGTCTAAGTAGCGAGCTTCCTAAAGACAATACTCATAGAGCGATGAATGTTATTGATACTCCTGTCCTCATAACTAGAGGTAAAGATAGTAAGGTAAGGGCATTTCTAAATATATGTAGACATAGAGGTTCCAAGATCTGTGAAGAAGGAACTGGTAAAAAAAGAAACTTTGTATGCCCATATCATGCTTGGACTTATGACCATGAAGGTAAGCTAATTGGAATGTATGGAGAAAAAACTTTCGGTGATATTAAAAAAGAGGACTTTGGCTTAATTGAATTAATGTGTTCTGAGCGTTCTGGATTAGTATGGGTTATGTTGAATCCTGAAGAAAATTTTAATATCGATAAATGGCTTGGAGATTTTGCCCCTGAATTGGATACCTTAAATTTAGAAAATTGGCATATCCATGAGCAAAGGGAAATTGATGGACCGGGTTGGAAAGTTGCTTTAGATGGTTATCTTGAGGCCTATCATCATAATCAACTACACGGAGATACTGTCGGCAAACATACAGTTGGTAATTTACTTGTACTAGATACTTATGGACCTCATCAAAGACTAACCTTTGGCAGAAAAACTTTAAAAGACCTCATTGATAAGCCTGAAACAGAATGGAAATCACCTCAAGAAAATATAAGATTAATCCATTCAGGTTTTCCAAACCTCTCAATTTCAGGTGTTTTAGGTGATCATTGTTTGGTAAGCCAAATATTTCCCACATCATCCCCTAACAGGACGATAACAAGACAAACGATCTTATCTGCAAAAAAACCTGAAACAGATAAACAATTACAGAATACTAACGAGTTCAGCGAAATGGTTAGACAGGCCGTAGTAGACGAAGATTACAAAATAGGTTTGGAAATTCAATCTAATATATCTCATATGGGCTCGAACGATTTTATTTATGGAAAGAATGAACCAGCTGTTCAGAATTACCACTCGTGGATAAAAAGTTTTATGTCAAAAGACGGAACTGAATGGTAAATAAACATTATGGACGTAATTGATATCCACGCTCATATAGTTTTTGAAGAAACTCTGAATTTCCTTAAAAAAGAAGGCCCTGAAATTGGTGGAGATGAAAAAAATCCTTGGTTTAGAGTTGGAGAATATAAATTAGAGGGCGTCAGGTACCGCAATACGCCCTTCATGGACATAAATCTAAGACTCGATGCAATGGAATCTCTTGGAATTGATTTTCAGGTCTTATCTCCAAATCCTATTACTTATTTCCATTTCATAGAAAAGCAATCGGCTGTTGATTATTGTCAACTCCACAACGACACAATGGCAGAGATTGTTCATAAACATCCTTCCCTAGGAGGGTTTGCTTCCTTGCCAATGCAAGATCCTCATGAAGCATCTAAGGAGTTACAAAGATGTGTGAATGACCTTGGCTTATTAGGAGCTTATATAGGCACTGATTTTCCATTGGGTTTCGCAGATGAAGCACTCGATATGCTTTATAAGACCTTTGTTGAATTGGATGTTCCTCTGTTTATTCATCCAGCTCCTCAAGGCATAAATGGTCCTTACTCAGATAAGAGATTAGACGATTATAGTTTGGATTTAACTGTGGGTTTTGCTAATGACGAGACAGTTGCTCTAGGGAATATAATTTTTGGAGGGGTGCTGCATAAAAATCCTGATTTAGATATATGTATTAGTCATGGTGGAGGAAATATCGCCTTTCTTGCCGGGAGAATGGCATTAGCTGCTGAGAACAGACATACCTCTCCAGAATGGATAAGAGAGAAGGGAGAATTTCTTAAACAATTAAAGTTAGTATGGTTTGATAACCATGTTCATCAAGACAAATCGTTAGATTTACTAGATAGCTTGGTTGGACCAGGCAGGATGGTTTTAGGTACAAATTTTTTGGGGTGGGATCAGCCTGATAGAAACTCCCTAAAAGAATGTCCTCATTATTTAGCAGATAACGCTAGGCAATTGCTTAGGCTCTAAATTAGCTCCTTCCTATATTTGCAAGAACGCTGTTCATAACGCCACCGTCAACTAGAATATTTTCACCGTGCACGTAGGAAGAGTCATCAGATAATAAAAACATCACCACCTTAGCAATATCATTTGCAGTACCAATTCTTTGCATCGGAACCATCGCTTCTCTTTTCTTTCTCTCAGAATCATCACGATAATGTGGTGCAGACATACCAGCATCAATAAAACCAGGAGAAACTGCATTTACTCGAATACCTAGCTTTCCCCATTCAAGAGACATCTGTTCACTTAACATCACTAACCCTGCCTTTGCTGCTGCATACGCGCCTGAATGAATAGCGGGATGTTTGCCCCCGCTAATTGAACTGATGTTGACGATATTTCCTTCTCCTTTTTCTTTCATCAATTTGGCTACGGCACAACCAACAATAAAACTGCCTAAGAGGTTGACCTCAATGACATCTTTGAAATCCTTGATTTCTTGCTCTAAAAGGCTACCAAATCTGACAATTCCTGCACAATTAACTAGTGCTGAAGGTGTTTCTCCAAATTTTTTAAGAGTTTCGGCTACAGATTTTTCATCAGTAACGTCTGTCGGCAATGCTACTGAATTAGGAATCTTGGATTCAAATTCTTCAAGCACTTCTTTATTGAGGTCTAATAATCCAACTTTATATCCTTTTTGACTTGCTTGAATCGCAATTTCAGATCCGATTCCTCCACTAGCCCCTGTTATCAAAATACTTTTTGCCATCATTCACCTTAATTTTAAGTAAATATAACTTAAAACCTTTACCTTTAGAGTTAAAATTAGTATTTCTAATTCTATATCACTAATATTTAAGCTAAAAATAGTCGTGGAAAAAAATCATAAGAACCCTAGGAAGCTTTTAAACTCATGGGAAGCGCAGGCATTGGCCACCCTAACTACCAAAGGTTTGCCAAATTCTTTTAAGGCTGTATCTGAAATAATCCAAGACGAAACCAAAGATGAAGATGCAAGAAGAGCATCAGAGATTTTGTTTTGGGGACGAGTCTGGAGACAATCCAAAACGAAGGAGGAGGTAACAACCTCATGGGATCATATATTAAGGCTAATAAAGCATTCTAATTATCAAGGTATTGCAACTTTTGATGAAGGAAAGGCATCAATGGAGGGATTTGATGAAAGGGTTGATTTACCAGCAACTGCAAGGATTAAAGAATTGATCGAAGAAGGACTATCCCCTGAAGAAATCATCATGCGAGGATTCAGTTTTGAAAAAGTTACTGAGGCTATAAAAAATGGCGCATAATAAAATTAACCTTCCCGAAAAGATATGTGTAAAGTGCAATAGATCTTTTACCTGGAGGAAGAAATGGGAAAGAGATTGGGACAATGTGAAGTTTTGCAGCTTAAAATGTAAAAAGGAAAGTAAATGAATAAATTAGATAAAATTATCCTCAGTCTTCTGGCTATTGAACATCTAGGATTTGGAATTTATGGGCTGTATGCCCCTAATTCAATAGCAGGATTAATCGGCTATGAGCTAGGTAGCGAGTTTGCTTATTCTGAAATTAGAGCAAACTACGGCATGTTTACTATTTTAGGATGTATGGCTTTGCTTTCTATTTTTATTCACTCCATGGCTAGGCAGACTTATATCATTTATAGCATCATATTCAGTAGTCTTATTTTAGGAAGAATTCTGAATTATTTCATTACCGGTGATCTAGTAACATCTATTATTGTGGCCGTAGTTGCTGAAGCGATAGTTGTAGGACTCTGCATTTGGAGGCTTGCCGCAAATAGACAGACCGCAGAAAGTATTGATTAAATGAGCTCTAATACCATCACGTTAATATTTTGCCTCGGCGGCTTAACATTTTTAGCTAATTGGATATGCCTAAGTTACTTTTACTTCAAAAATAATTCGGTAACGCTCAATAGTAAAATTCAATTATTAAAAAAACTTTTTTATATGATAATTTTTTCAACAATTGGCGTTTTGGCAACGGGCGTATTATTTGTTTCAGCTTTAATGTTCTCTCATGGATAGACATATCATAGCTATTGGAGGAGGTGGTTTTGGAAGAAATCCAGGAGAGGGGTTTATTGAACAATATATCCTAGATCAAACGAATAAAGAGATCCCTAATATTTGTTTCATTCCAACAGCTACAGGAGATAATGAGGCTTACAAAGTTAATTATTACTCAACGTTTTCAAAACTGAATTGCAATCCTGTTCATTTAGATTTTTTTAAAAGAACTCCTAATCTAGAAAAGCTCATATCTGAGCAAGATGCTATCTTTGTAGGTGGCGGCAACACTAAGAGTATGTTGGCTGTATGGAAGGATTGGGGTTTAGATGAGTTATTACATAAAGCTTATAAGGTTGGTGTAGTAATGAGCGGTGTTAGCGCCGGTGCTAACTGTTGGTTTGAAAGATCAGTTGTCGACTCGTGGGAAGAAGATCTTAAAGTGATTGATTGTATGGGATTTGTAAAAGGAAGTTACTGTCCCCATTATGATGAGGAACCATTAAGAAGGCCTGCAGTGAAAAAGTTTCTGCAAGATAATATTTTTGCAAGTTGTTATGCTTCTGAAGGCAATGCAGCTCTGCATATAAAGAATGAAAGTGATTATTTATCCATCAATTTTGGCAAGGATAAAAACTCGTATCTTGTATCGTTAGCTGAAGGGAAGGTTAAAGAAGTTCCTTTTGAAGTTCTCTCAATTCGAGCTTAAAAAAATTAAAACTAATCTCTGCAAATTTCATCAGTCCTGTTAAAATGCCCATCGTTCTATGGACCGGTAGTTCAGTTTGGTTAGAACGCCGCCCTGTCACGGCGGAGGTCGCGAGTTCGAGTCTCGTCCGGTCCGCCATTCATGCTCTATAATTAGTGGTATGAAAATCTTAAACATACTTTTTCTCCTTTCACTATCTTTACTCTGTAATGCTGAATATTTTGAGAATCTAAAAATCAAAAGAGTGGTTGATGGAGATACCGTACATACTTTTTATGGCGACGAAATCTTTAAGATAAGATTAACTGAAATCGATGCTCCTGAGCGTGATCAACCTTTTGGAAAAGCCTCTACTGAACATTTGAAAAGCCTTTTAAAAGAGGGGAGAGTTGATGTTGATATTTCTGGAACAGATAAATATGGAAGAAAACTAGGTAGGTTGTATTGGCAAGGCAAAGACATTAATAGAGAAATGGTTTCAGCTGGTTACGCTTGGGTATATGATAAATACGTAATAGATATTTCTTTCTATGAAGATCAAGACAAAGCTAAGCAATTTAAAAAAGGTTTGTGGAAAGATTCCTCCTCTTTAGCGCCATGGGAATGGAGAAGCCTAAAAAGGTAAGCAACTTTGTTCCCTTTTTCTTATTTACACTATAATGTTACCAGGGAGAATCTTTTATGAAATGGTCTTACACCAATGGAAAACTCAATGTTAGTTCTGATGAAACTGACCAACAGTTTTTGCTGAAAGAGCTCATTGAAGAAGCCTCACGACATCAAGCCTATCAAAAGAAAATAATTTCATTATTTGTCATATTATCTTTACTTCTATTCTTTATGCAGAGCTACGGGGGAGATTTACCTACTAACGCTTCAACTTACTTTTACATCGGTTACTTTGCTACACCTTTAATCATCTCAGGACTAATCTCCGCAGTGACTTATGTCCTAATGCGAAAACCTCCTAAGCAAGTTAGAAAGTTAAATAGATATTTTCGAGATTAATAAAAAGTTCGTGCCGAACCACCATCTACCTGAATAGCAAGACCAGTCATGTAATCAGCTTTTTCTGAAGCCAGGAATGTTATCAGACCAGCTAAATCTTCAGCTTCACCGACTCTTTTCATGGGTATGTTTTCAGCAATAGATTTCTCTATCTCCTCTTTTTTTAAACCCGAAGAATTTGATTGCGTTTCAAGAATAGCCTCCACTCTTTCAGTTCTAGTATAACCAGGGCATACAGTATTCACTGTAATTCCATGTGGTGCTAATTCATCTGATAAAGCTTTAGCCCAACCTAAAACTCCCATTCTCAAGCTATTGGAGAGAAATAGTCCATTCACAGGTGTTTTTACTGATACTGACGAAATGTTAATTATTCTTCCCCATCCATTTTTTTTCATATTAGGCATTACTAATTTAGAAAGTCTAAGGCAGGACATCATTGTCGAATTAAATGCCTTTTGCCAATCTTCATCAGATAACTGTTCAAAGGTACTTGGAGGAGGTCCTCCATTATTGTTCACTAAAATATCGACCGATCCAAGATCATTTTCAACTTGTTTATAGAAGGCTTGAATTTCATCAGGAGAATCAAGGTCTACTTGGAGAGCTATGACTTTAATTTCACTGTTAATCTTCTGATGAATCTCTTCTTTTACTTTATTGATTTTATCTTGATCTCTAGAGCAAATAGCAAGATTTACACCTTCTTCTGCTAAATCTAATGCTGCAGCCTTACCCAGTCCTTGACTAGAAGCACACACAATTGCATTTTTATTTTTTAGGTTTAAATTCATATCTAAAAATTACAGTTTAGTCTTAAATTAATCAAATTATTCAGTATCATTGTCCATAATAAACTTATTGGGGTAATTATGTTTAAATCAAAATGGATTTTCTTATTTATATTTTCAACTTTAACTTTCTATTCAAGTGCTAGTTCTTACGAGGCCAGCCAAGTAGGTATATCTAAAGATAGATTAGATAAAATTGTACCTGTACTTGAAGACAATCTTAAAGCGGGTAGATTTCCTGGATTTATAACCGCTGTTGCTAGGAAAGGAAAAGTTGTACATTTTGAAACTCAAGGATATTCCGATGTAGAAAAGCAAATTCCTCTGCAAAAAGACTCCTTGTTTAGAATCTATTCTATGAGTAAGCCAATAACAGGCGTTGCTCTAATGATACTCCTAGAGGAAGGAAAAATAAGGCTTAACGATCCTGTGTCTCTTTATATTCCTGAATTTGCTAATACTGAGGTAATGGTTGTTAATGCAGATGGTACTACCTCTCTAGAAAAACTCAAAAGACAGGTAACAATTAGAGATTTAGCTACTCATACTTCAGGTATTGCTTATAGTTTTACAGCTAACCCACAGTTACAAAAAATTTACGCCAAGGAAAGATTGTCTCCCTATTTCTTTATTGATAATTTTGAAGCACTTGAGGTTAATGGAAATACAGTTGTGAGTTCTGGAAAATCTTTTCCAGATATTTGTTCTTTTTCAGCTGCCTTGGCCTCTAAAGCCCCTTTGATGCATCAACCTGGCGCAAAATATACCTATTCAATGGGCATGGATGTTTTAGGTTGTGTGATTGAAAGAGCCTCAGGACAAACATTTGATGTTTTTCTTGAAGAGAGAATCTTCAAACCTCTCCAAATGGATGATACTTCTTTTTCAGTTCCTGCATCAAAAATTGATAGATTTACATCTTTATATGCCTACCCTGGGGATTTAGGTCGTTTAATTCCAGAAATGAAAAACAAAATACCCGAAGACCTCTTGATGATTAAAATTGACGATAGATCTTTCAGTCCCTATTTAAAACCTGCCACTTTATTCGACGGAGGTTCAGGCTTAGTTTCTTCTGCTGAGGATTATTTAAAATTTGCTCAAATGCTTCTTAATGGAGGGGAGCTAGCTGGAGAGAGAGTTTTAAGTAGGAAGTCAGTAGAATTAATGTCATCAAATCTTCTACCTGATCGTATCAAAGGATCAGATGATTACATTCCAGGTGCTGGTTTTGGGATTACTGTAGGAGTTATTGAAGATCCTGCTTTGCTTGGTCAATATGGATCAAAAGGCATGTATTTTTGGGGTGGCGCTGCAGCAACTTTCTTTTGGGTAGATCCAAAAGAAGAATTGGTTGCCGTTGTAATGACACAATTATTGGCAAGCCCTTGGCCAATGAGAGAAACATTTAATGCTCTTGTTTATCAAGCGATTGATGATTAGTTATGGTTTTATAAATAAATGTTATTAGACAAAAACTTATTTAAATCCTAATCTTTAAAAATGAAAAAAGTAGTTTCATTAGTCATTTTTACAATCCTCTCCTTCCCATTTTTTTCAAATGATTTACCTATTGTTGAATACGGCTCAATCAATCATCCTGTCATTGATGATGGGGGAATGGTTGTTTCCCAAAGAATGATAGCAAGCGAGGTCGGAGCTCAGATTCTTGCACAGGGCGGTAATGCAGTTGATGCTGCAGTGGCAACAGGCTTAGCTTTAGCAGTAGTGCTACCCCGAGCAGGAAACTTAGGCGGCGGCGGCTTCATGGTTATCTACTTAAAAGAAGAAGATAAAACCATTGCAATTGACTATAGAGAAAAGGCCCCCTCAGCAGCAACGAGGGATCTCTTTTTAGATGAAAACGGTGATTACGACAGAAAAAAGGCTCAATTCTCACTTCTTTCTGCCGGTGTTCCAGGATCGGTAGCAGGATTTCATCATGCTCTCACTAGATATGGAACGCTTACTTGGGAAGAGGTTCTACAACCTGCCATAAAATTAGCCGAAGATGGGTTTGTTATACCTCATGATTTAGCGAATACCCTGGCATCTAAAAGATACAGAGAAAGACTTTCTGCTGATCCAGCTGCAGCTAAAGTATTCTTTAAGAAAAATAATGAGATCTATTCTGCAGGTGAAATTCTTGTACAAAAAGATCTTGCCTGGACTCTGAAACAACTCAGTCAAAATGGACCAGAAGCTTTTTATTCTGGCGACATAGCTAAGCTAATAGTTAAAGAAATGGAGAGAAACGGCGGTCTCATAACTTTACAAGATCTTAAAAATTACAATGTAGCGGAAAGACAGCCTCTAGAAGGTAGCTATAAAGGATATAAGGTTGTTTCGATGCCTCCGAGCAGTTCAGGCGGAACGCATTTGATACAAATGTTAAATATGCTTGAAGACTTTCCTATAAAAGAAATGGGTTTTGGAAGTGCAGATACTATTCATATTCTCGCAGAAGTTATGAAAAGAGCTTATGCAGATAGAAGCAAATATTTAGGGGATAGTGACTTTTACAAAGTACCTTCGAGTCTTGTCAGTAAAAAATATGCAAAAGCTCTGAATAAAGAGATTTCTTTAGACCAAGTCACACCGTCTAATGAAGTATCTCCAGGTAACCCTTACCCATATGAAAGTCCCGATACAACTCATTTTTCGGTTATGGATAGTTATGGCAACGCAGTTTCAAACACATACACTCTAAATTTCTCTTACGGATCAGGGAAGATGATTCCAGGTACCGGAATGTTGATCAATAATGAAATGGATGATTTCTCTTCTAAACCTGGAACTCCCAATGGTTATGGTCTTTTAGGATCTGAGGCCAACGCTATTGAAGGCAATAAAAGACCACTATCCTCGATGACTCCTACTATTATTTTTAAAGATCAAAAGCCCTATATGGTTTTCGGCAGTCCCGGAGGGAGCAGAATTATAACTACAGTATTACAAGTAGCTCTAAACGTGATGGAGCATGAAATGAACATAGCGCAAGCGGTTCATAGCCCGAGAATGCATCATCAGTGGTTGCCCGAAGTTCTAATGTTAGAAAAAGGATTTGGTTCCGATACAGAAAAACTTTTGGAGAATAAAGGATATAAGCTCTATCAGTCATCAACAATGGGAAGTGTGCAAGCCATTGTCAAAGAAGGGAACTATTTCTATGGTTCTGCAGATCCTAGGCGACCTAGTGCAGGCGTGGCAACACCTTAAAGTATGAAAAAAAGTTATTTGGTTAGTATTTTTCTTGCTTCACTGCTATGCACTGGCTTAATCCAGGCAAGAACACAAACTACTCTAGACTATCAAAGTCGAATTCACCCTGAAATTGCTTCTGATTTTATGGTTGTAACACAAAACAAACATGCTACGGAAGTTGGTTACGACATACTGCAAAAAGGTGGAAATGCTGTTGATGCGGCAGTAGCAGTGGGTTTTGCTTTAGCCGTTACATTGCCTAGAGCAGGAAATCTTGGAGGCGGTGGATTTATCTTAATCTATGATAAAGAGTCTGACGAAATCTCTGCAATTGATTATCGTTCTGCAGCTCCCTCATCGGCAACCAGCGACTTATTTTTAGAAAAGGATAAAGTAATCAGATTTGGGCATCTCGTTAATGCAGTGCCAGGATCGGTAGCAGGGCTACTTAAAGCCCATAAAGATCATGGAAGCCTCCCTTTAGATGATTTGCTCAAACCTGCAATCTCTTTAGCCAAAGACGGTTTTGAAGTAACTCATGATTTGAACTATGTTCTGGAGTGGGGCAAGGAATCAATGCTTGCTAATCAAGTTTCAAAAGATAAGTTTTATGATTTGAATGAGGCTCCTTTAAAAGTTAGGAGTATTTTGAAGCAACCTAACTTAGCAAAAACTTTATTTAAGATCGGTAAAAAAGGAAGTGAAATTTTTTATAAAGGTGAAATCGCTAAATGGATATCAGAAGAATCATTATCTAGCGGAGGACTTATAACGATGGAGGATATGGCTGCTTACAAAGCCAAGCTCCGGGAACCTATTGAAACTTCTTATAGAGGTTACAGAGTGGTAACTATGCCACCTGCAGCAAGCGGCGGTTTAGTTTTATTACAGACACTCAATATTTTAGAAAATTTTGATCTAAAAGAATTAGGTCATAACTCGGCTAAAACAGTTCATTTACTATCTGAGTCTATGCAAAGAGCTTACGCCGATAGAGCAGCTTACCATGGCGATCCTGATTATTACGAGGTACCAATTAAGCAAATGCTAAATCGGCAATATTCAAGGGATCTGGCTGGCCAAATATCTGAGACGAGAACACCTAATGGTCAAATTTTTGCAGGTGATTTAAGTAAGTATGATGAGAGTCCTGATACCACTCACTTTTCGATAATAGATTCCAAAGGAAATGCAGTTTCTAATACATATACTTTAGGGTCCTCTTTTGGATCTGGAGTAACTATCGAAAAAGGTGGATTCTTGATGAATAACCAGATGAGAAATTTTTCTCATTTCTATGGAAGAGAAGATGTTAAGTTTGGAGCCAGTGAAGCAAATAAGCTGGAACCTGGTAAAAGAATGATCAGCACTCAAACACCAACTTTAGTATTTAAACCTGATGGTCAGTTATTAATGATTCTAGGTTCACCAGGTGGAGGCAGGATTCCTAACATTATTACCCAGGTAATAAGCAATGTTATTGATCATGACATGAGCTTTTCTGAAGCAGTAATGGCCCCAAGAATAAATCAGAGATTAGAAGGGAAGCTTCAGTTAGAAACCGGTTTTAGTCCTGACACAATTCAACTCTTGAAACAAAGAGGACATGAACCTGAAATATCTACTACCATGGGAAGCGTTCAAGCTATATTTCTTGGAAATGAGACTATATATGGAGTAGCTGATATGCGAAGACCTGGCGCTCTGGCAAAAGGTTACTAAAGAAGGAAGTAGGGCACTGAAACCACCGCTACAAGAGATACGATCATAATGCCCAATATATTAATCAAAAAACCTGCTCTTGCCATCTGAGGCACCCTAATTAACCCTGATCCAAAAACGATTGCGTTGGGTGGCGTAGCTACAGGCAACATAAAAGCACAACTTGCTGCTAATGCAACCGCAGCAGTTACCAATAAAGGTTCAAAGTTGGATTGAATAGCTATAGCGGCTACAACTGGCAAGAAGGTAGCTGTAGTTGCCATATTAGAAGTTAGCTCCGTTAAAAATATAATCATAGCAACCACTAAGATTACTATTAAGGCTAAGCTGATTCCTTGCGGTATAAGATTACCTATCCAAACAGCTAAACCAGTTGTCTGGACGGCATTTGCTAAACTTAAACCCCCTCCAAATAGTACAAGAAGGCCCCACGGAACATTCTCTTGAGCATCTTTCCATTCTAATAATGCTCCTTTCTTTTCTTTATTTCCACTGGGAAGAAGAAACAAAAAGAGTGCAGATATCATTGCTATGCCAGCATCAGACAAACCACTTAGAAGGGAATAATTATCTAATACAGTTCTAAACATCCAAGCCATAGCTGTAATAAAGAAGACAATTAAAACCTTGAGTTCAGGACCTTCAAGTTTTCCCAATTCCTCTTTCATAGAAGATAGCAATTCTCTTGTTTCAGATGAAGTTTCAAAGTTAACTTTAAATATTAACCTTGTAAGGATAAACCAACTACATGGAAGCATGACTGCACTTAGAGGAACTCCTACTTTCATCCAGTCAACAAAACTTATATCCAAGTCATAGTTGTCTGCCATAAAAGCAGCCAACATACCATTTGGGCCAGTACCTATCAAAGTAGACATTCCCCCAATGGTAGCCCCGTAAGCTATACCAAGTAATAGGGCAAGTTGAAAAGATTCCAGATCTTCATCAGATAGATAATTTACTGTCGTTTTTACAACTGAAACAACTGCCAAACCTATAGGCAAAAGCATGATTGTTGTAGCGGTATTCATAACCCACATACTTATTACAGCTGCTGTTAACATAAAGCCAAATACTAACGATGCACCATTTGATCCAGCATTTTCTAGTACAAAGAGAGCTATCCTTTTATGTAAATCCCATTTTTGAATAGCTGTTGCAATTAAAAAGCCACCAAAGAAAAGATAAATAGTTTTATTTGCATACGGATCTGCAGCACTTTGTATATCTATTACTCCTAATAAAGGAAATAGGGCAAGAGGTACTAAGGCAGTAACTGCAACAGGCACAGCTTCAGTGGCCCACCAAGTTCCCATCAGAAAGAAAATTGCTGCTGTTCTATGAGCTTCAATCGAAAGACCTTCAGGTGTAGGCAGTCCAAGAATAAGCAATGCTATTAGTAACCCTAATCCAAAGCCTTTATTTTGAAGTAGAAAATTCATCCTGATATTTTAAATAGAAAAGGGAGCATCCACTCCCTTTTTTATTAGAAAGAAAATTACATTCTAAGCCTGAAATCTAAATAATAATTTCTTCCATAGTCTTGATGAGCGTCAGCAAAGAAACCGTAGAATCTATCAGCCAATGGAGCTCTTTCATCATCAATATTTTTTACAGCCAATCTGAGCCTAGCATCATAATCACCAATATCAAAGTTATAGTAGACAGAGGCATTCACGGTTCTCATGGAAGGTATGACATATTTTGTTCCATCAGATCTAGTCTCACTACTCTGATAAAAATCCCCTTTTTTCAAACTTGAAATCTGAGCACCCCAATCGCCATATCTATAACTTAGTTTCATGCTAGTTTTTGCTGTGTAATTACCATCTAAACCTGCTAAATCTCCAAATCCTGAAAGAGTTACATCAAACGGAATCCTTCCACTAGCTTGCGCAGCTGTTAATTTTGCATATTCAGCTGTTGGTTTTTGGGTAAACTCATCTGTTTCAGAGTAGTTAATTGTAAGTTTAAAACTTCCAATATCTGTATCTAAATCATAATAAACACCAATATCTTCTCCGGAAAGAGTTCTTGTTGCAGCGTTAGCATAAGGATCTGTGACTAGATAAGCTTCTCCAACTGGACAAATACCTGCAGCGGTAAATACTGCAATATCCGATGCAGAATAACCAGGATTTGGATCTCTTAACACGTTAGGATTGTTGTAGCTTGAGCAATTTGAAGTACCATAATCTAGTAAATCAACTAGGTCTGCAACCATCCTATTTTGTCTTCCAAGCAAGACAATTGTATTTTCTTTTTCGATCTCCCAAGAATCATATGTGATTGTCAGTCCTTCTAATATTTCCGGAGTCCACACTAAACCCAAAGAAGTATTTTCGGACTCTTCAGGTTTCAAATTTGGATTACCAATTCTGTAGCTACCAATTTGGTACCTATCATCTAGTACTTGCCCTCCAACAAATTCTCCTACAGCATCATCTACATTTCCGCTTCTAGTAACGTAAGGTTGATTCTGTTGAATTAAGTTTGGCACTCTAAAAGACGTTGAGACAGATCCTCTAAATGATAGATTTTGAGTAGCATTCCATCCAATGGCAAATTTTCCAACGGTAGAAGATTCTGTGTCATCTGGATCTTCATGTCTAATTGCGACTTGTGATTCAATATTATCAGCTAAAGGAATAATTAATTCTGCAAAGATAGAATTAGTTTCTCTTTCTGCTTTAGTATCAACGGTTGGACTTGATCCGAGAACATCTCCTACAAAAGGGAAAGTAAGACCTGTTACAAAAGAAGTGTACTGTATTGTCCCATCTAACCTAGGGTCTCTGTCATCGGAATATTTTTCTTCTCTATATTCGAAACCGACTAATAAAGCTACTGGCCCCGCTGGCATATCAAATAATTCAGGATTAGAGGCTTTGAAATCTATAGAGTTCAACTCACTTGTGTCATTTCTATATACATCAACAATAGCTGGAGCTAGTGCAGTTTTTACATCTGAAGAAAAGATATTAATTGCATTTGAAGTAGGGTCATTCAATCCAGCCTGTAGCAAGCTATTTGATAAACGATTTTGAGTGAAATCCTCCGATTTTGCTTTGGATTTTAGAATAGCAGTTTCCCAATCCCAGCCCGAATCAGTTTTTCCCCTTAACCCAATGAGGTATCGTGATGTATCTTTATCGACATTTATAATTCTAGGCCCTATATCGGGTCTCCAATTATCGATTCTTATATTCTTATTCGAACTGCTGTTATCATCGTTTATACCAAGCTGGTTAGTAAAATAATAGTCTGGACCTATATTCAAAAGAGCTGTTGAGAAGTCACCAGCTGGCTCTTTTAGACGTCTATAATCAGAATTATACTGACCAATTTCTGCAAAGAGTTGATTACCATTATCCATCTCATGATTAACGAATATAAAAGTATTATCTCTTTCCAGTTCGCCCCTGAAATCTCTGAATTGACCTGGATTTATCCAGTATTCACCATTTGCAAGAGAGGTAGTATCGACTCCAAGGCAAGTACCATAACCGGTATCTTTAGAGTCAGATCTGGAACATCTAGGATCAGAGGAAGGCATGATCTGGATTTCGCCTGCTGAGTCGGTATAGCTTGTTCTTCCACGAAGATCTAGTTGTGCCCATTTTCCAGAATAAAGATTTCTAAATGAAGTATCTCCTGCCCATAATGAATCTGCAGGAATCCATTTTCTGTGATCTGAATCACCCCATCTTGGATCTTCTGATGCGGCTATTGCGTCTCTATCATAATAGTCAAACATAATAGAAATATTTGTACGACCTTCATTAAAATCGCCACCATACTTGATTTGTACTCTGTCATCGTTTGCAGCAAAATGATCATAGCCCGTGCCTCTGAACGAAACTTCAAAGCCTGTAAAATCTGTTTCAAGAACATTATTTACAACCCCTGCAACAGCGTCCGCACCGTAAATAGCTGAAGCACCATCTTTTAAAAGTTCTACTCTATCTAGCGCATTTGAAGGTATTAGGTTTGTATTAACCGACATGGTGGGGACGTAATCACCGCCAAGTAATTCAGTTTGGTAACCTGCATTATTTACTAGCCTTCTTCCATTTAGTAAAACTAAAGTATTTCCAACACCTATATTCCTCAGGTTATAAGCTCCTACATCACCCCTTGCAGAATTGACTCCACCTGAATCAGATTCCGCTTCTGAAAAATAATTTAATCCTTGCTCTGTTATATTTTCCATGAGTTCAGTACCATCATCTGGACCGATTGCATCTATATCTTCAGAAGTTAGAACCGTTACAGGCAAAACCCCTGTAATTTGAGCTCCTTTAATTTGTGAACCGGTGACTACCACTTCTTCAACTTCTTCATCTGCAAATAAAACAGCGAAAGGAAAGAAAATTGTAAAAGAAATCAATAAACTGAATTTTTTCATGTATAACCCCCAAAATTATGAAATCTCACATAAGAATAGAGAATTTCTTCAACTTTGTCATTACTTAGAAATAAATGAGATAATCTTAAAAGTGGATAAAAAGTATATATTGTCACTTGATGGCGGAGGAGTAAGAACACTTGCTTCAATAACTTTTTTAAAATTATTAGAGAAAGAAACCAATATCAAGGTCCATGAAAAATTTGACTTCTTTGTGGGTACTTCAGCAGGAGCAATATCTTGTTTAGCTTTAGCAGTAAAGAGATTTTCTTCAAGAGAATTAGAGGGTATGTGGGGCACACCAAATCTTAGAAGAATAATGCCAACTTCATCTTGGGATAGAAGGCTAGGATTATTGCAGTCAAAACCTAAGTACACAAGTGAAGGAAAAAGAACAGTTCTTAAAAATTATTTTGGTAGCTCCACCTTAGGTGAAGCCTTAAAACCGGTAGCAGTTTTGAGCTATGATATTCAGACAAGATCTCCAGTTTTATTTAAATCTTATGTTGAGAAAGATAAGCATGTTTCTTTGATTGATGTGGGAGATGCTACTAGTGCAGCACCTATTTACTATCCAACCGCTAAAGTTGGGGATAGATATTTGATAGACGGAGCTATTGTCGCTAATCATCCCGTTTTACATGGTTATGCTGAAGCAAAAAAATTATTTCCTAAATCAGAACTAAGGGTGTTAAGCATAGGAACAGGTCTAAGTAAAAGACCTTTAAAAGGAGAGGCTTCTAAGAATTGGGGCATAGTCGGATGGCTGATGCATGATTTGTTTGGCTTGATGGTCGAAAGTAGTCTAGATCATGAATTGGCCGGAGATTTAATTGGTAAAGATTATTTACGAGTTAATTCTGCCCTCGATGGAGTTAATCGTCGTTTGGACGATACAAGTGAATCAAATTTAAAAAAAATAGTTCAGATGGGCGAATTTTGGTGGGATAAATTTGGAGACGAAGCTGTCAAACTTTTAACAAGATGAGAATTATTTTAATTATTTTTGCTCTAAGCTTTTTAACAAACTGTGCTGTAAATCCAGTTACTGGTAAGCAGGATTTTGTGGTGATAAGTGAAAATCAAGAAATACAAATGGGTAGAGAATATAACGCTCAGATACTCAGACAGAATCCAGTTTATCAAGACCAAGATTTACAAGATTATGTTCAAGCCATTGGCGAATCTCTTGCTGCTAAAAGCCACAGACCTAATCTCATATATAGATTTACTATCCTCGACAGTCCTGATATCAATGCTTTCGCTTTACCTGGTGGTTATATATACATAAACAGAGGTTTAATGAGCTACCTATCTTCAGAAGAAGAACTGGCCGCAGTACTTGGTCATGAAATAGGACACGTCACTGCAAGACATAGTGTTAGACAATATTCTCAATCTCAGCTTTTAGGAATTCTCTCAACTGCAATAGAGATCAATGCTGGAAGTACAGCAGGAAACGTAGCTAATGTTGCTTCTGGTGCTCTACTTTCTGGTTATGGCAGAGATATGGAACTAGAAGCTGATGATCTTGGGGCCCAATATATATATCAAGACGGATATTCTCCACAAGGTATGTATGAGGTTTTATCAGTTTTAAAAGATCAAGAAATCTATTCAAAACAACTCGCAGAAAGAAGAGGGCAAGAACCCAGAAGTTATCATGGAGTTTTTGCAAGTCATCCTTCTAATGACAAGAGATTGCAAGAAGTGCTCAATAATGTCAGTAATTCTTTTCAAAAAGGTAACCAAAAGAAAAATGATACATATCTTCAGAAGATTGAAGGCATGGTCTTTGGAGATTCAGAACAGTCAGGTATCAGAAGAGGAACTGAATTTTTTCACGGGCCGTTAAACCTTTATTTAGCTTCCCCTGAGACTTGGGAAATCATTAATACCCCCAATCAATTGATCTTTAGTTCACCTTCAGGGGAAGCAGTTTTGCAAATGACATTGGAAGATTTGAATTTTAAAGAGACTCCTGAAGAATACTTAAAGAGATTTGCTCCTTATACTTTTGAAGATCAAAATTTGAATGTTAATGGTTATGATGGCTTTACTGCAAAAGTAAATCGATCTGGAAGATTAATTAGAATGGGAGTTATTTTTAAAAATGATCAAGTCTTTCAATTTATTGGTTATACCAAGGATCAAAGATTTGATTTATCTGCATATGATGGTCAATTCTTACAGATAATGAAATCTCTTAGATCCTTGAAGAGGGAGGAACAGCCCTTATCCAAACCATTGAGGTTAAGGTCTTATAAAGTTAAAAAAGGAGATACATATAAATCCTTAGCAGCAATTAGCAGCATCAATATAAATGCTGAAGATCAATTGCGTCTAATCAATGGAGATTACCCTGATAAGAAATTAGAAATTGGTAGGGTGATTAAGATTGTGAATTAACTATAAGGGGTTAATCAAATGGCCCCCGTCAACTGGAATAATAGATCCAGTCATAAAAGCCGAGGCATCACTGGACAGAAGTAGCAAAACTCCATCTAAGTCAGATTCAAGACCAAGTCTTTTCATTGGTATATTTTTTATATAGCTTTGACCTTCCTCCGTAGCAAAAAAATCATCGTTAATTTCGGTCAATATATAACCTGGAGCAATAGCATTAACACGGATATTGGATCTTGCTAACTCTAGTGCCATACTTTTTGTCAACTGAACTAGACCTGCTTTGGCGGTAGCGTAACTTGCAAGATTCAGTCCCACTCTTAGCCCAAGAATGGAGGCAATATTTATAATAGTTCCAGGTTTTTTTTCTTCAATTAAAGAGTCTGTAAAGTTTTTAGCAACTCGATATGCTCCGTTTAAGTTAGTCTCGAGAACATACCTCCAACTTTGTTCATCCAAATCTTTAAACCTTTTTGGATCTGAAGTACCTGCATTATTTATAAGTATATCGGCAGAGCCAACTGACTTTTTTACCTCAGAATAAAAATCCAAAACACTTTCTTCTGAAGTAACATCTAGGGGTAGAACTAAAACTTCTCCATCTATTTCTTTTCTTAGGTCCTCTAAGTTTTGTAATCTTCTTGCACAGATAACTAGATTGGCTCCAGCAGCGGAAAGCGTTTTAGCGAAATGTCGCCCAAGACCGGATGAAGCCCCAGTCACAATGGCTGTTTTACCTTTTAAATCAAAAATGTCATTCATATTTATTTAATTTTTTTTATAAGTGATTCTGCCTCTCTTATTAAGGAATCTTGATGAGGCTGGAGTTCTTGTTGGCCTAGATTCCCGATTATCCTTTGAAAAGGATCTTTGATGCCCATATTTTCATCAACTAAAGTTTCTATAACCGCATGAGCAAAAAAGGGAACGGTTGCTGCACTATAGCCACCTTCATGAGTCATAAGTATCTTTCCATCGCATACTTCATCAGCACATTTTTTTATCTTCTGAGTAAGAGATTTAAAGCCTTCACTTGTCATCATCTGTCTGCCAATTGGATCTCCCGCCCCTCCATCAAAACCAGATGGAACAATAATTAATTCAGGTTGATATGCCTCGAGAGCGGGTATAACTACTCTATCAAATGCAGCTTCATAAGCTCCTACTCCTGATCCGGGAGGTAAGGGAATGTTGATATTAAATCCATCTCCTTTTGCTTCGCCATTCTCAGAAACTAAACCCGAATTTGTAGGAAAATTTCTATCTTGATGGATAGAAATAGTCAGTGCGCTGTTGTCTTCATAGAAGGCAGCTTGGGTTCCATTTCCATGATGAACATCCCAATCAACAAAAGCTATTTTATTTAACCCTTTATTTTGTAAAGCATGTTTACCCGCAATTGCTGCATTACCAAATATACAAAAGCCCATTGCTTTATCTGGCATAGCGTGATGTCCAGGAGGTCTTACAAGGGCGTAAGCATTATCTACTTTACCTTCGATTACATGATCAATTGCTTCTATTACACCACCAGTAGACAGGAGGGCTATGTCAAAACTACCAATGCCTGTAGGTGCACTTATTCCTGAATCAATACTGATCGAATCGTTTAGTGATTTGATATGTTCGTAATGATTCTCGGTATGGAAAAGCAAAATCTCTTCTCTTGTAGCCTTTCTAGGAGATATAGGTGTTAACTTATCGTATAGTCCTGAAACATCCATTAAATTCTTAATCCTTCTCTTTGTATCCGGACTTTCTGAATGATGAAACGGTTCGACAGGAAAACCGTATGGCACATAATCGGCATGATTGCCTGTTTGGTGCCATAAATAAAGCTCGTGAAAGACTATACCTGTATTCATATTTAAATTATTTCAAAGTATCTTTTTAACTCCCATGGTGATACTGCATCAGATTCCAAGAAGCTTCTATTTTTTTGAAATTCTTTGTACTCCCAGATTCTCGTATTTGCAAAATGATTCACAAAGTCTTCGCCGAAAAGCTCTTTTGCCGGTTCAGAATTCTTAAAAAGATTTGCTGCTTCACCTAGATTCTTTGGAACTTGATATTTTTTTTCCACATTAAGATCGTAAGCTCCACCTAAAGTTTCATTTGTTGGTTTTATTTTTTCTTTGATCCCCAAAAATCCGGCACCAAGTGTTGCTGCCAGAGCTAGATAAGGATTTGAATCTGCTCCAGGGAGTCTATTTTCAATTCGTTGACTAGAAGAATCTCCTTTGATTGCCCTAAATGCAGTTGTTCTGTTCTCAATCCCCCAAGTCATATTAATTGGTGCCCAAGCTCCAGGACATAGTCTCTTGTAGGAGTTTACTGTTGGAGCAATCAAAACCGAAAACTCTCTCATATACCTCTGTAAACCACCCAAGAAGTAATATAGTTCCTTTGGCAATTCATCTTTTTTGGAACTGAATAAAGATTTTCCATCTAAATCTTGAAGAGACACATGAATATGTCCCGATTGACCAGGGTATTTATCTGACCATTTAGCCATAAAGTTTGCTATAAGGTTGTTTCTTTGAAACATAACCTTAGAAAAGGTTTTAAATAATGTAGCTTTATCAGCCGCATTCATAGAGTCATCTACCATGATGGCGGCTTCAATCACACCAGGTCCCGTTTCCGTATGAAGGCCCTCTAAATGCATATCCATCGCGCTGCAAAGATTTAATAACTCGTTATATAAATCTGAATGAACAGAATTTCTTAAGATCGAGTATCCATACATTCCCGGAGTAAAGTTATTAAGACCAGTATATTTTTTCTCTCTGATTGAATGTGGTGTTTCATTGAAAAGAAAGAATTCATACTCAAAAGCCGACTTTGACATTAATCCTTCCTTTTCCATTTTAGATAGAACTTTTTTTAACAATCCCCTAGGACAAACATTTCCTTCTGCCAATTCAGCCAAGAAGAAGGGAACTTCTTCTTCATAAGGATTGATTCTTCCGGAGTTCGGAACAATAGAAGCCTTTGCATCTGGAAATCCTGAATGCCAGCCGGTATAGAGCTCTTCTCGCTTAACATTTAATTCATATAGCTCATCATTGCTATCCCAACCAAAAATAACATCGCAAAATCCAAATCCGTTCTTAGATGATTTAACAAATTTATCAACATGCATATATTTTCCACGAAGAATGCCATCTATATCCGTAAGTGCCACTTTCACGTACTTAGTTTTAGACGCTTCCAAGAACTTTTTTATCTCTCCAGCTGATTTTAATTTTCTAATTTTCATTTATACCTTCTAATTAGGTTTGAGGATAAAACAAATACAAACTGTTAGAATCCTCAATGAATTGTAACTTCTTACACTTAATTGTTAAAAATAAATGAATAAAAACAAAATATCAGTTCTTGGAGGAGGGAGCTGGGGTACAGTTTTAGCATATTTGGCATCACTCAATGGCAACGAGGTTACTTTATGGATGCGCGATGAAGAAGTCGCTAAAGAGATAAATAACACTAATATCAATAGTAGGTATTTACCCTATTTAACTTTAGGTTCTAATTTAATTGCTACTACAGAAATGGTGGATATATCTGATTCAGGAATAATAATTTTTTGTATTCCAAGTGATGCTTTCAGGGATGTGTCTGGTTTAGCATCTAACTATATAAAAGAAGAATCTTTTTTGGTGACTGCAACAAAGGGAGTTGAGAAAGATGGTTTTAGTCTCATGAGTAACATACTTGCAGATTACTTTCCTAGGAATGCCATAGGTGTTCTGAGTGGACCAAATCTTGCTGAAGAGATTGCTTCAAATCATTTATCCGGAACGGTGATAGCTAGCGAAAATAAAATTTTGGTCCAAACTATTATAGAAGGTCTCTCTACTGAGTTTTTTAGAGTATATGAGAATGATGATCCGTATGGAGTAGAGATGGGAGGAGCCTTAAAAAATATATACGCTATTGCTTGCGGTATAGCCGATGGATTAGATTCTGGAGAAAATACTGTAGGAATGATAATGACTCGAGGTTTAGGTGAGATGGGTCGTCTAGCCTCAGAATTAGGAGCTAACCCTCAGACCTTCTTAGGTTTGGCAGGAGTGGGTGATTTGATAACCACGTGTGCTTCCCCTTTAAGTAGAAATCATCAATTTGGTAAGTTGATAGGAAAAGGCATGTCAGTTGATGATGCAAAAAAACAAATAGGACAAACTATAGAAGGTTTAAAGACCCTGAAAGTGGTTAAAATCATTTCAGATGAACATAAAGTAAAAATGCCCATAGTGGATTCTCTATACAAAATCATCTATAAAGGGAATAGTCTTGATGGCTCGATTCAAAATGTACTGGGTCAAGATATGATAAAAGATGTCGAATTTATAAAATAAACAAATGTCAGATATACAAGAAGAAAAAATTATCGATGTTGGAAATGAAGAATTCATTGATAGCGAGGAGTGGAAGGATAACTTTTTAAAACAAGGCAAATGGATAAGGCTTTTTTGGATGCTAGCTTTCTCCTTTGTTTATTACCTCTCAATGCCGGTTTTATGGTTGATAGTATCATTACAATTTCTATTTGTTTTGATTACGGATAAAAGGAGCGAGAATATTTCTAAAGTATCTGTAGGATTCAGAAACTACATGGTCCAAATTCTAGATTACTTAACTTATCACTCAGGGGAAAAACCTTTTCCTTTTGGAGAATTCCCTAGTGATAAAGATAAAGAAAGCTAAGAAAATATAGAATAAGTTTCTTCAGGATGGATAACTTCACAAATAAAATAGCAGTTGTTACTGGCGGTGGTACCGGAATGGGTAGAGAGCTTGTCAGACAATTAGCAAAAGAAGGATGTCATGTCGCAATGTGTGATGTCATTGAAGAAAATATGCTTGAAACTTTTGAAATAGTTTCAAAAGAATCTCCAGATATTACTCTTAGTAAACATGTTTGTGATGTCTCTGACGAAGAGCAAGTGAATAATTTTAAAGATGAAGTATTAGCTCAACAAAATACTCAAATAATAAATCTTTTATTTAATAATGCAGGAATAGGTGGTGGTGGTAGTTTTATAACAAGTACTAGAGAAGAATGGGAAAGGTGCTTTGCCGTTTGTTGGTATGGGGTTTATTACTGCAGCCGTGCTTTTATGCAAAGCATAGTCGAAAGTGAAGAAGGGCATATTGTAAACACTAGTAGCGTCAATGGGTTTTGGGCAAGTCTTGGTGGAACTCCGCATACTTCATACTCAGCAGCTAAATTTGCTGTGAAAGGTTTTAGCGAAGCTTTAATAGATGATTTCAGGGTTAATGCTCCACATGTTGGAGTTTCTGTAGTCATGCCTGGGCATATTGGTACTTCGATAGCTGAAAATACGGGTAAGATTTTGGGTGGAGAAAGATCAGACGAAGATTATGAGAAGATAAAAGAGAATATGATAAAAATGGGTATGCCTGTTCATAATTTCTCAATAGATCAAATCAAAGAACAAATAAAAGAGAATGCTGAATCATTCAAGAATAATGCTCCAACTTCCTCTGCTGAGGCTGCAGAGATAATACTTTCAGCAGTGAAGAGAAAAGAATGGAGAATCTTAGTTGGTGATGATGCTAAAGCAATCGATCAATGGGTAAGAAATGACCCCGAAAATGCATATGAAATAACTTTTCATGGAGAAAAAAGAGGAGAGTAAATGAAAACTTTTAAAGATAAGGTTGCCGTAATTACAGGAGCAGGTTCCGGAATGGGGAGATATTTAGCTGTTTTACTCGCACAAGATGGAGCAGATGTTTGTGTGTGTGACGTTAATGAAGAAACTTTAAATGAAACAGTAGAGATGTTGAGAAAATATAATGTTTCAGTATCTTCACATATTTTAGATGTTTCAGATAAAGATTCTATTGAAGCTCTTCCTCAAAAAGTAATTGATCAGCATGGAAAAGTAGACATGGTTTTCAATAATGCGGGGGTTGCAACTGGTTCTCATTTTAAAGATATGGAGGAGGAAAACTGGGATTGGGTAATGGGAATAAACTTTGATGGAGTTATAAACAGCACCAGAGCATTCATCCCGCATATGATAGACAGTCCAGAAGCAGCTATCGTCAATACTTCATCAATCTTCGGCATGGTAGCGGTACCAGGTCAAACTGTATATCACGCTACTAAATTTGCAGTTAGGGGCTTCACTGAAAGTCTTGCACTTGAGATGAAAGAGACCAATCCTAATCTGCAAATACACTGTGTTCATCCTGGACACATAGGAACAAACATAGCAGCATCTGCCAGATTTGATGAAGAGGAATTTGCTAAAGCACAAGAAGAGGGATCGAAAACTCCTAGTATTTTCACTAGAAATGCCCCTAAGTCTCAAAAAGAAGCTGGAGAAATGTTTAGAGAGGGAGGGATGCATCCCAGTAAAGCGGCCCAGATTATTCTGAATGGCGTTAAGAAAAATAAAAGCAGGATTTTTGTTGGATTAGATGCAAAACTTCTAGATTTATCTCAAAGAATTTTTCCTAAGCACTATCACAAGACATGGCTTTTATTTATGCCATTGTTAATGATGTTCAGGAATAAAAAGCCTTTAGATTCAGTCGAGTAATTTTTTGTAAGTTGAATAGTTAGGATTATCTACTGCAATTTTGTTTTTAGATAGTTTAACTAGAATATTTTGTAAGTCTTGATCTTCTAGATCGATCTTTTGTTCCTTAATTAGATTAGCCAAGTCTTCCAAGCTAGCAATATCACTATTTATTAATTTCTTAAGATCGTTAATGACTTCCTCTGACAAGGCATCACCTTGTTCTATTTCTCGGCAAACTATCTTTAAGACATTTTCTACAATTCTAAGCTTAAAGGCTAAATGAGGAGGAACCTCCTTCTTTATTTTCTCATCTAAGAAAAAGCTAACTGCTTTTAATAATTCAACACTACTGGGCCTATCAAAGATCACTATTTACCTCCTAAAAAAAGTAAATCCACTATATCAATTTCAGTTTCGGAGACTCTTCTGCCAATTGCAGCTTTCTCAACTGAGTTTACGGATCCAGTTAAATGAGCTGAGGCTTGTATCAAACAAATTACTCCCCATCTAAAGGTTCCAAAGACTTGCCAGGCTCTCACAGTTTTTGTATCAACTTTATATTCGCTTATAGAGTTATATCCATCAAGAAGATCCTCTATGTTACCGAAACCACCTACTACTTTATCCGTATTTCCAAAACGCCAGGAATTTCCGCAGATCCATCCTAAATCTTGTAATGGATTTCCTATGTGAGCTAATTCCCAGTCTATAATTGATTCAAGCCCCATCTGACTTACTATGATATTTCCTAATCGAAAGTCGCCATGAACAAGGGAGTCATTTATTTCTCCAAAGCTCTGTTCTTTAAGCCATAAATAGGTATATTCAAAGACAGGGGAATGTTGATTAAACGAGACATAAGTATTGTAAAGATCATTAATTTGATCGGAAACAGACTTTCTGGGAAGAAAAGGAAATTCGCTGATGTCTGCTTGATGTATTTTTGCAATGGATTCTCCACATTCAAAAGCTAAATTCTTCAAGGCATTCTTATATTCATCATCTCTAAGTATCTTCCTGGCTATTGATTCTCCTTCTACAAATTTCATTATGTAAGCGTCACCTAGAGGTTCTTCGAGGGAAGAGACACTAACTATCTCTGGTACAGATGCCCCTAGACTTTTAACTATTTTTTGGATTTTTGCTTCATCCGAAGTTTTAATCGCAAGAGGTCCCTCGATTCCAGAACCTCTTCTGAGTATATATTTTTCTGTTTGTGCTTTTGTTTTTAACTCAAATTTCCAAATTTCTTTAGAGGCTCCACCTGTTAAAGGTTCAAGATCGAAGATTTCGCCTGCAATAGACTCTTCGCTGAGTTTTTGAGATAAAACTTTTTCTAAATCTTGACTCATTTAGTCTATCAAGCTTGCATCCCTTTCACCAAAATCCCAACCTGCTCCATTATTTTGATAATTTTTTAATATTCTTCTCGCAACAGACTGAACATGAACTTCGTCAGGTCCATCATAAATCCTAGCTTCTCTTGCGTGTCTGTACATTTGACTTAGGGGAGTATCATCGGTAAGTCCTTTAGCTCCGTGCACTTGAATGGCCCTATCAATTACATTATGTAGCATGCTTGCCCCAACAACTTTGATCATACCAATCTCAATGCGAGCATCATCTCCTTGATCAATTCTTTTTGCAGCATCTAATGTTAATTGCCTGCTAGCTTGAATTTCACATGCACTATCAAATACAAATTTTTGCATAAGTTGTTTATCGGCCAATGGACTGCCAAAAGCCTCTCTTTCATGAAGCCTGAGACACATTAAGTCAAAGGCTCTTTGAGCCTGACCAAGCCACCTCATGCAATGGAATATGCGACCAGGACCTAATCTTCTTTGGGCTATTATGAAACCTTGTCCTCTGGGGCCTAGAAGATTTTCTTTAGGTACTCGTACATTTTCATATGCCACTTCGTAATGACCTCCATGACCTCCTTGCATACCCAAGACAGGTGTTTCTCTCAAGATCTTATATCCAGGGTTGTCTGTTGGCACAATAATCATACTGAAAGCTCCATGACTTGGAACGTCCACCTCTGTTTTGCACATTACAGTTGTATAGGCTGCTCCCGCAGCACCACTCGTAAACCACTTCTTTCCGTTAATAACCCATTCATCTCCCTCTAATACAGCTGTAGTCTCTAATTGCGTTGGGTCAGAACTAGAAACATCGGGTTCAGTCATACCAAAACTCGGAAAAATTTCACCTTGCACTAAGGGTTCAAGATACCTATCTCTCCATTTTTCTGAAGCATATTCCCTAAGCATGATTGAGTCTTGAAGAGAATGAGTACCCAGCGCAACCATTGCGCTTGAAGATCTTCCTACAACTTCATTAATGTAGACATATTCCATAAAGGGCATGCCTTCTCCTCCAATATCTTTAGGATGACCTAGCGCCCATAAAGACTGATCTTTTGCCTTTTGCATTAGATCGGACATTATTTTTTTTGATTCTTCGTCTCTTTTTTGCAGCGCAGGCTCGGCAGGATAAACTTCTTCCTCAACAAATTTTTTGACTTCTTTTCTGACTTCTTGCCAATTTTTTTCCATTTTATTTCCTCTTTAAATTGATAGCATTCTTAAAACTTTTAAGTTTTATTTTCCCTCTTTCTATTGTTAGATCTGTCTCGCCTTGAAGAACATTTTCATTGAATTTATAAACTACGTTGTAGTTACCTTTCAAACTTTGCTTATTATGCTGAGAAGACTTTTGCATAGTTTCCTGAGCTTTAGAACGATAATTTGCCATTTTACTTTTTGAATACTTCTGCTCTAAAAGATCTTCTGATTCAACAGGAGAAAGAATCATTGCTGATGCATTGTTCCCACCAAATCCTTTAGCATTCAAAAAAGCAGCACTGTAATAATTTTTTTCCTCTACTTTGTTTTCTAGCAAAATATCTAAATTATCATTGAATACGTCATCAGCTATTGCCTCCGTAGAGTGGATTCCAGGTATAACACCTTTGTTCCAAGTGCCGAGTGCTGTTACCAATTGATCACCTGAAGCAGGAGCCATGCTATGACCAAGATAAGATTTAATTCCAGTAACGGGCCAAGACTTAATTCCATATGTAGAAGCTATCTCATTGAGTATATGTGATTCAGTTGTTCTATTAGCAGGTGTACCAGTTCCATGTGCATGTACAAAGCTGTTATTTCTTACTTTCTTTAAGCCCAATATCTTTTCCGCTTCAGACACACATTTTGCTACAGTAATATAATTACCAATTCCAGGACCACTTATAGAACTTTTGAAGCCATCAGAATGAGATGAAACAGAAGCTACAGTTCCATATATTTTCGCTCCTAAATCCACCGCTAATGAGTCTTCCATTAAAATAATAAATTGGGCTGATTCTCCCAGAACCATTCCCACATTATTTCCGAAAGGACGACATGCTTTTTCTTGTATTGGACCATTGGATATATCTTCGTTATTTTGTGCTTGAAGCTCTATCATTCTT
>QCQA01000007.1 GCA_003212335.1 SAR86 cluster bacterium AG-447-A08
ACTGGGGCTGGATAAAGTAACTATTACTGTCTCATTAGGCTCATCTAAACCATCATCAACAATCCCTGCTATTGTAATAGTTCCGGATGTTGCACCTGCATTGATGGTGAGTGTTCCGTTTGCGAGAGTGTAATCGGTGCCGGAGCCTGTAGCAGTTCCAGTCACCGCATAATCAACAGTCACATTTTGAGTTGATGAAGCAGATAAATCCACCGTGAGAGCTTTGGAAGAGACAGATTCGGCACCGCTTGAACTGGTGGTATTGAAATCAACTACTGGTGCATCATCATTATCAGAAATGGTGTAAGTGTGAACGCTGTCGCTGCCCAATGATGCGTTACTTGGACTCGATAAAGTAAGTATGACTGACTCACTACCCTCAGTGATTGAATCATCCACGATGCTAGCAATGGTGACAGTGCTAGATGTTGCACCCGCATTGATGGTGAGTGTTCCGTTTGCGAGAGTGTAATCTGTACCAGAGCCAGTTGCAGTTCCTGTAACAGCATAATCAACTGTAACAGTTTGACCAGAGGCGGCAGATAAATCTACCGTGATAGCCTGAGAAGACACAGATTCAGCTCCGCTTGAACTAGTAGTATTAAAATCAACTACTGGCGAGTTATCATTATCAGTAATGGTATATGTATGAACGCTGTCAGAACCCAAAGTTGCATTGCTAGGACTTGATAAGGTGACGATTACTGTCTCATTGGCTTCATCCAGACTATCATCAACAATCCCCGCTATTGTAATAGTTCCGGATGTTGCACCTGCATTGATGGTGAGTGTTCCGTTTGCGAGAGTGTAATCGGTGCCGGAGCCTGTAGCAGTTCCAGTCACCGCATAATCAACACTCACATTTTGAGCTGAGGCTGCTGATAAATCTACCGTGATACCTTTGGAAGATGTAGACTCAGCTCCGTTAGAGCTAGTAGTATTAAAATCAACTACTGGCGGGTTATCATTATCAGTAATGGTATAAGTATGGGCATCATCACTGCCTAAAGTTGCATTGCTTGGGTTAGATAGGGTAACGATGACTGTCTCATTGGCTTCATCTAAAGAATCGTTAACAATGCCAGCAATGGTGATGGTACCGGTTGTAGCTCCTGCATTGATAGTTAAGGTGCCATTGGCCAATGTGTAATCGGTACCAGATCCAGTTGCAGTTCCAGTTACCGCATAGTCAACTGTCACGTTCTGAGTTGATGCGAATGATAAATCTACAGTTAAAGCTGAAGAGGAAACAGATTCAGCTCCGTTAGAGCTAGTAATGTTAAAATCAACAATTGGATTTGCTGCTCTAGTTATAACTCGAATATAGTCGCCCGGCCGACCGTTTTTCGAGCCAAATCTTAAAGTCCTTTTATCGGAGCCAATAGATACCCAATCGCCAGACTGGGTTGAGCTGGTTGTACTGTTACCGTAATGAACATGACCTTCTGTCTGTCTAGCGCTGTAACCATTAGCACTCGAGGTTGGATAAGTTGCATTTAACTTATCTACGTAATCAAAATCTATAGTCATTGAAGGGTCTGTCCAATATCCTAATATTTCATAATCAAATACGATTTCACCAATCATTGAGGTTCGATCACTTTTATTATCATGGTCGTCATTGATAAAAACTAGATAAGAATTGGCAGGAGTGTTCCCAAATACTATTGAGGTCGCGCTGCCAGTTGGCACATAGCCCAGGCCGCTGAAATTATATGTATTTGTACATATAGAGCTGCTCTGACCTTGTTGGCAAATATCTGTTCTTTCAGGAGTGATAATAAAGTCAAAGCCGGAAGTAGATCTTTGACCATTACTTGTCTCTTTTCGGGCTCTAAAATCAGTGGCACTATTTTTAATTTCTACATATGAATTAACACTTGCAATACCATCTGCATGGACTTGCGTAGATAGCAATCCAGTAAATATTAGAAATAACCCAATACAAAAGTATCTATGTAAACCTAGCTCTGTATGCATTTTTCTTGAAATAAATGTCCCAAAAATTTTTGCGGCAAATATTCTATAGAAAAAATGACAAATTATCATTTTTTAAGCTAAAACAATTTTTATTGCTTAAAGAGAAATAATCATAAGTTCTGAATGAACTATGAAACTAAAAAGACCATAAAAGTGCTAAGTTAATAAGAAGCTAGCGATAAAGGTGTATGACATAACAATAATAATCCACAGCACCCAATAAGCCCTAGCTAGCTTTCTGAGAGGTAAGAATTCTGACCAAGAGTCATCATCTCGATCTTTGGGTCTTCTAGTGAAGTCATAAATAATAGCTATCCAGAAGGCTATAAATAAACTGTATAGAATTACTGAATACATACTGAAAGTGGATTTACTTTACACAACTCCCACTCTGAGATGACAAATCAAGAGCTTCTACCATGGCATAATAGATATCAGTATTATCAAGAGTTCCAGTGAAATTTTCCGAACCTGGTCCGTAAGCGTACACCGGAACAGGAACTCCGGTATGTGACCCATAACCAATGCCAGTATTGAAAGAAAATTTAACTTCAGGAGAGGTGTAGTTGGTCGGAGTCTCTGGCTCAATTAACAATCCACCAGTTTCGTGATCGGCTGTAACGATGACAAGCGTATCTTCATTCTCCAGAGCAAATTTATGAGCCGTGCTTACGGCGTCATCAAAATCTTTCATTTCTTGAACTAAGTATTCAACGTTATTTGCGTGACCTGCCCAGTCAACTTGAGATCCCTCAACCATGATAAAGAATCCATTACAGCCATTTTGATTAAAATCCAAAGAACGGTTGATAGCAAAATCTAGCATCTCACTCGTAGTCGGTTCCGAGCTGTGATTGTCTGGTCTTTCTATATCCCTTAAGTGTTCATCGGCAAAGAGTCCGACGACTTTTCCTCTATTACTAGTATCAAAATTACTTAATTCTTCCTTTTTGGTAAGGACGGTATGAGAACCTTTGATCTGCTCCATTAAATTTAATCCATCTTCTCTCTTGCCGCCCATTTCTTCGGTGATAAAGAAGTGTCTGCCGCCCCCTAAGATTGTCATTACATTAGAGTCCATCATTTGCTTACTTATTTCGTCGGTCTTCCATCTTAAATCTACATGGGAAGCAAAAGCAGCTGGCGTTGCATGAGTAATCTCTGAAGTTGAAATAAGGGAACTGATAAATCCATAGTCATGAATTTTTTCTGTAAGGTTTTCAAGCACCTCTTTGTTCTGATCTAGACCTAAGGCTCCATTGTTAGTTTTTTGTCCTGTACTAAAAGCAGTCGCCGAAGATGCGGAGTCGGTGACAATCGCATCTGCAGAGTGAGTTAAGACAATTCCTGATATAGGAAATTTATCCATTGAAAGTCTTGCATCAGGACCTCCTTGAAGAAGCCTGTAAGAAGTCACTTGGCTAAGACTCATACCATCAGCGATCAGTAAAATAATATTTTTTGCCTTCTTGTTGACGGGTAATAGAGCTTTTTGAACGAGCGCTGAACCTTCAGGAAGTGTTTTTACAAAAGCATCTTTGTCCGCAATAGACCCTTCCGGGATGGGTATACTATTTATTAAAGCAGCAATTCCAAGACGCTCCAATGTTTTGTACCCAACAAACGCTCCAATGCAGAAAGCGATTAAAATAACCAATGCATATTTTTTTAAGAAGTTAAAAAGTGTAGTCATAATCCGTTCCTATTTGATGAAATTATTCAAAGCTTTCCACGCAACAGCTTGAAGCCTCTCCTGCTCTTGTTGATTCAATCCATAATCATAAGAATTACCAACGGGTGATATATTATATACAGACGAATAGATAACTGCTGCCATTAAATAGGTACCTGCCTTACTAGGATGCCTCTTGTCAGGTGTATAAAGATCTATATCAGGAAGCTCCTTTTGAGCCAATTTAAAGGCAAGTCCAACTGGAAAAACCATAGCTTTATTTCTGTTGCCTGCGGATACGTATGCAGAAGATAGACCATCAATCATCTCCGGGACATCTTTGTAAGCCCATGTCATCAGCAAAGCTGGTTCAACTCCATTATCTCTTAAGGTCTTGCTGTGTTTGTCTACGTAATAATTAAACAATTCCTTACGATCTTCATGAATTGGGCACTGACTGCAATCCATCATAATGGCAAGTTCATATTTCTCAGGATCATATTTTTTATACTTATTGCTCGAAGTAATCGAGAATGATCCTATTTTTTCATTGGTTACATAGGATTCAACATCATGCCATTCTAGAGAAGAGCTATTTATGGTTATATTTCTAAATCTATGCCCCTTTCCTAGAGATTCATTTGCCTTAACCATACCCAAAACTGGTTTATGAACTCCGTTATTGTAATAAAAGAAGCTATTACCTATAAAAAGTACAGACTTAGGATTATCTACTTTAGGGCTCTTTAATAGCGGAGCATTCTCACCCAATATAGTCTGTGAAGTAAGAAAAAAAATAGTGCAAAAAAGTACACCTAATTGATTAATTTTCACTTGCATCTTCTGCATAGAATAGCAAAGATAGGGTCAAGGGAGAAAGACTATGGAGAAAATAGATACAGGCACTGAACACCTCATTTTTGAAAAGGAAAACGGCGTTGCGGTGCTAACAATGAATCGTCCTGAAGCAAGAAATGCCATGTCAGGGGAGATGAACGAAGCGATGCGGGCTACGCTTGAGGAAGTGGAACTTGATCCTACCATTAGATGTGTTGTTCTAACGGGTGCAGGTAAAGGATTTTGTGCCGGCGGAGATGTAAAGGGTATGGCTTCGTCAGGAGATGGAACGGTTGGTGACAATACGATCGATGCAGCCATTCATAGACAAAGAGTCCATCAAAGAGCGACAGCAGGAAAACTTTTTAAAATGCCAAAGCCTACTATTGCAGCGCTTCCAGGAGCTGCTGCAGGTGCTGGTTTATCCTATGCACTTGCATGTGACCTTAGAGTTATGGCGAGTAGTGCCATTATGACAACAGCTTTTGCTAAAGTCGGATTTTCAGGAGACTACGGTGGTAGTTATTTCATGACTCAGCTGATTGGATCTGCCAAAGCTAGAGAATTGTATTTTCTCTCGGACAGAGTAACTGCAGATGAGGCCTTAAATCTTGGATTAACTAATTGGGTTTGTGAACCAGATGACCTGATGGATAAAACTATGGAAATTGCTAATAGATTAGCTAATGGACCTTCAGTTGCTTATCGTTATATGAAAGAAAATCTCAATAGAGCCATGAACGGTGAAGTAGATGATTGTTTAGACCTGGAAGCAACTCACCATATACATTGCGGTCAAACTGAAGATCATAGAAATGCAACCAAGGCATTTGTAGAAAAGAAAGAACCAGTATTCAAAGGAAAATAAATAAAGGAGAGATAGATGGAAAATAGAATTAAAAATGATCTTAGGATCGATAAAAGATTAAGGGCGGTTTTTGGGGAAATAGAACTTGGATCAGTAACATCCAGTCCTGCTGACACAAGAGAAGGTATTCTGGCTGAACAAGAAACCGATGCGGCTAAAGAAGGTAAGGCCGTAATGGATTTAGTAAATAACTCACCCCATTACAAAGAAGCTGTTCCCGAAACTGGTCTGGTAACCACAACCAAAGAATTTATATCGGATCCAGACGGGAATACCATCAAAATTCAATATATTCGACCAGAAACGGATGAAGAGCTGCCTTGTGTTTATTACATTCATGGTGGTGGCATGATGGTAAGTTCTTGTTTTGATGAAATGTATGCTGCCTGGGGGAGATGTATCGCTCGACAAGGTGTTGCAGTTGCGATGGTAGATTTTAGAAACGCTATGTGGGCATCCTCTGCACCAGAAATAGAGCCTTTTCCGGCAGGTTTAAATGACTGTGTTTCTGGACTTAAGTGGGTTCATGCCAACGCGAAAGAGCTCAATATAGATAATAACCAAATCATTATTGCCGGTGAAAGTGGAGGCGGCAATTTAACTATAGCTACGAGTTTAAAACTTAAGCAAGATGGTGACATTGGATTAATCAAAGGTCTCTACGCACTATGTCCTTATATTGCAGGGCACTGGCCACTGCCTGAAAACCCCTCTTCAGAAGATAATGAAGGTATTCTGTTAAGTCTTCACAGTGAACATGAGTATTCGCATGGAGCAATTATTTACGGCATTGACGCTTACAAGAACAAAGATCCGTTGGCTTGGCCGAGCTTTGCAACCGAAGAAGATGTTAAAGGCTTACCCAAGACTTACATCATCGTAAACGAGCTGGATCCCTTAAGAGATGAAGGAGTTAACTTCTATAGGCTCTTAAGAGAGGCGGATGTAGATGCGCAATGTAGACAGGTGATGGGTTCAGTCCACGGCACAGAAATCTTCTTAGGTTGCCCTGAGATCAGTGACGAAACTGCGCTATCAATCGCAAACTTCGTAAGAACTTAATTAGTATTTTCTTCTGTATTATCTGAAGCCAAGAGAGTCTGCTTGGCTTCGATAGTCATTACATCAACAATGACACCTATCACCATGTTCAAAAGGACGACGGCGTTGATGATGATAAAACTAACAAAATAAATCCAAGACATGGGATAGACTCCAATCACATCACCCATTATGGCTCCCCAATCATCGTAGGTGGCCACCTGCATTAGAGTCAACATGGCTACACCGATATTTCCCCATCTATCTGGCTCAAGTTCGCCAAATATGAGAGTGCCTATAGCGCCCCAGATGTAGATAAAGATAAACATCAAAAGTGCAATAAAACCTACTCTTGGAACGGTCTTAATTAAAGCTTCAATAATATGTCTAAAAGCTGGAACTACTGTCACAATCCTTAAGATTCTTATAATTCTTAGGAGACGAGCAACGAAGACACTTTCCGCTCCACCCACAGGAATCAAACTGATAGTGACAATAATAAAATCAAATACATTCCATCCATCCTTAAAAAATTTAACCAAGGACTTTTCTGCGATCATTCGAATTAATATTTCTATGGTGAAGAAAATGGTGATGCCATAGTCAAAAAATTCAAGTAGATAAATGTAGTTTGAGGGAATGTCATAAGAGGAAACACCTGCATACAAAGCCGATGCTAGGATTACAGATATAACGAGAGAATTAAAAAACTTACTGTTTCTGATCTTTAGAAAAAAATCTACAAAACCATTCATGACTATCTCCTTTTCTGCATTATAGTTGAAAAATTGAATTAACTAGCAACCACCACTTATACAAAGCAGATAGATTCCTTCCGCAGTATAAAAATCATTGGCTCCAGCTGTTCCTGTATCTCCAGATTTATATAAATTCACATTCACCCTTCCTCCACTCTCCGTAGGAGATGAATCTCCAAACAGAGCACCTGCTACTGCAGCTCCACCCAGCCAACTGTTATCCAAAGAATCTGTAGAAGTCCCAGTGTAAGTATTATTGGTTCCTGTGATAGCTACGGAGAAAGAGGCAAAACCAGCATTTGCTACAATCGGATTTTTATCATCAAAGTTAGTGAAATCTAAAGTTCCAGAATATCCACTTGCACCCCAGCTAAATGACGCTGCAACATCAGCTGTGGTTGTGTATTTATGTACATCGTAATTTGTACCAGTCTGATTATATCTATAAGCAACATTTACTGCGGCTGCACCACTCATAGAAGCGGATCCTGAAGTTGGTATTTCATTTTGATCCACGAGCTCTCCGCCTACCCAAGTACCTAAGTGAACTGAAGCATTTTGATCACCTGAATTAGGAGATATATCGGCAGCACTCATGGCCCAGAAACCCCAGGTTGAATACTCAGTATTAGGCATTGAATCATTGCCACCTGTATGAAACAGATCAGAATCCTCTTTATCCAAGGTATTGTAAGAAACCATTACTCCAGCCAAGTTATTGGAACCTCCTGAAGTCCCATCAATTTGCGCCCCATCGTCTTGAATTTCAGCACCAAAAACTTCACTTGAAATATAAGCTGATTTTGCTTCATCGTTGGTGGCATCGCCAAACTTTAAAGTCATAGAGCCGGTATCCACCGTGCTCCAATTGGAAGTATAGTTATTTGAGGGTGCTGCACTGATGGTCATAGGTGCAACTACCTGAACATCATCGTTGGTCGTATCAAACGTAAAGGTTGCAAGCGTGCTGCTTGAACGAATCGATGAAAGTTGAGAGTTACCTGTGCCACTGACATCAAACTCTAAAATGCCGCTGAAAAATCCGCTGTAGCCCGTGGCACTCGATGAGTAAAAATCTGAAGATCTAAAATTGCTTAAGCTTGCATAGTCTGCATAAGATGAGCTTGAAGGTTTAACGTCTTGAACCACAGCAGAAATATTAAAGGAGCCAGTACTGAAGGTATCATTGTTTGAGTTGTAATTAACTCCCAAGGTCATATTACCGGACTTGTAAGGGTCAGAAGATGTAATCATGGCGCCGCCAGGTTGATTGGAGCTATCACCCCAAAAACAACCACTATCGTTAGAGGTTGCACACTCAATTGGAGAAGTACCGTAATTAATACCCAGACCATCATTATCGGCATTGGTCGCACCTTGATAGGACCAATAATGATAACCATCCATGCCCAAGCCAGTATCTCCTGCTGAATATCTAGTTGTATCATTTTTTCGATAATCCACATTAGATATCACCACATTCAAAAGACTCTGTTGATCATCTCGAGTCGTGCTACCTGAGGCACCATCGTATGAATCTTTAAAAGAAATTTGTGCCCAAAGGCCAACCCCTATACCGCTTGGATTTAGTACCTGCCACCACATGGATTGACCTTCAGGCAATTCATTGGTGCTCCCATTGAATCTTGAGGTATCAAGCATGTCAGAGCTATCAAGGGCGATGCTAGAAAAATCATAATAGTTATCATAGGTATTACATGCCGAGGCATTATTACCTACGCCCAAGCAATAATCATGTCCAACATCACCATAAGACCAAAGCGTTTTTGGAATAAAATTGGGAATAAAGTAATCGTTACTACTTCCACTTGCTGCAAAGTTTTCAATTGGTATCACTGCCATGGCAATGACTCTTTTATTGCCATTTGTAAAGGATACAAAGTTAGCATCCTTATAAACTTCTCCGGCTAAAGTGACCTGATCTTCGTAGAGGTTGTAGGTACTTGATGTGGTTGAGCCATCACCAGACAAACCAACTATCCATTGCATGATTGCATAACTATTAGTCCCTTGATATGCAATTTGGTGATCCCAATTTATATCGTTCGTTCCGAGCAAAACACCATTGGTATCACTATCGGTTTCATTAGGTCCCCAATAACCAAAATATTTTGCCAATTTAATTCCGTTACCTGCACTATTTAAATATCTACCACAACCTTGACATTTAATGGAAAAGCCATTTAAAGCTTCAGCTATACCTCCACTTCCAGTGTATGTGGAGTCGATAGGTTCAGTATCTACGACAGCATCTCTAGTACTAAAAGTGGCAGTACCGCCACCGATTGCAGACAAAACAGCATTTAATCTAGCTTCATTTGATTGATAATTACAACATTGTTCTGAATAAAGGACATACAAGACATTTCCAGAAGTTTCCAAAAAGCTTTCATAGCCACTTATATCTGTACTCGTAGTGCCTACTCTTATATCTATGATCAAGCTGTATGGGCTTAAATCAGCTGGTACGTTAGTACTCTGAACTGAATCATAGGTTTTACCTCCTGCAGTAATTGCATCTACCCATTGATTACCATCATTACTCCAATCCCCATCGTAAGCATTGCTACCCTCATTGTAATTCCACAATATTAGAGCTTTTCCGCCAGCAACTTCTGAGGTAAAGCTGATATCACTAGCCGCTTTATCAGTTGTCATAAACCAATATTCTGCGCTTTCAAGTCGTCCTGCAGTAAGGAATTCAGCATTGGCTATGGTGTTGGTAACTGCCGTGCCTAGAGGGCTGTAATACTTACCATCAAGTGCAGAAGAATTTGGTGCAAAAGCAAATTGACCATTGCCTGAGGTGTCAACTGGGAAATAATAGCGCCAATTTAATGAGGTTCCAGAATTTATTTCCACTGGCACGTAATTGTTAGAAGTATCATCCACACTTGTAATGTCAGTTGAATTGGTGGTACCAACTTGCTCTAAAGTGTAAGCAGCGAGGCTTGATCCAGACGGACCCCGAGATGCTGTTGCACTAAAGCCGCTTCTTGAGGCTGAGTTATAATCAGCAGAATATCGCAGCACTGCCGATTCGAGTTCTTCAACATTACCCACATTGACCGTGAAATTGTCAGTTGTTGTGGTGCCTCCTCCTGAAGCAGTTAACGTAAGTGCATAACTCTTGGCTGTTTCAAAATCCAAAGTAGCATTGGTAGTAATGTTACCACTGCTATCAACAGCAAAATTACTGCTGCCAGTACCACTGAGAGTATAAGAGACACTATCACTGTCAGGATTATTGATACTAGAACTACCGACCGAAGTTCCAGAACTAGAAGACTCGGCTAAAGCAGCTCCACTATTTGCTAAGGTAACCGCAAGAGTATTAATAGCGGCATTATCAACAGTCAATGTAAAGGTCTGAGAAGTTGTAGTAACACCATCGGTAGCCGTAACTGTAAAGGAATGAGATGTTTTGGTTTCATAGTCCAGGGCATTGGAAAGGGTCACTTCTCCTGTCGAGCTGTTGATGGAGAATTTATTGTCACCGTCAGTTAAGGAGTAACTGACTGTTCCTTCGCTATTAGAAGTAGAGGAAGTCACAATAGTTGTGCCTGTGGAAATAGTTTCCAACTGAGAGCTAGAAGCCAAAGATGAGCTCAAAGTTAGGTCAACATCAGTTACATTTAATGTGAAAGTTTCGGAGCTAGTTGTTACGCCATCTGTAACCGTAACCGTAAAGGAATGAGATGTTTTAGTCTCGTAATCCAAAGCATTTGCCAATGTAACCTCACCAGTTGAGCTGTTGATCGCAAATTTATTATCAGAATCAGTGAGTGAATAACTTAAAGTACCCTCAGCATTGCTTGTAGAGAGCGTCAATATTGATGTCCCCGTTGAAATAGTCTCAGCTTGACTTGCAGAAGCTAAACTTGAAGAGACTGATAGATCAACATCACTTACTGTAACTACAAGTTGTTTAGTGACTGTCTCCTTGCCATCAGTGACACTTACCTCAAGTGTATAAGAGGTTTTAGTTTCAAAATCTAAAGAAGATTCAAGAGTAATTCTTCCCTGACTATCTATCGCAAAAATACTACTCCCTGCAGTACCTTCTACAATTGAGTAAGTTACTTCTCCAGCAGCATCAGAAGAGCTTGCGATTGCTACAGATGACCCCGTAGATATATTTTCTGCCAGCGTAACTTCCGTATTATCTAATGAAAGGGCAAGCTCGCTGATATCAGTTACCGAGAAATTAATCTGACTTTGTACCGAGTTGGTACCGTCACTACTCGTCAGAGTCAATTCATAAGAAGTTTTAGTCTCATAATCTAAACCGGTCTTCAAAGTGATAACGCCTTGATCATCAACTGAAAATTGATCGCTTCCTGTACCTGATAAAGTATAAGTAAGCGTATCGGATTCAGGATCGGTATAAGCAACGGTAGCTATCGTTGATCCTGTAGTAATATTTTCTGCAAATTCACTTCCTTGAAGGCTGATTGTGACATCTGGTGATTCATTAACATCTGATAATGTAATTGTAAGAGGTGAAGTGGTAGAGTTGGTTCCATCCGATGCAGTGACGTTGAAGGTATAGGATGTTTCTGTTTCATAATCGAAGGTTACCTTTGAAGTAATATTGCCTTCGCTATCTATCTCAAAATTTTCACTTCCCGTTCCCGACAAAGAATAGGTAATAGTTTGTGATTCTGGATCAACAGAACTGATCGTAGCCAGTGCAGTTCCCACCGCAATACTTTCTTCAAAGCTCTCTGATTTGAGGGTTGAAGAAAGGCTAGGTGCTTCATCAACATCAGATATATCAAATGTAATTACAGAGCTAGTTGTCAATTCTCCGTCACTAGCAACTAAGGTAATCTCGTAATTGGAGTAAGTTTCGAAGTCTAAAGAATCCTTTAGAGTTACATTTCCATTCTCATCCACACTGAAGTATTCACTCCCCGTGCCTATCAAACTGTAAGTTATGGTATTGGACTCAGGGTCTGCGACGCTTGAAGTTGCAATAATCGTGCCTAAGGCTGAATCTTCACTAAAAGATGTTGAGGATAAAGCTGAAGATAATGAAGGTGCTTCATTAATATCGCCAACATTGATTAAAACTTCCGTCTCAGAGCTAACCTCTCCATCGGTCGCTATTATAGTTAGTGTATAAGAGGCCTTGGCTTCAAAGTCGAAGCTCTCAGCTAATGTAATATTGCCAGCTTCATCAATAGTAAATTTATCACTACCCTCTCCACTTATTGAATAAGTGACTTCTTGATTCTCAGGATCGGAGATAGTGACCCCCACTAGAACAGAACCTATAGATAAATTTTCTGCATAAGAATCCTGAATTTCGGTACTTACTGAAGGTGCCTCGTTGATATCTCGAACTGAGATATTCACAGGTATTACTACTTCTTCATCCTCTCTTTGAACTATTAAGTTCAATGAGAAATTAGTTTGATCTTCGTAGTTAGCTTCACCGATAAAACTTAGTGAATTCGTAGAAGGATCGTATTGGAATAAATCTTTATCTTCTCCGTCAATTATGACCGTAACTTCTACATCATCATCTTTATTGGTTTGAAGAGTTGCTAAATTGATATCTGTCTCATTCTCATTAATCTGAATACTTTCGTTACTTAAAGAAGCATCAAAAGGTGCCTCTTCAACTACAGTCTCGGTTGTTTCAACTGCAGCAGTATCTTCAATGGATGTTTCTGAGGCTTCTTCCGTTTCTTCAGTAGTTTCTTCAACTTCTTCAGAGGTTGTATCAACATCAACTGCTGTATCAACAACATCATCAGCAGTAGAAAGTTCTGAAGGAGCTATATCTGAAGAGTTATCCGATACACCAGAGGAATCTAATGCGCTTTCATCTACGTCAGGCTGAGGATCATTATCTACACCAGCAGAAGTATCCGCTTGATCAGAAGTTTGAGTTTCTACACTAGAGTCAGATGCACTATCTTCTTGCGCAGCGCTGTTATCTGATCCAGATTCTGTTTCTGTAGCAGAGGTACTTTCCTGTTGAGTGTCATTATCCTGTCCTTGATCTTCAGAAGTATTGGTTTCTTCTGTTGTACTTTCTGATTGTTCTTCAGAAGCACTTTCTTCTGTAGTTGTTTCTTCAGAGGACTCTTCACTTGACTCTTCTTGTGTGGATTCTTCAGTTGACTCTTCTTCTTTAGATTCCTCTGTAGACTCTTCTTCTTTGGATTCTTCTTCTGATGATTCTTCCTCTGAAGATTCTTCTTCTGATGACTCTTCTTCTGATGATTCTTCCTCTGAAGACTCTTCTTCTGATGTTTCTTCATTAGATCCTTCATCGTCTTCACGAGCTTCCAAGCCCTTTTGAAGTTCTGCTAGAAAAGTTTCACTAAGTTGTTGTGGTTCGCTAACTTCATCTGTTGGATCTTCAACTGTTACAACAAACCCATTCTCTATCAAGCTGGTTGCCGCTGAGCTATTCTGATTAGGAGTCATGGTCAACTCGTCTCCATAGACAAAAGCTGCAGAGGTAGAGAGTCCTTGTGTTTGAACTATCGTTATTCCACCCCTGATACCTACTGTGGCTGAATTGGTTCTTATAAGGGCTGGTCTTTTCTTTGTAACTTTCCCGCCTACGAGTCTCAAGAGACCTCGAGAAGAAACCTCGAGAGAGCCCTCGGCAGTTTCTGGATTATAGATAAATTTATCTAATGTAACTGAAGAATTTGGCCCTATAGAAAAAGAGGTTCCATCTATCAACAATAAGGCTGCTCGGCCGATGGAGTCGGTCTCAAGAGTATGATTCTGAATTATCTTATATCCAGCTTGAACTAGCTTTCTTTCCTCCTCTAAAGTTAGATCTGTCGTGTTTTTATTAACAGCAGAGGCAACTCCAATTTCCTCTTTTGAAGCAGCGGGAAGTGCTACAAATAAAGCAAGCATGAAAATATTAATGTTCAGTAATTTCTTCATTTGCTTGGATCATTCATTAAACATACATAACTGAAATCGGCAGTGACCTGAAGATTTGATCTGCTGTATATCTCAATTGTGCTTCTGTTATCGTTCTTAGCTACCCTATAGCTAGCAAACAAACAGTTGTCGGAAGAGGCTTTTGAAAATTCAATATTTGCCGAATTGATTTCCTCTTTTCTTTCACCAAAAATTGGGAATTCAGAGAAATGGGACTTCTGTGCATGCGACAAAGATGCTTTGAAGCCCCATCCCCTCCCCAGGGCTGATGTTATGTTGAGACCAAAAGAATTTGACTGGTAGGTTTCGTAAGAAGCTTTGGCATTGTATTTTGAATATTCATACTCGAACTCTGTCAGAACATTTGAATCTGATATGTACGAGTTAGAGAAAGCAAGTCCATTGATATATCCGCTTTTAAGATCATTGATTAAGAACTTTCTTTGATCATGAAATCCGCCTATTGAAAAAAGTAACCTGTCACTGAGTGCACCAGTAAATGTAAGGTCGTACTTTTGAGAGCTCAGAAGACTTTTATCTGCGAGCAAAACCATAAACCCGGTAATTGATGCATCCAGAGATGGTCGGCTGAAAATGGATGTTGGATTACCTTCTAAATTAAATGTTCGTGTGGCTGAAGCTACAATTGAAGAAGTGTCAAATTGACTATAAGTATCCAGTCTTTGATCTGTTAATGCGACTACATAATTTACGTTGTCGCCCATTGGATGATTGAGGTCCTGTTTGAGCGTATAGGTGTAGCGGAAATTTTTAGTGATATCTCCTTGAGGTTTAGAACTATCTGGTACCGTCAATGGAAATCCAGCTATTTCTATAATATCGTCGTCAATACCTGAATTAGCATTACTTGACCTTGTGAGTCCCATACTCAATATATGTTGATGAAAATAGTCTTTCTCTGCTTCAACGATGGAACCTAGAAATGCATCTACCTTCTTAAGCACTTCATCAGGAGCATCGTATTTCTTGACACTATTTAAATATAATTTTGCAGAGGGATAAGCATTCAGGCGAAAGTATAGAACCCCCAGCTCTAGACGTATCCTTGGTAGATCTGGTTCATATATGAGCATTTGCTCAAAAACACTTATGGCAGCTTCCAGATCACCTAAGAGGATTGATAAATTGGCGTATTTGAAAAGTAAATCTAGGTTGGTTGGGTCATCAATTAAAGATGCAAAAATCTTTTCTCTTTCAAGGTCTGTTTGCTCAATTAATTTAGGATCAGATAATGCAGGAGCTACATTGGAAGACATAACAGGCTGTATGCCCATAAACAAAATTATGAGCAGCATAAAGCCCTTTTTGATTAAATTATTCCTCAATGTGTCCAACTCAGTAAAAAAACTGACGAATTATCAATTATTTAACCCTGTAAATAAAGGGAATAGTGTTATTTTCTGATAATATGTCAGAAAAAATATAAAAAATGTCTAAAACTACTCAAAGAACTGAAGGCAAACTGCTTAAAGCTACAACAGATCTTTTAAACCATAGCGGGTACAGAGAACTGGATGTGAAGACTATTACATCACTTGCAGGCGTATCCTATGGGACTTTTTATAATTATTTTTCATCCATAGAAGATATTCACGAAAGAGTTGTTCTAGATAAAGTCACAGAGGCAGGTGCAAAGCTTGTATCTTCTATATTACCTATAGAAAGTCCTTTAAAAAGAGCTATTTATGGATGGTATATGTCTCTTAAAATTTTCTCAAATGACCCTTCTGCTGGTTGGATAGTGGATAGACCACAAGTTATGACTAATATATGGCAGAGCACCGTTCAAGAAATGCAAGAAAGCCTGGTCATAGAAGCCATCAAGAGTAGTGAAATCCCTGGATCTGAAATTGATGTCTTACTTCATTTCAGAAAGGCTAGAGAAACTATGAGAGCTGGTTATGTGTACGCATTAGAAAAAATAATGAATGGTTCTGCGATAGAAACAGTCTTCTTTGATTTCATGACCACTTTAAATCTGTTTAATTTAGATCCTAAAGCAGTAGAAAATATAGTTCAGGAAGTTCTTGAAGAAGCTAAAAAAATAGAAACATCATGAATCTAATATCAATAGGAAAAAAGAGCCTACTACCTTTCGCAGTTCTCTTGGCTTTCTTTCCTTTGTTGAATCCCTTGGGAATTTTCACTGATCTAAGAACTACCTCCTTTGATACTTTTCAAACTCTATTCCCGAGGCCTGCCCTTGAGGATGACCCTGTCGTTATCATTGATATAGATGATGAATCTTTAAATCAGATCGGTCAGTGGCCTTGGTCAAGAGATACATTGGCAATCTTGACAGAACAAACTCAACTTGCCGCTGTTACAGGATTTGATATTGTTTTTGCTGAGCCTGATAGAACTGGGTCAAAACAACTCCAAGAGATATATGCTGAAGATGATGCTCTAGTTAGAAACCTACAAAATATAGTTGATCACGATGAATTATTTGCAGAAGCAATAAGCAATCATGGAACCGTAGTCTTAGGTCTAGCTCCGAATAATAAAAAGAGTACTCAACCTTCTAAGAATAAGTTTGGTCTGGTCATACAGGGTGATGATCCAAAGCTTTTTGTGCAACCTTATAATGGACTGCAAGGCAATTTACCTTTACTAGAGACAGTAAGCTCAGGGCTAGGTAGTATGAGTATAGGTAATGATGATTCAATAGTAAGAACACTTCCTAGTTTTGAAAATATAGACGGTAATCTCGTCCCCTCACTTCCTCTAGAGCTGGTGAGAGTTGCGATAGGAGCTTCAACTTACCAAATAAAATCCTCTAATGCTTCAAGCGAAGAAGCATTTGGAGAAAATACCGGCATCAATAATATCAAGTTAGGTTCCCTTGTTATGCCAACTAATCCAGATGGTAGCTTTTGGATTTATCCAACAGAGAGCAAGAATCTAACTGTTATACCGGCTTGGCAAGTCTTAAACGGATCGATTGACCCTTACTTCTTTGAAGGTAAGGTGGCTATCGTAGGGACAAGTGCTTCGGGTTTATTTGATTTGCGTTCGAATGCTCTAGAAAGGAATATTCCTGGAGTCTCAATAATTGCCCAATTTGTTCAGCAAATTTTTTCAAATACCTTCTTAAAGAGACCGGACTGGCTTTTGGGACTAGAATTTCTAGCAGGCCTAATATTCTCAGTTGCTATTTCTCTTACTATTCAAAGACAAGGGCCGATAGGAGGTCTAGTGGCTTTCGGTTTGGGAAATGGATCGATTATTTATGGTAGTTATTACTTTTTCATTAATTATCAATATCTGGTTGATCCAATTTCTCCGATGTTAATTTGTTTATTGGCCTATGTAATCATTACATTTTTCAACTTCTTATTTACTGAAATAGAAAGAAGCAAAGTCAGAAATGCATTCTCTCAATACTTGAGTCCTGTAATGGTAGAAAAACTAGCACAATCAAGTGAGTCTTTGGTTTTAGGTGGAGAGAGAAAAGAAATGACCGTTTTATTTTCCGATATTCGCGGATTTACAGCTATTTCTGAGAACTACAAGGATAATCCAGAAGGTCTTACTGATCTTATTAATCAATTATTGTCTACGCTAAGTAACGAGATACTAAAAACTGAGGGAACCATCGATAAATATATGGGAGATTGCATCATGGCCTTTTGGAATGCTCCCATTGATCAAGAAAATCATAGAGAAAGAGCAATAGAAGCTGCGTTTAATATGCAAATTGCCTTAAGAGAGCTAAACGAAGAATTAGGAAAATATGACCAAGACGAAATGGCTATTGGAATTGGAATCAATACTGGTGAATGTATCGTTGGCAATATGGGTTCAGAACAAAGATTTGATTACACTGTTCTGGGTGATTCAGTCAATTTAGCATCAAGACTTGAAGGTCAGTCGAATAACTATGGATTTCCCATGATACTGGGACAATCATCTGTTGAAGGCTTGGATTCAAATAGAGTGATTGAGCTCGATCTAATCTCTGTAAAAGGCAAGAAAGAGCCCGAAAGAATCTATACCGTCCTTGGAGAAGATATAGAAATAGGTGATGAAAAAGTATTTTTTGAGGAGCATGCTAAATTTATAGAAATGTATAGAAGCCAAAAATGGAGCGAAGCTAGGTTGCATATAGCAAAATACGTAAATAATGTACCCTCCTTTAACCTATACTACGAACTAATTTCTAATAGGATTGAAGAATATATTGAAAATCCACCTCCAAGTGATTGGGAAGGTGTTTTCGTAGCTAAAACAAAATAGTATGAAAAAAATTTTATTACTCGGTTTATTTTTAAATGCTTTCTCTGTCTACGGAGAGGCAATTGTGAATATTGAAGATCAAAGAAATGAAGGAAAAGTTGGTTTCTTTTCCAAGATTGGCTTTCAATTGAGCGGTTCTAGGGGAAATGAAGATAGAGACTTCTATTCTCTCAATCTAAGACTGGATAACAATACAGAAAATATCGAATCTTTTTTGATTGCTCAAACTTCAGAGAGAAAGAAGAACGAAATCAAAACATCTGATTCTACTTTTGTGCATGGCAGATTAATTTTCTTAAATAAAACTAGTTTTAGTACCGAGTTTTTTGCTCAACATAGTAAAAATCCATTTAGAAGTTTCCTTCAAAGAGATGTGATTGGTTTTGGTACAAGAATTAATCTTGATGACTCGACCAAGCTAGGTTTTGGTGTTTTAACGGAAGATGAAGAGGACTTACAAGGCATAGAAACGGATACGGAGAGGCTCTCTATGTACTTTACCGATAAGTATGAACTAGCTGAAAATATAGATTTGCTTCTTACTGCTTATTATCAACCTTCACTTGATGAAACTGATGATTACAAAGCAAGTATTTTGACGGGAGTTAATTTCACGGTAAATGAAAATGTAAGTATTTCACTTCAATTCAGCAGCTTCTATGACTCGATACCTCCCGAATTTGCTGATAAACAAGACGAGCAAATATCTACAGAATTTTCTTACTCTTTCTAACTATTTATAGCCTCTAATTTAGCCTCAATAGCTTGGAATAAAACGGGATGTTCATCGAACAGCTCTTCCAGATCCTCTTTCTTGAGTTGTAAAAGCTTCACTTCTTCAAGGGTAGTTATGGTCGCGTTTCTGGGATTATTATTTATAAGACCCATTTCTCCAAAATAATCACCCGGCTCTAAAACAATTGGATTTTCTAGTTCAACCTGTGCTCTACCCGATTCGATAATATACATAGAATCTGCTTCTTCCCCCTTTTCAAAAACAGCTTCATTTGGAGGCAGTAAAACAGCATCTAACTTTTCGTTAATCTTACTCAAGGCTTTTATAGGCAGTTCTTCGAATAGAGGTACTTCTAAAATGGCTTCGAAAGTAACCAGAAAGTTTCTTTTTTGCATTTCTTCATAGTATGCAGAACCTAGGATTGCAGCAGGCAAAGCAAACATACCAATCCCCAGCAACATCGTTAATGTTCCCAATACCTTACCTAGAGGTGTAATAGGATGTACATCTCCATAACCTACGGTAGTCAAAGTCTCCATACCCCACCAAATTGCCAGAGGTATACTTCCAAATTTATCTGGTTGGGCTTCCCTCTCTACAAAATACATAATGGTAGAAAATAGTAATAGGACAGACAGCACCAAAAAAAGTGAACCTAGTAAACTGTGTCTTTGAACATGAATAGTCTTAAAAAGAGTATTACTAGGAAGCAATATTCTTGTTCTGCTGAATATATCGAAGAATCTAAAGAGTCTAAAAATTCTTAAATCTAGTATTCCAATGAAATAGAAGTTTATAAGCACTAAGCTGTCCACCGCATTAAGGAACCCAAGCTGCTTTTCGGTGAAGAATCTATAAATGATTTCTCCCAAGAAAATGACCATAGAGATTTGATAGAAAAGATCTCCATAAGCCAGAATATTTTGATATTCCCTTAAGTCCATAGATGAAACTATTTGATGAAGGATATTAAGGAATATCAGTGCCCCAATACATTTTTCAAATAGAGCTCTGGATTTATTGTTTGTGCTTTCCATAATATAAATTAATTTATTACGACTTCTATAAAGATAAAATTTAACTTTTTAAAAAAACTAGAGAGAGCCTTTTTCTTTAAGGTGGGTAATTAGCTGTTTATCGTGAGTGGTAACTGCAGAAAAACCTTCTCTTAGAGCTGGTTGCCATCTTGGATTTGATGAACCTACTACCTCATCGCCCATTACAGTAACTCTCTGAATAATTCTCTCTCCAACAAAGTCATTAACTACATAGTGTTGGGTACTTCTATTGTCCCACATAGCTATAGTACCTTCGGTCCAGTGATATCGAACAGTAAATTGAGGTTTGGTTACCCACTTTGTTAGGTAAGACAGTAACATGTCACTTTCTTCAATATTCATCTCAACTATTCGTCTTGTGAAGTGTTCATTTACGTAAAGAACTTTCTTTCCTGATACAGGATGCAGTCTAACAACTGGATGTATGGCAGTTTTTTCCGGTTTGCCATGAGGTCTTGCGTCATGCAGTGCCGTCAAACCTTCGCAAAGATCTTTGATGGGGTCTGATAGTGCTTCATAGGCAGCATTTAAATTACTCCACATAGTATCTCCACCTAATTCGGGACACTTAACCATATGAAGTACCGACATAATGGCAGGTGAATCTTGGAAGGTAATATCGGTATGCCATTCATCAGCAATACCACCTGTACTTGCTGCTAGTTCGAAAATTTTAGGATGTGTAACTCTCTTATTTTTTAGGTTTGGATGACCTTCCAATTCTCCAAATTTTGCCCCGTACTCTACATGCTCATCCTGAGTTATATTCTGTCCTGGAAAGAAAATGACTTTATGCTCTGTTAGAAGTGATTTTATTTCTTCTACTTGGTCATCAGATACCTTTGATAATTCGATGCCTGTTATTTCAGCACCTAAAGCAGTCGATATTTGTTTGACCTGCATATTCATCAATTAAGACTCAACATGAAAAAGCTTATTGTAGATTTTCCACTCTCCATTTGTTTCTAAGAAAGATAGTGTATCCAAGAAAACATGTCCTATGTAACCATCTCTAACTCGCACTGATGCAGTAGATCCAGCAATGTCCATAGACACAATCTCTAATAATATTTCTTCTCCGTTCTCTTTAGGTGATGGTTGCTGACTCTCAACAAATTTAGCGAATTGATCTACTGTCATTTCAGCAAGACCAGTTTCAAGATATCCAGTGATCATTGCATTTGGATAAAATGCTTCTCTAACTTTAGCTGGATCTGATTCGTACATGCTATCAAAATAAAGCTGCACTCCTTGTTCAATTTTTTCTTTAACGTCCACCGAAATAGGCCTCCTTAATGTAAGTTACTGGATTCCATCTTAATTTTTCAGGAATATGTTCTGCACCTGGCATCCCTCTTTCAATCATAAATGGTTTTAAAGCTTCTATTGCTTTAGCTTCATCATAGTGACAAATTCTTGGATACATGTGATGCATTGTATGAATCTGCATAGAGTGATTTAAAAATCTAGGCACTCTATTGGTCCAAAATCTTGTGTCTTTGTAACGTCCCTTCTCAAGACCAGAATGAGGAAAGTAAGAGAAAACAATTCCAAGATAAGATGTTGCAACTCGTTTAGGTATCCACCAAAGAAGAAGAGTTTCAATTGGATAAAGGACTGCAAGGATTATCTGAGCAAAGTAAAAAAGAAAAGCCCACGATCCTCCTTTTTCCAAAGCTTCTTTAAACTTAGGATCGTTTTCTTGATGTTTTTCTATAGCCCTCAAAGCTGGGCCTTCATCGTTATAAGCAATGTTTACATTGACCGCAGCCTCCCACCAATTCTTTGCGTTACCATGAAAAAAATCAGGATCCATATCAGGATCATTTGTATGAGCATGATGTTTTAAATGAGTGGCCTTTAAAATTTCATGCGACTGAGCCAGTGGAATTACACTGATCTGACCAACCAAATAATCTAACCACTGTAGATTCTTTCTACCTCCGGACAAGTGACCATGCTGCCCTGCATGTGAAGGAAGGTAAGCATTACAAGCTGTGAAGAGAGCAATTAAAAAACCTACTAAAAGAGGAATAATGCCCTGTATCACAAGTACCCAAGTTGCAATCCAAGTTGTGAACTGCAAAACACCTATAAGGATCATCTCCCATTCGATTCTTCCCATGAAAGTTCTAGCTAGTTTTCTTTCTGCTTCTATTGAAAGATCTATAGAAGAATTGTTTAACTGATCCATGACCAACCCTTATTTTTTGCAGTTACCCCAAAAGCCAATCCGAGTAGATACCCTACTAAAGACATTAATAAATTAGCATCAAATACGTATACAAGTATTGCCCCAAAGATACTTCCCCAAAACAAAAGACCGAACCAAACTAAGGACCACTCTTCAAGATGTTGAGTTAACCACTCCATAATTCCATTTTATCCTTTTAACAGAGCAGCATCAATTTTCAATAATTGCATTAAAACCCATGGAATGTTGCGACCTCTTCGATAGGTCTGCGCTTAGATATAACTTTGTTTGCAGGAAATTTTTCATCTGGATAACCCATAGCTACACAAATCATAATAATTTGGTTGTCAGGTATCTTTGCGTATTTCCTTACCACAGGAGATTGCATGATGCCTTGGCTATTGATGACGGCACCAAGACCTTTTGACCACCCAGCATTCACTAATCCATTGACGGCAGCTCCACAATCAAACTTAGAAATATCATCTTCTTTAAGCTCTTCATCAAAAGTGACTATGATTGCTACCGGTGCATCAAATTGTCTGAATCCACGCAATACCCAATCCTGTCTGCCTTCTTTGTCATCTCTTTCAATCCCCATTTCTTGAAATAATTGTATAGCGATCTCTATTTGTCTTTCTCTATGCTTACCTTCGTAGCCCAGAGGGGATTTTATTTCTCGAGACGGAGGAACACCTTCCACATTCCTCTTAGTATTCTCACGTCGGATATTATCAAGTACCTCACCTGTAACTATATGAAAATGCCATGGCTGCGTGTTCATTGAGGATGGTGCTCTTACAGCCAGTTCTATAACTTCTTTCAGTACTTCCATGGGCACAGGTTTTTCTAAAAACCCTCTTGTACTTCTTCGACCATTGATTACTTCATGATATTCCATTTAATTTCCTATTCTTTTGTTAAAAATATGTCAGAGAGACTTGAAAAATAATTTTTTGTCTTCAAATAGAGATTATAGAGTCGTTTTGCTAATAATCTTGTAAAAAGTGGGCACGCTTTTACTTAAAAATTGTAGACGCTCGACTCTCCTTAACAAAAAGCTGTCTTGCTGAAAGTTTTAAATAAAAAGGGCATCGATTTATTTTTACACACTCTCAGACGCGCAGCTGTTTTTTTTCAAATAGATTTAAAAAGTCTCTTTCACTCAAGGATGAGTGGTTGATTATGTGGGAACCATAATCGATTGAGAGGTTGTGGTCAGCACAACGCGTGCTGGCCATTAACCTAATCGACAGAAATTAGATCTATATCAAAAGTGATTGTAGAGTTTGGAGGAATACCTGAAGTACCAGTTTCACCATAAGCTAAATCAGGATGAATAAACACTCTCCAAGAATCACCCTCTTTCATTCTACTCATTGCTTTTTGACAACCGGGAATTAACTGAGATAACACTATAGTTAGAGGCTCGCCTAGTTCTATAGAACTCCAGAAAACTGTCCCATCAATTAAAGTGCCATGAAAATCAGCTGTAATTGTATTATCTAAGTTAGGCTGCTTACCACTTTGAGAGGATTCCAACACAAGGTACTGTAGGCCCGGTTCAATCTCTATTACGCCTTGATTTGTTAAGTTAGAGTTCAGAAATTTTTCGCTTTCAATTAGATTATTCATAGATTCATTGTCTTGAGAACAAGACAAAATAAGCATTAGAGCTAATATCGTTAATACATTTTTCATAAACAATTATCCTTTAAATTCTTCATTCCATCCTTCAGGCTTAAATGCAACTATCTTTAAATTAGAGCAGTGCATTTTTAAGTGGGGCTCAAAATTCCAGCTACTCAGCAAACCCCCAAAAAAATCTTCTTCATTATAGATAGATAATGAATCAGTTACGTCATCCCAAGGCGATAAATACATAGAAGCCGAAAATGCTTGGGTATATCTAGTTTGTTTAGAAACAAAACTCGGGGTATGAGGATTCTGCTTCGGCGTGATGCATGAACCGGGCTCAGTTAAAGCATCAGCTTCTACAAGCAAATGGTCATTGATGCTTTCGGGACGTTTTAATTTTAATGACATCACCCTCTTGCCTTGATGTCTCGCTGTAAAAGAAACCATCTCATTTTCTGAATAGTCAAAATCTAAATTTGCCATATCAGGGTGTTTAGGAAAACCCCAAATCTCTCTTCCCCCTGCAATAGCTGCCTTGGCAGGTAAATCTTTACCTTTTTCTGACGCTCCACAAAGAACTCTGTGACACCAAGTTAAAGTATCAGGTGCATTCACATTGTATGAAAAAGCATTTTCAAAAGGTAAGTCGAGTTGAGAAGGTTTGGGTATTACAGGGAAAGAGTACCAAGTTTCAAGGTAAGGATTCACAGTATCTTTAGAACCACAATCAGTATCTATAAAATTATTACACCAAATTTGTACAGGTACCTCTCCATCTACTGTTACTGGTTGATAGTCTTCGTGCTCAAACTCTCGAAGAACTTCTGTGAGATTTGCACTACCGTAGATAATTACATTTGAGCTGGTAAGCCTTAATGGTATTCGGTTTATAGTTCCATCAGAAGCAAGATAAGAATCTGTTTGATTCCATTGCTCAAACCATTCTTGATCTAATAATTTCATTTAATCCAGATTGGCGAAGACCATGCCCTTTCTTGAATGGTTACAGGTATATCTGATCTTGGCTTCTCTTCAGCTCTTACTGCATCCCATGTTGACCATCTGCAAGTGGGGTTTTCAAGAACTCGCGCATAGTAAAAGGCCTCTTGGTCATTATTAAATTCAGGATCTTGCCAAAAAGTCTTTATTTCTGCATTACCCTTTTCGCGACTTATTGAACAATCCTCCAAATTGACCTTGGCACCATTATCAGGACATCTATGGTTAAGAGGATTGACACTCTGACCGTCAGAACAGGCTACATCGAAAACTTTTTCTCTTTGTTCTCCATCGGCTAACCATCCTTTAATTATTTGAACTCTTTGTAAGGGCGCTCCTAGAGGATCCGAAATAGCCCAAACAAGAAATCTAGGATTTTTATCCTTTTCTTGAATTATGTCTCCTCCCATTGGTACGTTTTTAGAATACGCCTCTTGAATCAGATCTTGATCATTCAAATTTGAATTTTCAAAATTATATCCTGCGAAAAAGCGAACTTTAATTCTGGGCCCACTTGTACCAAAGGTTTCTTTGCGCCTAAAAGCATTATAGATTGACTCTCGGGTGTTCTCCTCAGCCCATACTCCAGCAAGTCCTGAAGATCCAAACCGAATTAAGCGCGGACTGAAACTAAGATAATTATTCTCATCTATTTCAAGGATACTATCAGGCTGCCATAACCTTGCTATTAAACTGTATATTCCTTCAAAGGGAACTGACCCTCTAAGATATGGCTCTCCATCTAAAAGACCAATCTTAGAGAAATGAGTTTCTTCGGTATAAGATCCACCGGCTACGTGTGTGTCACTAGAACCTATAAGGCCAAAATTAAAAGGATTGGGTTTGCCCTGATCTTGGAGAGTCAAGCCTTGCAAATAAGCATCTCTCACATAGCTTCCACTCAAATTCGTTAAAATCTTTTCACCTGGATGATTGGTTACGGCTTCAAAGGCTGCCCATTCATCATTTTTAGATAAAAAAGGATGAGTTTCTGAAGTTCCTTTAGCTTGAGTGATTTCAACTAAGGGTTCGTTACGTAATCTCTTGCTTAAATAAGCTTCATCTATTGGACCGCCGTTATAATCACTCATAGAAAAAGCAGCTCCGCCAGAAATATTAGAGTTATGAGGAATTGCTAAGCTTTCCACTCCTTCCTCTCTGCGTATATCCATCCAATTCCATAATTCTTCTGGATCTAGACTGTCATCTCTAGAAAAAATTCTTTCAGGGAGGTTGTTTGTATCTTTAAAGATAACATTTCTGTGAAGGTACTTATTGTATAGATCTATACTTGACGAATATTCGTAGCCTGCGAAGGTGGTAAATATCCCAGGCTGGTATGCATCATCTGCTGCTTTTATAGTTTTTTTCCATACAGATTTGCCAACACTTTCTATAAGCTCTCTATCAACACTTCCATCTTCGAGACCTTCACGAGCCGCCCCTCCAAAACCTCTAAAAAGGCCCGATCGCTGAATGATAGAAAATAAACTATTACTTACTTCCTCATTTAAGTTATGCATAGGCTTAGTGAATTCATATTTAGAGAACTCAGAGCTTGTATCTGCTGCTTCTTTAATCATTCCTAAAAATACCGCATGATCAGTTACCGCATAAAAATCTAATGGCCTTTTGAGTTGTATCTCATAACCAGTTGGATGGGGAATAGCTTCTCCCTGGGCAAATTTATAGGCATCTTCTGGATTCGCAATCGTTCCAAAAGTGTAGGCATCAAAAGAATTGGAGGTATGAACATGCAAGTCACCAAAATAGGCGTTCTTGTCTGGATTGGGTTCTGGCCTTGGTTGTACATAGGTATCTTTCTCGGCAGTTTCAACTAGCAGAGTATTGGCGTTATTATCAGAACAGGCATTTACAAATAAAAAGAGGGTTATAAGAACGAAAGTTTGTTTCTTCATTTTACTGACCTAAACGTTTATTAATTTCTTCTTTAAGGAGCCACATCCTGTCTTGCCCCCATACGGTAAAGGGATTATTTCCATCTATATCTGTTATCTTAAAGCTAGGAACTCCCCAACAATTTCCTGCATACATATCTTTAAGATTGTCATCTAATACTCTCTTCCATTTTTTAGAATTTAAATTTTTTTTAATTAATGACCAGTCTAAATCTAGATTGGTAATTAAAGACTGAAGATACTCATCCTCTCCAATATTTATTCCTTCATAAAATGAAGCCCTTAATAATTCATCAATATATTCAAATCCCTTTCCTGCTTCATCTACTGCGGGAAATAACGAATAAGCTTTTCTAGCTGGTTTTCCAATTGGTGAGTAAATTAATCCCATAGGATAATTGTGCTTTCTACCTTCTCTGGCTGCATCAGAAATTATGTATTTACCCTTATTTTGAGGGATTTTCATGTTTCTCATGAGCATTGGAAGAACAGGTTTAGTAATTAAATTAACCGGATAGTCATTTCGTATCTCTCTAACTCTTTTGGCACTGACATAGGTATAGGGGCTATTTAAAGAAGGATAATAATAGAGATTTACCTTCGTATCTGATTCTAGAGTTGAAGGAGATACTACTGCAGGAACACAAACCGGTTCATTGGTTAAATCTTTCTTAACTCCTAATTCAATCAATCGATCTTCTAGATGATGAATTCTATCCACACCCCAATATAGTTCTTTTTCATAGTAAAAAGCTGAACCAAAATAATAGCCATTTTCATTTCTTATAGAATTACCTGAATCTAAATTTTCGGATACTTCTAACTTTGTAGCGCTATATTCTTCTGATAACTCTTCTAAAGAATTTAGATCTCCTTGCCACAACGCAGTACTTACTCTTTTTGCAATTTCACTAAACCTCTCATCAGTAACTGCAGTCAATATAGAGTTTGATAGTTCTACTAACTCTTTTTCAGGATAAGCTGTTGGCGTGAAATCCACTCCATAATAAGGTGCAATACGTTTCGCATCTTCTAGACAATAAATGTTGTACAGAGATGGCTCATGAACTGCTTCGGAATCTTCCTCACCAACTAATATTGGTTTTAATTTTATATCAAATGAGGATTGAATTTTATCTAGGTATTCTACTGTGAGGCTTGAGTAAGGGTCGTCCACTTTATGAAAATATAAGACTTCATGACTTCTGCCTTCTTGTTTTCTCAGTTTTTCAGCATTATCACGAATATTCTTTAAAATTTCATAATTAGAAAAGGTATTCATACCCTTGTTTCTTAATTTTGCGCTGATCGTGCGCTTGATCATAAAATTTCTAAAAGCTTTTAATAACATACCTTTCCTACAAATAAATCACCAAGGCAACATAAAGAAGCCTCGTGATCAGTTCAATCTAACAATTTTTTTTTGTCATATAAAGAAGATAAATTGTCAGGTTTATGACAAGCCTAAGGTTAAGGAGCTAAACTCGATCTCGCCTTAACGCCCCATTTTCCATTCTCCTTAGTAACAATATACAGCGATTGATACTTCTTAGTGGGTTGGTTGTTTTTATCGTATCGTTGAAAGACTGTTGATATATGGACCTTGTTTTCGGAGACTAAAATTACCTCCCTAGAAACCCACGCAGAATGATGCCATCCGCTAGCCTCAAGCCGGTCAAATATATCAACTGCAGCATAATCTTCTTTAGTATCCCAAACTGAAACTTTACCGCCAGCCAATCTGACATGAGGATAATTTAGAGTTTCTGACCAAGCGGCCATGTCTTTAGAGTTGAAGGTATCCATGAAGCTTTCTAAAGTATTTAGAGCATTATCAATTGCCTGCTGATCTTTGGAATTACTCCAGGAAAATAGAGAAAGAGTTAAAAGGGATATGCCGGTTATATTCTTTAATACGTTATTCATATTTAAGTTCATCCGTTAAGTTTTCTGGCAATAGGTAATAACCAGATACCAAGCCAAGTGTTGATAATTAATTTTAGCAGTGACATTAGAGCGGCTGGTAAAGACCAGATAACATCCAGGAAATCATTCCAGAGCCAAGAATAGATCCAAGCTTTTAAATATTTTAAGAAAGTTAAATCCATAAATTCAGATGTGCTAAAAGAAAAAAAACTATAATCAGGGCTCATCAAAAAGAAAAATATCCAAAGACAAACAGCTATCTGTATGGGAGTTGTGACTATTAAGAAATATGCAAACCAAAGCAATAACCTATTCATTTAGAGTTCCTTTTATAAAAAGATTCCTCATTTTCAAGAATTGCTATCAGAGCTGACTCATTTAGATCAGCTAATTTAGGATTATCATAACCTCTCTCCAGAAGCTCCTGAATATATTCCTTTTTAGTCTTCATTATCAAATTAATACTTATCAGAAATAAAAGTTTTATGATTTATCTAATTTAGAACCTTGATTCTTCCACCGTATTTAGGCTGGTATATATCGATTCCCTTAAGAAAGATTTCTGTAGCATCTACTACCAAAACTCCACTATCTATGTACTCAAGAGAATTATTGAATTCTAAGTAGCCATCTCCTCCTTGAGTAACAAAATTTGGAGCTGCTACCCAATATTCTTGGTTATCAGATAATAGCTCTCCATTAATGGCAATGTTTTTTGCTGTATTTCCTGGCCTGAAAGAGTATTTAACATTTTCAGATACCTGCAATATTCCATTAGTCATTCCTGCGGCATGATCAAATATTTTTTTTACTTGCGATCCTTTCAGTTTAGTAATGACGACAGTATTTGGAAATGGAAAAGCTGAAATAAGATCTCCTTTTGTAACTAAACCAGCTTCGATATCTTGCCTAAGAGCTCCACTATTAACTAATGCAATATCAATTCTTTCATCGAAAGCTTTAATCGCATCAGCAAATAAATTACCCATATTAGACTCTTCTCCATAAGCTCTTACCAGTTTCTCTGCTGTAGAAGTTACAGGAAGCGAAGCAATAACATCCACTTCATCTTGCCAGTAATTAATTTCTCTCAGCATATCTTTATCATCTTCTAGCTCATCATCAAAAATTGTGATCAATTGATTTGAATGAGAAATGATCATTTCCTTTTCTGTGTCGTATTTAATTTGCAACTTTCCTAATTCAGTTGCAGTTGCATTCGTTGAAACAATTATTGTCCCATTTGATACCAATGCTTTTTCTGTTCCCTGATGAGCGTGACCAGTCACGATAATATCTACACCGGGAACATTACGCGCTAAAAGAATATCTTTGTATAAGTTCCTTTCAACATCAGTCAAGCCAATAGAGGATTGTCTTCCTGGCATGCCTTGATGAACAGCAAGAATGATTATGTCTGTCTTAGGTTTAAGCTCTTTGATGTACTTCCTGAGATATTCTTCTTCATCCCTAGCTTCAATACCTTCAGTCATCTTAAAGTTGATGGTGTCATAAAAGGCAAACTTACCGTGGAGACCTATGATGCCTATTTTTAAGTCGTCTCTTTCTAGGATGATATAGGGATTATCCCAGACTAATTGATCAGTCCCTTCAAAAAATAAATTACCATTCAAGATTGGGAAATTTGCCTTCTCAATCTGAATTAGCATGTTGTCCCATCCATGATCAAATTCATGATTGCCGATACATGCAGCATCAATTCCTAAGAAATTCATTGATTTAATTACCGCTTCTCCTTTGGTTAAAGTACTTATATAGGGACCCGAAAAATAATCTCCTGCATCTATCAAGATGTTATTGGGATTTAGTCTTTTTTCTTGTTTTACTAAAGTTGCAAGATTTGCAAACCCACCAATCTTTCGAGATTCACTTATCCAAGGAGCTATTCGTGGAAAAAGGTGAGCATGTAAATCATTCGTGTGAAGAATGGTCAGTTCTTTAACTTCTGAAGTAGCTTGATAGGAGATGGAAAGAATAATGATGATATTGGCGATTTTATTTAATATGCTCATTCTTTAATCTTCCTCTTATTGAATGAAAAATCCAAGCACCTCTTTGCTTTTTTTAAAATCAAAACTCTATAACCATTCTGCCTCTCGTTCCGCCAGCTTCTAGCTTTTTATGTGCTTCAGCAGCATTTTCCATTGTCACAGAACCAGCAACTCTTAAAGTTAGGACGCCCTCCTCGGCTTGTTGACATAAAGTTTCCAATATATCTTTTTTACAATCATAGGCTGTAACCCAAGTTGCAGTAAAATCAATATCTCTTTGCGGTTCACCTTTAAAACCTCTGACAGAAGTAAAAGAGCCGCCGTCTTTTAATGCTTCAATGGCTGATTCATTTAATAATGCTCCATCTGCTATGCCATCAACCCCATTTGGGAATTCCTCTCTTACCCTTTCGGCAAAACCATCTCCTCTTGGGATAATAATATCCACACCTAAAGATTCCAGAAGATCTCTATCAGATTCATTCGAATCTGCAATAACAGTTAACCCATCTGCTTTGGCTAGTTGAATAACAAAACCTCCGTAAGCTCCTGGGCCTCCTGTAACGGCAAGTACTTGATCTTTGTTTAGACCGAGAAGATCTAGAGATAATCGTGCTGTAAGAGAATTCATTGGAAGAGTAGAAGCTTGAACGTGGTTAGTATCCTTTGGAGCTCTCACTACTGCGTTCTTATCTAGAACAATATGTTCTTTATAGGCTCCATGAATACCATTAGGAACTACCATTGCCATCACGCTATCACCAACTTTAAGATCCGTTTCAACATCATCTCCAATTTGATCTATAACACCTGCTGCGTCCATTCCAGGAATATAAGGAGGAGGATTTATTTTTTGCATCTCCGCCATAGATCCATTTCGGACAGATACATCAACAGGATTAACAGATGCTGCAAAGTTACGAATTCGTATTTGGCCAGAACCAGCATCCTGATCAGATACTTCAAGCACCTCCAGTACTTCAGGACCTCCATGCTTCATAATTCCAACTGCTTTCATACCAATACTCCTTAATTTTTAAAATAATTAACTCATTTTGTTTGCTAACAAGAATTAAATCCAGAGAGTTTTGTCACAAATCAGGTTTTCAAGAGAATAGAAAACTAAAGAAAGCTAAAAAGATGATAATTGATAGAAGCTATATTTCTTTGATACTTTCATCAAAGTTAACACCATCAAATTCAATAACTTTACGTATGGAAGGTGGGTTGTTTACACATCTCAAATTTACACTGTACATTTCAGGGTGTGATCTTGGTTGATAGTAACTCTTTATTCCACAAATCTTACAAAAAAGATGCTCAGCACTTTTTGTACCAAATTTGTATGAAGATAACTCTTTCCTACCTGAGATTAATTTAAAATCTTCATGTTTGATGAAAAGATGCTGATAGTCATATGAATCACAAATTGAACAATTGCATTTCCATATTTCTACTGTTTCATCAGAGATAAATCTAAATTTAACTGCTGCGCAATGACAGCTACCAAAATATTCCTTCATAAAATCTTGAATAGCTTTCTTTGAATTATAGTGGTGGGTCTGGGAAGACTTGAACTTCCGACCTCACCCTTATCAGGGGTGCGCTCTAACCAAGCTGAGCTACAGACCCACTTACGTGGAGCGCGCATCTTACTAGAAAATAGCTATTTACGTAAGGCCTTTACAGCCCAAATTATTGGGCCAGACAATACATATACAAATGCACAGATGACCAAAACAATTGGGGGGTCAATAGAAATGAGTGCAAAGATAAATACTACAAATAACATAGAAAAAAACGGGACTCTTTTCTTTAATTCTATTTCTTTGAAACTGTAATAAGGCACATTAACAACCATGAGAAGAGAAACACAACCGGTCAAAATAGCTGTAAAAATAGCTAAAAAGTTTCCTACCTCTTCACCTTGGATGCCATAAGAGCTCATAGCCCAAACGTAATATACAACCATCCCGCTAGCCACTGGGCTAGGCAACCCTTTAAAGTAACTATCCTCAGAACCGATGTAGGTATTAAATCTTGCAAGCCTTAATGCTGCAGCTGCAACATAGAAAAAAGAGAAAACCCAACCAGTTTGGCCTAAAGAATCTAGACCCCAAAGAAAAACAATAATGGCTGGCGCTAAGCCAAAAGATATTACGTCGCAAAGACTGTCATATTGAGCGCCAAATAAACTTTGTGAATTGGTAAGCCTTGCGACTCTGCCATCTAACCCATCAAGCATCTGCGCGGCAAATAAAGCCATTCCTGAAGCAATGAAATTACCATTTATTGCAGAAACTATGGAGAAAAATCCTGAAAAAAGTGAGGCAGTTGTGAGGAGATTTGGTAATAAATAAATACCTCTTCTGGTTACCTTTTTGCCATCTTCAGAGACTACCTCTTCATGATCATCAAATAGATCGAGATTATCTTGAGGGTCGTCTGACATAATCTTAGTTTTTAGCCTTATCTACAATCTTATTTTGTGCAATCCAAGGCATCATCGCTCTGAGCTCAGAGCCTACTTTCTCAATTGAATGCTCAGAAGTCTGTTTGCGGTACTCTTTCATTCTTGGTCCGCCCTTACCATCATTACTCTCTCTGCAATCATTCATAAATTCTTTAGCAAATTCACCGGATTGTATTCTTTTAAGCACGGCTCTCATTTCTTCTTTGGCATCTGAATTAACGACTTTTGGTCCACTGACATAATCGCCAAACTCAGCAGTATTAGAGATACTGTATCTCATATTCTCTAATCCACCTTCATAGATAAGATCAACAATTAACTTCACTTCGTGCAGACATTCAAAGTATGCCATCTCAGGTGGATATCCATCCTCAACAAGAACCTCGTAACCATTTTGAATTAATTGAGTCAAACCACCACAAAGAACTGCCTGCTCTCCAAATAAATCTGTCTCTGTTTCATCCTTAAAGTTAGTTTCGATTATCCCAGCCCTGCCAGAACCTATCGCTGAGGCATAAGATAAGCCAATTTCTTTAGCATTACCTGAAACATCCTTATGAATTGCAATTAGACAAGGCACGCCAGCACCGATCTCGTATTGAGATCTAACAGTATGACCAGGGCCTTTTGGTGCAACCATGATGACATCAAGATCTTCTCTAGGTTCGATCATATCAAAATGAATATTGAATCCATGAGCAAAGGCCAGAACAGCACCTTCTTTAATATTATTTTCTATTTCAGTTTTGTAAGTGGCAGATTGCAATTCATCTGGCATTAAAATCATAACCATATCTGCGTCTTTAACGGCATCAGATACCTCTTGAACATTCAGTCCAGCAGCTTCTGCTTTAGCCCACGAGGCCGACTCCTTTCTTAGTGCAACAGTTACATTTCCACCTGAATCTTTTAGATTATTTGCGTGCGCATGACCTTGAGAACCATATCCGACAATGACGACTTTTTTGTTTTTTATAATTTCTAAATCTGCATCTTTATCATAATAAACTTGCATCACTCACTCCTTTTAATTTTCTATACTTAATGTGTTTTTATCGGAGGAGATTCCCAAAGGGCCTGATCTAACAATTTCAATTGGTTTGTTATTTTGGACCTCCGATACTAAATTATCCAATTCCATAGATGTTCCTACAACCTGAACACTTACAATTTCGTCGCTCTTCGAAACGATGTTTTTTTCCTCAAAAGCTTTCTTCGGAAAAGAGTCTTTATCGAACTTAATTAACATTAATTCCCTTTCAACAAATTCAGAATCACTTAGATTGGTTACGAGAACAACATCGATTAATTTATCGAGTTGTTTTGTTATTTGTTCTACCACCTTTTCATCACCCTCAGTAGACATGGTTAATCTAGACAGAGTTGGGTCACTGGTAGGTGCCACAACAAGGGTTTCTATGTTGTATCCCCTTTGAGAAAATAAACCAACAACTCTGGACAGAGCGCCGGGTTGGTTTTCCATTAACAGGGCAATTACTCTCTTCATTTCCAGGTTTTTTCTTCCTTTCCTAACCACATATGATCCATAGCGTTACCAGCTTCTAGCATGGGATAAACATGCTCATTAGGATCTACATCGACATCTAGAAAAACCAAACGGTCCTTTAAGGAAATACATTCTTTCATTGCAGATTCGAGTTCTTCAAATTTTGTTACTTTGATACCTATGTGCCCATATGATTCCGCAAGAGCAACGAAATCTGGAAGTGAATTTTCGTAAGTACTTGAAGAGTGCCTGCCTCCATATTGCATATCTTGCCACTGTCTTACCATTCCCAATGCTGCATTATTAATATTTATTATTTTTATTGGCAGGCCATACTGTAGGCATGTTGAAAGCTCTTGAATGCACATTTGAATGCTACCCTCACCAGTCACACAGGCTACTGTTGCATCAGGGTAAGCTAACTGTACTCCCATAGCAGATGGCAAGCCAAAACCCATAGTTCCTAATCCGCCTGAGTTTATCCATTGTCTTGGTTTATCAAAATGGTAGTACTGAGCTGCGAACATTTGATGCTGTCCTACATCGGATGTGATGAAAGCCTGACCTTCAGTTTCCTTGTAGAGAGACTGTACAACTTGTTGGGGTAGAATCTTGCCATTTTGAGGTCCAAGTTCCAACATAGAATGATTCAAGCCATGATTATCTCGCCAATCAGATATTATTTGATTCCACTCTTCTATAGCTGAATTATTGAGTTGCAGGTCCCTAGAATTAATTTCTTTAATAAGAGCTGCAAGGCACTCTTTTGCTGAACCAACAATTGGAATATCTGCATGAATAATCTTTGAAACTGATGCTGCATCAACATCGATATGAATTTTTTTTGCTCCAAGAGCAAATTGCTTGGGGTCATTAGTTATTCGATCGTCAAACCTAGCACCCACGGCAATGATTAAATCTGCATTGTGCATGGCCATGTTCGCTTGATAGGTACCGTGCATACCTAGCATTCCCATAAATTGTGGGTCAGAACCAGGGAAGGCTCCCAACCCCATTAAAGTGTTAGTAACAGGGAAATTTAAAAGCTTAGCCAAGGCAGTTAACTCTTCAGAAGCATCATTTTGAATAACACCGCCTCCAGAATATATGACAGGTTTTTTTGATTGTTCGATTAAATCTACCGCTTCTTTTATCCTAGAAGTATCACCTTTTTTAGGAGGATTATACGAACGCATGTTAACTTCAGAAGGATAATTGAACTCAAATTTATACTCTGGATCTGTGAAATCTTTGGGTATATCAATAACAACAGGACCAGGTCTGCCGGTTGTCGCAATGTGAAAAGCTTTTTTTACAATCTCTGGAATGTCTTCAGCAGATTGCACGAGAAAACTATGTTTCACTATAGGTCTAGAAACTCCGATCATGTCTGTTTCCTGAAAGGAATCGGTCCCTATTAATCCTGATTTAACCTGACCGGAAATAACTACTATAGGAGTAGAATCCATATAAGCTGTGGCTAAGCCAGTAATTGCATTGGTAGCACCCGGACCAGATGTTACTAAAGCCACACCAGGCTTGCCTGTAGCTCTGGCATATCCATCTGCAGCATGTACTGCGCCTTGTTCATGTCTAACTAGAATATGATCAACATAGTTTTGATTAAAAATAGCATCATAAATATGTAGAGCTGCTCCTCCAGGATATCCAAACATAAGCTCTACCCCTTCTAGATGAAGGGAGTGAATTAATGCTTCAGCACCAGACTTATTACTTTTATCCATTTAATTAATACTAAAAAGTTACTCCAAACCTTAGGAGGTTGAGCATTGTGACATTTGAGGGTTCTAAGTCAAGAAAACCTTATAATATCAACATCTACGGGGTTTTAGAAATTGAAAAATTGAATGCACCATCTCTTGATAAAACAATATCGGAAAAATGGGGCAATTCTTCCAAAATATAATGGGTAAGTCGCTCATAGTGCATAACAAAACGGTAGACTTCCTCTTTAGTCATTATCTTATCTTTCAGGGCGGGATCAGTTACTGTTTTTGCCAATGTTTGTTCTTGAATCCATCTACTCTCATAAACAAAATCCATACTTGGAACTTTAATCATAAGCAGTAAATCAAACATAGAAAATAGTGTTTGATACTCTTTTGATAGTTCCCTATTGCTCCACTTGGACCATATACCATGCGGGTCTTCTTCAGCCTCAAGACTATTAAGAGGAGGAAGCCAGCCCTCCTCTGGTAAAGCCTTCGCGCCTCCACACCATGCATCAAAGAAAATAAAATCGGGCCTTCCTTTATATATTGGCCAATCTTTCATTGGGTAATGTTTATCTTTGGGTTTACAGAAAGAAGGTATTCTGGTCTCAGTATCAGGTGAGGCATGAGATAATTCTTCAATTAGTTTTAAACCCATATCTATGTCATGGGTCCCAGGAACACCTCGCACGTAACAAAGGGGATGGATAGAATCAGCTAAAGATCTTCTTTCTTCTTGTGATTTATAAATATCATCTATAGAAAAACCCATAGCAGGTCTCTCACATACTTCGTTAAGCACTTTTTGGATAAAGAATGATAATGTAGTTTTTCCTGATCCCTGTCCTCCAGTAAAACAAATAAAATAAGGCCTAGTGCGTTTAGAAAATTGTTGATTGAAAAACAAGGAGATTGGAATGACTATCTCTTTTAAAAAATCTTCATTCAAATTACTTATTTTCATTTCTTCAGCCAATTCAAACAAAGCTTCTCTGGAATCATCTAACAAGCTCAGTACATCTTCATCAGTTGGCTTAGGAAAATTAGTCATTATTTTGCAACCTCTTCAATAGACTGGAAGTGTCCCATCTTTTACCCCCCATATCCTGAATATCCTTATAGTATCCGTCTATGAGTTTTGTAATTTCAAGAGAAGCACCCTGTTTCTGTGCTTCCTCTAAAGCAATTTTGAGATCTTTCCTCATGTGATCAACAGCAAAACCATGATCATACTGATCGAGAGACATAGTTTCCCATCTGTTTTCCATTTGCCAAGATTGTGCGGCACCTTTTGATATCACTTCAATTACATCACTAATATCTAATTGCGATTTTAAAGAAAAGTTAATTCCCTCAGCCAATCCTTGTACGAGCCCCGCTATACATATCTGATTAACCATCTTGGTAAGTTGTCCAGAGCCTGAGGAGCCCATCAGCTTAGAAAATTTAGAATAGTGACCCATGGTTTCGCATACTTTTTCATAAGAATCTTTATCGCCACCTGCCATGATAGTGAGAGCGGCATTTTCAGCTCCCGCTTGACCACCTGAAACAGGAGCATCTAAGTAGTTAACACCTTTATCAATGCACATATTACTCATCTCTCTAGATAAGGTTGCAGAAGTTGTTGTGTGATCAACTATGATACTTCCCGATTTAAGAGAAGATAAAAGCCCCTCATCCCCCGCTATTACTTCCTTTACATCGTCATCATTTCCCACACATAAAAAAATTTCTTCACAAGAAGTCCCCATCTCTTTAGGACTTAGGGCTATGGATCCAGAATATAGTTCAGCCCAATCTTCAGCTTTAGAGAGAGTACGATTGTAAACTTGAGTAGGAAAAGCTTTAGAAATATGTCCTGCCATAGGAAATCCCATGACTCCCAACCCGATAAATCCTACAGTTTTCATATAGTTCTCCAAATAATAGTTACCAGTCTATTTTGAGTTTGTTCTTTCCTAAACGAATATAAAAATTCTGAGTCGTAAGTGCAGAATCTTGTTGTTTGTGCATTTACGTTAAATTGTTTTAATATTCTTTCTGCTTCTCCTTGAAGATTAAAAAACCACTTTGTTGAATCTTTTTTGGTGAAATTTGAAATAGATTCTTTATCTTTGCTTATAAAATTTTCATAAAACTCAGTATCAACTTCATAATTTCTGCAAGAAATAGATGGTCCTATCCAAGCCGAAATAAGAGAAGGATCGGAGGTAAAAGAAGAGATCGATTTTTCTATAATACCTGATAATAAACCTTTCCATCCGGCATGAATAATGGAAAATTCACTTCCATCAATCTTAGACAAAGCTATTGGCATACAGTCAGCGGTAAGAGCAGCAAGAGCAATATCGTCTTCAGTTGTGAATAGAGCATCCGTATTTGTCTTTGGCTCAGCATTATGAGCTTGAACTGACTCTACATTATCTCCATGTACTTGTTCCATATATTGTATGGGGATATCTTGAAAGTACTGGAATTTCTTTATTAATTTATCCTTCTTAGGATCTACATTATGTTGCTTGAAATAGCTGCTCGTAAAAGTTAAACAATTTATTCCCTTAGCTATGGGCTTATCTGGTCTTATAAAATTTTGATCCATTAGCTTTGTATTGCATCAATTAAAATTGCCATATCCGAAGGTATTTCTGTCTGAAAAGAAATTAACTTTTTCGACGAAGGATGGATTAACTCAAGTGCCTCTGCATGAAGGGCTTGCCTTTTAAAACTAGAAATAACCTTTTTTGTATCCTCACTTGTACCTATAGAAAATTTATTTCTATTTCCATATAAAGGGTCACCGATTATAGGATTACCCATGTGCGATAAATGCACTCTAATTTGATGAGTTCGACCAGTTTCCAAATTAACTCTCAATAAAGAATAGCCGTTGAAATCCTCTACAAGAGAGTATCGGGTGATAGCCTCTTTTCCATTTTGCGATACAGCTTGCTTAGTTCTTATTTTGGGATGACGGCCTATCGGTTCATTGATAGTCTTGCTGGCAACTGGAGTACCTACAACTACAGCTAAGTAAGTCCTTTTAACCGTCCGTTCTTTCAGCTGTTGTACTAGATGCAGGTAAGAGCTTTCAGTCTTTGATACAACCATCAAACCTGAAGTGTCCTTATCTAATCTATGCACAATTCCTGCTCTAGGCAAGAAACCTAAACTCTCATCGTGATTTAACAACGCATTAACTAAAGTACCTGTATTGTTACCAGAACCTGGATGGACCACTAATCCCGCTGGTTTATTTAAAACAATTAACTCTTTATCCTCAAAAATAATTTCAATAGGTATTTCCTCAGGGAGGTCCGCAGATTTTGTATCCTCCCAGAAATCTACAACAATGATATCTTGAGAATTAACCTTCTGTCTGGCTTTGACCTTTTTGCCATTAACCAACAAATCACCTTCTTTTATCCATTTTTGGATATGCGCTCTTGAATACTCTGGAAATTGCCTTGCGACTAGCTGATCAACCCTATTGCCCTCATCGGAATCAAGTACAGTAAGGTTGATTGATATCTTTTTTTTGTTTTCCATTAGAGAAAATTGAACCTAACAAACCTTTTTCTGTCCAAGAACTGATCTGATCTGTAGAATTCGTAACTTAAATGACAATCGTTCACAATTTTTTCAATTCTAGCAAGAGAAATCTTGGTATTTTGGCTATTTTCTTTATTTTGATGAACCTAGCTTCCTGTTCGTCTAATGATGAAATTCCTGATGAAAGACTTATTGAAAAAGAACTTTATGATCAAGCACAAACGCGTTTAAAGAATGGAAGCTTCTCAACTGCAATCATCAGTCTTGAGGCTCTAGAATCAAGATTTCCTTTTGGAAGATATGCTGAGCAAGCTCAAGCAGAGCTCATCTATGCTTACTATATGAATTCACAATTCGAAGCCAGTCAGTCTGCTGCTGAAAGATTTATCAATCTTCATCCGCGACACTCTCATACTGGGTATGCCTTCTATATGAAAGGTCTTGCAGCTTTTACAGATGACTCAGGTTTATTTTCAAGATATTTCCAATCTGATTTAGCAAAAAGAGAAGTAGTGATGGCGCAAACTTCTTTTGATGAACTATCAGACTTCATTTCAAGGTATCCCAGCAGTAAATACGTTCCTCATGCTAAACAAAGAATGATTTATTTGAGGAATCTGCTAGCGGAACACGAAATATATGTAGCTGACTTTTATATGAAGAGAGGAGCTTATTTGGCAGCTATAGGTAGAGCTAAATATGTAATCGAACATTTACCTAACACTCCTCAAACTCCCTATGCACTTTCAATCCTCGTAGAGGCTTATGAAATTTTAGAATACGAAGAGCTTAGAAAAACTAGCCTAGATATTTTGAAAGCCAACTTTCCTGATTTCAATCTTGCTGATAACGAATCAGTAAAAGAACGTTCTTGGACAAATATCCTTACCTTAGGTTTAATTGGAAAAGATGATGTTGAGAGGCCAATAATAGAGTCGCCATAAACATGTTCCAGGTTCTAATTCTCGTTGCGGTAATTTTTTTAATTTATATCATTTCTAGGATTTCTAGAAATCCAACAGCAGCTATTCCTTCCAACTCCTCTGATATGGTTAAGTGCACTATCTGTGGGCTTAACTTTCCTGACAGTGAGTCTATAAAAAAAGGAGAAAATACTTTTTGCTCAACAAATTGTAGCGCTAAAAACGGTACCTAACTTTAACTGTAAAAGTGTCTGCCTGAGGTTCATTCCAAGGTCTTTTATAGATTTCTTCTAAATCATTTTCTAAATCTGTTTGAATTATTCTCCCTCCTCTAGAGTAAACAATATAAAGGTAGGCTAATGGAAGAATTTCGTATCTATACCTTACCTGGAATGCAAGATCACTTAGGGTGAAAGGGTCTAAAGAAATATCTACCGGATTAAGTTGGCCTAAGGAGTCTCCTAAATATGGCTTAGGATCTCTTGCCGTGAAACCTACCATCTGGGCTTTAACTCTCAATTCATGCTTATCCCCCACAAACCAATTAAGGTCTGCAACAGTAGTTCTCTGTTTTCTTGAGTAGATACCTAAAAAGTTATCTTGTAACCAATTTAGCCATTGCTCTTCTTCCAGGTGTTGGTAATAAATGGAGAAATTAAGATTATCTCTTGGGGCAAAACTTAGCTTGGTTGCATAAGAATTTGCAAACCCTAAGGCTGATCGCCACTGACTTCCCTTCTCTCTTTTTAACTCTATAAAATAATTAAAAAAGTTTCTTGAAGGGCCGCTATATTGAATGTTAGTTCCGTAATTTTCAGGTTTTACGATATAGGGCGCTGTAGGATCTTTTCGAGTTATCCAGAAATCTTTACTAGACGTTCTATAAAAATTAGTAAATTCAACATATGTCGTATTTTTGAAATAAGTTTTATAGGTCAAATAGGTAAAGTCTGCAGATTTATCAAAATCGCCATTAGATTCGTAACCAATACCTAATTCGACCTGATTGGATTGAAAAGGTGAGCTCTCATCATAGTCAGTAAACTTTAGCCCATTTTGAGAACCAACAAATAACCAATTATTTTCCATTTGATAACCCATATCTGTGATATCTAAATTCTTATCAAAGTAAAAAATACCTACATCATGATATCGCTGCTTGTTGGGTGATGTGGTCATCCTGAATCGGAATGCATTTCCTGAATCTTTCTCAATAATTGGATCATCAACTTGAGAATTTATAAAAATTGCATCAAAACGCAAAGTATCTTTTGGTCTATAAATTATATCGACAGAATTGACATTTGCTTCCCTGTCTAGAACAGGTCTTTTTGTAAAGGTACCCAGATAACCAATTGAAAATTTCTTTTCTGCTTTTCGTAATCTAACTGAGTAAAAATCTCTTCCTTGACTAAATTCTTCATCTGCCTCTGAAGCCCCTAAAAAACCAAGATCAAAAGATTCGTTTTGTTGAGTATAGCGAACAGCATAATCAATATCGGAAATACCTACCTGAGATGATTTGCAAAGATCCTGCAAAGAATCTAGATATCTTGAGCAATCATAATCTGGAGCAGCACCTATTCTTCTCGTATTTATTACATAGAAGAATCTAAAACCTTTAACATCGAATAATGAATGATTTTCCGAGAAAAAAGGCCTTTTATCAGAATAAAAAGTCTCACTGGAATCAAAATTAACAACCAACTCATCACTTTCTACCTGTCCAAAATCAGGATTCAAGGCTATATTTAGCTGTTTGCCCGCATCTATTTTCCAAAAAATTTCTGCACCTACCTTTTTGTCTAAATCTTCAATAACTCTGTCATCTGAAAAATTTATATATGGAAAATAGTCTATCTTCGAGACATCATAATTATTAAATTCGTAATCATTAAATATAGAGATGAATTTTTCTGTTCTTGGATTACCTTTAATGGTTGTGTAAACCTTAAATTCTCCTCTTAACCATCGGTAAAAAGAAAGCTTAACCTTACGTTTATCTCCAGTTTGAGCTTTCATAGGTGCCACGCTCCAAGGGATAAACATTTCAGCGTACCACGCGTCCTTGCCTATAGTTACTCCATAGCCCCAATCAGCATCCCAATCGTAGTTCATTTCATTTTCATTTCGAACTACATTATCAAGAATAGATCCTCCAGCTGATATTGAAAACCCATAAGACAAAAGACCGTCTCCATCAAAATCTATGGAGACTCCAACCATATCAGCATTGGCCATTTCTTCGTCGCGCTGATGCTTTTGTGATCTAATCGTTTCAATATCTTGATAACTTATAAAGCCAAAATAAATGCCTTTTTCGTCTTCAAGAACAAGTACTTTTTGAGAGCCTGATGCATCATCGAGAGTAAATGGAAGACTCTCATAGTATTTAGTGATTTCCCTAGCTCCAGACCATTCTTTTTCATCAAGTAGTCCGTCGGTCGTAATTTCCAGAGAATAAAGTAAGGGGGCTACAAAAAATAAATTGAGATAAAAGAATTTAATAAGCGTCCTGTGCAAGATGATTCCCCTTAAGAGGCGGTCATTCTATTCTTTAAGGATTTTAAAATCTATATCTAAGTTTTACCGTAAAGTTTTCTTTCTCGGGATTATTCCAAGGTCTTCTGTAGAGGTTTGAAAGATTATCCTCTTCATCATTAGCAGAAACTCTGCCTCCCTTTGAATATACTAAATAAAGATAAGAAAGCGGCATAATCTCATATCTGTATCTAACTTGAAACGCTAATTCACTTATCGTAATGGGGGAAATAGCAATGTCTGTTGGCACTAATTTTCCTTTTGCATTTCCAAGATAAGGAGTCGGGTTTCTGCCGGTGAACGCTACTAATTGAGCTTTGATTCTTAACTCATGTTGGTTATTCTTAAACCATTCAAGCTCGAAAACGCTTGTTCTCTGTTTTCTTTCATAAGTAGCTAAGAGATTGTCATCTAACCAGTTTAGCCAATTTTGCTCTTTAGAATGATTATAGGACATGTTGAAAGAAAGGTTGTCGAGAGGCATAAACTTAATAGAAGCCCTAGAAGAGTTTTTCCAACCTATACCCGGTGAATGCTCGCTACCCTTACCTCTTTCAAACCTTAAACTATAAACATACTTTGGTTTTCGCGGGCCAGTAAATTCTGCGTAACCTCCCATTCCTTTAGGCATATCAATATATGGAGCTAGAGCAGACCCTCTGGTTATTCTCGTATTTTTCCCTGTACTTCTATAAAAAATTTCAGTCTTAAATTCGGAAAGATCAGTAAAATTTGTCTCCACTTTTAAAGCAAAGTTAGATGACTCCCTTACTGTGTCGGCATTAAATTTAGATCCGTAACCAACCTCAAACAATCTAGATCTAAGTGCAGAACCCTCAGCAAATCTTGTCTTTTTAAATTGGGTTCTTCCATTAAACATTAAGCGGTCATTTAATATGAGATATCCCATATCGTTTAGATCAAGCTCATCATCATAGAAATTTATGCCTATACCCGAGGAAAAGTCTTGATTAGGGTTATACGAGTAACCCATTGTCAAGCCGAATCCATCTTGGCTTTTGACACTTGAATGCATCAAATTACCATTCATTCTATGAACTTTAGAAGGAAGATACATAAAATCTACCGAATTAACTTGAGCATTTTCTCCCGAAACAGGCTTATCAACATATGTACCCAAATATCCATATTTCAGGTCATTTACTTTTGTGTTTAGCCTAACCGCATAAAAATCTCTACCTTGAGAAAATTTTTCATCTCTCTCGGAAGCGCTCATAAAACCAAAATCTACTTCTCCTTTTTGGGTATATTTCAAGGCGAAGTCTATTTCGCTAGTTTCTGATTTAGTTTCTTGGCAGTATTCCTTCAAGTCGCCGTATATATCGCATTCATAATCAGGCCTGCCACCTATCCTTCTTGTGTTAATAATTCTGTGCATGCGATCACTAACATCAAACATACTATTATTTTCGGCAAAGAATGGTCTCTTGTCTGAATAGAAAGTTTCGAAAGCAGAGAAATTAACAACAACTTCATCACTCTCAACCTGTCCAAAATCTGGGTTCAAGGTGAGGTTAAGCTGCTTACTTGAATCAATTTTCCAAAAAATTTCAGCTCCTGCTTTAAAGAGTTGATCTGAATTAGCTATATCTTCTGTTAAAGTTGTATATGGAAAAAAATCTAATTTTGTACCTGAATAGTTATTAAACTCAAACTCATCAAAAACAGATAAATAAACATTTTCATAGACACTTCCTTTTATAGTTGAAAAACCTCTACCGATACCCATGAGCATCCTATAAAAAGCCATTTTTATTTTTCTTTTCTTGCCTGTTTGAGTTTTCATTGGGGCTATGGTCCAGGGTATAAAAGTTTCCGAGTACCAAACTCCGTCCTTGACTATAGCTGCGGACTGCCAATCAGCATCCCAATCCCAATTTCTCTCCTTTTCGTCTGTTACCGTTGCATCACCAACTGATCCGCTGGAAGAAATAAAAAAGTTATATCCCTCAATACTATCGCCATCAAAGTCTATAACTATTCCATTCTTATCAGATAATGCTCGTTCTTGATCTCTCAAGTGATTATTGATTCTCATCGTTTCGTTGGTCTGATAATTTTTAAAACCAAAATAGAGGCCCTTATCTGATTCAATGATCAGTATTTGGGTTTTGTAATCATTTACTTCTCTTAAGGAATACGGAAAGACTTCATAAAATCTGTCAATCACTTGGGCTTTTTTCCACTCTGCTTCATCAAGAGATCCATCAATTGTTATTTCCGATGACAAAGAACACGACAATGTAAAGATCAAAATAAGACCTGTGGTCTTTAGATAGCGCATTTAATCTATAACAGTAATATTTACTCTTTGTGAGATTATTGGAGGATTGTGAGGTGTATGGGTCATGTCCCCAAGCACAAGTTGCATAGAATAGTTACCAGGCATTAGATCTACAAGTGATTCAGTCTGTCCTCCTCCAAAATGGATATGATTGGAAGAAGAAGGTATAGGCTTAGATAGATCTATATCATCAACGTTAATAAGTAAATGATGATGACCTGTATTTGATCTATCGGTACCTGCAGGGGCTATACCCATACCAGATAATCCAAATTGAATAAGAAAAGGAGATTCTACTCTGTCTCCATCTTCTAAATTAATGAAGTAAACCTTAGGGTTTGCACTGACTGAAAAAGTTGCAAAAATTGTAGAAATAATTAATAAAATTTTCATAAGCTTATAAATATCCACCAGATCCATATAAAAGCGGTTTCAAATCAGGGCTATTTATAACTCTGTCCACAGTGCCAATAAAAATAGTATGACTTGTGTGATCAACCTGATTTGTTTTCGTACAAAATATATTAGATAAAGCGTCTTTATTATAGATATAAGGGCCTTGATCTTTCCAAGATTCACTAACAAAACGTGATTCGCCTTCTTCGCTATTGCTGCAAACTTCAGCAAGTTCTTTCTGCAAACTAGATAAGACGTTTATACAGAAATTAGAGTTGTCCAACAGAATTTTATGTAAAGAAGCATCCTTGTTTATACATACCAACATCGATGGAGGTTCTAGTGATAAAGAAGTAACCGAAGTTGCTGTCATAGCGTGCCTCTGTCCTTCAGCAGCAGCTGAAATAACATTGACAGTAGAGGTTATTCCTCTCATCGAATTTAAAAAGTTTTGCTTTATATCTGAGTCTTGCATTTAGAAAACATCAGTTAAATTTTAGCTACTGATGGTATGAAGAGGCATAATATTGTCCATATGGCTAAAAGACAAGCTACATCAAGAATTATTGCAGGCAGTTACAAGGGCACTAAACTTTCATTCAAGCCAAATAAGAATTTACGTCCTACTGAAAGCAAAACTAAAGAAACACTATTTAATTGGCTTTTAAATGATTTGCATAAAAAAAAATGTTTGGATATGTTTGCAGGTACTGGAGCATTGGGGCTAGAAGCTCTTTCTAGGGGGGCTGATGAAGTAGTATTCTTTGAAAAACAAAAAGCCCTTTGTGGGGCCATTGAAGTTGTAGTAAAAAAACTAGGAATAAATAATAAGTGTCGAGTAATAAACGCGAATTCAATAGCATTTGATTTCACAACACTAAATACTAAATTTGATTTAATTTTTTTAGATCCTCCTTTTCATGAAAGACTTATCCAAAAATCTTTGAATATAATATCTGAAAATCAATTATTAACAGAGCAAGGTTTAGTGTATATTGAATGCGAAAGAGACCTAGATTTAGGGTCCCTGAAAACCAACCTTACTCAACTAAAACTTTCTAAAGGAGGAGAAACAAAATATTGTCTATATGAAAGCTAGATTATTTTTAATTCTTATCTTTGCTACTCTCTTAGTGGTTTTATTGACGAACGGATCATCCGATCTCATTCCTGCGAAAGAAATTTTAGTTTTTGATAAAAAAATTACTTTAAATACTGAATTGACAATATCGTTAATTGTTCTGAGTGTACTATTGGGAGTTTTTTTTATAGGTGTAATAGAAAGATTATTTTTTACTACAGGAAAAGAGAAAAAAAGAAGCAGTAAGACTACTTCCTTTTCATAGACTCAAAAAACTCAGCGTTAGTTTTATAGTCCTTAAGTTTATCAAGCATCCATTCCATTGCAGCTGTGTCATCCATTTCATTAAGAAGTTTTCTCAAAACAGTAATATTTCTTAATTCTAAGTCAGAGGTTAAGAGATCCTCTCTTCTGGTTCCTGTTTTTCTAACGTTGATAGCGGGGAAAACTCTTTTTTCTGCAATCTTACGATCAAGATTTATCTCGGAATTTCCTGTACCTTTAAATTCTTCAAAAATCACTTCATCCATTCTAGATCCTGTATCAATTAGGGCAGTCGCTATGATAGATAAACTTCCGCCCCCTTCAATATTTCTAGCGGCACCAAAAAATCTTTTTGGTTTTTGAAGTGCATTAGCATCAACACCACCTGTAAGAATTTTTCCTGAAGCAGCTTGCGTCGAATTATACGCTCTCGCTAACCTTGTTATCGAGTCTAACAAAATCACAACATCGTGTTTGTGCTCAACCAATCTTCGGGCTTTGTTAATTGCCATCTCGGCAACCTGAACATGTCTAGTGGGCGCTTCATCAAAAGTACTTGCGATTACCTCACCCTTAACAGAGCGCTTCATTTCGGTTACTTCTTCAGGTCTTTCATCAACCAACAAAACCATAATCTTACATTCTGGATTATTTCTTTCTATTGAATGAGCTATGCTTTGCAGCAATAAGGTTTTTCCCGCTTTAGGTGGGGAGACAATCAGTGACCTTTGTCCTTTTCCAGTTGGGGCAGTCAGATCAATTACTCTTGAAGAAAGATCTTCGGTACTACCAGTGCCTAACTCAAAAAGCATTCTTTCATCAGGGAAAAGCGGCGTTAAGTTTTCAAAAGATGGCTTATTTTTTGTCTTGTCTGGTTCCTCGAAGTTTATCTCTTCTATTTTTAAGATAGCGAAATATCTTTCACCATCTTTAGGGGATCTGATTTTGCCTTTGATAGTATCCCCTGTTCTGAGACCAAATCGCCTTATTTGACTGGGAGATACATATATATCGTCTGGTCCTGCCAAATAAGATGAGTCAGGAGATCTCAGAAAGCCAAATCCGTCTTGAAGAATTTCAAGGACTCCTTCGCCTTCAATATCTTCACCGCTCTTGGCTTTGCTTTTGAGGATTCCAAAAACTATATCTTGTCTTTTTGCACGCGAAGCATTTTCAATTCCGCACTCTTCACCAAGCTCAATGAGCTGTTCAACTGGCATTTTTTTTAGTTCTGTTAATTGCATAAAATAAAGTTAATGCTTGAAAAAAGGGGTTGACCAAAGAAACTTTGGTTGATTAATAGTAACCTTGTTAGAAATTAGAGTCTAGTATTTTCTACAGGTTAGATTCTATAAATTCTGTTAGTTGTGTTTTGCTTAAAGCGCCTACTTGCTGAGCAATTAACTCTCCACCTTTAAAAATTGCCAAGGTGGGAATACTCATAACGTTTTGTTGTGCAGCTGAATTTTGATTTGCGTCCACATCTAGTTTTCCAACTTTTATCTTATCTGAAAACTCTATAGCTATTTCTTCAACGATAGGACCGACCATTTTGCAAGGTCCACACCAAGTAGCCCAGTAGTCTACTAATACAGGTTTTTCAGATGCATTTACTTCAGCCTCAAAATTGTCATCGGTTAATGTGACAACGTTCATACTTCCTCCTTGGAAATTTTGGATTGGAATTTATACAGGATCATTTGCTTTAACTATTATTGGTCCAAATTCTTTATTTTTCAAGATTCTAATTATTTTTTTGTAGTTACCGCTCCCTCTGACGCTGAAGCTACAAGGGATCTATATTTATCTAACACCCCTCCTTCTTCATCCTTAACAGGACAAACCCATGAATCTTTTCGTTTTAGTATTTCTTCCTCTGTTAAATCTAAGTTTATTTGATTGGTTTCCGCGTCTATAGAAATCAAATCTCCATCTTGTATGAAAGCAATAAGACCACCATCGAATGCTTCAGGGGTGATATGCCCAACAACAAATCCATGTGTACCTCCAGAAAACCTCCCATCTGTTAGAAAGGCTACTTTATCTCCCAAGCCCTTTCCCATGATTGCAGACGTAGGACTCAACATCTCTCTCATTCCGGGTGCTCCCCTAGGACCTTCGTACCTTATAACAAGAACGTCTCCCTCAGAAATTTGATTAGAAAGAATGCCTTCCATTGCATCCTCTTCAGAGTTATAGACCTTGGCTTTTCCTTCAAATCTTAATCCTTCTTTTCCAGAGATTTTTGCAACCGCACCTTGTGGGGCCAAATTGCCATACAAGATTCTTAAATGACTATCAGGCTTTATGGGGTTATCAAAATTAGAAACAATCTTCTGATCGTCTGGATAATCTTCATATTCAAGAAGATTTTCCTCTAATGTCTTTCCGGTCACTGTCATTTGCCTTCCATTTAAGAGACCCTTCTCAAGCATAGTTTTCATTAAAGGAACAATACCTCCAATTTCAATTAACTCGGACATTAGATAGTTGCCACTAGGTCTTAGGTCAGCAAGTACAGGAGTGCGTTTACCAATTCTTTCAAAATCATCTAGTGATAATTCAACTTTGGCTTCATGAGCTATAGCGAGCAAATGTAAAACAGCGTTTGTAGAGCCTCCAAGCGCTATAACAACTGCAATTGCATTTTCAAAAGCCTCTTTTGTCATAATGTCGCGAGGTTTAATATCCTCAGTAATTAAATGCATTATCGCTTCGCCTGCACTGGAAGAATCCAACAACTTGCTTTTTGAGGTGGCCTCTTGCGCTGAACTATTAGGAAGACTCATACCTAAAGCTTCTATCGCTGATGCCATTGTATTTGCAGTATACATTCCACCACATGACCCTGGACCCGGTATAGCTGAAGATTCAATATCCAGAAGCTCTATATCTGAAATTGTACCTTCGGAGTGCTTGCCTACAGCCTCAAAAACAGAAACTACATCTGTCCTATTAGAACCGGGCTTAATGCTACCCCCATACACAAAAATTGAAGGTCTATTTAATCTCGCCATAGCCATTACGCAGGCAGGCATATTTTTATCACATCCTCCAATAGTGACCAATCCATCAAAGCCTTGTCCGCCTACTACGGTTTCTATCGAGTCTGCTATTACTTCCCTAGAGACAAGAGAATATCGCATACCTTTCGTCCCCATAGATATTCCATCAGAAACAGTAATTGTGTTAAAAATTACCGCCTTCGATCCAACCGAGTTTGCACCATCAGCAGCTGACTCAGCAAGTTTATCTATATGCATGTTACAGGGAGTTACCATACTCCATGTTGAAGCGATGCCGACCTGGGGCTTATTAAAATCTTCAGACTCAAAGCCTACAGCTCTTAACATAGCTCTAGATGGAGCCTGCTCTACCCCATCAACAATTTCGGAAGAATATTTTCTCTTATCTTTTGACATTATTTAATTATAAGTTAGAAACAAGCTCTCTTATAGATTAAGCAATTGAGGCTGCTAAGAGTTCTTGAGTATAAATATGATTAGGAGATTCGAATAAATCATCAGAAATTCCATCCTCAACTATATTTCCGTCTTTCATAACGTACACATAGTCAGATAAGAATCTAATGACTTTCAGGTCATGACTAATGCACAAGTAAGCCAGCCCGAGTCTTGATTGAAGGTCTTTCAATAAATTTAAGATTTGCATCTGGATTGACACATCTAACGCTGAAGTTGGTTCGTCTAATAAAATGAGTTTTGGTTCAAGAATGATTGCTCTTGCGATTGCAACTCTTTGTCTTTGTCCTCCTGATAATTCATGAGGAAATCTTGAAAAGGATGAAGATTCCAATTCCACATCATTTAGAGCTTGAACAATTTTTTCTCTTCTCTCTTCCTTTGTTAAATTTGGCTGATGAACCTTTAAACCTTCGCCCACTATCTCTCCTATAGTCATCCTTGGAGAAAGAGAACCGAATGGATCTTGAAATACAATTTGGAAATCTTTTTTAAAATTTCTAATTTCATTTGAACTGAGCTTATTTATATTCTTTTTATCAAAAATAATCTGCCCTTCTGAATTTTCAATTCCTAGTAAAGCTCTTGCAAGAGAAGACTTTCCAGAACCTGATTCTCCAACAAGTCCTGTAGTTGAGCCGCTGTAAATTTTTATATCTACTTTTTTTACAGCATTAAGAAATTCTGTTGTCTGTCCAAATAAATTTTTAGCTACAGGGTAATTGATATCTACTTCGCTGCCGCTTAGCAATAATTCATTATTAGTATTTAGTTTTTCTTTTTTGCCTGGAATAGAATTGAGTAGCTTAATGGTATAAGGATGTTTTGGATCGTCGAATAATTCCTTTACTCGACCAGATTCAACAATCTGACCATCTTTCATGACACAGACCTCATCTGAAAATTTCTTTACTATATTTAAATCATGAGTGATGAAAAGAATCGACATACCAAATTCTTTTTGAAGATCAGATAACAACTCCAAAAGCGCTTTTTCAACTGTCACATCGAGAGCTGTTGTCGGTTCATCAGCTATCAATAATTCGGGCTCATTTGCTAAAGCCATAGCAATCATTATCCTTTGTCTTTGGCCTCCTGATAGTTGATGAGGATAAGAGTTTACTTTGATTTCGGGTTCAGGAATTTTTACTTTCTTTAAAAGATCTAAAGTTTTCTCTCTAGCTTCTTTTTTACTGAGTCCTCTATGAATAATTAAAGACTCGTCAATCTGATAACCTACCTTCTGATAAGGATTTAGAGATGTCATTGGCTCCTGAAATATCATAGAAATCTTATTACCCCTTAATGAGGTTATATCCTTCTTAGAACCACCTATTATCTGCCTTCCTTCAAACTCTATGGAGGACTCTTTTGAATATCTAACAGTGCCCTCTGGTAAAAGCTGCAGAATGGATAGCGCTGTTACAGACTTGCCCGATCCAGATTCTCCTACCAAAGATACAGTTTTTCCTCTCGCAATTTCTAAAGAGATATTATCAACTGCCCTGAAAGTAGAGTCCTTCGATTCAAAATCTATTACCAAATTTTTAATTTCTAGTATTTTATCCACGTTTGATAACCTCAAATTTAAACTTTATAGGATCTTGATCTGTAAGTATAAAAGAACAATCAAGCTCTGGTTCTTTAAAGCCAGATAGTCCTTGTAACATTATATGATTTCCACCCGGGACAAAAATAATTTGGGAGTCAGGATTCAACAGGAGACTTTCAATCTTCTCCATTTTCATTATTCCCGTAGAATCTGTTTTAGTTTCGTGTATTTCAGCTTTGAAAGGAGCACAATCTATATCCTTGATTTCGACAAAGTCATCACTGATGTTAGAAAGACTTAAATAACCGCCCGTCATCATGGAACCCTTAAGTGGAGTATAAAGATGAGCATCCTTTATTACTATTCCTTCAGGAGACCCTGTACAATTCGTAAAGATGGTTAAAACTAGACTTATAACGAAAGCTTTAAGTAGAT
>QCQA01000008.1 GCA_003212335.1 SAR86 cluster bacterium AG-447-A08
TCCATTTACTCTTTCCTGAAGCTAAGGCGATGCCTGCATCTAGGCCTGTTGCCATCTTTACTGTAATGAATGGTCTATTTTTTTCTATTCTAGAGAAGAAACCTCTATTTAATTTCCTTGCTTCTTCTCTTAATAGTCCTTCTACAATCTTTATATTTCTTTCCTTTCTTGCAAATCCATCTTGTGAGGTATCTTCTGAAGCAATATAGACTTTTTTTATACCACTTCTTTTGATAGCTTCAGAGCAAGGAGGGGTTTTGCCGGTAGTTGAGCATGGCTCCAAGGTTACATACATTTCTGCTTTTTCAAGCGAAGATATTGCTTCATCACCCAGATTATTGAAAACGTCTTGAATGGCATTAACCTCAGCATGGCCTTCACCTGCTTTCTGATGCCATCCTCTTCCTATCACTTTATTCTCAAGTGTTATTACACATCCAACCATGGGGTTTGGCCTGGTTGTAAGCAAACCTTTTTTTGCTAGAGATAGAGCTTCGCTCATATGCTCTGAAGGAGAAGTCATAATCAATCGCTCGTTAATTTCTCTACTTCTTCTGAGAATTCATTGATATCTTCAAACCTTCGATACACAGAAGCAAATCTAATGAATGCCACTTCATCTATCTTTCTAAGATTTTGCATGACCACTTCTCCAATTAATCTGGAAGGTATTTCTCTTTCTCCAGAAGATCTTATATCTTTTTTTATGTCTTCAATTAGGGTTTCAATTTCTTCTTCCCCAACCGGTCTTTTCTCTAAAGATCTATACAGCCCCTCTCTGAGTTTGTGTTCATCAAAAGGTTCTCTTGAATTATCTTTTTGCTTAATGACTCTTGGCATTAAGAGTTCTGCAGTCTCAAATGTTGTAAACCTTTCGTTACATTGAGGACATTCTCTTCTTCTTCTGATTTGCTGTCCTTCAGCTATCAATCTTGAATCGATAACCTTTGTATCTGAGAAACTACAGTAAGGACAATGCATAAACTAATTTGAATATACTGGAAATCTAGAGCAAAGTTCAATAACTTTAGTTTTTACTTCTTCTATAACTTGTTCATTATCAATGTCCTCAAGAACATCGCATATCCAAGTTGCTACCAGAGTGATTTCTTCTTCTTTGAATCCTCTTGTAGTTGCCGCAGGTGTACCTATTCTTAAACCGCTAGTTACGAACGGTGACTGAGGGTCATTAGGCACAGCATTTTTATTGACTGTTATATTGGCCCTACCTAAAGCAGCGTCAGCATCTTTACCTGTTAAACCTTTTTCAACGAGATCTACCAAGAACATATGATTTTCGGTTCCATTCGAAACGATATTAATTCCTCTTTCCATGAATGTAGCAGCCATTTGTTTTGCATTTGCTTTGACTTGCTTTTGGTAATTCTTAAAGGCAGGATCCAGAGCTTCTTTAAAACAAACAGCTTTTGCTGCTATGACATGCATTAATGGCCCCCCTTGTGTTCCTGGAAAAATAGCCGAGTTAAGTTTCTTATGTATCTCTTCGTTCTCCTTTGCCAAGATTAAGCCACCTCTCGGTCCTCTCAATGTTTTATGAGTAGTAGTCGTAACCACATCTGCATAAGGGATAGGAGAGGGGTATTCTCCTGCAGCCACTAAACCAGATACATGAGCCATATCAACAAGAAGGTAAGCATCAACTGAATCTGCAATTTTTCTGAATCTTTCCCAATCAACTATTCCTGAATATGCTGAGAATCCAGCAACAATCATTTTAGGATTATGTTTTTTAGCTAAATCTTCAACTTCTTGATAATTTAGTTCACCTGTAGATGGGTCGAGACCATACTGAAAAGACTCGTAAGTTTTTCCCGAGAAGTTTACCTTAGCGCCATGAGTTAAATGACCACCGTGATCTAAGCTCATACCTAAGATAGAATCGCCAGCCTCACATAAAGCTAGATAGACTGCGGAATTGGCACTTGCACCTGAGTGAGGTTGAACATTCGCATAAGCAGCTCCATATAATTCTTTAGCCCTATCTATTGCTAATGATTCTGCAACATCAACATGCTCACAACCTCCGTAGTATCTTTTGCCTGGATAACCTTCAGCATATTTGTTTGTTAAAACAGAACCTTGAACTTCCAAGATACTCTTGGATGTGTAGTTTTCAGATGCAATTAGCTCAATGTGCTCTTCTTGACGGGAGGTTTCATTGTTTATAGAAGACCATAACTCTGGATCAAATTCCTTTAGATTCTTTTGGGTGATGAACATATATTTTTAAAAAAGTTACGTTGAGCGACCTATAGGATTATACAGAATGAGGTGGTACTTCTCTCTATTTTATTTAAGCTTTGTTGGTAACTATTGGAGATTTTCTGCCTTTATTTACTACCGAACAGATTTTACACACTCTACCGTCACAACCTCTTGCAGTGCAGAACTCTCGACCATAAAAAATGATTTGAAGATGAAGTTTATTCCAATCTTCTATAGGGAAACCTTTTTTTAAATCCTTTTCAGTTTGAGTAACATTTTTCCCCTTAGAAAGTCTCCATCTTTGAGCTAATCTATGAATATGTGTGTCTACTGGAAAGGCTGGATGATTGAAGCCTTGACTCATAACAACCGAAGCAGTTTTATGGCCTACACCTGGTAAAGCCTCTAAAGCCTCAAAACTTTCAGGAACCTTACCTTCATAGTCTTTACAAAGAATCTTACTAAGCTCAGATATAGCTCTAGATTTTTTTGGAGATAAACCACAAGGTTTGATGATTTCTCTTATTTCATCTATATCCACTAAGGCCATATCAAACGGGTTATCAGCTAATGAGAATAGTGCAGGAGTCACTTGATTAACTCGAATATCTGTACATTGAGCAGATAATAGAACTGCTACCAAAAGGGTATAGATAGAGTCATGGTCAAGGGGAATAGGGGTTTTTGGATAGAGCTTTTGGAGCTCTTTACTGACATAAATAAATCTTTCTTCTTTATTCAAAACTTATTTCTTCTTTAATTTACTTAGTATACTTGTTTAATGCTTGATGGAAGAGCCAAAAAAATTATAGCTTTCTTAAAGGATAAACTTGCTGAAGAGACTGAGCCTTCAAGAAACATGCTTAAAACTTACTCTGACTACATAAAAGATGAGGCAACTGACGAAGATTTAGAAAAAGCAAATAACCAGTTGAACGAATTACTTAAAGATTTGAGCTTAGGTCTCATGACAGTGATTCCTTTTGCACCAATAACTATTCCTATGATCGCAAAATTTGCCAAGAAATATGATATCGATCTTCTGCCCGAATGGTTTAAAGATACTCTCAAGTGATGTCATTTTCTATTTTTTGAATAGTTTTCATTATCGAATTGTTTTTTGGTTATGTTGTCTGCCTTAACTGCGAACATATTGTTATTCTTTAGACTTGTAAAAACAAAAACTCCAATATTACTTGCTATCAACTCACTGCCCCATATCAAACTGTAAGTTTTATACAGCAATATAACATTCGCTTCACTATCTCCATTGATTTCTACATCTCTGTCTATTTCTAGAACATTTACCCAAATATCATCTTTGTGCTTGTTTAAAAAATAGAACTCTGTTCCTTTTCTTGCACAGTAAATATTGAACATTTAAATATACTCCTGTAAGGCTCTTATTCATTATTTAAGAGATATGGTTCTTGGTAGTTTTTAAGAAAATCTTAGGCTACCAAACTGTTTTCTACATATTTACAGAGTTCACAGTCTTGATGTGAAGCAGGTGCTGTATTAGAAAGCAAACACTGCTTAATATTCTTTAAAGTAGGTTCGACCCAATGGTCATTACCTTTGTATGGGATAAGTTTGACCTTGAAATTCAGACGATTATTAAAGCTCTCTTCGTCTTTGATCCCATTGCAGTAGACAAAATATCCTGTATTTGAAACTTTAAAGCCATTACCTCTAAGGAGCCATTGATAAAATTCAATTTGTTTCTTATATCCATCTTGCCAATCTGCATCTATGTTTACCTCTCCTTTTTTAGAAGTTGCTTTATAGTCAACAACAATCAATTCATCAGTTTTTTTATCTATCCAAACATCATCAAGCCCGCCTCTAAGGAGCAGGTTTGTAGGTTCATGATACCTTTTTACACCTTTCCTTAATGATTCGCGCCAATCATCCAAATCAGGATGTTCAAATGGTATGGCATCAATGCCGTTTTCAATTTGTATTGGATGTGATTCTTTATTTTTTCTATAAGCATCAAACTCATTTTTTAAGAGTTCATCTACTGCATTATTTAAGTTAAAAGGGAAAGAGGGTGGTTTTTTTATACCTAATCTCTGCGTTTTATAGAAACACTTGGGACAATCAAGAAAGTTATGAACTCTTGTTCTGCTTAATACATAAGGTTCATTTGTATTTGGATTAAAAATTGTTTTACTCATAATTGCTCTCCTAAAAACTTGATAGATTTTTTATTCTTTTAGTTTAATATATTTAAACGACATCTAATGTCGTATAAAAATCCTAAAAATAACTTATGTCACAAGAAACGAGTATTAGACTTATAAAGTTACTAACTTATATACCTAAATATCCAGCCAAGCGTTCATTAAGTAACTTTAAGGAACACTTGGAATCATTAGGTTACGAAGTAACTGACCGAACTATTCAAAGAGATCTTCTTAAGTTAGAGAAGTATTTTCCCCTATTATGCGATGATAGAAATCCTCCTTATGGCTGGTCCTGGCAGGAGGATGCTAAAGAAATTAATCTATCAGCTATGGATAAAGTTGAGGCTCTATCTTTATCTTTGGCAGAAAAATATTTAGAACCTTTAATGCCGATAGAAAACTATGAAAGGATAAGGAACCTTTTCGATAGAGCAAATAATACCCTCGAAAGCTCTGAACAAAGTCAGTTAAAAAAATGGAGAGATCGGGTAAGAGTACTTCCTCAATCTCAGAGACTTGAACCCCCGTTAATTAATCAGGAAGTTCAATCTAATATCTATGATGCACTTTTGCATGGGGAGCAGTTGGATGTTCAATACTTAAAAGCAAATAGCAGGCTCCAGGAAAAAAGAACAGTAAACCCTTTGGGTATTGTCCTAATGGGAATTGTACACAGATTGATATGCACCATGGATCCTGACTTCAAAATCATAAGACATCTTCCATTGCATAGATTTAAAACTGCTAATGCTAATGGTGAAACAAGCATTGAACCTGAAAATTTTGATATAGATGATTATTTAGACAAAGAGAGCCTAAGCTTTCTTAGAACGGAAAAAAAAATAAAAATTGAACTATTGTTCAGAGGTAATACAGGATTTCATTTGTCGGAGACTCCGGTAAGTAAGGATCAGAAATACAAAGAAGAAAAGAATGGAAAAATTAGAATCTCTGGGACTGTTGCTGATACTGAACAGTTGCGTTGGTGGATACTTGGCTTCGGAGAAAATGTAGAAGTAATAAAACCAAAAATTTTAAGAGATGAGATTTCTAAACGTATTAAATTAGCAAGCGCTATCTATAAGTGAATAGCAGTTTGCATAAGGATTATTTTTTAGAGCATTTTTACGACATTAGATGTCGCTTACGAAGGTTATACTTTCATAAAAATTGGAGTCAAACCTTATGAATAAAAGAGAAGACACAGCACTGGAATTATGTGCTGAAATATGTGATTTCAGAAATCGATTATTAGAGAAATTCGAAGAAGAGGAAGTTTATACATCTTTATTATGGGTTAGTTCTTTGATGTTTATGAGTTCTTCAAATAATTTATCAGAGGCAAAAACAGAAGCTTTTAGGGCTGCAAAGGCTTCTTTTAAAGAAGAGCTAGATAGAAGAAATAAGGAAAATATTCTAAAAGCTAAGACTTATATCGATAGAAAAAATTTTTTACCTAGAGATAATATTTGCGAGATACTTGATTTTTCTCAATATAAAAGGACAAATATAAAAGATAAAAAAGTTAAGAATGAACGAACTAAGTAATAATATTTCAGATTTATTATTGAAATATAGATCCGTTATCAGGCCTATTCTAGAGAAAGTAAGTAGGGAAAAAGTAGAAGAATTTCCTAAGATTAGTGATTTAAGAAATCTTGGAGATAGATATGATAATTTTCTTACTGAATTGGAAATTATTTCTTTGAAGAATGAAACTTATACAGGGGTTTATGAACTTTTAAAAGAGTATAAACATCATTTACCGCCAGTCAGGACTACCAGGCAACAAAAGATAATAAGAATATTTTCAAAGAACAACAAAAGTAAAGAAGATTTCTTTAAAGGAGGTGCTAGCAAAATAAGTCAAAATCTACTCAAGGAATTCAGCCAAGGAGAAGAAGGAGTCGTAAAGAAAATATATGAGTTGTGTAAACAAGCTGATATTTATCCAGTAGAGTTTGATAGATTATTCTATTTAATCGGTAGTGGTAGATTCTCGGGCTTAGGAGATTTAGAGAATGATGATTTCAAGAATGAAACCTTACGTAAAGGTGTCTACCAGCCTTCTGGAAAAAATAGAATAGATATATATCTAAACTTTTTCGGTTCTTTTAAAAACAATATTGAAAAAAACTTTAACTCATTTACCTTTAAAGAAATGAAATCATGGGTCCTTAATCACTACAATGAAGGACTCATTGAAAAACAGTTAGACTTCGATGATATAGATAGCTTCATTCACCACTCTTATTCTCCGAGTTTGTTGGAAGATGAGTTTCCTTCTGAAAACGCTCTGATTGAGCATCTGATACGTAATCGATATGCTTCTGGGGCTCCACACAAACCGGATGATGTAACTATCACCGTTGAAGCTCTCCAAAAATATTTTAAATTGAATGAAAACCTTTCAATTAAAGAAATGCAAGAAAGAGCTTCTTTATTTGTAAAAGAAGAAAAATATTCTTCATTAACATTAAAAAATCAGAAGGGAAACGACGGAAATTTGACTAAAGATATTAACTTATTATTTGATGCATATGATTTTATAAGAAAGAAGTGCGGCGGTTCTATGGAGAATTTTTATAATGAAATTTCGATGAAGACTATAGATGAAGCAAGCAATATGGAATCTTATGAAGGGTCATTTATTGAGCTTGTAAAAGAAATATCAAACTGGAAGCATTACAGTTTCGCTCTCTCTGCTAACTTTATAAAAGACTATCAATTAACCAGAGAATTAAGAGGCTTACCAAAGTCTGATTGGAAATTTAAATTTGCTTCGTATACAACAAAGCCCGACCTCCATCTCATAAATTTCACAAGTTTCCTGTCAAATAGGACGCTCTTAGATAAATTTCTAGAGAATAGATTGAATAATTAGTTTGATGATTCGAGTTTATTTAACTAAAGGAAAATAAGCTCCATTAGTATCAAATTTGCAATCTATTGCTTACATCTCTATTCAAAATTATTTATTCACACTAAGTGTTTGATATTTAAAGAAGATAAGAATATCTTAATAAAAAAAAGGAGATAAAAATGAAAACAATTTTAGGTTTAGAATTTGATGGAGAAACACTAGGAGTGGAGTTAGGGTTTGATGGTCTTCAAAACATCATTTACTACATTCCAGATACTGAAGAAAATACTCAAATTTTTTCTGCATTAGCAAAACATCCATCTGCTGGAGTTAGAGCTGCGGTAGCAGACAAACAGAATTTAGATGATGAGACTGTTATGCTATTAGCTGATGATAATGACCCTAACGTATCAAGAGGGATCCCATATAACGAGACTTTTAAGAATCTCGTAACTCTAGAACAAATTAAGAAAATGTTAGAAAAAGAGAACGATGCATCTATAAGCATAATTAATTATGCAGGCACCTTTATGAAAGTAAGTGTAGAAGAAGTTGAGCAGGCAATAAAGGATGCTGATATAAAAGATCCTGTTATATTGATGGAGGCTGCTCGGAGTTATGATTTGTCTTCAGAATATATTGAAGAATTAACTCAGCATCCTGATGTTTCAGTAGCGAACGCAGCAAAAGAAACTTTAAAAAATAGGTAATTATCGAAAATAGTTCGTATGAACGAATGGGAAGATGAATTTGACGACGATGACTTTGATGCTGAGGAGTGGTTAGAGAATAACATCACTATAAATGGCCAACCGATAAGTTTTGATGGATCAAATTCACAAGAACGAAGTCTAATAGCTGAACTGTTGGATGATGCTATTACGGGAGCAGTTGCTGGAACATCAAGCTTATTCAAAAAAGCGAAAAATGCTATAGCTTCTAGATCAACGAGAGAGGTAACGAATAAAAATGAAGAGGAAGAAATAATGACTGAAAAAGATCCCTCACTAAAAGAAATATTTACCTCCATGCAAAAGGAGTTAAGGGAAGAGATAAAAGAAGCCGGAGGTTTTGAATTCACTTCTAAAAAATTCGGTCAAACATTTAATTTAGAAAATAATTTATTAAATGATCAAGGTGAGTTGAACCTGGAAGGAGAAGGAACCATTTACGCATGGATAATTGCTTATATAACTAAAGAGGAATGGTTAGCTGATAGAGATTTAGAGGCAAAAGAGTTACATGCTCTTTTTAGGCAACTAGTAAATAGCTGTGGTATTTATGGGCACCAAATAGGTTTGCGCATTTCTAATTTCATTGAGTATGCAACTGCTATGGAAGACCCCTTTATGATTGATCAAGTAATGATTTTATCTCTTGAAGAAGAGTATTCTGATTTAGAAATCAATAGAGAAATGGCGGAATCCCTAGTTGAAAACCTATCGGGTGAAGGACTTTCTTTGCTTATGAAAGAAAATTTGTCAGCTTATTTAGTAGATCAAGAAATTAAAAAAGATCTCTATTACGAAGATAAATACGCTTGGATACAGAAAATAAAAGATGCTTTAAATGAATATATATCTAAAGATCACTCCATCAAATCTAATGCCCTGAAAGATTCTAAGAAAGATTTGAAATCAGATAAACCGGAAAAGAACAAACAAACACAAGCAACATCTGCTAACGAAATAGCTAAAAAATTATTCGAAGGAAATACAATGAATAAAAAAAAGAAACCTAAAACTTCAGGTTCGCCAGCTGAAATGGCAAAAGGCTTATTTCAGCAATTAGAATCTGATAAACAAAATAAAGAAAACCAGAAAGAAGATAAAAATTTACCTGAAAGCTACTTTGATGATCGAATTACTCCGGGTATAGAGTTATCAGTCTTTGACTTTAACGAAGATAATTATGAGCTTGGAGCCAAAACATTACTTTGTATTTTACTAAAACACTTTACTCAAAAAGAGTTTGATCCGGATAAGCTTCAATCTGATGACTTGTTGTTACATTTATCTGATTTTGACGAGATGATAGTAAAGAATTTAAGCGTCAATGTTTGCAACCATATGCAAGAAATAGGCAGCCTGACTAATCCAGAAATCCACTTTACTCCTGATGATCTGAGTGATTTAAAAGTGGAGCATGTAGTTTTGTATGTACAGGATATGGTAAATGATCCTGAATCAGCTTATGTGAGTATGATTCAAGACAAAATTTCTGAGTAAGAAATTACAAAATTAAAGGCTACAGAAGCTTTGTAAATGTAAAAATTTTACTAACCACCCTTTTTATTTGAGTATAAAAATAAGTAGATGCCAGAAAGAGCACTTAACAAAGCCAATATAGAAAACACTTTCAGAAAAATATTACCTATGTTGTCTCTCTCATTCCAATCCATGATGTGTATACCCCACATAAAGTCCCAAATTCTCCACTGATTTGATCTTATAGCTACTATCTTTTCTGAGTAGGGATCTAAGTAGACATTAATTTTTTCATCCTCTTCGCTAAGAGCTTCAATCTTGTATAAAGGTAAGGGCCTTCCTCTATATTCTGAGCCCGGTTGATCTTCTGTTATTTCTAAAACCTCAACAGGGTTTAGAAAAGTCTTATCAGAGACGATCGATAAGGCTCGTTTCGGGTCTATCTTATTGCTTCTAGGGGTTTCTATCACTTCAGTCGATTTCAAGTATTGACTGCCCCTAACATCCTCAATTTTATTAAAGGAAAAATAGATGCCCGATATGGTCCATAACAAGAGTTGAACCGAAATAGCTAAACTCAGATACTTATGTATCTTTCTTGAGGACCTTATCAAGATTTTATTTTTATATCGCTTTTTGTAGTTTAGAAGCAATAATATCTTCAGCTTCAGACATAATTCGATCAATTAATTCTTTTACTGTAGGTATATCGCTTACCAATCCAGCCACCATACCGCAAGACCAAGCACCTGCTTCTGGCTCTCCATCCATCATCACCTTAGGATAAACACCTGCAACTTCATCAATAATATCTTCAAATTTTAAGTCATCTCCTAGCGCTTTTTCTTTTGCCATAAGGCTCTCAACAGCAGGATTATTTAAAACTCTTTCAGTATTTGTTAGAGATCTCATTATTAATCTAGTATCTAGTTCGCTTGCATTAACAATGGCCTCTTTAACATTTTGATGTACTGGTGCATCTTCTGTTGCAATAAAACGAGTGCCCATATTCATGCCTTCAGCTCCAAGCGCCATAGCGGCAACTAAGCTTCTTGCATCTGCCATTCCACCAGAAGCAACAAAAGGTATGTCTAGTTCATCGGCAGCTCTTGGAAGAAGAATAAAATTAGGAATATCATCCTCACCCGGATGACCGCCACACTCAAAGCCATCAACCGATACAGCATCACAACCAATATCTTGTGCCTTGATTGAGTGCCTTACAGATGTGCATTTATGGATTACTTTGATGCCAGCATCTTTCATAGCCGGCATATAGACTGCTGGATTTCTCCCAGCTGTCTCTACTACTTTTACACCATTATTAATGATGACTTCAATAAGCCCAGGATAGTCTGGAGGTGTCATAGAAGGCAAGAAAGTTAGATTCACACCAAAAGGCTTATCAGTTAATGCTTGGCATTTTTTGATCTCAGCATCTAATTTTTCTGGCGTACCCTGAGTGAGACCTGTAATTATTCCAAGACCACCTGCATTTGATACTGCAGCAGCCAGTTCAGCAAAACCAACAAAATGCATTCCACCTTGGATAATGGGATGCTCTATTCCAAAAAGTTCAGTTATTTGTGTTTTCATTTCTCCTCCATAAATTTAGAAACTTAGTATATAGAATGATTAATCTATAGACAGTAACCTTTTTTTGAAAAGTAATGCCTTATATTTTCATCTGTTTCCAGAGATATCGTAAAGCTATGATAGCTGGTATGTAGTACCCAAACAGAAAAATTACAATGAAAGCAATTTCACTGACCTGATCCCTAAAGAACCAAAAGGCTGGACCATCAATTAAATCAGTAAATAACCTAATAAAAATTAATATGAATAACATCGGAGCATTCTTAAGATAGTAGGCAAGAATAAATGCAAAACCTACAGCAAGATTTCTTGCGGTATAAATCCAATCTCCAAGAATAGTTGTTGTGGATTCTGGAGTTCCGAAGAAAGTGGGGTCAGTCAGGGCCCAGTAAGGACCTAAAAACATAGGCCAAACTTCCATAAAGATAATTAAAGTGAGCCACCAAGGGATATGAGTTTTTTGAGCTAATTGATTCATGATTTATTTTTTTATCTTAATTAGACCAGTAAATATATTCATCTCCTTCCTCATATTCTTGCCCATCATACTTATCTATCATAATTGGGGCCTCAAAAGCGGATGGAAATAAAGGCTCTTTTTGTTCAGAGTTAAATTGCTCTAAAAGCTCCTCTATTTGCTTAGCTTCTTTGGGATGACTTTCTATCAAGTTATTTTTTTCTGTAGGATCTATAGAAGTATCGAATAACCAGCGTTTATTTTCTTTTTTGCTAACTATATATTTCCATTTTTTATGTAGGACAGATTGATGATTTCCTGACCGCCAAAAAAGTGTTTCATGGGGTTCGGCAGAAATTTCTTTTTTAATATGAGGTAACAAATCAACTCCATCTAAAATTCTTTCATTAGAAGGTTTAACTTTTGCCGCTGAAGTAATTGTTGGAAAAATATCAAAATGATGAACTGCGCTGTCAGAGATCATCCCTGGATTTATCTCATCGGGCCAACTAACTATAAAGGGAACTCTTATTCCTCCTTCAAAAAAACTAATTTTCCAGCCTCTAAAAGGTTTGTTTATATCTTCTAATTCGATGTAATTGGCCCCACCATTGTCGCTAGTAAAGATGATTAAGGTTTTTCCATAAATATCCAAATCTTTTAATTTCTGTACAACTTTTCCTACACTTCTATCCAGAGAAGCAATCATTCCTGCATATACTTGAAGATTGTGACCTGACATATGACTCATTTGTTCTACATCGCTCCTCAAAGCCTGTAGAGGGTTATGAATGGCCCAATGACTTAGATATAAGAAAAATGGTCTATTTTTATTTTTCTCAATTACTTTTAGAGCTTCTTCCGTATAGTAATCAGTTACATATTTATCCGGTGCGAAAGAATCTCCTTCGTTGAACCTAGCCGCATATTGACCTGAGCTCCAGACCATCTTATCGATGCTGGTATCAAACTTTGCATTCACTACCTCTGGATGGTCTTCCGGTAAATAATACGCACCTCCCAAAGATAAAGAATCTACGAATCCTTGGCTTAAAGGATCCATTCCACCTGCATGACCAAGATGCCATTTTCCGATATGAGCTGTGTAATATCCTGCATCCTTCAAAACCTCCGCAATTGTTATCTGCTCAGATGGCATACCCTGCTCCATAAATGCAGGTAAGTTCATTGCTAGTTCTTTATCAATTCTTGCTTTTAACTCTGAGTCATCCTCTTCTGCCAGCCAAGTTAGAACCATCCTTCCAGCGTCAGGAACAGGGGTAAATTCAAAACCAAATCTTGTTGGGTATCTTCCAGTCATTATTGAAGCTCTAGAAGGTGCACAAGTAGCATTAGCCGCATAACCTCTTGAGAATAAGACTCCACTCTTTGCTAACGAATCAATATTTGGAGTCTGGAGAGAACCATCTGCGGCACCGCCATTATGCAAAGATATATCGTTGTAACCCATATCATCAGCCAAAATCAAAATAATATTTGGTCTAGAATCGTATTTATTTGAAATTTCTGAGGGGCCTTCTGACCAATTCGTAGGTATATTCTCCTGAATTGGATTTACCAAGTTCATAACTTTAGGCAATGTCCAAATGATTAAATTTACTTTGTATTCCCAGATTAAAAACCCCGAAATTAAAAGTACTGGTAAAAAGTAAGTCAGCTTTTTACGCATCATAAACTTCTACTATGATTCCCTCATTAGGATTTATATTTCCTGCAACCACTTCTTTGTAGGTTTCAGAAAAATTATCTAATCCTTTAATCTTTTTGATTTGCATCCAATCATTACTTTGTTCTGCTCTTTTACTCATAAATGCATTCGTTTTTTCTGCATAGCCATCCTGACCCCAATCTCCTATTCGCTTTTGTATATGAGCGGGTGCAAAAAAGAATTCTGTTCTATCTTGTAACTCAGCTTGGGCAAGTGCTTCATCCACCGATCCACCCTTATCCCAATGAGTCATACCGACAGTTAGACACTTCAGTAAATCTTCTTTCAATTTATTTTGGACTGCAGACAAAACTTCTTGGTTACCTGACATATCGACCATGACTGAAGTTACATTATTTATGCTGCCTAAATCATCATAGGATATTACTTGGTCATAACACCCCAGGCTTTCGACAAAATGAATGTTATTGCTTGAGGTTAACCCAACAATTTTTGGTGAATCTTCAGTTTCAGCTAAACCTTGAGCAAGACCTATGGCTGTTTTACTTGAAGCACTTACTATAAGAATTTGAGATGCACCATCATAGGATTGCTCTTCTAAAGCATCACATAAACAAAATGCAGTGATATGTAGAGGGAACAGTAATGCCCTTATATCATCCATTGATTGATCGTAACCTGTTTCAGCATTAAGCCTTACATAGTTGTTGTAGACAGGCGGTAATTCTTTACGATGCTCTTTGCCATCACTAAATGATGCAGGAGAAACTTTTATAGGATTAACAATTAAAAAGTTAGCAGGAGGAAAATAACCAAATATTCTTTCACCATGCTCTATTTCAGGATTATTCGACATTATGACTTCGGCAAAACCCCAGACCGGTATACAGCCCCATGTATTTTCAGGGTTATTGATAGCTGGAAAAAAATTCCAATAACCTATGCTATCGCCCGCAACTCCATAAGTTACATTGTTGGCAGTAAAAGAAAATTTCTCTACTTGTAGAAGAACTTCACCATCCTGAATATCTTCTCCTAGTTGCTCCAAGACAATTCGTGACTGATGAAGATCAGATTTTAAGCTTTGTAATTGTTTCATAATTTATCCTACTTTTTTTCTCTTAATGAAAGTATTAAAAAAATCACCAACAGGATGGTGACATAGGGAGCGCCTTCAACTCCTGGTGTATTGCCGGTTGAATAAATACCAGTGTCTACGGTTGCTCTACCTATAAGTGGATATAAAAATAGTCTTCCGGACCATTCAACTAACCAAAATACCAACATCAAAGGAATTAATGATTTGTATCTAAATATAACTATCCAACAAACTCCGCAAAAAATCAGTTGAGCAAAACCCCATAAAGAAAAAAACATATAAATAAGCGGCATGGGATCTGGATCACCCGATAGAACTACTAAGTTTGCTATTTCGTGCATGCCATACTTTTCAAAGAACATATGGATGATTGATCTCCATGTCATCAGGCAGACGAAGGCAATAAAAAACCATAGAGCAATCTTATTACCTCTGTAAATATTATCTGCAGGGGAGGGCAGCAAATTAAAATTGAACATATCTATAGCTTCAATGCTCCGAGCTTAGAACATGCTTCATTAAATTCTTTTATAGTATCTTGAATAATTTCTTCAGCAGATTTAATACCGTCTATCAGACCAACCGATTGACCTGAAAGTGCAGGTGCTGCATTCATATCACCACCAAAGTATAAATCCTGTATTTTTCCCATTGCGGTCATATCCATTTCTCCAGCATCCAAGATTTCTTTAGTGAAGTCAGTTCTCAATGCTCTAATTACGGGCTTGGATGTTTTATTCAATATCCAAGTTCCATTGAGCGGGGAGTCAAAGATGTAATTTTTGAAATTGTCATGAACTGGGCTTTCTTTGCTTGAAACAAAACGTGTTCCCATCTGAATACCTTCAGCACCCACCGCAAATGCTGCTGCCATACCGGCACCATCAGCAATTCCACCCGCAGCAATAATTGGAAGATCTATTTGTTTTCGAATTGCTTGTATTAATACAAAAAGACCTACTTCTTCGGGGCTTTTGAATCCACCACCTTCTGTTCCTTCGACAACCAGCCCATCCACACCACAATCCGCAGCTTTAATTGCACCTTCAACACTAGGCACAGCATGATAGACGGTTATTCCAGCATACTTGAGTATATCTATGTATTTAGAAGGATCTCCAGCTGAGGTAGTTACAAATTTCACACCATGTTGAACACAGAACTCCACCATACTTTCGTCTCTTAAGAAGAGTAGCGGCAGATTTACTCCAAAGGGTTGATCAGTCAGTTCTGACATTTTTTCTATTTCAGCCTTACAGTTGTCTACTTCACCTGAAGAAGTTTCTATAACGCCAAAACCGCCAGCATTACAAACTGCAGAAGCTAATTGGCTTCTTGCAATCCACCCCATGGGTGCTTGAATTATTGGATATTTTGATCCTGTGTGTTCCGTTACTCTGTTCATCAGTTTTCCTTTATAAAATTAATTAATAATTCAGATAATTCTTTAGGTCGCGTCCACTGGTAAAAATGACCACCTCCAATATGGGGAGCACTCTTTGCATTTGGGCACATCTCTAAAACATCTTTTTCAATTCCATTGGTCACTGGATCATCCCCTGCAAAAACACTAAGAAAAGGTTTATCCCATGTTGAGAAAAACTCTCTTGCCTTTCTCTGTTCTTCTAAAGATTGATCGGGAACTGTTGGCACGTGACTAGGCATAGCTCTCGGACCCATTTTATAGCTTGGATCTGGAAAAGGCGCCTCATAAGCTTTAGCAATATAGGACTTAAAAGGTGATGCACTATATTTTCCTACAAGTATAAAAATATAATTAAGGATTGTTGAAATAATAGATCTTTTATCCATCTGCATCGATTGAATAAAACCTATAGGTAAGTCTTCGGTATCCCAACAAAATTTCTGCCAGTACATGAACTTAAGACCTGGATGAGTTTTTCCACTATCCATTTGCATTATCTGTTTCGCCATCGACATTGGATGAAGTTTTATGTTACTTTCTCTGAAGGCTTTTATTTCTTCAATAACCTCATCAGACACTTCAGGATTGTAAGGAAGACCAGTATTCCCCATTGAGACTTTTGAGAATCTATCAGGCTCTCTAGCAACTATTCTTAATCCGATTAAACCACCCCAATCTTGCCCAAAGAAAGTAATATTATGAAAATCATTGGCATTAAGCCAATCAACCATCCAATCCACCTGATTTTGATAGCTATAGTCTTCCCTTGAAGCGGGCTTATCAGATTTTCCATAACCCGGTAAATCTGGAGCAATCACCCTTATACCAGCATCAGTCAAAAAAGGTATCATCTTTGAATAAAGATAACACCATACTGGTTGGCCGTGCATTGCTAATAAAATAGGTCCTTCTTTAGGCCCTTCATCTACATGATGAATTCTCATTTCCGAACCATCGTGGGTTTTTATATTTGTGTAGTGGGGCTCGTATGGAAAATCAGTTATTCCTTCAAAGTTCTTGTCCGGTGTTCTTAATATTTTCATTTTATTTTTCTTTCATCAATAATTTTTCACAGCCTGTTCCATCAAAAAGATCCAGTAATCTTTTCTGATCCATGTCAGTTAAGGCATAAAACTCTTGATTTATCCATTGGAGACATTTGCCCTGATAATTAAAAGTCTTTTGAGACCAAGTAGACCCATCAATTTCTGTTTCCCAAGTTTCATCTCCATTTTCTAAAGCTTTATTATTTTCCAATAGGGCAGGAACATACACATGACCTATTTCCTTTATTAAAGATTTCATAGATTCGGGTAATTCTTCCAGATTAACCCAAGGACTTTTTTCAGGGTTTATTCCTGATAGATCCTCAAGGCCATTAATCCATGCAACTGTTCTAAGAGAATTTTTATGGGCGATGGCCCTTGAAGTAGGATCCAAACCAATTAATTGAGTAAGTTGTCCATAGATTGCAAAATCTGCTGAGCTTGGCCTGTATCCAAAAAGAAAAGGTAAGTTTGCTAGATGAGTCTGCATGATTTTTAGAAATCGTTTATAACTATTTTCTATAATTGGTGCTGTAATATCGTTTGACCCAACTACCCAAAGCCTTTCTATCTGCCTTGAACCAATACCTTCTTTGAATATTTTCCAAGCATCATCTGGAAGATCTACTTTATGATTTAAAGGGAGTATTGAAGAAGCATTATCAGCATCTTCTTCAAAGTGCCATCGGTAATGGAACATGTATTTTGTGACCCATTCATCTCCAAAATCTTCCAGAAGATAATTTAAGAAAGATAGTGCTGGATCTTCTGGAATGACACTTCTACCTTCAAACTCATCTTCTAGTCTCCTAATTATTGGTGTTGAATCAGTAACGGTTTTAAGTTCTCCTCGTTCATCCCGCATGAGAAAAGTTGGAAGGAGGACAGGCTTAGGAGGTTCAATTTCCAGATCTGCCAAAGGACCTTCGCCGGCTAAAAGCTCTCCAGGATTACCCCATATTATTTCATAGGGTATGTGCCTGTAACGCAGAAGTGCGATCATCTTTCTCGTGTAAGGAGAGGGCGGAGCACCTATGAGTGTAAGTCTTTCTTTTTGCAACATATCTTTATTCCTTAACTTGGTTTAAGACTCTAATTAGAGCTTCAGCTATTTCATCAGGAACCTCTTCCTGTAAAAAATGACCAGCATCGGTTTGCGTTACTGGCGCCTTTGGAAAATTTTCTTCCATTCTTGGAAGAGCTTTTCCTAGAATTGGGTCACTCATTCCCCAGACTATTTCTACAGGAATATCTAGGGTTTTGACATAATTTTCTATTTTAATCATTGAAGGAGTACTTGGATGACTTGGACCATCTGTTACCATTCTCATCATGGCCAATGGTGCCTTGGCGTTACCATTGTCGAACAGAGGTTTACCATAGAGCTCTGCTACTTCAGGCGTCCATGATTCTGGATCTCCTTGCACATTTCCTAGTTGATCAAACATAGAGAAGAACACCTCTACGATCAGCTCTCCTACTATAGGAGTTTTAACAGTTGCGTGTGCTGGCGAAAGGTCAATACTCAGAGTTGGTGCATTAAATCCCGTATTCATAACAACTGCACCTTTAAGAAGATCGGGTGAAAGAGATAATGCACCCATACCAATAGGTCCTCCCCAATCTTGTCCGGCGTATATTAATTCTTTCAACTCTAGTTTATTTAAGACTGCATTGATCCATCGAATATGATTTTCTAGCTTGTGCTCGCTTGCAGGAATTTTAGAAGAAAAGCCAAGCCCAGGGCTTGTCGGCATAATGACTCTGACTTTATCCAAAGGTAAACCTTCTACTATCTTTCTATATAAAAAACCTGAAGTTGGGTTGCCGTGCATCAAAAAAACTGGGAAACCTTCACCCACCTCTAGAATATGAACTTTTATACCTGGCTCTACTTCGATAAAGTAACTCTTATAGTTGGAATTAACCATAGCTGCTGCGTAGTCAGGTAACGAAAATGCCTCATAGGTACCTGAGTCCAAAACAACTTCACCATCTCCAGAAGGAGTATAAGTATCTCCATCTCGAGTTATGTAAATTACAAAAACAACTAGCGCAATAGTAATTGCGATAAAGATTCGGCTAAAAGTTTTCATCCTTTATCACCTTAGGATTTATGAAATATATCTTCAACAGAGGTTTCAATATTTAACTGACCTTCAAGGCCAGCAACCCTGTGCTGTGCACTTATAATATAGTCAGGGTCCGAAATCATTTCTAGCATTGCTTTTCTTGATGGATACATTGCTATTGCTACTTGATCCCATAGGTCTTCTACCTCTCCAAGCATTAGCCTTTCTACATTTCCTCCAAAGATAGGTTTACCTCCAACCCTTGCCAAATGTTCTACCACTTCTTCTCCATAAATAGCGTAAGCTTCCCTGCCTGTTAAATCGGTTTCTCTCTTATCCGGATATTGGGCTTTTTCTTTAAATTTGAGAAGATTGACCATAAAAATAGGTTTATCTTCTCCCTGTTGATTGAACTCTTTTAGTTGAGTTTCGTTTGGCATTACTGCATTTTTTACTTCCATAATTCTCCTTCAATACAATTGACACATCTTATGACATTAGTTTATATTTGTCTAATGCAAAATCCGCAATCCAAAGAAAGATCAAAACAAGATGGAAGAAGGTTAAGAAGCGTAACTAGCCAAAATATCATTGTTGATGCCATGATGACTCTTATCCAGAGAGGCATTCTGGAACCTACTGCTCAGCAGGTTGCCGACGAAGCTGGAATAGGTATTAGAACTGTATTTAGGCAAGTGCAAGATAAAGAGAACCTATTTTTAAAGATGGACGAGAAAGTACGAGCTAGACTACAAGAGACTCTCAAGAGAGCAGCAAATCCTCGAGGAAATCTTGAAGAGCGAATTGAAGGATTGATTGAGCTAGAAGCTGAACTTTTCGAAAATAATTTACAATTTCTAAGAGCCACGCTTGCAAATAAATGGAAATACAACACTCTACAGAAGAACTACGAACGTAACCAAAAAAATATAAAATCTCTTTTGTATGCATGGATCCCAGAGTTAAAGGACCTCTCAGAATCTAAACAAATTCTTCTTACTTCTGTAAATTCTGCGGGATATTGGATAGAGTTAAGAGAAAATCTTGTACTTTCAGTAATAGGAGCAAAGAACCTTAAAATTAGCATCTTCCAAGACGCACTTTTAACATAAAATTTAACAATGAAAAATAAACAAGTCTTAATCAATAGCCTTCCAGAAGGGAAGCTAGTTGAAAATAATTACAAACTGGTTGAATCTGAAATACCTGAAGCGAATTCGGAGGAAATCATAGTTAAAACGATCTCTTTTGCTATAACTGCAGGAACTAGGGCGGGGCTTCAAGGAAGTGCAAGTTACGCTGGTGCACCTACCACAGGCATTGTTATGAATTGCACAGGTATTGGTGAAATTATTGAAAGTAACGATCAAGATTATCCTGTAGGCAGAAATGTTCTTACTCAGACCGGTTGGCAAGAATATTCAGTTCAAAAGAAAGAATCGTTAACTCTTTTAAGGGAAGGAATAGATGCTTCTTTGTATTTAGGACCTCTTGGTATTAATGGGCTGACAGCATACTTCGGTTTATTAGAAGTTGGCCAACCGCAAGCAGGCGAGACGGTGATGATTTCAGCTGCGGCAGGGTCTGTAGGGCATATGGTTGGGCAAATAGCGAAAATCAAAGGCTGCAAGGTTGTAGGAGTCTGTGGCAGTGATGAAAAGTGTAAAAAACTCACAGAAGATTTAGGCTTTGACGCAGCGGTAAATTATAAGGATGCTAATTTTAGACAGAATTTAAAGGATGCTACCCCAGATGGAGTTGACGTTTATTTTGACAACACAGGGGGAATGATTCTTGGCTCAGCCTTATTTAGATTAAATTCAGGTGGTCGCATAGCTTGTTGTGGAGTCGTTTCTCAGTACGATACAAGCACACCTGAACCGGGACCAAAGGGAATTCCGGGCTTGCTTGTAAATAAAAGTATTAGGATGCAAGGATTTTTAGTATTTGATTATGCCGATAAGTATGATGATGCCACTGATAATTTACTTGAATGGATCAATAGCGGGCAACTCAAGGTTCTAAAAGATGAGCTTGATGGTCTTGAAAAGGCACCTCAGGGATTTGTTGACTTATTAGCTGGCGGAAACATAGGTACTAGAATAGTTAATATATAAAGAATGAATCTTAATTTCTCTCAAGAAGAGATTGCTTTCCAAAATGAAGTAAAAGAATTTCTGGATAAAGAACTTACTCCAGAATTAGTTAATGCAGCCAAGCGAACCTCTGCCGTATTCACTGAGAAAGAAGTTGCTATGGAGTGGCAAGCCAAATTGGCTAAAAAAGGTTGGCTGGTTCCTTCTTGGCCAGAAGAGTACGGAGGAACGGATTGGAATGAAACACAGAAGTACATCTTCTCTTCAGAATGTGCAAATGCAGGAGCGCCAAATTTAATTCCAATGGGCCTAGCTATGATTGGGCCGTTATTATTGGGAAAGGGTACCAAAGAACAGAAAGATTACTATATTCCAAGAATTATCAATGGAGATGATTATTGGTGTCAGGGGTATAGTGAACCAGGAGCAGGTTCAGACTTGGCAAGTTTACAATGTAAAGCTGTAAGAGAAGGTGATAAGTACATTATAAACGGTACCAAAATTTGGACTACTCATGCTCATCTTGCCAATAAGATATTTTGTTTGGTAAGAACTGACAATACCGGAAAGAAACAAGAAGGGATCACATTTTTAATGTTAGATATGGATCAACCCGGCATTAAAGTAGAGCCAATTTTAACCATGGCTCAAGATCACGATTTTAATCAAGTGGTTTTCACGGATGCTATAGCATATGTCAAAGACAGAATAGGTGAAGAAAACGAAGGTTGGGCTGTCGCTAAGTACTTACTGGAGTTTGAAAGGAGTGGTGGAGTTGGAGGGTCGAAAAGTTTATCTGACATTAATTTTATAAAAAAACTAGTAAGTAAAATATCTTCACAAATTCAAGGAGATGATTTCAGCAGTATTTATGCCAATAAAATGAATGAGCTGGAAATTAAAGCAAAAGCTATTCAATATACTTCCTTAAGAATTTTAAGCTCTCTTAGAAGCGGCGAAAGCCCCGGTCCAGAGTCTTCCATGATGAAAACACTAGTCACTGATCTTGAGCAAGAAATTTCAGAATTAACCCTTGAGGTAATTGGTTATTACGGAATTGCATTTCAAGATACAAGTCTTGGCACAAATGAACCTGCAATTGGAGACGAAGATTACCGAGCTGTTGCAGGTAAATATCAAAATCTTCGAGCTACCACTATTTATGGAGGTAGCAATGAAATTCAAAGAAATATTATGGCAAAAGCCGTTCTGGGATTATAAAAATTATGAAAATATTAATAAGAATAGTCATCGCATCATCAATTCTTGGTGTTGCTTCTTGGGTAATAATTCAAGTTCCTTCTGTTCAAGATAGAATATTGGTGGCGGCATTTACTGCCATCGGATCTGCTGGTGATAATCTCCCTAAAGAGGATGCTCTAAGCGCTGCAGTTTGTGGTTCAAGGTCACCTCTACCAAGTCCAGGGAGGGCTGAGACATGTATTTTAGTCGCTGCTGGAGACGATCTTTTTGTAGTAGATATAGGTGATGGCAGTAATCAAAATTTAAGAAGTTGGAATATTGATTTTAGCGATATTCAGGCAGTTTTAATTACGCATTTACATTCAGATCATATTGCTGACTTGCCTGGTCTCCACCAGAATGCTTGGGTTGTAGGTGAACGTAGCTCAAAGCTAAAAGTCTATGGCCCTGAGGGTGTTGATCAGTTCACTCAAGGAATCGAGATGGCTTATGCACACGATTATGCATTTCGTAATGAGCATCATGGTGACGCAATAGCTCCTTTGGAATACGCAGGTTTTGACACAAGTGTAATAGACCTTAACAACCCGGTGATATTTGATAATGGTGAATTGAAAATAACAGCATTTAGAGTTGTGCATGAGCCAATAGAACCTGCTTTAGGGTTTAAATTTGAATACAAAGGAAGATCTTTAGTAATAACGGGAGATACTTCATACACCCAAAGTGTCATTGATAACTCAATGAATGTTGATGTCCTGTTTCACGAAGCCCAAGCTAATCATATGTTGGCTGTTATGGAAGAGGCTCTAAGAAGTAGTGGTGCCGATCTGCTAGCAACAGTATTGGATGACATAACCACTTATCACACTACTTTAGTTGAGGCTGCGGAGATAGCTAATAAGGCTAATGTTAAAAAATTAGTTTTTTATCATCTAACACCTGCACCAAGAAATTATATTCAAGAAATTATGTTTATAAGGGGAGTCGATGAAGTGCGTAAAGAATGGACTCTTGTTGATGACGGAACATTGGTAATTTTACCGGTAGGTTCAGAGAAGGTAATTGTCACAAATATGTAGTTTTGTGGCTTTAATTTAACTTGCTTATTGGGTTTCAGTAACCTAACATCTGACGCCCGATTTTATAAAAAGGAGAATATATGCGTAATGCAGTAATTGTTGATAGTGTGAGAACAGGTCTCGCGAAATCTTTTCGTGGTGGGTTCAACAACACTCGTGCAGACAATATGACAGCTCATATTGTAAATGCACTTTTAGAAAGGAATCCTAAGGTTGAAGCTTCTATGGTTGAAGACATCATTTTAGGTTGTGGTAGTCCAGAAGGAGCGCAAGGTCACAATATAGCTAGAAACGTTGCTGTACTTTCAAACCTTCCTATTGAAACTGGTGGAGTAACTATTAATCGTTACTGTTCTTCAGGTTTAAATTCAATAGCTATGGCGGCAACCCAAATTCAAAGTGGTTTCTATGATTGCATAATAGCTGGTGGAGTAGAGTCTATAAGCACTACTCAAGGCAAGGGTAATATGCATATGTATGTTAACGAAAAACTGGCTGAAGAAGTTCCGGGTATTTATCACGCTATGGGCACAACAGCAGAAGCCGTTGCAGACCGATATGATGTCTCTAGAGAAGCTCAAGATGAGTACGCTCTGTCAAGTCAACAAAGATGTGCAGCAGCCCAAGATGCTGGACTATATGATGACGAAATTATACCTATGGATACTAAGATGATCCTCAAGAATAAAGAGACTGGAGCAGAAAAAGAAGTTGATGTAACTGTTGATAGAGATGATTGCAATAGACCAGAAACAACTCTTGAAGGTCTTTCAAGTTTAAATCCTGTATTTAATCCTGAGAGTGGTTCTGTAACTGCAGGAAATTCTTCTCAATTATCTGATGGAGCTTCAGTAACATTAATAATGAGTGAAGAAAAAGCAAATGAATTAGGCCTCAAGCCTTTAGCTTATTTCAGAGGATTTACTACAGTAGGTTGTCAACCAGACGAGATGGGAATAGGACCAGTATTCTCTATCCCCAAACTACTTGATTCTGCAGGACTAACAATTGATGACATTGACCTATGGGAACTCAACGAAGCATTTGCTTCCCAGGTTGTATACATCAGAGATCAATTAAATCTACCTACCGAAAAACTGAATGTTAATGGTGGTTCTATTGCTATAGGACATCCATTTGGCATGACAGGTTCTAGGCAAGTTGGACACTTAGCAAGAGAACTGAAACGCAGGGGTGGCAAGTATGGAATAGTCACTATGTGCGTTGGCGGTGGAATGGGAGCTACAGGCTTATTTGAGTCTATCCCTGATTAATAAACTATTGTCTAAGGAGTAACCTTGGACGAGCATTTATTAATTCAAAAATACTTTTCTGACATTGGCTCGGCCTTTCTGGCCGAGCACAATGTAGAAGTCCCAATCGGTGACGATGCCTCTTTTGTATCTGCAAATAGCAACAGTCAACAAGTTAATTCAATAGACACCTCCATAGAGGGTGTACACTTTTTAGCAACTATGACTGCAGAGGATATAGCCTACAGATCATGTGTGGTTGCTTTAAGTGATTTAGCTGCATGTGGTGCAAGACCCCAATGGTATTCAATAGCTCTTACATTACCTGAATTAGATGAAGATTGGCTCAAAGGATATTCAAGTGGCTTAAAGAAATTTTCAGAAGAATATAGAATCCCATTGATAGGAGGTGATACAACAAAAGGCTCACTTACTATTTCTGTGCAGGTTATGGGAGAAGTAGATAAAGGAAAAACTCTTTTAAGATCTAAAGCTAAAGCAGATCAACTAATTTTTGTTAGCGGAGTAATCGGTGATGCTTATTTGGGTCTAATTGAACTCCAGAATGATCCGAAATCAGAAAAAAATGTTAATTCTTATTTATATCCCAAAGCACGTATTGACCTTGGTTTAGGCTTAATAGACCTAGCTACTGCTGCTATTGATATTTCAGATGGTCTCATCCAAGATCTAGAATTGATTTGTAACGCTAGTGGAGTCGGAGCGGAGATTTATTTCGAAAAGATTCCAACATCAAAGAATAATAAAACTCTAGAATTAATTAATTCTGGAGATGATTACGAATTATGCTTTACCGCTGATGAGGATAAGTTAGATCAAATAATTAAACTTTCCAAGACTTTAAATATTCCTCTGACCGAGATTGGTAGAATAACTTCTTCGAGAGAATTTATTTTGTATGACAAAGATCTGAAACCTATGAATCCTGCCTCAGGTTACAAGCACTTTTAGTATGAATTTAAAAAATCCCCTATCATGGTTATCAAATGGATTCGGTTCAGGCTTATCACCTGTAGCGCCCGGCACTGTAGGAAGTTTCTTAGCTTTGTTAATCTATTATTTCCTTTTTTATGAAAATATAGGCACTTTCAAACAGCATATATTTTTCATCATTTTTATATTAATTTCCTTTTTCATTGGACTTTTTATTTATCCAAGAACAGTTGGAGAAGATCATGATCCTGGTAGTTTTGTCTGGGATGAGTTTGTAGGAATGTGGATTGCCTGTATCCCGCTTGCATTAATTGACCATTCTTTAAAATGGCTGCTCATATCTTTTATCTCTTTTAGACTCTTCGATATCTGGAAGCCTTTTGGAATTAAATTTCTTGATAATAAGACTGGAGCATTTTATGTAATGATAGATGATGTTTTAGCGGGTCTTTTAGCTGCTATTTTGGTTACTTTTTTATCGATATTTTTAATTTGAAATTTTCATTTCTGAAGTAGAATACTCAACCTTAAAACCATGACAATCCAAAAAATCGCAGAAGCAAAGCTACCTACACATTGGGGCGAGTTCAAGGTAATAGCCTTCGAAGACAAAAAACTTAATGAAGAACATTTACTTTTGTACATGGGAGAATTACAAAATGATTCCCTTCTTCGCATACACTCTCAATGTCTAACTGGAGATACGCTATACAGTCTTAAGTGTGACTGCGGATCCCAGTTAGCTATGGCACTCCAAAGAATATCTGAAGAGGGCGTTGGTATGATTATCTACATGGCCCAAGAGGGAAGGGGTATTGGTCTTGTGAACAAGATACGAGCCTACGAGCTCCAAGATAAAGGGATGAATACCGTTGAGGCTAATGAGGCACTAGGATTTGCTGCTGACGAGAGAGATTATTCTTACTGTAAAGAAATATTGTCTGCAGTAAATATATCTTCTGTAAGATTAATGACAAATAACCCCAGAAAGATAAAAGGTTTAGAGAATGTTGATATAAAAGTAACCGAGAGAGTTTCGATTGAAATTGAGCCCAACAAACACAATGAAGATTATTTAAAAGTGAAGGCTGATAAGTTGGGACACATGATTGGGCCCTCAAATTAGATTCAGTTTTTGTCTTATAGATTTCTCTACACCCTCACCATCTAATCCATTTAAAACCTTTTGTTGTTCTTGGTCTCCGTGTTCAATAAATTCATCGGGCAACCCAAGATTTAATATTCTAGCTTTTGAATCTAGCTTTATAAGTAATTCATTTACGGCTGATCCAGCGCCTCCAGCTACAACATTGTCTTCAAGTGTAACTATCAATTTGTAGTTATCACTTATATCTTGGATCAATTCATGATCAATTGGTTTTACAAATTGCATATCCACGACTCTGGCATTTAATTTCTCTCCTGCATGAATTGCTGATTCCAAAAGACTTCCAAAAGATAAAATAATAATTTCATTTTCATTTGAATCTAAGATATTACGACTCTTTCCAATAGTAATTTTATCTTCAGTTCTTTTCACAGGCATACCTCTACCCGTGCCTCTGGGGTACCTTATCGCGACAGGACCTTCGTGTTCAAATCCAGTATTTAGCATTTTCCAGGCAATATCTTCATCTGAAGGAGCCATGATTACCATATTTGGAATGCATCTAATAAACGATAAATCGAATGCACCTTGGTGTGTTGCTCCATCTAAACCAACCAATCCTGCCCTATCTAATGCAAAAAGAACATCAAGCTCCTGAAGTGCTACATCATGTATTAGTTGATCATAGGCTCTTTGTAAAAAAGTACTATAAATTGCAACAACAGGCTTCATACCTTCACAGGCTAGTCCTGCAGCAAAACTTACACTATGTTGCTCAGCAATAGCTACATCGTAATAACGATCAGGAAATTCTTTTGAAAACTCTATCATGCCTGACCCTTCTCCCATGGCCGGTGTAATAGCAACCAATCTTTCGTCTTTAGAGGCTTTATAAGATAGCCAGTTACCAAATATCTCAGAGAAAGAGGGAGTCTTAGGCTTTGTTTTATTATGAGAAGGTAGGTCTTCTTGTTTTATTTTATTAATGGCATGAAAACCCACAGGATCCTCTTCAGCAGGAGCGAATCCCTTTCCTTTAGTAGTTATTACATGAAGAAACTTAGGACCATGGATAAGTTTTATATTTTCCAAGATATTGATTAGATTATTAGTATCATGCCCATCTACGGGACCAAAGTATTCAAAACCTAATTCTTCAAATAATGACCCTGGAGCCACCATACCTTTTGCATGAATTTCTGCTTTTCGTACAAACTCTTTTGCTCCTGGCAAATATGTAAGTACGCTTTTCCCGCTCTCTCTAATCCTGTTGTAAGTCTTACTTGCCCAAATTCGAGCAAGATAATTTCTTAGACCGCCAATATTTTCAGAAATAGACATCTGATTATCATTCAAGATAACTAAAAGATTCTTATCGATTGATCCTGCATGCGCAAGAGCTTCATAGGCCATTCCTGCAGTCATAGCTCCGTCACCTATGACAGCCGTAACATGTCTATCTTCTTGTTTTTTTTCAGCTGCCGTGATCATTCCAAGGGCAGCGCTAATAGACGTGCTGGAGTGCCCAACTCCAAAGGTGTCATATTGACTCTCTGATCTAACTGGAAAGGGGGCAAGTCCATTACTTTGTCTCATGCTTTGCATTGCATCTTTTCTACCAGTCAAAATTTTATGGGGATATGTTTGATGCCCTACGTCCCAGACTATCCGGTCTTTTGGAGTATCAAATTTATAATGAAGAGCTAAAGTTAATTCGATTACACCAAGTCCGGCACCAAAATGTCCACCGGTTTTTCCTACTGTGTAGAGAAGAAATTCCCTCAACTCATCTGCTAATTTTGGAATTTGAGATTGATCAAGTTTTCTAAGATCTTCCGGAGAATTTATATCTTGAAGTAGCTCAGTAGATGGCTCATCAATAGGAATAGAATCGAAGATTTTCACAGTTTAGGTTTTTCTTTGAACAATGTAATCAGCTAGTTTATGAAGATTATCTGCATTTTTATGTGAAAGATGAAGTATTTCTTTAGCTTCAGATGCAAGTTCTCTGGCCCTAGTCCTTGATTCTTCAAGTCCCACAATAGATGGATAGGTAATTTTATTCTGATTGATGTCAGAGCCTTGATCTTTGCCGCTTATTGAAGAGGGTGATTCTATATCGATAATATCGTCTTGAATTTGAAACGCTAAGCCTATTTTTTCGCCATATTTATTAAGTGCTTCAATATCTTTTTGATCAAGCTCCGATAATATACCGGAGGTTTCTAGGGAGGCTTGGATCAATCTACCCGTCTTTTGCGAGTGCATTATATCTAGGTCTTGAACTGTATTTATTTCTTTAGAATGAATGTCTTTTATTTGACCGCCTACCATGCCTGAATAGCCGCATGCATTGGCTAGGCAATTGACTATAGTAATTTTATTGGAATCTGAAGTATCTAGATTAGATATTAATTCAAAGGCTAATGGCTGAAGAGCATCTCCAGCAAGTATAGCAGTGGCTTCATCATATTTTTTATGTGTAGTTGGATTACCTCTTCTTAAATCATCATCATCCATTGATGGTAAATCGTCATGAATAAGTGAATAACAGTGAATAAGTTCAATAGAGCCAGCTAATGTATCTATAGAATCATGGCTCGCTTCACCAAGCTCACTTGATAAGTAAACCAAGATAGGTCTTAGCCTCTTTCCGCCATTCAATACTGAATAGCGCATGGCTTCACTTAATATTGAATCATCAGAAGGAAGTAACCCTTCTAGTGTTTGGTTGATTCTTTTTTGATAGGATCCCAGAAGGCTTTCAAATTCAGACATCTTTCAATGGAGTAGTTTTGAGTTCTCCATCTTCTTCAATCAATTTTTGGACCTGTAGTTCAGCTTGAGATAATTTATCTTGGCATTGTCTCGCCAACTTTATTCCTTTTTCAAAAGATTTGAGTGAATTTTCTAAACTTAAATCTCCAGATTCTAAATCTTCAACTATAGACTCAAGTTCCTCAAGAGCTTTTTCAAAATTTATTTCTACTTTCTTATTCATTTATATATAACTAGAAAGTATATTCTATACCGACATAAAATTCTCTTGGTAACCCAGGAAAATATCTATCTCCACCAAAAGCATTAAAATCAGCTCGTTCTGCATAAGCTTTATCAAATATATTGTCTACTCTTACAAAACCTTTCATAGAAGTGGATAAATTTTTATTAAATCTTGCATGATAAAGCGTATGGCCATCGTACTCGTGGAGATTAGCAGCATCTGTATAGTAAGAGCTCACATGTTCAATCTCAAAAGATATAGAGCTATCATTTCGTAGGTTAAGATCCCATATAAGGTTTGCCATGAGTTTAGGAGAAGTATCTATCTTATTTCCGATTCTTATTTTTTCTCTCATTGAAGTGTCGGTTTCAAAGTCGTATCTATGATCGCCATAAGTTATATTTGAGCTTACCGTATTATTTGAACTAATTAGCCAATTTAGGCTTAGTTCAATCCCTTCATGGTCAGTTTTTCCATTATCGACGATGAAATTTTCAGCATCCCTAAAGATAGAATTCTTTTTCTTACTTTTATAGAGGCTAACGCTTCCGTTAACTGTATCTCTGTCAAATCTGCTGCCTATTTCAATCATAGTTAGAGTTTCAGAATCTAGGTCAGTGACATTTTGTTTCTTTTGAAGTCTGTAAGCTTCATTTATTTGAGGAGGTCTAAAACCAAGACTGATTTGAGCAAAATAATTAAGCTCTTCAAAGGTGGTTGATACACCGAATCTTGCACTGATCTCATTAAAATCATCCGATCTATCAGACGGTCTATTGTAATAACACCCTCCAAACCCACATTTGGATCCATCCTCTCTGGTGTTACCACTAATCATCCTGTTAGAGTAGTCATATTCAATAAACTCAGCTCTTGCATCGGCAAAGAAATTTAAATCTCCATTAATCCTGTAATCTTCTACGCCAGCGAAGAGGGCATAGACAACAGAATCAACTTCATAGTCGTAGTGTTTACCTTTAGGTCTAGTTGCATTGTTAAAGGCTGAACTAGTAGTCAGGGCATCCTTCTGTGTTTCCGTTAATTCGGCTTTTGCTATGTCAATTTGGAGACCTCTTACAAGGTTAAAGTCTCGATATTCAGATATTCTTTGAAAGACAATTCCAATACTTTTGTGATTATTCTCTTCAAGAGGAGTCCCAGGTAGGAAGTGTTGAAAAAACTTCATGTCATTGCTTCTTATATAAGGAGTAATCGAATCTAAGTTATTATCATTTTCTTTAGTTAGCCTTAAAGACACCCTTTGAGAATTAGCATCTCTATATGCTTCAGGATTGAAATTTTGTTTACTAAAGCTTTCATCTTTATATGAGTTAAGTCCGTTTACATAGCCAGCTGTTTCTTGATTAAGATTAGTTAATGTCGCGTTTAATAGAGCATTCCAAGAGGACAGAGAAAATCTTGATTGGATCTTGATCTTTTGTTGATCATAACCAGATTGATCTCTGAATCCATCGTTGTTTGCAAAGAATCCATCAATACTCCAGTCTTCTTGGTTTCCTGCCCTTAGCTTGTAATTCTTGTAATTATTAGGACCTATATTTGTAGAGAACTTATTTAGTGAATCTATTGGTTTTGACAGGATATTAATAACTCCATGCATTGCATTTGCACCATATCTGGCGCTTGCAGGACCAGTAATTGTTTCAACTCCTGAAGAAATTTCATAAGAGGTTTCAAACAATCCATTAACATTACAAAAACCAGTTGGTCGCACTGGAAGTCCGTCTTCAAGAATCAAAAAAGAACCGCAAGCACCTGGACCAGTTAAAACAGGAGATCTCATAGCCGTAAGATGTTCCTGTCCAGACCCTCTGCTTATCCATACACCTGGTGATCTTCTGAATATCTGTTTTGGGTGTTGCGCATCAAGATCTTCTAGTTCTTTTTCGTTGATGGTAGTAATAGATTGATTATTAGACCAACCATTTAAGCTAGATAGCTTTTTTTCTAATACGATTATCTCTTCTACACTTTCGGAAAGTAAATTGCCTGATAGCAAACCTGTTAAAAGCGTAGAAATAAAAAATTTTTTAGTCATTGATTTTCCTTAATTGATACATGACTTCATTCAAGTCCATTTAAGCGAATATGATAACGCAGATTAGTAGAAAATCAGGAGAATCTTGCTTCCCTAGTTTGGTTTTCTAATCAATCCAAAAACTGAAAATGGTTTCAAGATCAGCTTCGTAAGTTTAGAAGGAAAAGACCTGACACTGTCAGAAAAAGCTAAAGCGCAAGGAGTAACAACAAGAGTCAGGATAGTGGCAACTGTTAGTCCTACCACTAGAGAAGCAGCCATCTGTTCCCAGAAACTTGTAATGTAAGAACCTGATTTAATTGTTCTATCTATGAGGTCTATACTGTAACCCATAGCAATTGGCATGAGGCCAGCAATCGTTGTAAACGAGGTTAAGAATACTGGTCTTAAACGCAAAATTGCGCTCCTTAAGGCTAAAGACTTAGTTGTTGATCCTGGGTTGTTTCTTTTAAGTAGATTAAAGGTATCAATTAGTACAATATTGTTATTGACCACAATACCTGCTAAAGCCACACAACTTATTCCAGTTTGCAGAGTACTAAAAGATCTATCTAGTATTAAGAGGGAAACAAAAACACCTCCAAAAGACAAAAGAATTGCTGAAAGAACTATATTGGCTTGATAAAAGCTATTGAATTGGGCTACCAGAACTATCAACATAACAAATAGCATGGCTATAAACCCTAATACAAGAAAATCAGCAGCTTCTTTGTTGTACTTATCAAATCCGTCATCTCCAACGGATACCCCTCTACCTAAATCTTGAGTTGCAAGCCAATCTTTTACTTTTTTAATTTGGACAGAGGGTATAGCGCCCTCTACAGTGTTAGCTGAAATGCTGTGAACTCTCTTTCCACCTTTTCTCGATATACTTTTGGTAGCTGGTTTAATATTCGTTTCTACAAAACTGCTAACAGGCACCAAACCTTTCATTGTTTGAACATTTAGGTTTCCTAACTGATCAATGTTTCTCTCTGATTTAGGGAATCTAACTCTTATGTCTACTTCTCTATCTAGATTCAACGGTCTGTACTCACCAACTTTTATACCATTGGTTACCATTTGGACCGAGGCACCTACATCACTCAACCCCGCACCATATTGAGCTGCCTTAGTTCTATTTATTTGCAATTCCCATTCAATACCTCTTGTTACTGTCGTATCTTCAATATCTATAAAGCTTCCCATGCTTTCTAGATGACTTCGTATTTTACGTATTGCAGCAATGAGCAATTGCTCATTATCACCGCTAACATTCAACTGGAGAGGCTTGCCTATTGGAGGTCCACCTTTTTCTTCTTCAACTTGTACTATGTAACCTGGAGTATCTTTAAGCCTTTCGCGTAGAACTTCCATGATCTCAAAACCATTTAGATCGGAAACTGCTTCATCTTCTCCGTAGAAATCTATGAACATACCTCCGACCCTATCAGGAGATCTCGAACCTCGACCTAAGCCTCTGCTTCCTCCAGAATTTGACCATACAGATAATCTTTCTATTTCTTCGACATCAATTATTTTTTGTTCAGCTTCAACGGCAATATCTCTTATTTCATCTACTGATAGATTTCCTCTTGCTAAGATATCTACATCTGCAAATTGAGGAGCTACTTGTGGAAAGTAAACTATTCCTTTGCCGTGATGAACCCAAAGTCCAATACAAAGGATAATGGCACCTAGAATAATGGAAATCGTTTGACCAGGTGTATCTAGGTAGCGATTAATTTTTCTGGCATAGATACCCGAAGCACCTGATAAGCTTAGTGGATCAGATGACTCTAGCAACCTTGTATTATTTATTTCTTCTTCTGATTGCTTAGCAAGTCCGCCAAACATAGCTCCTAAAATTGGAGCAAAGAATAAAGAGTAGAGAAGTGATCCTACAAGAACACAAAAAACCGTTATGGGCATGTCCCTAATGAAAGCACCAAATCCAGGCATAAACATTAGAGGCGTAAAAGCTATTAATGTAGTAGTAGTTGACGAGAGTACTGGCCAGAACATTCGAGTTGCCGCTGCCGTATAAGCTTCAATTCTATTCATGCCCTCAGCAAGTTTTCTATCAGCATATTCTGTGACAACTATGGAACCATCTATAGTCATTCCCATTGAAATGAGCATGCCAAACATGACCATGAAGTTAAACTCTTTATCTAAGACAAAAAGTACCAAAAGAGCGAAGAGGTAAGAAAAGGGTATAGCCATACCAACCAGCATCGAAGTTCTAAAACCCAATGCTGCCAAAACAACAATCATTACTAATGCTATTGAAGTTAGTACATTGCCTTGTAATTCAGAGATCATCTGGAGAGCAAACTCTGAGTCATCACGAACAAAATTAACATCTATACCTTCAGGAAAACTTTCAATTTTTTCCTCAACCATTTGTCTGATGTCTGTAACTGTATCTATGATATTAGTGCCAATACGTTTTTTGATGTCTATTGACAGAGATTGCTGGCCATTGATTCTGGAATATCCTCCTCTGTCCTTAAAAGTAAGGCTTACGTCGGCTACATCTTTGAGTGTAACAACAGAATTACCAGATACTTTAATTGGTAATGTCTCTATGTCTTCTAAACTGGAAAATACACTTGGAACGTTAACTGCAAATCTACCTGTACCGGTATCCTGGTATCCAGCTGGTATAACTCTATTGTTATTTGATACTGCCTGAAAAAGTTGATTCATAGAGATCCCGTAGGACTCTAATTTGCTTTTATCAACTATTGCTTCAATTAAATCCTCAGGTACACCATTAAGTTCAGCTTCTAGTACGTTCGGATGTGTTTCAACCAAGTCTTGTAACTCTTGAGTTAAATTTACTAGTACTCTTTGAGGTAGCACTGAACTGGCAACACTTATTGTCAAAATAGGATCATCAGTTGATGTGAACTCTCTTATTGATGGTTCTCTTGCGTCTTGAGGTAACTCTGCTCTAGCTTCATCAACCTTTACCCTCACATCATATAAAGCATCATCTATATCAACATCCTGATCAAACTCTACAACTACTGCAGCATAGCCTGTTGCAGAAGTAGATCTAATGTCGACAACTCCTGAGATTGTTCTTAGGGCATCTTCGAGCGGTTTAGCTAAAAGTCTTTCTGAGTCTTCAGGTGAAACCCCTTCGAATCCAACACCAATGTACGCTCCTGGAAAACTTACTTGAGGCTCGGTAGCTTTAGGTAGATAGTTAAGTGCGAATATCCCTGAAAGTGCTAAAAGTAATAAGATACTTAAAGACGTTCTACTTTTCTTTATTGCTCCAGTAATAAAAGTTTTCATGCATCAGGCGTAAAAGTTTCTTTAACGTTGACGGTCTGACCTTGGAATACGTATTCCTGACCCAGGGTTATGATTCTAGCTTCTTCTCCGAGACCAGATACCCACATACCACTATTTGTGTCTTCGAGTATGTTGATCTCTTTAAATTCAACTCTGTTATCAGTAGTCACTGTTCTTACTCCTAACTTACCTTGGTCATTGAGCGATAAAATAGCTGGCGATATTTTGTGAGCGGCCTCCTGTTTCCCTTTGATATATATCTCAGCTGAAACACCATCTCTGATAGTTCTATCTTTATTATCCACGCTGATCTCAACTCTAAAGGTTCTTGTATTTTTGTCTGCTGATGATGCTATAAAAGTGACTTCGCCTGATATATATCTTCCAGAAATTAGTTTTGCGCTTGCTTCAGATCCAAGTTCTACCTGAGCAATATCTTTTTCAGCAATGTCTGCAACTATTAGCATTGGATCAGGATCGATAAGAGCGGCACATACTGCTCCGGTGTTGAGGAAATCACCTTCCTCCACTCTGAGTGTTTCGAGATAACCTGAAAAGGGAGCTACAATTTTAGGGTAGGCCTCTCGACCAGCTATGTAAAGTTGGCAAATTAAATCACCTTCTTCGACGTAATCGCCTTGTTGAGCTGGCCTTGCAATTAATCTGCCGCTAACTTCTGCTCTCACTTGAACAAACTTATCAGCCTCAGTAAATCCACTTGATTTGAGAATTTTAGATTTATTTGTGGCCTTACTGTTAACAATTGTTACAGACGAGAGTGTGTCTAATTTGGAAGTATTCTTTTCAAAGTTTTGTTCTTCAATCATGCTGCCTGAGACCATCCAGATAGCTAAAAAGGAAGCAAGAATTGCCGCAGTTTTATAGGTTTGTTTAATTTTCATAGAAATATTTAGGTGTTATACATAACTATAACACTAAAATACTTAAGTTAAAACTAGATTTGGTGCTTTTCTTTCAGTTTTTTGAATTTTTCTTGAATCATCTCATTATCAGGTTGAGGGGCTCTCTTTAGTGAGCTTTCTTCGATTTTCCAACTTGATTCAATTCTTCTATCAATCTGATCTGATGATTGAGGCGTTTGCCCCTTATTTGTTTTTTCCCAGTTATATTTCACATGCTGGAGGAATTTACTATTCCAAGAGTTCAGACTTTGCCCCGTCTCTTTCCAGTACATAATAAACTCAGGTTTAGTATTTTCTGCAAATTCTCTAGGTATATCAGTTAACTCGAGGATATCAAAGAAGTCTTCGTTAGGTCTCCATTCTGATGTCATTTTGGAAGGTAAGTCATCATTTTCTTTTACATCTTTAAATCTTCCCCATTGTCTTCTTATGTGGGCTATGAACTTACTGTTCCAGATATCAGACTCTTCTTTCCGCTCGGTCCAATAAAGAATAAATTCAGGTATTTCTTTGTCTATGAAATCTTCATTTATTCCAGACTTAATTAGTATTTCTAGAGCATCATCATCAGGTAACCAAGTTTTTTCCATGGGTTTCATCTTCTTTTTTTTATTCTCTTCGACCTCCTGATGGCGCCATTTTTTTATCACAAACCGTAGAAATTTTACTCCCCAATTTTTGTCTTTTTGATTTCTTTCTTCATTTAGTTTTTTAAAATCATCTATGTGTAAATTTGCAAAATCTTCAGGTATGCCGTATTCAGTTATCTGATCGAACACTTCTTTTTCTGGCATCCAGGTATTCTCTATAATCGGTTTTGAAACTTGATTTGGCTTCCTAGAAGAAAAATAAATAGTTCCTCCAAGGTTAGATTCCATCACCAAGCCTCTCTTAATGAGCTTATTCAAAAGATCTGATGTTCTGTTTTCGTCCCAAAACCCTAAGTGAGTGTTTATTTGTTTAAGAGATATTTTATCTAGGCTTTCATTTTCCTTTATGTATTCAAGGAGAATTGCTTCTTCTAGGCCTATGGTATTGGCTATTTCAATTGAAAAGGATATCTTTGAATCAGTCATAAATTAAGTTTCTCCAGATTAGATTATGATCTAGGTCAGTACAAGAAATTTGGGTTACTTATTTCTATCTCTTACTGATTCAGCCAATCTATAGAGGCAGTCTTTAGTATCTTTCCAATTTATACATGCATCAGTAATACTTTTACCGTATGTTAGATTATCCAGATCGTCGGCTTTCTGGTTCCCTTCTTCAAGGTTACTTTCAATCATAACTCCGGTAATCCTTGTTTCACCAGACTTAATTTGGGAAGCAATATCAGTACAAACATCAATTTGTTTCTTGTGCTGTTTACTGCTATTTCCATGGCTCATGTCAATCATTATTGAATCTTCTAGATTGTTAGATCTAAGTAACTCAGAAGTTTCGTTGATATGCTTGTTTGAATAATTTGGTTCTTTACCACCCCTTAAAATAATGTGACAGTCCTTATTACCAGATGAAGAAAAAATTGCAGCTCTTCCGTCTTTTGTTACAGATAAAAACTTATGAGGATGAAGGGCAGAACCTATAGCATCTGCAGCTACTTGTATGCCTCCATTAGTCGCATTTTTAAAGCCTATTGGACACGATGAACCTGAAGCCAATTCCCTATGGACCTGACTCTCAGTAGTTCTAGCTCCTATTGCACCCCAAGAGATTAGGTCAGCAATATATTGAGGTGTAATTACATCAAGGAATTCTGTCCCTGCTGGCATACCTAAGTCATTTATATCTCTTAATAGCTGTCTAGATACAGATAGACCTTTATCAATATTGAAAGAATTATCAAGATCCGGATCATTAATTAGGCCTTTCCATCCTACTGTGGTTCTGGGCTTTTCGAAATATACCCTCATAATGATTAGAAGCTCATCTTTAAGATTATTTTTTTCTTCCAACAAGAGATTTGCATACTCCATGGCTGCATTGGTGTCATGTATCGAACAGGGTCCAACTACAACAGCCAATCTATTGTCTTTCTTATATAGAATTTTTGAAAACTCTTTTCTGGCATTAAAAACCGTTTCAGAAGAAACTTCTGATATTGGTTGCTCTGCCAAGAGCGAGCTTGCAGAAATTACTTCCTGCCTTCCTGATATTCTTAAATCGCTTGTTTTTTGCATTTTTAAAAAAATTTACCGGAGATGCATTCTACATATATTGTGATCAGATTAAAGCATGAAAGTGTTAATATACACGACCAGTTAATTTGCTTTTCAAACATTAAATATAATTCTTATCTAAAAAGTCTCCTTACATGACTAAAAAGAAAATCTCTATAGGAATAGTTCAAGAAAATCCAATTGTTGGAGATATTGAAGGTAATTTGCAATTAGCTATTAATGCTATTGATAAATTATCAAAACAATCTTCACCGGATATATTCGTATTTACTGAAATGTTCCTAACTGGATATCCGCCTGAAGACTTAATACTAAGAGATGATCTGTTGGATGCATCTTATGAAGCTGTTGAAAAACTCTGTGACGTTAAACCTGAGAGTTTTATTGTTATTGGCTATCCAAAAAAAGAAGGGGATTCAATTTTTAATTGTGCTGGGGTATTAAGGAATAAATCAGTCATAACAGAATATAAAAAACAGGAATTACCTAATTATGAAGTTTTTGATGAAAAAAGATATTTCCAACCTGGAAAAGGCCCAGGAATTTTTGAAGTTAATGGCTTAAGAGTTGGATTATCCGTTTGTGAAGACATATGGCATGAAAATGTCATAAAACAACTACATGAAAAGAAAACAGATTTAATTCTCAATATTAATGCCTCACCTTTTCATTTAGATAAGATCAAAGAGAGGAAGGCTTTGATATCAGGTCATGCAATTGATTACTCTTTGCCGATAGTCTATGCCAATCAAGTTGGAGGTCAGGATGAACTTGTTTTTGATGGTACTTCAATGGTAATGGATGGAGATGGACAACAGATACTTCAATTAGAAAAATTTAAAGAGGATTATAAGATTATTAATTTTATTTCTGACCAAGACGGTAAATTATCAAGTGAAAAGAGGGAAGAAATACCAGAAGATAAGGAATTAGAGGAAGTTTATAAGGCTTTAGTCTTGGGTGCAAAAGACTATATACAGAAGAATAATTTTCCTGGAGTATTGATTGGTTCTTCCGGAGGTATCGACTCTGCACTAACAGCTGCGATTGCAGCCGATGCAATTGGACCTGAAAAGGTCAGAACTTTTATGCTGCCATTTAAGTTCACTTCAGATATGAGTGTGGAAGATTCCGAAAAGTTAGCAGTTAATCTAGGTATTAAACATTCCGTTATTCCTATTGGAGAGATATATGAATCATTCGCCGATAGCCTTGAAGATGAGTTTAGTGGCTTAGAGCCTGATATTACTGAGGAGAATCTTCAGTCAAGATGCAGAGGTGTGATACTAATGGCCTTATCGAATAAATCTGGAGAGTTAGTTTTAACCACAGGTAATAAAAGTGAGACAGCCGTTGGTTATTCTACCCTCTATGGAGATACTGCTGGAGGTTTTGGAGTTCTAAAAGATGTTCCTAAAACACTCGTTTATGACCTTTCTAGATACAGAAATACTATTTCTCATGTTATCCCGGATAGGATTATAGACAGGCCTCCCAGCGCGGAGTTGGCACCCGATCAGCAAGATAGCGATAGCCTTCCTGATTATGCAATCTTAGATAAAATAATAGAGCTTTACGTTGAACAAGATAAGAGTAAGGCAGAAATAGAAGCGTCAGGCATAGAGAAAGGTATGGTTGATCGAGTTATAAGGTTAATCGACCTAAGCGAATATAAAAGGCGTCAAGCTCCGCTTGGAGTGAAAATTACACCCAGAGGATTTGGTAAAGATAGAAGATATCCAATAACAAATAAGTTTTTGAAATAAGCCTTATTTCCTCATTTCTTCATAAATAGCTATAATACAAAGCCAATACAGAAGTATTGGAAAAAATGGTTGATTCAAAGACCTCAGATCCTCTTAAAGCAGAGGAAAAACCAATCCATCCTCGTCAAGAGGAGATGTTCTTAGCGACTGTAAAAGGCAAAGAGACTGTTCTTCCTGAAGATCTCTATGTTCCTCCTAATGCATTGGAGATTTTATTGGATAGTTTTGCTGGACCTCTCGACTTCCTTTTGTATCTTATTAAAAAACAGAACCTCGATATTCTTGATATTAATGTAGCCAAGATTACAGAACAATATACCTCTTACATTGAGTTAATGGATGCTATGCAAGTTGAGCTTGCTGGCGATTACCTCGTTATGGCTGCGTATTTAGCAGAATTAAAATCTAGAATGCTTTTACCAAGGCCAGAAGAACAGGCTGAAGAGGAGGATCCAAGGGCAGAGCTCATTAAACGACTTCAAGAATATCAGAGATACAAAGAAGCTGCTGAAAGAATTGACAAGATTCCTAGATTGGATAGAGAAATTTTTGCAGCCAACGCTAAATTGCCGGAGTTCTCGACAGAAGCACCTCTTATTGATGTTCCATTAGAGGAGTTAACAATTGCTTTAGCGGAAGTTATGAGGCGTGCCGAACAATCTCAAGCACATTTAATTAATTTTGAAGAACTATCTACGCGAGAAAGAATGAGTCAGATTTTAGAGCGAATGAAAACAGAATCTTTCATTGAATTTAGCTCTTTATTTAATTCAAAAGAAGGCAAAATCGGTGTTGTGGTAACATTCTTAGCCATATTAGAGTTATTAAAGGATTCTTTAATAGAGATTGTGCAATCTGAAGAATTTGGACCAATACATATAAAGGGGATTGAAGAGGTACATTAATGGAAAATAAACTTAGTGAAATTCTAGAAGCATTACTCTTATCAGCTTCCAGGCCAATAAGTGTTGATGATATGGTGAAAGTCTTTGAAGATCCGAAACCTTCTAAAGACGAAATAAGAAATGCTCTAAACTCTATAGATGAAGATTGCACAAATAGGGGTATTGAATTGAAGAGAATTGCAAGCGGTTATCGCTTACAAGTTAAACAATCTTTATCTGAGTTCGTTGCAAAACTTTGGGAAGAAAAGCCTCAAAAGTTTTCAAAAGCTACTTTAGAAACTCTTTCTCTAATTGCCTATAAACAACCTATTACTCGAGGAGAAATTGAAGAAATTCGAGGAGTAACAGTTGGGACACAGTTAATGCGGGGTCTTATGGAAAGAGGGTGGGTAAAGATAGTGGGTCAAAGAGATGTGCCGGGTAGACCTTCACTCTACGCTACTACAAAAGAATTTTTAGATTATTTTGGTCTTCAGCACTTAAGAGAATTGCCTGAACTTCCATCGCTCCCAGATTTAAAATCAATTGAACTTGAGTTACCTATTGAAGAGCCTGAAAGCTCTCAAGAGAACACTCAAACATTAAACTAGGTTTTGAAAACCAGGATCCATAAGATCCTTGCAGATCATGGTATTGGCTCAAGGCGAGGCATCGAGTCTTTAATCAAACAAAGAAAAGTTAAAGTTAATGGGGAATTAGCTACTCTAGGGCAACTAGTTTCTGAGCATGATATTTTTGAAGTTGAGGGCCGAACTGTTCGACTATCCAAGAAAGATCCCTCTAAAAAAAGAATTTTGATGTACAACAAAAAGGTTGGAGAGATCTCTTCTAGAAATGATCCTGACCACAAAAAAACAATATTTGATTCACTTCCTAAATTAAAATCAGGTAGATGGGTCTCTGTAGGAAGACTGGACATTAACACCTCAGGACTGATCCTTTTCACAAATGATGGATCTCTTGCAAATCAGTTTATGCACCCATCATCAAATATAGAGAGAGAATATATTGCTAGGGTTCATGGTCAAGTAACAGATCAAATACTAAACAATCTAATGAAGGGAGTTAAATTAGAAGATGGCTTCGCAAAATTTACCGATGTACAGGGAGGAAGAAAAGGAAATACCAATCAGTGGTTTGCAATGGTCATTATGGAAGGTCGCACTAGAGAGGTTAGAAGATTGTGGGAGAGTCAAGGATTAGAAATTTCTCGTCTTAAAAGAGTCAGATATGGTAGCTTGTTTCTTCCGGCTAGCTTGAAGCAAGGGGCTTTTAAGGAGTTGTCAAAAAGTGAAATCAGCGCTCTTGAGCATCAAGTGACTGACCATTGATACCTAAACTCATATCACTCATCAAATACAGATAAAGTTTCATAATCATTTCTGCTGTTGGATTTTTATTAGGATCTTCTGCTGGATATGCAGATTCACGCATCTTAGTTCTTACAGCTCCTGGATTAATACAGTTAACTCTGATGGAAGAGGTGTTTTGGAGCTCTTCAGATAAGATTTGCATCATGGCTTCAGTAGCAAACTTGCTTATTGAATATGCACCCCAGTATGCTCTTCCCTTTCTTCCGACACCCGATGAAGTGAAAATAATGGAACCGTTATCAGATTTTTTTATTAGAGGTATTAGGTTTTTTGTTAGCAAGAAACTAGCATCTAGATTCACTTTCAGAACATTTTTCCAACTTACGTAACTAAATTGCTCTAGGGCTTTTTTTTCTCCCAAAATTCCTGCATTGTTAAGTAGACCATCAATAATTGAATATTCTTCTTTAATAGCCAGAACGATTTCTTCGTAATCTTTTTCCGAAGAATTTTCAAAATTTATTGGTTGGATTAGTACATTGTTAGAGTTATCACAGTTTATTTCGTCATATAGAGATTCAAGTTTTTCTTGATCTTTACTGAGTAGTATTAAATTAGCTCCATAATCGAAAAAGGTCTTAGAAGCTTGTCTTCCTATACCTGATCCTGCACCAGAAATGACAATTGTCTTACCCTCAAGAAGATTCTTGGGTAAATTGTCTTCAGTTAAATCTTTAATCACAGATCTAGCAGATTATTAATATCCCTAGGATGGTAGAAGATGAAATCTGCTTGCCATTCTTCGGCAGCATCTTCCATAGGTATATAACCGTAAGCTGCTGCACCTGTCATCATGTTTGCTTGTTCACCAGCCTTTATATCTATTTTATGATCTCCAATATAGATGCTGTTCTTAGGATTAGATTCAGATACTTTTAGAGCAAGATTTAATCCATCTGGATCTGGCTTTCGAACTCCAACATCATCGGGACAAATTAGAAAAGGAGTTTTGAATTTATTTAATTTATCTTGAACAATGACTTCTGCGAATCTTCGAGGCTTATTAGTAATAATTCCCCATTTGATTTTGGTTGAATTGAGTTTATCGAGAACGTCCTCTATGCCATCGAATACTCTGGTGTTTTTGAGGCAGCAATCTTCGTAGATATCAAGTAATTCTTGTCTATGAAACTCAATCTTTTCATCTGATTCTGATTCAAGCCCTAAAGCGTAGGAGGCTAGGCTTGCTGCACCTTGCGATACTCTTGACCTAACCTGATCAGAATCAGCCTCTTCAAGACTATATCTTTCCCTCAATACATTCACTGCATATAGAAAGTCTGGAGCTGTATCAAGAAGAGTTCCATCTAGATCAAAAGCAAATAGTTCAATACCTTTCAACCTACTTCCTTTTTTGCGTGAACCATATAGTTGACTTGAATATCTTTACCAAGCCAATAATTATCAGTTATCGGGTTATAGCTCAAACCAATCGTCTCTTTGCTAGTTAAGCCTGCATCTCTTATCCATTTTGCAAGCTCGGAGGGTTTAATAAATTTCTCGTAGTCATGTGTACCCTTTGGAAGAAGATTTAAAACATATTCTGCACCTATAACAGCGAATAAATAAGATTTTGGATTTCTATTAATTGTTGAAAAGAAAATATCTCCATTATCATTTAAGAGATTAGAACAGCTTTTGATTATATCTCCGGGAGAGGGAACATGCTCTAGCATTTCTAAGCACGTGATTACGTCAAATTTTTTATTTGGATTAGAAGCAATAAAATCTTCTATTGTCTGTTGAAAAAACTCAACATCACTCTTTATTAGTTCAGAATGCGCCTTTGCTACACCTATTGTTCTCTCTGAAGCGTCAATACCGATAACTTCTGCCCCTAATTCTCCAAGCGCTTGAGAAAGAATACCTCCACCACAACCAACATCTAACACTTTTTTTCCTTCTAGTGCAGATCTCTCTTTAATGAAACCAACTCTTAATGGATTTATTTGATGAAGAGGCTTAAATTCTCCATCTTTATCCCACCACCTAGCGGCCAGTTCATCAAATTTATTTACTTCATCATGATCTAAATTTTCTATGTTCATGGCATGTTTTTTTCTTTAAACTGTTGTTCGACAAACTTTCGAAGTCAAAAATTATTATGCAAATATTTTTTCCTAAAGAAGAGGCAAACGAAATTCGTGCCACTATTTTACCTGAAGTAGCTAAGAAATTTATCGATTTAGGTATCGAAGTCTCTATCGAAACTGGATTAGGAGAAAATGTATTCGTTTCCGATACGCTCTATGAAGAGGTAGGTGCTTCTATATGCACAAATAAATCGGATGGTTTTAAATCTGCAGACATAGTTTGTAAAATCAATAAGCCATCAACAGAAGAAATTCAAGAGCTAAAAAAAGGCACAATTTATATCAGTTTCTTAGATCCTTTTAATGAGAAACAAATCGTTTCTGATTTAGCTTCTGCTGAAGTGAGCTCTATTAGTATGGAGCTTGTTCCAAGAATAACGAGGGCTCAAAAGATGGATGCGCTAAGCTCTCAAGCAAATCTAGGAGGTTATGCTGCAGTTATCGAAGCCTCAAGAACTTTAACGAAATCATTTCCTATGATGATGACAGCTGCAGGAACTATCTCTCCTGCCAGAGTATTTGTAGTTGGTGTTGGTGTTGCCGGACTGCAGGCTATAGCAACTGCCAAGAGATTAGGCGCTAGAGTAGAAGCTTTTGATACAAGACCTGTAGTAGAAGAGCAAGTCAAATCATTAGGTGCTAAATTTGTAAAAATCGATATTGGTGAGACTGAAGAAACTGATCAGGGATATGCAAAAGAACTCACTGAAGAACAAATAAAGATGCAACAAGAAGGGATGAAGAAAGTTTGCTCACAGTCAGACGTGGTTATAACAACTGCTCAGGTTTTCGGAAGGCCAGCTCCAAAAATAATTACAAGCGATATGGTAGAAGCAATGCAACCTGGAAGTGTTATCGTAGACATGGCAGTTTCAACTGGGGGTAACGTTGAGGGCTCTAAAAATGATGAATATATATTTCATGAAGGAGTTACAATCATCGGAATGTCTAATTTACCCGGAGAAGTAGCAAAGGATGCCTCTCAGGTCTACGGCTCAAACCTTTTTAATATGATTGAAGAGTTTTGGGATAAAGAAAATAAAGTAATAAATTTTGATTTAGAAGACGAAATACTAAAAGGTTGTGTAATTACCCACCAAGGAAGTGTGGTCAACGAATCGGTAAATAAATAAGTTATGGAAAGTCAGATAATACTATTAATATTCATTCTCGTTCTCTCGATCTTCTTGGGGGTAGAGTTAATAACTAAGGTACCTTCAACCTTGCATACTCCTCTAATGTCCGGTGCTAATGCTATATCTGGTATAACCTTAGTGGGAGCAATATTATCTTCAGGATCATCTGATATTTTAACAATCATACTAGGAACAGCGGCCGTCTTTTTTGCCTCTATAAACGTAGTGGGTGGGTACCTAGTTACCAATAGAATGCTTGGAATGTTCAAGAAGAAATAATTATGGATACAGCTCTTTTAGTAAATTTAGCGTACATAGCTTCATCTATTTTATTTATCGTTGGCCTTAAGATGTTAGGGTCGCCCGATACGGCTAGACGCGGAAATTTTTTATCTTCTTCAGGAATGCTATTGGCTGTCCTTATTACGTTATTAGATCAAAATATTATTGATTACAAATACATAGCTGGAGCTTTGGTGGCAGGAAGTGTAGTAGGTTATTTTGCTGCTACCAAGGTAAAGATGACTTCAATGCCAGAAATGGTAGCAATTTTTAACGGGTTTGGAGGTATTGCAAGCCTTTTAGTAGGTTCTGCAGAGTATGTATCTGGAACCTTAAACAATCCAGCATTCCTTGGGGCCATCTTCTTAACTGTTCTTATTGGAGGGGTAACCTTTACTGGAAGTATTATCGCTTACGGAAAACTATCCGAAGTCATTTCTGGAAAGCCTTATCTTTACAAGGGACAGCAATTTGTAAATAGCCTTCTACTTATAGCTATACTAATAGTCGGTGTAAATATGCTCTTCTATCAAGGGCTTATTACTTCTGAGCAAACATTAATACTGTTAATAGGATTGGCTTTTGTATTGGGAATTTTATTTGTAATTCCAATTGGTGGAGCAGATATGCCAGTTGTAATTGCTTTGCTGAATAGTTTTTCAGGACTAGCTGCGTGTGCAGCAGGATTTGTTATTTTAAACAATGTTCTCATAGTTGCAGGAGCTCTAGTAGGCGCAAGTGGTTTGATTCTTACTAATATCATGTGTAAGGCAATGAATCGCTCTCTAGCAAATGTATTATTTAGTGGTTTTGGAGCAGCTCCAGACTCGTCCAATGAATCTTCACAAGAACAGGGCGAAGTTAAGCCTATTTCAGCAGAAGACGCTTATTTAATTCTTGAAGCAGCTTCTTCCGTGTTAATCGTGCCTGGTTATGGTATGGCAGTAGCTCAAGCTCAACATGCCGTAAGAGAGTTAGGAGAATTATTGGAAGAAAATGGAGCAGAAGTGAAGTATGCCATACACCCCGTAGCTGGAAGAATGCCCGGTCATATGAACGTCTTGTTGGCAGAAGCTAATGTATCTTATGACGTATTAGTAGAACCAGAAGATGTTAATCCAATAATGGAAACCGTTGATGTTTGTATGGTAATTGGTGCCAATGACGTAGTTAACCCAGACGCTAAAGAAAATGAAGGCAGTCCTATTTACGGAATGCCGATAATTGAAGTTGATAATTCCAAAACTGTCTTTGTTCTAAAACGTTCTATGGCTTCTGGTTTTGCAGGTATACAAAACCCTCTATTTTTCAAATCCAACACAAGAATGCTGTTTGGCGATGCGAAAGAAACTGTATCTACTTTAGTTTCAGAATTTAAGGGCTAATATCTGCCTTTTTTAACCGTTTTTTTACACGATTTTTGAGGTCAATTATGATAAAATTGACCTAAGTTGATACCTCAAAAAAGACATCATAAAACCTGCCTTTTAAATGGAAGACTTTCTTCTGATTCCTTCATTAAATTAATACTTTGGATATAAATTATGGGCGAAATTGCTGCTAAGGAAATAGTACCTGTTGATATAGGTAAAGAGCTTAAACAATCTTATTTAGATTATGCAATGAGCGTAATCGTAGGAAGAGCCTTACCCGATGCAAGAGACGGCTTAAAGCCAGTGCATAGAAGAGTTCTTTATGCAATGCATGTGCTCAATAATGATTTTGGAAGGCCTCATAAGAAATCAGCTAGAATCGTTGGTGACGTAATAGGCAAGTATCATCCCCATGGCGATAGCGCAGCTTACGAAACAATTGTAAGAATGGCGCAATGGTGGTCTCTTCGATATCCGCTTGTTGATGGACAAGGTAATTTTGGATCTATGGATGGTGATGGTCCTGCTGCTCAAAGATATACAGAAGTCAGAATGGCTCGTATATCTCAAGAACTTTTAGCCGATCTCGAAAAAGAAACCGTCAATTATGTAGAAAACTACGATGGTACAGAAATGATGCCGGAAGTTTTGCCTACCCGAATTCCTAATATGCTCGTCAACGGCTCAGCTGGAATTGCTGTTGGAATGGCAACTAATATGGCACCGCATAATCTCAATGAATCTTTATCAGCTTGTTTAGCCTTCATTGATAACCCTGAAATAACTGTCCAAGAGCTTATGGAATATATACCAGGCCCCGATTTTCCAACTGGAGCAATAATTAATGGAAGGGCTGGAATAGTTAGCGCTTATGAAACAGGAAGAGGAAGAGTAAAAATAAGAGCAAAAACAGAATTTGAGGACGAAGAAAAAGACAAAGCAAAAATTATCATTACTGAGATGCCTTATCAGGTTGTCAAAGCAAGACTGATAGAAAAAATAGCTGAACTTTCAAGAGATAAAAAGTTAGAAGGAATTAGAGATATCAGAGATGAATCTGACAAAGATGGTGTTCGTGTCGTTATAGAACTTAAGTCAGGACAAATTCCTGATGTTGTTCTCAATAACCTTTATGCACAAACACAAATGCAGACTGTCTTTGGAATTAATAATGTAGCTTTAATAGACGGAGAGCCTAAATTATTAAACCTTAAATCTATTCTCTCTGTATTTTTTAATCATAGAAAAGAAGTCGTCTCTAGAAGAACCTTTTTTGATTTAAGAAAGGCAAAAGAAAGAGGCCACATCCTAGAAGGTCTCACTATTGCTCTTGCAAATATTGATGAAATGATAGATTTGATTAAGAAGTCTAAAGAAGGCTCTGAGGCAAAAAAGAAACTCTTGGCTAAAAAATGGAAGCCAGGAAAGATAATTGCAATGCTAGAAAAAGCAGGACCCGATGCTTGTAAGATCGATGTTAATGACAAATCTGTTGGATTAATTGGAAAAACATATCAGTTATCTGAACAACAGGCTCAAGCAATTCTGGATATGAGGTTACAAAGACTTACTGGCCTCGAACAGGATAAATTAATAAAAGAATATGAAGAAATAATAGATCACATTACCTACCTACTGGAAATTTTAGGAGATTCTGATCGGTTGATTGAAGTTGTCAAAGAAGAACTGAAAGAAGTACAAGAAAAATATAAAGATGATAGAAGAACTGAGATACAAGATTCTGCCGCAGATTTAACTGAAGCAGATTTAATTACTCCAGAAGATAGGGTAGTGACAATCTCGCATGAAGGCTATGCAAAAACTCAGCCACTAGAAGAATACAGAGCACAAAGAAGAGGAGGTACTGGTAAAACAGCTGCTTCCGTAAAAGATGAAGATTTTGTGGAACAACTTTTAGTTGCAAATACACATACCACTCTTCTATGTTTCTCTAATTTAGGACAAGTCTACTGGCTTAAAGTTTATGAGATCCCTTCTGCTGGCAGGGCGGCTAAAGGACGTCCTCTTGTTAATCTTATCCAACTCAGTGAAGGAGAAAGAATAACTAGTATGGTCCCCGTTGAAGAATATGATGATAAACATTTTATCCTCATGGCTACCAGAGCTGGGACAGTTAAGAAGACAGTATTAACCGAGTTCCAAAACCAAAGAAAAGGCGGAAAAAGAGCTATTACTCTAGAAGAGGGCGATGAGTTGGTTGGAACTACCATAACGGATGGAAGTAAATTTGTAATGCTAGTTACTAATGCCGGAAAGGCAGCACATTTCTCCGAGACTGAAGTTAGGTCTATGGGGAGAACTGCTAAAGGTGTCAGAGGTATAAAGCTTGAAAAAGATCAACATGTGATTTCTCTAATAATTCCTGAAGAAGAGGCGAGCATATTTACTGTAAGTGAAAATGGATACGGTAAACGTTCTAAATCTATAGATTTTAGGAAAACTAGACGAGGAGCCAAAGGTGTTATCGCTATGCAGATCTCTGAAAGGAATGGCCAACTTATCGGCGCTGCTCAGGTTTCAGATGATGATGAATTAATGCTTATTTCTGATAAAGGTATGTTGGTTAGGACAAGAGTTGCCGAAGTAAATATCATTGGAAGAAATACCCAAGGAGTAACTGTAATTAGGCTTAAAGATTCTGAAAAACTGATTAGCATAGCTCCTATAAGCGAAGAATTCATAGGAGATGAATAATGCCAAGGAAGTATAATTTTGGCGCTGGTCCAGCTACTATGCCTGAAGCTGTATTAAAAGAAGTCCAAGATGAATTATTAGACTGGAATGGTCTGGGCCTTTCTGTGATGGAAATAAGTCATAGAAGTCCAGAATTTATTGAGATTGCAAAACAAGCAGAACAGGATTTTAGGGATCTATTATCTATCTCAGAAGATTTCGCAGTTTTGTTTACCCACGGAGGAGCAACGATGCAAAATGCTATGGTTCCTCTAAATCTGGCTACTCAGGATGGCAATGCAGATTATGTTAACAGTGGTCACTGGGCCAAGCGCTCTATTAAGGAAGCTCAGAGATATACCAATGTCAATATCGCAGCTTCTTCCGAGGAAGAAGAGTTCAGATTTTTTCCAAAACAAGAGTCTTGGAAGCTCTCTGAGAATTCTTCGTATGTACATTACACTCCTAACGAAACCATTGGAGGTTTATGTTTGAGGTCTATTGAACATTCAGAAGTGCCAATAGTGGCAGATTACTCTTCAGGTATTCTTTCAGAGCCTCTCGATGTGAGCAAATTTTCTTTGATTTATGGTGGAGCACAAAAAAACATAGGCCCTTCTGGTCTTGGCTTTGTAATCATAAAAAAAGATTTACTAGGCAATCCTCAACCCATAACACCAAATCTTTTGAATTACACCCTCATAGATGAAGGTGAATCTATGTCTAATACGCCTCCAACTTTTGCTTGGTATGTAGCAGGTAAGGTATTCAAGTGGCTGAAATCTTTGGGTGGAGTTGAAGAAATTGCAAAGATTAATATCAGAAAAGCAGATAAATTGTACAGCTATATAGATGGTTCTAACTTTTATAGAAACAATATAAATACTGAAGATCGATCTATTATGAATGTGCCTTTTTTATTAGCCAATGAAGATCTAAATGATAAATTTCTAGAACAATCCAAAGAAGCTGGATTGTTGGCTTTAAAGGGTCATAGGTCTGTAGGAGGTATGAGGGCTAGCATATATAACGGTCTTCCAGAGGAAGGGGTAGATGCCCTTGTGGACTTTATGGAAGTATTTTCTAAAGAAAATTCTTGATGAGTAATGTCAAAAAAAGATGACCTTAAAAATATTCGAGATTCAATTGATTCAATTGATAATCAAATTTTGTCACTTGTAAGTGAAAGAGCAAAGCTAGCTATACAAGCTGGTCAAGCCAAGCAAGATAGCAGTAAATATAAACCTGCGAGAGAATCTTCTATTTTAAATAGATTGACCGAGATGAACGAAGGTCCATTAGAACAAGATCAAATTAGAAATATTTTTAATGAGATCATTTCAAGCTGTCGCTCAACGGAATCAACTTTTACATTATCTTATCTAGGTCCAGAAGGCACATTTTCAGAGTCTGCTCTTGAAGGGCAATTTGGGAAATCAGTAGATAAGTCCCCACAAGATACCATTAGATCTATTTTTGAATCTGTTGAAGATGGATCCTCTGATTATGGAATTGTTCCAATAGAGAATTCGACTGAAGGTTCTGTCAACACTACCTTAGATTGCTTGAGTGAGTTTAACTTAAAAATTTGTGGCGAGATTGAAATGGAGATTCATCATAATCTACTTGGTCATAACAAACCCCTACCTAAAGAAGGTTTTGAGATCCATGCTCATGAGCAAACTCTTGGACAATGTAAACAGTGGTTGGAGTCTTATTGTCCTGGCGTAAAGTTAGTTAGTGTAAGTAGTAATGCACAGGCAGCTTCTAATGTTACAGAGGATAACTCAATTATTGCGATTGCAGGAGAGTTAGCAGCATCAAAATATGGATTGGAAATTTTAAATAGAAATATTGAAGATTATTCTAGTAATACAACAAGATTTATAACAATAGGCAAAATTGATGCTGGCCAGACTAATGCTGATAAAACATCAATCATGGCAACCACAAAGAATGAGGAAGGAGCTCTTTATTCCTTATTAGAGCCCTTTAATGCTTTAGATATAAATTTATCACATCTCACTTACAGACCTTCAAAAATTAATAAATGGCAATATTCATTCTTTATAGATTTTGAAGGGCACTTAGAAGACAAAAAAATACTAAGCTTAGTCTCTAGCTTGGAAAGTAAGGATATTGAATTAAAAATATTAGGGTCTTACCCAAGATCTTTAGGATAGGCATGGATATAAAAGAATTAGTTAATAGAGGAATTGACGACCTAAGTCCTTATGAACCTGGTAAGCCAATCGAAGATCTGGAAAGAGACTTGGGTATTGAAAATGCAATTAAGTTGGCCAGCAATGAAAATCCAATGGGACCAAGTCCCAAAATCTTTGATTCCATAGAAGCAGTGCTAAAAGAGACACATAGATATCCTGATGGAAATGCTACCCGATTGAAGTCAACCATAGCTCGTAAATTTAATGTCGAAGATAATCAAGTGACAATAGGTAATGGCTCAAACGACATTATAGAGTTCGTTGCTAGAATATTTTTGAGCCATAATGATAGCGCTATCTATTCAGAACATGCTTTTGCAGTATACCCTTTGGTGGTTAAAGCTGTAGGAGCTAAAGGTATAGAAGTTCCTGCTAAGAACTTCTCTCATGACCTTGATCTTATGTTTGAGTCTATTGAAGAAAATACTAAATTAATCTTTATAGCAAATCCTAATAATCCAACCGGATCTTTCATAGAATACGACCAACTCATTGAGTTTCTAAAGAAAGTTCCAGAACACATAATCGTCTTGCTTGATCAAGCTTATTTTGACTATTCCTCTTTCGAAACCAAGGATATAGATTTTGATGTCTTAAGTAGATTTCCTAATTTAATTATGAGTCGAAGCTTTTCAAAAGCTTATGGGCTTGCAGGATTTCGAGTAGGTTTTTGTGTATCTTCAACAGAGATAGCTGACTACTTAAATAGGGTTAGGCAGCCATTTAATGCAAACTCACTAGCCTTATTTGCTGCTGAAAAAGCTCTGGAAGATCAAGATTTCATAGATAAATGCCTTCAGCTTAATTTAGAGCAAAAAGAACTGCTATATAAAGAATTAAATTCCCTCGGGTTTGACTGTCTTCCCAGCAGAGGTAATTTTATATCTTTTGACTGTAAACAAGACTCTAGAGAGGCATTTAATAAGCTTTTAAAGGAAGGCGTGATTGTTAGATCACTCGCGGTTTATAAGATGCAAAATTATTTGAGAGTTTCAGTAGGTTTACCTGAAGAGAATCTTTCATTTTTAGAAAAGATTAAGTCGACTCTTCTCTAGATGAAAAATAAAGAAGGTTTTAAGAAT
>QCQA01000009.1 GCA_003212335.1 SAR86 cluster bacterium AG-447-A08
TCGTTTAACTGTCTCCAGGTTTTGAGCAAAGACCTCTAGCTTAGAATCCAAAAGTATTTCTATAGATTGTTCATTTCCTAAAAAATCAGGGACAAGTGCCTCAATAACGACCTCGGGAGCTTCCTTCTTAATTGCTTTTACAGTATCTGCAAAATGTTTTGCACCTCCATCATCAAGGTCGTCCCGGTTTACAGATGTAAGAACTGCATACTTTAAGTTCATATGAGATATTGAATTAGCAACCTTAAGTGGCTCTTCCTTATCGAGCAACCCTTTAGGATTGCCAGTATCTACAGCGCAAAATTTACAGGCCCGGGTACAAACAGAACCCAGTAACATAAAAGTTGCTGTGCCATGGCTCCAACATTCTTGAATATTTGGACACATTGCCTCTTCGCAAACAGTATGCAGCTTTTTATTGGCTACAATTTCTTTAAGCTCTCTATACTTCGAAGAATTTTGTGACTTAACTCTGAGCCATGTAGGCTTTCTTTCAATTGGAATGAGCTTATTTGAATTAGGCTTAATCCCATTCTTAACGGCGATTACGCCATTTTCTTTGATGGTTTTTGTTGGTATTAAGTTATCCATTAGGCTGCCCTAGCTCCTTGACTCTTAATAAGCTGTAAGAAATCTCTTTTGACTTCATCAATTGAAATTTCTGCAAATTCATTTATTTGGGTTACTTCCAAGGAGTCGATTCCACAAGTTACTATTCCATCAAAGGGCTTCATATCCATATCGACGTTTAAGCTAATACCATGGTAACAAAATCCTCTTTTGATTTTTAAACCAATAGAAGCTATCTTCTTATCTTGCACATAAATTCCTGGAGCTCCAGTTCTTCTTGACGCATTTATTTCATATTGCTTTAGAAGATCTATGATTAGCGATTCCATTTCACAAATTAACTTTTTCGGTCCCCAATTAAGTCTTCTTAAATTAAGCAGAAAGTAGATCATTAGCTGTCCTGGTCCATGGTAAGTTACCTGCCCGCCCCTATCAGTTCTGACTACCGGAATATCGTTTGTTGAAATGATATTTTCTTCTAATGCAGCATGTCCCAGAGTATAAACTGGATGATGTTCCGTAAACCAAATATCATCCTTTTCTTGACCAGACTTTTGGTCTGTAGCTACCTGCATTTGCCTCCAGACATCTTGAAATTCTGTTAGACCTAGATCTTTAGTATCTAAATTATTCAATCCAACTCTCTAGTGTCGATATAAGCCTTTTCCGATATCCTGTGATAGTTGATAACTTGTTCTTTAAATTCGTTATAAGACTTGTAAACTTTTTGAGCCATCGGATCATCCTCGATAAAATCTTCCATGACTTCTTTTGTTATCTTTTTAAGTTCTATAAGCACACTATCTGGAAGCTTTCGAAGATCCACATTGTGTTTCTCGATTAATTCTGTAAGTGCCTTATTATTTCTTGCAGTATACTCATCAAGCATCTCTTGATTAGCGGACTTAGCAGCGTATTTAATGATTGCTTTCAAGTCATCGGGCAAGGTTTCATAAGCTTCTTTATTGATGATAATTTCCAAAGTAGAGCCGGGTTCATGCCATCCTGGATAATAGTAGTAGTCAGAAACCTGGTGGAATCCAAAGGTAAGATCATTATATGGTCCTACCCATTCAGCAGCATCAACTACCCCCTGTTGTAAGGAGAGAAAAATCTCATTACCTGGAAGAGTAACTGTTTCAGCGCCTGCTCTTGTGAATACTTCTCCCGCCAATCCGGGTATTCTCATTTTAAGGCCCTTGAGGTCATCCAAAGAATTGATTTCTTTCTTAAACCAACCTGCCATTTGTACCCCTGAATTTCCACCTGCTAAAGGAATTAGGTTAAAGGGAGCGTAAGCTTCTTCCCAGAGCTCCATGCCTCCTCCGTAATGTAGCCAGCCATTCATCTCCTGAGCAGTTAATCCGAAGGGAACTGCAGTAAAGAATTGAGAGGATTTTACTTTACCTGTCCAATAGTAAGACGCTCCATGGCCTAACTGAACATTACCTTGTGAAACTGCATCAAAAACTCCCAAAGCTGGTACAAATTCTCCTGCTCCATAAACCTTAATTTGCATTCTTCCACAAGTCATCTCATCGACGTATTTAGAAAAGTTTTCTGGACCCATTCCAAGTCCAGGGAAGTTTTTAGGCCAAGTGGTTACCATTGTCCATTTGTAAGTCTTACTACCTGTAGAAAAACAACCGTCATCCTCTAGACTTGTAGTCTCGGTGCCAGAGCATGCTATCAAAATAAGTGTTATTCCAGTTGCTAATAATTTTTTCATTTTGAATACCTTTCTTTATATATGTTGTAGTTTAGCGTAAGAAACCATAAGCCACTTCGTTTTGCTAGAATCGAAATTTACCTCCACTCTTGCATTAGCTCCCTCACCTTCGTAATTAAGAATTACACCTTCTCCAAATGCCTCATGAAGCACTCTCTGCCCTAATTTAAATTCTGTATCTGGTACTTCGCCTGAAACTATTTTTGAACTAGATTTTGATGCTCTAGGAACATTTCCGCCGGTTCTGACCTCTACAGTTAGATTTTCAGGTATCTCTCTCAAAAATCTAGAAGCTGGATTGAAGCTCTCGGACCCATAGAGGTTTCTCATCTCCGCATGAGTAATGAATAGCTTTTCCATAGATCTAGTCATACCCACATAACATAACCTTCTTTCTTCTTGTAATTGGTTGGGGTCTTCGACGGATAATTTATGAGGAAAGAGACCTTCTTCGAATCCTGATATAAAAACTAGAGGAAATTCCAACCCTTTTGCTGAGTGTAGAGTCATTAATTGTATAGCAGACTCATGCTCAGAAGCCTGAGTTTCTCCCGCATCAAGAGCTGCATGATCAATAAACATCTTTAATGGACCTTCTTCTAGGTCATCAAAAGAATCTGGTTCAAAGTCCCTAGCTGCTCCTACTAACTCCGAAAGGTTTTCAACTCTTGTTCTTCCTTTTTCTCCTGCTTCTTTTTTGTGATATTCGATTAAACCGCTTCTCTCAACAGTAATATCAACAATTTCTCTCAACTGAAGATCTTTGGTGTCATTTTCAAGGTTATCAAAACTAGACATGAATCCTTGAATAGCCTGAGAAGCTCTCGGTGTTAGACCGTCATTATCTAGAAGTTCCTCACATGCCCTCCAGAGAGATATGCTCTTTTCAGATGCCCTTGACCTAATAAGGTCTATTGTTTTAGCACCTATACCTCTTGGAGGAATATTGATAACTCTCTCAAAAGCAGCATCATCTTCTCTTCCGTAGAGAAGTCTGAGATAACTCATAGCATTTTTTATTTCTGCTCTTTCGTAGAATCTTAAACCGCCATAAATTTTGTACGGCAAAGCTTCTCTTAAAATTGCCTCTTCCAAGACCCTTGACTGAGCATTAGACCGATAAAGGATGGCTACTTCATCAAGACTTCTACCTTGGTTGACCCAATTTTGTATGCTTCCAACTATATATCGAGCTTCATCATCTTCGTTATACGCCGAATAGACTGATATTGGCTCTCCTTCTTTTTGATCCGTCCAAAGCTCTTTACCCATTCTGCCTTGGTTATTTTTTATAACTTCATTAGCAGCACTTAAAATTACAGAAGTAGATCTGTAATTCTGTTCAAGTCTAATCACTTCGGTATTGTTATAGTCGTTTGTAAATCTATTTATATTTTCACTCTTAGCTCCCCTCCATCCATAAATAGATTGATCATCATCCCCTACTGACATGAAATTAGCTCCGCCATCCGCTAATAATTTCAAAAATTGATATTGCACTTCATTAGTATCTTGAAATTCATCAACCAATATATGGCTAAATCTTCTTTGATAATGTCTCAAAACTTCTTCGTTGCTTTTAAGTAACAAGTAGACTCTCAGTAAAAGCTCTCCGAAATCAACCAAACTTTCCCTCTCACAAAGCTCCTCATAAGCTTTATATACTTCGGTCATCTTTTCAGCGAAGTAATCATCTGAAACTTCCACATCTTTTGACCTTCTGCACTCATCTTTTTGTTTGTTTATAAACCATTGAATCTGTCTTGGCGGCCACTTGGTATCATCAAGGCCCATGGATTTCACGACTCTCTTGATAACTCGATATTGATCTTCAGAATCCAAAATCGCAAACTCTTTTCTTAAGCCGGCTTCTTCCCAATGTGTTCTTAGTAAACGATGTGAAATTCCATGAAATGTACCACACCAAAAATTACCCATCTCATCTTGAACAATGTCTTCAATCCTTCCCCGCATTTCTCGTGAAGCTTTATTAGTAAAAGTTACAGTTAAGATGGAATGAGGGTTTATATTTTCAGCTTTTATTAGCCAGGCCACGCGGTGTGCAATTACCCTAGTTTTACCAGATCCTGCACCGGCAAGAACAAGTAAGTTCTTAGATTCAGAAGTTACCGCATTTCTCTGGGGTTCGTTAAGACTTTCGAAAATTTCAGATACATCCACGTATCTATTTTACCAAGAATTGAACTAACATCTTGGGTAATTCGATCTTAATTTTATAAAAAAACTCTTATTAATTTCTTTATAGAGCCTATTAATATCATGTGCTTTAGGTATCATTGGAGTATGGAAAATGCAGAAAAATTTTTTGAAACATATTGTGATTTCGTCACGAAAGTAACTAGTGATCCAAGCCTAAAAATAGATGACTTAAAAAAATCTTTGGATAATATTCAGGAAAACTCACCAATTGATACTCCGCGCCTTTTAACGGCTGCACTTGGATTAGGCAGCGAAACTGGAGAATTTGTCGAGATAGTAAAGAAAATGATACTTCAAGGTAAGCCTGCCGATGAAGACAATATCTTTCATATGAAAAGAGAACTGGGAGATGTTATGTGGTACTGGGTTACTGCCTGTATGGCATTAGACCTAGACCCTGTAGAGGTTATTTCAGAGAATCAAAAGAAACTGGAAGCTAGATACGGCGAACAGTTCACCATCGATCAAAGCGAAGTTAGGGCTAAAGGAGATCTTTAACTAATAGATTCTAGATACAGCGGACTTTTCTTCTTCAGCTGAATCGGAACGTCTTAGGTCCATTTGCTTCCAAACATCATCAAGGGCGTCCAAGAAATGATCTATATCGCTTGCTTCATGACGAGGAGTGATAGTTACCCTGAATCTTTCATCGCCCTTTGGAACCGTTGGGTAAAAAATAGGCTGAATGTATATTCCATGCTTTTCTAGCAGAAGGTGAGCCGCCTCTTTACAAAGCCTAGGGTCATAGAGATGAATCGGTATTATATGACTGTCATTCTCTAGGAAAGGTATTTGCAGTTCTCTTAAGCCTGCTCTAATTCGATCAGAGTTAATTCTTATGTTTTCCCGTAGATCTTCAGAGGTCATAGCAATCTTAATACTTGTAATGGATGCTGCTGCTATAGACGGATTCATAGAAGATGTGAAGATGAAACCAGGAGCAAAACTTCTGATGTAGTCAATAATATCAGCATTTGCCGCGACATAACCACCCATCTGTCCATAGGATTTTGATAATGTGCCGTTGATAATATCTATTTCATCTTCGAGTCCTTTTTCAGCCGTTATGCCTCTACCCTCAGGACCATATAAGCCTACTGAATGGACTTCATCCAGGTAAGTTAGAGCATTGTATTTTTTGGCAATGTCGATTATTTTTTGTAATGGAGAACGTAATCCTTCCATGGAATAAAGAGATTCAAAAACAATTAGTTTGGGCGTATTTGCATTAGCGGTATTTAAGAGCTCCTCTAAATGTTCTGTGTCGTTGTGTCTGAAGATATGTGTTACTACATCAGCATTTTTTATACCTTGTATTAGAGAGGCATGATTTAGCTCATCAGAAAAAACTTCTATCCCCTCCATGTTCTTGCAGAGAGTCCAAAGAGTCGATTGATTTGCTGTATACGCTGAAGGGAAAAGAAGTGCAGATTCTTTTCTGTGAAGATCAGCAAGGAGCCTTTCAAGATCTACATGATATGTTGAAGTACCAGAAATATTTCTTGTTCCACCTGATCCAGTGCCAAGTTCATTTATAACCTCAATAGAGGTCTTAGTTACTTCTGGGTGTTGGCTTAAGTTTAAGTAGTCATTACTACACCAAACTTCAACTTCTCTTTCTTTACCTTCAAATCTTTCGGTTGCCTTGGGAAAGCTAGATTTGTTTCTATTTATAGCTCTAAACTTTCTATATAGACCCTGAGATTTAAGTGAAACTAACTCGTCCGAGAAGAATTTTTTATAGTTCATGAATTAATTATTGATAAAAGTTAATATAATCAGACTTGAAAAGGACGCCATTATAAAACGTTATCGATTAGTGTGGGTTCTTAAGAATTATTCTCATTTAGTTTTAAATTGAAAACCTTAAAAATAGTATCAAGGAAAAGCCCTCTTGCTAGGATTCAGGCTCTTCTTGTAGCTAAAAAAATAACACAGGCTTTTCCTAAACTAGAAATAAAACACATATATAAAAATACTCTGGGTGATGAAGATTTAACGACACCTCTAAATGAGATGCCTGACATTGGTGTGTTTACTAGTGATATCAGAACTGACCTTCTTAATGGAGTTGCAGATATTGCAGTTCATTCCTGGAAAGACCTACCAGTTGATCTTGAAGGAGGCACTGAGATACTTGGAACAATTGATCGCGCAGATATGAGAGATATGATCTTTTTAAAAAAAGATAGCATTGGAAAGGAGAATCTAAATATCTTGAGCTCTTCTCCTAGAAGAGAAAAAAATCTTTCTGGCTTTTTACCTTCAGCGCTTCCATTTCAAACTCAGATTAATTTTAAAGATGTGAGAGGTAATATTCACACTAGATTGACTAAGTTGCTTGAAGGCACGGAGGATGGTCTTGTTGTTGCTAAAGCCGCCATAGATAGATTCCTGCAAAATAGAACTAGCGAATTTGAACAAGAAAGGTTATCTCTCCTTGAGATGCAGAAAGACCTGAAGTGGATGGTGCTCCCTCTATCTCAAAATCCATGTGCAGCTGCTCAAGGAGCTCTTGCAATTGAAGCTCGACAAGAGGATGAAGAGGTAAAAGAAATTATTTCCACTATTACAAATACAGAAATTTTTAAATCTGTTGAGGTCGAAAGAACAATATTGAAGTCTCATGGTGGGGGCTGTCATCAAAAGATCGGTGTCAGTCATGAAATCCTAGAAACAACTGAATTATTGACAGTAAGAGGTGAGACTGAAGAGGGGGAAGATTTGTCTGAAAGATTACTTAAGAGTAATGATGATAACTATTTTGATTCTATAAATAGTGCTAATTATTTTCCAAGCAATAAATCGGAGCAAAAGTTTTTTAAGCGCGTGCCAATTACAGACTCTGAAATAGTCTTGAAAGGTACTAAGAATAAGGGAATATATATAAGCAGATCCAATGCGATAGAAGGCCCCGGACTTATAGATGATTCAAATATCATCTGGACAAGCGGCATAGACACTTGGAAGTCGATGGCAACAAAAGGATATTGGGTAAATGGAACCTCAGACAGCCTTGGAGAAAATAACTCTCCTGAAGTAAGTCTATTTCAAGATATAGATTGGCTTAAGTTAACGCATAAAGATAATCGCGATGAAGAAAAAGAAGTGATTGCAACTTATGAATTAAAGGCTTTAGATATTTCAGAAAGACTTTTGAGTTGTGACTATTTCTATTGGATGAGTGCCAGCTCCTTTGAGCTCGCAATAAAAAAATATCCTGAAATTAAAAAAAGAAATCATGCTTGCGGTCTTGGAAAGACTTTCAAATCCATACAAAGGACTATCCCACAAGTAACTCCATTTCTAGACTTTGATAGTTGGTTAGAAGCCATAAATAATAAGATAAAATAAATACCTGTTGCCTAAGGTATAATGCCCCACTGTTATTTCAATTAGCATGAACGTATCCAGAAAATACCCTCAATCAAGATTAAGGCGAACAAGATTTACTTCTTCAATTAGGAGTTTAGTTGCAGAGAACACCCTCAGTGTGGACGACCTAATACAGCCTATATTTGTAAAGGAAGACCTAGATGGAACGGAAAGTATAGATTCCCTGCCAGGGATTAACAGGTATGGTCTTAACGCTTTAGATGAAGAAATTGAAAAAATACAAAGCAATAAGATCAAGGCTGTTGCTATTTTTCCGGTCATAAATCCTGATAAAAAAGACGAGCAAGGAAGTGACTCATTAAATGAAGATAATTTAGTTTGTACTGCTATAAAACAAATTAAGAAAAATTCTGAGCTAGCCGTAATAGCAGATGTTGCTTTAGATCCCTACACGTCTCATGGGCATGACGGCGTTTTAGATGAAAATGGATATGTCGAAAATGACAGAAGTCTTTCTCTTCTCGTAAAACAAGCACTTACCCTTGCAAAAGCTGGGGCAGATATGGTGGCTCCATCAGACATGATGGACGGAAGAATAGCAGATATTAGAGAGTCCTTAGAATCCAATGATTTTGTAAATACCATCATTCTTTCTTATGCTGCTAAATATAGTTCAAAATTTTATGGCCCTTTTAGGGATGCTGTAGGATCCTCCGCAAATCTTGGAGTAGGAAGTAAAGATACCTACCAAATGTCTGTGGCAAATGTAGAAGAAGCTCTGCATGAAGTGAAAATGGATATTGAAGAAGGTGCCGATATAGTTATGGTTAAACCTGGAATGCCTTATCTTGATGTTATTAAAGCAGTTAAAGATACATTTAGAGTCCCTACTTTTGCATATCAGGTAAGTGGTGAATATGCCATGTTGAAAGCAGCAATAGAAAATGGATGGTTATCAGAAGAAGTTTTACAGGAATCCTTGTTAAGCTTCAAAAGGGCTGGTGCAGATTGTGTTTTGACCTATGCTGCCAATGAAATAGCCTTAAAGTTAAATCGATAGAGTCTTGCCTAATAAGAAATTCATAAATGCTATAGAGAGAAAGCCCCAGGCATGTCCTCCGATATGGCTTATGAGGCAAGCTGGACGATATCATGATCACTACCAAAGCTTAAAAAAGGATCATACTTTTGAAGAACTTTGTAAACAGCCCATCCTTGCGGCCGAAACTGCGATGGGACCTATTAACGAATTTGACTTTGATGTCGCAATTCTATTCAGCGACATATTATTCCCTCTCGAAGCGCTTGGTATGGATTTATCCTACAACCCAGGGCCTCAATTTGGTCTTCACCTAAGCGAAGACAATGCTGAAAGCTTACTGATAAATCAAAACCCTATAAGCTTTATGGAATTTCAAGGTGAAGCGATAGAGCGAACTATTGAAAGATTACCCATTGAAAAGTCTTTAATAGGCTTTGTTGGTGGGCCTTGGACTTTAATTGCCTACGCATGCAATATCAGTAAAGATTCCAGGAATATCAATTTCAATAATTTTCAAATAGGTCTTCTAGATAACGTGATTCTTCCACTTCTTAAAGAGAATGTGGAATTACAATTGAATGCGGGAGCTGAGGTGGTAATGATCTTTGACTCGACTGCCCATCAACTTGCCGAAGAAGACTTAAATATCTACTTAGAGAAGACCTTCAATATGTTAGTCAAAGAATTTCCCAATAAGGTTGGTTACTATGCAAAAGACGGGGTTAACTATGAAACTATAATTGCGAAACAAAATGACCCTCAAATAAGCTTAGCCGGAATGGGTATAGACTCTAATGTCGATCTAAGAGATTACTTTAAAAAAACTTCAAATGGCTTCGTACAAGGTAATTTTAGTGAGCACTTCTTAACCCTCCCCCATGAGGAATTCTTGCCAAAACTAGATACTTTCATAGAACAAATGTCAGTGCTATCACCAGAAGAAAGATCGGGTTGGGTTTGTGGACTAGGCCATGGAGTTCTGAAAACAACGCCTCAGGAAAACGTCAAAGAATTTGTACAAAGAATCAGGGCATCCTTTTAAAAAATGGATATTGAAGAAAAAAAATCCTTAACTTCGTCTTGGTTTAGAGAACTAAGAGATATGTTCTGCGAAGAATTTGTCGATATAGATGGCGGGAGTTTTGAAAGAAAAAACTGGGATCATAAATTTGAAGGGGGCGGAGAGATGAGCCTCATGAAAGGTGAAGTTTTTGAAAAGGTTGGTGTAAATATATCTACGGTATCGGGAAAATTTGATAATGATTTTAAATCTGAAGTTAAGGGCACAGAGGAAGCGCCTAACTACTGGGCAAGTGGTATCAGTCTAGTGGCACACATGCAGTCACCCAAAGTACCAGCATTTCACTTTAATACTAGATACATAGTCACTGGAGATTCCTGGTTTGGAGGTGGAGGAGATTTAACTCCAACAATTAAAAAAGAAGAAGAAATTGAGTTTTTTCACAAATGCATGAAAGAAGCTTGTGATTCGGCTGATCCAGATTATTACGATAGATATAAAAAGGCTTGTGATGAATATTTCTATCTACCCCACAGGTCAGAAGCCAGGGGTGAAGGTGGAATATTTATAGACCATTTAAAAACAAACGATTGGAATAAAGATTTTAGCTTTATAAAAGAAGTAGGTTTATCCACCCTAAAAGCAATTACAACAATTATCAGAAATCTCAAAGATGAGGAATGGACGGAACAGGAAAAAGAGCAACAACTTATCAAAAGAGGTCGCTATGTTGAGTTTAATTTGCTTTGGGATAGAGGAACTGCGTTTGGCATAAAAACTGGGGGCAATTCGGATGCTATATTGATGTCTATGCCGCCTACTGCCAAATGGGATTAGATGAATACCTACTTAATTTTTAAAACCATTCATATAATCTCGGTAATTACCTGGATGGCTGCCCTATTCTATCTTCCAAGACTATTTGTATATCACTCCACTAAGGAAGTAGGCTCAGACGCTTCTGAGACCTTTAAGGTGATGGAGTCTAAGTTACTGAAAATTATTGCAAATCCATCTCTAATTCTGGTTTGGATATCAGGCCTGGCCCTTTTGAGCTACAAAGGTTTAGAAATTTGGCTGGTTTTAAAAATGTTTCTTGTCATGGGCATGACTCTTTTTCACTTTTATCTGAATTTTCTCAGGGTAAGTTTTGAGGCCGATTCCAACACAAAATCGGAAAAGTTTTTTAGGGTTATAAATGAAATACCCACAATACTGTTACTGATAATAGTTGTGCTGGTTGTCTTTCAACCCAGATTTTAAAACTCTACAACCTCTCCAGGCTTTAAAACTCGAAAGAATTCTTCAGATAAACCCAGTTCTTTAAGGGATTGTTTTAAAAGTTCTGGAGGTTCCATAATCGCTTCGTCTGTTAGCTGAAAAGTGCCCCAATGCATTCCAAAATTCCTTTTAGATTCAAGATCTAGAGCTACCTGGATTGCTTCAGGTGGATTTACATGATTTGTTTTCATGAACCAACGGGGAGCATAAGCCCCTACAGGAATTAAACTAAGAGAAGGAGAGCCTAATCGTTTTTTTGTTTCAATAAAATCACCTGAATACCCTGTATCTCCAGCGTGGTAGATAGACTCTGTTTTAAGTTCTATAAACCAACCGCCCCATAGACTTTTATTTCTGTCAGCAATACCCCTTGCAGACCAATGCTGAACCGGGGTAAAAGTAAATTTTGATCCGTTGATCTCAATTTCTTCCCACCAAAGAAACTCTTTAACATTCTCTATGCCTCTTCTTTCTAGTCTCCTCTTGTCTCCCTTGGGAACCAAGAATATTGCATCAGGATTTGCTTTATAGATCTTCTTGAGACTTCTTAAGTCCAAATGATCGTAGTGATTATGGCTGACTGTAACGACGTCTATTTTGGGAAGCTTATCTATGGGAATTGCCGGTGGAATTAGCCTTTTGGGTCCCGCAAATCGGACAGGAGAAGCTCTTTTTGAGAAAACGGGATCGGTAAGAATAGTTAACCCATCTTTGTTAATAAGATAAGTTGCATGCCCAATCCAAACGAGATAATCGGTTGAGCTAGGAGTTAGCTCTTTCCACTCATCAGATGAATCAATCGCTACAAGTTCAGGTTTTTTATTTGTGAAAGACCATTTTAAAAATTCTCTAAAAGACTTTCCTGCAGCGTCCTCATCGGTATTTTTAAATCTCTCATTTGGCATGATTAAGCTCGAGAATAACAATAATAGAAGAATAAATCTTTTCATTGGGTTAATTTTAAAAGTATCTTTTTGCCAGCAGCCAAAACAAGAAAGGTATAAGAGCAATACCAATGAAAGCTATTGAAGCAGATTGACTGGTTAGGGCTGCGGTTCCTATGAAGGCGTAGACTACTGAAATCAATAAATTGCTAAGAATCATTACAGTTAAAAAGGTTGTCCATTTCATATCAGCTAAACCAGCAGCAACAGTTGAAATTTCAGCCAAGCCCGGCGCAGGCCTTGCAATCAATAAGAGACTCACACCAAATTTTTTGGCCACCTCTTCCGATTTTTCTAAATCTTCCTGGGTGAGTATTTTTTTTGCTAAAGGCTTTGCAGCATACTTTCCTATAGCGAACCCAATTATGGAGCCCAAAGTAAGTCCTATCCAAATAACTGGAATAGACAAATAAAACCCCAAAATGGCTCCAGCTAAAGTATTGGTAACGCCATTTGGAATGGGTAAGAAAACATCAGCTGCCAAAGCAAAAATAACCAAAATAGAGTTTAAAAATTTATTGTTCCCACTCCATTCAATGAATTCATTTGTTAAGTCAGCCATAGATGACTCGAGTAATGACAAGGGCAAAATTATGGATGTCAGGACAATTAAGATAAAACTCAGGAACTTTAAGAGAGTCTTAATCATATAAGCCTCTAGGTGTTTTCTTTGAATGTCCTTTTATATAAATTTTGAGCAAATAAAGGTGTTTCTTCTTCATTATGTTTTCGCACAAAATAACCACCTAGTGCTAAAGCAGACATAATTTTCATAATAAAATTAGGATGTTCCGCCAATACGGTATTTTGAAATTTGCATTCGCTATCAGAAACAGGGATTAGGCGCATTTCCCATGTAACTTTCACTACAACGTGTACTAACTTCATTAACCAAAGGTCAGACATAGAAACCATCTTAACGTAATCAGGTTCTTTAACTTCTGCTACATAGTGTTGGACTAATAAGTTTCCTCCTACACTTTCTACATTGACAGATGTTTGTGTTCCATCTGTATGAATACTTGATCCAGCACCGATATGCCCACGTGCTGTGGTTTGATAGTCTTTATCTGATAGAGTAAAAACCCAATCATGAAGATTAAATGCCTCCTTAGGAGCATCAATTGGTGCTTCACAAACAGTTTGAAATAGTTTTTTGTATTTTTGACTGTTAATCTCAGGCATTTTAGCTACTCCTTTAGTCTTAATTTAAATATTTACCCATTCTCCATGGAATCCAAATGGCACTCTTTGAGGTAAGTGCACTGTAGCCAACGGACCCGATTTTGGTTCCTTAGCATTTAGAATTATCAAATCACTATTATCAGTTTCTTGGTTATACACAAGAGACAATAAATAGCCTTCGTCTTCCGATTTAGCACCCTCAGCTGCTACAAATACTGGCTCAGCACCGAATTTTCCAAATCCATATTCATAAACTTCAGAGGTATCATTTTTAAAGTCGTATTTAACAATCTCTTTAAAATCCGGCTCAATAGTATTCGAGGACGCTAACGCGTAAGCATATTGATTAGATTTTCCTACCAGACTAGGATTTATTCTTGGAAACTCTACGGCTCTATCATCCAGTTTAGTCGACATTGCTTGACCAGATTTTGGATTTAACTCCCACTTAGTAAGTTGAGGAGGAGATTCCGTGAAAGGCCCATTCCAATCAGTATCAAATAATCTGTCATAAGCTGCAGCGGTGACAATTACATTACCATTTGAATCTTCATGAGCATTAAATGTATGAAAAAAATAAGTTCTATCAATGTCAAACCACTGCACAGCATCTGAATCTCCATTTCTGCTCAATAAACCTATTCGAGACTGATGATTGTCATCCCAAGAAAAAGGGAAATACCCTCTTCCGAGCTTATAAAGATCAAAAACAACCGACAGATCAAACACCAGCATATAGTTTTTAGTAATCGCACATTCATGCAACATAGACCTAGACTCAAAAGGTATAGATTGAGTTTTCTTATGCGACCCATTTTGATCAATTACTACATAGTCAACAGTATCAAAATTATTTGCGTAGTCATAACACATGGCATGCAACTCGTTAGTATCTGGATCAAGCTTGGGATGAGCGGTGAAGCCCGCGTTTTTGTCTCCGTAAAAAGGTTTGGTATTGAGCGAGTTGAGATCCTGATCAATTTCTACAGGGTAACCACCGGCCTCAACTATGGCATAAATTTTTCCTGAATGAGAGATAACACTTGTGTTGGCATTAGAATCATTGCCGTCTACAAGTTTATTTTTATACCAAAGTGCATTACCAGAATCTAATCTAATGCCATGAAGCATTCCTTCTCCTAAGAACCAATGATGTTTTTTTTCATTTACTGAAGACATTGGATTTGGACCATTTCTTACAAACAGACCTGACAAGTCTTTGGGAATTTGTCCTGTCACCTTAAGACCTACCTCAGAAATAAGATTTTTTACAGGCGCATAATTTCCCTGCAAGTAATAATTCTTTTTTGCTGTAATTCCTGACATGTCTACTCCTATTCCTGCAACAGCTAATCCTCCAAGACTTAGGCTGGAAACTTTTAAAAACTTTCTTCTGTTCATTGATAGAATCCTGCTATTATGTTTACTAAGATAACATCTTAATTGACTATGTTAACTTAGTCAACATTAATGAATTATGGGATATCACAAAGAGAATCTTAAAGAACAGCTTGTTGAAATTGCGTGGGACATTTGCAACGCAGAATCTTGGCAGAACGTTAATATGCGTAAGGTTGCTAAGAAGGCTAAAGTTTCAACAACTGCTTTCTACAGGCATTTTAAAAAAAAGGATGATCTTAAAGCAGAGTTGATGCGCAGGGGTTACGAGTTAATTAATGAAGGCAGAAAAGACGTAGATACGTTTGCAGGTTACGGTGCTCATTACATAAGATTTGGGTTGGACTATCCATTTATTTACGATTTGATGTTTGGAAATACAGATTTAGATATGTCTCTCTATCCTGATTTAGAAGAGCAATCCAATGCAGCTTTTGATGGTGTATTAGAAGCACTAAAGGATTTTATGCCTGATTCTGCAGAGAAAGATACCAGAATAAAAGCTATCAATATCTGGGCTTCTGTTCATGGATTAGTCGGACTTTTGAGGAGTGGGGATTCCCATGTTTATAAATCTGAAGACTTAAAGTGGATTGAAAACAACTTAGAAGAGTATTTGCAAATGACAACTTTTAGTTAAAGCGATTTTTTCGTTATTTTTGGATTGCTTCTAACTATTATGAATTATTAGCCCAAAGAAATTTGCGTTATCTCGATAGAGCTATATCTATTGCACTAATTTGATCCTGGTCGAGTTCTCCGAGTGATTCTGCTTCTAAGCAATCTAAAAGCTCTTCCCTATTTTTTACGCCCAGTATTACAGACGAAACTTTTTCTGCACTTAGAGCATATCGATGTGCAAGAATTGATGGATTCATATTCCATTCGGAAGCTAACTTTCTAAAAGGTTCGGCTTTATCGTAATCCTCAAAATCTTTTATATCAAAGCCCGACGGGTGAGGCTCTCTATCCATTTCTAAAGTTAATGCCCCTGCTTGAACTGCTCTAATTCCTAGTATCGGCACTCCAACTTTCTGACTTTCAGTGAGAATTTTTTGCGGGTCGAAATCTTGATCAACATATCCTATGGCGCCTGCTGAATTTAAAGGGTTAACAACACACTGAATAGCTTCGGGTTGAATGTCGTGACTTAAGGCTTCAAGGATTGCTTGAGTCTGACCTAACCCACCTATACCCCAGCTACCGATCTTGCCCTCTTCTTTTAATCTTTCAAAGGCTGGTATAACTGCATTGTAATAACAAGAAAGTGAAGTTGTATTAGTCTCTCTGTATTCATTAAGTGTGTACAGCTGGAAATCATCCTGTCGTAACTGAGAATGCAGTAAAAAAAGATCAACCCTTTCCATATTGAGATTATCAAGGCTTTTATTAAGCGAAGAAATTAAGCGTTCATACACTTCGTCATCTGGTAACGTTCCCAATCTGCATTTTGTAGTAATTTTTACATCACCTAAATCTTTTCCTTTAAATACCTCACCAACAACTCTCTCAGCCTCTCCTTTTCCATACATTGGTGCAACATCGAGGTGAGTTATGCCCTTTTCAATGGCAAGATTCACAGTTGCAACTGCTTCCTCTCTTGAAGTCTCACCCCAAACTTGACCCAACCCTCCGCCACCTAGGGTAAGAGCACTTACTGAGTCAAAAGGTTTAAATTGTCTTTGTTGCATGGCTATTTAGTTAATCCCATTTCTTGTAATTGTTGGGCTGTTTCAGTTACGGACTGCTCAGTAGAAATATATTCCCAATCGAAAAAGCGTTCTGCCTTTGTCTTATCTATATCTCCTTTTCGGTCGAGTGCAGATAAAAGGGTCTTCAGTTCTCCCACGAAGAAAGACATTATTTTGACAAGAAAATTTGGCAGCTCTTTAGTGGGTGATTTTTTAAATCCAGCTTCGTTTAAAGTTTTCCCAACCTCAGCAAAAAACATTTCGTTTTCACTTACTATAATTCGTTCCCCATTGGTTTTCTCTTCTGTCATTGAAAATATATGTGCCTTAGCCACATCTCTTACATCTATATAGCCCATATGTATCTTAGGACAAGCGGGCATAGATCCTGAAATTAGTTTAAGTAAAAAATCATTTGAACTGCCAATATCACTAGTAAGCATTGGCCCAGTAACGGCAACTGGATTAATAACAGTAAGGTCGAATTTCTTTGATTCTTCTAAATTTTCAACAAACTCCCATGCTGCCTTTTCAGCAAGAGTTTTACTTTTTGCGTACGCGGAGATTTCCCCATCCACACTGGACCAATCTTCTTCAGTGTAAACTTCTTTTTCTCTAGGGTGTCCATACCCTACAGCAGCGAAGGATGAAGTTAGTACAACCTTTTGAACATCGGCGTCCGCACAGGCTTTTAAGACTCTGAGAGTTCCCTCAACAGCGGGCTTTATAAAAATATCTTCATTTTCTGGTTCGCCCAGAAAGAATGGAGAAGCAACATGTAAAACATATTTCGATCCTTCAACAGCCTCTTTCCATCCGTCATCTTTTAATAGGTCCGCAATATAGAATTCTAAGTTTTCACAATTTGAAGAATGCTTTTTCATGGCTTCCAGCACTTCTTGTTTCCTAGACTCTGATCTTATAGTGGTTCTAACTTTGTATCCTTTGTCTAGTAATTGTTGAAGGCAATGAAGTCCTATAAATCCTGTTCCGCCAGTCACTAAAACTGTTTCCATAAACATACTCTCCCTTTTAAATTTTAAATAATTGGTGATTAAGTGGCTTGTCTCTTAAGCCAAATCATTTGGGCGATAATCCCAAGCACATAAATAATCAGAAATGCCATATGGAAATTTAGCAATAAAGGATCCTCGAAAGAGTCTATGAATGGATCTCCAACCGGCAATCTTCTCAGAAAATCTGTAATGGCTGGAATCATGTGAAACAGCAATGTTGAGGTATAGCCTAATGCTTGAAAGTACTTTGAAAAAGATCCAAACCATTTGTATCGCTCCATGATGTAGCCACCTGCAAGAGCAATTAAAGTAAGAACTGCCAGCACATGAGCCACTCCGAAACCACCCTGGTTATATATGCCAAGAGCTGAACCCGCCACAAGAAGGGTCACTAAAACATATAATTTTCCGGAGCCAACTTCTGATGAAATCACTTTATATTTATAGATAGTATAAAAACCGCTCAATACAGCCAATATACCCAAGATAGTGTGGAACCATCCTAATAAAGTCATTTCTGGCATTCTTAATTCTCCCCTTATGTTTTTGTTGTCGCGTATTGTAACAGATTTATTTTAATGTAACCTTTACTTCTCAGTATAAAGATGTTAAGTTTACGTTACATAAAAATATTTTAAGGAAAAATTATGGATCCATCAATAATACCACTTGCAGGAATATCCGTTGGCATCATTGTGCCCTTGGCCGTATTCTTCTGGTTATATCATGAAGCAAAAAATAAAAATGAAACTATTTTAGAGATATCAAAAAACCTTGATGATCCTATTAAGCTTGAGCGTCTATTAAGAATCTTTGATGAACGAAAAAAAGAGCCTGTTGACTATCGCAGGGGCGGTCTAATAACTATTTTTGTTGGTGTTGGAGTTTATTTCCTAGGTCTCTTTGCTATGGGGTCTTTTTTTGAAGGAGTTGGATTGTTAGTTGGCTTTATAGGCATTGGAACTATGGCTGCAGGTTACATATATCCAAATACCGGCGAAGAAATAACAAAAGCCGTTGAGGACTTTGAAGAGAAATAGAAGCTAGAGTTGAAAGGGATTTGCAATGGGCAAACATCACCAAAATCTTTTAAATAATCTAGAAGAGATTAGGAAAGCTGCTGGTTTGACACAAAAAGAGCTCTCCGAAAGTGCAGAGGTTTCTAGAAAAAGCATTAATGCTATTGAGAATGGTGTTTATGTCCCTTCAACTGTTTTAGCTTTGAAAATTGCAAAGACTTTAAATTGCAACGTAGAAGATCTTTTTAAATTGCCTTAATTCTATAAATTGAAGTAATCAATTTGTTCATGCTAACATCTGATTAGTATGATTCTAGAACATGGCCCAACACATACAAAAGACATATCTCAAGCTAAAGCAGACTTAAGTAAATTTGGTTATTGCATAATTCCTGAGGTACTTAGTGACTCTGAAATAGAGATTTCTAAAAAAAGACTCCTTGAGCAAGCCGAAGCTGAAGAAGAGCTGGGATTGTCTTTCAGGGATGGTGGAGCTGATCAAGAAATTAAGCTTAAAGATGGAAGAGTTGATAAGGACTCATTTAGTACCAAGAATGGAGGTGTGAACCAACGGCTTTGGATGTTAGCAAATAAAGGGGAATGTTTTAGGGATATGGTCACTCACCCCTTGGTGGATGAACTCGTTGGATATATTTTGGGTGATGATTTCATTTTATCTACCCATTCAGCAAACATAGCTAAACCTGGCGGCGTAAGGATGGGCCTACATACAGATCAATGGTGGATGCCTCAACCAGTTAAAGCAGGAGAAAATTATATTAGACCCTCCGAAATATCTAGAAAGGCTGATACGGGTTTTGTAGAACCAGATTTATCTCTCGGCATTTCTCCACCAGTTGTAGCCAACTGTATGTGGATGCTATCTGATTTTTCTCCAATAAATGGAGCTACAGAAGTTGTTCCTGGGTCTCACTTAACCGGAGCGCATCCTAATCAAGAAGATCAAAGTGCCTACCCCATAAATCAACCTGAAGCCAAAGCGGGCTCTTTAATGGTTTTTGATGGAAGATTGTGGCATGGAACAGGCGCCAATAGAGGAAATACAGATAGATTGGGCGTCCTTACAACTTTCTGCTCTCCTCAATTTAGGCAACAAGAAAATCAGACTCTGGGCCTAGATAGAGATCTTTGGGAGTCTTGCTCTGAAAAATTAAAATCGAGATTAGGTTTTAAGGTTTGGAATGCTTATGGAAGGATTGAAAGCTCTATGGATTATCTTATAGATATCGAACCTGAAAGAATCAAAGAACTGAAACCCACTAATAAGAATTAATGAATACTGCAGATTTAAAAGTCTTGAACTATCCTCCCTTAACAGAGGATTTAGAAGAAGCTAAAACTCATCTTGATAAATATGGCATGGCTTTAATTGCCAATGTTTTAAATGAAGGCGAAGTAGAAGAAATGGACAAGAGGCTCAATGAGCAATTCTTGGGCGAGGAAAAGCATAAGGTTGGGTCAAAAGTCCGAGGAGATGAAGGCCTTGGCATAGAATCTTCTGAAGAGGAAAAGGTTAGTAGGCTTGTTTGGAATCTCATAAATAAAGGAGATTGCTTCTTAAAACTCATTGATCATCCCAAGATATTACCCCTTATCCAGCACCTAATAGGCAAGAAGGTTTGTCTTTGCTCTATGGGGGCTCATATGAATGGAAGTGGTAATGAAAAAATGGCCTTACATCAAGATCAATGGCCATTAGTTCCTCACCCTATGGAGTTCCCTTTTATGGCAAATGTAATGTATTTAATATCAGATAACTCACCTGAGAATGGAGGAACGAGACTAATCCCGGGGTCACATAAGTGGCCGCTGATAGATTATAAGACAGCAAATGAAGAAGAGATTCAAAAAATGGCTGTTTCATTAACTGCCCCTAAAGGAACGGCAATTGTTTGGGAAGGACGACTTTGGCACGGCAATGGGCTTAACAGATCAGGATCTATCAGGAGCAATATCTCAACGGCTTTTTTACAACCTTGGGTTAAACCCCAAGAAAATCATCAATACAGCATTCGAGACGAAGTGCTACAAAAAATAACGGATAAACAAAAACACATATTGGGCTTTAGCTCATTTGGAACACTTGGTGGACATGATGGATCTAGCGTCTCTCCTGCTGAGTTTGATCCAAAGAGAGAGTCTATAGGTATTCTAAAGCCTTAAATTAAAATGAGCTTTGAGATTCTGATATTCATAATCTCTATATCTCTTTTATCGATCTATTATTTCCCATTTCAAGTTTTCAAAATTGCCATATATATTCCTTATTTTGTTTATAAAACTCTTGTTTTATGGAAATTAAGATTAGATTCAAGTGCCATGATCACCCATCGCGGAAGGATTGAATATAGGGGCAAAGGTCAAAGCGATAATATGCTGCTATATATACATGGATCTCCTGGTGGGTATGATCAAACCACAGATCCAGGAAAAAACTATAGTGTGTTGACGCCTTCAAGGCCTGGATATCTTGGAACAGATATCTTGTCCGGAAGTAGCCCTGAAGCTCAAGCAGACTGTTTTAAGGCACTGATAGATGAGCTCAAACTAGACAAAGTTTTTGTCATGGGAGTATCTGGCGGCGGTCCTTCTGCTATGCACTTTGCAGCTCAATACCCAGAAAATACTGCTGGTCTTATTCTTTTTGAGGCCGTGAGCTATTCTGAAGACTTTAGAGGAAAAGATGAAGCATTGATTAATGCCTGGGATATGGACCTTTTTATACAGCTTTCATTTATGACTTTCTTCGGCAGTAAAAAATTGGCTGCTAGGATGCTGCCAAATAAAAATAATAGAACTAGATTGCTTTCTAACAAAAGGAATGTTGAATTACTCAAAAAAGTTATATGGTCCATATGGCCTATAAGCCGCAGAAGACATGGTATTAAGAATGACTATAGTCAGTTCATGAATCTCAATATCCCATTTGGAAGAATATCTTGTCCAACACTAATTATTCACGGTAGTGAAGACATAAATGTAGATATAAATCACGCAGAGTACGCTAACAAAAAAATTAATAACTCTGTTTTATATGTAGTACATGAAGGCGATCATATGATGCACGCAACCCATGAAGATGAGATAGAAAAACAAATTGAGTTATTTATTGCGGAACATTCCTGATTTTATTCTGATTTGATTTTTAAATAAGCCATTTTAAAAATCTAAACTCTTAAACCCTGTCTTGTATTTGTTGCTTGATAGCAGCATGTTCTTTTTCACCAAATGTAAACTTTGTATATAAAAGATATGCACCTAAGCTATAAAAAACTAAAGGCACAAGTCCATACAAGCTTATTAAAGCCATTTTGACTTCCATAGTTTGCGGTTGATTGGGAATAAATCCTGAAAACTGAAGAACAAACCCTGTAACAAGTAGCATAATTCCTGTCGCACTTTTGAAAACGAAATTAAGGGCAGCAAAATAAGAACCTTCTTTTCTCTCTCCTGTGAGATATTCATCATAATCTATGACGTCACCTTTAACGGAAGGGCCAATTGCACCTCCACAACCAGCAGCCATTCCACCTAATGCAGCTCCCAAAAACATAACAATCAATCTTTCGGATACGGAATCTAAAAAAGGAATGATAAATATTCCACCGAAAGAAACGCCTGTTAAAGCAAGACTAAACACCCACAATCGGATTTTTCCAAACTTTCTCGAAAGTGGTATCCAAAGTGGCACAGATAAAGCCGAGGGAAGCATATAGGCAAAAATAATTAAAGGCGCCCAGGCTGGGGCCTCTACTATATATTGTGTTACGTAAAGAGTTAGGACACCGATAACCGCCCCGCCAAGATTCTCAATAAATAGAACTATTATCAAAATCCTTGCGTGCGGGTTAACCCATATATCTCTGAAAGCTTTAAAAGGATTTTTATTTACTCTATTCTGAAATTCTGGATTTTCTTTGAGTCTTGAAACTGAGAAAAATATCATCAAAGTCATGGCTAGAACAGCAAAGAGAGCTAAATTACCTGCCAACTCCCTAACATCCCCTGTAGGACTGCTTTCTTCACTTATCAATAAACTCATCGAGACTAAAGATAAAATTGATCCTAAGGTAAAGCCTATGTGTCTTACTCCAAAGAGTCTGGTTCTTTCGTGATAATCTTCTGATAATTCTGCTCCCAAGGCCATATGAGGCACATTGAAAAGGGTTATTGCAGAGTAGAAACTTAGAATTGCTATCATCATCCAAAGATCTAGAGACTGACCTTGCAAAGTCTCCGGAGGGGAAAAAACTGCTAAAAAACCAAAAGCGATTGGTACAAAACTTATCAACATCCAGGTTCGTCTTCTACCAAACTTAAATGTTGTTCTATCACTTAGATATCCGGCTATAGGGTCTGAGATAGCATCCCAAATTCTCGAAATACTAAATATCGCTCCCATTACAGCTGGAGCAATAAGAAGAACATCAGTAGAAAACTTCATGACATAAAGGCTCATTAAAAGGTACATGTACCCTGCCCCTATGGCTGGCATGCCGTAAGAGATTGTGGTCCCCAGGGGAGCCTTAGTGCTTGTTTCTGTCAAAGGTTATAACTTTATGCCCATGAGGTCTTCCATATTCCCATGGTAAAAGGCATTCATTGTCTCTTCATCACAATCAGTCATGGTTGCCTCAAACTTCCTTATAGGGTCTGATGTACCCTCAGGATGAGGATAGTCTGATGCATAAACTAACATCTCTGGACCCACATTCTCAATAATCCAGCCAACAGGCTCACCTGCAAATGGAGAGACTTTGAGATGACGTCTAGCAGTTTCAGAGGGTAGCTCTTTAAACTCTCTCTTCCTCTTAAATAAAGATGCCGTGTAATCAAGAGCTTTCAGCCAAGAAGGTAACCAAAAAGCACCATGCTCCATAGATATGCCCTTTAATTCAGGATGTCTTTCAAATACTCCATCGAAGATCATTGCGGAGAGAAACAACTCAGCACTGCTATTTATAGTCATCAGTCCAAGCTCTCCTGCAGGAGCATCTCCACCTAATTCAAGTTCTGTTTTACCATTATTTTTAAAACTTTCTGATACGGCCTTGTAATGTCCATTTACTGCAACATGAATTACAAAAGGTGATTTCTTTTTAACAAACTCATTCCATATTGGATCGAAGTCAGGGTGGGTAAAAGATATATTTTTGTCATTGGGCTCATTAGTATCAATCATGAAGGAATAACACCCATCTTCAAATCCCTGCTTCATGATCTCAAGAGCTTTCTCAGGTCCTAACTGTAAGGGAAGATAACCAATGGCCTTAAGTCTCTCATCGGTTTTACAAAAATTGGCCATAGCCTTGTTAAGTGTTCTTGATCCAGCATCTAAAACTTCTAAATCCTCAGTATGTGCAATTTGATGAAATGAAAATGTGGGAAGGACCCATTGAATTGAATAACCAAATAGATCTAGTGCGTGAGACCTTTCCGCAGAATCAAAAGCTCCCAATCTATTCCAACCGCTCTTTGTATTATCTAATATGGCTTCCTCAAATTTAGCCATAGTTTCAGGATCTTTTTGCCTTTTTTCAAAAAGTTCTCGCCCTCTTGCAAGACCTGCCTCAACGACAGGCAATTCTTTTTGAGAGGACATTAAAGGTATTAAATCTTTATGCTCCTCATCAGCGACAGCATGTAAGAAGTCATCCAACTCTATAACATGACTATCGGCATCGATAATCTTTCTATGTTGCGCGTAACTCATTTTCTCCTCCCTAGAAACTCATTAAGAGTATATTTTAAGAGGGTTTTAAGCAAGGCTTAAAGCTTTGAATTTATTTTCAAAGAAAGTTCTTCATTAAGGTTATAAGAGTGAATCTTTGTAACACTCGACCTCATTGAAACTTTTGCAATAAAATTTCTCATAGGTGTGAGAATAGGATTGGAGATATGATTAAAAATACCTTGAAGCCTAGATCTCTTTTGAATCCACCTACTCCTTTTATTTCTCATCTGATCGAAAACACCTAATATTTGGTTAAGATCTTTAATTTTTCTAATTAAAGATGATAGGCAATATGCATCTTCAATTGCTAAACATCCGCCCTGTCCAAGAAAGGGAACCATAGGATGGGCTGCATCCCCCATCAACACTGCCTTTCCGTTAAATAAGGATTTTGGTAGAGGACGTTCAAAGACACCCCATCTGTAAAGTTTTTCTGAGGAGTTTGCCATGGAAATTAAATCTTCATTCCAACCCTTGAAGCTTTTTAAGAAAGAAAGTTTATCACCCTCTACTTTCCATGACTCTTCTGACCAATTTGGGTTTCTTTCTATGGCAACAAAATTAATCATGCCATCTCTTCCTATAGGGTAGTGGACCCAGTGTGATCCCGGGCCATAATAAACATTTACTTTTTCACTATCATCAAACTGAGGAAGGTTCTCTTTCTCGGTCATTCCCCTCCAAGCAATGTAATTTGTAAATTTAGGTTTTTGGGCCCCGAAGTGTGAATCTCTTAAAGATGACCTTATTCCGTCACACACCAAAATAAGATCGTAAGATTCATCATGATGGTTGGAAAAACTAATACTTCCCGTTGACGGGCATATAGAAGTTACCTCCTTATTAAAATGGATGTTTCCTTTTATACCTTGGAACCTAATAGCTATCTGGTCTACGAGGTCACGCCTATCTACTGTTAAGAAATTATCATCCAGTTCCATTGAATTTATTACATCACAATTTTTATAATCTCTTATGTAAGACTTTCCTGGAAAAACACCATTAGCAGCAATAGAATCAAACAGCCCCAAATCTCTTAATAAAGATGTCGCATTCTTAGATAGAGTAATGCCCGCACCAAATTCATTGATAGAGCCTGACCTCTCATATAAATCTACTTCTAGGCCTTGTTCTCTAAGAGCATACCCTGATGTTAAGCCAGAAATTCCTGCTCCAATTATTCCAACTCGCTTCAACACTATAAAGCCTTGGTTTTGATTTGATTTTTAGACCTCTCTTTTCGGCGTGTTCTATCATTAACTTGGCCAACTAGTTGTCCGCAGGCGGCCATAATATCGTCACCTCTAGTAGATCTGATTGTTGTCACATACCCCCTGTCCTGAAGGAAAGCTTGGAATCGCTTCACTCTATTTCCAGAAGGCTTGAGATAATTTGATCCTTCGAATGCATTGAATGGAATCAAGTTGATTTTACTTGGTAGTTGTTTAAGCAATTCGCTAAGCTCCTCAGCATGATCAAGCCCATCATTTATACCATCTATTAATATGTATTCGATTGTCGTAACTCTTTTATCATCACAAGAGTCCACGTAGCGTTTTACTGAATCCAATAACTCTTGAATAGGGTATTTCTTATTAATAGGAACTAATTCATCTCTTAATTTGTCATTTGGTGCATGCAAGGAAATCGTTAGTGCTATATCAGTTACTTTACTTAGCTCATCAATCTTAGGAACTATGCCCGAAGTGCTTAAAGTCACTTTTCTTTTAGATAAACCATAGGCATTGTCGTCAGTCATAATATTCATCGCCCCAACTACTGGCTCAAAATTTAACAAAGGCTCTCCCATACCCATCATCACTACATTGGTAATATGTCTTGAATTGGGCTCTCTTGGTAATCCAAATGAATTAGCTGCAACCCACACCTGCCCTATAATCTCATCAAGACCAAGGTTTCTAGAAAATCCCTGTTTTCCTGTCGCACAAAAACTGCAATCTACGGCACAACCAACTTGCGATGAAACACACAAAGTTGATCTGTTTTTCTCTGGTATTAGTACCATTTCAATTAGATCTTTTTCGCCTACCTTAATAACCCATTTTTTTGTACCGTCTTTAGAGGTTTTTTCATACACCACCTCAGGCACTCTTATCTCACATTTGGCCATGAGTTTTTCCCGAAGGTTTTTAGAAAGGTCAGTCATTTGAGAAATGTCTGAAACTCCCCTTTGGTGAATCCATTTTATGATTTGAGTGGCCCTAAAAGGTTTTTCATCAATAGAAACAAAAAAATCTTCTAGAGCTTTTTTATTAAGCCCCATAAGATTAATTTTTTCTTTAAATTTTGTTTCCATGAGCAATATATTATTCAAGTACAAGCTTCTGTTTCTTTCTAATATATAGAGTAAACAAGAAGAGTATGAAAAGATTTATAACGCCTGAAATACCAGCAAAAGTAAAAGCCCAAATGTAGTCACCGTAAATATCAAAGAAATAACCGCCTAAAAAACCACCCAGACCCATGCCAATCCAACCAAAAAAGGATGTCAGGCTCATTGCCCTGGCTCCATACTTGGCAGAAACCATAATCCTTGTACAAACCAGAATGCTCGACATAACTCCAGAATAGGTAAAACCAAATAATGCCGCGATTAGGTAAATGGCAGATGGAGAAAGTAGATGAGGAAACCATACAACAAAAACTGTTTGGCCCAAGGACATCAAAATATAACCGGGCAGAGCACCTATATAGTCTCCTAACATGCCTCCAAAAATTCGACCAAATGCGCCGCAAAACATCAATAGCATTAATGCGGATGTTGCAAACTCCATTGAAAAGCCTTTATCAGTAAGTAACGGCACCAAGTGCATTATCGGTATTGACATACACACGCAACAAAAAATTACCGCAAAACTAATCCATGCAACTACTTCTTTCTCAGATAGAGGAAAATCTGTATCTTCCTGAACAGTATCAGTTCTTGCACTAATTCTCCAAGGGGATTCCTGTATTAAAAAGGAAATGGGAAGGGCTATTAGAATATAGATAATAGCAAGATCAATATATGCCGACTTCCATCCCGAATTTTCAATCAAAATACCACTTAAGTGCGGTATAAACGCTTGCCCGATCGCACCTCCTGATGCTGCGAGGCCTAGAGCAAGTCCAGGATTTTCTCTAAACCAAAAGCCAACATTTGCATATAAGGGAGAAAATAAAAGTGCACTCCCCATGGCACCAAATAAAAAGTAAAGAAGATAGAACTGAATTATTGAGTCTAGACTGCTCAAAGCAAATAGAACTAAACTCATACAGATTGCTCCGATATAGCCGAACCATTTTGTTCCATATTTATCTGCAACCTGACCCCAAATTACTCCAAAAGCTGCGGAAGCAAAAGATGCAACTGTATAGGCAAAAGAAGTCTGACCCCTTGACCAGCCAAACTCCAAAGAAACGGGCTTTAGAAAAACCGAAATTGAAGCCATGGAACCAAAAGCAAGTCCACTTAATACAAATACAACCACAACCATTACCCAACCGTAGTTGAGATTTCTATCCTGAAATAAACTCTCAATAGATTTCATATTGCTTTTATAACCTTATCAAGGAGAGAGGTATTATTTAATTTCATCGGCTACCCAACTGATAGACCAATTATGGCCCAATTTATTTCCTTTGTAAGTTTCAGGAAGCCTTATTACTCTACTATTTTCTATTTCAACTTCTTGCGGATCGAAGTCTAAATCCTTAAATGCTCCATCTAACTCTTTTATTGTTCTCCATTCATAGAAAGAAATATCAGGACTTATAGATACTGGGATTTGATAATTACAAATGTTATTAAGCGCTCCCATTCCTTTTAATGGTGCAGCTATCGAATGAGCCTCTAGTGGTATTTCTTTATCCCATTTATCGGTAAAAGCTGCTACTAAAAGACCACCATAGCTATGACCTAATAAAACAACTTTCTTAAGGTTAGGGTTTTCCGTAAATTTTTTATCTATCAACTTATTCATATAAGTTATAGATGGACCTGGACAGGCATCGTCATTCCAACGAAAAAATGAAACTAGATTTGCTTCCTTGTTTAATGCCGACAAAGGGTATACCCACTCATACCCTCTGCTATTGCTGCCATGCACGCCTATTAAAAGAGTTTGCTGGTCTAAAGTGGCCTGTTCCAGATCATGCAAGCCATACGAGAAAGCAATTAAAGATTTACCTGACTTAAATACATCATCATCTGCTGCAAAATTATTGAGCGAAGCTACTTTTTGTTCGCTACAGGATACAAATAAACACAGTGATATTAGAAAAGTGATTTTATTGAAATTCATTTATTGCCCTTCCATGTCCAGTTAGAGTTGATGAGGTAATTCACTATTGCAGCAAGCCCTATGCCAATCAAATTGGCCAAAATATCATAGAATCCGAAAACCAAAAAGAGAGTTAAAAAAGCTGAGTAGTTTATTAATGCAGAGAACCCACTAACTAGATGAAACTTAACAAATTTAACCCTGATTCTGCTCTGTGTGATTCTTTTACCAAAAGTCCAAAAATTATTTAGTATAAAATTAGAAATCAACGCCGATTCAATAGCAATTAATGGTGCTACCAATTCAGAAATTTCATAATATCTTGTAAGAAATAAATAAAGTCCCAAGTTTACAAATACGCCAGAGACTCCAACCAAAGAATATTTCATAAAATCTTCTAGATTCCTAAAACCTAATCTTGGTATATTAAGAAGAAATTCAATTTGATCTCTAAATGCTAACTTAGAATCTCCACCCTGCCTTGAAGAAAATTCAATTGGTATTTCTGATATATCTGCGCCTCTCCATGCCAAGTCACATATTAATGAAGACTGGAAACTGTAACCCCTTGTAGAAAGGTAACTAAAATCTAGCTCCTTAAGATAAGAAGCGCGGATTGCCCTGTAGCCAGATGTACAATCTTTAACTTGAGTTATACCTCCAACATATCTCACAAGTAAATTTCCTACCTTACTCATAAGCAATCTTGAAAAAGAAAAATCTGGCGTAGTCCCTCCATCTATAAATCGTGAACCTATGACAACATCTTTACCCTCTTCAATATAACTCACGAAATCAGGAATTAACGAGGCGTCATGTTGCCCATCAGAGTCCATTTGGAAAATTACATCAGCTTTCAGGTCATTTAAAGCAAATTTAAAGCCACGCTTGTAAGCATCCCCTAAACCTTTCTTTTGTCCAGTAACCAAGTGGATCTTCGAATTTAACGAAATATATCGTTGAACAATAGCTTGTGTTTCGTCTGTAGAATTGTCATCAACTACCAATATTGAAAAGGTATGTTTACTTTGATTCTCTTCCTCTTTTAATATCTGTTGAATTATATTTTCTATGTTCTCCTCTTCGTTATAGGTTGGGAGAACAAAACAAATTTTAAAATTAGTATTAATTGAGTCTATATCCACGTATCAAACCACATCCTTGAATAGAAGCTTTCGCTAGTTATTTCAAGACCTAGCTGCAAAGGTAGCCAGTATACAGCTGAAACCAGAACAAGGATTAAGGTTAAATAATAAAGTGGCATATTTTCTGATTTTCTTTTATCTGTAAGCCTGTAAAGCAAAAATGCTAAGGCCATAAAAGAAAAACAAGCTGAAGGCTGATAGTGGTAAATGAAGGTTGATCTAGAAGCTACGGCCCAAGGTAAAAAATTGGCATAAAACCCAATTAAAATTACACTCATTACATATGTGTCTTGTGTTACCTTTTTTGTGCCATATGATTTTGCAATTTGCTCTATCCATTTAAATGACAAGATGATTACCGCAATAAATGCCAGCAAGTTTAGTGCAGGGTTAGGAAATAGGTGTATCGCTGTAAATATTTCAATACTGTCTCCTCCCGATGCAATTATCGATTCAGAATTAAAAAAATAACCTATAGGTCGTATCATTAGGGGCCAGGTATACCAGGGTGAGCTGTAAGGGTGAGCCTTTTGATCAGTATCACTAAAATGGTAAGCGATCATCTGAGAATGTTTATCTACAAGGGTGTTTTCATTATGAATAAGCTCAGGTATCCAAAAAATCAAGTAAATAAAAAAAGGGAGAAAGATAAGAGATAAGAATTTACTCAAACCCCCTCTTTCATATTCGTCTCTATAATGTAATTCAAGTCTATGAAAAATAAAATATAAGAACGAAAAGCTTATAAGAGCCAACCAAAACCCTAATCCATTCCACTTAACAGAGAAAGCTGCCCCAAGCATCAAACCTGATAAAAGAAATTGCCCTAGATTGTTATTCTTATTTCCTTTTACAAAGAATAAGACTGCAATAAAACCGAAGAGAGTGAAAAACACATTTATCAAACCTAAGCGAGAGTCTACAAGCAGAGATCCATCTAGCATAAAAAAGAGGGCCACCAGTAAAGCAAAGTGTTTATGGTCAAATAATTCAAGTGCCAACCTGTAACCTACATAAACCAGCACAACTCCAGAAGTTGCTGCTATCCATCTATAAGATAAAGGATTCACATCTCCTACCTGAGCTAACGAGAAATTAATAGACTCTGTCCAAGGCAGCAAGTCATAAACATAAATTCCTAATGTCAGAATATAAGATCCAAGTGGAGGGTGTACTGAGAAAAAGGTCTCTCCACTTAAGTAGTTAAGGGCAAAGACAGGATAAAAGACTTCGTCAAAAACAGGTCCAGGAATAAGTCCTAAATTATAAAATCTTAAAATAGACCCTACTAAGAGGATAGATAAGATTTGCCAATGAGTCTTGATCTTAGTCAATTTACTTACCTTACACAAAAAGCCCTCCATAAGGAGGGCTGCATTTTAAAAAAACTTAGAATGGATAAAATGTCATCTCTACAGTTTCAGTTTCTAGATTCATTACAGTCTCGCAATAGTTCATATTGCCATCTGTTACGTCATCTAATGACCAAAACTTCATTATTGCTCCTTCTCTTCTGAAAACACCTTGCCTAGATCCTGCCTGTCTAACTCCATCATTAAATCCAACGCCTCTACCAGAAAAATAGCCTTGATCAGGCAAAGCCGGATTTAAAGTTACATTGTAAGTTAAGAAAACTTTTCCATACCTACCGGCCTCTGAAGAAACAGTTATAGTTCCGCCGCCGTCGGTAAGTTCAACTGACGTAATTTTTCCTGATAAAGAAAAGGATTCTCCTTTAGGGTCATGTGCCAATACAGAAAGTGAAAAAAGTGCTGACAGCATTATGGCTAAGCCATATTTAATAAATTTCATAATATTCTCCTTTTTTAAATGAAAAGATATACTGACCTTAACAAAATAATCATTGGAGAAGAAATGTTTAAAAAATATATAGCAATTTGTTTAGTCAGTCTCTTTGCAGCCAGTTCAGCTTTAGCAGACGAACCAAAGGTTGCGCATAATTCAGCTGAATGGCAAATTTGGGCTTATTCGACAGCAGCTCCTGACTTTATCGGAGATTTTGCCACTGTAAAAGGTGCTAACGGTGAAGTGCTAAGAGAGGGAACAAATGGTTGGGTTTGCGTTGCATTTAATCCTATGCCAGAAGGAGGCTTCAATACACCTCATGATGCAAATCCTGCATGCGGAGATGCAGCTTCCCTTGCTTGGGTAGATGCTTATATGAACAACACTATTCCTGACATGGAAAGCGATGGATGGTTGTGGATGTTACATGGCGATACCGGTGTAGATAATTTTAGAGCTTATTCTGAAGGAGACAGGGAAGGATCAAATCCTATTCACTTTATTGAATCTGGACCACATTTAATGTTACTTCCTAAAGACCCTAAAAGCTTAGATACCCAAACTACTGATTTTGATACAGGTGCACCTTATGTGATGTTCAAGGGCTCACCATATGTTCATTTGATGATACCTACAGACGGTTATTATGATTATCAGCCCAGTGCAGAGCCAAAATAGCCATTAAAACATAAATAAAAAATAGGCCTCAGGGCCTATTTTTTTTGTTGTTTATAAATATAGACCGATTAAAGTATGTGCGAGTTAGAGTGAACTAACTTATTAAATCTAAAGGATAATATTATGTTAAAAATTATAAAAAATAAGATCGCAATTGGAGCTCTTGCTTCTTTGTTCGCTGTGATATCTCTCAATGTGTTCTCGTTCGAAGTTAGCGGAGAAAGCTTTCCAGCCAACTTTAAGATGACATCTTGGACTGCTGGTGAAGGTAAGAGCACAATAACTTCTGAAGGAGTAGTGGGAGAAGGCTACGGCAAAGTGTACTTAACACACAATTTCACTGTGAGTGGTGATGATGGAATGTCTGGAGAATTTACAGGACAAGCAAGAACTATCAATCAAGATGGTGAGTTGCAATATGCTTCTCTTCAAGGCTCATGGACCAGAGATGGCACTATAGTCACGATGTATTCTTTCGACACTCTCAATAATGGGGTCATAAATCATGCTCAAGGTAAAGTTGACCTTTTTGCTGGTACTCTAAAATTTGAAGTATTCGAAGTAAATTAAGTTTGTTTAAACGGTCGGCTCATGCCGACCGTTTATCCCTTGAGGATTGAATTTTCTTCGTTAAACATTGGATATTCTTTCTCATCCCAATAAACCTTGCCGGTAGGTCCGCCTTCTTCGAAACTAGCCAGTAATCTAGCTGTAGGATAAGTGTCTCCAGGGCTCTGAAGGTGAGGCATATCCTTACCCCAAATACTTGTATTAGTTGGACCTGGTATGATCATATTAATCAGAATGTCATGGTCTCGGTTTTCTTTAGCTGCAACTCTAGTTGCAGACCATATCCCAGCTTTAGCTGCTGCGTAAGCAGAGGTTCTTTCTGCATTGGTCTCAGCATTCCTGGATATGGTATTTATAATTCTGCCGTATCCTTGTTGTTGCATTAAAGGAAGTGCATATCGCATTCCATAGACCGTCCCAAATAAATGTACCGACACATGATGTTCAAAGGAACCATCTGGAAAACTATCAACTTTATATCCAAAACCCATTCCAGCATTATTGAACAAGACATCAACTCGGCCAGTATTGGTATGAGCTGATTTAATAAAATCTTGGACGTGTTCAGGTTTAGAAACGTCTTTTACTTGTGTATGAATTGCATGATCTTTTAATTCAGTTAGGCCCTCTTCATTTATGTCACATGCAAAAACTATTGCTCCCTCATCAGAGAATTTTTTTGACCAAGCCTTGCCTAATCCGCTAGCGGCGCCAGTAATTAAAATAGTCTTATCCTTTAGCATATCTATGGCACCGTTATTTACTGTGCCAATCTAAGAAGTTTTTTACAGTAAGATCTGGTCTTTGTAAAACAGATCCGTGGCCTACATTTTTCAAAACCCTAAGCTCCCCCGTATCAGAATGATTTAACATATCTTGGCTCGAAGTTAAGTTGGGATCGTGATCTCCTGTCATAATTAGGAAAGGGAAAGATATTTTTGTAAATGCCTTATTTAAATCAAATTTAGAGGCTGCTCCTAGAGATAGTCTTGCGCTTTCTATGTTCAAATGCTCATTCCAGCCTTCTGGCATTGCATGTCTCTCTATACCACTCTTATCTTGCAAAGTTAGCGCATCTTTTAGTCCTGTTTTTTGGGCTTCTATATCTGCTTTTCCTATACTTGCGTCGCTAAAAACAGCAGATATGACTCTATCAGTATGCAATGAAGAATAGGCAATTGCAGCCCTAGTGCCCCAGGCCATGCTCCATATATGAAAGCGCTCTACATCTAAAAATTCTAGTATTTTGTTTAGGTCCTTTGAATATCTTTCAAAGGTATAAGATTCATTGTCTTGACTTAAATTAATACTCTTACCTGCTCCCCTAATATCAAAAGCAATTGTGTAGAAGGATTTCTGCAACTCTTTGGTAACAAGATCCCACATCTTCAAAGTACAACCCGCCCCATGCCAAAGCACGAGAGGCGGATTGTTCTGATTACCTTTTGTAACGAAATTTAGCTTGGCATGATCAAGCTCTAATTCCATGAATCTAGCTTAGATTAAGAATTCCACAAAGTTTGTTTCCTGATGGATCTCTTAGGTATGCTAGATATAATTTCATGCCCATGCCTTCTCTCATTCCAGGAGGGTCTTCGCAAGTAGTTCCTCCGTTATTGATTCCAGCTTCATGCCATTCATCTCCTTGTTCTGGGCTCTTAACAGCAAATCCAATCGTGCTGCCATTACCGTGTGTGGCTACTTGATCATCTATCGGTTCAGATATAAGAAACACGTTTCCATCTAAGAAATACATATATCTTTTGTGTCCTGTAGGGTTCACAGAAAGGACTCCTGGCTCTGCACCTAAAACAGCAAAAGTGCTGTCGTAGAATTTTTTGGACTCCTCAATATCATTTGCTCCAACCATTATGTGACTGTACATTCTTCTCTCTCCTTTATTTTGTATACAAACAGATTCAAACATAATTATTTTTTAAACAAAACAACATTTTTAGTCGGTATTTCGATTCTCCATGACATCATTGATGCAATAAACTCAAAGGTTTCCTCTGTATAAAAGACAACGTGAGTTGGGTCTTTTCTGTAATACCAGTCGTTAAAGTTAATAGAGTCATCATAAAAATTAGTCATAATTCCAAGCCAGCCTCCAACCTCTAAGAGAGAGTTAAGTGTGTGAAATTCTTTATTAGGGCTATAAAAATGTTCAACTGTTTCAGTGCAAGTTATAAAGTCATACTTTTTATTTAAACAAGACACGTCGGGGAAAAAATATGGGTCATAGAGGTCAATTATGTAACCATCCTCTTTAAACATTTCTGCTAATGCCGGGCCGGGCCCGCACCCATAATCTAGCCCTCTAGCATCTCGTTTTAGTTTATCGGTAATGGGGGCATATAAAGCTGACAAAAATTTACGGTAATTAGAGTCGTAGATATTGTTGTTGTGCTGAGAATATCTTTCTTGCTCTTCTTTACGGGGTAGGTGTTCTGTAGAACTTACAAAAAAAGCTCGGCAAAACATACAATTAAAATAGTCTTTCCCATCTAAATCACCCATCGAGCTAATCTCAGAGCCTAGGCAAACAGGACAATTAACATTCGATAGATTTTTAGACACGTTAAAGAATAAGTTATAAATCTAGGCATGAAACAGAGCACCGACAAGAAACGGTACAGCTTCCGTTACTAGAAACGAGGGGGTTCATGCATGTGTTATATTATTAATGGTCTCTTTCATTCTATAATAAAGTTATAGATTTACTTAATCTGCTGTAATAAATGGATCGGCAATCACCGGGCTTGGTCCTAATTAAAACTTGCTGTTGGGGATATAAATGCAAAAAACTTTTAAATATTTAGGATACTCGGTTTTAGTTCTATCGGTGGTTTTTTCACTATACCTTTTAAATCTTTTCTCAAAAAAGCCTTATTCGCTTGATCACTTTCTTGCGAAAGAATTAATTGTTGGAATATTAGATTCACCTGAATCTATGACCTATCTAGGTATATTCGATGACTATAACCTGATATTCAATCACAACCATAAGCTTACAGTCTCAAGCCTAGAAAAAGGTAAAGAAGAGTATCTAGAAAATCTGCAGAGACTTGATACTCTCAAACGTTATGAGATTGATGAGCTAAGTAAAAATCAACAAATTACCCACAAAATAGCAGTATTTGATACCGAAATAGATATTGAAAGGTTTGAAAGGTTTAGATACCACAGCTATCCGTTCAATCAGATAAGTGGCAATCATTTAAATTTGGTTGAATTTATGACAGATACACACCCTGTGAGAAATGAAAACGAGGCAAGAGATTATATCGAAAGAGTAAAAATGTTCGATGATTCTCTTAAGGCAAATCTGGTTTGGCTGGGGGAGCAAAAAAAGTTAGGAATATTCGCACCCAAATTTGTCTTCGATCATGTAATTCGTCAACTTGAAGAGATGATTGAATATGGGGATTCTGAAAATCCTTTGGTGCAGGTATTCTCAAAAAAGATAAGTGACATTGGTATGCCAGAAGAGAAAAGGAATGAACTCTTAATTGAGCTTAGAAGAACTATTGATTTAGAGGTGAGACCGGGCTTCGAGTTAATCTTGGGTTATATGCTAGATAACTACGAGAATGCTAATGAATATCATGGTGTTTGGTCCCTTCCTGAGGGGAATGACTTTTATGCATTAAGACTTAAATCTTATACAACTACTGATTATAGCGCTGAGGAGATTCATCAAATCGGACTGGCAGAGGTTGCCAGAATTGAAAATAGAATGAGGGATATATTCATCGAGCTAGGCTATGAAATAAACAAACCGATAGGCGAGATGATGAGTGATCTAAACGAAGATCCGAAGTTTTTGTATGCTGATACGCCTGACAGAAAAGAAATTGTCATTCGAGACTACAACAAAATGGTTAAAGAGGCCGAAGAAGATGTCAGACCATACTTTAATGAGTTCCCAAAGAGCACTGTCGAAGTGAGGGCTGTGCCTGAATACTCTGAAAAAACCGCTGCGGGAGGATACTATCAATCACCAAGCTTAGACGGGTCTCGACCTGGGGTATTTTATGCAAACCTCTATGACATAAAACAAACTCCAAAATTTGGAATGAGAACACTCACATTTCACGAGGCTGTACCTGGACATCACTTTCAAATAGCTTTGAACCTAGAAAATGAAGATTTGACCTTATACCGCAGGCTTGGTTATAGAACTTCTGCGTTCACGGAGGGTTGGGCCCTATACTCAGAACAACTTGCTGTTGAAGTGGGAATGACGAAAGATCTCTATGATGAATTGGGGGTACTTCAGAGTGAAATGTTCAGAGCCAATAGATTGGTTGTCGATACAGGCTTACATCATAAGAAGTGGACCAGAGAAGAGGCCATGGATTATATGAAGAAAACAACTGGAATGTCTGATACAGAAGTACGGGTCGAGATAGAGAGATATATTGTCTGGCCTGCTCAAGCAACAAGCTACAAAATGGGAATGCTTAAGATCTTGGAATTGAGAGATAGAGCAAAAAATAAAATGGGTAACAAATTTGATCTAAAAGAATTTCATTCCTTGGTTTTGAATCAGGGTATTGTTCCATTGTTCGTGCTTGAGGATTTGGTTGATGAATGGATTGAAGCTGAAACGAGAAGCTAATAGCAGATTATTTTTGTGTTCCTTAGGAAGCGCTTTATTTTTTTAATAAGAACACAATAACTGTGCTTTGAATAAAGAACATAAACCCAAAGAACAATACATTTAACGGAACCTTTAAAACTTCGGGTTCGATTATCCCCTCTCCTACGGGCTGCCCACCATATAAAGGCATCAATAGAGCCCCGATAACAAAACCAAAATGAATACATAGGCTCAATACGCCTGCCAGCATTTCGCTATTCCTCTTCCACAATAAATAGAATCCTACACAAAAAACTAAAAAGTTAGTTGAAAGTCGCCAGGCCTCATGAACTCGAGCATGGGAGTCCCAGTCAGGGTTGAGCAAATGAGAGGTACTAACATCTACTAGAATTGGCAGGATGCCTCCAGATATAAGGCAAATAGTTGTCAAAATTTTGGTCATCTGACCTGCGAGACTGGGTTTAAGAAATTTAATGACACGTATCACAGTCTGTCTGTCTACAGAGTCTGTAATTCTTGAAATGAGAAAAGGCAACAAGCAAGGCCCCAATTGTGGTGAAGGACTTTTCTCCTAATTCTCCCCAAATCTGCACCCCCAAAGAAATAGCAAAAATAAGACAAAGAAGGCCGAAGAGTCCGAGAAGAAAGTAACTGTAAGTTTTATGATTTCTCACTCCTGCTATAAGCGCATATAGGCTGAGGGGAATAGCCATAGCCAAAACTAAGTAGTGAACAAGTTCATTGTCATAAGAAAAAGAAATATAACTTGAAAGCAGAACAAGAAAAGAAGGCATGAACAAGCAATGCGCAACGCAAATCAGCGAAAGGCTAATAGCTGTCTTATCCGTATATTCTTGAGTAGTTCTCATTTTTTCTATCAGGGCGAAGCACTTTAAATTATTAAATTAAATAATTCAAATTATTGCTAAGGATTGAGTCAAATACTTTTACTGTGGAAGAAGGGTTTTCAATCTCTCAGCTTCTCGAAGCCCTGTATATAAAGCAGCGTGGGCAAAGCCATACTCATTAAGACTTGTAGCCTCGCCAGCAAAAAAAACTTTACTAGCAATTGGGCTTCCTAGCTCTGTTCTTAATTTCTCATCGTCTTGGTTATGCCCTGCACTTGAATAAGATCCGAGGATATAAGGCTCTTTACCCCATCTTGTTATTAGATAGTTTTCAGGGTCAGGTATTTCTTGACCATAAGCTGAACGAAGAGAATTCATCGCCTTCTTAATAATAAAATCATCAGTTTTGTCTTCCATTGCCCTTGAAAAATCTCCTGAATAAAACGAATAAAGAATAGGTTTTCCAGATATAACCTCATTACTAAGCCAGGTAGTAAAAGCGTGGCGATCTTCTCTCTCAATAAAAATATTATTTGATTGACCCCAAAAATTGTAGGGAAATTGAAATATGACTTTATTAACATTTCCCCAATTTATGCCATTTATAGCCTCCTGCTTGGCCTGCGTAAGTTCCGGCTGAAATTTAATCATACCTTTTTGCAATACTCCTAGGGGAACAGTGACAATAACAGCATCGGCGGAATATTTGATATTTTTTACATAAACGTTAACTCCGTCAGAAGAGTAATCTATCTTTGTTACTGGACTGTTAAGCTTTATATCTAAACCCTGGGATAGATAGTTTGTAAATTGATCAAACCCTCCAAAAACTTCTTCATCCTCTCCGGCGCTCTCCATATACTCCGCTTCAGTTATAAGAGCACCTATAGGTAATTTTTCAATATCCTCTGCGGCACTAAGCTCGATGTTTTGAAGGTAGGCTTGAAAGACAACATTTGGGGCAAAGGATAGCAAGCCGAAATTCCTCAACGAATCGATAACGTCTTTTAGCGTACTCGAAGGTCGAAAAAAAGAAGCAGCATAAGCGGCCAATGCTATCCTTGTATCAATTTTATTAAACTCTTCTTCGGTTAAGCCTACTGCATCGCCATCTTTGTTAAATAGTTGAAAGGCTGTAGGGCTCAATGGTGTTATGTGCGTTTCTATATTTAGCTGATCTTTCAATCCCATTAAGCGGTTACTATCTAATTTATTACTGTGAATCCAATTTGCACCTCTCTCTACAGGAAATCCTAGGGACCTGTCTGTGTAAATTCTTCCTCCGATTCGTTCACTTGCTTCGAGAACAGTTACTGCATAGCCTGAGTCATGAAGTTCTTTCGCCGCTCCCAGTCCGGCTATTCCAGCTCCGACAACAATTACCTGATTGTTCTGCTGTTCTGAAAAAGATGCTGTTGAAAGCATAAAAATAATTAACAATGAAATAAAATTAAACAGTTTCATAACTAAACCTCCCCGTAGACCATATAATACGAGCAATTACTCGCAATAAAAACTCGCATTATGAAAACAGCTCTTTTAAGAAAAAAACCCAAGCAAAAAAGGTCAAAGCTGATGGTCGACAATATCCTTGAAGCATCTATTCGCGTTTTGAAGCATCACCCCTATCAGCAATTCACCACCAACCGAGTAGCAGAAGCAGCAGGAATAAGTATTGGATCCCTATATCAATACTTTCCCAATAAACAATCAATACTTTTGGAATTGGAAATAAGAGCCGTTAACGAAATGATAGAAAATGTAGAAAAACTTCTTTTTGACAGCAAATTTCAACCAGAGCGACGTCTTTATCGTGCTATCGAATATTTTTTTATTACAGAATCTGCATTCTATGAAATTCCCTTTAGTTCTAATTTTGAGTATCCCACCCAGCTAAATAGAATAAAAAATAGCATTGACTCTTATTTAAGATCAAATGGATATATTGATAAAAAAGTAGACACTTTCTTGTCAGAATACCTTGTTGTCTTGGTAAGTGGGATAGCTGAACAACTGGGCAGAAGAAGTGATATTAGAAACCTTAAACCTTGGACTGAAATGACCTTTGACCTTGTAATGCATAGCATCCAATCTCATAAATAAAGTTATTTCTAGCTATCTAAAATATTATGCAGGGCCTCTTTCTTCTAGAAAAGCTCTCCAAGTCTTATTTGGAGTCCATACAGCCTTCATATCGCTAACGATTTCATTATGGGTTAGCTTCAATACATCTCTTCTATATTTATATACGAAAGCAGATACCCTCATATTGGCAGCACAATGAACCCAAATCTTCTTTCCTTTATGTCTTTCTATATTCGATACAAAATCTTCAAAATCTTTGATAGAAGGGTTGTTAAAGTCTACTGGAATATGAATATACTCCACTTCTTCAGCATCAAAGATTTCTGCTTCGTTGATAACAGCTCCTTCAAGAATAGAGTTGGGTGCTAGATTGATTACTAGTTCGTATCCGGTCTTTGCCAACAACTTCAATTGTTGTTTGCCTGGCTGTCCAGATGTTTCAAACAAGCCGGGAACATTATGATAGTTATAGATTTTTGTAAGATCTTTTGCTGGAAAGCTACCAAACAGTATTCGCTTTAAGATATTTGTGAGAAATCCAAATATATTTTTCATCTAAGACTTCTACGGCTTCTACGGCTATTTATCGTTTTTGTTTCTTGGCTTTCTCCAACCAATCGCGGCACCAATTGCTACACCAACTGCAATCCACACCGGTTCATTTGTTGCAGCAAAGGCTGCAGCACCTATTGCAGTACCTACACCAATCCAGTTTTCTGCATCACGAGAAGTCTCAGTCTTTTTATCCATTTAATTTATTTCTATTTTAATACAAATCATATTTTCTAATTCTCATGGATTTAATAGGTCTATGAGAGAATTATTCTCATCCACAATCCTGTGTCGTATGCCTTTTTGTTTTACCATCTGCTTCATGACACGAAAAGCATCGGCTTCATTCGTTTTGGTTTGATAGTGTTGCCATTTGCCCCATCTGTCTTGCCACTGAATCTTATACTTCATTTGTACTTTATCGAAATCTATGAACTGTAAAGGGTGAAGGCTTGGTTAACCAAAGCCGACATTACAGAATCCAGAATATACAATCAATAGCCCATCCTCGATAGAGCTTAATCTTCCTTCTACGCCCATATCTCCTCCTATCAGATAAACAGTACCTTTTTCTGTTTCACCCGCCCTAAAGATTTGCTGAGCATCGAGGTTAGATAGAAGAGAATTTTCCATAGGCAATGATATTCCATCACCAAATATATCCCAAATATCCTCGTAGCCAGCCGTGCCAACCCAAGCACCTGAAGTAAGTTCATAAGCTTCGCCAGTCATGAAACTGCAGCTGACGGTTGCCGCTTGAATATTTGATGACGAGAACAAAGTAAACAAGAGTATTGTTAGGTAGTATTTTTTCATAAGCCCTCTTTTGTGGTTAATTTTTAAAATTTAGCAGATTTTTTTTGAAATTTCTTTGTCTAATAAAGTTAATAAATGAAACTACTCCACTTTAATATAGTATTTTGGAACAGTGAATAAAACTTCTTTATCTGTTGACCCAATCAAGCATGTCTTCAACATACATATCGCCACTTGGTTCAAAGTCTTGGGGATTGTCTAAGCTACAAATTGTGACATAAATATATTTAGGATACTCGTCAAGAAGACAAGTTAAAGGAGTTCCACAATCTTGACAAAAGTACCTGCTGCCTTGATTAGAGGAAATAAGTTTCTTGGGACTACCTTTGTTGTATTCAAAGGCAGTTAATGGAACAGCCATCCAAGAAAGAAAAGCAGCCCCTGAAGTGCGTCTGCACATAGAACAGTGACAATTCGCAGAGGGGTAATTGTAGGACTCGAAGCTATAACGAACTGAACCGCAAAAGCACCCTCCCTCTGTAATATTATTCACTGTTTTATCCTGGTCCATATAGCGTACTCATTTTGAATTGTTTTTTGATTCTTCTACAAGCTTAACAAGGTTTTCATGAATTATAGGCGCAGTGTTTGGACCCAAAGACACCACCTCGCCATAAGTTTCTTCTTTCTCTCCGTATATCCAAGGGGCGTCTTCATCCCATTCACTTTTTGGAATGATGTATCCAATAGAATCATTGGCTAAATTCACCATCATATTAAGTTTGTCTGGAAATTGACTTCGCAAATGAGGAACTTCTTGTGGATCTATAATGTAATCTGCGCCCGTAGGATTTTCTATGCCTCCAACAGCAATTTCTGGATAAAGTTCTCCAGGAACACCGGTAATAGATGCATCTCCTAATTGTATGAATGCCACTTCACTCAGATAGCGTATAAATGGTGGCGTCAGACTAAATATAGGATCGGTATCAATCACGCCTAGCAAAGTGCCTAATGAGAGCATGAAATTTTCTATAGCTAATTCTATTTCAGCCGAGTGGACAGTTATGGATGGCTTTGGAGACTGCTTAAAATCACCTGCATGAAAAGTCTCTATGACACTGCTTGCTAAGCTATATCCATATGCACGCGCTTTTTCATGACTAGGCTTAGTAAGCATTTTTTTTAAAACAGGATCATAAATTGGATCGGTTGGTCCGGATGTCATCAAGCCTCCAATGTTTCCTGTAAGCCACAACGTGGTTCCGCCAAGGCCAGCTCTGATAAGTTGATCGTTATAATAAATGCCTTCACTGATGCCTCTTCTTAAGTAGCCTGCAACATCAGCAGTTAATTCTAGATTTTTATCCCATGCGAGTTCGACATGAATTCCAAAGTTAATTAACGAGCCTATAATTGAGCCATCAGGGCGGTTAAATAAAATTGCTCTTATGTCATCGTCTATCACGATAGGTTTTCGTTTGTCTTTGATAGGCGTAAGGGGGTTGGTCGGAATTAAAGCCAAACTCATTTCTGCAGGCTCCAGGTTATCTATAGCCATTTTTAATGTGCTTATGAAATCTCTTTTAAGCCGCTCCATATAAGCTTCATCAACGCCGCTTTTTAAAAAACCTGGACCCCAAAGACCTTGAGTATCTGGACCCTCGTGATTATGCGTTGCATGCACCATGATATAATCAAGACCCCACTCTGCAGGAACATCTTCACGGACACTAAGTACAAATTTTCGCATCAGCCCAATAGTATCAGCGCTAATAATTCCTATCCGAGTATGGCCATCGTCAATAACCGCAGTTACCACCATGAGGTCATCTTTAACTTTTTGAGCAGCTCGTTTGTTTTGAAAACCCGCCATCCACACGGCATCAAATTGATTATTACCGTTTACGTCAGTCCACTTATCAGTATCTGGATCAAATTGAGCATCATTGTTTACATCTTCCCATTCATCAATTAGTTCGGGGGTAATTGGAAGCTCAGCAAACCCAACTTTAAATTCATTTGCATAGATGTGAGAAGTTAAAGCAATGCCAAACATCATAAAAATGCACAGCCTGTTTTTCATAATTTCTCTCCTAATTTCTTTTTGGCAAACACATTAATAGAGTCAGAATAAAGCAGAGTATTGAGATAAACATAGTGGATGCCAAAACAATCATTGTTATTTCATCAACTGTTGTTGCAGAACCTTCTTGCACTGACTCAAATCTCCATGCCCAAGATCGATAATGCAAACAAAAAGTAAACCCCCATGCCCCGCACAAAATGCCTATCGCTTTTGAATTTTTTAAAACTAGTACGCCACCTGTTACTAAAAGTGCGTCAGCAATTAAGTCAGGCAGGAGTCCTAAAAATGACTGTCCAAATTGTATTGTATATAGACTTTCTAAGATGAAATGAATTGCAGTCACACAAAATGTAAAAATAACAAACCTTCTAATGAAAACTTGGTTGTTTATAACCATTCCAACCCCTGCTTATTTAATGTTGCAAACTACTCTACCGTAACCGACTTGAATGAAACAGTGATTTGATTTTTTTGCATTTTCTGCCTATTAAATATATTTATTAACTATTGTTGTTATTTTATCTATTTGGGATAAACCGTTTTCGATAGTTTCTCCCTTGAGAACAAAACTTTCTTTTAACTCTTGTATTACTGTTTTTTTCACTTCCCTCATTTCATCTATATCCATTTCAGTATCCCACTCTCTATAGACGACTGCGTGAGGTCCATAAATTCTTTTAAAATCGTCTTTTCTTCTCTCCCAATCTTCTGTGATACCAAACCGTAAATCTTGATTAGACACTAGATAGTAGTTTGGACTTGCTTTAGGCGTGTTTCGCATTGGAGTTTCCATGGTAAATCTATAAAGGTAGAATTTTTTCATATTAAATTTATTATTCTCTGTTTTGTTCTACTCGACCGTTACAGATTTAGCCAAGTTTCTTGGCTGATCTATGTCAGTCCCTTTAAGAATAGCCACATGATAAGCAAGTAGCTGCAAAGGTATTGAGTAAATAAGAGGTGCAATCAGCTCGGGCACTTCAGGAAGTTCTATGAAGCGCGTGATAGATTCATCATCGTGATGGGCATCGGAATGACCAAAAACATAAAGTTTGCCTCCTCTTGCGCGAACTTCTTCTAAGTTAGATTGAAGTTTTGCTAGCAAATCATCATTCGGAGCTACGGCTACTACAGGCATTTCTGAATCGACCAACGCAAGAGGGCCGTGCTTTAATTCACCAGCAGGATAGGCTTCAGCATGAATGTAAGAAATTTCTTTTAATTTCAATGCTCCTTCCATGGCGACCGGATAATGTATCCCTCTGCCCAAGAAAAGCGCATGTTCCTTTTGGTCAAAATCTTCTGCCATTTCAATAATCTGGTCTTCAAGTTCCATTACTGCATCTAATGATTCGGGTAACGCCCTCAAGGAGTTATTAATTGCATTTTCTGCAACCGAAGACAGCCCGTGATATCGTCCAAGAATTAAAGTTAGCATTAACAGCCCGACCAATTGAGTAGTAAATGCTTTTGTAGAAGCAACACCTATCTCAGGACCAGCTTTTGTTAAAAAAACCAGATCAGACTCTCTTGCTAAAGAGCTCGAGGGGACATTGCATATTCCGAGACAAGCAAGATATCCAGAATCCTTAGCGGTGCTAAGGCAAGCTAGCGTGTCGGCTGTTTCGCCGGACTGAGAGATAGTTACAAACAATGTATTGGGTGCCACTACTTTGTTTCTGTACCGAAATTCACTTGCAACTTCTACACTACAAGGAAGCCCTGCGAGACCCTCCAGCCAATATTTAGCCACCGTGCCGGCATGAAAGCTTGTGCCGCATGCAACGATTTGTACCGCATTTACTTCTTTGAAAATTTCAGGAGCAGTTGGACCAAAAATCTCTTCTTGAACACCTGTATCAGTTAACTGGCCCTCTAGAAGACCCTTTATTTTTTCAGGCTGCTCATTAATTTCTTTGAGCATGAAGTGTCTGTATTCTCCTTTATCGACAGTTTCGCCTAGAGACTTAGAAACCACCACTGGCCTTTCAACTTCCTCATCGTTTAGGTTCCAAAATTTGGTTCCTGATGAAGTTATTTCCGCTAAATCGCCCTCTTCCAAAAAAACAAAATTCTCAGCAAAATCTACAAGCGCTAATTGGTCTGAAGCAATAAAGTTTTCTCCATGACCGATTCCCACTACTAACGGACTTCCTTTGCGAGCTGCTGCTATGATTCCAGGTTCAGTTTCACAAACAGCGCCTATTGCATAAGCGCCCCTCAAATCTTTCACAGCAAGCTGAAGGGCCTCAACCAAAGGGGCATCTTCTTGAGACATTTTTGCATGGATTAAATGCGCTATGACTTCAGTGTCAGTTTCCGACTCAAACACATAGCCCAAAGCCTTTAATGTTGTCCTGATTTCTTGATGATTTTCGATAATACCATTGTGGATGACAAAAATATTATTATTGGAGTGATGTGGGTGAGCATTATTTTCTGTGGGAAGACCATGAGTGGCCCACCTTGTGTGAGCTATGCCCACATTTCCATTGACTGGATTTTGATCAATTGAGTTTTGAAGTTCAGCAACTTTTCCAATGCTCTTAAAAATCTTTATCTGGCCTGCTTCATCAAATATAGCCAATCCGGCTGAATCATAGCCCCTATACTCCTGACGCAAGAGACCTATGAGCAGCTTATCTACTGAAGGTTTAGTTGAGGCTACGCCTATAATTCCACACATCGATTATTTCTTTTTGTTTAAGTTTACTTGTTTTCCTCTGCCAACAGCCAGTTTTCCCTTTGGAACATTTTTGGTTATTACAGAACCCGCTCCAGTGTAAGACCCTTCCCCAAGAGTAAGGGGTGCGACTAACGAGCTGTTCGAACCTATAAAAGTTCCATCTTCAATGATAGTTTTGTGTTTATTTTTTCCATCATAATTGCAAGTGATTGTGCCTGCACCCACATTTACTTTTTGTCCAAGTCTGGCGTCACCAAGATATGTAAGGTGTTTCGCTTTTGAGCCTTTACCAATTTTGCTCCTATTTGCTTCTACAAAATTTCCGAGCTCTGATCCATCTGTTAACTCTGACCCTCCTCTAATCCGGCTGAATGGTCCAAGCTTACAGTTAGCCCCAACCTCACAACCTTCTATGACAGTATTAGAGTAGACAACTGTATTATCCTTTATCGTTGAATTGATGATGTGGCAATTTGGACCTATGTGAACATTTTTTCCAATCTTATTCTGTCCTTCAAAAACATTATTGATATCGATAAAAGATCCTTTTCCAATTTGGGTGCTACCCCTTATATCCATTCTTGAAGTATCTGCCACCAAAACATCTTTGGCTAGTAGGCTTTCAGCCAGCCTTTTTTGATAGGACCTTTCTAAATCATGTAGTTCTTGTCTACTGTTTGCTCCCCCTACCTCGTGCTCTTCGCATAAAGTGGCTCTAACAGCTATAGAGTGTTTGTTTGCAATTTCAATAAGATCAGTGAGGTAATACTCCTTGGCTGCATTATTATTTTTAATTAAGGGTAGAAGCTTTTGAAGGATGGTTGTTTTAACGGCCAAAATTCCAGAGTTAACTTCTTTAATTTTTCGTTCTTTGCTTACAGCATCCTTGTGTTCAACAATTTTTACAATGTTCTGTTTAGGACCTCTTACTATTCTGCCATAGCCTGAAGGGTCTTCTTTCCGGTAAGTAAGAATCGCCAACCTTCCACTGGTAGCAGAGTTAACTAGCTTATTGAGTGTTTTTCTTGTTACCAAGGGAGCGTCGCCATAGAGGACTACGCTTACAGAGTTTTTCCTGAGCAAGGTGGTTGCTTGTTTTACTGCGTGGGCAGTGCCTAGTTGATTTTTTTGTATTACATAATTTATTTTTTTTCTTGAGGAGATGCTGCTTTCAACTTCTTTGCCTTTATGACCAACAATGACTGAGGTTTTAGCTTTATGAAAAGTTTCGACAGTATCGATAAGATGTTGGATCATGGGTTTACCCGCCAAGTTGGCGAGAACTTTAGGGGAGTTGCCTCCCATCCTTGTGCCCTTTCCGGCAGCTAAAATTATAAAATCTATATTCATTGGAACAATGGCGCATTCGCCCCAAGTGGTTTTTCTTATTTAACTACTTCTTACGTAGTTTCTGCAAGGCCTTTAGTCTTGCCGCGGCTTCAGCAAGTTGTGCTGTTGCCAGAGAATAGTCCATTTCTGATTTCTGATCTTCTAGTTCTCGTTCTGCTAATTCTTTGGCCCTCTCTGCCGCAGCAGAGTCAATGTCATCAGCTCGTTCAGCTACATCAGTAAGCAATGTGATCTCACCAGGCTGCACCTCAAGAAAACCTCCTGATGCAAAGAAAATCTCTTCTTCTCCGCCCTCAAGAACTAATTTGACGGGTCCGGGCTTAAGATTAGTAAGGAGAGGTGCGTGTCTTGGAGTAATAGCAATTTCTCCTGCACCTCCTTCAGCACTCAACAGCTCAACGGGTCCAGAAAAAAGCTCTCCTTCTGGACTTACAATGTTGCACTGTATTGTAGACATAAATTACGCTGCCTCTGTTTTGGCCTTTTCAATTACTTCGTCAATGTTCCCAGCCATATAAAAAGCCTGCTCTGGGATATCGTCATACTCTCCGTTCACAATACCCTTAAAGCCTCTGATAGTTTCGCTTAGTGGCACATATTTACCTGGCGCATTTGTAAATACTTCTGCTACGAAGAAAGGCTGAGACAGGAATCTTTCAATCTTTCTTGCTCTTGCAACAACCAGCTTATCTTCTTCCGAGAGCTCATCCATTCCCAGAATGGCAATGATATCTTTCAGTTCCTTATAGCGGTTTAGTTGCTGTTTGACGGCATTAGCTACGTCGTAGTGTTCTTGGCCAACGATTGCGGGCTCAAGCTGTCTGCTGTTAGAGTCTAAAGGATCAACTGCGGGATAAATGCCCAATGAAGCTATTTGTCTTGAAAGAACAACGTTAGCATCTAAGTGGGCAAATGTCGTGGCAGGAGAAGGGTCAGTTAAGTCATCTGCTGGTACATATACAGCCTGTACAGAAGTGATAGATCCTGTTTTTGTAGAGGCGATTCTTTCTTGTAAAACACCCATCTCTTCAGCAAGAGTTGGTTGATATCCGACTGCAGACGGCATACGACCCAGAAGGGCAGAACACTCAGTTCCTGCAAGAGTGTAACGATAGATATTATCTACGAACAAAAGAACATCTCTCCCTTCATCTCTAAAGTTTTCAGCCATTGTTAATCCCGACAGGGCAACTCTTAATCTGTTTCCAGGAGGCTCATTCATCTGACCATAGACAAGTGCCACTTTGTCTAGCACTCCTCCTTCAATCATTTCGTGATACATATCGTTACCTTCACGAGTTCTTTCGCCCACTCCAGCAAACACTGAATAGCCACTATGCTCATAAGCAATATTTCTTATAAGCTCTTGGATGTTTACTGTCTTACCGACTCCGGCACCACCAAATAGACCAACCTTTCCGCCTTTTGCAAATGGGCAAATCAAATCAATAACCTTGATACCGG
>QCQA01000010.1 GCA_003212335.1 SAR86 cluster bacterium AG-447-A08
AGCTAGACATAGCTATATCTTACTTTTCTGGAACCACCAGAGAACCAAGATTGATTCCAAGTGGAAGTATAGACAAACCCCTGATTCCTTATTACGAGACAATTGATCAGTTTGGTGTAGAACTTCTTTATTTAATAGGAAGTTTAGCAATAAAAGTAGAAGCAATTTCAAGAGCTGGGCAAGGCGACAGATTTTCAGCCGCAACTTATGGTTTTGAATATACTCAGGTAGGTATTTTTGATAGCAGAATTGATCTAGGTTGGATATTTGAGGGGAATCATGATGATCGATTAAAGAGTTCTCCAACTGTGCTTGGGACCAGACTAAGTTTTAATGACGAGCTTGATACTCAAATCCTATCTGGTTTCATCTGGAATGATGTTAGCAAAGAGCTGGGATTTCTTTTGGAATCTTCAAGAAGAGTTGGCGAGTGTTGTTTGATCGCTCTAGAGGGTGTTTATTTTGAAGATACAGATGAGGATAACAATGAGCCTAAATTATTCGAAGCTTTCAGGGAGGATGATTTCTTCAAAATTGAATTTACTTATTATCTATAAACATGCAATTCTTTAATAAAAAATATCTAGCTAACGCAATTATAAAAAATAGACTGTTGAGTATAGTTGGCAGCCTTTTCTTTATGCTATTTCTTGGGATTGGATCTCAATATTTAACATTTGATCCCGACCTAGAATCATTTTTTCCTGAGAACCATCCTGCTACGCAGCTAAATAACGAAATTGATGAAACTTTTATTCCTACCGATAACATAATTATTGCAATAGATGGAAGAGGAACATCTATCTTTAAAAAGAGGACGCTTGACCTTATAGAGAGGCTCACAGAACTATCTTGGACAATTCCTCATTCAGTTAGGGTTGATAGCCTTACTAATTTTTCATATGTTCGATCTGAGGCAGATGATCTGCTTGTGGAACCCTTCATAGAGAATGCTCTAAGCCTATCAGATGGCTACATAGAAGAAAGAAGCAAAATCGTAGAAACCCAAGATGCAATCTTTGGATCAATAATATCCAAAGATAAAGAAACCACCGTAATCAGCATTGTCATTGATCCTCCAGGTGAGGACCAGGCAGCGAGATTAACTGAAACAATCGAACATATTTTAAATTTCTTGGAACTAGAATTACCTAAATACCAAGAATTAGATATAAGACTGCTTGGTAATCCCTACCAAGAATACATCAGCCCAAGACTCGTTCAGACAGAAATGCCCTACATTTTGCCATTGATGATTATTTTAATTTTTTTATCAGTATTTTTCTTGCTAAGGAGTACATATGCAGTCTTCGCGACTTTAGGTGTTGTTATTTGTTCTGTAGTGGCAAACTTTGGATCAATAGGTTGGATAGGCAATTCACTTAATCAAATGATTATTACTTATCCTATCTTAGTTATTACTCTGGCTCTAGCAGATTGCGTTCACTTATTTACTATCTACTTTCAAGAAAGAGCAAAAAAAGTAAATAGTCGTAATGCCATGATAAGAAGTCTTGAACTAAACCTTCAACCTTTATTTCTAACAACCATAACTACCTGCATAGGTTTCTTATCTTTCAATGTTTTAGAAATAGAGCCGTTGAGAAATTTAGGTAATGGCATAGCAATAGGAGTTGGGCTCGCGTTTATTTTTACAATATTCCTTATAGCTCCTCTCACCTCTTACTTCGATATCTCTCCACCTAAGACGATCTCAGGACAAACTGCTATAGCAAATAAAATTGCAAAATTCAGCTTAAAAAATGGCAAAAAGTTAATCTGGATAGTCCCCGCCATCTCTCTTATCTTAATTTGCCTGATTCCTCTGAACAGTTTGGATGAAAACCCCACGCAAATGTACAGTGACAGATTTACTTCTTTTGCGCCTGACACAATATGGCTAGATGAAAGAATGGGGGTTACGTTTCCGGTCAGCTTCAAGGCAACATCACCAACTGGCAATGTATCCAGCCCCATGTTTCTGAATCAAATTGATGAATTTACAGAATGGCTGGAAGGACTTGATGAGGTTAACCATGTTACTTCTCTTGCAACAACCATGAAAACCTTAAATCGCAGTATGCATGGAGATGATGATAGTTGGAAAATTATTCCAGAAAATGAAGATTTGGCCTCACAATATTTATTCTTCTATGAGATGTCTTTACCACTGGGCCTTGATCTTAATAGCTCAATAAGCCAAGACAGAGGCACAATCAAAATAGCCAGCTCACTGAAAGACATGAGCTCAAAAGAATATCTGAGTTTCAGTGAGAAAGTTGACGACTATCTCATAAAAAATAATCTACTGGATACAATTTCCCCGCCAGCTGGATTTAGAGTCGTTTTTACTTTTATAAATGAAGTCATTGTTAGTAACCTCCTTATTGGAGTGTTGCTAGGCTTGATATTAATCACGTTCATATTGGGTTTGTTCTATAGATCATTTGTTTTTGGAATTATTTCTTCATTTCCGAATATACTTCCTATAGGGACAGCTTTTGGAATTTGGGCACTAGTGAACGGAAATGTAGGGTTCATGGTTGCTGTAGGAATGGGATCAACATTAGGCATAATTGTAGATTTCACAGTACATTTATTGAGTAAATATGATCTAGCTAGAACTGAACTTCAAAAGAGTCCAGAAGAGTCAATTATCTACTCATTTGAAGCAGTGGGATTTCCCTTAATTATAATGACCGTAGTTCTAAGTATAGGATTTCTTGCATTAACTTTAGTAAGCTTTAAACCTTTGGGAGATTTTGCCAGATTCTCCTCAATTGCATTCGTGACTGCCCTATTTATAGACTTCTTTTTATTTCCTCAATTGCTTGTAAGGTTTGATAAGAGAAAACTTAATTAGTCTCTCGTAAGGTAATAACCTGTTACCCAACAAGGAATCAATGTAATGGCTGCAAAGGTAAAGGCGAAAGCATAATCTCCTGTTCCTAAGACTGAGGGAGCAATATTATTACCAATTAGCATTGAGATATTGCCAAATCCCATAAAAATTCCAAAATTTGTTGCGCTGGTTTGAGTTACGCAAAGCGCCATCAATACTGAGAATATAAGCACTGACCATCCAGCATCTACAGCGTCAACTCCAATCAACACGGCAGAAGTGAAAAAACTAGATGTATCGGGAGTAAAAGAGCTGGCAGCTAAATAAACAACAGCTTGACCTGTTACAAAAAGAAGAAGTAAAAAACGTTTTTTAAAGTAAAGAGTCAGTAAGCCTGCAGAAAGACCAATGAGTCCTCCTAACCACATTCCGTAAGGTCTCATAGAACCAATTTCTTCTCCAGTCCATCCAAGCTCGCTGATGTAAAACGCATTATAAATAACGTCAAAAATACCATATCCAATATTCGCAAAAAGCATGAAAATCATTGCAGCAAGAGCACTTTTATTGAAAAGACTCTCCCGGATACCAGAAAATAATTCATATAAAGTAAGGCGATTCTTGTAAAGCTTAGTTTCAAACCCTGCTTTATAGTCTAGTTCTTTAGAAAAAATAGGAAGGATAAGAACAAACGACATTGTTAAGATCAATAAGGCAAATCCTTCATTAACCCCATAACCATAGAAGATATAAGTTGCAGTGGCCATTCCGGCACCTCTGCCAAGAGTCTTACTCCCCCACATGAAACCATTTGCTTTAGCTAGTTGATCTTCTCGCAAACTATCTGCGGCTAAGGCATCAATAGCAATATCTGATATGGCAACAAAGGTGTTATGAGCTGTTAACAGAGCGATTAAAACTAAATTAACCGCATTAACATCTATAAAGACCAAAGGGAAAAGAGCTAAGATCATCATTAATTGGCTGATCAAAACCCAAAACCTTCTTCTTCCGAACCTATTGATAGTAAAAGTATCAATGATAGGACCCATAAAAACTTTCAGGGTCCAAGGAATCATTGTTATTGAAAGTAATAAAGAGATATCACTGACAGAACTGCCAGTAGATACAAGGAAAGTGGTTAATGCAAAAAGAGTTCCTCCAGACAGACCTTGAGATAAATAAACAGCGCTCAGACTGCTGATATGCCAAAAACTGCCTTCACTAAGAAGTCGAGATCTAATTAATTCCATTTAATTTAGATTAATTGATTGAGAAAGATTGGTTGATTAAATCATAAGATCTGACTCTGGAGGAAAAAGGTTCGCAGATTGTAATAATTTTCAGTTCTTCTGGATTGACTCGATCCAGTAATGGTTGAAGTTTCTGCCTTACCGTCTGAGGAGATCCTACAAAAGTCCGATTGTCGTTTGTGCCAACAAGGTCGCCGTTTATAGAAGACTTGGCTTCGGCCAATGTAGGAAATGCACCAAATATACCCTTTTGAGAATTCTGTCTCCATGCCGCAGCACTTAAAGAGAGCTCTTCCGCCTCTTTGTCTGTATCAGCACAAATTGAGAACACGCCAACACTGATTTTTGGTTCATCTGAAAATATTGATGGTTGAAAATTGTCTCTATACACTTCAGCTAGATCAATACAGGACGGATCAATAAAATAAGCTAAAGACATTGGCAAGCCAAAGTGCGCAGCGTATTCAGCTCCTTGCCTTGAAGACACTAGTAACCAGACCTCGGGCAACTCGCCTAAGCCAGGCGTAACGTTTACAGACTCAAAAGATTCTGTAGAAGAAACACTGCCTTCGAGAAAAGATTTCAAATCATTCATTTTAGTCGCAAAAAATTCTGGTCCAGTAGTTTTTGATCCATAAGCCAAAGCTCCAGCTTGATAAGCATCACTTCCAGGAGCTCTACCAAGACCGAGATCAATCCTGTTTGGAAATAAAGATTCCAATAATCTGAAATTTTCGGCCACTTTGTAAGGGCTGTAGTGCATTAGCATCACTCCACCTGATCCCACTCTAATGGATTCAGTCTGAGCTGCGAGACTCGGAATAAGAATCTCCGGTGAGCAGCCGGCAAAGGATGTTGATCCATGGTGTTCTGCCAACCAAAAGCGATTTAAGCCTAATGAATCGCTATATTTTGCGAGATCTCTTGTCTCTTTTATAGCCTCATCAGCATTTGAATTGGAGAAGATTGGAGATTGATCAACTACACTTATTTTCATGGTCCAATAGGCTTCCCATCTATAACCTGATCTAAATATTCTGACATTCCATATCCCACAATCCCCTTGTAGGTATACTCTGTCATCCCTTCCGTTATCCTTGTAACTAAGCTTTCACCTTCAGGTGTATTTCTCCTGTTTCTCAAAGGAATTAAAGATAGGACCCTTCCTTTTACTTCGTATTCATCTTCATCTGTTTTGGCCCATGCTATAAAAGTTTTCTGGAAGTGATCATCATCATATTGAGTTTCAATCTTGCAATCCTTAACGGTTTCGTACTTTCCATCTTTGAGTACGATACCCCCTCGCCTTTCAGAATCTTCACTTTGATGCACAATGCTAAACATAAATCCTATTTCGTCATTAATGTTAATTGTTAGCCATCTATACCACTCAATAGCCTGCCAGTATCTTGGACCCCAGCTTTTGTCTCTTAGACCAAGTCCATCAACAGACCATTCTTCACCATCGATCTTAATAGTTCCTTTACCCGCCGTATGTTGTTCGTAATGAGCTTTAGAAAAACTCTTTTCTGGGTCTCTCTCTAAGGGCTTCCCGTCTGTTCTTACTGCCTGACCTCCGAACATAGGAGAAATGCCACTTATATTTATATCTGCTTCACATTCAACTCTTGGGTTTTCTTTAAAAGCCTTACTAGGATTCAACATGTCTTTAGGATTTTCCAATAACAATATCTTCCCTTTATATTGAACCCTCAAAGACTTAAAGGGCTCTATGACTTCGAATTTCATTCCGCCTGCATCAAAAACATCATTTGTTGATATTTCGGGCCTTCCAAACATAAAACCTATTCTTCCATCAGGAAGATAGATGCAGCATGTCATCTCAGCATATCCTTCATTTGGTCTATTACCCAATCTAAACCAACCGCCCATCTGTTTATTGTGATCAAAGACATTGAAGTACATACTTTCGTTATAATTAGAGGCTTCATCAGGCTCATGATTGTATTCATCTTGTGGTTCTAGCTTTATTTCAATTTCACTCATAAGATTTCCTTTCTTGTTCTTTTATCGCCCAGTTTACATGCTCTTTCACTATCGCTGAAGGAAAGTCTTTTCTAGTATTCAAATTTTTAATTATGACTTCTGAGAAATTTGCATTACCTAATGCTATAGCTATATTTCGTAACCAACACTCATAACCAGCCCTTCTGATAGGAGATCCTTCTGTCTTTTTTAGAAACTCTTTTTCAGTCCACTTGAATAATTCACAAAGATCTATGTCATCTAGTTTGTGTCTAGGCAGAAATTCTTTTTCGTCGGTATATTGAGTAAATTTATTCCAAGGACAGAAAATTTGGCAGTCATCGCAACCGAATATTCTATTTCCAATCATTCTTCTGAGCTCTTCTGGTATAGAGCCTTTATACTCAATAGTTAGGTAGGAAATACATTTCCTAGCATCTAATTCGTTAGGTCCTACAAATGCGTCTGTAGGGCATATATCTATACATGAAGTACAAGTACCGCAGTGGCTTTTGGAATTTGGACTATCTATAGGCAAGTCTAGATCAGTATAGATTTCACCGAGAAAAAAATAAGATCCAGAACTCTTATTTAACAACAGTGTATTCTTTCCAATCCAGCCAAGACCCGCCTTTTGAGCAATTGCCTTCTCTAACACGGGTGCGCTGTCTACGAATACTCTATTGGAATTAGGAGAGTGATCTTGAATTTTTTTTGCAAATTGCTTCAACCTTGATCGCATCAACTTATGATAATCTCGTCCCCTTGCATAACCAGAAACAAATGCTCTGTCTGTCTTCTCCAAAAGTTCTTTTCCATTATAGTTTTCAGGAAGGTAATTCATCGTTACAGATATAATTCTCTTAGTGCCTTGATGTAATTGGTCAGGGAATTCTCTCTTAGAATTATTCCTCTGTAGATATTTCATTTCGCCTTGATAGCCATTCTCTAGCCATTTATCTAAATATCTCTGATCTTCAGAAAGATTGATATCTGTTATACCTACAGAACTAAAACCAAACTCTTTGGCCCAAGTCTTAATTTGACCTGCTAAATCATGTTCAATATTTTTTATATCTAAATAATTCATTTTTAAATTAGTAGAGAGTCTATCCTAGAGATATAATTTTCATACATAAACTCATATCTTGAAATGAAACTATATACCGCCAATGAAACAAGAAGAATAGATAACCTTGCTATCAAAGAAAAGGAAATCTCTGGATATTCTCTTATGCAAATGGCTGCAGAATTTTCGTTAGATGTAATCCTAAGAGAGTTTAGTCCAGTTGAGGAATTAATTATTTTCTGCTCTAAAGGAAAAAACTCTGGAGATGGTTTTCTTTTGGGAAGTTATGCTAAGGAATTTGGTCTGGATGTGACTGTGGTCATGAGTAATGCCGCTAAGGATCTTAAAGGGGTATCTAATAAGGCATTCAAAGAGATGCAAGACTCAAAAGTAAAAACTATTACTACAAAGTCTGTAGCAAAATTAAAAGTCTCCGATAAAGCAGTGATAGTAGATGCGTTAATTGGAACAGGTCTTAAAGGTAACTTAAGGAAAAATATAAAAGATTCTATATTGGCTTTAAATAAGCTGGGTTTGAAGTCACCAGTTGTATCTCTAGATATACCATCTGGCGTTAATCCAGATACAGGAGGTATTAATGATATTTGCGTTTACGCAGATATAACTGCCACTTTTGTAGCACAAAAAAGAGGTTGTTTCACTTCCACCGGCAAGAAAGTCTCTGGCGAAGTGATTTATTCTGATTTAGAAATTCCAAAAAGGATATTTTCTAAGGTCGCCTCATCGAGTTGTATTGTTGATTACGAAGAAGCGATTAGCGAGGTTGTTTATCGAGAGCAAGATGCTCACAAAGGAGATTTTGGACACGTCCTTGTCATAGGAGGTGACAGAGGAATGGGAGGAGCAGGATTGCTGGCTTCAAAGGCTGCAGTACACTCTGGAGCAGGTCTGACTAGTTTAGTTACTAGACCAGAGCATGTCACAGCAAGCTTAGTATCTTGCCCTGAGGTAATGGCTAAAGGAGTTAATTCAGGTCAAGATTTGGAGGAGTTTTTAACGAAACCAAATGTTATTGCAATAGGTCCAGGGTTAGGCCAATCCGCTTGGTCTGAGCAAATGATACAGCGAGTTTTTTGGGAGGCCGAAAAAAGAGATGTTTCAGTAATTATGGATGCTGATGCCCTCAATCTTCTTGCTAAACTGAAACTCTCAAGTAATTTACCAAAAAAACTTATACTCACTCCTCATCCAGGTGAAGCTGCTAGATTGCTGAATACTAGTGTAGGTGTTATCGAATCAGATAGATTTAGTGCAGCTGCAAAAATTCAGAGTAAGTTTAATGCCACTGTTGTATTGAAGGGTTCTGGAACAATTATTTGTCACAAAAGTGGTGGAAAGCAAAAATGGGGAATATGCGACTCTGGTAACCCAGGAATGGCCAGTGGTGGAATGGGTGATGTTTTGACTGGAGTCATTGCAGGCTTATTAGCTCAAGGCTTAACAATAACAGAGGCAGCTGAAGCAGGAGTAGATTTGCATGCTAAGGCCGCCGATCAGTCCTCGTTAGAGCTTGGTGAAGCAGGACTTACATCCAGTGATGTGATAGAACAACTAAGGTACTTACTAAAATATGACTAAAGTTATAGTCACCTCGAATGAGAATGAGACTATGGCGGCTGGAGAAGAGCTGGCCAAAGATATATTGGATATTCAATCTGATAGATCAATTATCATATTCTTGGAAGGTGAGCTTGGAGCTGGAAAAACAACCTTTACCAAAGGGATTCTGAAAGGTTTTAATTATGACGAATTGGTCAAAAGTCCTACATATAATCTTGTAGAGATACATGAGACTAAAAGTTTTAGAGTCTTTCACTTTGACTTATATAGAATTTCTGAAGCGATAGAGCTAGAAGAAATTGGCATAGATGAATACTTAAGTGAATTAAAATCTGTTTCGATCTTCGAATGGCCTAAAAATGGGAAAGCCACCCTTCCCTCACCTGACTTTCATGTTCAAATTTCTTACAAGAATGTGGATCAAAATAACAAAAGAGAATTATCAATTTCATGAAAACGAAATATGTAAAAGCACTTGTATTTCTCCTTTTAATAATCACCGTTAGGCCCATAGTTTCTGACGAATCATCCATATATTGTTTTGTAGGTGATGCTGGCGAAGTTAACCCTACACAAGCAATGGTAGTTAATTCACTAGCAAATTCTGATTGTTCTCTGGTTTGGCATCTAGGAGATATTACACAGCTTGGCGTCCAATCTATGGATGACCCAGAACTACAAGAAAGTTTCTTAAAACCGTTTAAGCCATTTCTTGAGACTGAAATTCCCTTTTATTTAACTGTGGGAAACCATGACTACAAGGGTGATCCGAGCGTTTACCTTGAAGTTGCAAAAAATTATCCATCAATTTTTCATCCTAGTAATTTCTATACTAAGAAATTTGGAGAATTATGTTTCTTTGCTTTAGATACAACCATTTTTGATAAGTTGTATTATTTTTATAAAAGAGGAAGCCAGATCAGATGGTTAAAAGAAGAAGTAGAAAGACTGCAAGGTCAATGCAATTTCTCCATAGCTGTAGCGCATCATCCACTCTTCAGTTCAGGTGATAGAGACAGAGCCAATCCACAGTTAGCAATTTTTTTGGAGAACTATGTATTTGGAACTTTTGATATATACATCACTGGACACAATCATGTCTTGGCAGACGAAGGAGATCATAAAAAAACTCGTCAACTCATAAGTGCAACAGGAGCTTTACCTGGAGGCTCACCGCAGGAGACAGATTTAGGAAAATTCAATATAGAAACTCCTGGCTATTTAAGGATGACTGTAAAAAAGAATACCGCTAGATATGAATTCATAGATGCTGAGCAAGATGAAGTTGTTTGGTCTAATATTAAAATAGGCTCTGGACTGAGATAGATTGAAATAAATAAAATTCAATCAAGAGGTAATTCTCTCTGAGACCTCAATTGCCAATGCCAGTGAAGAGGTTAAGCCTGGAGAGGCATAACCTAAGACATTCACAAACTGGTTATTACTTACTGTGCCAGAATCTATTACAAAGTCATTTATTCCTTTAAGTTTTGGCCTTATACCAGAGTAACCAGGAGTAAGGTCTTCTTCTTTTATTCCAGGCCAATAAGATCGAACGGCTTCTAAAAAAATCAATTTTTGATCTAAAGACAGGCTATAGTCAATTTCATCAACTACATATGCAGAAGGCCCAAACCTAATGCCCTTTCCTAAATCTATCGTTGCGTGGAGGCCTAAACTATTTTCGGTTGGAGTTGGATAGATAAGATTCTCTAAATTCTCTTTACCTTGATAGATATAGTACTCACCCTTTACAAATTCCTCTTTATAGATATTTTGTTCATTTATAAGATTTGCAATAGGCGCTGCGTTAAGCCCCGCTGAGTTAATCAAGACTTTGCTAATAACCACAAATTGATTTCTGTTTTTTTTATCCTCTACCAGTACTTCAAAGCCTTCACTTGATTCATTTATGCCAAGTGTCTCGTTACCTAGAATAATATTTCCACCTGAGCTTTGAAAATCTCTACCCAAAGAATGAATAAATGAATGGCTATCAAAGATTCCAGTTGATGGAGAGAATATTGCCTCTTTAAAATCAAGGAAAGGGTATTTTTCATTAAGAGAGCTGTCATATACTAAGTCATTGACTCCGCAAGCAAGTCCGTTTTCATAGATATCATTTAAGGTTTCTGACTCTTGATCATCTGAAGACAAGATGTATTTGCCACAACGATTAAATTCAATCTTTCTCTCTTTTAAATAATCATAAAGAAGTTCTTTACCTTTTAAACAGAGCTTAGATTTCAATGAATCCTGTTCATAATACATGCCGGCATGTATAACTTCTGAATTACGACTAGAGGTCTCCTGAGCTATCTGATTATTTCTTTCTATTAGAAATACATTTTCATATCTTGTACAAAGTTCTCTAGCAATAGCTATACCGGACACACCTCCCCCTATAACCAAGCAATCGACTTCAAATTTTTCTAATTTGCTCAATATTTTTTAAAGAAATATATATTATTTACTGTTATGGTTGAGGACTCTCTCAGTATAGAGAGCAAAGAGTAAAAAGTTTAGAGAAATCGAATCATTATGTTGCTAAATTACGGAATTATAGGAACCGGTATGATGGGTTGTGAGCACATACGCAATCTAAAAAAGATATCAGATGTAAATATCGCTGCGATTGCCGATCCTAATGAAAATTCTAGACAGTGGGGCATGAATGCTTGTGGGGACTCATTCAAACCCCAGCAATATAGCGATTATAAAGAGCTACTAAAACGTGAGGATATTGATGTAGTAGTAGTGGCAAGTCCCAACTTTACACATATTGACGTCATGAGAGATATCTTCGATACAGATAAACATGTTTTACTTGAAAAGCCCATGTGTACTAACTTAGCAGATGGATTAGAAGTACTTGAAAAGAGTAAAAAGCATAAGGGCTTAGTATGGATTGGCCTTGAGTATAGATTTATGGCTCCTATCCAATCTCTGATAAATCATGTCTCTGAAGTAGGAAACATTAAGATGCTTTCAATAAGAGAGCATAGGTTTCCATTTCTAGAAAAAGTAGATGATTGGAATAGATTTAATGTAAATACTGGAGGAACTTTGGTTGAAAAGTGCTGCCATTTTTTCGATCTAATGAATTTATTAGTCCCTAGCAAACCTTCAAAAATATATGCTTCTGGTAACCAAGATGTTAATCATTTAGATGAAGAATACGGTGGTAAGAAGCCTGACATAATTGATAATTCTTTTGTGCTAATCGACTATGAAGGAGGTCAAAGAGCAATGCTTGATTTATGTATGTTCGCTGAGGGAGGCAAATATGAGCAAGAAATAGTTTTGACAGGGGATCAAGGTAAATTAGAAACCTACATACCAGGAAAAGAACTTTTATTAACTAATAGAAAAGAATATTCCTTCAAAACTGTAGAAGTGAGTCAAGACCCAAGAGTGAAAGAAACTGGATTCCATCATGGTGCAAGTTTTATAGAACATCTAGAGTTGATAAATTGTATTAAATCAAAAAATAAACCATTAGTAGATAGTCAAAGCGGGCTTGATTCAGTCATACTGGGCTTGGCAGCACAAGAATCAATTACCACAGGCGAGCCTATTTACTTAAAAGAATTTTTAAACAAATAATATGAAATTTAAATCGATAAAAGAAATGCCAAAAGTTGGCTTTGGCCTTTGGAAAGTTCCAAAAAATGTATGTGCAGATACTGTTTGCAAAGCGATAGAAATTGGATATAGGCATTTTGATTCAGCTTCAGACTATGGAAATGAGAAGGAAGTAGGAGAAGGCATCAAGACTGCTTTGGATCGTGGATTATGTAAAAGAGAGGACCTTTGGATAACTTCTAAATTGTGGAACACTTATCATCATCCCGACCATGTCAGTCCTGCTTTAGATAGAACATTAGAAGATCTGCAACTTGATTATGTTGATTTGTATATGATCCATTTTCCAATATCATTGGAATTTGTTCCATTTGAAACAAGGTATCCACCGGAATGGTTTCATGATCCAGATAGTGCCGATCCTAAGATGCTTCCTTCTAAGGTTCCACTTTCTGATACATGGCATGCAATGGAATTACTCAAGCAAGAAGAAAGAGCGAAATATCTTGGTATATGTAATTACTCTTCAGGTCTACTTCACGATCTTATGAATTACTGCGAGATCAGGCCTGACATGCTTCAAATTGAAGCGCATCCTCACCTTACACAAGAAAAACTTATACGTTTAGCAAAACACTATGACCTAGAAGTTACTGCTTTTTCACCTTTAGGGTCAATTTCCTATGAGGAGATAGGTGGTGCCGAAGAGACAGAATCACTTCTGAGAGATGAAACTATAAAAGCAACAGCAAAAGATCTTAATATCTCTCCAGCTCAATTGATCCTCAGTTGGGCCCTAAACAGAGAAACATCAATTGTTGTCAAGAGCACTAATGAAAAGAGAATGAAAGAAAACCTAGATGCGTCAAAGATTGAACTTGATCAATCAATTTTAGATAAGGTGTCATCTCTCAATATCGATAAACGATATAACGACCCAGGCATTTTTTGTGAAGACGCCTTTAATACTTTCTTTCCAATTTATGACTGATCATACTTTCTTACAAATTTTAGAAAATGACTCGGGTTTAACAGATATCCCTGCAACTCACGATTGGCTAAAAGAAAATAAAAAATCCATCGAACTTAAACTTGAAGAACACGGTGCTATCCTTTTCAAGGATCTTCCTACAGAGACCGCGGATGACTTTGATCAATTTGTGTCGACTTTCAATTACGATACTTTTACTTACGAAGAATCTCTCTCTAATGCAGTCAGAATCAATAAAACTAGCAAAGTATTTACTGCCAATGAGGCACCAAGGGAAGTTGAGATTTTCCTTCACCATGAAATGGCACAAACTCCTACCTATCCAAAGAATATTTTCTTTTTTTGTAAATCTGCTTCAGAAGCTGGTGGAGAGACTCCTTTATGTCGATCTGATCAACTGTACGAGGCATTATTAAGGGCGGATAAAACTCTTGTAGAAAGTTTTGAAAAATTTGGAGTCATTTATAACTCCATAATGTCTAGTGGAGATGAATTGATATCAGGTCAAGGAAGAAGCTGGCAGAAAACTCTTGGAGTGAGTTCAAAAAATGATGCTGAAGCAAAGTTATCAAAACTGGGTTATTCTTGGAATTGGATTGAGGATGATAATTTATCTGTAACAACAAAAACTCTCAAAGCCACAAAAGAACTTGGGAATGGAAAGAAATCCTTTTTTAATCAGGTTATTGCAGCTTCTTTGGGATGGAAGAAAAATTCAGAGAATCAAATCGCGCCTGTCAGGTTTGGCAGTGGTGAAGAAATAAAACAATCTTGTATTGAGCTAATAAGTGAATTAGCTCAATCATTAACACTTCTCAGATCATGGCAGGATCGTGATATCTTATTGATTGATAACTATAGGGTGATGCATGGAAGAAAACCCTTTTCAGGTAACAAGGATAGAGAAGTTTTAGTGTCGCTAACAAACTAGCTATAGGTCAGTGGTGTAAAAAAAACCAGCTTCTATGTATTCTTTGGTCTAAATTACAAAGCCGAATTTGCAGATCCTGTAAAAAATTATGGAGTTGAGAGTCATCATATCTTTCTATATTTTTTACAAAACTTTTATTCAAAGTTTTTATAATTTCATTTTTCATTAATTTATTATTTGGAAGTAATGAAACACAGTTTTCTATTTGACCTAAACAAGTGGTAATTGATCTTGGAAAGCCCTTGTTCTGAATGAGGAATTTTAAAACACTACCTCTTTCAATTTCTCCTTTTGACTCCTCTCTATATGCCTCTTGCGCTGAAAGATTTCTTAACATACTTGCCCATTCTAAAGTTTCGAAATCATGTGTTTGATTAAGTCTCGCAGATAAACAAAGGGTATCTAATATTCTAGAAATCATGTCAGCTCTTTCCATAAATCTCCCCATACGAATAAATTCAAAGGGGTAACCAGTAGAGAAGTTATCATTTATTATTCCAAAAAATCTTTGCGAACCTTCAGTTAATCTATGAAGGTCTACTGAGGAAAGTTTCTTTTTCTTATCTTTAATATTCTTGAACTGATTTAATAGGTTGTGAATCTGTTCAATAGATGAGGCTGGTAAATAGTCTCTTGTTTCCTTTATGTTATAAGCTGCTTTTATAAGACAGTTATTAATGGAACTTGGATTAGCTTGCTCAAAAGCTATGAAATTTATTACGTTTGCCTCTTTAAATGTTATGTACCTTCTGGAGTAAATATCAAGGTTATCGAGAGCACCTATAATTGATTGCCAACCTAAAGATTTATCTCCGGGAAAATCTAGCATGAGCTCTGAATTTACATTTACTAATCTTGCAGTGTTCTCGACCCTTTCGACATACCTCGATAACCAATATAAATGTTCTGCGTCTCTACTTAACATGACTACTTTTCAACAATCCAAGTATCCTTACTTCCTCCACCTTGAGAGGAATTGACGACAGTAGATCCTTTTTTTAACGCAACCCTGGTAAGTCCGCCCACAGTTACGTAAGTGCTGGCTCCAGAAAGAATGAAAGGCCTCAAGTCAAGATGCCTAGGCTCAACTAAACCCTTATCATAAGTTGGTGAAGTAGATAAAAGTGCTAATGGTTGAGCTATAAAATTTCTTGGATCTTTTTTTATTTGCTTAATTGTTTTTTCTTTAACTTCAGTTGATGCACTTTTCCCAATAACAATTCCATATCCGCCTGACTCTGCAACTGGCTTAATCACAAACTCTTTGAATTTCTTGCTTACTATTGATTGATTTTCCTTATTAGTCATAAGTAAAGTTGGTAGATTGTTGAGTAGAGGCTCTTCTTTAAGAAAGTACCTGATCATATCCGGAACATAAGCGTAAACAGCTTTGTCATCAGCTATACCGCAACCAGGGGCATTTATGATAGATACTTTTTTATTTCTCCAGGAGTCAATTAACCCTTCAACACCCAGCATAGAGTCTTTATTGCCTGCAGATGGATCAAGAAAGTCATCGTCTATCCTTCTATAAATAACATCAACCCTAATCAAGCCCTCAATTGTTTTTTTATATACGCATTTATCTTTTAGAACTACAAGGTCCTCACCCTGAACTATATCGATACCCATCTGCTTTGCTAAATAAGAATGTTCAAAATAGGCTGAGTTATAGATGCCGGGAGTTAGAAGCACAATTTCTGGTTGTTTACTTCTTGTATGACTCATTGAAACTAACATTTCATATAGCCTATCGGGATAAGCACTGACAGGCATAACTCCATAATGTTGAAAAAGTTCTGGAAATACCCTTTTCATTACGGTTCTATTTTCAAGCATATAGCTCACTCCAGAAGGAACCCTAAGGTTATCTTCTAGTACATAAAAAATTCCATCTTTGTCTTTAATTAAGTCAGAACCACAAATACCAGCCCATGAGTTATGCTTCAACTTCATTCCAATGCAATATTCTTTGAAAGCAGGAGAATCCAAGATCAAAGACTCTTCCATGTCAGAGTCTTTCATAAATTTCTGTTCGTTATAGCAATCTTCAATGAATAAATTCAAAGCCTTGACTCTTTGTTTAAGACCCTTTTCAACTTTATCCCATTCCTTTTTTCTGATTATTCTTGGAATAAAGTCTAAGGGCCATGACCTATCCTGTCCCTCAATGAACTCCTCTGAGTAAACCCTAAAAGATATACCCATAGACTTGATAGCAGACTCAGTTGCATTATTTATTTCATTAAGGTCTTTATTCTTTAAAGATGTAAGGTACTTACCTATTTTTTTTGTGTGCGGCCGAAAGCTTTTGGCAGAATTTAAATATTCATCAAAAAAAGGTGAAGTTTGATAGTCATTTATAGAAATAGCCACACAAATATCGATGCAATATTCATGCCAATTCATTTGCGTCTATTTAAGTCTATACTGCACTATTTAAGTGCTAAGTGTACTATTCTGTTTTGATCATTCTTGTACAATCTAAAAAAAACAAATGGATACAAGGGCTTACAAGAGGGTTTAAAATAATTTTTATGTTATAAATGGCATGTAAATTGCATGTAAAAGGAAAAAAATGTCTTATTGTCTTGCTATAAAAGTTAAGGAAGGGTTGGTTTTTGCCTCTGACTCTAGGACGAACGCTGGGCTAGATAATGTAAGTACCTATTCAAAGATGTTTACATTCAATGTAGGTGATAGAGCATTTGTTCTTCTAACTGCAGGAAACTTAGCGACTTCTCAGGCCGTTTATCATCAGCTCGAAAAAGACATTTCGGCAAATGATCCTGAAATGAGTCTAAATCTTTGCGAAGATCTTGAACAGGCCGCAAGTTATATCGGTAAACTTAGTGCTGAGAGCTCAAATCAAGCTCTTGATGTACAAAATCAAACATCCTTAATGGGTTCTTATTTTATTCTAGGCGGTCAAATAAAAAATCAAGAACCAAATTTATTACTTATATATCCGGAAGGTAACTTCATATACGTATCTCAAGAAAGGCCTTACCTCCAAATCGGGGAAACTAAGTATGGAAAACCTATCCTTGATAGGATGATAAACGAAGATACACCAATTGGAGACTCTGCTCGTGTTGCATTGCTTTCTTTAGATTCCACAATGAGAAGTGATCTTACTGTAGGGCCCCCGATAGACTTTGTGGTGTATAAAAAAGATCAAATGCATCTAGATTATCAAGGTAGGTACAAACTTAAATCTCCCTATTTCAAGAAGCTGTCAGATACGTGGGCAACCAAACTTTCTGAAGCAGTGCATTCTTTGCCTAAGTTTAGTTGGGAAGAAGAATAATACATTTATAAATATCTTTTAAAAAATCTCCATATCTCTTCAGAAGCATTAATATCTTCATTACCGGACCCAAAGTAATACCAAAAGATAGGGTTTTCCCACCAACGTATTTTAAATCCTGGCCAAACGTGCCTACCTTCGACTATTTCATACATCCATACTTCATCATCGGAATTTTGCGACCAGTGACGTTGCAGATAAATATCATATTCAGACCCTTCTCCTTTTTTGGCCATTATCTTTGTAGACCTCTTGTCTAAATTATAAGCATCGGCAAAAAAGTTTATTGTAGATGGCAAGTCGTAATAGGCTCCCCAACCTCCTTTATTTTCCATATCTCCATCAAATAATGTAATTTGATCCCCGGTTCCATGGATTTCAAAAATCGGAACTATGGATTGTGTATTACATATCTCTTTAGTCTTTGCCATAAGAGATCCTGCCACAGGAGCAACCGCTCTGAATAGATCAGCAGAAGTGCAAGCCAGTAGATAGCTCATATCTCCTCCGTTAGACATTCCAGTTGCAAAACCTTGTTTCCTTTTAAGACTATATTCTTCTGATAGTGATACAAAAAGATCTCTAATAAAAGATACGTCATCAATTGTTGAATCTTTGTGAAATTCATAACCCACATTAAAGAAAGTATTGCCTTCACTATCTGTTGTTCCTTGGGGGTAAATAACCATAAATCCCTCTCGATCGGCAACTGCATTCATGCCAGAATATTCCATGATCTGTTTAGCAGATCCCGTGAATCCATGAATAACAAATACAATCGGTGAATCTTCAGTAAGATTATCTGGGATGTGAACAAGGAATTCTCTTTCAACCCCTTCATGCATTATGGTTCTTTCTTCAGACATCAAACAAGATGTAAAGACCAAAAATAAAGTAAAGAAAAATCTAGTTAGCATATTCGGACTCTCCTAGGTGAAATTTGACTAAACTCGCTCCCGCTTTTTCATAAAAGATCGAAGAATTATGATCAACATCTTCTATGGACAAGAACTCATGTTCTATTTTTAATGTCTCTAAAAAAGAGTGATATTCCTCAATACTCATGTAGTTCATATCCTCCTTGCCAGACCATAACATTAATCTTGGAGTAATATTTTGAGAAGATTTGTGTTGTTCTGCTAAAGACCAAGCATCATTACCTAAACCTACATAAAAGATATTCTCTTTATCATCTCGTGGATCATCCTCAAATCCCTCGCTCTCCTTTATAAGCCTTTCAATTTTGTAAGAACCTCCTCCAGCTGAAACTGTTCTGAAAAGATCAGGGTACTTAAACATATAACGTGTTGCTGCCCGTCCGCCTTGAGAAAATCCCTCTAAACCACGTCCTTGCCTTTTAGCGATAGTTCTATAAACCTTATCTATGTGAGGAATTAGTTCTTTTATAAAGATATCTTCTCCATATGAATCTAATTCATCAGAATTGTAATGACTGAGTTCTCCTCCGTTAACGAATACGTAAATTGCAGGATCTATAGAAGAATTTTTAAAAACTTCATGAACATAGTGAGCTATAAAAGCTTCTCTGGCTTCATTCCCCGGCCTGCCTCCATGAAGATAATATACAGTCCTGAATCTTTTATCTGGTTGCTCCTGATAGGCATCAGGAATATAAATATAATAACCTATAGATGTGTTCATTAGGGCACTTTGAAAAGATCCTTTTTTCAACTGACTAGGGAATATATATTTGTTATTGAGGTCATTTTCCCAGGAAAATTCTTTTGAAAACTCTTTAATAAATTCTCTAAACTCTTCCTTACTGGCTAAATTATCTCTATCGAAGTCTAACAACGAGAACATTCCTTCAGACCATTCTTCTCTCTCGATAAATCCACTGGAATTTTTGTCTAGTTCCTTAAACCCAAAATAGACCCCTAACTCAACACCCACAAAAGTTAGGATATTTTTAGACTGAAAACCTAAAATCAATAAGAATAGAATTAGAAGGATCCACCTAAATTTCATTATTTTGCTATTGCATATCCCCAGTAATTGTATCCAGCTATTTTGGGTGTACTGGGAAGATACATTTCTTCTAATTCAATAATATCAAAACCAGAATCTTCGATTAATGAAGGAATTTTTCTATTGATATTGCAGCCCCCGGCAAATTTTCTCCAAATCGGATTAATTCTCTTTTGCCATTTTCTTATATTTTCATCTGGTGCTTCACCGTGCTCACAAAATATCATCTTGCCACCATTCTTTAATACTCTTCTTATTTCTCCATTGGCTCTTATCACTTCTGGGATAGTGCACATAGTGTAAGTAACTAATACTGAATCGAAATGATCATCAGGAAGGGAAATTTCTTCAGCGCCAGATGATATGAAGTTAACTTCCATCTGTTCACTGTCTGCAACTTTCCTAGCCATTTCACTTAACTCTTCAGATGGATCTAGTCCCCATAGTTCATCAATTTTTGATTTATCATAAAAGGGTAAATTCAATCCAGATCCGATACCTACCTCTAGAACTTTTCCTTCAGCCAGAGGTACTACTTTCTCTCTCTGTCGTGCCACTGGCTTAGACCCACAAGCACAATTTAGAAATTTGGGGAGAACATATTTATCGTATAGACTCATAGTCTAAATCTAATACTTACCTCAATTAAAGGCAATAAATATGAATGAGAACCTAGCAAATAAAGTCTGTTTGATTACAGGAGCCACAAGTGGAATAGGCGAAGAATCGGCGAAAGAATTAAATAAGATGGGAGCAGAGATTATATTTATTGCTAGAAATGAAGAAAAAGGCAATCGTTTAAAGCAGGAGTTGCAAAATGATTCAGGTAGAGAAGCAACTATGATCATTGCTGATTTGTCTTCTCAAGCTGAAGTAAAGAAGGCAGCAAACGAATTCTTAGCTCTGAATAAGCCATTAGATATTCTTTTGAATAATGCAGGAATAATGAATAGAGAGAGAAATGAGACCGTCGACGGATTCGAAGAGGTTTTTTCAGTTAATCATCTTGCTTACTATACTTTTTCTATATTGCTTGCAGAGAAACTGAAAGAGACAAAGGAATCGCGAGTAATAAATGTTGCTTCTGGGGCTCATCAATTTGTAAAGGATATGAATTTTGAGGATTTACAGTCAGAAGAAACTTTCAAGCCTATGCAAGTTTATGGACAATCGAAATTAGCTAATATCCTCTTTACGAAGTCACTGGCTAAGAAGCTCTCAGATTTTGATGTAACAGTTAATTGCCTACACCCAGGATTCGTAAGCACTGGAATTGGCTCAAACAACAAGGGGGTTTGGAACTTTCTAATGTTTTTAGCTAAACCATTCGCCAGAAAGACTGATAAAGGTGCAGAAACTTCAATCTACTTGTGTAGTTCTTCTGAGGTAAAAGATGTTTCTGGGGAATATTTCGTAGACTGCAAAATAGAAAAAGTTTCTAAAGCGGCGAATAGTTCTGAACAAGCTAATCAGTTATGGGAAATAAGCTCTCAATTAACAGGCTTAGATCTACAATGAAGATAATGGATCTACATCAATAGACCATCGAACTTGTTTGGATAATTTCGGATCATAAAGCCTTGACTGCATAACATCTAAAAATTTGTGCAAGTTAGACCTGCTTTTAGAAAAAATACTTAACTCCCATCTATAAACTCCAGACTTTTTTTCCATTATGGAAGGCAATGGTCCTACTAGACGCACATTCTTTCTTGTCTTTTCATCAATCCTCGATCTATTTAGCAAGTTTAAGATAAAGTCTCTGCTCACTAAACTTTTAGGAGATTCAGCAAAAATCTTCGCCTGAAATGAAAAAGGTGGGATATTCGATATTTTTCTTTCCTCTAATAGTTTTTGTGCAAATCTTTCGTAACTGCCAGATATTATCTCTTCGATTTGCGGATGGTCAGTGCAATAAGATTGCAAAATGACTCGACCTTGCTTTTTATCCCTGCCCGCTCTTCCAGAAACTTGTGTCATGAGCTGTGCAACTCTCTCGCTTCCTCTGAAATCTGCACTAAAAAGGCCTGAGTCTGCATCAACAATACCTACGAGAGTGACATTTGGGAAATGATGACCCTTGGCAAGGAGCTGAGTTCCAAGAAGAATCATGGGCTTTCCTTGTCTAATTTCATCAAAATATTCATTCAAAGTTTCCTTTTTTCGTGTTGAATCGCTATCAATTCTAAGAGTTTTAACTTTTGGAAAATTGTTCTGTAAAAATTCTTCAATTCTCTCTGTACCAAAACCATATGTTAAAAAATCATCTGAATCACAAGACTCGCATTTTTTTGGATAAGATTTCTGTGCCTCACAATGATGGCAATGAAGCCTTAATGGGTTTTTATGAACCGTCATTAACGCATCACATCTGGAACAATTTGATATCCAACCGCAAACTTTACATATCATTGATGGAGCATATCCTCTTCTGTTAAGAAAAATTAAGACTTGATTACCTTTATCTAGTTCTGAGTGGGTTGCCTCTAGTAGCTCTTTGCTTAAGCCTTCACTTAGTTCTTTGCCTCTCAAATCAACTGCTTGAAAAGTGGGTAAGCTTGCCCCTGTAGCCCTCTCATTCAATTTTAATACTTCGTATTTATCTTCATGAGCATTCCTTAGAGTTTCCAAAGATGGAGTGGCAGAAGCTAAAACCACTGGTATTTTTTGTAACTTGGCTCTATATAGAGCCATATCTCTAGCAGAATAGCGAAATTTATCCATTTGTTTAAATGACAGATCATGCTCTTCATCTACAACAATTATTCCCAAATTTTTCATGGGTAAAAATACACTAGAGCGTGTTCCAATGATGATATCAACTAAGCCTCTGGATGCTCCTAACCAAGCATCAACTTTTTCACGTTCATTTTTAGCTGAGTGGAAAGACATCACTCTATCCCCGAAATATTCTCTAAACCTCTCCTCTGCTTGAGGAGCAAGTCCTATCTCAGGAATCAGGATTAAGGCTTGTTTGCCTTGATTGATAATATCCTGTATTGCTTGAAGATAGACTTCAGTCTTACCGCTACCAGTTATGCCATCTAGTAAAAAAGTTTTATTTTTGCCTTGTACTTTTTTTATAGCCTCAACGGCTTTATTTTGCTCAGAATTGAGTATCTTTGAAGATTTTAATTTTTTATTCTCTAGTTTCTTGTATGGGGATAATTCTCTGGAAAATCTTGAAATGAAACCCTTTTCTAATAGCGCATTTATTGCTGTGGAACTTATACCAAAAGCCTGGGTTGATTTAAGAGATATTTCCTTTTTTTCTTTTAAAAGAGTTATTAGTTTTTGTTGGCTTGGTGCACGCGCTAAACCGTCAACAGATATAAAAGATCCCTTAGAGGTTAATTCTAAATACTTACTTTCTCTAAACTTAGCTTCTTTACCTTTTCTGAGCGAAGGTGGAAAAAAATACTGAATAATCTCTCCGAGAGGATAATGATAATAACGAGAAGACCATTCGGCCAGACTAAGTGAAGTAGCATCTAATAAAGGAGATTGATCTAAAACTTCAGTGATATGCTTGTATTTTCTTTTGTCTGATACTTCCTGTTTGCCAAAACCCCATATAACTCCAACTAGCTGTCTTTTCCCAAAAGGCACTAAAACTCTAGATCCTTTTTTTAGAGGAAAACCTTTATTCTTAGGTGGTAAGTAGGAGAATCTCTCCATCAAAGGAATCGGAACTAAAACTTCTACTAAATCTGAATTCATAAATAAAGTATCAAGTATTCTAATTGAAATTTTGCATTTGCCATGTTTTGTCTGTCTGGTATAGTGCCCCTCCATATTTTTAAATACAAGATTATCAAATGCAAAAAGACATCCATCCAGAATACAGAGAAGTTCTATTTCATGACAAAAGCATGGACTACTATTTCATCGTACGTTCCACTCTGAAAACAGATGAGACAAAGGAATGGGAAGATGGAAAAACTTACCCTTATTGTGTTCTTGATATCTCTTCTGCCTCACACCCCTTCTATACAGGTAAACAGAAGCTTGTTGATACAGGTGGTAGGGTAGATAAGTTCAGAAAACGTTTTGGTAATAAAACTAAATCAACAACGGAAGCCGAAATGGCTGCAGAAGAAGAACCAGCGGTTCAAGAAGCTGCCGAAGAATCAGCAGCTGAAGAGGTTGCGGTTGAAGAACCAGTAGTCGAAGAAACGACTGAGGAGGCAACGCCTGAGGAAACAGTTGATTCAGAGGACTCTTCTGAAGAGAAATAAAAATTGTTTAAAGATAAAAAAGACGCTTTACGCGTCTTTTTTTTTATTCAATTATCGCCTGATATGTAGCTAATTGCATAAGCTCCCTTACGGGATATGTTCCATCAGGCAATAATTGTGTATGAACAATGCCAATGAGATCTTCTTTATGGTCTATCCAAAAATGTGTGCTTGCTGCACCTCCCCAACTATAAACTCCTTCAGAAACTGGTAGACCAGACAAAGCAGGATTTACAACTACTGAGCCCGTTACACCAAAACCCATACCTCTAACTCTATATCCACTGCCTAGCATATTAAATAAGTTGGTTAAGCCTTCATCAGCACTCTCGGACCCCATATGATTTGACGTCATGAATTCAACTGTCTTTTTGCCTAAATACCTTTTTCCTTCATATTCACCTTTATTCAATAACATTTGAGCAAATTTAAGATAATCTCCAACGGTACTTACCAAACCTCCTCCGCCTGATTCGAGCTGAGGTGGTGTTCTGTAACCAGACTTTTCAGGATCGTCCATTAACATCATATTTCCTGGCAAAGGACCGTAATTAGCTGAGAATCTATCTAGTTTGTTATCTGGTACCGTAAAACCAGTATCTTCCATACCTAAAGGACTAAAGATTCTTTCCTCCAAAAATTCTCCAAAAGACATGCCGGAGAGCTCTTCTATCAATGCTCCCATTACATCCATACCTACACTGTAATTCCATATAGTTCCGGGTTGTGCAACAAGAGGAATTTCGGCCAGTGCTTTAGTCCATTCTCTTAAATTATTAAAAGGTGGTTTTGTACCAGCAGTAAAAAATTCTCCTCCGGCACTTGGAACGTTACCCAGCCCTCTTTCAACCTCTTCAGAAACATACATAGAACCTATAGGTCCTGGCATAAAGGAATAAGACAACCCTGAAGTGTGTGTAGCAAGTTGCTGAATTGTAATTGGAGAAGAAGCTGCCTCAGTCGTCATGCTTTCTCCATCTCCGCCTGTATAAACTTTCATCTCAGCAAACTCAGGGAAATATTTAGAGATTGGATCTGTCATTAGAAACTTGCCTTCCTCAAAAAGCATCATCAAAGCAGCACCAGTTACAGGCTTAGATTGAGAATAAATTCTATGAATTGTATCTGTCTCCATCGCTAAGCCCTTCTCTATGTCCCTCATGCCGTTGGCTTCAAAATGCACAACCTCGCCTCTTCTAGCTACCAAAGTGACGGTTCCTGGTATTTTTTTAGCATCTATTAAAGAACGCATAGATTCTCCTATGTGTTCTAATTTTTCTGTTGAAAATCCTACCTTTTCTGGTTTAGTTATTTTGATCATTGATCCTCCCCGATATGAAATCTATTATTTTTTTTGAAACCTTCCTTTTGTTTTGTCTTTCAATAAGATGTTTTTCTTTTTCTGTGATGAGGGTTACTTCATTGTCATCAGAATCAAATCCTATGTCTTTATTCGAAACATCATTAGCAATAATTAAATCAAGATTTTTATTGGATAATTTCTTTTCCGCATTTTTGATCAAGTCATTGGTTTCGGCAGCAAAGCCCACTACGTATGGCCTCTGTTCTAGTTCACTAACTGACTTCAAAATATCTTGATTTTCTTTTAGCTCTAGAACCATGGGAGAGCTGCTTCCATCTTTTTTAATTTTAGAGTCACTAGCCTTAGCCGGACTATAGTCTGAGACAGCGGCCGTGCCAATGTATACATCCATTCCAGATATATGATGCATCACTGCTTCGTACATTTCTTCAGCAGTTTTTATAGATACAAAATTACAATTTGAAGGAGGTTCTATATTAACTGGTCCACTGATAAGAGTAACATTTGCACCTGACTCTAATGCGGCCTCAACTAGGCTGTAACCCATTTTTCCAGAGCTCCTATTGGTTATAAATCTAACTGGATCTATAGGCTCTTGAGTGGGCCCAGCAGTTATAAGAATTTTTTTGCCCGATAATGTTCCCTCATTAAAAGAGAGCGAAAACATATCTAATATATCTATGGGTTCTAGCATCCTTCCAAGACCTACATCGCCACAAGCCTGCTCTCCTGATCCCGGTCCACAGATACCAAAATCTTGATCTATTAGTTTTTTTAAATTTTCTTGCGTCCTTTCATCTCTCCACATAGCTTGGTTCATAGCTGGAGCAACTGAGATAGGTCCATCAAATGCAAGAGTTACAGTGGAAAGCAAATCATCACCTCTTCCAGATGAAAGTCTAGCAATTGTATTCGCTGTAGCTGGTGCAATTAGAATTCCATCAGCCCATTTTGCTAACTCAATGTGGCCCATTGCTGCTTCTGCTTCAGCATCAAGTAGTTCAGTAGAAACTCTATTGCCAGACAAAGCCTGTAAGGTGAGTGGAGTAATGAATTCTTCGGCAGACCTAGTCATCACTACTCGCACAGAAGCACCAGACTTTTTCAAATGTCTTACAATTTCAGCCGATTTGTAGGCAGCTATACCGCCTGTTACTCCGAGTAAAATATTTTTGTTAGCTAAAGATTTCAAATTTTGTTTCCTTAAGATCGAGATTATAGCGGCTTATTCTTGCTTGCTGTCAATGCTTCTGGTATAAAACGCGGCTCTACAAAGAAATATTTAATAAATTATGTCTAAAGTATGCCAAGTAACTGGGAAAAAGCCTCAAGCAGGGAATAATGTTTCTCATGCTAAGAATAGGAATAAGAGGACTTTCCAACCAAATCTTCATAAACATAGGTTTTGGGTAGAATCTGAAAACAGATACGTTAGCTTAACTGTATCCGCAAATGGGATGAGAACTATCGATAAGAACGGAATAGATAAGGTGCTTGCTGATCTTAGGTCAAGAGGAGAAAAGATATGAGAGAGAAAATTAGATTAGTATCTTCTGCTGGAACTGGACATTTTTATACAACAGATAAAAATAAATCTGCTATGCCAGATAAAATGGAAATCAAAAAATTTGACCCTGTCATAAGAAAGCACGTCATTTATACCGAAGCAAAAATTAAATAATTCCTGCAGCTTCTTTAATCAAACGACGCTTAATTGGCGTCGCACGATTTGCAAAATCAAAGGCAAAATTACGCCCAAAGCGTATCAAAAGACTTTCTGAACCAAATCCTCTTTTGAATGCTTCCATTAAAGCTATCATTTTATAGCTCTCGGGTTCTCTCTTTTTAGAGTAAGTCTGAATCACCTCCTTATCAAACATACTCTTCCCATATCTATTTAAGGAGGCAAGAAGGTGAGATAGTTCTCTGACATCAGCTATACCTAGATTTAATCCCTGCCCTGCTAAAGGATGAATTGTATGAGCTGAGTCTCCCACTAAAATGGTGCGCTGCTTGTAAAACTTCTTGGCATGAAGTTGATGAAGTGGAAAAGAATTTATATCTTCACAGAAATCAATTTCTCCAAACCTTTCTTCTGTTTTCAACCTTAACTCTTTCGATAATGCTTCTTTATCAAGTTTGAGGAGTTTCTCTCCATAGTATTTATCAGTGGACCAAATTAAAGAAGCATAGTTTGTTCCTTCAACTAATGGCAAAAAGGCAATAGGACCAGTATCAGTGAAGATTTGAAAAGCTGTACTACCTATAGGCTTTGTCGTCTTTACTGAGGAGACAATAGCCAACTGATCATAACTCCACTTTCGAATTGGTATTTTCGATAAATCTCTTACTCTGGAGAGTGAACCGTCAGCTCCGATTAAAATTTCAGAGGAAATTCTTTTACCCGACTCTGTTGTTAGATCGATAGTATTTTGATCTTCGAAAATTTTTGCTAAAGATTCTTCTTCCATAAGAGTCACCTCTGGAAGGTTTTGAAGAGAATTAAAGATAGCCTGCAAGATAATATTATTATGAACTATTACACCTAATTCCTTCTTCTCTATCTCAAAAGCATTGAATTGAACTGAAGAAGATCCTTCTGCATCCCAGACAAAAATTTCATCAAAGACTCTAGCTTGAGGATAGATATCTTCCCAAATGCCCGCTTCTTTCAAAGTCTCTATCGAAAAAAGGTTTAATGAGGTGGTTCTTCCTACAAGAGGTTTAGTTAACTTTACTGAGGGCTTACCTCTATCTATAAGGCAAGTGCTTATTCCTGATTTTCCCAGAGAAAGAGCTAATAAAGCACCCGCTACACCGCCCCCTACGATTGATACTTGAAAGTCCACTTAGCCTTGAACGGTATGTTCTACTTCTTCTATAGTTCTGGGAACATCAGGAGTCAAAACTTCGAAACCAGAGTCTGTTATAACAATATCGTCTTCAATCCTCACGCCAATACCCTTCCATTTGTCATCAACATCCTCTAATGAATCTAATATATAAATACCTGGCTCAACGGTCATGACCATCCCTTTTTCAAGCTTTCTCCAATCTCCGTCTTGTTTATATCCTCCAACGTCATGAACATCCATACCCAACCAGTGTCCAATCCTATGCATATAAAATTTAGAGTAATCCCCCTTTTCTATGACCTGCTCCTTTGTTCCTTTAAGTAAACCCAAATCCAGAAGGCCTTCAACAATTACTTCAACAGATTTTTCATGCATTAAATTCCATTTGTTACCAGGTTTGGCTTGTTCCATAGATTGTCTGTGAGCTTCTAAAACTATGGAGTATATTTCTTTCTGTTCAGGTGAAAATTTACCATTAACAGGAAAAGTTCTTGTCACATCAGATGCATAATATTGATACTCGCATCCAGCATCTACAAGCACTAAATCCCCATCTTTCAATTCATCATTATTCTCAACATAGTGAAGTATGCAGGAATTATTGCCTCCACCGACTATAGAATTGTAAGCAGGTGATCTGGCACCATTCTTATTGAACGCATAAAGATATTCAGCTTCTAGCTGATATTCATACATACCAGGAGTAACAGCCTGCATTGCTCTTATATGTGCTTCAGTAGTAATGTCGGCAGCTTTTTTCATAAGATTCATCTCATGGTCTTCTTTAATAAGTCGCATCTCATGCAAGATTGAATCTAAAGAAAGCAAATTATTGGGCGGCTCTGCACCTGCTCTAGTATTTTTACGAATATCTTCCATCCAATGAGAAATTTTTATATCTACTCCACAAGGTGCACTCATTGAAAAATAAATATTTTTAACCCCTCCTAGGAGGTCAGGCATCATTTGATCGAGAGAATTTATACTATAAGCATTGTCGGCACCATATTGCTGAACAGCACCTTCCTGACCAGTCCTAAAGCCATCCCATTGCTCTCTAAGTGGATCTCTGTCTCTACAAAAAATAATAAATTTTTCTTTATCGCTGTTAGGTCTTATCAATAAAAGTGAATCTGGTTCTTCGTATCCTGATAAGTAGTAAAAATTGCTATCTTGCCGATAAGCATAGTCAGTATCTGATATTCTGGCTTTCACAAGTGCAGAGGCAACGATTATCGCTGAATCCTCTAAAACTTTATCGGATAACTTTAATCTTCTTTCAGAGAAATTATTTTTCATTGTTTAATCTAAATATAAGTGTTTTTTATGGAAACATGGTAGCAAGAATTTAAGTTCAAAGTTAAACTTAAAAGTGAAAATGGCAGAAAATAAGTTAGAAAATTTAGAGAAAGAAGTGAAAGAGCTAATAAAGCTCAGTCAACAACTTAAAGAAGTGAATGATCATCTTTCAAAGAAAAATATTCTGTTGTCGAAAGAAAATAATCAACTTACTCAGAATCTTGATTTAGCTAAAGAAGGTATTTCAAAAATAATTAAGTCCTATAAAAGCTAGTGAGCAAAGAAACAACTACAGTTAAAATTTTAGGAGCAAGTTATAAGATAGCCTGTCCTCCAGAAGAATCAGAAGAATTAAAGAAAGCAGCTAATTTCTTAGATGAGAGATTGAGTGAGGTTAAAGAAGCTTCTGGATTAGACGAGAAAAGGGCTGCAATTATTACTGCATTGAATATTAGTAATGAATACCTAAAAAACTTATCTGATGTTGGTAAGGATAAATCTGTCAATGAAGGACTAGAAAACCTTACTCTTGAAGTACAAAAACAGCTTAAAAGTTTATCTTTTAAAGCTTAATAACTAGGTTATAATTTTTAAAGTTTCCTGGTTTATTCGATAGTTATTACTACTCTCGAGCCGATAAAAAAATAATAGGAGACTCTGAAAGGTCTTTGTTGTGCATACCCATTTATTGGGAAGCCTGATAGATTGACGGGGTCACCGCCTTGAACTTCACGGTTCAGGGCAGTAATGAACAACGGTATTCTGGGAAACACCTCTAATGAGTAATAAATCCGAACTCAGAAAAAAGTACATTCAAATTAGAAATGATATTTCTAATGAACAACTCTTGGCGTCTGAAAAAAGCTTTTTATCTAAAGTGGAAGAGAATTTAGAAATAGTTAAGCACAAAAGTATTGCCTGCTATTCTTCTATAGGTAAAGAAATGAGAACCCAAGGTCTGCTAGATTTACTTTTAGATATTGGTTCTGATGTTTATTTACCTAAAATGAACAAAAATTCTAAGGTACTAAGCTTCATTAAATATGAAGGTGCTAAGAACACAGTAGAAAATAACCTAGGAATTGCGGAACCTTTGGGAAATCAAGAAATTGAACCGGAAAATTTGAATCTGATTTTCCTGCCCTGTGTATGTTTTGATCTTGCCGGTCATCGGATAGGCATGGGGCAAGGATACTATGATCATTCTTTAGAATTTTCTTCTTCAAGACCAGAATTAATCATCATAGCTCATGAATTTCAAAAAATTAGTGATTGTTTACCTGATACACATGACGTGGCTGCAGATGCTTGCCTAACAGATAAAAAGTTATATAAATTTTAAAGTGAGTTACTTTAAGAAAGCTTTATAAGCAGAATTTTGGGTCTCATCCCAAAACCTAAAGCCTGTTTTATTTAGATATTTTATTAATTGCGGATAATTTTTTTCTTTTGATTCAAACCCTACTAATACTCTTCCATATGCAGAACCTTGGTTTCTATAATGAAAGAGTGTGATATTGAACCTATCACTTAATTTATCAAGAAAATCTACTAGAGCACCAGGTCTTTCTGGAAATTCAACTCTAAAAATAAACTCACCTCTTTCAACTACTGATGTAGGCGCTCTCCCCCCAACCATATGTTTAATATGTAATTTCGCAACCTCATTTTCAGAGAGATCCTTGGGAGAAAATCCTTTAGCTCTTAAATGTTTTAATAATTTGTTCTTGCCCTCTTTCTCATTAAACCTGCAAGCGACGAATATATTAGCCTCTTCACTTTCTTCAGCTCTGTAGTTGAATTCAGAGATACTTCTCTTACCAAGAAAATTACAAAATTTTCTAAAACTTCCTTTTACCTCTGGTATTTTTACACTAAGCAATGCTTCTTTACTTTCACCTAGCTGAACTCTTTCAACAATATGTCCGAGTCGATCAAAATTTAGGTTTGCCCCTGAGTTAATAGCCACAAGTTTTTTATTCTTCAAACCTCTAGATAGAGTGTATTTTTTTAAGCCTGCTAAGGCTAAAGCTCCTGCGGGTTCAGAAATTATCCTCGTTTCTTGAAAAGTATCTTGTACAGAGGCGCACATCTCATCTACAGAAACTGTAACAACATCATCTATCCATTCTTTAATGAGGGAGTAAGTTTCTTTACCTATCTGTTTGACGGCAACTCCATCAGCAAATAGGCCAACTTCCTTTAGAGACAGACGCTTGTTATTATCTAACGCTAGTTTTAGACATGCAGCATCTTCAGGCTCGACACCAATAATTCTAGTTTTTGGGCTTAATGCTTTTACATAAGTACCTAGTCCTGCTAAAAGGCCTCCTCCCCCAACCGGAACAAAAATTGCGTCTATGCCTTCTTTTACTTGCTCAATTAATTCTTTGCCTACTGTACCTTGCCCTGCAATCACATCTTTGTCATCGTAAGGATGGATAAAAGTATATCCTTCTTTCTGAGCCAACTTATTAGCATGAGCGTAAGCTTCATCAAAGTTATCGCCGTGTAATATTATTTTGCCTCCATAATTCTTTACAGAATTGACTTTGATAGGAGGAGTAGTAATTGGCATGACTATGTAAGACTGCATTCCTAAACTTTTAGCTCCAAACGCCACCCCTTGAGCATGATTACCCGCAGAGGCAGCAATTACAGGCCCTTCGATTCCTTTTTTCTTTAGTTTAGAGAGTTTGTTATAAGCTCCTCTTATTTTGAAAGAGAAAACTGGTTGCAGATCTTCTCTTTTAAGCAATACATCATTCTTAAGAGCTTTTGAAAGCTGATTTGCTTTCGTTACAGGCGTTACATGTGCAACTTCATATACACTTGAAGACTCAATTTGCTTTATATATCTCTTATTTTTAGAAGAAATCATCAATATTGCCTAAATAACAACTGTAAAAGCGAGCTATTATACTTAGTGAGTGATAATATTCATTAAATCTAAAGTAACATGAACCAAGACTTAAAAAAGGAAAATTCTGCCAAAGAAGCTTTTAATCTAATTGAACCGAAGCTCAGGAAAGACTCGGTAATTGGAATTGGTACAGGATCTACTACAAATTTTTTTATACAAGAGCTGAATGAAGCCAAAATTCAAATCAAAGGTGTGGTTTGCAGTTCTAATGCCTCAGAAGATCTAATTGATAATTCATATGATAAGTTCTCGCTTAATGAAGTTCACGCCATAGATTTTTATATAGACGGAGCAGATGAATTCAATGATAGAAAAGAGCTAATAAAAGGTGGGGGTGGAGCTCTTACAAGAGAAAAGATTCTTGCCTATTCTTCTGATCAATTTATTTGTATTGTTGACGAATCAAAGCACGTAGGACTTCTAGGTGAATTTCCTCTCCCTATAGAGGTGATTGAGTTGGCTAGAAGTGCTGTCTCTAGAGAACTAATGAAGATGGGTGGGAAGCCCATTTATAGAAATGGATTTATAACAGATAACGGTAACCAAATAATTGATATTCACAACCTCCCCATTGAAGTGCCCTATGAATTAGAAGCTAAGATCAACAATATACCTGGCGTGGTGGAGAATGGAATTTTTGCAAACAGAAAGGCAGACACTATAATCTGCGCAAAAGCCAACAGTATAGAAATAATCTAGTAATTACAATTAATTGAGTGAAAGTAAGTACTTACTTTTTATTATAGAAGTTTAGCTATATTTGAAATCAATTCTTCGCTATCTGGTTCTACGTTTGTATCAAAACTCTTAACTTTGCCCTCTTTCGATATAAGATACTTATGAAAGTTCCATCCAGGTCTTTGTCCAGAAATTTCAGTTAAAGTTTTATAGAAAGAATTTGCTTTTTTTCCTTTAACAGGGGTTGTAGCAAACATAGGAAATGTGACTCCATATTCGGTACTGCAAAATTCTTTTACTTTAGATTCATCACTATATTCTTGATACATGAAATCTCTAGAAGGAAATCCCAAAATAACAAAATCTTCTTTGCCATATTTTGAGTATAGGTTTTGCAATGCTTCATACTGATATGTGAAACCACACCTACTGGCTACATTGACCGCTAAGATAACTTTGTTCTCGTATTCACATAAGTTTTGAGTTTTAGAAGAGTCTAATAATCTTACCTCGTGATCTAAGACTTCAGGACAAGCATATGTATAAGATCCAAAGAAAAGAAAAGAAAATAAAAATAACTTTTTCATAATAAAATTTAATAAATCCAGACTTGCGCTTTTTCATCTACTAGATCAAAAAGCTCTATGACATCGTCATTATACATCCTAATACAACCATCTGAAGCAGGTTTTCCTATCAAGCCTTCTTCAGCAGTGCCATGTATATAAATAAACCTCTTCCTAGAATCAATGCCTTCTCCTTTATTTAAACCTTCCTCTAATCCATCCAGCCACATAATCCTAGAAGTAACATGATCGAAGTCAGTATCTATGGGCTCTTTAATGATATTTGCTATAGCTCCATTCCATACACGTCCCTTTAAAATAGCATTTGCAGGTAAATTAGAACCTAATTTCTTGTATATCTCGTGTTTTCCAAGAGGTGTCTTGAAGCTATTTTCTTTACTACCTGTACCATAAGCTGAAGAGGATATGTTATAAACTTTTAAAACTGTACCTTTTTTTATATGCAATAGGGATTGAGACTCTATATCTACATACAGTAAAGTACTTAAGCTCTCATAATTTGAGTCTAAAGACTTAATATCACCTAAAATATTGTTTTTATTCATATTATCATTAATTACTATACTAGAACACGAGCTTACCAAAACCAAAAAAACAGTAATTTTAATCAAATTCATCAAATTATTTAGCAACATTTGTTCTGTATATAATTATTTAATTCTTAAAAGTGATTTAATTGATAAAAATCCCATATAAAAGACTATTAGTATGATTATAGGAAAATTTCCGTAGCTTGAGTATATTGTATTACCAGAATATAGCACTATATTGTTTTTTATATTCTTTTCCTCAAAATAACCTTGTTTTTCAATAACTTGGCCGTCTTTTGAAACAATTGCACTAATTCCACTATTTGTGGACCTCAACAATGGTTTTTTGTGTTCAAGGGCCCTATTTTGGGCTATTTCTAGATGTTGATCAGGGCCAATAGATCTTCCAAACCATGTATCATTACTTACCGTTATAAGAATATTACTGTCAAATGCTGTTTTCCTAACTATATTATCGAAAGCTATTTCATAACAAATACTTGGTGAAATCCTCAATTTCGAGCTGCTAAACAGGTTAATTTCTTCTCCAGGCAGTGTATTTGTAAGGTTTAAGCCAATAATATCTAATAGTTTGCCTAAGTAGCGCTCTAAGGGTATAAATTCTCCAAAAGGAACAAGCTTCACCTTATCGTAGAAACCCTCTATTTCACCAAAAGATTGAAGTCTATTTCTAATCTTGTAATTAGTCTCTCTTTCTACTATGCCCGCCAATAGGGTTAGATTCTTTTCCTTGCTCTTAAAATTTACCATCTCCATAAAAGATTTATTGTCATTTTCAGAGAGTATTAAGGCTGTTTCAGGAAAAATTATTAATTCTCCTTCTTCAGCGTTTTCGATAGCTCTCTCAATCATTCCTTGAGTCTTTATTATTCCGAATTGACTCCATTTATCTTCCAAAGTTAAGTTGGGTTGATAAAGAGAAACTCTTACTTTTTCATCAGGAACAGTCCAATCTATATTTTTTAATAAATTGGACGGAATTAAAACCACAAGCAAAAGGGCAAACGGGAATAGGGCAGGTCTATTTTGATAAATTCTTTCATATATTTCGTAAATCAAAAGGCCTATTAGAATCAATAAAAAAGTATTACCTTGGGCTCCTATAATTGGGGTGTATCCATCAATGAAAGTGTCAGCAAGCATAGTGCCAGAAATTAGCCAAGGAAAGCCTGTAAATAAATAAGATCTTATTAATTCTATTGAGACCCAAGATATAGGCAAAGAAAGGTATGTAAGTTTCGAGGGACCTGTTTTTTCAAGAAAATTGTTTAACAGAAATAACAGTCCTGAGTATATCGATAAAACAGCAATGAAAATTATAATCAATACTGCAGATCCAATTATACTTATATTTCCATGATAGTGAATGCTTACATACAACCAGGAAATTCCAGTTAACCACATTCCAAATCCAAAACAATATCCTATCCAAAACGCTTCCTTATAAGGTAAATCTTTAACTACCTTATAAAGAACTGCAATGGATAAAATGGATAGAAACCATAAGTCGAAAGGCGCAAAGCCAAAAGAGAAAATCAATCCGCATATAAGGGCAAGAAATTGCTTCTTGAACATCTTACTTATATTAAAGTTTGAGAATGTTTTAAGAAAGCTAATTTAGCTAATTTTAGAGACCTTAATTCTCTTGATTCTTCTTCTCTCTAGAGAATTAATAACGAAACGCCATCCATCGATATTGATAGCATCATTGGGCTTTGGAAAACGAGCAAAGTGATGCATAACTATTCCACCTAATGTATCAAAATCTTTATCACTCAAAGTGGATTCAAAATTCTCGTTGAAGACATCTATAGGAGTAAGGGCAGAAACCAAATATTCGTCTTCTGCTATTTTTTTTATCAGAGTGCCAGTATCTTTATCGTGCTCATCTTCAATTTCCCCAACTATCTCTTCTAGAACATCCTCAATCGTCACAATCCCTGTAATATCTCCATATTCGTCTAAAACTATGGCCATATGATTTCTGCTTGCCTTTAATTCATCAAGTAGAATATTAAGTTTTTTACTCTCTGGAACTAATTTCGCCGGCCGGATGAGCTTACTTAGCTCAAATTCACTTAGGTTTTCAGCAGAAATGAAGGGTAATAACTCTTTTGCTAACAAAATACCTTCAATTTTGTCATTTTCAGTGTTTAGAACAGGAAATCTTGAATGGCCTGACTTAATTACTCTAGGCAAAAAGTCTTCTGGCTTCTCGTCTTTTTCTATAAATACAACCTGTGGTCTAGGTATCATTACATCTCGTACCTGATCTGTAGAAACTTTTAATGCTCCCTCAATCATATTGAGTGTTCCTTTTTCTAAAACACCTCTCTCACTAGAATCCCTTATAGATCCAGCGAGCTCTTGTTTATTTTGGGGTTTATAGGAGAAATTTTGATAAATTTCTTTGATTCTTTCCTTAATTCTTTTCCTAAAGCTAAGTCGACTAGACTCAGCAGATATACTTGGGGGCTCGTCGTTCATTAACGCCTCACTTCATAAACACATGCACATATTAATTTGTTTCAGTAAGGGTTCGCAATACCTAATTTTTTTAGTGCTTTTACTTCTAGGGACTCCATTTGCTTTGCAGAATCAGCTTCGTGATGATCATAACCTGCTAAATGAAGTAGGGAATGAATAATTAAATGCGACAAATGGTCTTGTTCTTCTTTATTTTGTATTGCAGCTTCTTTTTTTATTATTTCAGGACAAATTGCTATATCACCAAGAATTTCGTCACCAAAGCTCAGTCCTGTAGAAGGGAAAGATAATACATTAGTAGGCTTATCTTTCTTAAGAAACTCTGAATTTAATTCTTTAATTGTTTTTTTTGAGATAAAAGATAAATTCACTGGTCTATCTTTAAAAATTTTCTTTAAATCTGGCTTTACTTGAAGAAGTGCTTTTATTAAATCAGATACACTTTTCTCAGTACAGTTTAATCCTTCGAGATTTCCAGATATAAATATTTGAGATTTGGCAAACGACACTTAATTAACAAATTTTGCGTAAGCTTCTACTATCTTCTGAACCAAACCATGTCGAACAACATCTTTTGTATCAAACTCAACCAATCCGATGTCTTCTACAGATTTTAAAACCTCTAGAGAGTGGACAAGACCTGAAAGAGTATTTTTAGGTAAATCTATCTGAGTTATATCGCCTGTAATAACTACTTTCGAGCCAAAACCGAATCTAGTTAAGAACATCTTCATTTGTTCAACAGTAGCGTTTTGACTTTCATCAAGAATGATAAAGGAATTGTTTAAAGTTCTTCCTCTCATGAAAGCTAAGGGTACAACTTCAATTATATTTCTTTCTATAAGTTGATTAGTTTCCTTGTAACCTAGCATTTGGAAGAGGGCATCATAAAGCGGCCTTAAATACGGATCGACCTTCTGACTCAAGTCACCTGGCAAAAAGCCAAGCTTTTCACCTGCTTCAACTGCAGGTCTGACCAGTAGGATTTTTTCAACTTCGCCTCTTGAGAATTGCTCTACAGCAAGTGCAACCGCTAAAAATGTCTTTCCAGTTCCTGCAGGCCCTATACCAAATGTGAGTACCTTCTTCTTGATGGTATCAACATAATGATCTTGGCTTCCATGATTAGCGGTAACTATCAAATTAGGCGTCTTAATGACTTGTTTGCTAGAGCTATCTTTTTTTATGTTATTTAAATCATTCATACCTTTCCTTAAATACAAGTGAACTTCTTTTGAGCTTATTGTTTTGTTTTTATCTAAATCTTCATAAATCCTAAGGATGATGTCCTTAGCGATCTGAGCATTATTAGATTCTCCATTTATCTTAAAGCTGGGACCTCTATTCAAAATTTTTATTCCTAACTCTTCTTCAATTTGTTTAAGTATAGAGTTAGTAGGACCACATAAATCGCTGATTTTATCGTGGTCAACAGGTTCAAGTTGGAATTTCATTAAATGACAATAAGGCCTAGACAGCTACACCTCTTAGAGATTTGTTTTTTGCTTCAACAATTTCAATATCTATTATCTTACCAACGTTTGATAAATCTGAGCAGGAAAAGATAACAACTTTATTATTCTCTGTACGTGCTTGAAATTCTCCTGGATTCTTCTTAGAAACGCCAGTAACAAGGCATTTTCTAACTTCACCAACCATTCTTCTGCTTATGCTTAAAGCAGAATTTTCTAATTTGTGCTGTAAAGTGGATAGTCTTTCTTTCTTTTCTTCTAAAGGGACATCGTCATCTAGATCTTTAGCAGTTGTATTAGGTCTTGGACTATAAATGAAACTGAAAGACTCATCATATCCAACCCGATCTACAAGGTCTAAAGTATCCAGAAAATCTTTCTCAGTTTCACCTGGAAATCCAACAATAAAATCAGAAGAAATACTAATGCCCTCTCGAGCTGATTTTAGTTTTTCAATAATTTCGAAATACTCTTCTCTAGTATGTCTTCGTCTCATCTGTTTCAGTATAGAGTTAGAACCACTTTGAACTGGCAAGTGAACATAGCTTATCAATTCAGGAACTTCGTTATAGATGTCAATGAGATCCTGACCAAACTCAAAAGGGTGAGAAGTAGTAAATTGAATTCTCTCTATGCCATCAATCTCGGCTGTAGCTCTTATGAGGTTGGATAGTCCAAGTCCTTTAGTTTTTAGTTTGGAGTCTCTGTAGGAATTCACATTCTGACCTAATAAATTAATTTCTTTGACTCCTTGGGAAGATAGTCCTTTTATTTCTTTCAAAATATCCTCAAGAGGGCGACTTATTTCATGGCCTCTAGTGTGTGGAACTACACAAAAAGAGCAATACTTATTACAACCCTCCATTATCGAGACAAAAGCTGTTGGACCCTCACTCTCCTGTTGAGGTAAATGCTCAAACTTTTCGGTTTTAGGAAAAGTTATATCAACGGGACTAAGTTCCTCTTGTGCAATATTTTGATACAGCTTCGGCACTCTATGAATTGTTTGAGGTCCAAATACTAAATCCACTTGAGGTGCCCTTTTTATTATATTTTCCCCTTCCTGGCTCGCTACACAACCACCAACACCAATTTTTAAATTAGGATTTTTTTCTTTAAGCTTCTTCCATCTTCCTAATTGGTGAAAAACTTTTTCTTGGGCTTTTTCTCGAATGGAGCAGGTATTCAGCAAAATTAGATCTGCTTCCTCTTCATTGTCTGTAGTTTCAAAACCGTGGCTGTCATTGAGCAAGTCTTGCATCCTGGCAGAATCGTACTCATTCATCTGACATCCGTGGGTCTTGATAAAAAGCTTCTTGGCCATATATATAAGTTATCTTTTGAGTACTATAGTTTAAATTTTTAAAAAAAGGCAGGAATTGTAATGGCAAAAAAAGGAATCTACAAAGTTGTATTTGTTCAACTGGGTGAAGTTTACGAAATTTACGCCGAGGCAATATACCAAAGTGACATGTATGGATTCATTGAAGTAGAAGAATATTTATTTGATCAAAACTCAAAAATAGTTGTCGATACAAGCGAAGAAAAACTTAAGAACGAATTCAAAGGGGTTCAAAGGAGTTACATACCTGTGAGTTGCATAATGAGAATCGATGAAGTTGATAAAAAGGGGACGGCAAAAATTACCTCTAGTGAATCAGCTAAAGTTATGCCCATAGCGAACACTATGTTTGAAGGTCCTTCGGAAAAAAATTGACTAGATAAAGAATTTGTCTCTATAGAATTTAAGCTCTTCTATAGATTCGAGAACATCTTCCATAGCCCTATGCCCGCCGCTTTTTCTAAACCCGTCAAGTAATTCAGGATTCCAGCGTTTAATTAATTCTTTTATGGAACTTACATCAACATTTCTATAGTGGAAAAAGCTATCTAATTCCGGCATATACCTTCTTAAAAAACGCCTATCGTGTGAGATGGAATTACCGCATAGAGGTGACCTTCCTTTCTCGGTGTGCTGGGATAAGAAATCAAGTGTTTGTTTTTGGGCTTCATCGATAGTTATATTAGTGACCTTAAGGCTTTCCACTAATCCAGATTTAGTATGTTGATTGGTATTCCACTCATCCATATTACTTATAAACTCTTGTGGCTGTTGAATGACCAAATTAGGTCCCTCAATTATTTCAGAGAGGTCATGACTAGTAACGGCAGTGGTGATTTCTATTATTCTCTCAGAGTCTGGTTCGAGTCCGGTCATTTCTAAATCTAACCAAACTAAGGTAGGATATTTTTTTGTATCTGACATTTGCGGACAGAATTCTAACTGCAAATTACAATAACCCCTAGTAATGCTTAAAAAAATTTCTAAATTTTGCCTATCATCCTTCATGGTTCTCGCTCTGAGTTCCTGTTCATTAGCTGGATCATGGGTGTATGAAAGACTTGATGGTTACATAGCTGACTATTTCAAAGAGTTCGCTGACTTTACTAAAGCGCAAAATCAAGAGATTGATCGCGTATCTGAAGAGTTTTTGGACTGGTTTAGTATCAACGAACTTGAAAAGGTCAGGCTTCTCTTGAACAACCTGAAAACCATAGACATAGAAAATCCAGAAAATGAAATTAAATTGACTTATATAGAAGGTGAAGCGCTTTTTAAAAGAATTAATCAATACTTTGAAAAACCCATTATCAATTTTTCAAGAGGTCTTAGTGAAAAGCAGATAAACGAAATTGCTCAACATTTCGAAGAAATTAGAGATGAAAGAGAAAAAGAAAGAGCTAAAGATAAGAAGGAATACAAAGTGAGAATTCTGGATAACTATATATCTGGATTCGATCGTATCGGAATTAACTTGAGAAAAGATCAGATAGATGAGCTCAAACTAAGACTAAGCAAACATCAAGAAATTAGACAAGAATGGTCAGATTTACAACAGCTTTGGATTAATGAATTCATTCAACTTTTAAGGAATAGAAACTCTCCTGATTATGAAAAAGAGATGACAATTTATTTAAATGCGTTTGATTCTCTTGGAAGTGATACGTTTAGAGCAAAAATTGAACAAAATGAAAACTTGGCTATTGATGTTATTAGTTTTGTTTTTAAATCAAGTGATGATAGCCAAATAAAAGGCTTTAATAGAAGTCTGGACATTTACCTCAAGTCTATAGATAGGATTTTAGTAAACAGAAAGGTTAATTAGGTTGGCTTGATATAGAATGCTCCATCGTTTTTATGAAAAAAGACAATAAAAATAAGACCAGCTTTGGTTTCAAAGAAGTTGACTCAGACGAAAAGGCCAGCCTTGTAGGAAATGTCTTCGATACTGTATCCGAAAACTATGACCTTATGAATGACTTAATGTCATTTGGTATTCATAGATTATGGAAAAAAGTAACAATAGAAACTTCAGGCATAAAAGAAAACTTTAAAGTTCTGGATCTCGCAGGAGGTACAGGCGATATGGTTAAGCTGATGAGAGATAAAGTATGTCCTGAAAAAGGCATGCTTATACTCAGCGATATAAACGCTTCGATGCTCAATGAGGGAAGAAATCGTTTGATAGATGAAGGAATAGAGAATATACAAACAGCACAAATAGATGCTCAATTTCTTCCTTTTCGGGACAATACTTTCGACTTGATTACTATAGCCTTTGGGCTTAGAAATGTTACTCACAAGGAAAAAGCTCTTGAGTCTATAAATAAAGCGTTGAAACCTGGAGGAAAGTTGATCATTTTGGAGTTCTCCAAGCCTCAAAATGAAGTTTTTAGAGAAATATACGATCTCTTTTCTTTTGAAGTTATTCCTAAGATTGGTGAATTCATTGCCCAAACTGAGGAGAGCTATAGGTATTTAGCTGAATCAATAAGAATGCACCCAACTCAAGAAGAGTTAAAAGAGATGCTTGAAGATAGCGGCTTTACTAAATGTAAGTATGAAAACCTTACTAACGGAGTCGTTGCTATTCATTCGGGGCAAAAGGGAATGATTGATGTTTAAAGACGCCCTAAGACTCACAAAAATCTTACATACTTTGCTAAAAGCTCGCATTGATAAAGAGCTTGATGAGTTTGATAAACCAAAATTGATAAGTTTTTTACTGTTAATCTCGCCCTGGCAAATTTATTCAGCCAGAGAACCGTCAGGCGAAAGACTTAGGGTAGCTTTAGAAGAACTAGGACCAATTTTTATAAAATTTGGACAGTTACTGTCTACGAGACCTGATGTTGTTCCAAATGAAATAGCTAAAAGCCTTAAATCCCTTCAAGATAACTTACCGCATTTTTCCGAAAAGGATGCTATTGCAATAATTGAAAAAGAGTTAGGCACTAATATTAACTCAGTTTTTCAGGATTTTAATCCTTCACCTCTTGCTGCAGCATCTATCGCACAGGTTTATTCTGCGAAACTGAAAGAAGATCATAAAGATGTGGTCATAAAGGTAGTAAGACCAGGTATTAAAAATACTATTCTAAGTGACATTTCTTTGATGAGGAGAATTGCAAATTTTGCTGAAAAAAAATTTGAGGACGCCAAGCGGCTTCAATTATCTAGACTGGTCTCAGAATATGAGGCAGTGATCCTATCAGAGCTAGATATGAGACTTGAAGCTTCGAACATCAAACAAACAAGAAGAAACTTTGAAGGCAATGAGCTTTTGTACGTACCCGATGTTTATCTAGATTATTGTTCAGAAAGCTTGTTGGTTATGGAAATGATCGAAGGTATACCGGTCGATCGTTTAGACACCTTAAATGATCTTGGAGTCGATTTAAAACTAGTTGCTGAAAGGGGTGTAGAGATATTTCTTAAGCAGGTATTTATTGATAATTTTTTTCATGCGGACATGCATCCCGGAAACATTTTTATCGATGCCAAAAACCCTATAGATCCTGCTTATGTAGCAGTAGATTACGCAATAGTTGGATCGCTAAGTGAAGAGGAGCAATATCAAATAGGACGAATGCTAGTAGCTGTTATCGGCAGGGATTTCAGGGAAGTTGCAAATATTTTAATTGAATCTAAATGGGTCAATCCGGAAACACGACTGAATGATCTAGAAAACACCATAAGAGCTGCATGTGAGCCAATCTTTGATCAGCCTATGGAAAAAATAAACTTTGGTGAGATGCTTTTATTTATATTTGAGTCAGCAAGAAGGTTTGATTTGAGGATGCAGCCTTCTTTGATGCTTCTTCAGAAGACTCTAGTTAACATTGAAGGATTAGGCAAACAACTGTATCCAGCTCTGGATTTCTGGTCTATTGCGAACCCTTTCCTAAAGAATTGGATCTCTGAAAGATATAATCCAAAAAAACTAGCTGAGTGGGCAAAGAAGAACTCCCTAAGTTGGTTAGAAAAAGCTAGGAAATTTCCAGAAATAGCCGATACAGCTCTAGAGCAAGTATCTAAATTGGAAGACTATCAAAGCGCTAATGAGGAAAGACATAAACAGCTAATGAGTAAAATCTATCAACAAAGTCGATTTAATAACTTTCTCCTGATAGTTTTCATAATCTTGATACTTTTTCTTATAATCACTTGATCATATGAAAGAAGACTTCCTCCAAAAACTCTTTGATTTAATTGAGGAGAGAAAAGGTTCTAATAGCCAGGATTCCTATGCGAAATCTTTATTTGAAGCTGGATCAAAAAAAATAAACGAAAAGGTTTTAGAAGAAACTCTTGAACTATTGGAGGCAACATCAGACACATCAACAACAAAGAAAGAAAAAGTTATACATGAGGCTGCGGATTTGTGGTTTCATACGTTCATTCTTTTAAGCAATGAGAACATAAACTTAGAAGAGATAATTGCGGAGCTTGAATCTAGATTTGGCACGTCAGGTCATATAGAAAAAGCTTCAAGAAGTGCTTCAGAAGAGGAGAAATAGAATGGGAATAGGTGGAATAGGTATTTGGCAAATTTTAATACTCTTAATTGTCATACTTTTAGTATTTGGAGGGACTAAGAGAATTAAAAGTCTAGGCTCTGACTTAGCAAATACCATTAAAAGCTTTAGAAAGACCATGGATGAGGAAGACAAAGATAAGTAAAGTCTTATGTTCGATATAGGATTACTTGAACTCCTTCTAATTGCTGTTATTTCTCTTTTGGTCCTCGGACCAGAAAGGCTTCCTAGTGCAGTAAGATCTGGTGCTAAAACCATTTACTGGTTTAAGAGACAAGCATCTAACGCGAAAGCAGAAATCAATAAAGCTTTTGATCTCAATGAAGCTTATCAAGATTCAAGAAATGAAGAAATTCTTGAAGATATCGAAAAAGATAAAAATTGACTGCTATGGAGAAAAGCTCATTCTTAGGGCATTTACAAGAGCTAAGATCTAGAATACTTAAATCTTTGGTTGTAATTCTTACTTGCTTTTTGGCTTTGGTTTATTTCTCAAATGATATTTATCTAATTTTGTCAGAGCCTCTGCTTAGTTTTTTACCCGATGACTCATCAATGATAGCTACAGAAGTTGCCTCTCCCTTCTTAACTCCACTAAAGTTGACTTTTTACGTATCACTTCTTCTATCAATGCCTTTCTTATTGAATCAGATTTGGAAGTTTATAGCCCCTGGAATGTATGAAAATGAAAAAAGTCTTAGCTTTTTATTGATGCTTTCCAGCTTGATATTGTTCTATTTGGGCGTTCTCTTCACATACTTTTTAGTATTACCATTAGTGTTTAGTTTTTTCACTGCAGCAGCGCCTGATGGAATCCTGATTATGACAGACATAAGCCGTTACCTAGACTTTGTGTTGAGCATGATGTTTGCTTTCTCAATTGCTTTTGAAATACCTGTATTTATATTTCTACTAATTTGGAGCGGAATCAGCAGCTCAGAAAGCTTAAGAAGCAAAAGACCTTACGTAATCATTGGCTGTTTCACAGTTGGTATGCTTGTAACTCCTCCTGATGTTATTTCGCAGTCATTACTAGCCATACCTGCCTGGATATTATTTGAATTGGGTATTGTAATGGCCAACTTATTTGTTAAGAAGACAGAAGAAAAGTTATAGCTCAAACCAGAAAGTAATGGGGCCCTCATTAACAAGGCTTACTGACATCTCCGCTCCAAACTTTCCCGATTCGACTCTTTTAAACTTGCTTTCCAACAGTCCTTTAAAGTCTGTAAATAACTCATGGCCTGTTTCGGGATCAGCTGCATGTGAAAAACTTGGTTTGGTTCCTTTTTTTGTTCCAACAGAAAGGGTCACTTGTGGAACAATTAAAATATCATTTTGAGTTTCAATAAGGCTAAGAGCTACCTTGTGATTTGAATCATTGAAGATTTTATAATTTAGTAACTTTTCAGAAAGCGAAGTTAAAGTATCTAGATTATCCTCTTTATCAAAGCCTACGAATACCAGAACTCCTTGTCCAATCGAACCAATTACTTCTTCCTCTACTGCTACAGAAGCTTTGGAAACTCTTTGTACAAGTAATTTCA
>QCQA01000011.1 GCA_003212335.1 SAR86 cluster bacterium AG-447-A08
CATGAAGTAATCTTCTTAATCGGTGATTTTACTGGATTAGTTGGAGACCCTTCTGGGGTGAACGAAACTCGTCCTGTTCTAACAAAGGAACAACTTGATAAAAATGCTGAAACCTATAAAGAACAGGTATTTAAGATTCTCGATCCAAAAAAAACAGAAGTTAGATTTAATTCTGAATGGATGCAGAGTGTAGATCCTTCTGAATTCATTAAAATGCTATCTTCTTATACCGTTGCCAGGATGTTAGAAAGAGATGACTTTTCAAAACGTTATAAATCTCAACAACCTATATCAATACATGAATTTTTGTACCCAATTTTACAAGGTTTCGATTCTGTAAAACTCGAAGCCGATATAGAGCTTGGAGGGACTGATCAGAAGTTTAATTTACTACTGGGTAGAGAAGTTCAGAAGCATTATGGCCAGGAACAGCAATCAATTCTGACTGTTCCTCTACTGGAAGGACTAGATGGAGTAAAAAAGATGTCTAAATCTCTTGGGAATTACATTGCTCTAGAGGATAGTCCAGATGATATGTTTGGGAAGGTAATGTCTATCTCCGATGACCTGATGTGGCGTTACTTTTCTCTATTAAGTTTTAAGTCTTCAGAGCAAATATCAGACTATAAAAGAGACATTGAAGAGGGATCCAATCCTAGGGATACCAAGTTTCTACTAGCAGAAGAGATAGTAGATAGATTTCATGAGGGTTTAGGTAAGAAATCTAAAGAAAATTTTATAAATAGATTCCAGAAAGGAAATATCTCTCAAGACTTAGAAGAAGTTGTTGTAACTATAGAATCTGAATCAGAACTTTTAACACGTATACTTAAAGAATCTAACCTCCTGAAAAGTACATCTGAAGCCCTTAGGTTGATTAAACAAAGTGCTATAAAAGTTAATGATGAGAAGGTTTCAGACACTAAGTTTATGCTAAAAAAGGGCACTTCTAATCTTGTCCTTGTAGGAAAGAAAAAAGCTGCAAAAATTATTGTTAATTAATAGTTAAAAACTCCTTTTAAACCTATATTTTTGATGTATACTGCGCATCCCTCGTTCGCGAAGGGAAGTTTTTTAAAAGTTTTAAATAAGTAATTCGTGTGGGCGCTTATAATTAAGCGCAACTTACCAAAGTCAGTATTTAGATTATATTTATATAATTTAATAAACTGATTTAGTGTCATTTAGGCACTTAATTCAAAATTCAATTGAAGAGTTTGATCATGGCTCAGATTGAACGCTGGCGGTAACTTTTAAACATGCAAGTCGAGCGGTAACAGACATAAAGATTCAGCTTGCTGAATCCGGTGCTGACGAGCGGCGAACGGGTGAGTAACGCGTAGGAATCTACCCAGTAGCGGGGGATAGCCCGAGGAAACTCGGATTAATACCGCATACGCCCTGAGGGGGAAAGGGGGCAGTTTACTGCTCTCACTATTGGATGAGCCTGCGTAAGATTAGCTTGTTGGTGGGGTAATGGCCTACCAAGGCGACGATCTTTAGCTGGTCTGAGAGGACGATCAGCCACATTGGGACTGAGACACGGCCCAGACATCTACGGATGGCAGCAGTTAAGAATATTGGACAATGGGGGCAACCCTGATCCAGGTATACCGCGTGTGTGAAGAAGGCCCTAGGGTTGTAAAGCACTTTAATCAGAGAAGAAGCACTTTAAGTTAATACCTTAATATGTTGACGTTACCTGAAGAATAAGGACCGGCTAACTCCGTGCCAGCAGCCGCGGTAATACGGAGGGTCCAAGCGTTAATCGGAATTACTGGGCGTAAAGCGCGCGTAGGCGGTTTAGCAAGTTGTATGTGAAAGCCCTGGGCTCAACCTAGGAACTGCATCCAAAACTACTAAGCTAGAGTACGAGAGAGGAGAGTAGAATTTCTGGTGTAGCGGTGAAATGCGTAGATATCAGAAGGAATACCAATGGCGAAGGCAGCTCTCTGGCTCGTCACTGACGCTGAGGTGCGAAAGCGTGGGTAGCAAACAGGATTAGATACCCTGGTAGTCCACGCCGTAAACGATGAGAACTAGCCGTTGGGCAGATTTAACTGTTCAGTGGCACAGCTAACGCATTAAGTTCTCCGCCTGGGGAGTACGGCCGCAAGGCTAAAACTCAAATGAATTGACGGGGGCCCGCACAAGTGGTGGAGCATGTGGTTTAATTCGATGCAACGCGAAGAACCTTACCAACCCTTGAAATCTAGCGAAGTTCACAGAGATGAGAATGTGCCTTCGGGAACGCTATGACAGGTGTTGCATGGCTGTCGTCAGCTCGTGTCGTGAGATGTATGGTTAAGTCCAGTAACGAGCGCAACCCCTATCCTTATTTGCCAGCGCGTTAAGGCGGGAACTATAGGGAGACTGCCGGGTGAAACCCGGAGGAAGGCGGGGACGAGGTCAAGTCATCATGGCCCTTATGGGTTGGGCTACACACGTGCTACAATGGGAAGTACAGAGGGATGCGAAAGCGCGAGCTGGAGCCAAACCCTTAAAACTTTTCTTAGTCCGGATTGGAGTCTGCAACTCGACTCCATGAAGTCGGAATCACTAGTAATCGCGAATCAGAATGTCGCGGTGAATACGTTCTCGGGCCTTGTACACACCGCCCGTCACATCATGGAAGTGGGTTGCACCAGAAGTGGTTAGTCTAACCTTCGGGAAGACGATCACCACGGTGTGATTCATGACTGGGATGAAGTCGTAACAAGGTAGCCCTAGGGGAACCTGGGGCTGGATCACCTCCTTAAAATAAAATCGTTTTTTTGTAGGCGTTCACACGAATTACTTATTTATCTCTATCTTAAATTAGATAAGAGATGAGTTTTTTAACATTTTTATAAGTTCAATCAAGTCATATCAAAAACATTTATGTTTTAGATATGCAAATTAACTATTCATACAAGGTTTTATTATTCTTTTAATCCGAAACCTTATATGAATAACTGCAAAGTAATTTGGCGTTTTTGTGTTTTTTTAAAACACATATAGTAGATAGAAATGCTTGAAAATATCATTAAGTTAATTGATGTAATATGGTCAAGTAATGAAGTGCAAACGGTGGATGCCTTGGCAGCTAGAGGCGATGAAGGACGTAGTAACTTGCGATAAGCTTCGGGGAGTCGGTAACAGGCTTTGATCCGGAGATTTCCGAATGGGAAAACCCACCTAGGATAACCTAGGTATCTTTATCTGAATTCATAGGATAAAGAGGCAAACGCGGAGAATTGAAACATCTTAGTAACCGCAGGAAAAGAAATCAATTGAGATTCTGTGAGTAGCGGCGAGCGAAAGCGGAACAGCCCTTAAGCTTTATATTGGTTAGTGGAATGGTTTGGAAAGACCAGTCGTAGAAGGTGATAGCCCTGTACACGAAAACTAATTTAAAGTGAAATCGAGTAGGTCGGGACACGAGAAATCTTGACTGAAAATGGGGGGACCATCCTCCAAGGCTAAATACTCCTAGCTGACCGATAGTGAACCAGTACCGTGAGGGAAAGGCGAAAAGAACCCCGGAGAGGGGAGTGAAATAGAACCTGAAACCGCTTGCATACAAGCTGTCGGAGCTATTAGTTTACTAATAGTGACGGCGTACCTTTTGTATAATGGGTCAGCGAGTTAATTTCTGTGGCAAGCTTAACTTTTTTAAGGAAGGCGCAGGGAAACCGAGTCTTAATAGGGCGACTTAGTCTCAGGTATTAGACGCGAAACCGGACGATCTATCCATGGCCAGGGTGAAGGTGAGGTAACACTTACTGGAGGCCCGAACCCACCTATGTTGAAAAATGGGGGGATGAGCTGTGGATAGGAGTGAAAGGCTAATCAAGTTCGGAGATATCTCGTTCTCCCCGAAATCTATTTAGGTAGAGCCTCTCATATTACTGTTGGGGGTAGAGCACTGTTTCGGCTAGGGGGTCATCCCGACTTACCAAACCGATGCAAACTCCGAATACCAACAAGTACAGTGAGGGAGACAGACTGCGGGTGCTAACGTCCGTAGTCAAGAGGGAAACAACCCAGATCGCCAGCTAAGGTCCCAAAGTATGATTAAGTGGGAAACGTTGTAGGAAGGCCCAAACAGCTAGGAGGTTGGCTTAGAAGCAGCCATCCTTTAAAGAAAGCGTAACAGCTCACTAGTCGAGTCGGCCTGCGCGGAAGATGTAACGGGGCTAAATCATACACCGAAGCTGCGAATGAATACTTGTATTCATGGTAGGGGAGCGTTCTGTATGCCACTGAAGGTGAATCGAGAGGTTTGCTGGAGGTATCAGAAGTGAGAATGCTGACATAAGTAACGATAAGAGGGGTGAAAAACCTCTCCGCCGAAAGACCAAGGTTTCCTGTCCAACGTTAATCGGGACAGGGTGAGTCGACCCCTAAGGCGAGGGCGAAAGCCGTAGTCGATGGGAAATAGGTTAATATTCCTATACTTCTTGTTACTGCGATGGAGTGACGGAGAAGGCTAGGCCAGCACAGCGATGGTTGTCTGTGTTTAAGGTTGTAGGCTGGAGATTTAGGCAAATCCGGATCTCTAAGGCCGAGAGCTGATGACGATTATCTCTTAGGAGATAAGAAGTGGTTGATGCCATGCTTCCAGGAAAAACTTCTAAGCTATAGGTAGCAAGGAATCGTACCGTAAACCGACACAGGTGGTCAGGTAGAGAATACTAAGGCGCTTGAGAGAACTCTGGTGAAGGAACTAGGCAAAATGGTACCGTAACTTCGGGAGAAGGTACGCCCTCATTACGTGAAGAGACTTGCTCTCGGAGCGGAAGAGGGTCGAAGATACCAGGTGGCTGCGACTGTTTACTAAAAACATAGCACTCTGCTAACACGAAAGTGGACGTATAGGGTGTGACGCCTGCCCGGTGCCGGAAGGTTAATTGATCGGGTTAGCCCCTTGTGGGCGAAGCTCGTGATCGAAGCCCCGGTGAACGGCGGCCGTAACTATAACGGTCCTAAGGTAGCGAAATTCCTTGTCGGGTAAGTTCCGACCTGCACGAATGGCGTAACGATGGCCACGCTGTCTCCACCAGAGACTCAGTGAAATTGAATTTGCGGTGAAGATGCCGTATACGCGCGGCTAGACGGAAAGACCCCGTGCACCTTTACTATAGGTTCACACTGGACTTTGAGTTTATTTGTGTAGGATAGGTGGGAGACTTTGAAGCAAGAGCGCCAGCTCTTGTGGAGTCGTCCTTGAAATACCACCCTATTAAATTTGGAGTTCTAACTTAGACCCGTTATCCGGGTCGAGGACAGTGTGTGCTGGGTAGTTTGACTGGGGCGGTCTCCTCCCAAAGAGTAACGGAGGAGTGCGAAGGTAACCTCAGCACGGTCGGACATCGTGCAATGAGTGCAATGGCATAAGGTTGCTTAACTGCGAGACTGACACGTCGAGCAGGTACGAAAGTAGGTCATAGTGATCCGGTGGTTCTGAATGGAAGGGCCATCGCTCAACGGATAAAAGGTACGCCGGGGATAACAGGCTAATACCCCCCAAGAGTTCACATCGACGGGGGTGTTTGGCACCTCGATGTCGGCTCATCACATCCTGGGGCTGAAGCAGGTCCCAAGGGTATGGCTGTTCGCCATTTAAAGTGGTACGCGAGCTGGGTTTAGAACGTCGTGAGACAGTTCGGTCCCTATCTGCCGTGCGCGTTGGAAAATTGAGAAGAGTTGCTCCTAGTACGAGAGGACCGGAGTGAACGAACCTCTGGTGTTCGGGTTGTCATGCCAGTGGCATTGCCCGGTAGCTATGTTCGGAAAGGATAACCGCTGAAAGCATATAAGCGGGAAGCCTCCTTCAAGACTAGTTTTCCCTGGACCTTCGGGTCCTAAAGAGCCGTTCAAGACTAGGACGTTGATAGGCAGGGTGTGTAAGTGCTGCAAGGCATTGAGCTAACCTGTACTAATTGCTCGATCGGCTTGACCGTATTACATCAAGTAATTTCTTGATATACCAAATTACATTAATGATTGAATTTATAAGTTTTTGTCTGATGACCATAGCGAGAGTGAACCACCTGATACCTTTTCGAACTCAGAAGTGAAACCTCTTAGCGCCGATGGTAGTGTGGTTGCGACCATGTGAGAGTAGGACATCGTCAGACTTTTTTTTAGAACCCCTCTAGTTTCTTAATTAGAGGGGTTTTTTTCTGCTACAAGTAATGCTCCTAAAGCAGAAGCATATTCACCTTTTTCAGGAAAGTGGGGAGTGAATCCAGTTATTGATGCCGCATCTTCAAGTGACTTCTTTAATCCGTTAAATGAAGGAGCTCTGCCAACCACAACTATTTGATTCGCTTGGAACATCATAGCGACTGAAGTTGCGATCCTTGCCGCTGTCTGTCCCACTAAGTTAATAATCCCTGATGCTATATCTTCTTTAGAGAATTCTTTATCTACTTTAGATATTTTTCCAAAGTTAACTGCCGTTGTGGTGGAAGGAAGTTGGCCTATAGGTCCGGAGACAACATCCTCTAATATTAGATCTACCTGACTTTCATTACCTTTCTCGGCCAAAGTTGCAATTTCTTCAGGGTTGTCTGTACCTAAAAGTAGTTTGCTTAAACCTAAGACTGTTCCTCCTCCTACTCCAGTACCAGAGCAGTGAGTATAAACTCCATTTTGTGCATGTATGCATGCAGTTCCCGAACCGGCACTTACTATTATAGTTGATTCATCTTTATTTAATTTTGCTAAACTCATTGAACCTTCTCCTATGGCTTCAATTTCATTGACATGAATGATGGGAGTTTCGTCAATATTTTCGCCTAGTTCAAGATGTCTTCCGCCAGTAACCGCTAGAAATCCTGTATTGCTATTAAAGTCTATATCAGGAAAAATCTCTCTAACTCTATCATGGTCTAAATTATCAGAGCTTAAATCCATTCTATGGATTAACTCATCATTTTTCCTTCTTAGCGTATCTGTAACCGTTATTCCAAAATCAGCAGAAATATTCATAAGGTGTTTCTTTAAAATTGAGTTAGTATTAAGTTATATTATAAATGGCTTCAGGACAGGATTATAAATGGATATAAGACAGATAGTTATGGTTTCTCAATTAAGAGATCCTCTAGTAAATGACCTTTGTGAGCTTTTTGAATTTGAAGTTGCTTTTAATGATCCTGGTGTAAGTCATTTCGGTCTTGAAAATGCTGTAATACCAATTGGTAAAGACTTTTTAGAGGTCGTTAGCCCTGTGCAAGAAGATACTACTGCTGGAAGATTTATAGATAAGAGAAATGGCGATGGGGGTTATATGATCATTGTTCAGGTAGATGATTTACAGGAATCTAAGTCCTTAGTATCTCAAAAAGGCATAGATATTGTTTGGGAAACAGATCTACCAGAAGCAAAAGCTATCCATCTTCATCCAAAACAAACAGGTGGTGCGATACTTTCGTTGGACTGGATGAACCCAAAAGACAGTTGGAAATGGGCAGGCCCAAATTGGACTGACCATATATCAGGACCCATATCCGGCGTAGAGGGAGTAGAGATACAGTCAAATAATCCACAAGAAATGTTTGAAACTTGGTCTCAGATTTTAGGAAATCCTAGAATGAATAAAGAAGATTGGGTGATATATTTAGATAATACTCGGATAAAATTCATTCCAGATTTAGACGGAAGAGGACCAGGAGTTTCCTCATTTATCTTAAGATGTAATGAGATAGAAAGAATACAAAAGAAAGCAGAAGCTCTAGAACTTCTTCATGATGATGCAATATTGTTAGGGGGTATGAAGTTTTACTTAAAATGAAATCATTAATTCAAATAACATTTATTATTGTTTTAGTTTCTTGTGGAGGCGGTGGTGGTGGCAGTTCAAGTTCACCTACTATTCCTGATGGATCTAGTTCTACGGGTACTTCCCAAAGCACAGGCAGTACTTCAACTGGATCAAATACTTCAACTACAACAACATCTTCTTCAACAACTACAACAACAAGCTCATATAACCCAAACTTACCAACTTCTGGAGCAATTACCCTTTCTGGGAATTTTGATTCAGATAAATTAGCTTACGAAGAGTCATCTGAATATACAGAACAATATGGATTGGCTTTAATTAACGCCTCAGCTGCTTATGCTAGAGGAGCTACTGGAAGAGGATCAATAATTGGAATAATGGACTCAGGAGTTGATACATCTCATCAAGAATTAAATGGCTATAACAAACTTCTTTCTGAAAGTTATTTAGTTTACCAAGATAGATCTCCTACCACAGATGAAAAACGACATGGTTCACACGTAGCCGGTATAGCTCTCGGTGAGAGAGATGGTACAGGGATTCATGGTGTTGCATTTGATGCTCAACTTTTCTTTATTTCTATCGAACTTGGAACAGCTGGAGACACTTATGAGCCAGCAACTATAGATTCCACGGTTGACTATACTGGTATTGATAATAGCTGGTCGCAGCTAGAGGCTGAGTTTGTTGATAAGAATGTTACTGTTGTTAATGGTAGTTTCGGATATCAAGGGAATATTAATGATTATACAGAAGAAAATTTAAGAACAGCTTTTCCAAAAACAATCAATGTGTTAGCTCAACCTGATAAGGCAGATGCTGATAAAACAATTTTTGTTTGGGCAGCTGGTAACGGAGGAGGTTATGCAGACCAAGGAGTAGATTATTCTAGCCCTGAAGTTTTTGGAGGCTTAGCTTATCTTTTACCAGAATTAAGAGGAAATACAGCCGCAGTTGTGTCAGTAGATGAAGATGGTTCCATTAGCAGCTTTTCAAACAGATGTGGAGTAGCTAAAGATTATTGTTTAGCTGCACCAGGAAGATCTATATTAAGCGTTTATGCACAAGATTCTCCTGTAACTGACTCTTATGGGAGAGCTAGTGGTACTTCCATGGCAGCACCTCATGTTTCGGGAGGCATTGCTCTTTTGTCAGATTACTTCGAAGGACAGCTTGGTAATACAGAAATACTTCAACGTTTATTTTCTACGGCCAATAAATCTGGAATTTACTCTGATTCGGAAATTTATGGTCAAGGTTTGATGGATCTAGATGCAGCAACAAAGCCTGTAGGAACTGCAATGATAGCAACTAGTGGATCGAATCTTTCGAACCTAACACTCGCAGAAGAAGGTAGTTATGTTGGAATTGTTGGACCAGCTTTTGGTAATTCAATTTCCACAAATTTAAGTCAATTGTCTTATGTTGTATTTGATGAACTTGGAGCCCCTTTCAAAAGATCTTTTAATCAAAGGATACTCAATAACATCCCTAATATAAGATGGCTTACTGACTTCCAATCAAATCCTAATAAAAAAGTAAATCAGCACGCGATTATGACAGGAAATGGTGGAAAAATTCGATTAGGGATTAATCATAATTTATCAACCATACCTCAATCTTCAAGATTATGGGCTGATACGCAAACTAATTTAGAGTACATATCAATAGAACAGCACATAACAAAAAATAGTAAATTATTTTTTGGAAATGGTACGAACCCAAATATCTATCTTTCTGCAAACAAAGGCATTGGCCATAGAGGAATTCCTTTTCTTGAATTCTCTTCAGATGGATCTTTCATGGGAATGGATATCTCTTTACCCTCTGGTAAGTCATTGATTTTTTCCTTTTTCGAAGGCTCTCATCAAGATAACCGAATGTTTATTAGTTCTTTGGATGAAAGTACGGGTGTTTTAATGGAGATCAGTGATAGATTTGGGAGCTCGGAGGTTTCATATCAGTTTGGCATGACACTGGATGACTCTAATTTATTAGGTATTTCTTCTCAAGGTGGTTTTGGAAGTCCAGAAAATACTTTAACTTCATTTTTTGGTATAGAAGCTCTAACTAGAACTAAAGACTTTATGTGGAGGAGTTCGCTTCATGTAGGTCAAACTGAATCAGATTTTAATCAGTTGGGATTGATACAAGATATTGAGGATACTTATTTCTCTTCATTTGATTTAGGTGTTTACAAAGAAAATATCTTTATGAAAAATGACTCTATAGGAATACAGATATATCAACCTTTAAGGGCTGAGTATGCAAATCTGAATTTCAATATTCCTATCGGAAGAACTAAAGACAAACAAATACTCTTTGATGAATTGAGCATTGACCTCACACCTTCTGGCAGGCAGATTAATTCACAATTAATTTATGCTATGTCGGATGATAAACTTACATTCTTTGGCAAGTTAGGGGTTATATCAAATGAATACCATCAGAGTGAAAGTAAGATTGAGCCTTACTTTCAGCTAGATATAGAATTTAAATTAGAATAATCCCTGAGCTGTATGAGCAGCAAGCTCTTTTTCCGATTGCTCATCTATTTCCTTTGATGATTCAAGAGGTTTATTTAGTTCAGCCCAATCTATTTCAAATTCGCTCTCAGCATCCATATAGGATGTTAAATCTAATTTTTCATAAAGAGGAAGTACTTTGTCGGTCAGAAGTCCAATTCTTTTTAGGTTAGGCATAACCCTGCTGAATAGCATATTAGTGAACATGTCTTGAGTTTCATCGTTAACAAGCATTTCCCTAATCTCTTCTTCGCTAATATTGAACCATCGTGCAGGTAACTCTGTATTTAAAATTCTATCTCTCATAACAACACAGGCCTCATAGGCGAACATTGCTCGATCTTCAACTTCTTCTTCAGAAAGAGTAGATAGAAATTCCTCCAGATAGTTAACCCCAAAGGTAACATGCCTTGCTTCATCTCTAATCACATAATGGACTAGTTGCCTTAAAAGAGCGCAATTAGATGTTTCTTTTGTTGTTTGAAAAGCTGCCAAAGCGAGCCCTTCAATTATTATCTGCATTCCTATGAATTTTAAGTCCCATCTTGGATCAGAAAGGATTTTATCTATCAAGGATTTTAGGTTTTTATTTATAGGATATTCAACTCCTGAAACTTGTTTAAGGTATCTAGCAAAAACTTCAACATGTCTTGCCTCATCAAAAGTTTGGGAGGCCGCATAAAGTTTAGCTTGATAGGTAGGAGCACAAGATACAAGTTGAGACGCAACTAATAAGGCTCCCTGCTCTCCGTGGAGGAATTGGCTTAAACCCCAAGCTTGATCATGCCACATATACTCTATTCTTTCTTCTTCTGGTAGAGCAGCAAGAGGTCCTTCAATTCTAGCTATTAATTCAGCCTTAACTGGTGTTTCTCCTTTTTTGATACCTTTAGACCAATCTAAATCAATTGATCCATCCCAATTGAGCTTTTTACCAAGTTCATAAAGCTTTTTAATACGGGTATCAGCATCAGTATAGTCCCAATTATAATGGCCGATTAGGGGAGTATTGAAGATTTCGACTATGTCTTCAATATTTTCCTCACTGAAACTTTCAGGTAGGTCAAATTCTCTAGGATCAACAGGAGGATTATCTACTACAGTTATTTTCATTTTTATGCAGTTTTTGAAGAGTAATCTAAAGGTTGTGAGAGCTCGTCCCAATCTATGTTGCCGTGGTCTTCAAGATCCTGGAACTGAAGTATATCCATTTCTTCATACTTTTCTTGAGTCTTCTCAGTTATAAGACCAATTCTTTTTAGATTTGGCATTATTTTTGCAAACAGGAGATTATTAAATAACCTTGCATTTTCAGATTGATTTAGAACCTCTTGAGCCTCTTCAACATTCCATCCATAATGCTTCATCACATTATCTGAACCGAATCTATTTCTCATGACAACACATGCTTCATAAGCAAAATCAGCTCTTTCTTCTCTTTCTTTATCAGAAAGAGTAGCAACAAATTCTTCTAAATAATTTACACCAAAAGTTACATGCCTTGCTTCATCTCTAATAACTAAATAAAAGATATCTTTCAATAGAGGATCCATCGCAGCAGCTCTTTGTCTTTCAAAAGCTGCAAGCGCAAGTCCTTCTATGATTATTTGCATTCCAATAAACTTTAAGTCCCATCTTGGATCAGAAAGGATTTTATCAAGTAAAGCTTTAAGTCCGGGCATAACTGGATAATTCCATCCTATCCTTTCTTGCAAATACTTATTAAAGACTTCTACATGCCTAGCTTCATCAAAAGTTTGTGAAGCAGCATAAAGTTTAGCGTTGTAGGTAGGAGCACAGGATACTAACTGAGAAGCAACTAGAAGAGCACCTTGTTCTCCATGAACTATTTGACTTAATCCGCTAGCAAGAAGATGCCATGAGCACTCTATTTTTTTCTCTTCAGAGAGATCATCATATGGTTTGAAACCCGATAACTGTTGTATTTCGGGATTAGTTGCCCAATCTTTTAATGAATAGGGCTCTTGAGTCCAATCTAGATCTAATGTTGCATTCCAATTGAGTTTTTTCCCTAATTCATAAAGCTTCTTTAACCTATTGTCGGCATCTGTATAGTCCCAATTATATGTTCCAGTTAGAGGTGTTTGAAATATCTCAACTATATCCTCAATATCCTGCGGTTCAAGCTTACTTTCGAGATCATCTTTATCGAAATAGTGTAGCCCTGTAGGGCAATTTTCTACTTGTGTAATTTTCATGTTTTAAATCCTTTATGTACCTTTTATTCTACATTAAATTTTAAGATTCTTCCTTTTTAATCCACTTTAAATAAATCTGTAAGTTGTTCAAGCATAGCTCCACCCAGCTCTTCCGCCCTGTGTATAGTTACCGCATTTTTATAATACCGTGTTACATCATGGCCAATACCTATTGCTATTAGATTGACATCAGATTTAGTCTCTATTGAGTGTATAACTTGCCTTAAATGTAGATCTAAGAAATTAGTTGGATTGGTAGATAAAGTACTATCATCAACAGGAGCTCCATCAGAAATGACCATAAGTATCTTCCTTTGTTCCGGCCTCCTGCTAAGTCTGTCATGAGCCCAAATGAGAGCTTCTCCATCAACATTTTCTTTTAGGAGACCCTCTCTCAACATTAGTCCGAAATTCTTTTGTCCTCTTCTCCATGGAGTATCTGCAGATTTAAAAATGATATGTCTAATGTCATTCAATCTTCCGGGGTTTTCAGGCTTGCCATCATCCATCCACATCTTTCTGCTTTCTCCGCCCTTCCACTGTTTAGTTGTAAAGCCAAGAACCTCGGTTTTTACATTACAACGTTCTAATGTAGTACTGATAATGTCTGCACAAATAGCAGCTACTGTCATGGATCTTCCTCTCATTGATCCTGAACTATCTACTAAAATTGAAACGCTTGTATCTCTAAATTCAATATCTTTTTCTACTTTGTAAGTAAGGGGTGTAAGAGGATCTGTAATAATTTTATGCAATCTTGCAGAATCCAACATACCTTCTTCTTTATTAAATTCCCAAGATCTATTTTGTTGAGCCATTAGAAACCTTTGTAACCTATGAGCTAATTTTGAGATTGTCGCCTTACTAGGACCCATCAATTGATCAAGATGCTTTCTGAGTCTTTGTAGCTCTTCCGGACTGCACAAATCCTCTGCCTTAACTTCTTCATCAAAACTTCTTGAATAAACTTTATAAGTAAAATTTGATGTTTGACCTACAAGAGATTCCAGCCAAGATTGATTGGTCATCATTTCTTGATTTTCATCTACGATAGCATCTTCATCTATATCACCAGCATCTGCATCAGTTTCTTCAGTACCTTCTTGATTGTCTTGTTCAGGAGAGCTTTCGGATTCTTGAGATTCATCATCCTCACCACTATCAGAAGCTGATTCTTCCTCTTGTTCTGTTTCATCTTCTATATCATTATCTTCAGAATCTTTTTCTTCGTCCTCTATATTAAGAGTTCTTAGAAACTCTTCGGCGATCTCTAAAAATCGAGCTTGATCACCCAGAGAGTCAATAATTTCATTTTTCAGTTTTGTGTCTTGTTTATCAAATAGCTTGCCCCAATACTTTAGAAATAAATTTGAGTTTTCAGATTCTGCATTGGGAAGACATGCCTGTCTTAACCAAGTCTCTAGAGCTATTTCTAGGTTATCCTCTTGATCTTCAAAACTTTCATATAGCTTACATTTATCATTAAATTTAGAAGTAATATTTGTTGCAATGCCTGGATAGTGTATTGAGCCGAGTATCTCGACTCTTGCATCTTCCATTACTTTCAAAAGAGAGTTGAATCTCTCAACACCGGTATTTATCTTTATCGATTTGTCTCTATATTTCTCTATGCAAGCAATGGCATCAGCCTTACCTCTGTAAGACGAAAGTTCTTTCAGATTTTTAGGAAGATTTCCATTGGAAGATCCTATACCTGCTGAATCTACTTCTAATTCAGGATTGCCTGAAATGGCTCTAGATGCTGCCGAGACAGCTTCTTTTATAGTCTCAGAATGAGAATTCTTAGATACCATAGGCGCTTTAGGCTTCTTCTATATCTTCAGCGATGGAATCTACAGCTTCAGAATCAAAACATCTTTGATAATATTCAGCAATGATCACCCTTTCAGTCTCATCGCATTTATTTAGAAAAGTTATCTCAAATGATTTATTTAGGTCATTGAATATTTGATAGTTCTCCGCCCAGCTTATTACTGTTCGAGGGGACATGAGAGTTGAAATATCACCGTTAGCAAAACCTTGCCTTGACAAGTTCGCAACTGAAATCATATTTTTGGCTATTTCTACACCTTCTTTATTATCTAAACTTTGTACCTTCGAAAGTACTACTTTCAATTCAAGCTCCGGATCAAGATAATTGAGGGTTGAAACAATATGCCATCGATCCATTTGCCCCTGGTTTATCTGTTGAGTTCCATGATACAAGCCAGATGTATCTCCAAGTCCAACTGTATTTGCGGTAGCAAAAAGTCTAAAGCCAGAGTGAGGCGATATAACTTTGTTTTGATCCAGTAAAGTCAATTTTCCTTCAACTTCCAAAACCCTTTGTATCACAAACATTACATCAGGCCTTCCCGCATCATATTCGTCAAAAACCAATGCCGTAGGTGTTTGTAAGGCCCAGGGTAAAATACCCTCTTTAAATTCAGTGATTTGTTTACCATCTTTTAAGGTGATTGCGTCTTTGCCTAATAAATCTATTCTACTGATATGACTATCTAGGTTTACCCTGATGCAGGGCCAATTCAATCTGGCTGCAACTTGCTCTATATGTGTAGATTTACCAGATCCGTGATATCCCTGAATCATAACTCTTCTGTTATGAGAGAAACCTGCAAGAATAGCTAATGTCGTATTTTTATCAAATTTATAAGATTCATCTAATGTAGGTACATATTCATTAGGTTCTTTGAAACCCATTACCTTCATATCAACATCTATATCAAATGTATTCCTAACATCTATCTCTAAGTTAGGTATTCCGTTATCACTTTTATTATTCATGTTAAATTATTTAAAGAAAGGCGCTCCATTATCCTGATTTGAATCGTTTCAGCAATACTTTGCCTGAAGTACAATATAGATATGGATAATAATGAATCAATAGACTCTTTATGGAGAACCATTCAGGATGAAACAGAAAGGAGAGTAAAAGCTGAACCTGTTCTTGCCAGTTTCTTTCACACTACTGTACTTGAACACACATCTTTTTCTTCAGCAGTTGCAGATCTTATAGCTAACGATTTAGGCAGCTCTTCAGTTCAACCTATGATGTTAAGGAGCGTAATTAAAGATGCCATAAACTCGAGCGATGAAATACTTGAAGGAACAATGACTGACTTGCTTGCCGCAAAGGAAAAAGATCCTTCATGTAAATACCTTTCTGAACCCCTTCTATTTTTTAAAGGATTCAAATCGCTACAATCGCACCGGGTTGCAAGTTGGCTTTGGGATAACTCAAGACATACTTTGGCACATTATTTTCAAAGTAGGACATCTGAGGTCTATGGAGTAGATATTCATCCTGCAGCTAAATTAGGTCGGGGTATTATGATTGATCATGGTACTGGGGTTGTAATAGGAGAGACTTCGGTTGTAGAGAACAATGTATCTATCTTTCAGGGTGTAACCTTGGGCGGAACAGGTAAGGAAACTGGAGATCGACATCCTAAAGTTAGAGAAGGAGTTCTTCTTAGTGCTTCTTCAACAGTTTTAGGCAATGTAGAAATTGGAAGAAATGCTAAAATTGCTGCAGGCAGTGTTGTCTTAGAAAATGTTAGAGAAGGGGCTACAGTTGCTGGGGTTCCAGCCAAGGAAGTAAGACAAGATGTCAGTAATGTTCCAGCAGATAATATTGATCACTTAATTGAATAGGAAAATCTATGAATTTTGAAACTATAAAATATGAAGTTGAGAATAAAATCTTAACCTTAACCTTAAATCGTCCAGATAAGTTAAATGCTTTCACAGGGCAAATGATGGACGAACTTATTTCGGCCTTTGATAAGGCAGGAAAGGATGATGATGTTAGGGTAATTATCGTTACAGGTGAGGGCAGGGGCTTCTGTGCCGGAGCAGATTTATCTTCTGGATCTAATACTTTTAATAGAGATGTGAGGAATAATAAAGGTGACCAGGTAGATCATAAAAAAGATCCTGAATGGATGAGAGATGGCGGGGGAAGGACGACTCTATCTATTTATGATTGCCCAAAACCAATTATCGCTGCGATCAATGGTCCTGCAGTAGGAGTTGGAGTCACAATGACCCTTCCTATGGATATAAGACTCGCTAGTGAAGAGGCTAAGTTTGGATTTGTTTTTGCTAGGAGAGGTCTGGTGCCAGAAGCTGCTTCCAGTTGGTTTTTACCAAGATTGGTAGGAATAAGTAAAGCTCTGGAGTGGACCTATTCTGGAAAGGTTTTCAGTGCCGAAGAAGCAAAGGAGGGTGGTTTAGTTAGATCAGTTCACAAACCAGATGAACTGTTGAATGAAGCCAAGTCTATTGCAGAAGAAATCATTCAAAATACATCTTCAATATCAGTTTCTTTAACTAGGCAGATGCTTTGGAAAATGTTGGGCGCTGATCATCCTATGGAGGCTCATAAGGTTGATTCAAGATTTATCTACGAATTAGGAAGAGGAGATGATGCCAAAGAAGGCGTAAATTCTTTTCTTGAAAAAAGACCTCCAGAATTTCCTAATAAAGTCTCTAAAGATATGCCAGATTACTACCCTTGGTGGGATGAAAAGGAGTTTAGTTAATATGACAAAAAAGGCATTAAATAAGTTAGTAAAACTTCTCGCATTAGAGACTCTGGAAGAAAATCTTTTCAGAGGGCAGAGTGAAAATATTGGAGGACCAAGAGTATTTGGAGGACAAGTTATAGGACAAGCTCTAACTGCTGCGGCAAGGACTGTGCCTGAAAAGAGGTTTGCGCACTCTCTGCATGCTTATTTCCTTCGTCCTGGAGATATGGAATATCCAATCATTTACAACGTAGAAAGAACTAGAGATGGAGGAAGTTTTACTACCCGTCGTGTTGTTGCTATACAGAAAGGAGAGCCAATATTTGATATGGCACTATCCTTTCATAAAAAGGAGAAAGGTCCTTCTCATCAAATAGACATGAGTGATATTCCTGGACCTAATGAATGTATTAGTGACATGGACATTAAAAAGAAAATTATTGAAAAGATTCCAGCAAAACATAGAGATTTCTTTCTAAGAGAGAGGCCTATAGAGATGAGACACTTGCCGGGTGAAAGTATGTTTGATGAACCAACCAATCAACTTCCCTATAAACATGTTTGGATGAAAGCTGCGGGGAAATTACCAGATGAAGTCTTGCAGCATCAGGCAATTCTGGCTTATGCATCTGATATGGGACTTCTAAGCACATCCATGCTTCCTCATAAGCTTAGTTACGCAAAAGGAAATGTCATGAGCGCCAGCTTAGATCACGCAATGTGGTTTCATAGGCCTTTTAGAGCTGATGAATGGATGCTTTATTCAACCGATAGTCCTAGCGCAAGTAATGCTAGAGGTTTTAATAGAGGAAGTGTTTATACCGAGAAGGGCATTCTGGTTGCCTCTGCTGTGCAAGAAGGTTTGATGCGCGTAGTGAAGAAATAAAAGATAAATTTTATTTAAGAACAGTTTCACCCATCAAGTATTGATCTATCTCACGTGCAGCCGCTCTGCCTTCGTTTATCGCCCAAACTACAAGGGACTGTCCTCTTCTGCAGTCACCTGCAGCAAATACTTTAGGATTAGATGTCTGATGAACATTATGATCAGCTTTATAATTAGACCTCTCATCAAGATCAACTTTTAAGTTATCAACTGCATAATGTTCAGGGCCTAAAAAGCCCATTGCTAGTAAAATGAGATCAGCTTCCCAATCTTTTTCAGTGCCGGGGACTTCTTGAAAGTTACTATCAACTTCAACAGTTTTAATTCCTTTAAGAACACCTTCTTCATCTCTTAAAAATTCTTTTCCAGATATTGAATAGACTCTCGGATCTTCTCCATAAGTCTCTTGTGATTCTTCATGACCATAATCGACTTTATATATCCTAGGGAATAGTGGCCACGGGTTGTTGTCAGCTCTCTCTTTTGGCGGCTCAGGCATTATTTCAAAATTAATTAACGATTTGCAACCGTGTCTCAAGGAAGTGCCAATGCAGTCTGTTCCAGTATCTCCACCGCCTATAACGATTACATTTTTACCTTTAGCAGAAATATAATTACCATCGTCATGTTCTGAATCTAGAAGACTCTTGGTATTGGTTCTAAGGAAGTCCATTGCAAAATGCACCCCATCACCCTCTCTTTGAGGAATAGGTAAATCTCTGGGTTTGGTGGCACCTGTAGTCAGCAAAACAATATCATTCGACTTGTCTAAGTCATTCATGCTTACTGAATTCTCTCCTTTTCCACCTACATCGGCATTAGCAAAAAATTCTATACCTTCCATTTCCATTATCTCGACCCTTTGATCAATTATAGATTTGTCCAATTTCATGTTAGGGATACCGTACATCATTAGGCCGCCTATACGATCAGCCCTTTCGTATACCTTTACATGATGTCCAACACTATTTAATTGTTGAGCTGCAGAAAGTCCTGCCGGCCCAGAACCAACAATTGCTATTGATTTTCCTGTTCTATTAGATGGAATTCGAGGTTTTAGCCAACCGTTCTGAAAGCCTTTGTCTGCTATTGCAAATTCAAGGTTTTTGATTGCAACAGGACTCTCAGTTATTCCGAGCACACATGCTCCTTCACAAACTGCAGGACATACTCTGCCTGTCACTTCAGGAAAGTTATTTGTTAACATAAGCTTATCAAAAGCTTCTTCCCATTTATCTTGATAGACTAGATCATTCCATTCCGGAATCAGGTTGTAAACTGGACATCCTTCTCCAGATTGACAGAACGGAACTCCGCAGTCCATACACCTTGCCCCTTGCACAGACAATTTTTCATCATCATGGTCAGTGTATATTTCTTTAAAATCTAAAAGTCTCTCTTTGACAGGTCGATAAGGCTCGACAGCTCTTGAGAATTCTTTAAATCCTGTAGTTTTACCCATTGCTTTGCTCGTTAATATTTTTCATTTCATTTAGAACTCTTTTGTAGTCGGTAGGCATAACTTTGATAAATTTCTCTCTCTGATTATTCCAATCTTCTAATATGAAGCTCGCAACATCTGATTCTGTATAATCAAGATGTTTTGATATTAAGTCTTTAAGATCTTTTTCATCTTCTTCTATTAGATCTTCAATCTCAAAAGTTTCGTTGTTGCATTTTTTAGAGAAAATACCTTCGTTATCATATATATACGCAATACCTCCACTCATTCCTGCTCCAAAATTCCTTCCTGTAGGGCCTAGTATCACTGCCTTACCGCCAGTCATATATTCACAACCATGGTCTCCAATACCTTCTACGACTACAGTTGCGCCACTATTTCTTACACAAAATCTTTCAGCAGCTATTCCTCTAAAATAAGCTTCTCCTCCTGTAGCACCATATAGAGCAACATTTCCTAGGAGGATATTTTCTTCAGCCTTAAATGAACTATCTTTCGGTGGATATATTATTAATTTTCCACCAGAAAGGCCTTTGCCTACGTAGTCATTTGCATCACCTTCCAATCTAAATGTAATGCCTTTGACAAGCCATGCAGAAAAACTTTGACCAGCAGAACCATTAAAATTTATTTCTATGGTGTCATCGGGAAGATCATTTGTTTCCCAAACTTTAGCAACTTCATTCGATAGCATCGTTCCGACAGTTCTATTTGTATTAACTATTTCGCTATCAAATGAAACCTTTTCTCCCTTTTCGATGGCGTTTTTACATTTTGCTATCAATGAATTATCTAAGGCTTTTTCTAGTCCATGATCCTGGGCTCGTGTGTTGTAGACTTCAGTATTATCGAAGATCTTTTCAGCAGGTTGGAGAATACCACTGAAATCCAGTCCGTTCCTTTTCCAGTGATCTATTGCAATATCAGTTTCCAAACAATCCACCCTGCCTATCATTTCATTAACAGTCTTAAAGCCTAATTCTGCCATTATCATGCGAAGATCCTTAGCAACCATAAAGAGGTAATTAACAACATGCTCTGGTTTACCTTTAAATTTCTTCCTGAGTTCTTTATCTTGTGTAGCAATGCCTACCGGACAGGTATTAAGATGGCACTTTCTCATCATTATGCAACCAAGAGTTACTAAAGGTGCAGTCGCAAATCCAAATTCTTCTGCTCCTAATAGAGCAGCAATAGCAACATCTCTTCCAGTTTTGATTTGACCATCTGTTTGAAGCACTACTCTAGATCGTAAGTTATTCATGACAAGAGTTTGGTGAGTTTCGGCTACTCCTAATTCCCAAGGAAGACCTGCATGTTTTATAGACGTGAGAGGAGAGGCCCCAGTTCCGCCATCATGACCTGCTATTACTAAATGATCTGTTTTAGCTTTTACAACTCCCGCTGCAATTGTTCCAACTCCTACTTCAGATACCAATTTGACACTTATCCTCGAGCTTCTATTAGCATTTTTTAGGTCATGAATAAGCTGAGCTATGTCTTCTATTGAGTAAATATCGTGATGAGGAGGAGGGCTGATCAGGCCAACTCCAGGTGTTGAGTGTCTAATTTTTGCAATATAGTCATCAACTTTTTTTCCAGGAAGTTCTCCTCCTTCGCCAGGTTTTGCACCTTGGGATATTTTAATTTGTAATTCATCAGAGTTAGTTAGATACCTCATCGTTACCCCAAACCTTCCTGAGGCGACCTGTTTTATTGCAGATCTTTTCGATACACCTGATGCATCGGGCTTAAATCTAATTGGATCTTCACCTCCCTCTCCTGTATTGGACTTACCACCCAATTCATTCATAGCTATAGCAAGAGATTCATGTGATTCAGTAGAAATAGAGCCTAAACTCATAGCGCCAGTTGCAAATCTCTTGACTATCTCTTTTTCACTTTCTACTTCATCAATACTTACAGGTTTAGATGATTTCTTGAACTTAAGCAAACCTCTCAGCGAACTTTGCTTAGTTGAAACCTCATTTGCGTGTCTTGCGAAGTCCCAATATGCATCCTCATTGTTTGTTCTTGCAGCTAGCTGAAGTGAAGATATTGTTTTAGGATCCCACATATGGGCATCTCCACCATTTCTCCAGTGAAAGTCTCCAGGGTTTGGTAACGTAGTTACATTAATCGCTTCTTCAGGATATCCAAGATCATGCCTTCTCTTTTGTTCATTAAAAAGAGCTTCGAAACTAATACCTCCAACCCTGCTTGCTGTACCAGGGAAGGAATTTTGTATGATTTCATCTGAAAGTCCTACTGCCTCAAAAATTTGAGCCCCCTTATAAGAATGAAGCGTAGATATGCCCATCTTAGCCATAACCTTGAGAATTCCTTTTTTGGTTCCCTTTTTATATGCCTCTACGATTTGATCTTTTTCTTTCAAATTCTCATCTTGAAGAGTTCCATCTTCAAGCGATTGATAAATAGCTTCAAAAGCTAAATAAGGATTTATTGCATCCGCACCGTATCCAAAGAGCAAACAGTGATGATGAACTTCTCTTGCTTCTCCAGTTTCTAAAATAATACCTATCTTAGTTCTGAGTTGTTTTTTTATGAGGTGATGATGAATTGAAGAACAGGCCAATAGAGAGCTTAGTGACATTCTAGAAGAAGAGACTTCCTTGTCGGAAAGAATGATAAAAGAATATTCATCTTGAATTGCTGCCTCAGCTTCTAGTGCAATTTCAGTCAACCTTGAGAGCATACCTTTTAGCCCATCTTTTTTTGAATATGTAAGGTCTATCGTTTGTGTTTTCCAATCATCTACAGATATTTCTTTGATTGCGCTTAAATCTTGATTAGAAAGTATGGGATTCTTAACTCTCAGTCTTTTGACATTGCTTTTATCATTTTCAAGTAAGTTTCCCTCTGGACCTATCAAGCACTCCAACGACATAATTACTTCTTCTCTTATAGAATCAATAGCAGGGTTTGTAACTTGGGCAAACAATTGTTTGAAGTAATCGAATAAAAGCCTTGGTTTATCTGATAGACAAGCTAAAGCCGCATCATTACCCATTGATCCTAGAGGATCCCTTAATTCCGATACCAGAGGAAGCAACATAAATTGCATTGTCTCGGTCGTGTAACCAAACGACCTCATTCTAGCTATAAGATTTGGCTCTATGACATCTTTGTCTAAATTTCCCTTGAGTTCTTCCACATCAATAATTGATCTATTCCATTCTAAATAATCATTTCTGTTGACGATATCTTCCTTAATGGTCTCATCAGGAATCATCTCTCCCTTTTCAAAGTCTATAAGGAACATCTTGCCAGGTTGCAACCTTCCTTTTTTAACTACTTTTTTAGAGTCCACGGGAAGGACCCCCACCTCAGAAGCCATTATTACTTTGTCTTCATCAGTAAGATAAAACCTGCTAGGCCTTAGACCATTTCTATCTAGAACCGCCCCAACTTTTTTTCCGTCTGTAAATACAATAGAAGCTGGACCATCCCAGGGCTCTATCATTGAAGAACTGAATTGATAAAAAGCTTTCTTTTGCTCGGACATGTTTTTATCAGACTGCCAGGCTTCAGGTATCATCATCATGACAGACTCTTGCAGGCTTCTCCCAGAGAGGATAAGAAATTCTAGAACATTATCGAAACTTCCGGAGTCAGTACAATCCAATTCTGTGATTGGAAAAAGTTTTTCTATGTCTGCACCAAATAAATCACTTTTCACCGTACCCTGTCTTGCCTTCATGGCATTCATATTGCCTCTTAATGTATTGATCTCACCGTTGTGGCACATATACCTATTAGGTTGCGCTCTATCCCATGAAGGAAAAGTATTTGTACTAAATCTGGAATGAACCATAGCTAAGTGCGTCTCAAATTCCTCATCTTCAAGATCAGGATAAAAAGGAAATAATTGCGAAGGGGTCAGCATACCTTTGTAAACAATAACTGAAGTCGATAAGCTGCATACATAGAAAAGTTTTGCCTCATTAAGTTCACTATCGCCTCTTAGTAAGTGGCTAACTCTCTTTCTAATTAAAAATAACTTCCTGTCAAATTCTTCCTGACTAAGACCTTCTTCGGCCTGAATAAACAGTTGTTTAATGAAAGGTTGAGCACCTCTGGATGCAGGACCTACATCTGCTTTGTCAGGATCGACGGGCACATCTCTCCATCCAATGCTTTTCTGATTTTCTTGAGCAATTATTTTTTCGAATTCACTAACGCAGTGATCTCTTTCTTTATCATTAACAGGAAGAAAGATATTTCCAACAGCATATTTACCCATTTCGGGGAGTTCGAAGCCGGCTTTAGTAGCCTGGGATCTAAAAAAACTATCAGGTAGAGCAATCAGTATTCCAGCACCATCTCCTGTATTTTCTTCAAATCCGCATCCACCTCGATGATCCATCTTCGAGTTGACATGAAAAGCATCATCCATGATTTCTCTGGACGGTATACCTTTAATATTTGCAACTAGTCCGACACCACATGAATCTTTTTCAAATTGGGGATCGTACAACCCGCTTTTTGCAGGGAAACCAAATCTATACTTATGTTTAAGCTTAAAATTCTTCATATTTTGTGGGTTATTAACCCTCAGCTAACTATTTTGCCGAAAAAAGTAAATCTGAGAATTGCGCAGGTGAAAGATTGTACCTTTTGTAGAGTCATCTGGGAAGATTGACTATGTTAATTTTATTGAATTTAGAATCTCTCGATCATCAATATCACTGCAAACTTCTGCACTTCCTATGGAGTTAAGAAGAACAAAATTTAATTGATTTCCTTTTCTTTTCTTATCCGACGACATTAATTCTAGAAGATGATCAGGCTGAAATTCTTTATTTTTATGCTCATCAGAAAGTACATTTGAAATAAGGCCTTTAATTCTTTCACTCTCAACTCTTTCGAGACCCAGAACCTTTTCAGAAAGATTTGTAGCCATTATTATCCCCAAAGCAACAGCCTCGCCGTGTGAGAACTCTTTATACCTCCCATAAACTTCTATAGCATGGCCAAAAGTATGACCGAAATTAAGCCACTTTCTGACACCTTGTTCTGTTTCATCTCTTGAAACAACTTCAGCTTTAATTTCAATAGATTTTGATATCGCCTCTAACAACATAGAATCTTCTGCCTTTATAAGATCGTCAATGTTTTCTTGTAGCCAAATGAAGAACTCTTCATCAATTATTAATGAATGTTTTACGATTTCCGCTAAACCTTCCCTAATCTGAGATTCATTTAATCCTTTTAGAAGAAGAGTATCACTTAATACCTTAGTAGGCTGATGAAAAGACCCGATCATATTCTTTCCTTTAGGGTGATTGATAGCAGTTTTACCGCCCACGGAAGCATCGACTTGGGCCAATAATGTAGATGGCATCAGAACAAAATCAACTCCTCTTTGATAAGTAGCCGCCGCAAAGCCAGTCATATCACAGATTATCCCTCCACCGAGCGCAAATAGGACACAATCCCTGCTGAAACTTTTCTCTATAAGCAAATCATGAATTAGGGCCAATGTCGTATACGTTTTATTTTCTTCACTAGCATCTAATGTAATTTCAGCAAATTTGGAAGATATTCCCTCAAGTCTTTCTTTGACATTATTTTTTACTTTTAAATCAATATTCGAATCAATTACCAGAAGTATTTCTCTTTCTGAAAACTCCTTAAAATTTTCTTGGTTAAGAATTTCTGAACCTACCAAGACTGAATAGTTCTTGGAATCTGTATTAATTTTTATTTCCTTCATTAAATCAATTTGAGCTCTTGAATTATTTTATCCACTGTCTCATTGGGAGTATTTGTCTCTTCTATAATTATCTCGCTACAAGTTTCATAAATTGGATTACGTAATTTTGCCATCTCCTTGAGAGTTTCTTCTTTATTATCAGTATTTTGCAAAAGTGGTCTGTCTTTATCATTCATAGTCCTTTCTAATTGACTTTGAATGCTTGTTTTTAAATAAATACCTGTACCTTTTTTTAACAAAGCTCTATTTTCTTCTCTTAGAACTATACCTCCACCTGTTGAGATTACGCAATTATCTTCTTCAATGAGTTTACTAAGAGTTTCAAATTCTCTTTCTCTAAATCTCTCTTCTCCTTCTATATCAAAAATCCAAGAAATAGTTGCTCCAGCTTTCTTTTCTATTTGTTCATCTGTATCAAAGAAATTAAGACCCATTCTTTTAGAAAGTTTTTTACCTACAACTGACTTTCCAGAAGCCATAGGTCCAATAATAATTAGCTTCATTGAGTTATTATAACTCCTAGATGTTTGTTAAATTGAAAACATATTTAGTTTTAATGACTAAGAGCCTAATTGGCAGATTAAGCCTTTTATTTTTATCTCTTACTTTTATGTTTCTCTCTAGTCTAAACCTATATATAGGCAGCAAACTACCTGATGAACGAACAATTAGAGATATTGAACTACAAATACCTTTAAAAATATTTTCATCTGATGCGAAGCTAATTGGCGAGTTTGGAGAAAAAAGAAGAACTGCATTAAACTTTGACGAAATTCCAACACACTATGTTCATGCAGTATTAGCTGCAGAAGATGATAATTTCTTTTCTCATTCCGGAGTTAGCTACACAGGTCTTGCACGTTCCTTATACCGTCTATTAGTATCAGGAAGAATTCAAGGAGGCGGTAGTACCATCACAATGCAAGTAGCCGGTAACTATCTAACCAGCAGAGATGTGAGTCTTTTTAGAAAAGTAAAAGATATTTTTCTTGCATATAGGCTTGAAGAAACTTATTCGAAAGAAGAAATCTTCGAGTTTTATGTCAATAGAATCTTCTTTGGAAATAGGGCTTATGGAATTGCAGCTGCGAGTGAGGTCTATTACGGAAGACCTTTATCAGAATTAAATCTTGCTCAGTGGGCTATGATTGCAGCACTTCCCAAAGCTCCGTCGTCGATGAATCCACTTGTTAATCCTAGAAGAGCGCTTGTAAGAAGAAACTGGATATTAGAACGTATGCTTGAATTAGGTTTTATTCATTCAGAACAATTCAGACTTGCCATAGATGCCCCATTAACCGCAAATTACTATGGTCTCGTTTCTGAGGTTGAGGCTCCTTATGTTGCTGAAGAGGTAAGGCGCTATATGATTCAGGAATATGGCTTAAAGGCTTACTCAGAAGGTTTGGAGGTTTTCACAACAATTGACTCAAAGTTTCAAAACCAAGCCTCAAGATCAGTCTCCCTTGGTTTAGAGGACTACGATAAGCGCCATGGATTTAGAGAGCCAGAAAATATATTTGAAGTTTTTCCAGAAGGATTCTTCGATCAGCCAAAGAATGTTAAACAGACTAATATAGAAAATAGTCTCAAGCGAGATGATGAGGATTTGTTAGATACAGAATCAACCCTATTAGATGTTTTAGATTATCTAGATAAATTTACGGAAAATAAAAACCGTTTCTTGGGCGTCGTAACTAAAGTTGAAACGAACCTTGAATTTTTAACGAAGGCTGGTGATATATTAGAAATTCCTTGGATAGAGAAATATAACTGGGCAAGGCCTTATATAAATGAAAACAGGCGTGGAGCAAGACCAAGAAGCTTTGAAGACATATTAAATTTAGGTGACATTATCTGGTTAAAACAAGATGCTCTTACCCAGAATATTGAGCTCACTCAGATCCCTGATGCTCAAAGTGCTCTTATTTCTTTGGATCCTCAATCAGGTGCTATTCTTGCTTTAGTTGGAGGATATGATTTTTTTCTAAGTAAGTTCAATAGAGCTGAACAAGCATCACCTTTACTAGGATCAAATTTCAAACCTTTCCTATATGCAGCAGCCTTCTCAGATAAGTTTACCCCTTCTTCTTTGATAAATGATGCTCCTATAATATTCGATGATGAGGCCTTAGAAGAAAGATGGAGGCCCAGAAATGCCAGTGGTAAATTTTTTGGTCCGACAAGACTCAGAGAAGGGTTAATTCAAAGTAGAAATCTTGTTTCTGTGAGACTGCTTAGAGAATTGGGGATTGAAAAGGTTCGTTCTTATTCTGAAAAATTTGGCTTTGACAAACAAAGACTTCCTGCAGATTTATCATTATCTTTAGGCACAGCATCTTTAAATCCATTAAGCAATGCCTCTGCTTATTCTGTTTTTGCAAGTGGTGGAAAGAGAGTTGAGCCTTATTTGATTAAAAAGATTACAGATAGATCGGGAAAAATACTCTTTGAAAAACAAGTAGAGAATCCTGAACAAGTTATAGATCCTCGCGTAGCCTTCCTTGTCAATGATATTTTAAAAGAAGCTGCAACTAGAGGAACCGCAAAAAAAGTTTCAGAACTACAAAGGACTGACTTTGCTGGCAAAACAGGAACTACCAATAAAGCAGAAAGTACTTGGTTCACAGGATATAACGATCATATTGTTACCTCTGTGTGGGTAGGATTTGATCAACCCAAAAGTTTAGGGGATAGAGAATTTGGTTCATCCATTGCTTTACCTATTTGGCTGAATTATAAAAAAGAGATTATAGATAATGTACCCATATCTCAGACACTTCCTCCCGAGGGCCTCTCGATAATCAAAATTGACAAGGATTCTGGTGAAAAGGCAAGGCCAGATAGCAATAATGTAATGTTTGAATATTTTTTAGAAGAAAATATGCCTAATTAGCTCTTAGTGCAGAAATAAGAAATTCAAATTGGTCATTTATCCTCTTGGATGGTGAGTCTTGAAAACCAGATCTAACGAATTGTTGAATAATCCCTTCTGAGCAAGCAAGAAGGAGGTTAGCTGCCGAAGCTGTAGGTAGATTGAGTTTCTTTTTAGTAACTTGTTCATATTTTTGGAGGTTCTGCTTCATTAAAAGCTCAATCTTAGACATCATCTGACCTATTCTTTCATCAAGACTCGTCTCATCAACTGAGAAGGCTTCCCTAGTTAAGAGTCGGGCTAACCCTGGATTTCTTTCGCTGAAAGTAACTAATAAAATAAGAGTTTTCTTTACTTTATCTAATTCGTCCCCGTCTGCAGAATTTATATTACTTATCAAGTCAAAAATATTTTGTTCACAGAAATCTACCAAGCCAGAATAAATCTTTTTTTTACTAGGAAAATGTCTATAGATAGCAGCTTCAGTTATACCGCACTCATTGGCAAGAAGTGACGTTGTAATCTTAACTGGGCCTTTTTCACCAAGCATTTTAGCCAGGCTTTGCATGATATCTAGTTGACGTGGCTTTAGCTCATTCATGTCACTAATTAGCTTATCATAGTTCCTACACCTTCCTCAGTAAGTACTTCTAATAGAACTGCATGAGGAACTCTTCCATCTATAATGTGGCAAGATTTAACACCATTTTTCTTAGCTTCTAACGCGGCAGTTAATTTAGGAGTCATTCCCCCTTTGATGAATTTTTCCTTGAGAACTTTTTGACCTTTTTTTAGAGAAATCTTAGAGATAAGTTTATTTTCTGAATCTCCAATGCCTTTAACATCGGTTAATAGAATTAATTTTTCAGCCTTTAGTGACTGCGCTACCTCTCCAGCAACAACATCTGCATTAATATTCCAGTAATCATTATTTTTTGATTTACCGATTGGAGCTATAACAGGGATAAAGCCATTATCAATTTTTTTCTTTATCTCTCCAGTCAGAATTTTTTGAACTTTTCCAACATATCCAAGGTCTGGACCTGCATCATTATTTCTTTTTGTAGCTCTAATAATCGAATACTTATTATGGTTGAAGGAAATTGCATTACCTCCAAAATGTTTAATTAACCTAACTATTTCATGATTTATTTGTGTGCCAAGTATTTTTTTTACGACACTCATCACAGATTTAGTAGTTACCCTTAAACCTCCGATAAATTCAGATTCAAGCCCAGCTTTGGAGAGCTCTTTGCCAATTTGAGGTCCTCCTCCATGAATTATTACCGGATTCATGCCTACAAGCTTCATAAGTGCTATATCTCTTGCGAAGCTTTTTTTTAGAGATTCATCCGTCATCGCAGCTCCTCCGTATTTAACGACAATTATCTTCCCTTTAAATTTTTGTATATAAGGCAATCCCTCACTTAGTACTAAAGCAATGTTTTCAGCTTGTTTTCTAGTTATAGCCATTTTTAAAATCTGTCTGTTTCAGGTTCAATCTCTTTCAGGTTCAAGTAAAAAATTTCTTTGATCTTTGCTAATTCTTCTTCAGTTTCAGCTTCAAATCTTAAAACTAAAAATGGAGAGGTATTAGAAGCTCTTAACAGCCCCCATCCTTTCTTAAATTCAACTCTTATACCATCAATATCAATCATATTGGCATTCTCAAAATTAGAGTGTTTTATAAATTGATCTACGATTTGGAATTTTCGATCATCTGTAGCTTTAATGTTTATTTCTGGGGTTGAAACCAAATTAGGAACACTTTCAAAAACATTTTTGTCATCTGAGTTTGCAATAATCTCTAGCATTCTTGCTCCTGCATATATTCCATCATCAAAACCTGGCCATCTATCATTAAAAAATATATGACCGCTCATTTCACCGCCAAGATGGGCTGACGTTTCTCTTATTTTTTGCTTGATGAAAGTATGTCCTGTTTTGCATATCAATGGATTTCCTTTTAAACGAGATATTTCATCAGATAATAATTGTGAGCATTTCACATCAAAAACCACTGAAGCACCTGGGTTACTTTCTAGTACTTGCCTAGAGAATAAGATCATTTGCCTATCAGGATAAATCATCTCTCCTGAAGGTGAAATTACACCCAATCTGTCAGCATCACCATCGAAAGCTAGGCCAACTGTTGAATTATTTTTTGCAACACTATCAATAAGGTCAAGCATATTTTCTTTTTTAGATGGATCAGGATGATGATTAGGAAATAAACCATCAGGATTTCCATAAAGTTCTATAACATTGCAACCTAATTTTTCATAGACTTCCTTTGCAACTACTCCAGCTGCTCCGTTTCCACAATCAATTGATATATCAAGAGCCTTATTGAGTTGAACACTCTTTACTATTCTATTTATGTAACTCTCTTTAATATCAACTTTGTCTAACTTGCCCTGACCAAGCTGAAAATCTTTATTTATGATTCTTTCTCTAAGAAGCAAAATTTCATCACTTGAAGTCGACTGGTTTTTAAAAACAATCTTAAAGCCATTATATTCTGCTGGATTATGACTACCTGTTATTACCACCCCGCTTGAAGCTGCGAGTTCAAAAGTAGAATGGTAAAACATAGGGCTTGTTACTATCCCAATATCAATAACATTACATCCCGTAGATAAAATACCAGAAGAAAGCCATTCCATTATTTCTGGGCTTGAAACTCTAGCATCTCTGCCGATGATTAAATCTTTTATGTCTCGGGAAAGTGCTTCCGATCCAAGCGATCTTCCAAGCAAAGAAACTACTTGTTCGTTAAGATCCTCATATGCTATTCCTCTTATATCATTAGCTCTAAATATGTGCTCATTAAGCTTCATGCACGGATTATATCTGTTCACTAATATATTTGGTCTATATAAAATTATTTATATCGATAGAATATAGAGTCAAAAAAGGGGATTAGCTTTGGATCTTTCTAAAATAAACGGAGAAATATGGTTTGATGGCCAAATGATTGACTGGCAGGATGCCAATACTCACTTATTGACTCATACTCTTCATTATGGACTGGGTGTTTTTGAAGGTGTTAGAGCCTATAAAACAAATAAAGGTCCATCAATCTTTAGACTTCATGATCATACTGACAGGCTTTACAAATCAGCTTCTACAGTCAATATTGAAATACCCTATTCCAAAGATATTATCAATGAAGCTCATCAAGATGTTATTAGGTCTAACAATCTTGAAGAGGCCTATATCAGACCAATGTGCTTTTATGGCTCAGAAGGGATGGGACTGCGAGCTGATAATTTAAAAGTACATACTATGGTTGCTGCTTGGGAGTGGCCTTCCTATATGGAGCCCGAGGCAAGAGAGAAAGGCATTAAAGTAAAGCTTTCATCATATACCAGGCAAGTTAGAAACCCAGTTTCAAACTCTAAGGTTAATGGAAACTATGTGCATTCAATTGTTGCTTTAAATGAAGCTCTTGAGAGTGGATTTGATGAAGCCTTAATGTTAGATGCAGAAGGTTACGTAGCGGAAGGCAGTGGAGAGAACTTTTTTATAGTTAAAGAAGGGACGCTTTACTCACCGGACCTTGATTCCTGTTTAGATGGCATAACAAGAAGAACAATTATAGATTTAGCTTCCGAACTTGATATTCCCTTTGAAATTAAGAAACTTAAAGTGGAGGATGTCCTAAGAGCGGATGAATCGTTCTTTTCAGGTACAGCAGCGGAAGTTGTACCAATAAACTCTCTCGATGATAAACCCATAGGATCTGGTTTGAGAGGACCCATAACAGAGAAATTACAAAGTGCATACTTTGACCAAGTTAGAGGAGTTAGAGAAAAAAACTCTTCTTGGCATACCTACGTCAAATAGATCCCATGAAAATTTTAATAATTGGACCATCTTGGGTTGGAGATTCTGTCATGGCTCAAACTCTTTATAAAAGACTGAAAGAAGAATCTTCAGACTGCAAGATTGATGTCATATCTCCAGAGTGGTCTTCAGAGCTTATGAAAAGAATGCCCGAGGTCTCCAAAACAATTAAATCTCCGTACTTACATGGAGACCTTAAATTTTTTTCTAGACGTCACTTTGGCAAAAATTTAAGGAAATATAACTATGATCAGGCAATAATTTTGACTAATTCCTTGAAATCCTCACTGATACCTTTCTTTGCAAGAATACCCATTCGAACTGGCTGGTTAGGAGAAATGAGGTATGGGCTATTGAATGATATAAGATACCTTGATAAGAATAAGAATCATTTGATGGTTGAAAAATTTGCAGCTCTTTCAATGCAAGACAGTAATTATTGTCTTGAAAGCTTATCTTTTCCGAAACTAAGCATTGATTATGACAATCAACAATCTTCCTTGGTTAAATTTGGTATTAATCAAGATTTACCCTGTTTAGGTATTTGTCCTGGAGCGGAGTTTGGACCTGCGAAGAAATGGCCTGAAGATAATTATTCTATAGTTGCAAAAAATTATCTAAAAAAAGGTTGGAATGTTTTATGTTTCGGGTCTGCAAATGATCATGAAACTGGAAAGAAAATTTCTAATTTTGATAACTTACTAGAAGAAGATCATTTCTATAATTTAATTGGCAAGACCTCTTTAGTTGATGTTGTAGATCTCTTATCTTACTGCAAGAAGGTTGTATCAAATGACTCAGGTCTGATGCATATAGCTGCAGCAGTTGAAACTCCTCTAGTAGCGGTTTATGGTCCTTCCTCTCCCGAATATACTCCACCTTTAATTAATCAAAAGGTAATCATTAGAAAAATGGAAGGTTATAAAAAAATAAGAGAAGGTAATTTACCTGACGGCTACGATGCTTCACTTTTGTCTATTAGCCCTGAAGAAGTGATGGAAGCCCTTGAGACATTGTAATAGAGCGTGTGAAAAAGAAATTAGCCTTATTATTATTTAAATATTTTCCATATGGAGGACTACAAAAAGACTTTCTTGGAGTTGCAAATGAGTTAATTTTGAGAGGACATGTACTGAAAGCTTTTACTCGCAGTTGGGAAGGTCCAATACCGGAAGGTTTAGATGTCGTTGTTCTTGGAGAAAGAGGAAAGTTTAATTATGCAAAGAATAGGAATTTTGTGAAAGATGTTTATCTTTCTATGCAAGACTTTTCTCCTGATATTATTTTTGGATTCAATAAAATGCCTGGCCTAGATTTGTACTTTGCTGCAGATACTTGCTTTGCTAAGCAAGCTCTAAAAAAAAATATAGTTCAAAAATTTACAAGAAGATATAGGCAATCTATGCAGTTTGAAGAAGATGTATTTTCCCAAAAATCTAATACCAAGATACTTTCTCTTAATGATAAGCAGTCAAATGAATTCAGAGAATTTTACTCTACTCAAGCTGAGAGAATAATCATCGCTCCACCCGGTATTGATAAGGATTGGTCCGATCATGAACCAGTGAATATTTATGAAGCTTTAAATATTTCACTTGGTGAAAAGATATTGCTTTTTGTTGGTTCAGATTTTTCACGAAAAGGGTTAGATCGTGCAATACTTGGATTGCGTCACCTTAATGAAAAGAACATATGCTCTAATTTGGTAGTGATAGGCGACGATAAGTCAAAACCCTATGAAAATCTTCTTACCGATGCTTCTCTGTCTAAGAAGGTCCATTTTTTAGGTCCAAGAAAAGATGTTGCATCATTTATGAAGTCTGCAGATTTACTAATACACCCAGCTAGAGAAGAGGCTGCTGGGAATATAATAATTGAAGCTTTGGTATCAGGTTTGCCTTCTTTAGTAACTAGCGAAGTTGGATTCTCTAGTGAGGTTCTAAAATTTAGATCCGGAACTGTACTGGAAGGAGAATTTAACCAAAACAGATTTAATTTACTTTTAGAAGAGAGTGTTTCAGATAAAAATTTATTTGACATTAGAAGCTCGATTAGCAACTTGTCTGATAACAAATACTTTTTTTCTAGGTTTAAATTTATTGCTGATTTCATAGAAGAAACTTTCTAATGAGTAACGTTAAAATTTTAGATAAGCATTTAGAGCATTTCTTTCATAATAAAGATACTTTCACAGTTGCAAAAAACTTTGAAGGAGAAATTTATAGAAAATATGAAAATAGAATCACAAAGAAATTTGTGAATGAGGGCAGAAGCTATTTCATAAAATTTCATGGAGGTGTAGGCTGGAAAGAGATTTTAAAAAATATTCTACAATTAAAAATTCCTGTAGTTGGTGCCCGAAGAGAATACGAGGCTTTAAATCATTTGTATGAATGTGGCATTAATTGCCCTCAAGTTAAAGGTTTTGCTACTCGCGGATTCAATCCTGCAAACTCTTCTTCTTTTCTTATTACCGAAGAGTTGTATGAAACCATATCTTTAGAAGACTTTTTTTTAGAGGGCTTGCATAAGAAACTTACTTTTAATCAGAAAAATAAACTCTTGAAAGCGGCTGCTTCTATCATCAGAGAAATGCATCTTAGCGGGTTAAATCATAGAGATTTATATCTTTGTCATCTGCACATAAATAAGGAAATTGATTTTAACAATATACAAATCTATCTTATTGATTTGCACAGAGCTCAAATAAGATCAAAAGTTCCGCATAGATGGATTGTCAAAGATTTGGGAGGTTTCATACATTCTATTTTGCAGTTTGATCTCTCAGAAAGAGATTTCTATAGATTTATGATGACCTATTATGATTGTACGTTTAGAGAATTTACTTCAAATTATTCAGTTACTACCAAAGCCATTTTAAGTAGGGCTTTTTCTATGTATTTAAAGCCTCACCTCAAAATATTTATAAAAAACTCATCATTAACTTCTGAAGACGGTATTTTTGCAAAACACATAAGTAAATCTTCAAGATACCTTGCAAGAAAAGACGTAGATACAAAACATTTCCTAAATCTCTTTAGAGATGAAGATTTACTCATTAAGAGCGGAGAAATAATAAAAAATGAAAAGGGTCACTTAATTACCAAAACTAATATTCAAGGTAAAAACTTCTACATAAAAAAATATAGAATTAAGGGCCCCTTGCACTTCTTTTCAAGGTTGTTCAAGAAAACCAGAGCTCATAACTCTTTTTTATCAACGTATTGGTTGAATGCCATTGGCATCAGGACAGCGAAACCTGTTCTTTTGTATGAAGGATCAGGCATTTTAGGCGCTAGAGATTCATTTTTTGTCACAGAAGAAGTTTGCGGTCAGAGACTTGATGATGCAATAGGAGAAGACCTTGATCAATTGAGATTAATTGGTCATATAGTGTCCTTCTTTAAAAGAATGGAGTGGCTAAAATTCATTCACGGAGATGCTAAAAGTTCGAATTTTTTCTTGGACGGAAATGGGCTTGTTGTTTTTGATCTAGATTCTTCCAGAAAGCTACATAGCACTTATTTTTTTAATAAGTTTATAAAAAAAGATAAAAAGAGAATTTTAAGAAGCTTGAAAGGGCACAGATCTATATATGACCTTTTGTCCAAGAGATTACAAGGAAAGCAATATTGAGAATTGGAATCTTAAGCTATAGAAGTCATCCTTATTCAGGAGGGCAAGGTATTTATATTAAGCACTTGAGTAAAGCTCTAAGTGATCGTGGCCATCAAGTTTCTGTCTTATCTGGCCCGCCTTATCCCGAGTTAGATGAATCAGTAGAATTAATAAAAATTCCTAGTTTAGGATTATTTGAGACTCAAAATAGAATGAGCTCGTTCGGTTTGAATTTATTATTTCGTCCCCTAGATCTTTACGAATGGCTTACTGTAATGACCGGTGGCTTTCCTGAGCCTTATACTTTTGGAAAGAGAGTACTCAAATATATTAAACATAATAAAAGTGATTTTGAGATTATTTTGGACAACCAATCTTTATCTGGATCTTTATTAAGAATCCAAGAGATTCTTCCTTTGGTGGTTACTATCCATCATCCAATTACAAAAGATCATAAACTAGAAATGCAAAATGCTACTAATTGGAAAGAGAAACTATCTTCAAAGCGATGGCATAACTTTCTTCCTATGCAGAAAAGAGTTGCTCCAAAGCTAAAAAAAATTATTTGCGTTAGCAAACCTTCAAAAAAAGATGTTGTCGAAGAGTTTCATGTTGACCCGAATAGAATAGAGGTTATTTTAAATGGTATTGATATAAATACATTTAGTCCGTGTTCTTTTGATAAGAGAGAAGAAAACAAAATCATTACAACTGCTAGTGCAGATATACCATTGAAAGGTCTAAAGTATTTAATTAAAGCTTTACCTAAGATATTGCACTCATTTCCTAAAACTACCTTAACCGTGATAGGTAAATCTCCCAATAATAGTGAGGTTAGTAAACTCATAGAGGAATTGAATCTAAGCAATGTAATAACTTTTAGATCAGGTATATCTGAGAAAGAGATTGTTGATTTATACCACTCTTCTGAATTAGCAGTTATACCTTCTCTTTATGAAGGTTTTGGTTTTGGAGCAGGTGAAGCCATGGCCTGCGGAGTTCCCTTAATCAGCACTCATTCTGGAGGACTAGAAGAAGTAGTTGGCGATGCTGCCTTAAAAATAATGCCATCATCTGCAGAAGAAATTGAGAAGGCAGTGATAAAATTATTCAATAATCCAGAAGATATGAGAAAACTGTCCATAAAAGGAAGGCAAAGAATGGAAGAAATCTTTGACTGGAAAATTGCAGCAAGTTCTTATGAATCTTCTTTTAAGGCAGTAATAGAATCTTTCATCAATGAATACAATTAAATATAACAACCTTAATCTTAGAGAAGGGCAGCTAATGTTGGATATGGGTTGTGGAGAAGGAAGGCATTCAATTGGTGCATTGTTGGACACTCCAGCGAGTATAGTGGGTATGGATCTTTCTTTTGAAGATTTAAAAATTGCTCAGTCCAGACTGAAAGATTTTGATATTTCTGAACTTAGTACATCTTGTACTTTTGGACTTGGTAATATAGATGATATTCCTCTTAAAGATTCTTCTCTTGATGCAGTTATTTGTAGTGAAGTTCTGGAGCATGTAGATTCACCGAATGAATCAGTAAGAGAGCTTGTAAGAGTTCTAAAGCCGGGAGGAGTCATGGCATTAAGCGTGCCAAGATATTTACCTGAGTTGATATGCTGGAAGCTAAGTAAAGAATATTCAAAAACACCAGGCGGACACGTGAGAATATTCAAACATCAGGAACTAAAGAATTTGGCTGTATCTAATGGTCTTGAATATCAGTCTTTCCATTGGGCTCATGGATTGCATTCCCCATATTGGTGGTTGCAATGTCTTTTTTGGAAAACTAAAGAGGATTCTTTTCTAATTAAGCAATACCATAAACTTCTAGTTTGGGATTTAATGAAAAAACCTCTATTTACAAAGATATTAGAATCGATTCTGCAACCTCTTATAGGAAAAAGCCTGGTAATGTATTTTAGGAAACCGATATAAATGGACTACTCTAGTCTTGAGTTTTATAAGAACTCAGTAGATTACATACTAGATGTTCAAAACAAAGATGGATCTATTCCTTGGGAAATTGGAAAGAAGCTTGATCCATGGGACCATATAGAAGCTGCCATGGGTTTGGCAATAGCTGGAAAAAAAGATGAAACAGAAAGAGCCTATAAATGGTTAAGGGATAATCAGCTTACAGATGGTTCTTGGTACTCTGAATATATTAAGTCGGAGCCCACTACTAAAAGAAGAGAAACAAATTTCTCTGCTTACATAGCTACCGGACTATGGCATCACTATTTAATCTTTCAAGATGAACAGTTTCTAAATGAAATGCTGCCATCATTATCTAAAGCAATTGATTTTGTTATCTCCATGCAGACAGAAAATGGAGATATTTACTGGGCTGCAGAGGATGGTAAAGAAATATTAGATGACTCATTAATTACTGGAAGCAGTTCAATATATAAGAGTTTGGAATGTGCTTCTGCGATTTTTACGCTCTTTGGCAGGTCTATAGACAAAATTCACTTATCTATGAATAGATTAAAAGAATCAATAAATAATCATCCTGAGAGATACGATAGGAGTTGGGAAAGTAAGTCCAGATACAGTATGGACTGGTATTATCCAGTTTTATGTGGCGTCTATGATCAAGATAAAAGTATTCAGCAAATAGAATCGAAATGGTCAGATTTTATCGTTGAAGGAAAGGGTTGTAAGTGCGTAAAAGAAGAACCCTGGGTAACAGTAGCGGAAAGTTCGGAGTTAGTCCTCGCTCTTGTAAGAATTGGATTGTTAAGTGAAGCTGAGGAGCTTTTAGATTCCTTGCATCAGTGGCGTGATGATGATGAACTTTATTGGACTGGGTATGTTTATGCGGATGATAAATTTTGGCCAATTGAAAAGCCAACTTGGACTGCAGGTGCAGTCTTACTTGCTGCTGACGCTGTCTATAAGTTTACACCTGGGTCTGAGTTATTCTCTAAAGCGTGGGCGTAAATTATTCCTTAATTTTACTGAGTATTCTCAGAGACTTTATTGCCTCTATTTCTTGAAATTGACCACTATCAAGGGCCTTCTTATAGATATTAAAAGGGGGCCTACCTCCATCTTTCGGGTCAGGGAAAACATCATGAATTGCTAATAAGCCACCTAAAATTAACCTGTTTCCCCATAGTTCATAATCTTTTTGAGCTGCTTCCTCACTGTGCCCACCGTCAATAAAGATAAAACTGAACTCCAATTTAAGGTCAGCATAAGCTTCTTCTGACGTTGAAACTACTGGTATTACAACTCCCTCTAATTGAGATCGATGAATAGTTGCAAGAAAGTAAGGCAGGGTATCTATTCCTTTTCCTGTTTTATCAACTAAATCAGGATCAAAATACTCTTCTCCTGGTTGCTGTTCTTCTGACCCTTGGTGATGATCTACAGAATAAAGTTTTTCATGATTCTCTTTTACAGCTGAGCCAATATAGACTGCTGATTTTCCACAATAACTTCCAATTTCTAGTGCAGGACCTGCTTCAGTTGCAGTTTTTGAGTGAGTGTATAGAGCCTCTCCTTCCGATGGATCAAGAAAGCCTTTCACTTTTTTTATATCAATAGGAAGATTTAATTTCATTAATTTTTAACATCATTTTGAACTCGATAAAACTTACTACAATACTTAAATCAATAATATAGAACAGCATAATGAACTCAAGGTATATAATTACCTCATATGGACCTTAAGATATTAAATAAAGGACATGTCCTAGTTTTTGGAGATATCATTTTAGATAGATATATTTCTGGAAGTGTCGACAGAGTTTCTCCCGAAGCACCTGTGCCTGTTCTCAAACCATCTAGTGAAGAGATCAGATTAGGCGGGGCAGCAAATGTTGCTCTAAATTTATCTAGTCTCGGTTCTAATGCAACAATAATTGGAGTAATTGGAAAAGATGCTTCTTCGACTCAGGTTATTGACCTATTGCAGAAAAACAATATTAAAAAAGCTTTAAGCAAATCTGATCATCCTACTATCTCAAAGTTAAGAATCCTGGCATCTCAGCAACAATTAATCAGAATAGATAATGAAGAAGAATTCTCTGAAACAGACCGGCAATCAAGTTTATCTCATTATAAAAAGCACATAAATTTAAAAAAAAACAAGGTCCTTATTATCTCTGACTACGGAAAGGGTACCTTAAAGAATATCCCGCTAATCATTAGAGAAGCAAAAAAAACAAAAAAAACAATCTTAGTTGATCCTAAAGGAGATGATTTCTCGAAATACAAGTCAGCTGACATCATCACTCCAAATCTTCATGAATTTGAAAGAGTAGTCGGAAAGATAAATAACGAATCTGAAATTACGAAGAAAGGGAAAGAACTTATCAAATCTCTTAGGCTAAATTCACTTCTAATAACCAGAGGCTCAGATGGAATGACACTCTTAGACAAGAGAAATGGAAAAATCATTAGAGAGGATTTTCCTACAGAGGCAAGAGATGTATTTGATGTATCCGGAGCCGGCGATACTGTTATTGCTAGTATTGCTGCAGGGCTGGCAGGAGGATTCACTCTTTCAGAGTCAATTCGATTGGCTAACATTGCTGCCGGAATAGTGGTAGGTAAATCTGGTACAGCTACAGTTACCCAGGCTGAGTTAGTTCCTTACCTGGGTCTTTCCGAATCTTACGTTACGTCTAATGAAATAAAAGGTTATTCACAAGACCTTCATGAAAGATCCAAAAAAATAGTTTTCACTAATGGATGTTTTGATATTTTGCATGCTGGGCATGTCGAGTATCTTGCGGCTGCAAAAGAACTTGGAGACAAGCTCATAGTTGCTATAAATACTGATAGATCAGTTCGTAAATTAAAAGGCTCTGGTAGACCAATTAATACCCTGGCTCATAGAGCCAAAGTTTTAGCTTCTTTACAATGTGTAGATAAGGTAGTTTTTTTTGATGAAGAAACTCCAATTAAGCTTATTAAAACTATTAAACCAGACGTGCTTGTAAAGGGAGGAGACTATAAAATTAAAGATATCGTGGGTTATAAAGAGGTTACCAAGTCAGGAGGTTCTGTAGTCACAATTCCCTTATTTGAAGGCTTATCAACTACAAAGATAATTTCTAAGATACTTTAATCTTTATTGCGATTCATTCTTCTCTTTTCTCTTCTCTTTTCTCTACTTGTCCACTTAGGATAAAGAGATTCAGCTTGTCCGGACTTAAATCGTCTATGCATCCAAAGATAACCACTTGGATCTTTTTTAATGAACTCTTCGTAAGTTTTGTTCATTTCAAATAAGAAATCCTCTTCGTTCATAGAGAGCTCAATATTTTTTATTTCAATTTCATATGAATTATCTACTTTAGAAACGTCAGCCAAAACTATTTTTATATCTTTTTTGAGAAATAAAGCAGGAAAAGTAACAGTTGCTGCCTTTCGTCCAAAGAAAGGAACCATTTTGGATACTTTGAGGCCATAATCTTGATCCGCTGCATATAAGAAGTTCTTACCCGATCTAATCCAT
>QCQA01000012.1 GCA_003212335.1 SAR86 cluster bacterium AG-447-A08
AATGCGCCTTAAACCCAGATACTTACTGGAAAAAGGCCCCTCCAACAAAACGAGCGGTGATTCTAGTTTTGTGACTGCATTGTGTCAACTAAAAAGTAGAAAAAACCTATATAAAAAAGGGTTTTGCTCTATTTTGCTTAAAAAAAACTAGTCGTTCTTGCTAATGATCGCTTCTGCTACATTTGAAGGTACTTCTGAGTACTTTAAAGGCTCCATGGTAAAGGTTGCTCTACCTTGAGAAGCAGACCTTATATCAGTAGCATAGCCAAACATTTCTGCAAGAGGAACTTCACCTGAAACTACTTTTCCAGAAGGTCCATCTTCCATTCCATGGATTACACCTCTTCTTCTACTCAAATCACCTACAATATCACCCATATATTCTTCAGGAGTAACTACCTCTATACTCATAATTGGCTCTAAAATTACTGGGTCAGCCTTTTGGGCTCCCTCTTTCAGAGCCATTGAAGCCGCAACCTTGAAGGCGACCTCACTAGAATCTACATCGTGAAAAGAGCCATCGTAGAGAGAAATTTTGACATTAACTAGAGGATAACCGGCTATCACACCTGCTTCCATTTGTTCTTTACAACCTTTATCTACAGCTGGGATAAATTCTCGAGGTATAGCTCCACCTACGATTTCATTAACAAATTCATAGGTCTCTTCTGACTCTTCATCATTAACTAAAGGTTCTATTCGTAGATATACATGTCCATATTGACCTCTACCCCCTGACTGTCTAACAAATTTTGATTCCTGTTCGACTTGTTTTTTTATGGTTTCTCTATAAGCCACCTGTGGTTTACCCATGTTAGCTTCTACATTGAATTCTCTTCTCATACGGTCTACTAAAACATCCAAATGAAGCTCGCCCATACCTGAAATGATGGTTTGTCCTGATTCTTCATCTGTTCTTAGTCTAAAAGATGGATCTTCTTGAGCAAGTCTACCTAAAGCTATACCCATTTTTTCTTGATCCTCTTTTGTTTTTGGCTCAACCGCAACAGAAATTACAGGTTCTGGGAAATTCATTGATTCAAGGGTTATCTTGTTTTTTTCATCACATAGGGTTTCACCTGTAATGGCCTCTTTTAAGCCTATAACAGCACATATATCACCTGCTCTAGCTTCTGAGATCTCATCTCTTTTATTAGAATGCATCTGCAGCATTCGACCAATTCTTTCTTTTTTACCTTTAATTGGAAGATAAACTGAATCACCAGTATTCAATACTCCGGAATAGACCCTGACAAAGGTAAGAGAACCTACAAATGGGTCAGTTGCAATTTTGAATGCTATTCCTGCAAAGGGCTCATCGTCATCAGATTTTCTACTTCCTTCTTGCTCATCTTCTAACATTCCAGTTATAGCCTTTACTTCATTTGGTGCAGGCAAGAAATCAACAACTGCATCCAGCATAGTTTGAACACCTTTATTCTTAAAAGCAGAACCACAAAGGCAAGGTACTATTTCATTTGCTAATGTACGAATTCTTAAGCCTGTCTTGATGTCTTCTTCAGATAATTCACCTTCTTCCAGATACTTATCCATCAACTCTTCATTTGCTTCTGCAGCAGATTCGATCATCTTTTCTCTCCACTCATCAGCCAAACCTGCAAGCTCTTCAGGTATATCTTCTTCAGTAAAAGTGGTTCCCATGTCGTCGCCGTTCCAATAAATGGCTTTCATTTTTACTAGGTCTATAACACCTTTAAATTCATCCTCAGCTCCAATAGCTAGTTGAATTGGAACAGCGTTAGCGCCAAGTCTCTTTTGCATTTGATCAATAACTTTTAAGAAGTCAGCACCTGCTCTGTCCATTTTGTTAATAAAAGCAATTCTTGGCACTTCGTATCTGTTAGCTTGTCTCCAAACTGTTTCAGATTGCGGCTCTACACCTGAGCTACCGCAAAAGACAACTACCGCACCATCTAACACTCTAAGAGAACGCTCAACTTCAATGGTGAAATCAACGTGGCCAGGTGTATCAATAATATTAAATCTATGTTGTTTGAATTGCTTAGCAGTTCCCTCCCAGAAACAAGTAGTTGCAGCTGATGTAATGGTTATACCTCTTTCTTGCTCCTGCTCCATCCAATCCATGACAGCAGCCCCATCGTGTACCTCACCAATCTTATGAGATATACCTGTATAAAATAAAACTCTTTCTGTTGTAGTTGTTTTTCCTGCGTCTACGTGAGCACAAATACCAATATTCCTATACAGTTCTAACGGTGTAGTTCTGGCCATAATTATCTATAGTTAAATGATTAAAATCTAAAATGTGAGAAGGCTCTATTTGCTTCAGCCATTCTGTGAGTATCTTCTTTTTTCTTAACTGCTTCGCCTCTTCCTTCACAGGCATCTAGCAGCTCGTTAGCTAGTCTTAGAGTCATATTCTTTTCAGATCTAGATCTGGCATAAGTTGCAATCCAACGCATAGCTAAAGCACTTCGTCTTGCAGGTCTAACTTCCATAGGGATTTGGTAGGTTGCTCCACCTACTCTTCTAGCTTTAACTTCAACCATAGGCCCTACTTCTTCAAGGGCTTTCTCAAAAACTTCTACAGGTTCTTTGTCTGATTTTTTTGAAATCTCATCAAAAGCTCCATAGATTATTTTTTCTGCTACAGACTTTTTTCCATCCGTCATGATTTGATTCATAAATTTAGCAACTTTTAAGTTACCGAATTTAGGATCAGGTAAAATTTTCCTTTTTGGTGCGGCTTTTCTTCTAGACATAATTACTTAGGTTTTTTAGCTCCATATTTAGAGCGACGTTGTTTTCTATCATCAACACCAGCTGTATCCAATGTACCTCTCACAGTGTGATATCTTACACCTGGGAGATCTTTAACCCTTCCGCCTCTTATCAAAACAACAGAGTGTTCTTGAAGATTGTGACCTTCTCCTCCTATATAAGATATGACTTCAAATCCAGATGTAAGTCTTACCTTACAAACCTTTCTTAAAGCAGAATTAGGTTTTTTTGGTGTTGTTGTATATACCCTTGTACATACACCTCTTCTTTGGGGAGATCCCTTTAGAGCAGGTACATCTGTTTTAGATACTTTTCTCTTGCGAGGTTTTCTTACTAATTGATTAACTGTTGCCATATTTATTTCTTATAAAGGTCGCGAATTGTAAAGAGAGCCATCATCCACGTCAACGAATTACTCAGCTTCATTCAAAGCCTCACTTAGAGCTTTTTCAAGATCTATCTCGAACTCTTCTTCAACGTTTTCAACTTCAGAGTTGAGTTTAGCTAAGCCAGATCCTGCAGGTATTAATCTACCCACAACAACATTTTCTTTAAGACCTCTTAAGTGGTCAACTCTTCCTGTAGTTGCGGCCTCTGTGAGAACTCTTGTTGTTTCTTGGAAAGATGCAGCAGAAATGAAGGACTCTGTGGCCAGTGAAGCTTTTGTAATACCTAATAGAATTCTGTCATATTCTATTTCAGCCTTTTTAGCTTCTCTTAAGGCAAAATTAGCCTCTCTGACTTTCGAATACTCAGCCTGCTCACCAATGATAAACTCCGAATCACCAGGTTCTGTAATAACAACCTTTCTTAGCATTTGATTTAGGATAACTTCAATATGCTTATCATTGATACTTACACCCTGAAGTCTGTAAACTTCTTGAATACCGTCAACAATGTATTCAGTTAATTCCTCTAGACCTCTAAGAGCTAGAATATCGTGAGGACTCATCGCTCCATCAGAAACTATATCTCCTTTCTCAACTCTCTCGCCTTCAAAGACGTTTATATGTCTCGTTTTGGGAATTAACGTAGCATTCTCATTACCTTCTTCATCAGTAATGATGAGTCTCTCTTTGCCTTTAGTAGGTTTGCCCCACGAAACAATTCCAGATTCTTGAGCTAAGATTGCTTGTTCTTTTGGTTTTCTTGCTTCAAAAAGATCAGCAACCCTTGGCAGACCACCTGTAATATCTTTAGTTTTAGCCGATTCCTGAGATATCCTTGCAATTACTCCACCTACTTCAATATCTTGACCGTCGGTAAGTTGTAAAAAAGCATTTCCAGGAAGTGTATATACAGCGGGTGCTTCAGAATCAGGTAGAGTTTTTTCCTTTCCTCTTCCATCGACTATATGAATAGCTGGACGTTTATCTTGAGCTTCACCTTTAGGTCTCTCAGTAACATCAATAATTTCAATATTACTCAACCCAGTCAGTTCGTCTTGCTTAACTCTTGCAGTAATCCCATCTTCTATGTCAACAAACTTGGCTTTACCTGCTACTTCTGCCACGACCGGTCTAGTTAAAGGATCCCACTTGGCCAGTATATCTCCTGCTTCCACTTTGCTGTCAGTGGAGAAGTTCAATACAGTTCCGTAGGGAACTTTATGACTTTCTACAACCATACCCCTATCATCTATAACATTTATTTGAGAAGACTGAGCTAAGGTAATGAAAGTTCCGTCTTTTTTCTTGACAGTACGTGCATTATAAACAACCTTGCCGGGGAAATTGGTCTCAATATTATCTTCAGCGGAGGTACCGGATGCGGCTCCACCAATATGGAAGGTTCTCATTGTAAGCTGTGTTCCGGGCTCACCTATAGATTGTGCAGCGACAATTCCTACAGATTCACCTATATCAACCTTATGACCTCTACCAAGGTCTCTACCGTAACAGTTTGAACATATTCCATGAATTGTTTCACAGTGAATGGCTGATCTTACCTTGATTTCGTAGATATTCTTTTCATCAAGAGTATCTACTATATCTTCGTCTATCAATGTTCCTTTCTTAAGTAAAACTTCTTTTCCGTCTTGAGAAGTTACATCTACAGCAACTGTCCTACCTAAAACTCTATCTCCCAACGGTACAAGCACTTGACCTCCATCAATGATAGGTCTCATCAAAATACCGTTTTCTGTACCGCAGTCTTCTTCGCTAACGACCATATCCTGAGCTACATCAACCAATCTTCTAGTTAGATATCCAGAGTTGGCAGTTTTTAGAGCAGTATCCGCAAGTCCCTTTCTGGCTCCGTGAGTTGATATGAAATATTCTTGAGCTGTAAGTCCCTCTCTAAAATTAGAAGTTACAGGTGTTTCAATAATTGATCCGTCTGGTTTGGCCAATAGTCCTCTCATTCCAGCTAATTGTCTGATTTGAGCTGGAGAACCTCTAGACCCGGAATCTGCATACATAAATACAGAATTAAATGAATCTGAAAGTATCTTTGTTCCATCAGAATCTTCAACTTCCTCTTGAGATATGTTATCCATCATAGACTTTGCAATCATTTCGTTTGCTCTTGTCCATATATCAATAGCCTTATTGTATTTCTCACCTTTTGTTACTAATCCTGAAGCAAATTGGGATTCGATATCCTTAACTTCTTGTTCAGCTTCACTAACGATTCTTTGTTTGTCATCAGGAATAACAAAATCGTCAATGCCAATAGATGAACCGGACTTAGTAGAGAATTCATAACCTAGATACATCAGTCTATCTGCAAAAATCACTGTTCTCTTAAGGCCAGCTTTTCTATAAACAAAATCTATAAGAGAAGAAATTTGTTTACTATCCAAGGTTTTATTAACCAGATCAAAGGGCATGCCTTCAGGTAAAAGTTCATAAAGAAGAGTTCTTCCTGTGGTGGTTTCAACAATCTGAGTGGGTTCGTCGTCTAATTTATTAGGTTTTAATCTAACCTTAATTTTGGCTTGTAGACCGACCGTACCGGAGTAATAGGCTCTATTAACCTCGTCCGGTGACGACATTATTCTTCCTTCTCCCAGATCATTAATTTTTTCTCTAGACATGTAATAGAGTCCTAAGACAACATCCTGTGAAGGGTCAATAATCGGCTTACCATTTGAAGGCGATAGAATATTATTTGTAGCCATCATCAAAGCTCTACACTCTAGTTGAGCTTCCAAAGTCAAAGGTACATGAACTGCCATCTGATCTCCATCAAAGTCTGCGTTATAAGCTTTACAAACTAGAGGATGCAATTGAATAGCTTTACCTTCAACCAAAACAGGCTCGAATGCCTGAATACCTAATCTATGAAGTGTTGGTGCACGGTTTAGCATGACAGGATGTTCTCTAATTACCTCATCAAGGATATCCCAAACTTCAGGTTCTTCTCTATCAACCATCCTCTTTGCAAGTTTTATGGTATTAGCTAATTCAAGTTGCTGAAGTCTACCAAAAACAAATGGCTTGAATAATTCCAAAGCCATCTTTTTAGGAAGACCACATTGATGTAATTTAAGAGTTGGTCCGACAACTATGACTGAACGTCCTGAGTAATCTACCCTCTTACCGAGAAGATTTTGTCTAAATCTACCTTGCTTACCTTTAATCATGTCTGCAAGAGACTTGAGAGGTCGCTTATTAGAACCTGTTACAGCTCTTCCTCTTCTCCCGTTATCTAAAAGGGCATCAACAGACTCCTGTAGCATCCTTTTTTCATTACGCGTAATAATATCCGGTGCATTAAGATCTAATAATCTTTTAAGCCTATTGTTTCTGTTAATAACTCTTCTGTATAAATCATTCAAATCTGAAGTAGCAAATCTTCCTCCCTCTAAAGGGACAAGAGGTCTTAAATCTGGTGGCAAAATTGGTAAAACTTCGAGTACCATCCATTCTGGTCTATTTCCTGACTCATTGAATGACTTGAGCAATTTCAATCTTTTGGCATATTTTTTAAGTTTTGCTTCTGATTTAGTAAGGGGCATTTCCTCTTGGATATCTCTGATTGCTGCCTCTAAATCCAATTCTTTTAGAAGAGTTTGGATGGACTCAGCTCCCATTCCTGCTTCAAACTCGTCTCCCCAAGTTTCTAAAGCCTCATAATATTCTTCGTCAGTTAATAACTGGCCGACTTCTAAATCTGTCATACCAGGTTCAATGACGATAAAAGATTCAAAATAAAGAACTCTTTCAAGATCTTTTAAAGTAAGGTCTAGAGCAAGAGCTAACCTAGATGGTAAAGATTTCAAGAACCAGATATGAGCTACTGGTGCAGCAAGCTCGATATGGCCCATTCTTTCTCTTCTAACCTTTGAGAGTGTTACTTCAACGCCACATTTCTCACAGACCACACCTCTGTGTTTCATTCTTTTGTATTTACCGCATATGCACTCATAGTCCTTTATTGGACCAAATATTTTGGAGCAGAAAAGGCCATCTCTTTCTGGCTTAAATGTCCTGTAATTTATAGTTTCTGGCTTCTTAACTTCACCATAAGACCAAGATCTTATTTGCTGAGGAGAAGCTAAACCTGCCCTTATTGAATTATATTCAACTCCGTGACCTTGCGTTTTTAATAAATCTACTAAATCTTTCAAGTTTATCTCCTAGTCAATCTGTTCTAAATCTATATCAATTCCCAATGATCTAATTTCTTTAGTAAGAACATTAAATGATTCAGGAACACCTGTTTCCATTTCAAAATTGCCATCAACTAAGTTTTTATAAACCTTAGTTCTTCCTGCAACGTCATCTGACTTCACTGTCAACATCTCTTGAAGTGTATGCGCTGCTCCATATGCCTCTAAAGCCCATACCTCCATCTCTCCAAATCTTTGACCACCAAATTGAGCCTTACCGCCAAGTGGTTGTTGAGTTACTAAGCTATAACTGCCCGTTGATCTGGCATGCATTTTGTCTTCAATTAAATGATTTAGTTTAAGAATATACATATAACCTAAAGTGGTCTTACGATCGAATTTTTCACCGGTTCTTCCATCATAAAGTTGTGTTTGACCGCTGGTAGGTAATCCAGCCAATTCAAGCATAGCCTTCACTTCAGATTCTTTTGCTCCATCGAATACAGGAGTAGCCATTGGAACACCTTCTCTAAGATTCTCAGCAAGTTCTAGAATTTCTTTATCTTTTAGAGAGCTTAAATCCTGAGATCCGTCTTTTTCATAGATTTCTGAAAGGAAAGATCTAATTTCTGCTGCCTTAACTTCAGTATCTATCATCTCACCTATCTTGGTCCCTAATTCTTTTGCAGCCCATCCAAGATGGGTTTCAAGAACCTGACCAACATTCATCCTAGAAGGAACGCCGAGTGGATTAAGAACTATATCTACAGGCTGTCCATTTTCATCGAATGGCATATCTTCTTCAGGCATAATAACTGAAATAACACCCTTATTTCCGTGTCTTCCAGCTAATTTATCTCCTGGCTGAATTCTCCTTTTAATAGCTAGATAGACTTTTACGATTTTTAATACCCCTGGGGCTAAATCATCACCATCAGTTACTTTGGATTTCCTTTTTCCAAAGGCAACGTCTAAGTCATCTTTATATTCTTTTAGACTTTTTGAAATGTTTTCAATCTGTTTATTGGCGCTTTCATTATCTAATCTAATCTTGAACCAATCATCTTTGTTAATTTCTTCAAGATCAGCTGCTTGAATGGTTGATCCTTTTTTAAGACCTTTACCTGAAGCTACTTTCTTTCCTACTAACAGGCTTTCTAATCTTGAGAAGGCTGCTTGCTCTAGTATTTTTAATTCATCATCAATATCTTTTTGAATTTCTGCTAGTTGAGATTCCTCAATAGACTCTGCTCTTCCATCTTTTTCTATTCCATCTCTAGTGAAAACGTGAACATCAATAACTGTTCCATCTGCACCTGATGAAACTCTTAGCGAGCTATCTTTAACATCCGAAGCTTTTTCTCCGAATATAGCTCTTAGAAGTTTTTCTTCTGGACTGAGCTGAGTCTCTCCTTTAGGAGTTACTTTTCCTACCAAAATGTCACCTGCTTTTACCTCAGCACCGATATGAACGATACCGAATTCATCTAACTTAGAAAGAGCGTTATCTCCAACGTTAGGGATATCCGCAGATATTTCTTCCGGCCCAAGCTTGGTGTCCCTTGCAACACAGGTTAATTCTTGTATATGAATACTGGTAAATTTATCGTCTCTGACTAGCTTGTCTGAAATCAAAATTGAATCTTCAAAGTTATATCCATGCCAAGGCATAAATGCAATCCTTACATTTTGACCCAAAGACAGTTCTCCTAGATCTATAGAAGGTCCATCCGCCAAGATGTCATGCTTGCTGATTTTATCCCCTATCGAAACGATGGGTCTTTGATTGATACATGTATTCTGATTGGAACGTGTGTACTTGATTAGGTTATATATATCGACACCAGAATCGCCTGCTTGTATCTCTTTCTCATTAACCCTTACAACTATCCTACTAGCATCTATACTTTCAATTGTTCCTCCTCTAGAAGCAGTAACACAGGAGCCAGAGTCTCTTGCGATCAACCTTTCAACGCCAGTACCTACCAAGGGTTTTTCTGCTTGAAGAGTAGGTACAGCTTGTTTCATCATATTAGAGCCCATTAATGCCCGGTTGGCATCGTCATGTTCTAAAAATGGAATTAAGGAAGCACCTACTGAGAAAGCCTGCTGAGGGGAGACATCCATGAAATCTACTCTTTCAGGAGGCATAAAAGAAAATTCATTTTTATATCTGACTGGAACCAATTCTTCAGTAAATTTATTATTTGAATCTAGTAAAGCGCTCGCTTGTGCTATTACGTAGTCACCTTCTTCAATTGCTGATAAATAGTGAAAGCTATCTGATACCTTACCATTTTCAGCTTTCCTAAATGGACTTTCTAAGAAGCCATATTCATTTGTTCTGGCATATGCCGCTAGATTATTGATGAGACCAATGTTTGGTCCTTCTGGAGTTTCTATTGGGCAAACTCTTCCATAATGGGTTGGGTGAACATCTCGAACTTCAAATCCAGCTCTCTCTCTTGTTAAACCACCTGGTCCTAATGCTGAAATCCTTCTTTTATGACTGACTTCAGAAAGAGGATTATTTTGATCCATGAACTGAGATAACTGACTAGATCCAAAAAATTCCTTAACTGCCGCAGAAACCGGTTTAGCATTTATTAGATCTTGAGGACCTAAATCATCTGCTTCTGCAGTTGCAAGTCTCTCTCTGACTGCTCTCTCAACTCTGACTAAACCAATTCTATATTGGTTCGAAACCATTTCGCCAACCGATCTTATCCTTCGATTGCCTAGGTGATCTATATCATCAACATTCCCTTGACCATTTCTAATTGCAACTAATGTTTTAAGGGTATTTAGAATATCTTGATCACTTAGAATACTGTCCCCTTCAAGCTCTTCTATGCCGAGTCTTTTATTAAATTTCATTCTTCCTACTGCAGACAGATCGTATCTTTCAGCATTGAAGAAAAGATTATTAAATAAAGTTGTTGCTGCTTCCTTTGTTGGAGGCTCGCCAGGTCTCATCATCCTGTAGATCTCGACTAAAGCCTCAACTTCGTTCGTTGTAGAGTCTGCTCTTAAGGTATCTGCAATATAAGGACCTGATTCAATATCATTAATGTAAAGAGTTTCAATTTCAGCTAAGTTTAGCTCTTCCAAAATCGGTAAAGATTCTTCATCAATTACGGTATTAGCTTCTAGAACTATTTCTCCAGTAGTTTTGTCCAAGATATCTTTTGCTATGACTTGACCATAAAGAGCTTCTTTTGGCATATCGAGTAATTTAAGTTTTGCACCTTCAATTTTTCTAATATGTCTAGCACTGATTCTGTCCCCTTTCTTGACAATAGACTCGCCTTTGATTTCTATATCTACTGGGGAAACTCGACCCATCAACCGCCTAGGAATTACCTGAAGTTGGTAGATATCATTCTTTTTGTTTTTGTAAATTTCAGTTTCGTAGAACTTCTCAAGAATCTCTTGATTAGTTAATTTTAAAGCCTTCAAAAGTATTGTTGCTAAAAGTTTTCTTCTTCTATCTATTCGAACATAAACAAGATCCTTAGCATCGAATTCAAAGTCTAACCATGAGCCCCTGTAAGGAATAACTCTTGCGCCGTACAAAACTTTTCCTGAAGAATGGCCTTTGCCTTTGTCATGATCAAAAAATAGACCAGGAGATCTATGCAACTGAGAAACCACAACCCTTTCAGTGCCATTGATAATAAAAGTGCCATGGTCTGTCATTAAAGGAACAGTTCCCATATAAACACTTTGAGATTTACCTTCTTTTAGCTTTCCCGAATCTTTATCAATAAAGAAGAGGTCACAATTTATATGAAGAGAAATTTCATAGGTTATACCTTTTAATTTACATTCTCTTTCATCAAAAATGGGTTCACCTAAAGTAAAACCAGAGTATTCCATTCTTGCAAAACCATTATGACTTTCGATAGGGAAGATAGAATTAAGAACTTGCTCAAGTCCTGCATTAAGTCTTTTATCGGAATCAACATATCTTTGCAGGAAAGCATCATAAGACTGAACTTGAGTTGCAAGTAGATTCGGAAGCTCCATTACACTGGAGATTTTTTCAAAACTCCTTCTAACTCTTTTTTTCTCAGTATATGAAAAACTCATAAAGACCTCTTTTTATTGATTATTTGTTTATTTTTTAAAGTTTGTTATTTAAGCTCAGCAGTTGCTCCAGCATCTTGCAATGCTTTAGCATGCTCGTCAGCCTCAGCCTTATTAACACCTTCTTTGATCACTGAAGGAGCTTCATCTACTAAAGCTTTAGCGTCTTTAAGTCCGAGACCAGTTATTGCTCTAACAGCTTTAATTACGTCTACTTTCTTATCACCTACTTCTGTAAGGTGGATATCAACGGGCGCATCATCTGCTTCAGCTTCACCACCAGCATCTCTGGCAGCGGCTACAGGTGCAGCAGCAGCCACAGGTGCAGCAGCAGATACACCAAATTTTTCTTCCATTGCCTCAATAAGATCAACAATGTCTATGACGCTCATTTCAGCTATAGCGTCTAATATTTCTTCTTTGCTTAGTGCCATTTTTTTCTCCAAATGTTATTTAATTAAAGGTTAAGCCGATTCTTTTTGTTCTTTCACAGCCTGAAGTGTTCTGACAAGCTTAGAGGGAACCTGATTAAGAATATTTACGAATTGGTTCATAGGTGCATTCAATAATCCTGCTAGCTGGCTCAACGCCTGCTCTCTGGATGGCATGTTTGCGATTGCAGAAAGTTTTGAGAGTTCCAGTAAGGAATCTCCTAAAGATATTCCTTTGACTGCAAATTTACTATTTACCTTTGAGAAGTCATTTACAAGTTTAGCCGCACTAGTAGGATCCTCTAAAGAGAAAGCTAACATAGTTGGTCCAACAAGTAAGTCTTCAAAACAAGAAAATTTAGTATCGGTGAGTGCTTTTTTAGCAAGAGTATTTCTAATAACCTTCAGATGTACTGATGTATCGCGAGCATCCTTTCTGAGTTTTGTTAACTCAGTAACAGAAGCACCGTGATAGTCTGCAGCCACAGCTGAAGTTGCCTTATTAGCAATATCTTTAAGCTCTTCGATAGCAACTTTCTTGTCGTCAATGCGCATTGGCATCTTCCTATCCTCCAAATACCAATAATTGGTATTATCTTTTGGTCATAACTGCAAGCAGTTATATACCATCTGCGTAGGTCAAAATAATTAAGCAAGGAACCCATTCCTCGCACCTACGGTCTTCGATGGGCGATTAATCGCACCATACTGAAGAAACCTCTACCTAGCTTTAGTATTAAAAAACTAAAGAAGATAAATCTATCTCAACCCCAGCTCCCATCGTGGAAGATAGAGTTGCTTTTTTTATAAAAACACCTTTAGCTGAAGGAGGTTTATTTCTCTTCAAATCGTCTAATAATGTCTCTAAATTCTGTTTAATTTGATCAGGTGTATAACTTATATCTCCTATTCTTCCGTGAATAATTGCACCTTTATCAGTTCTGTATCGTATCTGCCCGGCTTTAGCGTTTTTTACCGCCGACGCTACATCTTTTGTAACGGTTCCAGTTTTTGGATTAGGCATAGTTCCTTTTGGGCCTAAAACCTTGCCGAGAGGACTAACAATTTTCATAGTATCTGGAGTGGCAATTATGACATCATAATCAACCTCTCCTTTTTTGATTTCTTCAGCAAGATCTTCCATGCCAACTGCATCGGCACCTGCTTCCTTCGCTGCATTAGCTTGATCACCTTCAACAAAAACTGCTACCTTGCATGGTTTTCCAGAACCAGCGGGCAGAGTTGTTGCTCCTCTAACATTCTGATCAGATTTAGTAGGATCAACTCCAAGATTTATTGCTACATCTATTGATTCGTTAAACTTAACTTTTGGAGAAGCTTGAATAAATTCCATTGCTTCAGCGACGTTATATTTTTTATCTTCTAACGTGCTGATGTACTGTTTTCTTTTGCTCTGACTCATTGTTTAACCTTCTACCTCTATTCCTGCGCTTCTTGCGCTGCCAGATAAAGTTCTCACTGCTGCATCCATATCTGCGGCAGTTAAATCTGGATCTTTGATCTTAGCTATTTCCTCTAACTGAGCTCTCGTAACTTTTCCGACTTTGACACTATTTGGAGTTCCACTACCTGACTTTATACCTGCTGCTTTTTTGATTAAGACTGAAGCGGGGGTTGTTTTAATAATAAAATCAAAGCTTTTATCTTCATAAACTGTTATTACAACAGGACAAGGTAATCCAGGCTCAAGCTCTTTAGTTCTTGCGTTGAAAGCATTACAAAAGTCCATCAAAGGAAGACCATGCTGACCTAATGCTGGTCCTACGGGTGGACTTGGAGAAGCTTGTCCTGCAGGTACTTGAAGTTTTACGTAAGTTTCTATTTCTTTCGCCATTATCCTTTCTCTATTTGATTAAATTGCAATTCAACAGGAGTTGATCGTCCAAAAATTAATACAGCTACCCTGACTTTACTTTTTTCATAATTTACCTCTTCAACAACTCCGCTGAAGTCATTAAATGGTCCATCAACTACTCGAACCATTTCGCCCGGCTCAAAAGATACTTTTGGTTTAGTGATGTCAGATCCTTGTTCTAATTGCTGCATGATCCCTTGAGCTTCAACATTTGAAAGAGGTGAAGGTTTATCTTTTGTACCTCCAATGAACCCCATGACTCTCGGTGTATCTTTAACTAGATGCCAACTATCATCATTCAGTTCCATATTTACAAGAACGTAACCTGGAAAGAATTTCCTTTGAGTTTTTCTTTCTTGTCCGCCTTTCATTTCAACAACTTCTTCGGAAGGGACCATAATCTCTCCAAAAAATTCATCCATTCCAAGTCTTTCAATTCTTTCTATTAAGGCCTCTCTAACTTTGGTCTCATATCCAGAGTAAGCATGTATTACGTACCATTGTTTATCCATATCTACCCCAGTAATGCTGCAGTTGCCCAGCCAAACAAAGAATCAAGACCCCATAAAATTAAAGCCGCAATTGTAATAGCTACCAAAACAATAAGAGTTGTCTGAGTTGTTTCTGTTCTGGTTGGCCATACCACTCTTCTAATTTCTGTTCTAGAATCGATAACTGTCTTTAAAGCCTCTTTACCCTCTTGGGTTGTAGTTAAGATAAAGAGGCCCAAACCAGAAATAATAATTACACCAATAACTCTATAGAGAAGTGGTTCTTGATAGTAATAAGAATTACCGTATACAGCAGCACCCACAATAGCGAGTCCCACAATCCAACGGATATAATTTTGCATACTTAAAGTAATGTTTCCCATTATTAAGGCTAGTCTTTGTTGGCGGAGTGGCAGGCCAGGAGGGAATCGAACCCCCAACCTACGGTTTTGGAGACCGTCGCTCTGCCAATTGAGCTACTGGCCTACTAATCTATAATTTTAGTTACTACTCCAGAACCAACTGTTCTTCCACCTTCTCTTATAGCGAAGTTCATTCCATCTTCCATCGCAATAGGAGAAATAAGCTCGACAGTCATATCAATGTTGTCTCCAGGCATAACCATCTCAACACCTTCAGGAAGCTCAACTGCGCCTGTTACGTCAGTAGTTCTGACATAAAACTGTGGTCTATATCCTTTAAAGAATGGTGTATGTCTTCCACCTTCTTCTTTTGATAAAACGTAAACGGTCGCTTCAAACTTTGTGTGTGGAGTAATGGCTCCAGGCTTTGTGAGAACTTGTCCTCTTTCTACAGCATCTCTTTCAGTACCTCTAAGAAGAATACCTACATTCTCTCCCGCCTTGCCTTCGTCTAGAAGTTTTCTGAACATCTCTACACCTGTACATACAGTTTTTTGAGTTTCTCTGATACCGACGATTTCTATCTCTTCGTTAACTTTGATTTCACCTCTTTCAATTCTTCCCGTAACAACAGTTCCTCTACCTTGAATGGTGAAAATGTCTTCAATAGGCATTAAGAAAGGTTTATCAGTGTCTCTAGTAGGTTCAGGTACAAATTCATCAAGAGCTTTTACAAGTTCCTGAATTTTTCCTGCATATTCAGCATCACCTTCAAGGGCTTTAAGAGCTGAACCAACAATCACAGGAGTATCATCTCCTGGGAAGTCATATTCAGTAAGAAGTTCTCTAACTTCCATTTCAACTAGTTCTATAAGCTCAGGATCATCTACCATATCTGCTTTGTTTAGAAATACAACAATGTGAGGTACACCAACCTGTCTGGCTAAAAGTATGTGCTCTCGAGTTTGAGGCATGGGTCCATCTGCTGCATTTACAACAAGAATTGCGCCATCCATTTGAGCAGCACCAGTAATCATGTTCTTGATATAGTCTGCGTGACCAGGGCAATCTACGTGTGCGTAGTGTCTAGATTCAGAATCATATTCAACGTGTGAAGTTGAGATGGTAATACCACGCTCTTTTTCTTCAGGTGCATTGTCAATCCCATCAAAAGCTATAGCTTCTCCACCTAAAGACTCTGCTTGAACTTTTGTTATAGCAGCCGTTAGAGTTGTTTTACCATGATCAACGTGTCCAATAGTTCCTACGTTGACATGGGGTTTGGTTCTTTCAAATTTTTCTTTAGCCATTTTTTTTCCTAAATTTAAATTATTATTACCTGGAGCTCATAACCGGAGTTGAACCGGTGACCTCTTCCTTACCAAGGAAGTGCTCTACCTCCTGAGCTATATGAGCAAAAATCTATATTTTTGCTGCTTTTTTAGAGTGTAGAAAATTTTTCTGATTAACTCAGAAGATAAATAATCGTTAAAATATTTAGCGAATAAACCTACAACCCAAAGCTCGGAGCGCTTTTATAGTATTTTTAGGGCTTCAATGCAAGTAATTTCGCATCTTTTAGACAGTTTTTTTCAGTGGTGGAGGGGGAAGGATTCGAACCTTCGAAGCACGAGGCGGCAGATTTACAGTCTGCTGGGTTTGACCGCTCCCCAACCCCTCCTAAAATAAAGGTCAAAAAACAGCGCGCAATTCTGTAACTGCAAGCTTATTATGTCAACTTAAATTATTTATATTTGCTTAAATTCTAGATGATAAATGAAACTTTTCTTCCTTTAGAAGCAGAAAGGATAAAAAATAATCTCAAAAAAGATATTTTAGAATATTTACCTGAGATATTTATTTCAGAAAAGACAGCTTCGACTAATGATGATGCAAAAGTATGTTTACCAAATCAGTTCTCTGAATTTTCAATACATCTAACAGAGCAGCAAGAAGCAGGAAAAGGAAGAAATGGGAAAAAATGGGTAAGTCCTAAGGGAAAGAATATATACTTATCATTAGGATGGAAATCTCCACTCCAGTATTCAGAATTAGACGGTTTAAGCTTATCAGTAGGCTGTGTTGTGGCAAATGTTCTAAATTCACCAGCAAATGATCAGATATATATTAAGTGGCCTAACGACTTATTAATCAATCAAAGGAAAATGTCAGGGATACTAATTGAGACCCTGGATCTGGAAGGACAGGTAGGAATAGTCATAGGAGTGGGAATAAATGTTCATATGTCTAAAGAAGATGGGAAGGATATTGATCAGTCTTGGGTTTCTCTAGACGAAATATCAGAGAAGACCAATGATAGAAATGAGTTAATTGCAAATTTACTCAATGAACTATTTGTGCTGACCAAAGTTTTTCCTGTAGAGGGCTTTAAGGCCTATAAATCCAATTTTGATAAACTGGATCTATTAAACGGGAAAGTTTGTAAAGTAATTTCCAACAATTCAGAAAAAGTTGTGGAGGTATTAGGCGTAAATGATCAAGGAGAGCTTTTGGTTAAAGAAAATTTAGAATATCTTACTCTTCGTTATGGCGAAGTTTCTATAAGAGAACTATAATGCCCATCGCGCTGGCGTAGCTCAGTTGGTAGAGCAGCTGATTTGTAATCAGCAGGTCGTAGGTTCAAATCCTATCGCCAGCTCCATTTTGGTACTTTTGAAATTCAATAGCGATAAGAAATCTTATCCAGAGAAAATGCAGGAAGGCAAAGCAGAATTTAGAAGGAAAATTTAATTATCTTTCTCTAATTCTTCCAGTCGTTGCTTAAGTTCAGAAATTTCGTCATTCCTGGTATTTGAGCTTTGAGAACTTTCTCTGCAATCCAAGGGATGAGAAATCAAACCAGGATACTTATAAGCAGCTCCAGTGGCCATATCAACTCCACCTCCTATGATGCCTCCAATAAGTATGTTGCCCCAAGCCATGTTTTCTACGCTTGAAGAAGATGAAGATACAGACCGAGCATCACCTTTATAACACTCAACACTCAACTGCGATCCTGATTTATTTATGGTAACAGTTCCGGGAGTTTGGTTGATGTAGTAAGTTCCGTCTTTGTTTGTTAATTTGCACTGAGCTCCTGGACAATTCGGCGTATCAACAGTGACTATCTGATCTGATCCTTGAGTTATCGAAGCACAATTATATAAAAAGAGAGTGAGTAAAGTTATTATTATTGATCTATGCATTATCCATACCATTATCTAATTTGCAGGCCTGTATTTCTTGTTGGCCTTTCGATGAGTCTACAACTTCAGGAATAATTCTTCCTGTCATGAGCCCCATTCTTGTTTTAAGTTGAACATAGACTGATTGACCTCGTTTTAAGTTTATACCCACAACTTTTTCTTGAAGATCAGACTTTACACTTACGTTGTAGAGTCCCTCTGGCCTATCAACATAGAAAAAACCACCTGATATCGCTCTGCCTACTGTTATACCATCTATATTGATTGGTGGTCTAATTCCACTTCCAAAACCACCAGCCTTATTCCTGTAGAAATAGATTCTTCCATCGGCAGAAGACAGATCTTTAAAAGTAACGTCTTGGTAAAGTTGACCAGTAGCGCAACTAGTGATCAAAAAAACAAAAGGTAATATAAATTTTATTTTGGTTGATTTCAGCATAATAGACACCTTGGCAGCTAAAATTGAAGATGTCAATATTTGTACAAATATATAATTTAGAGATTAGATGAAACATACGATCATTGGAAAGACCTATACTCCTATTGATCTCAGGATTCTTCAGGTGCTTCGTTCAATTCACCATAGTCTAAAATTGGTGCGGCATCTATTTCTTCAGCTCCTATGAATTGAGCCACTCTTTGCAAGCAAGAGACTATCATGCTTTGCTCCCAATCATTTAAATTAGAGAACTGTTCTTTAAATTTATCTTGTAAAACGTCGGGTGAAGATTCAAGAATTTTAAAACCTTTTTCAGTAATATTTAGATATTGAATTCTTTTATCATTTATACCTCTTTCTCTTGTTATCAAATCATTTGAGAGCAATTTATTTATTACAGTAGCGATAGTTGTATGTCTAAGAGTTGTTATATAAGAGATATGACTCGGTGTAGTATGTTTTTTATTTGCGATAATCTGCAGAACAATATGTTGTGTTGGTGTGAGTTGGGATTTCTTTGCTAAGGATAGAGAATTAATCTCAGTAGCCCTCATGACTCTTCTGATTGCAATTAAAGCCTCCTCTAGATGATTATCTTCCATGTGTATCTTCCATTTTGTGCGGATCATATACTTCTATATATACTCCTCGCAATAGGCTGAACATTGCTGCGATTAAGATAAAAATAAAAGGTAAAGCCATTGATATGGCCCCTGATTGAATTGCTGAAAGTGCGTAAGAGCCACCTCCTACAAGCAGAACAACCGCAATTAAGCCTTGAATGATTGCCCAGATTACTCTTTGAATTCTAGGTGTATTGTCTTTTCCTCCCGAAGTAATCGTATTGATTACCAGTGACCCAGAATCTGAGGAAGTAACGAAAAATAGCACCAACATAAATAAGGCAAACAAACTAGTAAAAGTCGGGAATAAAAGATTATCTAGCATATAAAAAAGTACTAGAGAAATATCAGTCACAGGTTCGCTTAACTTGCCTATTCCTTCTTGAAATTGAAAAATTGCAGCTTCTCCAAAAGAAGAAAACCATATTAAACAAAATAAAAGTGGTGCAAACATAACGACTGTTAGAAACTCTCTTATTGTTCTGCCTTTCGAAATACGTGCTATGAACATTCCAACAAAAGGAGACCAAGAAATCCACCAAGCCCAATAGAAAATAGTCCAATCGCGATACCATTGTTGATCGTCTGACCTATTCCAATTACTTAGTTCAGTTAAGTCCTGAAAATATGAAACTAAATTTCCTCCATAAGTAGAGATAATTTTATAAGTTGGACCAGCTATCACCACAAAAGTTAATAAAAGCAGAGCCAATCCAATATTGATATTGCTCAAGACTTTTACGCCTTTGTCTAAACCTCTGAAGACAGAAAATATAGCTACTGCAGTAATGAAAATAATAACTAAAGATTGACTTAACAAAGTGTTAGGAATTCCAAATAGGTAATACAGACCAGATGATGCCTGTTGAGCTCCTAGCCCAAGAGAAGTTGCTAAACCAAATAAAGTTGCAAGTACGGCAATTATGTCAATTAAGTCGCCCTGCCACCCCCAAATCTTGTCACCCAATAAAGGATAAAATATTGATCGAATAGTCAAAGGCAGTTTCCAGTTATAACTGAAGAATGCCAAGGATAATCCTATGACCGCATAAACAGACCACGCATTGATTCCCCAATGAAAAATAGTTGCACTAAAGGCTAATCGATAAGCTTCTTCAGATTGAGGTATTACGTTTAAGGGTGTTCCAAAAACCCCTGTGTAATATGAAAGAGGTTCTGCAGCACCATAGAAAGTCATGCCTATCCCTACACCTGCAGCAAATAACATGCATACCCATGAAAGAAATCCGAACTCTGGGGAAGAGTCCTTACCTCCAAGAGTAATCTTTCCAAAAGGAGAAATAATCAAAAAGAAAATAATTAGGGTGAATGCTGACATGCATAAAGTAAATAAAGTATCAAAACGGGAGACAACAAAATTTCTTGAATCAGATAGCAATTGGTTAGAAGCTTCCGGATAAACGAGTACCAAACAAGAAAAGATTATTGCGAGTCCGGAACTAGTAAAAAAGACTGAAGAGTTAATATCTAAACCCAGAAATTGAATATTCTTTCTAGGTTTAGATTCAATTGTGCTGTTGAAATTATTCATTAGCATCCTACTTGTTGATATAAGCTATGTCTTCTGGTTTTATAAGATCTGTATCCAGGGCATTAAGTAGAGGTTTTAAATTTTTAGCATAAGGTTTCCATCTTTCCATGCCCTCTTTATTTATTGGCTTTCTTACTTGTTCTGAGCTAGCAGTTCTAACAGACCTTTCTGTTTCATGAAATGAGATACAGCTTTCCTCAAAAGGTAGCTCCAAAAATTCAAGCATTCTTCTAACTTGTCCTTCTAAATCTTCAATGACATCTTCATTATTAACTCTCAGGATCTTATTAGGTAAAACTCGATTCCAGTGATCCATTAGTTTTACGTAACTTTTGTAATAGCTTCCTGCCTCAGCTAAACCATAAGAGAACTCTTGCCCTTGGGCAAAAAGTTGCTTGAACATACTAAAACAGCAGTCCAAAGGATATCTTCTAGCATCGATGATCTTAGCGTTGGGCATTATTAGATGAATTAAGCCAATATGCCTGAAGTTATTCGGCATCTTATCTGTAAACATCGGGGCTTCTTTTCTGTGCATTTGAGTATCTTCAATATAGGCCTTACCTAGACTTTCTCTTTGTTCAGGAGTTAATGACTCCATACTTTTAGGATAATTTCCTAATTTACCGTAAATGTCATCTCCTCTTAAACTTTGTGCAGTAGAGAGTATATTAGGAAGTTCTAAAGTCCCATCTATCTTAGAATGAGACGCTAAAATCTGTTCAATGAGTGTTGAACCTGCTCTTGGTAAACCTAAAATAAATATGGGGTCTTTGGTGTTATAACCTCCGGTGCCTAAATCTCTAAAGAAAATTTCATCACAAATATCTATTTGAGCTTGCAATTCCTTTTCCATCCTCTCAATGGAATACTGGCTTTGATCATTCTTAATTTTATTTCCTTTTTCTAAATGAAAAAATGCCTCGTCATATTCACCTTTTGCTTCACAGCCTTGGGCAAGAGCAAAATGAAAGTACGCTTTATCTCTAAGCGATAAATCAATTCTCTCGACTTGTTTTCGCATACTTTCTAATTCATTGTTGGTAAAAGAGTAGGTTTTTAAATTAGCTAATGAAAAGAAAGCCTCTCCATGGTCAGGTTTAATTTTATAAGCTGATTGATAACTTTTAATAGCTTCATTCGTCCTACCTAAAGTCTTTTGTGCATGTCCTTTTGAAGTGAGCGTACTGAAGTTATATGGGTTTTTAGCTAGAATATCATCTAATATAGAAATAGCTTCTTCATGGTCCCCATTTTGCATAATTTCACTGGCCTTTTGTGCTTGATAATTTAGATTTTCAGGATATTTGTCGCACAATATATTTACTTGCTCCATTGTTTTTGCAAATTTTTGTTTTTTTCTGAGAATAGAAGCGTATTTCATTCTTAGATCACCGTCATCTGGCTGAAATTCAACAGCTTTTTCAAGCAGAAACTCAGCATCATCAAAATATCCTAATCGGTTGGCAATTTCTGAAAGTAAAGACATTGCATAAGTATGTGTAGGATTTTCTTTAAGGAAAGCTCTGCACTTTGCTTCCGCCATGCCCAACCTACCTTCGTTCAAAATTTGATCAATATATAGAAGAACGCTCGGTAATGATTTTAATTTATTAATTTGCTCAAAGGCATGTTCTGCTGCTGGTTTATTATTATTTTTTAAGAAGTATTGGTATAGAAAATTCCAACCCGCTATAAGAGCAGGATTAAGTTCGCAAGCTTGTCTATAATGCACCACAGCTTGTTCTTCATCCCCCATATCTCTATTTAAGTGACCCAATTCTTGATAAGCTCTTCCCATATCTGGGACAGTTATCAATAATCTTTCTATGTAATTTTTTGATGCCTCAAATTTCTTCAAGTATCTTGATGAAACTGCAGCAAGATAAAGACTGTCTATATGATCGGGATGCTCTTTAAGAATAATCTTTAATAAGGAAAGGGCATGCTCAAAACTACCATTTTTAACTGCATCTGTAGCTTCGCTTAAATCAACTGCAAGTGTAGTTTCTTCTATATTTAATTTATCCTTTTCCATGTGCAAATAATTTTAATAAATATAATAATGTCGCATTTCTTAGTAAATTAAAAAGGGAGCCTCAGCTCCCTTTTAATGTTTTTCTGCAACAACTTAAAACTTTAATTTATATCTGAGTCCAACGGTCAATGGTCTGATAACGGCTATACGTTGTCTATCAAAGACGAATGTATTGCTTATTTCAGCTCTCTCGTCAGTAACGTTATCTATATACATTTCTGCTGTCCATTCATCATTAGTCATGCCAGCCCTAATATTGGTTAAATTATAACTGTCCTGCTTAGCTCTGTTAGGTTGCATGATGTCTGAATAGCTTTTATCAGACATGTTGAATTGAATTTGCCAGAATCCAGTATTACCGCCTTCCATGGTCCATTCTTTTCTTCCACTCAAGTTAGCCTGAAATCCAGGCGCAAAAGCTAATTCCTGACCTACAATAATGTCACCGGTTGGAATTAAGCTCTTGGTGATTTCAGTATCTAGAAGTGAAAATGCACCTGATAGTATTAAGCCGCCATCAGTATAGTAAATAAAGTCACCTTCAACTCCTTTAATTTCTGCATCAGCCGCATTATCAGAGAAGAACAAGTTAACAATACTAGGATCAAATATAGTACTTTGAAGTCCACTTACGTCTACCCAGAAGATACTACCATTAAACCTAAGTCGACCATCTTGAAGAATATTTTTCCAACCAAATTCGTAATTTGTTATCTCGTCAGAGTCAATAGCTGCTGGAATCGTATATGAACCATCTGAATTAGTCCGACCTGCAGGTCGATTCAACAAGCCTGGCCTAAAGCCTTCTGACCAAGTTAGGTAATACATAGAATCATCATTCGGCTTCCATGAGTACGTAACTTTTCCAATGACTCCGTCTGTTTCAGCTTTATCGGGATATCCGTTGGAATTTCCTGGAGCATATTGAGCTGATAGATTCGATCCATATTTTTGCTGGTCGGTATTTCCAAAACCATTCCCAAATGAGGAGTTGGCACTGCCCTCAAAATCAACTTGAATATCATACCAACGTGCTCCAATTGAAAGTTCAGTTGTATCGCTCGTTGCAAAACTTATTTCTCCAAATACTCCTCTTTGTTCATCAGTACGCTTTATGTCGTTAAAAAAGATAACAGGTTCAGAAAAAGGACCTGCTGAATACCAACCAGGACTTGCATTATTGATTGAACCTGTAACTGAAGTATCAGTTAAAGCATAGTTTGCAGCATAAGTGATGTCATTATCCACTGAGGTTGGATACGTAAATAAGTTTAACTCTGTAAGCTCGGTATCACTCATAAATACACCTGCAGTAAGTGAAGTAGTATCATTTAAATCTGCATTTAATCTGAATTCATGAGATGTAACCTCTAACTCTGTAGTAGAGTTAACTAATAGGTTAGGAGCACCACAAGTTCCAGTAGGTACGTTGCCTGGTGCAAATTTAGTATACGTTACGTAGTAATCACAAATGTAGTAAGGAAGATACTGACCAACAAACAAGTAATCAGTATAGTCAACCATCTGCTCTGTTGTTCTGTCTGTATATGCTCCTGCATAAACTACTTCAAGATCTCCTATTGAACCTTCAAGAGTCAAGCTCATGTTGTCGTATTCATCATCAATCTTGTCTTCTGTATATCTTTGGATTTCTAAATCACCTAAATTTGGATCAACAAAAAACACACCATCAGCCTCAATAGTTTGCTGCGCTACACTAGCTAGCGCATCCCAACTTTCATTAATTTCATGAGCAACACTTGCTCTGAAGCCTTGATAAGTTAACTCATTAGCATCGTCTTTAATGATCGCACCAGCTGGTTTTAAAGTAGCTCCGGAAAGATCAGCTCCAGCTTGGAATCCACCTCTCGATGAATTTACGGCAAGACCGTTCTGTCTGATTGTGCCTGCTGGCCTGAAACGAGCAGAACCACTTACGTCAAGAAGTCCGGCCACTTGATCAATGTACCCACCTTTTGTGTCTCTATAAGCAACAACTCTAGCTGCAGTTGAATCTCCTAGAGGAAAATTTCCTACAAGTTCTACTTTTGCTCCCGTATCTCCTTCAGGCATCACCCTAGATTCGACTTCTGCTTTGCCGGATGATTCGCCTATGACCGGTTTATTAGTAATCATTCTGACCACACCTGCTTGTGAGCTAGCGCCAAAAAGGGTTCCTTGAGGGCCTGCAAGAACCTCAATTCGTTGCATATCAGCAGCGTAAACGTCTAAGTTTCTTCCAGGTTGTGCTAAAGGCTGCTCATCTAAATAAAATGAAACATTTGGAGCTAAACCGGCTACACCGGCAGTGGTAAGATTAGGTGTAGTAGAAGCAAGACCTCTAATATAAATAGTACTCGTTCCAGGTCCATTACCGCCAGAAGTTACACTAGGGAGTTGTAATAAGTAATCTTCAAATACATTTACTCCTTTCTCGTCCAGATCACTTTCTCTTAGTGCGGAAACTGATAAAGGAACGTCTTGCAGACTTTCTGCTTTCTTTCTTGCTGTTACTACAACTTCTTCAACTGTATCTTGTGAAAGAATATATCCACTGAATGCAGAAGCATTAAGCAGAAAGAAAGTTGAAAGGTAGAAAGATATCTTTTCTCGAATTTTTCCAAACATATTTTGTGTCTCCCCTTATAGCATTAGCTATATATTAGATTACTACGTAAAGTGTAGTATATGGACAGAAATAATCAAGTTACGGCTTATTAATTTGAATCTTGAAACTAACTTTTGGTTGATTTTACGTAATGATGCCGTTCAAGCCTATGTTCATTAATAAAAAACGAGAACCAATAAAGGAATTATTAAAAGTCCACTGAAGATTGTTACAAACTTGTTAGGCTTTAGAACAACTAAAAGACATAAAAGGAATATAAAAATTGCAGCTAAGAATGAAGTTAATTCCATAGAAATCACTTTTGAATAAGTCTTGTAAGAATATTACCTTTAAGTCCTGATTGTATAGTTGCCATCTTATCAGTGTCAGATACTATTAAAATTTGGGTACCTTTAGCATTCAGCATATCAATCTCGTTCTGAATATCTGAGACTTCAAATATGATCTCAGCTACACCCTCTCCACGTTGCTTTATTGAGTCTGAATATATACTTACCTCTTCTGGCTTCATGAGTTCAAAAAGGATTCCACCTAGAGAGTATTCTATGGAGTCGGTTTTCCATTCTTTTCTATAAAATCTATCTTTTGATTTTGTAAAGCCCATACTTGAATAATATCCGGATGCGGATTCAAGGTCATCAACACATAAACCTAGTCCCATAAATCTCCATTGGTTAACTAAAGGGTGAGATTCATTATTATTGCGCCAAGATTTTTCCCAATCATCTGCGGGAGGTCTCAACGAAATCATCAAGTCTCCATGCCGTCTCGTATCAATATAATTTTCAATCGTTTTACCGTTTGTTGTTACATTAAAAACCAGATCACAGCCGCGATCTAAAAAATACTGGGTGTCATTTTCAATATCGTTAGTATTGAAAGCTATGTGGTTAATACCATTGCCCTTTTTTTCTAAATAACGGCTTATAAACATTCCGGGACCGGGTTTCATAGGGTAAATTTCGAGCTGACAGTTTCCAATCTGAGATTGGCCATCTCTAAAATGATGAGCTCCACCAGTTTGATATTTATGAGAAACAGGATCTCCATCGAGCTCTCTAAAGAAAGTTATTTCTCCTTCTCCTGCGATAAAGGGTTGTAATGGTTGAGGTCCTACACTTACACCTAAGCCTATTGATTGATAATATTCTAAAACCTCATCACGATCGGTAACCATCATGCCCAGGTGATTAAACGACCAATTAAATTTCATGCCATGTAACCGCCATCTACGTTCAAAATTGTACCGTTTATATAGCTTGATGCATCAGAAGCAAGAAAAACTGCCGCATTAGCCATTTCATTGAAAGTAGCAACTCTGCCTAAGGGTATATTTTCTGGACCAGTTGACCAAGCTTCAAATTTTTCTTGATCAGATACTTCTTTTTTTTCTTCCTCAATATTTGTTCTTTTCTTTTTGATATTTTCTTGTCCTGGAAATTCTTCCCACTCTACTAAGGAAGGGGCTATAGCATTCACTCTTATGTTGTGAGGTCCTAAATATCTAGCATACTGTCTGGTCATCATAGCGATACCAGATTTAACAATTGCATAGTTACCCATAGCCTTGTCAGCATGAGCTTTTAGGCCCCCTCGCGATGTTAAATTAATAATGCTGCCACTGCCTTGCTTCTTCATTATTGGAGATACTTCTTGAATTGTGAGCCAGTAACCCTTCAAGTTAACATTACTGAGTTGTTCCCAACTTTCTTCATCTAAATCAACAACAGATTTCATGTGATACATCACTGCCACATTCATCAAGATATCAATACCACCAAATTCAAGCATCACCTTATCAACCATTTTTTTTACTTCCTCTTGAGAAGATATGTCGGTTTTGAGAAAAATAGACTTTCTTCCCATTGCCTCAATTTCTTCACTTACTGCCTTAAGTTGACCAGATTCAATATTAATATCAGTAACAGCGACATCAGCTCCAGCTTCAGCAAGACCTAAAGCAAAACCCTTACCCATATTTCTTCTTGCACCGACAACCAAAGCTTTCTTACCGCTTAATGAAAATTCTGAAAGTGACATAAAACCAATAATTAAAATTAATAAATATTTACATTAGGTTCTTTTAAGAAAAGGATCAACAACAACTGCACTTATTAAGACTGGAGGGTAGTACTAATCGCGAAGTTGAACCCGAAGAATGTTTTGACCTAGAAATGTCTCCGCCTTTTGTTTCTTTAAGTTTTTTATTGAAAACCTGTTCTTCTTGCTCGGATAAATAGTACCCGGTATCAATTTCGAAACTGTGTTTTCTTACCTGAGTATTTATGGAAATTCTCGAATTATCTAAGATTTTATATTCATTAAATTTTTTTCCATCACATAAGACTGTTATCTCCTTGGCATCGGGCAGATTAAATACTTCAATGTTTGTCTTTCTATTTGTCTTTGTTTTATCACCATCAGAAATACTAAAGTGTAATTTTCCCTTTCGGTCATCATGAAATGCTTTCTCAATAGATACTGAAGGAAAATCAACGCCTTCAATACTGGGAGAATAGAACTTAGTTAGATTAGGTTTATTAAAGAGACTCTCCCAAGCTTCAGGTTCGCAAACTTCAGCGCACATTGCTAAAGCAGAAAGCTGTCCTCTGGGCCATTTTTCACCAAGATTAAACCAAAATCCAAATTGACTGTCGTTGACGCCAAAGAATTGAGGTTCAAAGTTTTCTTCGGCATATTTTCTTAACCTTTCGTGGGTTATCTGATCATCAAATTCCTTAGACATAGTTAATCCAAGAGCAAACATTCTTGGGTCTGGCATAAATTCGTTTGTAATTGGAATAGAAGGATTATCCCATCCCAAGAAGTTGATAGCTCCTCGATAGAGAAGTTCTGCAAATTGCGGGTCTTGGGGCTTTGCGTAAAATGACACTGCAAGTCCATGAGTCGGTACTGTTCTGTGATGGTGATCATTGATCTCATCAAAATACATGGTTACCCATTCTAAAGATCCATTCTTGTTGAACCCATAGTATTTATCTTTAGTAAAAGATAACCAATTTGAATAAGAACTATGAAAATTATTATCAAAAATTTTATCGTACATCATCAAACCCAGTCCTGCGGCTGATAAACAAAAAGGCCATGCTTTGGTATTTTCACAATGTGGGCCCATTGGGGTCTTTGCCCACTGTTGATGTAAGTGGTCAGCTAGTTGGTGCTGAGTCCATTCAAATCTGGAATTGTAAGCTCCTGCTACACTAAAAGGTGAAGACCACTTATCGTAACCACTGACATATGTATGCATTGACTGAGTCAAATTCAGCCAGCCCTTAAAAAATAAATTCCCATCGGCACCTATTGGATCAGCGTGAAATCCCCATGGGGCGACACCATTTGCTGTCCAGCCAGGTGCATCATATTCTCCCCAAAATTCTTCGGGTATAAGCGTACCTCTCCATACCTCTGGATAATTTTTTCTATCAGGATCATGACCAAATTGTGTTAGCCAGTCTACGGCCGCCCAATAAGTGATAGAGCGTTCAGCTATTTCATCTAATATCTCAGAGTAGATTTCCCTCCAGGCTGGAGTTCTATCAGCCATTAAACCAATAGCATATGTTGATTCTTGAAGATCAAAACGAGGGAAAGCGCACATCGGTGCTGTTGAAATTTGGTCCCACCATTCATTTGGAGACCCATCTTCGGACCAATCATCTGGTGTAGTAGCCTTTTGATAAAGAAAATTTAACCATCCTTGAGCTCTAACATTTAGTTCTGGATGATAGGTTGGCATATCGATAATTAAACTTTAGAGCTTGGTCTAGATAGGATTTGTTTATGCCATCTGGATAGATTTTCTAACCCTTCATCTGGTTTTAGATCAACCATGCTAGAAGCAAAATCTATTGCAGACAAAAGGGTGATATCGGCAACGGTGAACTTATCTCCCGCTACGTATTCAGAGCTAGAAAATTCTGAATCCAATCTTGCATAGTAGGCTACAACATTCTTATCACTCGCTTTCTTAGCATCTGGAATTTGTTTAAATAAACCCATTGAACCAACAATTGGACCATTGACCCAGGAAGTACCAATTTGTGTCCATAGCTCCAACTCAATGTGTCTATTTCTGCTCTCTATAAAAGATATCTCAAAAGCATCCTCACCAAATAAATTGGGGTCAGGTACTAAATTCTCCAAGTATCTACAAATAGGTATTGACTCAGAAATGCATCTTCCGTCATCTAACTCTAAGACAGGAATTTTGCCGCTTGGATTTTTTTTCAGGAACTCTGGAGATTTGTGCTCTCTCTTTGTCATATCACAGTTAATTAACTCTAAAGTGATATTCTTTTCTTCTGCAAAAATCTTTACTCTTCTAGGATTAGGAGCACCAGGAAAGTCGTAGAGTTTCATCATGAGATAGCTGGGGCATCTGAACCTAATAAATCTTCTCTTAAATTTCTTTTCAGGACTTTACCGGTAGCATTACGAGGTAAAGCATCTATAAATTTAACGGAACTAGGAACCTTAAATTTAGCAAGGTTGTTTATGCAGTGTTGAATGATGTCTTTTTCTTCAATCTTCTCATCGGCCTTTAGACTAATAAAGGCCACTCCAGTTTCTCCCCACCTCTCATCAGGAACACCAAGAATTGCAGCTTCGGCGATCTGAGGTAGCTGATAGAGAACATTTTCTACTTCAGCGGGATATACATTCTCTCCACCCGATATGTACATATCTTTCCAGCGGTCGACTATATACACAAAACCTTCGTCATCAAATCTGGCAGCATCCCCTGTTTTAAGCCAACCATCATCAAAAGAATTTGCAGTAGCTTCAGGGTTATTCCAGTAACCAGGTGTGATGTTAGGCCCTTTAATATATAACTCCCCTACTTCTCCCCAAGGTAGCTCCTTACCATCGTCATCCACTACTTTAACTTCTGTATGCAGAAGAGGCTTGCCAGCTGATCCTAATTTACGTTCTGCGTCTTCTGCAGGAAGCCCTATACCTCCAGGACTAGTCTCTGTCATACCCCAACCCTGAATCATTGCAACTCCTCTGTCAGACCAAGTCTTAAGAATGGCTTCTGCACAAGGAGCTCCTCCAATGCCTGCTATTCTTAGATTAGATAAATCAGTTTTATCGAAATCAGGGTGATTCATCATAAATTGATAAGGGGCAGGAACTGCAAAGAAGTGAGAAACTTTATATTGGGAGTCTCCCAAAATCGATAAAGCCAAACCAGGATCAAAATCTCTGATTAAAATTAATTCACCTCCGGCATGCAAAACAGGATTAGCATAACAATTCATGCCTCCAGTATGAAAAAGAGGAAGCACGACTAACTGAACGGTATCAGTAGCAACAAATGCTGGAGAGGCAAGATTAATGACATTATAGAGCTGCATCTGATGATTGATCATTGCACCCTTTGGATGACCAGTTGTTCCGGAGGTATACATGATCATAATTAGATCATCTTGATTTATATCCGGTTTAACAAAATCTGAACTACTATCTTGTAGCGTAGCTTCGTATTGACTGACAGGATCGCCTTTATCGATTTCTAACGAATCAGAAATATTACAATCCTTGATTAAGTCATTTGATATTTCAGAAAATGATTGGTCATAAATTATTACCTTTGGAGTACTGTCTTTGAGAATATATTCAAGTTCAGGTTTGGTCAGTCGCCAATTGAGAGGGAGTTCTATTGCTCCGATCTTTGCACAGGCAAACTCAAGTTCGAAGAACTCTGCACAATTTTGGGATAATATTGCTACCCGATCGCCCTTCTCAAGGCCAACTTTTTGTAACCAGTTAGCAAGCAGACATGCCCTATCATCAAGCTCTTTGTATGTTAAAGATTGATTAGCACTTAAATCTCTAATTGCAATCTTGTTGGGCCTCACATAGGAATGATAAGCAGACCAATCGTAATGTTTAACTGTCATAGGACACCCCTTTTAAAAGAAAACGATCATGAATAAATAAAAAACTATTACTGCACCCCATATATTCAACAAAAATCCAATTCTTCTTCCAACTTGTTCTCCTTTGGAGTACTGCCAAAGAAAGAACAATAAGCTTATGAAAATAAGGGAGATAATAATTCCAATATGCATGCCAACAACTGTAATAGTTAACTAAAAAGCAAGCAACACTTCCTCAAGACAAAATTAACTTTAAATCAGGTTAATGATTTAAAATGAGATAAGAGCTCAACTCTAAAATTCATAAAAAAGTATCTTTTGAAAAAATCATCAAAACAAACATCCAGAACCTTAAGAGGTATTGTTAGAAAATCTAATAAATCCAGAGGATTCTATGTTGATGACCTGAAATATGATGCTCAGTTTAAACTTGGCAAGAAGGAACTGTATAAAGCTATGCCCGGAGACCTGGTTCAATTTTCTCTCACCCAAAGAGGATGGGCAAAAATCCAAAGGGTAATTGAAGAAAATACAACTGAGTTTGTTGGCAGGATCTTCAAGAGGGGCAAAAGACTCTATACCAGTCCAGTAGGATACGAAAACGAACTTAGAGTTTTGATCAACGAACCTTTTCCTAAAGACATAAAAGGCGGAGGTATTGGAAAATTCGCCATGCATAGGCAACCCACAGAAAATTCTCTTCCAGAAGCTAAGCTATTATTCGTTTTTGATCTAGAGAATGAATTTGGCTTGGCTTACGAAATGGCAGTCACTAACCACAACTTAAAAAGAGAATGGCCTAAAACTGTTATTAATGAATCCAGGAAGCTTAAACATAAGAATTTTGGCATAGATAAAGTTGAGGACCTAAGAGATAAAGTCTTTGTAACAATTGATGGAAAAAATGCTAAAGACTTTGACGATGCTGTATTAGGCGAAAAAGATGAAGAAGGAAATTTAATACTTTATGTAGCAATAGCTGATGTTGGCCGTTACATAGATATAGGGAGTAATCTAGACCAAGAAGCCTATGAAAGAGGCACATCAGTTTATTTTTCTCAAAAGGTTATTCCCATGTTACCTGAAGAACTTAGCAATGATCTTTGCTCATTAAAACCGAATGAGGATAGATTTTGTCTAGTATGCAGAACAAAAATAGATGTTGAAGGCAATCTGTCTGATACATCTTTCTTTGAGGCATTAATTAACTCTAAATCTAGACTTACTTATTCAACTGTTACAAGAGAAATTGAAAGGCAACAATTTAAGAGACCCTATGCCAACTCGCTTAAAGTGCTACTGGAGATTTACAGGAGATTAAAAAGAAACAGGGTAGCTAGAGGTTCTTTAGAATTGGAAGTTCCAACTTATATACCTAAAGTTAGCAATCAAAAGATTTTAAAATTTGAAGATTCTCCGAGAGAGATTTCCCATATGATGATTGAAGAGTTTATGCTTGCAGCAAATATTTCTGCAGCTCAATTATGCTTAAATCAAAAAATTCCCTCGGTGTACAGAGTCCATCCAAAACCAGATATCTTAAAAATAAAAGTATTAGAAAAATTTTTAAGAAGCAGAAAAATAAATGCAGTTTTGGACGATGGTAGCGATATCAAACGTTTGACTGCGCTAGTGGAATTAGCCAAAGACAGAAAAGATAAAAATATCATTCATTCACAGATCCTATACTCGATGAGTTTAGCCACTTACGAAGCCGATGTTTCTATGCATTTTGCTCTTAATTATCCCTCCTATTCGCATTTCACATCTCCTATCAGAAGATATCCTGACTTGCTTGTGCATAGAGTGATTAAGGCTTTGATAAAAGAAAATGGAGGTAGGATAAAAGTATCGGCCAAGCCTATTCAAAAAAAATTGATTTATAACTACGATGAGTTGGCTGAGGCCTCTAAAGATTGCTCAACGAAGGAAAGAATAGCTGAGAAGGCTGAAAGAGAAGCATTGAATCATCTTAAATGTGCGTTTGCTGCAGAAAACATTGGCAATACCTACAAAGGACAAATCATTGGGGTAACTAATTTTGGTTTGTTTATCCATTTAAAAGAAATAAATATTGAAGGCCTTTGCCACATTAAATATCTTCCCCGTAATGAGTATTATGTTTTCGATGAAGACAGTAAAATGCTTCAAAGTAATAGCTCCAGACATTCTTACTCCTTGGGAGATGAAGTAGAAGCTGTAATAGAAAAAGTTGAGGTATTTTCTCAAAAAATAGATCTTAGGCTTTTGAAATGAAAACTGATTCAAATGAAGAAATGATTTGTGGCTTAAATGCAATATCGCAAATTATAAAAACTAGACCTAAATCGGTAAAAGCTCTTTTTGTCATAAATTCCCCTAACGAGAGACTCAAAGAATTAATTCAATTAACCGAAGATCAAAACATAAAGGTAGAAAAACATGATGTCTCTTTTTTTGATAAAAATTTTGAGGGAATCAATCATCAAAATGTTGCTCTAAGATGCAACAAAAGGTCAGAAGAAACTGAAGATTATCTTGAGCTTATTCTGGACAAAGAGGAAGTTAAACTTCTTATATTAGACGGTCTAACAGACCCACATAATGTTGGGGCCTGTCTTAGAAGTGCTGCAGCTGCAAAGGTAGATGCTGTAATAGTTCCTAAAAATCGTGCTTGTCACCTTACTTCCACAGTTAGAAAAATATCATGTGGTGCTTCTGAACTTATTCCATTCATTATTGTCACAAACTTAGTAAGGACTATCTCGCTAATTAAGGAGAAAGGAATATTGGTTTATGGAAGTGATCTACAAGCTACAAAATTCTATGATGAGGTGGTTTACAGCAATAGGAATGCAATAATAGTTGGTTCAGAAGATAAGGGAATTAGAAGGTTAACCAGAGAAAATTGTGATGAGCTTATCAAGATTGATATGTCAGATAATATGGACAGCCTTAATGCATCTGTAAGCACCGGTATTTTGCTATTTGAGATAAACAGACAAAATAAAATTAAGTCAAATTAATATAGTAAAATACAAAGATGCTTGCCCAAAGAACTCTGTCTAACTCTATCAAAGCTTTTGGTATTGGTCTTCATAGTGGAGAACCAATCATGCTGAAGCTTATGCCTGCTCCTCCCGATACGGGGATAATATTTAGAAGAGTTGATCTTAATCCTGTTGTAGAGATCAAAGCAAGGGCAGAAAATGTAGGTGATACCACTATGTCCACTTCATTGACATGGAAGGATGTAAAAATTTCTACCGTAGAACATTTATTATCTGCCATGGCCGGGCTAGGAATAGATAATGCTTATGTTGAAGTGAATGCTGCAGAAATTCCTATCATGGATGGCAGTGCAGGCCAATTTGTGTTTTTAATTCAGTCTGCAGGACTGCATGAACAAGAAGTACCAAAGAAATTTATAAGGATAAAGGAGAAAGTCAGGGTTCCATTTAATGATGCTTGGGCTCAAGTATCTCCATTTGAAGGTTTCAAAGTAGCTTTTACGGGAGTTTGGGATCACCCGGTACTTAAAAAGCACGGTACTAAAGCTTCTATTAACTTTAACAGTACCTCTTTTGTTAAGGAGGTTAGTCGAGCCAGAACTTTCGGTTTTATGAGCGATCTAGAAGCTTTAAAGGAAAATAATTTAGCACTGGGTGGTAGCGAGAAGAATGCAATAGCCATTGGTGAAGAAGATATTCTCAATGAAGATGGTCTTAGACTGGAGAATGAGATGATTAAGCATAAGATTCTAGATGCCATAGGGGATTTATACCTTCTTGGGCATAATCTAGTTGGATCTTTTGAAGGTTATAAATCAGGTCATACCGTGAATAATGCTCTTTTAAGAGAATTAATTGCAAGACCTGATACCTGGGAAGTCGTTACGTATGACGATCCAAATAACTCTCCAATTACCTATTTAGATCCAATTATTGATCCTAGTTCAGGATAATTTTTATAAGATATCTGTTAGCAACTGTTAGAATTGCGTCTAACAAATTTGTATGGGTCTATTAGATAAAATATTTGGTTCAAAAAACCAAAAAGTATTAAAAAAAATTCAACCTCTAGTGAATTCAATCAATTCATTGGAAGAGGAGTATTCTTTACTCAGTGATTTAGATCTGAGAAGTAAAAGAGAAGACTTTATCAATCGTCATAAAAATGGTGAATCTCTTGATGGACTTCTTCCTGAGGCATTCGCTACTGTAAGAGAAGTAAGCAAAAGACAGCTTGGGTTAAGGCACTATGACTGTCAGCTAATTGGCGGAATAGCCCTACATAATTGTCAAATTGCTGAAATGGCTACTGGTGAAGGTAAAACGCTCGTTGCCACCCTACCCTCATACTTGAACTCACTCACAGAAAGAAAAGTTGTCCTAGTTACAGTGAATGACTATCTTGCAAAAAGAGATGCGGAGTGGATGGCTCCGATTTATGAAAATTTAGGCATGTCTGTTTCATTTATTATTCCTGGTCAACAACTAGATGAAAGAAAAAAAGCTTATGAAGCAAATGTGATATACGCCACCAATAATGAGCTAGGTTTTGATTTCCTCAGAAACAATATGGTCGTAAATACCAATGACAGAATGATGAACGACTATTACTTCGCCATTATTGATGAAGTTGATTCCATATTAATTGATGAAGCAAGGACACCACTCGTCATATCAGGGCCTGCAGAGAATACAGCACAAATTTATCAAAAAATTAGCAAGTTCGTTCCCAAGCTCAAAGAACAATTTATTGAACCTGACGAAGATCCCGAACAAGAAAATAAAAAGGAAGACACAGGGCACTTTATTGTAGATGAGAAATCAAAACAGGTAGAGCTCACTGATTTAGGTCATGATTTTATTGAGAAGCTGCTGAAAGATGAAAATCTTTTAGAAGAAGATCAAAGCTTATATTCATCAGGAAATTTACGACTTCTTCACTACATTCAATCTTCATTAAGAGCTCACTTTCTTTTTAATAAAGATGTGGACTATATGGTACAAGACAAACAAGTTGTTCTAATTGATGAAAATACTGGAAGAGCAATGCCCGGTAGGAGATTGGCAGATGGATTGCACCAAGCAATAGAACAGAAAGAAAATGTACCCATACAAATGGAAAGTCAAACACTCGCTTCATGTACTTTCCAAAATTATTTTAGACAATATGAAAAATTGTCTGGCATGACGGGCACAGCATCTACTGAAGCTGAAGAGTTTGCTGAAATTTATGGATTAAATGTTCTTGAGGTTCCTACAAATGAACCCATGATTAGAGATGATAAAAATGATCTCGTTTATCTCACTCAGGCAGAGAAATACAAAGCTGTTATTGAAGAAATTAAAGAATTTAAGCAAAAAGGAAATCCAATTCTTGTAGGTACAGCTTCTCTAGAAAGCTCCGAGTTACTCTCTAATCTACTTAAAAAGGAAAATATTGAGCATCAAGTTTTAAATGCTAAGAATCATGCAAAAGAAGCAGAGATTATTTCTCAAGCTGGTAAACCTGGCGTTATAACAATAGCTACTAATATGGCCGGCAGAGGAACCGATATTGTTTTAGGAGGTAATTGGGAAGCCGAGTACGAAAAATTAAATCAAGATGATTCTACAAAAAGAGAGGAATTAAGAACAAAGTGGGAAAAGCTTAATTCGGAAGTTTTGACCTCTGGAGGACTGCACGTAATTGGCACTGAAAGAAACGAATCCAGAAGAATGGATAATCAGTTAAGAGGTCGCTCAGGAAGACAAGGTGATCCAGGTTCATCAAGATTTTATATATCGCTGGAAGATAACTTAATGAGAATCTTTGCATCGGATCAATTCAAGAACATTATGCAAAGAGTTGGTTTGGAAGATGGCGAATCTATTGAACATAGAATGCTAAGTGGAGCCATTGAAAGAGCCCAAAAGAGAGTAGAAGGAAGAAACTTTGATATCAGAAAGATGCTACTTGAGTACGATGATATGGCAAATGAACAAAGGCAAATCATATATTCACAAAGAAATAATATCTTAGAGGCAGATGTAATTACTGATCTTCTTGATTCAATGAGAGAAACCGTAATTGCAGATGAAATTGATTCAGTATCGTTCGGCGATTTGGAGCCACATGAGTGGAACCTAGATATTCTAGAAAGCTCCCTATCAAACGTATTTGGTCTACAAATTCCTATCAAGCAATGGATTAGTGAAAAAAATAATATAACTCGTGAAACTAT
>QCQA01000013.1 GCA_003212335.1 SAR86 cluster bacterium AG-447-A08
AAAACTTAGATTAAGGCTATGACTAAGAAAGGAAAAAAAGTGAACCCACTTTGGGGAGGAAGATTTGATTCTGGCATCAATGAGCTCGCACAATCTTTTTCAGCTTCTATCGACATAGATAAGAGGTTATTTGAAGCCGATATCAAAGGATCAATTGCGTATGCAGAAGTACTAAAAGATGCTAAGTTAATTAACCCATCTGAGCTAAGCAAGATCAAAAAAGGTCTAGCCAAAATTCTTAAGGAAATACAAGAAGACAAGTTCCATTGGGACCCTGCACTTGAAGATGTGCACATGAATATTGAATCTAGACTTGTGAAGGTTGCTGGAGCAGCTGCAAAAAAAATACATACAGGAAGATCTAGAAATGACCAAGTGGCAACAGACTTGAGATTGTTTTTAAGGGATAAGATTGCAGATCTATTGAATTTACTAACCTTATTACAAAAATCTATAGTAAGAAAAGCTGAAGAAAATAGCGAAACTATTATGCCAGGTTTCACTCATTTACAAATTGCCCAGCCTGTTACCTTCGGTCACCATCTCATGGCTTGGTATGAAATGCTATCAAGAGATTATTATTCTAGATTGCAGGATGCAAATGAAAGAATGAGTGTTTTGCCCTTAGGCTCGGCAGCATTATCTGGGACAAGATTTGACATAAATAGGGAATTACTAAAAAGGAAACTGGGATTTAAAGAAATAAGCAAGAATTCCATGGACGCTGTTAGTGATAGAGACTTTGTATTGGAATTGGCTTCTGTATTATCGATAATTGGGATACATCTCTCGAGAATCTGCGAAGAAATAGTGATTTGGTCTTCGAGTCAATTTAACTATGTTGAGTTATCTGATGAGGTTTGCACCGGTTCCTCAATCATGCCGCAAAAGAAAAATCCTGATATGGCCGAATTAATTAGGGGAGGTTCCTCAAAAACTATAGCTAACTTGACTGGTCTTCTTGCTTTGATGAAAAACTTACCTCTGACTTACAACAGAGACCTTCAGGATGATAAGGAATATATCTTTAGTAGTATTGATTTTTCAGAAGACAGCTTGGCTCTTCTTACTGTAGTGGTAAACGGTATGGAGCCAAATAAAGCAAAAATGAAGCAAGATTGCTTTCAAGGCCAGATAACTGCAACTGACTTGGCTGATTATTTGGTTGAAAAGAATATGCCTTTTAGGCAGGCTCATGAGGTTGTTGGAAAAATAGTAGCCCTTGCTGAGAGTAAAGATTTGCAGATTTTTGAACTTGATTTTTCTGAATTAAGAAAGTTTTCTAAATTAATACAGGAAGATGTAAAAGACTATTTAGATCCGCAGAAAACTATTCTATCTAGAAAACAAACAGGAGGGACAGCGCCCTCGCAAGTTAAAAAAGAAATTAAAAAAGCTAAATTAACGTTAGAGAGGAGAAAATAATGATTACTGCTGTGAGAATAGTTTTTCTAATGTTGGCCTTTAACTTAATATCCTGCGGTAATAAGGTTCCATTAAGTCTACCCGATAATTCAGAAGAGACTTATTTTGGTCATGAAAACAATTGACGGACAACTCTTTGTTGAAAATATTCCAGTTATTGAATTGGCTAAGGAGTATGGCTCTCCATTGTTTATATATTCTTCCAAAGAGATTGAGAATAATTTTCTAAATTATAAAAATGAAATAAGGGATAAAGACCTTGTCTGTTACGCAGTAAAAGCCAACTCTAATATACATATCTTAAAGCTACTCTCTCATCTTGGCTCTGGATTCGATGTCGTATCTGGAAACGAGTTGCAGAGATGCCTTTTAGCTGGAGCAGATAGAAAGAAAATTGTTTTTTCAGGTGTAGCAAAATCCCATGAAGAAATTAAGCTAGCAATAGAAAGTGATATTCTGTCTATCAATATAGAATCGGTTGGTGAATTTCAAAGAATCGCAGCAATAGCAAAAGAATTAAATAAAACAGTAAACTGTGCGCTCAGGATAAATCCTGATATTAAGATAGGTTCTCATAAATACATAGAAACAGGATCTAAAACATCAAAATTTGGTTTGGATAAAGAGTCTGTAAGCAAGATTTCAGAACTCTCAAAGAGCAATGAGCACATTAATATTAAAGCTGTAGCTTGTCATATAGGTTCTCAGATTTCTGATGAGAATTTAATTCTCAAAAGCCTTATATATATAAAAGAAATTGCTGATCAACTCAAAGGAGAAGGTCATGAGCTTAACTTTCTGGACATAGGGGGAGGTTTAGGAATTCAATATAAAGATGAAGAAAAGGGAGATCCAAAAATTTTAATTTCTGAAGTTAAGACTTTACTCAAAGAAACGGATTATCAAGTAATAGTTGAACCTGGAAGATCTATAGTCGGAACTTCTGGAATACTTCTTACGAAAGTAGAATATATAAAAGAAGCGGGTGAGAAGAAATTTGCCATTATCGATGCAGGAATGAATGATCTTATCAGACCTTCATTGTATGAAGCCTGGCATAAAGTAAGAGAGGTTGAGGAAGGAGATGTAGAAAGTGAAACTTACGATCTGGCTGGCCCAGTATGCGAAACAGGAGATATTCTTGCTAGAGATAGAAGCCTAAAAATACAACCAAATGATTATTTAGTATTTATGGATGTAGGTGCTTATGGTTCGGTTATGTCTTCTAATTACAACTCTAGGTTGAAGCCTGCAGAATTGCTTGTAACTAAAGATGTCGCGAAAGTAATAAAAAGAAAAGAAAACTTCGAAGACCTTATCGCTTTGGAGTCTTAGTCTCTAATGTATTTAGATTTACAAATCTATTCTGGTCTGGGAAACATTATTGCCATTGTTGATTCTGTAAGAAAAGATATCTCCATAGACTCTAAAATCGTACTAAGTTTATACGAAAATAAAGGCATTAATTTTGATCAACTCATTCAAATCTTACCCCCTCTAAGTCCAGAGAATGATTTTGATGTAAAGATTTATAACAATGATGGATCACTTGCATCAAATTGCATTAATGGAGCTAGATGCGTATCCAAATTTGTTGAAGATAACTCTCTGAGTGCAGCAAAGGAAATAAAAGTAAGCACTGATGGCGGCCTCTGGCATCTTCAAGCTAAAAGTAATGAACAATTCTCAGCATCTTTTGAAGTGACTAGCCCTATAGATCAAATCACTCTCGATTTTGGAGAAGAAAGCTTAATTTTAGATTGTATAAATCTTGGCAATCCTCATGGAGTTACCTTTCAAGACAAAGACTCAACTATTAATTTTCTAAAAACAGGAAAAGATCTTCAAGAAAGTAGCTACTTTCCTGATGGAGTTAACTTTGGCCTAGCAAATATATTGAGTGATAGTGAGATGGACCTAAGAGTGTATGAAAGAGGTGCTGGAGAGACCGCAGCATGTGGAAGCGGGGCATGTGCAGCTGCGATTATTGGGATATCAAGAAAAAACATGGTGGCTCCAGTGAAGGTTAACTTCCAACTGGGAAGTCTTTTGATAGACTATAAGAAAGAATCTAGTCTAATAGTCGCTGAAGGATCAGCAACTTTAGTAGAAGAGAGACAAATCGAAATTTAATGTCAAAAAAGAATTTAGATCCAAAGCAAGTAGAAGAATTTCTTTTACTTAATCCAGACTTTCTTTCTAGCAATTCTAATATTTTAAACTCTATAGAAATAGTTCACGAGACAGGTGGTGCCGTCTCATTAATTCAAAAACAAGTTGAAATGCTTAGACAGAACTATGAATCTACATCTAGCAACCTATTGCAATTACTTGATATCGCAAAAAACAATGAGGGAATCTTCGAAAAAACAAAAAAGTTAATTTTGGAGTTGATAGTATGCCGAAATCTTACCGATGTAGTCTCTATGACAGAGGATACCTTCAAAAGAGAATTTCAGGCTGATGCATGTAAAGTCCTGTTTTTTAAAGAAAATAACAATATTCCTAGGGGCAGAATTATTGATATTAAAGAAGCTCATAAGCATATCGGAAAGAAATATAATGCGGTTGATATATTTTGTGGACCTCTAGATAAGAATGAATCGAACTATATATTTGATAAAAAGTCTGGAGTTGTAGATTGTGTATTAGTACCAATAAAGAATTCCGAGTGTCCTGCAATGCTGGCACTAGGGTCTAAATCAGTAGATACCTACTCTAAAGAAAATGACTCTTTGTTTTTGGAGTTTGTTGCAGAAACGCTATCGAAACTTATTGATAGAAATAATTTTTAGATGCTACATAAAGATATCCAAATATTTTTATCATATTTAGAATCCGTAAAACAATACTCTGAACATACTCTTAACGGGTATAAGCGAGATCTTCAAAAATTATTAAACTATCTTGCAGATCAAGAAATTGAGAAATGGGAATTAGTAAAAGAACATGACTTGAGGACTTTTGTTAATTCTGAAAGAAGAAGAGGGCTTAGCCCAAGAAGTATTCAAAGGCTTTTGTCCTCTTGCAGAACTTTTTTTGAATTTTTATTGACTGAAGGTCAGATCCAGTTAAGTCCGGCTCAAAATATAAGCTCTCCTAAGTTGGCACAACTCCTTCCTAAAGCAATGGATGCTGATCTCGTGCAAAGGCTTTTAGATTTCAAGGCTAAAGGGATGATTGAAGTAAGGGATAAAGCCCTTGCAGAACTTCTATACTCTTCAGGATTAAGGCTATCAGAAATATGTAAACTAAATATGGAGGATTTAGATACCAAAGAAAGAACATGTGTTGTGACTGGTAAGGGCAATAAAACAAGAATAGTTCCTGTAGGAAAGAAGGCTATTCAAGCAATAAGAGACTGGTTTATCTACAGATCAGAATTAAAACAATCTAAAGAAACTTCTACTAAGGCTATTTTTTTAAATAATAAAGGAAATAGAATATCTCCAAGATCAATTCAGCTTAGGTTAGAAAAATTATGCCTTATGCGAGGCCTTCCAGGCATAAATCCCCATATGTTAAGACACTCTTTTGCCAGTCATGTACTTGAATCAAGTGGGGACTTAAGAGCTGTTCAAGAAATGTTGGGCCATTCAGACATAGGAACAACACAGATATATACCAAATTAGATTTCCAACATCTGTCCAAGGTATATGACAAAGCCCACCCGAGAGCAAAAAAGGGTTCAAAAGATGAGTATTAAATATATTTCTTTCGATCTTGATGACACCTTTTGGGATGTTATGCCCACTATATATAGGGCAGAAGACCTGACATCATCCTGGATTAAGGAAAATTACCCAGGGGCAGATAAAATAATTCAGTCTACTAACATGATGGATTTGAGAAATAAACTTCTTAAAGAGGATCCATCATTACTCGTTAAGATCTCGGACTTGAGAACTAAAATGTTTTATGAAGTTGGTCTATTGGCCGGCTACAACAAAGAAGAATCTGATAAGTTGTCTAAAAAAGCTTTCAATATATTTATTGAAGCAAGAAACGACGTGAAATTATTTGAAGGAGTACAAGAAACTCTAGAGTCATTGAATCAGAATTACTCTCTAGGTGTGATAACTAATGGCAATGCTGACTTAAAAAAAATTGGCATAGATCACCTTTTTTCACATATTTTTTCTTCTGCCAATTCAGGGGCACACAAACCAGATCCAAAAGCATTTGAAATTTTGATTGAAGCATCTGGCCTCAAACCTGAAGAAATCTGTCACGTTGGGGATCATCCCTTAAATGACGTTAAGGGAAGTTTGGATTGTGGAATGCAACCAATATGGTTTAAAAATAAAGACGCTGAATGGCCCTACAAAGAGATAGTTGTTCCTCAATTTGAGAAGTGGGTAGACTTCGAGTCAGTATTAAATAGCGCTTATTAAATGCTGTCTAACATATGCTGAACTGCTGAAGAAAGCTCATCATCCGAGCAATCCATGCACATGCCCATAGCTGGCATTCCGTTAAGACCATTTTTTACTGACGCGGTAAGGGCTTCTATACCCTTGTCTGGTCTAGCACCCCAAGATGATGCATCAGCAAACTTAGGAGCACCGGCAAGTCCAATATTGTGACATGTTGCACAGGCATTTGTGTAAACCTCCTCGCCTCCTCTGCTGCCAGAAGTAGAGACGACCGCTTCAGTTACCGCAGTCCCGCAATCTTGACCTTGAACACAAACAGAACCTACAGGAGCAATTCTTTTTTCTATGGCTTTTTTGGCCTCAGAAGCTCCTAAGCTCAGTACAACACCTGCACAAATAATTAAGATAAATTTAGAATATTTCATAAATAAAACAATAGCTCAAGGTAAGGCGAGTTGCATTATAGAACATTAAACATTTCGAGTCTTCTCGAAATTGAACACTAAAATGCTGGTATATCAGTTTGAGTTCTTCCTAGGATAAGAGCATGAATATCATGAGTTCCCTCGTAAGTATTAACTACTTCAAGATTAACCATATGACGCATAATTGGATATTCGTCGGATATTCCATTCCCACCAAGCATGTCTCTGGATTTTCGAGCTATTTCAAGTGCTTTACCGGTAGAGTTTCTTTTAATTAAAGAGATTAATTCTGGAGAAATGTTATGGTCGTCCATCAATTGACCTGCTCTGTAGCATCCTTGCAGTCCGATACTGATATCAGTTTGCATATCAGCTAGCTTTAACTGAATTATTTGATTAGAGCCTAATGGTTTATCAAATTGCTTTCTATCCATTACATAATCTCTAGCAGTATGCCAACAAGTCTCAGCTGCACCTAATGCCCCCCATGCTATTCCGTACCTAGCATTATTTAAACAACTGAAAGGACCTTTAAGCCCCTCAATGTTTGGTAACATTTGGCTTTCTTCAACAAAGACGTCTTCCATGACAATTTGACCAGTTACGGATGCTCTCAAGGCAAGTTTACCGTCTATTTTGGGAGCACTAAGACCTTCCATTCCCTTCTCAAGGATGAATCCTTTTATCTTTCCTTCGTCGTTTTTTGCCCAAACAACAAAAACATCAGCAATAGGACTATTGGAAATCCACATTTTTGCACCTGACAAAGAATATCCTCCATCAACGCTTTTGGCTCTGGTAATCAAACCCCCAGCATCGGAACCATAATCGGGTTCTGTTAAACCAAAGCAGCCAATTTTTTCTCCTTTTGCTAGACCAGGCAAATATTTCTCTTTTTGTTCTTCAGATCCAAAAGCATATATCGGATACATAACTAGAGAAGATTGAACACTCATCATAGATCTGTATCCAGAATCTACTCTTTCAACTTCTCTGGCTATAAGCCCATAACTCATATAGTCAACTCCAGGACAATCATAACCTTGAATCGTAGAGCCTAGCAGACCTACAGAACCCATCTCTTGGAAAATTGATGGATCAGTCTCTTCATTCCTAAAAGCTTCTCTTACCCTAGGTAAAAGCTTTTCTTGAGCAAATTGATGAGCAGTATCTCTGACCATTCTTTGGTCATCAGATAGTTGCTGCTCTAATAAAAAAAGGATCTTTCCAATTTATAGATTGCCAAGTATTGCTTGCCATATGAACTCCATTCTTTAACGAAAAGGATGATATCAGGGCTGGTATGTTAATAAAACATAAATTGAGATAGATATATAATCGATATTGGGCTAGTAGCTCAGCTAGGATAGAGCGTCTGCCTCCGGAGCAGAAGGTCACAGGTTCAAATCCTGTCTAGCCCATTTAGTGTATATTGGAGTGATGAAAAAATTATTCATACTTTTGAGCTGCATAGTTACCGGATTTTATGCAGTCTCTTATCTATTGATTTGGATATTAGCAATAATTGGCTCTATATTTAGTGAAGATGTGAGATCAAATGTCCAAGGCATGTTCTCAACTCTGAGTGCAGAAGGGCTTGTTGGTTTCTTGATAATAACTCAATTAACTATAGTTCCAGTGATTGCTGGTTGGATTTCGAAACTTTTATATAAGAAATATAAGTATCTAAAATAGTTATATTTTTACCTCTTTTTTGGGATTCCAGTCAAAAGGAAAACTTATATACTTTATTTTTACTAGATTTTAGGGGAATGCTATGCAACATGATTTAATCATTAAAAATGGTAATGTTATTGATGGAACTGGTTCAGATTCCTTTTCTGCAGATATAGCAATCAAGGACGGAATTATTACTGAAATTGGCCAAATTGATGGTGAAGCATCTGAGATTATAGATGCTGAAGGCATGACCGTTTCACCTGGTTTTGTAGATATACACACTCATTTGGATGCTCAAATTGGTTGGGACCCCGAAATGACCCCCATATGCTGGCATGGTGTCACTACTGCTTTGATTGGAAACTGCGGTCTCACTTTCGCTCCTTGCAAGCCCGAAGATGCAGAAGTTCTGGCAGGTATGATGGAAACAGTTGAGGATATTCCAAAGCAAGCCATTCTCTCTGGACTCCCTTGGAATTGGGAGCACTATGGTGAATATCTCGATATGCTTGAAGAGCTTAAACCCTCCTTAAATGTAGCTGGTCTCGTTGGTCATTCTGCGATTCGCTATTATGTCATGGGAGATAGATCGTTTGATGAACAAGCGACAGAAGTTGAAAAGCAACAAATGGCAGAGATTGTAGACAAAGCCATGAAAGATGGTGCTGTTGGATTCTCAACTAATCGTTACGAACCACATAAAGCTCCAGATGGTCGTTCAATTCCAGGAACCTTCGCCGAGTGTTCCGAGCTTGTAGAGATTGCAAAAGTTGTTGGACCTAAAGATGGCCTGATGCAGTTAGTTGGTGCGGATGCCGAGGTAATGAAGTCAGTTGCCGAAACAGAAGGAAGCAGAGTCTTATTTAGCTACGGCTGCTCAGGTGAAGAAGGGTCTGGGGCCAAAGCTGCAAAGCATCTTGATGAAATGAATCTAGATGGACGTAATATCACAGCCACCAGTCATACACGAGGATCTGGTTATATGTTTGGCCTTCAATCAGGTATACCCATTCAAGGTCCAACATGGGATGAATTACGAGAGAAAGGTTTTGCAGCCAGATTAGAAGCCATCAATGATGAAACCTTCTGTGAGGCTCTCGTAGCAGAGGCGCGCGAACCTAAATCTTGTCCTATTCCTCTTCAAAAAGTTTACTTTTTGGGCCTAGATGAGATGCCCGATCACAACTCTGTACAAAATCTCATAGAACTATCAAAATCTGCATCAGAACATTGGTCTGAAACTTTTTTAAGATTATCTAGAGAAAGTAATGGTCGAGGTCTTTTCAACTGGCGCATGTTTGGAACTAACCTGAAGGAACAAGGTGACCTTTTTAACAGCGAAAATTTAATTCCTGGACTAGGGGATGTCGGTGCCCATGTTTCCCAAATTATGGATGGAGGTTGGGCTAGCTTTATATTATCTCATTATGTCCGTGAGAAAGGAGTATTCACACTTCCTCAAGCCATTAAACGAATGACGGCTGACCCAGCTGCAGTGATTGGTCTAAAAGACCGAGGTATTCTAAAGGCTGGAATGAAAGCAGACATAAATGTGTTTAACCCCGAAGAAGTAACTGAACTTCAGCCCTTATTGGTAAATGACTTTCCTGGTGAAGCACCTCGTTATATCCAAAAATCTAAAGGCTTCAAAGCTACGATTGTAAACGGCTCTGTAAATGTCCTTGATGGAGAGCCAACTGGTGCTCGTGCTGGACAGGTACTTAGACATTAAACAATAATTTTCCTAGCAAAAAATTCATAGGTTTATAATAAACCTATGAATTCTGCTGATGCTTTACTGAAAACTTTAATTGCTAATGGCTTGGAAGTTGTTTTTGCTAATCCAGGTACTTCCGAAATGCACTTGGTAGCTGCAATCGATCACCATCCAGAAGTAAGGCCTGTTTTAGGTTTATTCGAAGGTGTTGTAACTGGTGCAGCTGATGGATATGCAAGAGTGACGGGTAAAGCTGCTGCTAATTTATTACATCTAGGTCCTGGACTTGGTAATGGTTTTGCCAACATACATAACGCACGAAAAGCTAAAACTCCAATGCTTAACATAGTTGGAGATCATGCCACATATCACCTTCAATATGATGCACCTCTAACTTCAGATCTAGACGGTTTGGCAAATGCCTCATCAAATTGGGTTGGTAGAAGCTCATCACCAGATGATCTATCGTCTTTAGGAAGTCAGGCTTGGCTAGAAGCACATAAATTTCCTGGTCAAATTGCTACTATGCTTGTCCCTGCAGACTGTGCCTGGGGTAAAACAGATAATCTCGGTCCAGTAGTTGAAATTCCTGAGCCTGCAAAAATCGATGACAAGGAAATCGATTTAGCTTTTAACTCTCTCACTAAAAGTGACAATGCAATGCTTTTTCTTGGAGGAGATTTTCTTGATGAGGAGTCAGTAAATCTAGCGGGTAAAATAGCAACAGCAGCCAACTGCAGATTAGCTACAGATACTTTTGTAAAAAAACACAGAAGAGGTCAAGGAATCACTAAGGTCGAACCTATTCCATATTTTGCAGAAATGGCAGAGGAATACCTTAAAGGTATAGATACAATCGTGTTTATCGGTACAAAGCCGCCTGTTTCCTTTTTTGCTTATCCAGATAAAAAGAGTTATTTGTCTCCTGATAAAGCAAAACTCATTGAATTATGTTCTCCATTTCAAGATGGAAAATATGCTTTAAGAGCATTAAATGATTTATTTAAAGGGTCTAAGATAGATAATCGTTTTATTCCTAATGAAGAAATAGGCATGCCTGATTCAGGTAATCTAGGTCCAGAAAATATAGGCCCTATATTTACAAACTTACTACCTGAAGAAACAATCGTATGCGACGAAGCAGCAACATCTGGATTTTTTGTGACACCCCATGCATGGAATGCAAAACCTCTAGATTGGCTGGCCCTCACTGGTGGTTCTATTGGACAAGGACTGCCCTTAGCTACAGGTGCTGCTATTGGAGCTCCTGATAGACCTGTTGTTTGTCTACATGGAGACGGAGGGGCTATGTATACTGTTCAGGCCCTCTGGACTCAAGCCAGAGAATCATTAAACGTGACCAACATTATTTTTTCAAATCGATCCTACGCAATCCTAAAAGTTGAGCTAGACAGAGTGGGAGCTCTAGGAACTGGTGAAAGGGCTGCATCAATGTTTTCACTTGATGATCCACCTATCAACTGGTCTTCATTAGCAGAATCGCTTGGTGTTACAGGTTATAGTACAACCACAGTGGAAGAATTTAAAAAAGCTCTTTCAAACAGTTTAGCTTCAGAAGGACCTAGTTTGATAGAAGTAATGATCTAAAACTACTTCTCGATAAATTTTGTCCAAGTATCTATTGGTCTTCTTTCAGTCCTAAAGCTATTGATAGGTGCTTCTGGGTCTCTATAACCAATAGCCATTCCACAAAATAACATTTCTTCTTCAGGCGCTTCAACAAAAGCGGTCACGCTCTCTTGCTTCATGGCCCAAGCCTCTTGCGGACATGTATCTAAGCCAGCTTCCCTTGCCAAAAGCATAAATGTTTGAAGAAACATTCCTAGATCTGACCACTGAGGAGTGCCCATTTGTCTATCCACAAAACAGAAAAAAGCAGCAGGGGCTCCAAAGAATTCATAATTTCTAAGCATTTGCTTGAAACGTCCTTCTTTATCCTCTCTGCCAATATCTAAAATTGAGTACATTTGCATACCAACTTCAAACCGTGAGGTCTTATAAGGCTCTTTAAGATTCTCAGGATAAATCGCATATGCAGGTGTTTCTGGTTCAGACCACTCACCTTGAAATTTATGGAAAGAATCCATGGTTTGATTATTTATTACATAAATCTTCCAAGGTTGAAGGTTTCCTCCCGATGCACTTCTAGCCGACTTTTCAAGTAGCTCTTTGATTAGTTCATCCTCAACAGGAGTTTTAAGGAATTCTCTTACTGAAAGTCTCGAGTCAACCGCTTCACTTACATCCATGATGTCTCCTACGTTAGTTCTTGTTCAGCAGTCTCTTTAGCCCATTTATAGTTTGCCTTTCCGTTTGGTGCCCTCATTACCTCATCAACAAATAGAACCTGCTTAGGTAGCTTATATCCAGCCAAGTGTTCTCTTGTGAAAGATATCAAATCTTGTTCTTCAACTTCTTTTCCTTCTTGAAAAGACGCTAAAGCAACTACTCTTTGACCAAACCTATCATCTTGCAGACCAACCACGAGGCAATCATAAATATCATCATGTCTTTTGATGGCTTCTTCCACCTCTTCAGGGTAAACCTTTTCTCCTGCCGTGTTGATACAGTTACTTCCCCTGCCCAAAAGAGTTATTGTTCCATCAGCTTCAACCTTAGCGTAGTCCCCTGGAAAACTATATCTAACTCCTTCAAATTCTTTGAAGGTTTCGGCAGACTTCTTTTCATCTTTGAAATAACCAAGAGGCACTAGACCACTAGTACCTATTTTGCCCATTTTGTCAGACCCGGGTTCAACGATCTCGCCATCATCTGTGATTACAATAACACCCGGATTCAAAACAAATTTTGCGGTTTCAGCAGGATTATCTCTAGAGGCTCTAGAAGATCCCATACCGCCTTCGGTAGATCCCATGGCATCTACTAAAACCATGTCATGATGCTTAAGTAAACCCTGCTTTACTTCTGAGCTCCACATCACTCCGCTGGAAATTACTGTATTAACCGATTCCAAGTTATATGGCTTACCTTCTGATTCAGCCTTATCTAAAGCATCCATGATTGGTTTTGCAAACGCATCGCCAACAATAACAACATTATTTGCCTTAGTACGCTCTACTTCCCTAAGGAGATTATCGGGATCAAAGCCTAATTGTGGCAGTGTAACGACCGTGCCTCCAACTAAATGAGGTATTATTGCTCCCAGCCACATTCCTGTTCCGTGCATTAAAGGGCAAGCTGGAATGCTCACTGGTAACTTATCTTCATCAGCTAACCTCTTTACTTCATCACCAATAGACTCCAAGTCCTCTTTTTCTAAACGTTCTTGAACAGGAATTAATCCCCAGGCTCCAGCAGTATTCATCATGCCCATAAGATGACCTTCATGTTGATACATAACACCTTTTGGCATTCCTGTAGTGCCTCCTGTATAAAGCATGTAAATATTTTCCCCAGATCTTTCTATTCTCTCCATCGGCTCATGAGAGGAAATAGCGGATTCGTAGTCGGTTGCAAAACTCAATACATCATTGGTTCCATCATCGACCTGGATGAAGAGCTTTACATTAGGCAGTTTATCTTTTATCGCTTCAATCTGTTCTGTATAACAACCCTGATAGAAGACAGCTTCAGAATCTGAATTGTCTAAAAGGTAGATTAATTCTTCTTCTTTGTACCGATAGTTAACATTTATCGGAACTCCCCTAATCTTAAAAACACTATACTGTGCTTCTAGGTACTCATTAGAGTTGTGAAGGTAAAGACCAACTTTAGAATCATCACCAAGCCCTGCCTCAGTCAAAACTTGGGCTAATCTAGCTGCTCTATCATCATAATCCTTCCAGGTGACTTGTTTATCTCCGCAAATAAGAGCTATCTTATCTGGTATTACATCTGAATTTCTCTCCCATACCGTTGCGTATTGTGCTTCCAAAATAACCTCCTAATTTAACTTTGAATCCAACTTCCATGGGCTCCGTAGGGAACTCTCTGAGGAATCATAACCTCAGCTACTGGCTCTTGATCAAATGCTTCAGCATCAATCACTATGAGCTTTGACTGTCTTGTTTCTCTTTCATGAACTAGAGATAAGATCCAGCCCTCATCTTCTTTGGAAGATCCGGGTTTAGGTGCAAAAACTGGTTCCCCTCCAGCAACATTTTTACCTAAATGATGATCAATTCTTTTGCCAGACTCTAAATGATATTTAAATAAATTCTCTCCAAATGTTAAGTCTTCAACATCTGTTTTTAGCTGCATACAATAACCAAATTCAGAAGTAAGCCCTATTCGACCGTCATTAATTCTAGGAAAATCACATGCACCATCATCCAATTGCTCTTCTGAAACTTTTCCTGTTTCTAGATCTATTATCCAACGCCACAACCTTGCAACTGTGGTTTCTCCTCCATAAATATCCTTAAATCCGCCCACCATGGCCTCTTGCTGTCTGGATACATACAAAATTATCTTATTGCCCACTTCAAATGAATTAAAGCTATGGAAAACGAAACAAGGATCAATTTCAAACCATCTAACATCTGAATTATTACCATCTCTTGGCATCACTCCTAGTCTTGCTCCACATTCAGGTTTAAAACCAAATGGAGATCCTGTAGTAGCAGCTAAATCCATATCTGAGACTATAGGCAGATCCATAAACACTACATAATTTCTTGTAATGTTCCAATCATGCATCATTACAGGTCTTGGTAGTTCTATAGCTTCAGATTGAACTAAAGCACCCTCTTTACTGACTCTGTAATAATTCAAGTAAGGCTCACTGAACATAGAGTAACCGAAGAAAAGCATCTCACCAGTCTCAGGGCAAACTCTTGGATGCGCTGTCATGGCCGTATCTAATTTTCCATTAAAGTCTTCTACGCCTAAGGTGTCTAAATCTTGATTTACACTCCAAGGTAAAGAAGTTTCCTCTAGGGCAAGTAATTTTCCTGCATGATTTACTATGTGAGTATTTGCAGGAGAAGCTGCCAAATTTCCAAATGAAGACATAACATTCAAATCTTCTTCATAGTAGGGAGTTTTAACATATCTATTCTTGTAAGATGCCTTACCGTCTTCAAGATAAACTCCGTGAAGCATTCCATTTCCAAAGAACCAGTGGTCGCTGTATCCAGAGACAGGATTGAATCCGTTTCTTACGTACAGACCTGATAGGTCCTCTGGAATCTTGCCTTTGACCTCTAAGTTGGATTCGTATAATTCTTCCTCTACAGGGGCCCAATTGCCCTGCAGATGCCAGTGTAATTTCTTTTCTGTACTAGAAATGTCTCCCATAACTTTTTCCCCAAAAGATAAGGTAACAGTTATAGCAAAAAAAATTGTTTTAGTTATAGAAGAATTTAGAAGTTCGGTTTATCAATAATCAATTTTATCTTCGACGGCTTTTCCTTCTTTAGGAATAAGTGCTGACCTTATAAAAGAAGCAACTTGTACTCCGTCTTGATTCTTACCGATTGTTTTTACAGTAACAATTCCTTCATCTGGTCTTGATTTAGACTCTCGTTTTTCTATAACTTCAGATTCAGCGTAGAGTGTATCTCCAACATATAAGGGGTGGGTCATCTTTATATCTGTCCAACCCAAATTCGCAACGGTTTTTTGACTCACATCGCTCACACTCATGCCAACCATCAAGGCAACAGTAAAAGGACTTACCACAAGTGTTTTACCAAATTCAGTGCCCTTTCCGTACTCATCATCAATATGCAAGGGATGTTGATTCATAGTAAGAAGCGTAAACCAGATATTGTCTGATTGGGTAATAGTTCTTCCAGGCCTGTGTTCATAAACATCGCCTATAACAAACTCTTCGTAATATCTGCCAAAAGATTCTCGATACCTTCCTGGTGAAACTTCCTTCATTTTTTTTACCATAATCTACCTAGTCTATATTTTTTGGATCTATGCCCACAAGCTTTAATCTTTTTTCCATAGACAATATTACAGGCAGATCAATCATCTTACCTTTATAGGCTATAACAGCTGAAGAGGCATCATTAAAAGCTTTTATTATTTCTTTAGCTTCTTCGATCTCATCTTCATTGGGAATAAAAGAATTCTTAATAACTTCCAATTGGCTCGGGTGTATTGCGGCCTTGCCATTAAAGCCCATGGCTTTTGACCTTTTGCTCTCTTCTTGTAATGCATCTAAGTTATCAATATTCATGAAAGGGCTATCGATAGAAAATAGGTTATTAATTGCTGCTTCTAAGACTATTTTAGAACGTGCATAGAGAAGAGAGTCCCAATCCATGGTTGAACCTAAACTAGCACTAAGATCTGCACCACCAAGAGCTAATCCTTTAACTTTGTCAACGGAGGCTATTTCAGAGATATTCTTTATAGATATTGGAGTTTCTAGCAAAGCAATGATGTCTATGTCAGGCAGACTTGATATTAATCCGCTTTCCTCGACCTTGGGTAACATATATGCACTTATCCCAAGGTTAGAATCAGTCAATAAGCGAATATCTTCTTGACCCACGCTATCATTAATTGGATTTACTCTAACAATAAGATTGCCGGAGTAATTATTCTCATGGAGATGAGAACATAGAGCTTCTCTGGCTTGTGATTTCTGATCTTCAGGAACTGAATCTTCCAGATCTAAGATTATACTATCGGTACCTTTTGCGAAGGTTTTCTCTATCCATTCAAGCTTATTAGCCGGAAGGAAGAGAGGAGAAATCGGGAACTTATTCAACTTTAAGGGAGGAATCTACTTTCTTTCCTTTTGTATTAGAAAATCTACAACATCAAATAGCTGATCTGTTCGAACAGCTCGAGATGCAGACACTTTATATTTTCCATTTACGATTAATGAAGGTACACCAGTTACTTTCCACTGTTTCATTTTCTTATCTGCTTGGTCCACAGCATTTCTGACTCCAAAAGAAGTAGACACTGCTTTGTATCTATCTTTTTGAACATCGAACCCTCTAAAGTAATACTCCAGCTCTGTATTGCCTGTAAGCATTCTTCCTTCATTCTGTATTGTATTGAATGCAGCGGGAACAAATTGCTGTTCTATACCCAGAGCCTTTGCTGTGTAGTAAATATTTGCATGCGTTTTAAGCATTTCATTCCAGGTAGCTGGAGACTTTATGAAAGTAACATCTGCTGGGATGTCTTTTTTCCATCTGGCTATGTAGGGTTCTAATGCATAACAGTGATTACATCCGAACCAAAAAACTTCTGTGACTTCAATTTTTGAAGGATCACGAACTGTTGTTGGGTTATCCACTATTTCGTAATGAACTCCAGCTCTATATTTTTCTCCGGTATTTACTTCAAGAGACGGGCTATCCTCGGATGAACACCCTAAAACGACTGTTAGTATTGATAAAGAAATAAGTTTTTTGATCATCTAATCAGTATAAGCCATGCACAAAGCTTGAAAGAGCATCAATTTCATTATCATCTAATTTGTAAGCTATAGCTGCCATAATTTTAGATGGATCCTCATTTACTCTTAGGCCTGACCTATAATCCTTAAGTGCTTTGGCTACATAATCAGGTTGCTGGCCACTAAGCAAAGGATAGGCCGCAGGTCCGTTGCCTAGACCTCTTGGAGAATGGCAAGCGGAGCAAGCAGGGACTCCTTTCTCAAGGTTGCCTGCATAGTAGAGCTTCCTGCCTAAATCAACTTTGGATTCCTCTGCCTTACCTACCTTATTTTTTTGAGAAGCATAAAAAGCTGATATGTCCTCTAAATCAGAGTCTTCAAGGTTATCTAGTAACCCTGCCATTGAATCAATAACTCTATCACCAGATTTAACTAGTCTTAGTTGTTTAAGAAGATATTTTTCATTCTGTGCTGCCAAAGAGGGCCAAAGACCTACTACGCTATTTCCATCAGCACCATGACACGCCGAACAAACAGCCACTTTTTCCTTTCCAGCATCTGGGTCACCTGCCCCCATAAAGAGGATAGAAGAGATAAGAGTTATAAGAATTTTTAGTTTCATCTAAGAATTTATCTTTAAATATGATGTGGCGCGCCGACATTATATACTAACCTTTCTGGCGATCCTAAATTTATAACTTAAATGAATAATACATTTTTTCAGAACGCAAAATTCACTGGCAGCTACCCTACAAGTGAAGATTTGCCTTTAGATGAAGGCACTGAAATAGCTTTTTGTGGGCGATCAAATTGTGGTAAATCGAGTATCCTTAATGCGCTTACCAATAATAAAAAGTTAGCTAAAACAAGTAAGACGCCAGGAAGAACGCAAGCAATAAATTTTTTTGATATAGACTCGACAGGAGTATTTAAGATTGTTGACTTGCCCGGTTATGGATACGCAAAGGTGTCAAAAAAAATGCGTTCTGAATGGGGTCAGGAAATAGAGAAATATCTAATGACTAGAAAAAGTCTTAATGCGCTGTGCATCATTATGGATATCAGGCATCCGTTCAAAGAAGATGATTTAAAGTTAATTGATTGGTGTGAAACTAAAGATCTCCCTATGATTTTACTGTTAAATAAGGCTGATAAACTTTCTAACAATAAGGCCTCTCAGGTCACCAACAGTGCGAAAAAAACTTTACAAAAGCTCTCAACAAAACACCACGTTATTGCGACCTCTGCAACAAACAAAACAGGAATTGCAGCTTTATTAGAAAAAATAAATGAGCTCAAGTAAAAAAGCTCCAAGTATTTGGGGTTACTTGAAGCTTTATTGAAAGTTAGGGTTCGTGTCTTTCATATATAGAGACAAAAAGTGTTAAGAAAAGTTCATTTTTTTATTTTTTTTTTAAATTTTTTCTAGGGTAAAATTAGATAAAGGAAATTATCATTAGTAAAACAAGATCAAATATTATTAAAGGGCTAAGCACATTATTTACTTTAGGTGCCCATCAACGAACTAAGTTAAAAACTTATGCAAGACTTGCAGAGTCCTTGAAAGAAACTCATTCAATTCAAACTGACAGAGGTTCATTAAAGTTTAGAATAGATTCGCCTGGATCTGTACCTCAAGACCCCAACTCAGAAAGAAGTGAACCTGAAACCTTTGAATGGATAAGAGAATATTTGAAGGAAGGGCAAACTTTATGGGATGTAGGTGCAAATATTGGAGTATTCAGCATTTATGCTGCAATTGAAAAGAAAAATAAAGTTCTGTCACTAGAGCCATCCGCTGAATCTTATGCCACTCTTAATGCAAATATAAGGCTCAATGGTCTGGATGAACATATACATGCACTTTGCTTCGCGGGCAGCGAAGAAACACAGCTTCTGGACTTATATATGAAAGATACGAGTGCAGGAGCCTCACATAATAGCATTGGCTCTAGCTCTAATCAGTTTGGGGAGTTTGAGGTAAATGGTTATCAATCAGTGATAGCCATTAGGCTTGATGAGCTGAATGATATGAATGGAGTTCCCTCACCTGATCACATAAAACTTGATGTAGATGGAAAAGAACTTGAGATACTTAAAGGAGGAGCAAAAGTACTCTCCAGTGTTGAAAGCGTTCATGTGGAAATAGAGGGAAAAAATCTAATAGAAAATCTAGAAGAGATTGAAGGCATTATGTCGTTTGCAGGACTTGAAGAAGAGGAGAGTTGGAGAGATAAAGGGTCTGCAAGAAATAGGCTATATCTAAGGAAATAAAACTTAATGAGTGAAGAAAAAGACCCCATAATCTTAGTTGATGGCTCATCATATCTATATCGGGCCTATCATGCCTTACCTCCACTAACGAATAGCAAAAATCAACCAACAGGAGCTATTAAAGGCGTTATAAGTATGATCAAAAAGATTCTTATTGATCATCCAGAAAGCCCTTTAGCAGTAGTTTTTGATGCCAAAGGTAAAACTTTTAGGCATGACATGTATTCTGAATACAAAGCCAATAGGCCTCCCATGCCTGAAGATTTAGTTCAACAGATTGAACCAATTCATAAAATCATTTCTTTAATGGGGATTAAATTAATCATGATTCCCGGTGTCGAGGCTGATGACGTAATTGGAACATTAGCAGAGCAGGCAAGACAAAAGAAATTGAATGCTGTCATTTCTACCGGTGACAAAGATATGACTCAGCTCGTATGTGAGAACGTAAGTGTTGTAAATACCATGTCAGGAGAGCTACTTGATGAAAGCGGAGTTTTAAAAAAATTTGGAGTAGGCCCTGAATTAATAACCGATTATCTAGCGTTAATAGGTGATAAATCTGATAACGTGCCCGGAGTAGATAAAGTCGGCCCTAAGACAGCAGTAAAGTGGCTCAATGAATATAGTGACATACAGGGAGTAAAGGAGAACTCTGAATCTATAGGAGGAAAGGTTGGTGAAAACTTAAGGTCTTCCATCGAAATGCTTGATCTAGCCCATGAGTTAGTAAAAATAAAGACAGATGTTGAGCTTGAGTTGGGTATAGAAGATTTAGCAAGATTAGAACCAGATACAGAGAAACTCACTGAAATATATAAAGAATTAGAATTTAATGCTTGGCTGCAGGAAGTTCCTGAGAAGAAAACAACAACTACAAAGGTCAATTCATCTTACATTTGTATTTCTTCACAGGATTTATTAGAGAAAGTCATCAAAAATGCATCGAAAGCAAAGACTATTGCTATAGACACCGAAACAACAGGTTTAGATTATATGGATACTGATTTAGTAGGTATCTCATTAAGCTATAAACCTGGAGAGGCATATTACATTCCTATTAATCATCAGGATGACACAGTCAATCAACTCAAGCTAAATCTAGTTTTAGATGCTTTGAAACCTGTTCTTGAAAGCTCAAAAAACAAAATAATTGGACAAAACATAAAGTTCGATAGAAATGTGCTAGCAAAATATGGAATCAATATTTCATCTATTAAAAATGACACTATGATGATGAGTTACGTACTTGATGCTTCTGCAACAAGACATAACTTGGATGCTCTATCCTCTTATTATTTAAACTACAAAACTTCGACTTTTGAAGATGTTGCAGGAAAGGGAGTCAAACAGATTACTTTTGATCAAGTACCTATTGAAGAGGCCACGAACTATGCTGCTGAGGATGCCGACATTACCTTAAGGCTCTATGAAGAACTAAATCCAAAGTTAGAAAGTGTAGCGTCTCTAAAAAAACTGAATGATGAAATAGAGATTCCATTGATAGAAGTTCTGTCAGAGATGGAACAAAACGGGGCTATATTGAATTCTAAAATTCTGAGTTCTCAATCAAAAGATCTAGAGAACCGTATTAAGAAATTAGAAAAAAAAGCTTATGAAATTGCAGGAGAAGAATTTAATTTAGGCTCTACTAAGCAATTGAGAGAAATATTTTTTGACAAATTAAATTATAGAATTATTAAGAAGACTCCCGGAGGTCAACCTTCCACTGATGAGAAAGTTCTTGTCGAGCTGGCAGAGGAATATGAATTGCCTGGAGTATTGCTTGAGCACAGGACATTAAGCAAGCTCAAGTCAACTTATACAGATAAATTACCAGGTCAGATTTCTGAAACTACAGGAAAAGTACATACCTCTTTTCATCAGGCTGTAACAACTACTGGAAGATTATCTTCTTCAGATCCCAACCTTCAAAATATTCCAATAAGAACAGAAGATGGGAGAAGAATCAGACAGGCATTTGAGCCTTCAGAAGGACATAGGTTTATTTCAGCAGATTACTCTCAAATAGAACTACGTATTATGGCTCATATTTCAAAGGATGTTGGACTGCTGCAGGCATTCCAAGAGGGGGAAGATATTCATAGCAAGACAGCCAGTGAAGTATTTGATGTTGCTATAGAAGAGGTAACAGCGGATCTTAGAAGAAATGCCAAAGCAATCAATTTTGGGCTTATTTACGGAATTTCAGCTTTTGGTCTTGGTAAGCAGCTTGGTATCTCTAGAAACCTAGCTGCAGAATATATGGCTATGTACTTTGAAAAGTATCCAGGAGTTAAAAAATACATGGAGTCTACTAAAGACTTTGCTAGTCAGAATGGATACGTTGAAACTTTATTTGGAAGAAGACTATATTTAAGAGATATCAATGCTAGTAATGCGATAAGAAGACAAGCTTCTGAGAGAGCTGCAATAAATGCACCAGTGCAAGGAACTGCTGCAGATATAATGAAAATTGCGATGATTAAAACGCATCAGGCAATTAAGGCAGAAAATGTTAAAGCTAAACTCATTCTTCAAGTCCATGATGAGCTGATCCTAGACACGCCTAAAAAGGAGATAGATAGTGTTATCAACTTGTTAACTGATTCTATGATGGGTGCGGCAAGCTTGGATGTTCCTTTAGAAATTGATGTAGGAGTTGGAGATAATTGGGATCAAGCACACTAATGGAATTAATAATCAAAGATCCTAGGAGAACTTTCTTAGTTTTCTTACTGGCCTCAATAGGCATGATAGCAGTAGCTCTCTTTATGGAGCATTTTCTTGAACTCAAACCTTGCATCCTTTGTTATATGCAAAGAGGGGCTGTAATAGTAACTGGAATCCTGGCTGCTATAGGATTCTTGATAAATCCCAGCAAGTTATTGAATTATAAAATTTTTATTTCAATAATCTTTCTAAGTATTGTTGTAGGAATGCTTCTTGCATCTAGACAATTATATTTACAAAGCCTGCCAGCAGAATTAGTACCAAGTTGTGCTCCAGATATTGATTACCTGATTTCTACACTACCTTTCTTAGAAGTAATAATCCTTGCTTTTACTGGAGATGGTAATTGTGCAGAGGTTTTATGGACCTTTTTGGGCATTAGTATTCCTGGTTGGGTGTTCATATCTCTATGTATTTTGATGATTTATTGTCTTGTCATTTTCAAGAATGTAAATGAAATTCATTCTCATAAATAAAATTAAATCTATATAATACTCGGCAGTTTAAAAAGGATTCTTGAATGCCGTCTATTTTCGAAAATTTATCTGTAGAAGAACTTATCGACCAAGCCCTAGAAAGAGGCGAAGGCGAGCTTGCTTCTAATGGAGCCTTGTTGGTAAAAACTGGAAAGAGAACTGGTAGAAGCCCTCTTGATAGATTTATTGTAAATGATGAATCTACAAAGGACTCTGTAGATTGGGGTGAAGTAAATAAACCATTTGATAGCGAGGCCTTCAATGCCCTTTGGCAACGGGTTAATGAGTATATGGACGAAAGAGATACTTTTGTCTCATCTCTTCATGTTGGTGAGCACTCTGAATACTATGTTCCAGTAAAGATTAGAACTGAATGGGCTTGGCATAATCTTTTTGGCAAACAAATGTTTATAAGACCCAAAAATTTTAATCCAGCAGGCAAAGAACATTGGGAGATAATGAGCGCACCTCAATTCGTTTGTGAACCTGAAAGAGATTCAACTAACAGCGATGGCGTTGTTTTGCTTGATTTTACAAGAAAGAAGGTGCTTCTAGCAGGTATGCCTTATGCGGGAGAAATGAAGAAGTCTATGTTTGCTGTTCAAAACTTCTTACTACCTGAAAGAGATGTACTGCCCATGCACTGTGCTTCTAACGTGGGAGCAAATGGAGAGGTTTGTCTGTTCTTTGGACTTTCAGGAACAGGGAAAACAACTTTATCTGCTGATCCTGCAAGAAATCTTATCGGAGATGATGAGCATGGTTGGGGCCCTGGAACCGTATTCAACTTCGAGGGAGGTTGCTATGCTAAGTGTATCGACCTGACCCAAAAGAATGAACCGGTTATTTGGGATGCCATTAAAAAAGGTAGTGTGATGGAAAATGTAGTAATTGATCCAGAAACAAAGAATCCAGACTACTCAGATTCTTCTCTAACAGAGAATACACGTGTTGTTTACCCAAGAGAGCACATAGAGAAAAGAGCTGATGAGAATGCAGGCGGCGAGCCTAATGCAGTAATATTTCTGACATGTGACCTTTCTGGAGTTATACCTCCTGTCTCTATCTTAAGTAAAGAGGCGGCTGCTTATCACTTTTTGAGCGGTTATACCGCCGCTATAGGTTCTACTGAAGTGGGTTCTACTGAAGCTTTCAAAACTACTTTTTCAACTTGTTATGGGGCTCCTTTTTTTCCAAGAGCAGCTGGAGTCTATGCTGATCTGCTTATGAAAAGAATAGAAGAATTTGATAGTAAAGTTTATCTTGTAAACACTGGTTGGACGGGCGGGCCTTATGGTGTTGGAAAGAGATTTGATATACCCGTTACTAGATCAATAATCTCTGCCATTCAGTCAGGAGCTTTAAGTGATGTCGAGACTGAAACCATAGAGGGAATGAACCTTAATGTGCCACTAAATGTAGAAGGTGTAGATAGCAATCTGCTCAATCCAATTAAAAATTGGTCTGATCCTTCTTCTTATGCAGAGTATGAAAATAAACTAGTTACTCAATTTAAGGATAACTTTAAGAAGTTTGATGTATCGCAATCTATTGTTGAGGCCGGACCAAGGTAAAAGCAATGATTAGGTTTTCTTTAGATGACGTAAAGAAATCAAAAGCAACTTCAGAACTTAACTTCATAAATAGAGGTATCGAGAAAGAAAGCTTAAGGGTCGACTCTGCTGGGAAAATATCTCAAAAACCTCACCCCAAAGGTCTAGGTTCCGCTCTAACAAATCCATACATAACAACTGATTTCTCTGAAGCATTGGTTGAGTTAGTTACACCTACCTTCAACAGTGCAGAGGAATGTCTTAAGTTCTTAAGCGATCTCCACGTCTTTGTGAATCAGAACCTAGAGGATGAATCACTTTGGCCGTTAAGCATGCCTTGTTCAATCGATTCTGAAGAAGAAATACCTATTGGAAATTATGGGTTATCTAATCAGGGCATGATGAAAACAATTTATAGAAGAGGCCTTTCAAATAGATATGGCAGTATGATGCAAGCAATAGCGGGTATTCACTATAACTTTTCTTTCTCTGATAATTTCTTAAAAATCCTTGCTGATTCCAACTCTCACAACCTCAAGGAATTAAAAAATGAAGTTTATCTCGGTATAGCTAGAAACTTTCGTCGCTATGGATGGCTTTATCTTTTGCTTTATGGTTCTTCTCCAATAACAAGCAAATCTTTCGCCGCCAATAGATCTCATGATCTGGACAAGCTAAATTCTGATGACCTATACAAGGCGAATGCAACTTCATTGAGAATGGGAGATCTGGGATACATTAGCCATGCACAGGATAATCTCAATATTTCATATAACTCATTAAAAGATTACAGCTCAGACTTGAAGAATGCCCTCAAAACAACCTATCAAGAATACAAAGAGCTCGGTGAATTTAAAGACGGCGAGAGGATTCAATTGAATGACTCCATTATTCAAATAGAAAATGAGTATTACAGTACTATCAGGCCAAAAAGGGTATGTCCAAGCGGGGAAAGACCAATCAATGTGCTCAATGATCAAGGTATTGATTACCTTGAAGTGAGATGTATAGACCTAAATCCTAATTCATTTGTAGGCATATCAAGGGAGCAAGTTTACTTCCTTGATTTGTTGATTTTATATTGCTTCTTCACAGAAAGTCCTGAAATACTTGAAGACGAATCCAAAGAGTTATTTAAAAATCATAAAACCATAGTTAATGATGGAAGAGACCCCAGCGCCAAAATCAAAACTTTGAATGGAGATATTTTAGTCAAGGAAGAGGCTATGAGGATTTTAGATGGAATGAGCGAAGTTGCGACATTTATGGACGAAGAAGTCTTCAAAGAAGGGAGTGTCTGGTCAGAAACTGTAGGGAGTCAGAAAAAAATCATAGAGGATTATGATTTATCTCTTAGTGGATCTCTGTTGGAAGAAGTTAATAAAAGTGGCCTTACCTTTCAGGAATACGGCTTGGGTATTTCTCTCACTCATAAAAAACAAATGAATGATCTCGAGACAGATAACGATAATGAGTTTAGAAACAAGGCTTCTGAATCCCTAAAAAGTGCAAAAAAATTAGAAGAAGAGCATCAAATTAGTTTTGAAAACTACCTAGAGGAATTTTTAAATAAGATTTCTTGACGTTTTATTTTTTATCGTTAATTTAACCCTTAAATATTAAATAAGGATCGTTTTATGAAAGCATTTCTCTGTAAAGAATTTGGACCAGTTGACTCTCACACAGTTGAGGAAATAGAAGATCCAGTAGCAGGTCCAGGCCAGGTTGTTGTTGATATTAAAGCTACGGGTATAAGTTTTCCCGATGTGCTAATAGTTCAGGGTCTATATCAATTCAAACCACCTTTTCCCTTTAGCCCAGGTAGCGAAATTTCAGGCGTTGTTTCCTCGGTAGGTGAAGGCGTCACAATGCACAAAGTAGGTGACAGAGTTATGGGCAGTATCGGTTCTGGAGGATTACGTGAGAAAGGGGTCTATCTTGAACAACAATTAATGCCCTTGCCTGAGTCTATGGACTTCAATACTGCAGCAGGCTTTCCCCTAAACTATGGAACAACTTACCATGCCTTTAAGCAAAGAGGAGAACTCAAAGAAGGTCAATCGGTAGTAGTGTTAGGTGCTGGTGGAGGACTTGGCATCACGGCCATTCATATAGCAAAAGCAATGGGGGCCAGGGTTATAGCTGCAGCCTCATCACAGGAAAAGATAGATCTTTGTGTAAAAGAAGGCGCAGATGAAGGAATAATTTACGAAAGAGATATGGACAGAGATCTTCAAAAAAAGTTTTCTGATGAAATAAAAGAATTGACTGGTGGTGGCGTAGATATGATTTACGATCTTGTAGGTGGAGACTATGCCGAACCTGCTTTAAGGGCCATTGCTCGACATGGCAAATATCTAGTCATAGGTTTCACTGCCGGAATACCTAAAATGCCTTTAAATTTAACCCTTCTTAAAGAATGTCAAATAGTTGGCGTTTTTTGGGGTCAATTTGCAGCGATAGATCATGCAGAAAATGCACAAAACTTCAAAGAACTTTTTGAGCTTCATGCTGAAGGTAAAATTAAGCCCTTTGTCACTGAAACTTACAGTCTTGAAGAGTCGGCTAAAGCAATTAAAACCCTAGAAGACAGGAAAGTCTTAGGAAAAGTTGTTGTAAATATGGAATAAGAATATGACGAGAAGAATGATTAAAAGAGTAATTCTTCTCAAATTTATTCTTATAACTTTCCAGCTACATGCAGTAGATGACAAGGAAGACTTTGTTTATGATCTTTCTTTGGCAACACAAGGTATTTCTGTTTCTCAATTTAATACTGGGGTGAATTATTCTTTGGGGCGTGGAATTGAAAAGGATTTCGAAAAGGCAGTTTATTGGTACCAAAGAGCCCATGAACAAGGTCACTCGAAAGCGCCTTTTAATATAGCACTAATCTATGCCGATGGGATAAACCTAGACCCAGATCCAGAACTTGCGCTAGATTATCTTCTTATAGCTGAAGAAAGGAATAATAGGGATGCAAAACGATTCTTGAATAAACTCAGAGAACAAGAAAATCTAAAACTAGAAGAAGCCTTAATTAAGTTCTGTTGTCCCGATCCGTTAGGTCATTCAATGATCTCAAAAAATTAATAGAAGATTTTAAATAAAAGCTTATAATCGCGGCTTTCTTAAAATCCATGTCTATAAATAACCTCAGAAACGTTGCCATTATTGCTCATGTAGATCATGGGAAAACCACCCTTGTTGATAAATTACTTCAACAATCTGGAACTCTTGATAGAAAGAATATGGACTCGGAAAGAGTTATGGATTCTGATGATCAAGAAAAAGAAAGAGGAATAACTATTCTTGCTAAAAATACTGCTATCGAATGGAAAGAGCATAGGATCAATATAGTAGACACACCCGGCCATGCTGATTTTGGAGGAGAAGTTGAGAGGGTATTGTCTATGGTTGATTCAGTTCTTTTATTAGTAGATGCTGTAGATGGACCTATGCCTCAAACCAGATTTGTAACACAAAAGGCATTTGATCAAGGGCTAAACCCCATACTCGTTATAAATAAGATAGATAGGCCGGGAGCAAGACCAGATTGGGTTTTAGACCAAGTATTTGATCTATTTGATAGGTTAGGTGGAAATGATGAACAGCTAGATTTTCCTGTGATTTATGCTTCAGCATTAAATGGTATTGCAGGAATAGATGAAAATGAAATGTCTGATGACATGTCCCCTTTAATGGATTTGATTCTAGATAAGGTAAATCCACCTGAAGTAAATGATGAGGGTCCTCTGCAAATGCAAATAAGCGCCTTGGACTACAACAGTTATGTCGGTGTTATAGGTATAGGAAGAATAACAAGAGGAAAAATAAAACCAAATGAACAGGTGGTGGTTGTCGATACTGATAATAATGAGAGAAAAGGAAAAGTGCTTCAAGTTATGGGTTACAACGGACTAGAGAGAATAGAAGTAACTGAGGCCCAAGCAGGAGACATAATTTGTGTAACTGGAGTTGATAAGCTGAATATTTCGGATACGTTGTGCAGTCCAGAAAAAATTGAAGGACTTCCCCCTCTTAGTGTTGACGAGCCAACAGTAAGTATGACCTTCCAAGTTAATAACTCGCCTTTTGCTGGCAAGGAAGGAAAGTATATCTCCTCAAGAAATCTCAAAGAACGCTTGGAGCAAGAGCTTATTCATAATGTAGCTCTCAGAGTCGAAGCAGGAGATTCACCTGATAAATTTAAGGTTTCTGGGCGAGGTGAATTACATCTATCAGTCCTGATAGAAAATATGAGAAGAGAAGATTATGAATTAGGCGTTTCCAAACCTGAGGTTATACAGAAAGATGTGAATGGAGAAATCCATGAACCTTTTGAGCAAATTGTTATTGATATAGAAGATCAACACCAAGGTTCGGTAATGGAAGAGATGGGCCAAAGGAAAGCAGACCTCCAAAATATGGAGCCAGACGGAAAAGGAAGAATAAAACTTGAGTTCATAGCTCCCTCAAGAGGAATGATAGGTTTCAGGTCAAGCTTTCTTACTATGACAAGTGGGACCGGGATAATGACAAGTGTATTTGATCATTACGGTAAAGCAAAAGACGGTGAATTGGCCAAGAGACAAAATGGCGTTTTGGTTTCCATGGCAGCTGGAAAAACATTAGCTTATTCTCTGTTTAACTTGCAAGAACGAGGTAGGATGTTTGTCGGACATGGAACTGATGTTTACATAGGACAAATCGTTGGTCTTCATTCGAGAGATAATGATTTGCCTGTTAACCCGACTAAAGCAAAGCAATTAACAAACATTAGGGCTGCTGGTACTGATGAAAACCTCATATTGACGCCTCATATTGAACATACTTTGGAGCAAGCATTAGAATTTGTAGAGGACGATGAGCTTGTTGAAGTTACACCAAAATCCATTAGATTAAGGAAAAAAGATATAAGATAATATCTTTATGATTAAACCACTTGTTTTCATTTTTCTTTTAGTCTCTTCATTTAATATTTCTTCGGCTTCCATGCAAGACATGGACCATAACATGCATCACAAAATGCATCATGAATCGATGCATTCTGCAAAAATGCACGGGCCAATAGGGTTAATGGGTGATCACTTTCATAAAAAAGGTGAATCAATGGTGTCCATCAGATATATGAAAATGTCGATGAATCAAAATTATCTGGGTTCAAGCAAGATTTCTGATTTAGATATCATTCAATTGCCAAACCCTTCTGGAATGCCAAAGAATCTATCTGTTGTTCCTCAAGAAATGGAGATGGACATGGTCATGTTAGGTTCTATGTACGCTCCTTCTGACTCTATAACCTTGATGGGTATGACTATGTTTAACCTTAAAGAAATGGACTTAAAAACATACCAGCCAATGATGAATAGAAATGTTTTAGGTCAATTCTCTACAAGATCTTCCGGCCTTTCAACAATCAATATTTCGGCTCTGTTCAAAATCTATGACTCAAATGGATCGAAACTGCATGCCCAATTAGGAATTCAAAAGGATATGGGCAAAAATGATTTACAAGGCCAGGCCCTAACTCCCATGGGAACCTATAACTCGATTTTTCTTCCTTATGGCATGCAGATTGGGGATAAATCTAACGCAGCTTTAAGTGCTATTACTTATACAAAAACTTTTGGATTATGGAAAATCGGAGGGCAATTAAAATCTAAACTAAATATTGAGAGCGATTTGTGGAATTTCGGGGATTCTTACGAAGTAAACCTATGGACTCAACGAGATATTAATAATAAGTCTGCGTGGTCACTTAGACTGAAGTTTCAAGATATACAATCAGTAGATGGTTTTAATCAAAACATAAATGCGCCAGTTCAAACAGCAAATCCTCTTAACTATGGTGGTCAAATAATAGATCTTGGAGTTGGCATAAATATCATGCTTTCCAGAGGTAGTATTGGATTAGAAGCTTATAGACCTATCTCAAACGATCTAAATGGCCCGCAGATGGGTATGAATTGGGGCATGCAAGCAGGATATCATCTATCTTTCTAATTCATTTTATTCTGAATCACCATTTCAAAATTTCAGGTTTTTAAGAAACCAGTCTGTTAGTATCCGTTAAGATAATTTATCTAAAAAGGAGAGACTATGACAGTTAACGTAATTCTAGAAGGAACTTTAAAGGAAGGAGAAAGGGAAAATTTCACAGCTATTTGTACTGAAGCTTTCAAAGTAACCAGGGCATTTGATGGATGCCAAGGTATTGATTTGGTTTATAACAGTGAAAAACAAAATAATTGGCTATTTAATGAAGTATGGGATAGCGGAGAACATTATCAGAAATATCTACAATTCAGAACCGAGGATGGGACCTTAGACGCCATTGCTTCGATGTGTGAAGATGCTCCTTCAATAAGAATCTTCGACATCATTCCTACTTAATCTTTTCATGAGAGTCCTAGCATTGGGTGGCAGTGGCGGCATGGGCAGGTTTGCCGTAGAAACTAGTATGCAATTCGAAAATATTAGCCAAATTTTTGTAGCTGATATTAATGCAGATGCTGCAATAGCATTTTCCAATACAATGAATGAAAAGGTCTCGGGCTTTGGCTTAGATGTAACGGATTTAGATCCGCTAAGGAAAGCAATGGAAGATACAGACATTGTTATAAATACAGTAGGGCCATTCTTTAAATTTGGTCCGCCCATCCTAGAAGCTGCAATAGAAACAGGCTGTCACTATCTTGATATCAATGATGACTGGGAACCTACTCTAGAAATGCTTAAATTTCATAAGAAAGCTGAAAGTCTTAGCAAAACAGCGATATTAGGCATGGGTGCAAGCCCAGGTCTTACAAATATGCTAGGCGCTGCGGCTATACAAGAGCTAGATGAAGTAGAGACATTGTATACAGGTTGGACAATGGATGGGGCTACGCCCGAAAAGGAGTCTTCGCAGTCAGGAATAAATGCAGCCATGATTCATGCAGTGCAACAAATGACTGGCAAAGTAAGAATACATGATGATGGAGTGCCCAAGATGGTCAAACCACTCAAACAAGTTGTAGTGGACTTTCCAGGTTATGGTGAATTTAAATCTCGCATTTTTGGCCATCCAGAGGCTATAACCTTCCCACATCATTTTCAGAGTCTTAAAAGGAGTATGAATCTAGCTCATGGAAGCGGCTTTGGTATCCTGAAGTGGATTATGAGACTTGTCGATTGGAACATCTTGTCTGTAGAGAAAGCGGCCGGCATAGTCCAAGACCTTTCATCAAGCATAAGAGAGGACCTAGAAACAAAGGGTGTAGAGACTGGTATAGATATGGTTAGAAATTCTTTAGACGAACCTCCTTCCCTTTATGCTTTGGCTATAGGTAATAAGAATGGGCAAAAAGCTTCTTGTGGCACTACATTCCGTGCTTCAGATTTAATTAGCATGGGAGAAGCAACTGGAATACCACTTGCTTGCGGTTTAAAACTTCTAGTCGATGGAAAAATCACAAAATCTGGTGTTTTTGCTCCGGAAGGTGCCATAGATCCAAAGGATTTCTTTAAGGAGCTAGATGCAATTAGTAATTTGTTTGAAGAAAATTCAGAAATTGCTGCCAGTAGTTCCAAATTTATAAATATCTATAAAAGTTGGTCGTAGATTAAGGTACTAATTCCTACTAAATTCATATAGCCTAAAACTCATGTTCGAAACCTCTTTGCTATTCAAAACTTTTTTTGTCTTTGGAAGTCAGCTTTCCTTGGTCTTTGGTATTTGCTACCTATTTATTTTTTTAGTAAGAAAAGCTACGTTAAACGGTGAAAGTTTTTTTGGTGCTAATTTTGAAATTAAATATAACGACAAGGGGGAAATAGATTTGTTTGCAGCTGAGCAGGAGGAATATGATAACTGGAGAAGAGAAATAAACATTGAGCTCAGCGAGGCATTTGAAAATAGATTCAAAGAGGGAAGAGATTATCTGTCAGAAAAGAAAGAGATAACTAAAAGAATAGCAGAAAAAGAAAAGGAGATGATTAATCCCTTAAACCAAATTATGCAATTCCTTGTGTGGGTTTGGCTTATAAGCTTATTAACTTGTGCCGTTATCTCAGCAACAGATTATTCTATTTTTATCAAAATGCTCATATTAACAATAACAAGTATAAGCTTTGGACCAATTCTCGCTGTGACTATGCTCAATATGGATGAAAACGATGGACTAAGAATACTTAAATTAACTGTTTTCTTGACCTTTCTTGCCGGGATTATTGGTATGTACAGCGGTATAGACTTTTCTTCACTTGGTTTAGTTTTAATCGGTCCATTAGGTGTGCTAATCATTTGGAATATAGCTGGAATCTTTAAAAATTTTACTCGCTGGAGTAGAAGAATAATGGGAATTTTTGGATCAATTGTCTTTATTGGTTATTTATTGTTTGACTTCCACAGACTAATGAAGGCCTCCGAGTATGGCATAAATGACTGGGAAACTGCATTTACGATAGGATTTAGTATATATTTGGATGTCATAAACCTACTTTTTGAATTATTGGAGGCTTTTGGGTAATTATGGAAAAAATAAATAACTTTTTGGATGGTGTTGCCACTCCTTTAAATGGTGCAGCAAACTGGCTACTAAGGCTTGGGCTTGGTATAGCTTTCTTCTTACATGGATACGGAAAGCTGCCCATATCAGAAGGCTTCGTTGGATGGCTCGGCTCTAAAGGTGTGCCAATGGCAGAACTTACTGCTTATCTTGTTGCGTGGGGTGAAATATTGGCCGGTTTGGGAATCATAGTCGGAGGAATAATTGCCAATAGCTTAAGCCAGCTTGGTCATTTTGTAACAAGAATCTCTGGAGGTGCTATAGGAGTAATTATGATTTTTGCTCTCCTGATAGCTCACTCTGATTGGGGTATATTCTTTGGAGAGCGTGGTTCAGTTCTTTTCGCTAGTGAACAATTATTTCTATTGTTACTAGGTATTTACTTCGCCATTAAAGGAAATAAATAAAAAAAGGGGTTAGGATTCCTTTCCTAACCCCCATTTTCGTAATGCTTTGGGGCAGCAATACTTACCCGACCTAAGCCAGGTCAAGGAACATATTTAGAAACTGTAACTAAACTTAGCTCCGTAATTCCTTCCAGCTAAAGGCACTTCATTTTTAACAAACGAAGAGTGGTTTCTTGCTACTTCGTCTAATAAGTTAGTACCAAATATTGAAAGTTTTAACTCACTTGCTTCACCTACGTTAAATGTTCTAGTCAGCCTAGTATCTAACATCTGATATGAATCAGTTTTTGTTTCACCTTCACCAATGTCATTTTGACTTTCAACATCCTTGAGAGTTAGTTTAAATACCCAATCACTCTCAACATAAGACAATGAATAGATATTCCTTGCTGGATTGATTCTTGGTACGTTGTGTCCATCAGAGAACTCTGCATCAACCTCGTCCCTTCCAAAAGAAAGCGTCAAGTCTCCTGATCCTAAGCTAAAAGTTCTTCCAATCTCTAACTCATAACCTCTGAATTCAGCATCTTCTTGAACATAGTTTGATTTTATTAAGTGAGCAAACTCTTTGTCATG
>QCQA01000014.1 GCA_003212335.1 SAR86 cluster bacterium AG-447-A08
TAAGAACATTAATTGCCAATGATGTTAAAAAGCTAAGTGCAACCTATGAAGGTCTCTATTCTGCTATGTTGAATGACGACGGTGGGGTCATAGATGATTTGATTGCCTATAAGCTAGAAAATGGTTATAGATTGGTGGTTAATTGCGCTACTCGAGGTGAAGACCTGAGGTGGATATCAAAAAAGGCAAAGAATTATTTAGTGCAAATGGAAGAAAGAGATGATTTATCAATGGTTGCCATACAAGGGCCTAAATCTTTAGAAGTCCTCTCTAATTGTCCGGCGCCTATTGTCAGAGAACTAGAATCTAAAAAAAAGCAGCAAGGTGTATATGGCAATGACATGTTTGCAACTAAAACAGGCTATACCGGAGAAAATGGCTTTGAAGTAATACTGCCGCATAATCTTGCTGTTGGTCTTTGGAGAAATGCAATCAAGGCTGGTGCTCAGCCTATAGGCTTAGGTGCAAGAGATACATTAAGACTTGAAGCAGGCATGAACCTTTATGGTTTTGAAATGGATGATTCTATTTCTCCATTTGAATGTAATATGACATGGACTGTCGATTTTTCTGATGAAGAAAGAAATTTCTACGGCAAAGAAGCACTTGGGAAGATTTTAAAAGATGATAAACAATATGAACTTGTAGGGTTAATGCTTGAAGAAAGAGCAATATTGAGACAAGGGCAAAAAGTCTACTTTGATACTGATAAAAAATTGGAAGGCATAGTTACGAGCGGTACTTACTCCCCTACTCTAAAAAAACCAATAGCTTTGGCAAGAATTCCTAAAATTTCAGCAAAAAGTTGCTTTACTGAGATGAGGGGGAAAGAAGTTTTTGCTAAAATTGGTTCTCCGAGATTTATCAGAGAAGGTAAAGAAATATTTAAGGAAAGAATATGAGCGAAGCATCTGAATTACGTTATTTGGCTACTCATGAGTGGGGTAGAATTGATGAAGAAGGTATTTTAACCGTAGGTATTAGTGAACACGCACAAGATTTGTTAGGTGATATAGTTTTTGTTGAATTACCAGATATCGGTAAAGAATTAGATGCCGAAGAAGAATCAGCAATAGTAGAGTCCGTAAAAGCAGCGTCAGATGTCTATGCCCCTCTATCAGGCGAAGTTATTGAAGTAAATGAGAAGTTGCTTGATGAACCAGAGATCGTAAATAGCTCTCCATTAGAAGATGGATGGTTCTTTAAGATCAAACTTAATGATGCCTCTAGTTTTGAGAACCTAATGACGGAAGAAGAATATAACGCTACCTGCGAGGAATAAATTAACTTATAGCTTTGACCACCATAAAAAAAAATAATCTTTTTTCTAAGAGGCACATAGGAGTTAACTCTCAAGATAGGGACTTTATGCTGCAATCCATTGGATATGACTCTATGGATAGTTTTATTGATGCGGTTGTACCGGAAAATATACTTGAGAAGGAAAAAATTGATCTTGGAGAAGAAAAAACCGAAGAAGAAGCTCTCGATGAGCTAAAGCTCATTGCACAAGAAAATAAGGTTTTCAAAAGCTTTATAGGCCAAGGCCATTACAATACATACACTCCTAAAGTAATTCTTAGAAACGTATTTGAAAACCCAGGATGGTATACATCCTACACACCTTACCAACCTGAAATATCTCAAGGTAGATTAGAAGCTCTTATTAATTTTCAAACCATGGTTAGCGATCTTACAGGCATGGATATTGCTAATGCATCTCTGCTAGATGAAGCTACTGCCGCTGCAGAAGCAATGACGCTTGCTAAAAGAGTTTCCAAGTCTAAGTCAGATATCTTCTATGTTGATGAAAACAGCTTTGAAAATACCATAAATGTTTTAAAGACTAGGGCCAAGCCATTGGGAATAGACTTGATAGTTGGACCTATAGAGCAGGCTAAAGATGCAGACTGTTACGGTGTATTTATTCAATACCCAGGTTCAGATGGCTCAATTCAAGACCATTCTGAAATTGTTGACACGATTCATGAAAAAAAAGGAATTGCCGTATTCGCTTCGGACTTATTAGCTTTATGCCTAGTTAAACCTCCAGGAGAGATGGGTGCGGATATAGTTGTAGGTTCGTCTCAAAGATTTGGTGTTCCTCTGGGCTGTGGCGGTCCACATGCAGCATTTATGTCAGTAAAAGAAGATCTAAAAAGGTCTTTGCCTGGAAGGATAGTTGGGGCCTCGGTAGATAGTTCTGGAGACCTAGCATACAGGCTCGCACTTCAAACTAGAGAGCAGCATATAAGAAGGGAAAAAGCTACTAGCAACATATGTACTGCGCAAGCTTTGCTTGCGATCATGGCAGGATTTTACTCTCTTTATCATGGAAAAGAAGGACTCATAAAAATAGCCCAGAATGTGAACAATCTTACTGTCTTGCTTAAAGAAAACTTTTCTGCAAAAGGCTTAAAGTCTCAGAACAACGATTTCTTTGATACTTTGGTAATTGAAACAGGTTCTCATACAGAAGAAATTCATCAAAGAGCCCGAGATAATGGTATTAATCTAAGGATAATAGATTCTACTTCTATAGGAATCTCATTAGACGAAACTACCTCCATGGACGATCTAGAGGTTCTGATGAAAATATTCACTGATTCTGATGATCAGTTGAAAGAGATAAAAAGCCACTCTATACCTAAAAACATAACCAGAAAATCTAGCTTTCTTGATCATAATATCTTCAATGCGTTTCATACCGAGACCGAGATGCTTAGATATATAAGAAGACTTTATGATAAAGATATTGCTCTAGACAGAGCAATGATTCCTCTAGGCTCATGCACCATGAAGTTAAATGCAACCTCCGAAATGATACCTGTGAGTTGGCCAGAGTTTTCTAATATTCATCCTTTTGCACCAATAGATCAACTATCAGGATACTCAAAGCTAGTATCTGATATGGAAGAAATGTTAGCTCTACTTACAGGCTATTCTGGTATATCGCTGCAACCAAATGCCGGGTCCCAAGGAGAATATGCAGGACTTCTTGCAATAGACGCATACCATCAAAATAATAATGAATCTCACAGAAACATATGTTTAATTCCTAAATCAGCTCACGGAACAAACCCGGCATCTGCTCAAATGGTAGGTTTAAAAGTAGTTCCCGTTGATTGTGATGAAGAAGGCAATATAGATATAAATGACCTGAAGGAAAAAGCATCAACGCACTCTGATAACCTTTCATCTTTGATGATTACTTACCCTTCTACGCATGGTGTATTTGAGACTTCGGTTACAGAGGTATGTGAAATAATTCATTCGCATGGCGCTTTCGTTTATATAGATGGAGCCAACTTTAATGCCATGGTTGGGTTATGTTACCCAGGTTCTTTTGGTGGTGATGTTTCTCACTTAAATTTACATAAAACATTTTGTATACCTCATGGCGGAGGAGGCCCAGGTATTGGGCCAATAGGTGTAGTTGAAAAGCTTAAAGAATTTATGCCTTCTCATCATAATGAAAATAAAGCTGTAGGGCCCGTATCAGGTACTGATTGGGGAAGCGCAAGTATCCTGCCTATAAGTTGGATGTATATGAAAATGATGGGAACTCAAGGTCTTCTAGAAGCTACTCAAAATGCAATACTGAATACAAACTATATTGCAACAAAACTCAAAGGTCATTATGAGATACTCTACAAAGGAAAGGATGGTCTTGTTGCTCATGAATGTATTATCGACATAAGGCCCCTAAAAGAGACTGCAGGAATTGAAGTAGAAGATGTAGCCAAAAGACTTATAGACTATGGATTTCATGCCCCAACAATGTCATGGCCAGTCGCGGGTACGTTAATGATCGAGCCCACTGAAAGTGAGTCTTTAAAAGAATTAGATAGATTTTGTGAAGCCATGATAAAGATCAGAGACGAGATAAAAGAAATAGAAGAAGGCAATAGCTCAAAAGAGGATAATGTATTAAAAAATGCTCCGCACACCGCCAAAACTTTAATAGACAGTAATTGGGATCGAGAATATGAACGATCTAAAGCTGCATATCCAGTGGATAGTCTGTATGAGAATAAATATTGGCCTCCTGTAGGCAGAGTAGACAATGTTTATGGAGATAGGAATTTAGTTTGCAGTTGTCCTTCTATGGAAGACTACGACTAAGAGCTTCTTCGGTCATCAATTAACCACTCTCTCTCTTTTGCAACTCTTCTCAATTCCTTGTCTGGACTAATTACCATTGGGAAGTCAGCAAATTCTAAAAGGGGCAAATCATGTATTGAATCTGAATAAGAGAATATCTGATCGAATTTTTTGGAATCCATCCATTTATTAATTCTTCGGACCTTTTCTTGAGAGAAATTCGGCCTCCCCTCTACTCTCCCTGTAAATTGTCCTTCAAGATACTCTGGATCAGTCCCAAAGCAATTATCAATTCCCAATTTAGTGCCAATCTTATGAACAAGAAAGGATAAAGAACCGGAAGTCAAAACTTTAGTGTCATTTTTATGTTTATCTAACAATTCTTGAGATAATTCATCGCTAAATCTAGTCACAATATCAGAAGTAAAGTCTTCAATAAGATCTTCTAATTCTTTTAAGCTCTTTCCAATGATAGGGCTGAGTAAGAATTCCGAATATTCGTCAACATCCAATCTTCCTTCTCTATAATTCTTTTCAAATGCTTCCATCTTAGAGTAAAAATTAAAGTCTTTAATGAATCCTCTGTGATCCATATATTTCACCCACTCCGCTTCTGTATCACCATCGAAAAGAGTGTCATCTAAATCAAATAAAGCTAATTTGTTTTTTTTCATTAATATATACAAAGAAGGTTGAATTATGAATGAAGGATTATACAGACCCAATGCCGGAATTATTATTTTTAATGAAGAAGGTAAACTGCTCTGGTGTAAAAGGAAATCAGGAGATGGATGGCAATTTCCTCAAGGAGGGATAGATGATGGAGAGTCTCCAGAAGAAGCTATTGTTAGGGAGACTTACGAAGAGGTAGGACTAAAAAGAAATCAAATAAAGATAATAAAAGAAAATGATCGATGGATTAAATATGATGTACCAAAAAATAAAATTCCAAAATATTTCTCTTTGAAAAATAGAAAGTTTAGAGGCCAAACCCAAAAGTGGTTTTTGGCAGAATTTATTGGCGAAGAAAATGATATTAATCTTAACCTTCATGATCAAATTGAATTTACAGAATGGACTTGGACATCTTACTGGCACCCTATTCGGGCAGGTGTTGAATTTAAAAGAGAAGCTTACAGGCAAGTATTAAGTGATTTATTGCCTTTCTATATAGAATACAAAAAGTCTAATTTTTAATATTGAAAGAAAAGTCCACAGAAGACCCTTCAATACCTTCTTTCTTATAAGTAAGTTCGGATATATTTACTTCACCTGAGGGTAGAGACGAAAATACTGTAGTGCATCTTGTTCCATAGATAGGTGACCTGATAAATCTATAAGGGATCTCTTCTCCGTCCCTAACTTTTAATTCTTTTTTTGTTTTTTCATGAAGACTTCCATAATCCTGCTTCATTATCTTAAAGCCCTTTTGTTTGGAGAATCCTTGATGGATAATCTCCTGAAAGTCATTTTTAATTGCCTCTATCTTCTTAGTTGAAGAATTCAATGTTAGGTTTCCTAGCGCATGAATACCCTCAGGAATGAAGAAAATGCCATCGAGTCGATTACACAAATAAAACAAACCGTTTTTATCTCCAACAATAAGATTAAAGCCGGCATATTGTTCTTTATTGCTTTCTAATTGCTCTAAATAACTCTTTGCAGATAAGTCAGATTCAAGAAAGCCTGTTACTAGTTCACCTCTAGAAACAAGATATTTGCTATTGGTATTTTCTTTTAGGTTTGTAATAGCAGCAAACTTACCCTTTTTATTTGTTCCTAGCCAAGTCCCACCTGCCTCTTCATCTTTGCCAGCAAGTATCTGATTATTTGACCACCAATGCATCTTAGTAGTTGGCCTTTCATGATACTCGTCTCTGTTTGCAATAATTATAAAAAAATAAGAATCTTTGCCATTCCAATCCTTTGTTTTCTCTACCGACAATGCAATTAGGCACATAAATTAAAGAGAGTAGGTATAGTTAATGATAAAATGTGATCTTGGAAATTCTGATTTACTTCTTACTGGGAACATTTTCAGGTGTATTGGCTGGTTTGTTTGGTATTGGAGGAGGAATAATTATTATTCCTACCTTTTTTTACATTTTTTCGTATCTAGGATTTCCTGAACAAATTCTATCACATATGGTTTTAGGAAGTTCTTTAGGTGTAATAGTCTTTAGTTCGCTTTCTTCTACTTTTTCGCACAACATTAAAGGGGCTGTTAATTGGAACCTAATAAAGCTCGTGGCACCTAGTATTATTGCAGGATCATGTCTTGGTGGTATTACAGCCGGATATCTAGAGAGCAGCACTTTGCAAGGGCTAGTTGCATTGTTTTTAGTTGTTGCATCTGTCCAATTAATCTTTGAGTTCCCTCCGCCGCCGCAAAACCCTAGAACCAGTTTAGTTGGACCAGTTATAGCAGGAGGAGGAATAGGATGGCTCTCAGGAGTATTTGGTATTGGAGGTGGGATATTTTCTGTACCTTATTTCTATCATAGAGGACTAAAGATGATGAATGCGATAGGTACATCGGCAGCATGTGGCATACCCATAGCCTTAGCAGGTTCAATCTCTTACATAGTTATAGGATATGATGCAGTGGACTTACCTAATAATAGTATTGGTTTTGTTTACTTGCCTGCAACAATAATTGTAGGGATTATGAGTTCTATTACAGCCAAATACGGAGTCAATATTGCCCACAGAATGAAACAAAAAAAACTAAGAATAGCATTTGCATTTTTGGTTATGATAATGGCTTTAAATCTTTTAATGCGCTAAATGAAAAGAAAAAGTGACCAATATTGGAAGTCGAATATTAAAATTGTTTCGTCTCTTCTAGTTATATGGTTTATAGCTTCCTTTGGTTTTGGAATAGTCTTCTCTGAGTCTCTAGATCAAATCAAAATTGGTGGTTTCAAACTCGGATTTTGGTTTGCTCAGCAGGGAAGCATTTACGTATTTGTACTTATTATCTTTTTGTATGTCTGGCTAATGAAAAGACTAGATAAAAAACTTTCCCAAGAAGAAGATAAATGACTACTCAGCTGCTTACCTATATCTTTGTCGGGGTCTCTTTTGCTCTTTATATAGGAATTGCACTCTGGTCTAAAGCGCAATCAACTAACGATTTTTATGTTGCCGGTAAAGGTGTGCATCCTGTAGCAAATGGTATGGCAACTGCGGCAGATTGGATGTCAGCAGCTTCATTCTTATCTATGGCAGGTCTTATAGCTTTCTTGGGAAAAGATGGCTCTGTGTATTTAATGGGGTGGACTGGAGGCTATGTTCTTCTTGCGCTTCTTCTCGCTCCTTACTTAAGAAAGTTTGGCAAGTTTACTGTTCCTGATTTTATAGGGGAAAGATATTATTCAAAGACAGCACGAAAACTAGCTGTTATTTGCCTAATCTTTATTTCGTTTACCTATATCGCCGGCCAAATGAGAGGTGTAGGAATTGTTTTTTCCAGGTTCTTAGAAGTTGATATAAACACAGGAGTTATTATCGGAATGGCTATAGTCTTTTTCTATGCCGTTTTGGGGGGCATGAAAGGCATTACCTATACACAAGTTGCACAATATTGTGTACTAATTTTTGCTTATTTAGTTCCGGCTATATTCATTTCGATTCTAATGACCGGAAATCCAATTCCGCAGATAGGGTTTGGAAGTACGATGGTCGACAGCGATATTTATCTTCTAGATAAACTCGATCAAGTTACAAAAGACCTTGGTTTTACGGCCTATACAGAGAATGTAAAGAGTAATATTGATATATTTTGTATAACAGCTGCTCTTATGTTCGGCACTGCGGGCTTACCTCATGTAATTGTTAGATTTTTTACGGTACCAAATGTAGGTGCAGCAAGACAATCTGCAGGATACGCACTTATATTTATAGCCCTCCTATACACAACAGCTCCTGCTGTATCAGCATTTGCACGAATGAATTTAATTGATTCAATCCAAGATCAACCTTATAGCACGTCTCCCTCTTGGTTTAAAAATTGGGAGGAAATAGGCCTTATAGCCTGGCAAGATAAAAATATGGATGGAAAAATTCAATATTCAGCGGGTAATGCCCTAGAGGACATTAAGCCTAAATATACAAATAATAGAGGTGATAGTGGTGAAAGGGCTGTTGAAAATAATCCAAATCCATCCAATGGAAATGAGATCTACATTGACAGAGATATTATAGTTTTAGCAAATCCTGAGATAGCCCAACTTCCAGGGTGGGTAATAGCACTTGTAGCTGCAGGCGGACTTGCTGCTGCCCTTTCAACAGCAGCAGGCCTATTATTAGTCATCTCCTCTTCAATTTCTCATGATCTTTTAAAGAAAACTTATATGCCCAATATTACAGAGAGAAAAGAATTAAAATACGCACGAATTGCTGCTGCAGTTGCTATTGGGATTGCAGGTATATTTGGGATTTATCCTCCTGCTTTTGTAGCTCAAGTAGTAGCGTTTGCATTTGGACTTGCTGCAGCAACATTCTTTCCCGCACTATTTCTCGGAATCTTCTATAAAAGACTCAATAAAGAAGGTGCGATTGCAGGGATGTTATGTGGGCTAATTTTTACAGCTTCTTACATTATTTACTTTAAGTTTATCAATCCAGAAATTAATAATGCTGATTACTGGTTTTTTGGTATTTCTCCAGAAGGAATAGGTGCTATAGGGATGATCTTAAATTTTTCACTGGCTTTAGTGATATCAAGTCTTACAAATCCTCCTCCAAAAGAAGTTTTAAGTATGGTGGATGAGATTAGGCAGCCTTAAATGTTAATTCCTGAAATTGATCCCATAGCCATACAATTAGGTCCGCTAGCCATTAGATGGTATGGATTAACTTGGCTATCAGCTTTTATCACAATATATTTATTAATTAAAAGGTATCAAAAGGATTTGAATGAAGATCAGGTAAGTGATCTTATGTTCTATAGCTTAATAGGGGCAATATTAGGTGGACGAGCTGGATACATATTTTTTTACTCTATAGATCAATTTTTGAATAATCCTTTGTCTCTATTTTTTATCTGGGAAGGAGGGCTATCTTTTCATGGGGGGCTTGTAGGAGTTTTAGTTGCCTGTCTTTGGTTGTCAAAAGGCTGGAGTGTAGGATTTTTCTGGCTAATGGATAGAGTTGCTCCTTATGTACCCCCAGGACTTGGTTTTGTAAGGCTAGGAAATTTTCTTAATTCAGAGTTACTCGGTCGTCCCACTGAATTGAGCTGGGGTGTAATTTTTCCTTCAGACCCTTTAGGAATGACTAGGCACCCTTCTCAACTTTACCAGGCCTTTGGAGAAGGAATTTTGCTCTTTGCATACATGCTCTTTGTATCTAGACAGCCAAAACCGTTGATGAATATATCAGGTCATTTCTTAATTGGATATGGTCTCATAAGGTTCGTAACAGAGTTTTTTAGGACACCTGATCAGCACATTGGATTTGTTTTTGAGTTCCTAACAAGAGGCCAATTGCTTTGTTTACCAATGATAGTAATTGGAATGCTTCTCATTTATTATTCACATAGAAAACAAATTTAAATTGATGGAACAATATCTAGACTTACTGAAAGAAATCAAGGCCAAAGGAACTAAAAAAGAAGATAGAACAGGCACTGGCACTATTAGTATATTTGGTCATCAAATGAGGTTTAATTTACAAGATGGTTTCCCTCTTGTTACTACAAAAAAAGTAAACTTTAACTCGATCCTTCATGAGCTACTTTGGTTTGTAAAAGGTGACACAAATATAAGGTATCTAGTTGAAAATAACGTAAACATATGGAATGAATGGCCTTTTCAAAATTGGCTAGAAGAAACCAATCAAAGTAAGAATTTAGAAATGCATTCTCAGGAATGGAAAGACAAATTAACTGGCTTCATAGATTTAATCAAAACGGATAATGCATTTGCTGAGCAGTATGGTGATTTAGGACCTGTATATGGAAAGCAATGGAGAGATTTTGAAGGAATTGATCAGCTTAGCTTAGTAGTTGATGACCTAAAGAATAATCCTAATTCTAGGCGTCATATAGTTTCAGCCTGGAATCCGAAAGAAATACCTATAATGATTAAATCTGGACTTCCACCTTGCCATACTTTATTCCAATTTTATGTCAGCGAAGGAAAGTTATCTTGTCAGCTTTATCAAAGAAGTGCAGACGTCTTTCTAGGGGTTCCTTATAACATTGCCTCCTATGCTCTATTAACTTACATGATTGCTTCAGTTACAGGCCTAAAAGTAGGTGATTTTGTTCATTCATTAGGAGATACACATATATACCTTAACCATTTAGATCAAGTTGAGGAACAGCTTTCAAGGAAACCACATCCTTTACCCAACATAAATATCAATAAAAAGGATGATCTTTTTGATTACGAATTTGAAGACTTTACTCTCGTAGATTATCAATCACATCCCTTTATAAGTGCTCCTATAGCAGTTTGATGGAAATAGTATTAATCGCTGCTGTGGATATAAATCTTGCGATAGGTAAAGATGGAACAATTCCATGGGACATAAAAGAAGACCTTAAGTTCTTTAAAGAAAAAACAGAAAATACTGCAATAATTATGGGTCGTGCAACCTATGATTCTATTGGGAGACCACTACCAAACAGAAAGAATATTGTGATGACTAAGTCAATTCAAGGAAGAGAAGGAGTGACTGAAGTTAGTTCCACTGAAAAAGCGCTTGAAGAAGCAATCGAATACTCCAAAACAGTTAGTGTTATTGGAGGAGAATATATTTATAAAGAATTTCTTCCTTTGGCAACAAAATTGCTAATTACCGAAATCAAGCTAGAAGTTGATTCTGCAGATACTTTCTTTCCTAAGTGGGATAAGAGCCTGTGGAAAGAAAATTCTAGATTAGAAAGATCAGAAAATGGAATAGAGTTTAGCTTCGTTGAGTACGTAAAAAATTAGACACCCAGCGCTTTTCTCTTCAGTTTCAAGGCCTCAACTCTTTCTTCTTCACCCTCAGTATAAGTTACCCATTTTCTAGCCTGATCTTGAACTCTTTTCTTTTTCTCTTTCTGCTTTTCTTTTTTATCATCAAACTGTCTTTCAGCTACGTCGATACACTTTCTGAAAGACTCAATAGCTGCTTCCCACTTTTGGTTTTCGAAGTTAATTTGACCCAAAAGCATATAAGCGGCAGCTTCATCTTTTAGCTTACCTTTCTTTATACCGTCCTGAATAGCTTTCTCTGCCTTATCAAATTCATCCAGGCTAAAGTGTACTTGCCCAAGGAATATAAACAGTTCACCTTCTTTAGATTTGGTTGCGGCTTGTTGATAATAAGGTTTAGCCCTTTCTAGTTCTTTTGCAGCGTGCCAATATTGAGCTGCCGCTTTTAAAGTTTTTTCTTCTTTTTTAACTATTCCTTGATTGAGACCGTCCTCTATAACTCTAGCCGCTTTACGAGGATTTTCGAACATAAACAGAAGCTGTGAAAGTGCTGTAAACTCTCTTTGCTTATCTAACAATCTGTCATCATAAGCAGCTTCTAGTGCACCCATTTGATCCATTTGCCTATCTTTTTGTCCGTAGAGACCAGAAAGGTTGGTCCAATAGCGTTTTTTTGGATAATGTTGAACCAATATTTCATATATTGGTAAGACTTCAAGATCTTTTTTTAATTCGGAGTAAAGCGCCATTTTTAGCAAGTAATGATTTTCTTTTGCAACTCCTTTGCGAGTTTCTCCTGTTTCAATCATCTCTCCCGTTTCATTTCCTTCAGCATCAAGAACAGGAACTTTTATAGCTATATCTCGTGATTCTTGTATTTCTATTGCAGTATCTATTGCCTCAACTGACTTTTGAAAATCTTCAACTTGGTAATAAGCTTGAGCGAGCAGTCCATAGCCATCTGAGCTAGGTTCTTCTTCGTTATCAAGCCATTCTAATAAGTAGCTTATTGAAGTTTTATAATCTTCAGCAATGTAGGCAAGTTGAGACAAAGAATAAATAGCACCTTGTCTTTCTTGGTCGCTCGAATCCTCTTCAGCAATTAGATTTTTATAAGCAGTTTCAGCCATTCCATACTGCTCTTTAGAAAAATATATATATCCTCTGTAGTAGTACATTTTGGATCTATCTGTACTAGTAAACTTAGAATCTACTGCAGCTACAGGCTCTAAAGCCAATAAGGCTTCATTCCATTGTTCAGCCTCAATAAAAGGCACAATAGTTTGCAAAATTCTTTGCATCTTTTTACTGGGTAGTTTTGTTCTTCTTCTTTTTTTCTTCTTCTTATCATCCTCGGCTGCTTCTAAAGAACTTCCTTTATAGTCTAAAGGTGCAACTCCCAAAGTGACTGGCAACAAACTTATTACTGTTGCTATAAGAAAAATTTTTAATGGATAACCTAATTTAATCATAACTATCTACGCACATCCCTCAGGTGTGTAATCAGCAGGCTTACCGGGATCATCTATTTTAAAAACAATAATTGTTCTTACATTCGGTACTTCTATAGCCTCACCGTCTCTTATCTGAGGTTTATATTTATATTTCAAAGCTGATCTCATTGCAGCTCTATCAAAAATTCCTGGAGGAACAGCCCATTCAACTTCCGGTTCTTTGGTTGATCCAACTTTAGTAACCGTAAACTTGAGCATAACGCAGCCTTCAATACCTCTTTCTAGGGCCCTTCTTGGATAAACAGGTGGTACCTGGAATATCGGCACATAAGAACCATCAGCAAAAACACCAGCTTTTTTTCCTTTAAAGCCTAAATTTGGTCTAGCTGCTGATGTATCCAAATCTGCTGGAGGGGTCATATCAAATTCTGGTGGCATAGTTTCAGGTGGAGGCTCTTCTTCTTGAGGACGTTCCATATCCATCATCAATTCTAGCTCTCTTTCTGGCATAGTTACGTCAGCTATTTTGATGGACTTGTCATTTAACTCAACATCACCAACATCAATTAGCCATTGCATTGTATAAAATATTGCAACCGTCAATAAAAGAGAACCTGTTAGGGTTGTCCCTAACATTTTAAGATTTTGTTCTGCAAAAAATCCCATAAAATTTAAAACTTAGGTTCAGACGCTAATGAAATTGCATAAACTCCGGCTTCTCTAGACTGGTCCATTACTTGGATTATGGCATCAGCTTGTGCCTTCTCATCTGCCTGAATAACTACAGAACCTTGAGGATTATCAGCCAAGAGCTTAGTTATATTTGCTTTTACTTGTCTGACATCAACTCTTCGTCCATCAATCCATATGTCGTTGGTAGCTCCGATAGCTATCAAAATCGCAGCATTTTCTTGAATATTAGAAGTTTCAGCATCAGGTCGATTAACTTCAAGGCCTGGCTCTTTAATGAAATTTGCAGTTACGATAAAGAAAATTAGAAGAATAAAAACAACATCTAACATCGGAGTTAAATTAATATCTTCTTCTTCAGCTACTGCACTACTTATTGGTGATCTTCTCATATTATATTCCTATTCTGCGACCAGCTGATCTACCAGCATGTCTTTTTCTTTTTGTGCTCTATTAACTAAGAATTGATTAGCAAGCGTTCCGGTTAATGCTACTGCGAGACCTGCCATAGCAGGTATTGTTGATCTAGAAACTCCTCCAGCCATAGCCTTAGCATCACCTCCGCCCGTCACGGCAAGCAAGTGAAAAACTTCAATCATTCCAGTGATTGTTCCAAATAATCCGAAAAGGGGAGCTATTCCAACACACATCTTGATCAAACCGAGATTCTTATCAATTCTTATTTCATTTTCAGAGATCAGCATGTCCCTTATTGCTTTAGAATTCCAAGAACTTTTATCTTGCCTTTGATCCCATTCTGTCATTGATTGACCTACATAAGTTTTGTGGGTGTAGAAATAGAACCACATTCTCTCGAATATGAGGAACCACATAACAAATGCAAGAAGTCCTATTAAATAAAGCACATCTCCGCCTCTTTGCATAAAAGCAAATAGAGCATCTGAAAAGTTATAAAAAAATTGCATTCTTTATTTCTTCAGTAGTTATTAACTTGTTCCTTCTGACCTTTTAGCAGCCATACCAGTACTTGATTCTTCAATAGTACCTAATATTCCTCTAGAAATATTATTTACAGTTGCGTACATAAAAGTAGTTGGAATTGCGACCATTAGTCCTAACCATGTTGTTACGAGAGCAGTGGATATACCGCTCGCCATTGTTTTAGGATCTCCAGTTCCAAATAAGGTAATCATGGTGAATGTTTCAATCATACCAATGATTGTTCCAAAGAGTCCCATTAGAGGAGCCACTACGGAGACAATCTTAAGCACCCAATTTAATCCTTCTACAGTTGGTCTTTCTTTCAAGATTTGCTCAGCCATCTTGAGCTCTAGGGTTTCAGTGTCTGCTTCTTTGTCGTCTTCAGCGATCTTAAGAATCCTGCCTAAAGCATTATCATTACTTAATGTTGAAGAAGCTGATTGAGCTATAACTCCACCCCTTATATTCCAAAGTTCATAGAATCTCCAAATAAATAAGAGTGTTGCTAAAACTCCTATTGCCATAAGCATATAACCAACCGGACCACCTTCTTGCATTTTACCCCAAGTACTTGGCATAGAAATCAAGCTGGCTAACAATGAACCTCCTTGAGGACCAGTTGGATCAACAGCAAATTGAACCGGGAAAGTATCTCCATCAAGTATGTCTGAAGTCTGCGAGGTGTACCTTCCAGCAGGTTGAGAAGGAAGTTCGGAATATGTACCACGAGAGGGAGAGTACGTTAGATACTGACCGTCTGATACTACATTAAAGTTACCTACTCTAACTACGTCTCTATTTTCAACGTTTCCATCTGTTGTGATTACTTCTGTATTAAACTTAACAACTTCACCAGAAGCATTGATTTCTCTTTGTAATTCGTACCATAAAGTTTCAAGCTCTTCTATCGAAGCTAATTTAATACCTTCGTTCATTTTCGAGCCCAAGGCTGTCATGAACTCTTCTCTATCCTTGCCAAATTGAGCTGCAGTAATAGATTGCTCCATGATGTTACGAGCTTCAGTTGTATTTCCGGCTAAATGACCAAAGATTTCATTAAGTGACCCTAGCCTTTCTCTTAACTGCTCTTCCGCAACTACTAATAAAGCTTCGTTAGCTTCGAATTTTTGCTCTAGTCTAGCAGCCTCTCTCTCGAGCCTAGCTCTTTCATCTTTAGCGTCAGAAAGAAGTTTTGCCTGTCTATTTTTCTCGTTTCTAAACTGCGCTTCTCTATCTCTCTGTTGTTGCGTATCTGCAAATTGACCTTGCTTAACAATTTCTAATAATTCCTGAGGATTAGATGGTTGAACTGCCTCTTCTTCACCATCCTCTGAAAAAGATGTTGAAGAGATTAGCCCGAGGCTAAGTATAAGTATAAAAAGTTTTAATTTTCTCATTTTAGTTTGCCTCCGTTGCTGCTGGTAAAGGAAGTTCCATTAAGTCAACCGTAGCTAACTTATTTGCTATTCTTAAGCCTCTCTTAGTAGGATTTCTATAGCTGTTATCTAACTCTTCCCAAGACCTTGTTGCATTATTCCAGGCATGAGTTTGAGTTTCGTCGGCTGTCTGGAATACCATGGCTAATCTGCCAACTCTAAGGATATTTCCTTCTCTTAGCTCACCATCTATAACTATACTGTCTTTATAGGCGTCAATTTTTCTTCCGTATTCTGCTTCTACATTGAAAGCTTCTAGAACCTGTCTTAAACCTTCAGCAGGAGATACAGTTGGATTATCTAAAGCTGCTTTAGCAAAAGCTATACGTTCTTTCCTTTCAGCTAAATGGAAAGGTAAATCCAATTCAATAGAGGTTTCCACTCCAGCAAGCATTCTTCTTGTGAAAGGTGGAATCTGTCTTTGCATAACCTGTGCCTCTTTTAGAGTTCTATCTATTTCCTTCAGGCGTTCTTCTTGACGCTGAATTTGTTGTCTCATTTGAGCGTTATAAACTCTCAACCCTTCTATTTGTTTGCTGACTGTTTTGAACTCACTGACTATCACTGAAGTTTGTTCATCCATTTCGTCAATTTTTGACTGAGATGTTTTCTCGGCTACCTGCCTAGCGGCTCCAACGTCTAATAGGGGCTGGATTTGATCACTAAACACAAGGCCTGAAACTGAAATACCGGCCAGCACGAAAACAAATTTACAAAGACGCGTCATAGCTATCTCCTAATTTCTAAAAATTCTTATTTAATCTATTCGCAAAGTAGATGAAACAAATGTGCTTTGCAAGCACATATTTTCACCTTCCCCGGTTGCGAACGGTTAAACTATAGAGATAAATAAGACTCAATGCAATGCCAAAAAAAATCTAACTTTAAGAAAACTTAACAGATGTCAAATTTTGTTTTTATATTAATGTTATTTTTTTTCAACTCAATATTGTTGATAGCTTTGATATTAAGCAGTATCAATAAAAAAAGTCCGAGAAGATTATTAAAATTCTTGTTCTTACCCATTCTTTTGAGTTTGTTTGTAAGTTTATCAATTCAATTTCAATTACAAGTATCAGAAATTTCTCAAAGGCAGTTATTTGCTAATTTATTGGTGATTTTATGGTGTTTAAAATCTTTTAGCGCTTATAAATCAATAAAGGCAACTCTATTTAAAGAGATTCTCCCGTCCATTAGGGATTCGATTTACAAAAAGAAATTTTTTACTATCTTATTTACTGTTTTAAAAATATCTCTCATTCAGGTCATCTGTTTCAGTTCCGTATTTTCTCTAAATTATTTATCAGGATACTCGTCATTAAACTATCTAGACATACTAGGAATTTCTCTGTGTATATTGGGAATATCTATTGAATTCATCTGCGAAAGACAAATTAAGAATGCCAAGAAAAAAGGGGATAATTTGATAACTACGGGATTATGGAGTTATTTGAGACATCCAAACTTAGCGGGTCTGCTTTTAATGTTTTCAGGTCTTCATGTCCTGGCATTAAGCGGTGTTGGTTCACAGTGGTCAATTTTAGGCTTAATGGTAACCATCTTAATTATCTATAAAAAATTAATTCCTGAAATTGAACGACATTTACTAACCAAATATCCTGAATACCAGAAATAAATCGATACAATGCCAAAGTTATTCACTGCTTTATAGAGATAATGCATAAACTAGTTCCTCATTTACTTCTAACTCTCTTGCTGGGTCTGCTTGCAAATAGCAAGGTAAGAATCATTAAAAATATTCTAATAAAGGGCTTTATATGGCTCTATAAGCCCGATCTCAATGAAGCAATACATTCTGATATAGAAAAATATAGTTCGTATAATGATTTTTTTACCAGAAAACTAAAATATGGCTCCAGAGTTATCGATAATGTAAATACATCCTTTATTTCTCCTGTTGATGGAGAAATAGTTGATCATGGATTGATTGAAGAGGGACAACTAATCCAGGCAAAAAAGTTTAATTATTCACTAGAGGATTTAATTGGAAGAGATTACAAATCTCTCTACAGCGGGGGTTACTTCATAACAATTTATTTAGCCCCTACAGACTATCACAGGATACATTGCCCTTTTAATGGACAAATAACTGATTCCAAGCATTTGGGAACATCTCTCTACAGTGTAAATAAGAAAGCACAAGAATCTATACCTTATCTTTATATCAAAAATGAGAGGTCTTTCTTACAAATTGATTCTGATGGTTTCAAATACTCTCTTGTTTCAGTAGGAGCTTCGGTGGTTGGCAGCATTGTCCCCTTCTGGAGCACTGATGAAAATTTTTCTAGAAAGAAACTAATCAAAGAATGGAACGAAGGACCTGGTCAAAAAATACAGATAAACAAAGGAGATGAGTTAGCGTACTTTAGGATGGGCTCAACTGTCATTCTTCTTTTTGAAGATTCAAGTAAATTAGATTTAGATTCCTTGAAAGAAAATATGCTAGTAAAATTTGGGAATAAATTGGTTTCGTTAAAAAACATATAAGGAAAAAAATTGGTATCTTATTCAACTAGTGATTTTAAGGTGGGTCTAAAAATTATCATAGACAGCGACCCTTGTGTGATTATTGAAGAAGAATTCAACAAACCTGGTAAAGGTCAGGCTTTTAGTAAAATTAAATTTAGAAACTACCTCACGGGAAGAGTTGGAGAAAAGACTTGTAAAGTAGGAGAGTCTCTTGAGGCTGCAGACGTGGAAGAACTTGATATGCAATTCCTATATAGTGATGGAAGTGCTTGGTTTTTCATGCACCCTGATACTTATGAACAAATACCCGTAAGCACTGATACGGTTGGTGATCTAGAAAAATGGGTTACTGAAGAAGATATCTGTAAGGTTCTTTTGTGGAACGACAATCCAATCTCAGTAGTTGGACCTACATTTGTAGATCTAGAAGTTACTCAAACAGATCCAGGTGTCAAAGGAGATACCGCAACCGGAGGTTCAAAACCGGCTACTCTTTCAACAGGGGCAGTTGTTAAAGTGCCTCTGTTTGTTTCTGAGGGCGAAATAGTAACCATTGATACAAGAAATGGTGAATATCAGGGTCGTAAATAAAAAATAAATGAAAGAAAAGATCCAAGAGAACCTAAAAGGGATTTTAGGTGATTTATATAATAGTGCTGATTTTGATATTAAAGAATTTGATATCAACATTCAGGAGAATAAAGAAAAAGAGCATGGAGACTTAGCGTCAAATATCGCTCTAGTGTTAGCTAAACCACTTGGCAAAAATCCCAAAGAAATAGCAGATCAGATTAAAGCTAATTTTTTTACAGATGAAGATATAACAAAAGTCGAGGTAGCTGGACCAGGTTTTATTAATTTCTTCTTGTCAAAGAAATCTCATGGATCTGTGCTTAAAGAGATCTCGGTAAAAAAGGATAATTATGGTTCATCCAAATCAAATAATAAAAAAGTATTAATAGAGTACGTTTCAAGCAACCCTACTGGTCCGTTACATGTAGGGCATGGAAGAGGAGCTGTTTTTGGATCAGTTCTCGCTAGGCTCCTAAGTGAAGCAGGATTTAAAGTTGATGAAGAGTATTACGTAAATGATTTCGGCAGACAGATGAATATTCTAGCTGCGAGTTTGTGGATAAGGTACGCACAAATCTTCAATAATGAGTTAAAGATGTTTAAAAATGGTTATCAAGGCGAGTACTTGAAATCCATAGCTCAACAATTAAAGGAACAGAAGAAAGATGGGCTTTTTTTGAGTGATCTAGATTTAAATGACCTTCTGGACAGGGACAAACAAGATGATGAAAGTTTTACAGATTCAGTTGTTGAAGCAATTAGATCTAGGCTTGGAGATGAATTTATATTTATTAGAGATTTTGCTCTTCAAAAAATTCTAGACTTGATTCAGGTCGATTTGTCTGAGTTTGGAGTAAAACACAATAAATGGTTTTCAGAATCGTCTCTCTATAAGAGCAAACCTGGTTCAGAAAGTATTGTAGATAAAGCCATCAATGAACTTGAGTCCAAAGGGTTTATTTATGAGCTAGAAGGTGCCACTTGGTTTAAATCATCTGCATTAGGAGATGATAAAGACAGGGTACTAAAAAGAGGTAACGGAGAATATACTTACTTCGCCTCTGATGTAGCCTATCATTTAAACAAATATGATAGAGGGTACGACAGAATCATTAATATTTGGGGCTCTGATCATCATGGTTATATTCCAAGAGTCAGGGCTGCAATGGAGGCTAGTGAAAGGAATATTGAAAAATTAGAGGTAGTCTTTATTCAATTCGCGAACTTGATAAGGTCTGGCAAGAAAGTACCCATGTCCACAAGAAGCGGCGAGTTTATTACACTCAAAGAGTTAATTGATGAGGTTACAACTGAGGCAGCTAGGTTCTTCTATATTAATAGGAAGTCAGACCAGCATTTAGATTTCGATTTGGATCTTGCAAAAGAACAATCTAAGGACAATCCACTCTATTATATTCAATATGCTCATGCTCGGATTTGCAGTGTTTTAAATAAGTCAGATATAGATGTAGATAAGCTTTCAGGCTCTGATTTAACTTTATTAGAATTAGATAAAGAGGTTGAATTACAGAAAACTTTAAAACAGTATCCCAAATTGATTGAAAGGGCTGCCCTATCTAGTGAACCTCATTTGATCTGTTACTACCTTAAGGATTTGGCTGGTATCTTTCATAGCTACTACAACAGTGAAAAATTTCTTGTTGAAGACCAGAGCCTGATGAGCTCTAGATTATTCCTTCTAAGCGGAGTTAAACAAGTCATACATAATGGGCTTTCAATTTTGGGTATCAATGCTCCACAGGAAATGTAGCTTGTGAAATTAGAGAATATCCAAAAAATCATTCTGGACATAAAAGAAAACTGCAATCTTTCTAAAAGGTCTGTTGAGGATGTTACCCTTATAGGAGCGAGCAAGTCACAAACTATTGAAAAAATCATTGTTGCTTACGAAGAAGGCATCAAAAATTTTGGGGAAAATTATCTTCAAGAAGCAGAGGAAAAAATATCTAAATTAGATCAGGATATAGTTTGGCATTTTATAGGTTCTATCCAATCCAGAAAGGCAAAGAGAATAGCGGAGATGTTTGACTGGGTGCACACCATAGATAGCTTTAAGGTTGCAGAGAAACTAAATTCTTCCAGGCCCAAGTCAAAAGGCGCCCTTAATGCATGCCTGCAATTAAATATCGATGATGAAGAAAGTAAATCTGGGTTAAAGATAGAAAATCTTGAAGAAATTATCCAAAAAATAGAGGCTTTGGAAAATTTAAAATTAAGAGGATTGATGGTAATTCCTAAACCTAGAGACTCTGAAGAAGAGCAAAGAAAGGTTTTTAGGAAGGTAAAAGAAATCTATGATTCACTCATTAGACAAGGACATAATTTTGATACCCTATCGATGGGGATGACTTCAGATTATGGTGTAGCCATTCAAGAAGGCGCTACAATGATAAGAATAGGAACAGGTATATTTGGTCCGAGAATATGAAAAAACTTAACGAGATAATAGGCTTCATAGGTGCAGGCAATATGGCAACAGCCCTAATATCGGGTTTGATAAATAATGGCCATGAACCTTCTAAAATTATTTCTTCTTCACCAGAAAAGGAGCATTTAGAAAAGTTATCCAGAGATTTTGGTGTAATGACATCTACGGATAATCAAAAAGTCTCGGAAGAATCCAATTTAATAATTTTGGCTGTAAAACCTAATATCATCGAAACAGTATTATCTGAAATCAAAGAAACTATTATAGAAAAGAACAATCTTGTTATATCTATTGCAGCTGGTGTAAAAATAAAAAAAATTGAATCTATCATAGGCTCATCTGCAAGGATAATAAGGGCAATGCCGAATACTCCGGCTAGTATTATGCAAGGTGTAACGGCAATCTCTTCAAACGAAAGAGTAGAAGAAACTGATATAGAAAAAGCTAAGATACTATTTGGTTCGGTTGGTAAAACTGCTGAAATCAAAGAAAAAGAACTAGATATTTTCACTGCCTTAATTGGTTCAGGGCCAGCATATGTATTTTATTTGATTGAATCTTTACTGGAGTCATCCCAGAATCTTGATCTCTCAATTGATGACAAAGTTAACTTAATCGCCTCTATGATTTCGGGTTCTGCAAATTTGGTAATAGCTGCCTCGGATTCACCTCAGAATTTGAGAAAAAATGTAACTTCTCCGGGAGGAGTTACACAAAGAGCTATAGAAGAATTTGAGAAAGAAGATCTCAAAGAAATAATTAAAAGATCAATGAAAGCTGCTGAAGAGAAATCTATCGAATTAGGAGATAAATAATGTCAGAAGCTACTTTCTTCTTATTCAAGGCCTTGATGGATGTATTTACACTTGGGGTTGTATTCAACTTCTTATTTCGTCTACTCAAAGTTGACTACTACAATCCTCTTGTTCAGGGAATAATAAAAGCTGTAGATTTTCCAAGTCAATTTCTTAGGTCATTTATTAGACCAATTTATAGTGTGGATATAGCGACTTTTTTTGTGGCTATTTTTATTCAAGCAGGTGCTTTCTACATGGCGGCCATTGCAGGCTCTATAGAATATGCTCCAATGAAAATTTTAATGTGGTCAACCTATTCCGTTGTTCTTCTAATGCTGAAGATGATTTGGTGGATTTTACTTGGCGGAATCATCTTGAGCTTCGTAGCAGGTAATAATTTTCATCCTGCCATTGTATTGATTAGACAAATGTCAGATAAATTATTCAATCCATTCAGGATCTTCTTACCGCCAATGGGAGGATTAGACTTTTCTCCCATCTTTGCTTTTATTGCCCTTAATTTTTTACAAGCAATTTTCGTGCAATTTGCATTAGAGTCAGGTCTGCCAGTATGGCTGTCTGTTGGTTTCTAGCTATAGATTCAATATAATAATGTTTTCGCCGATTTGATATAGCTTGCGGGCGTTTAATTGAAATACAGCTAATGCATTAAATTAAACCTGTTTAGCGAAGGCGAACAGGTTTTTTTATGAATGAATCAGTTGGTATAGTAGAGCCCAAAAAGCTTACCCTTCAGGGTAAGTTGGATCTAGAGTGTGGCCAATCACTTACAGATATAGAAATTGTCTATGAAACATACGGCAACCTAAATCAAGATTCTTCAAATGCCATACTTATCTGTCATGCTCTAAGTGGTAACCATCATGCTGCTGGCGTCTATGAAGGGGAAAAGAGGCCTGGCTGGTGGGACTCTCTTATAGGTCCAGGAAAAGCCATAGATACAAATAAGTTTTATGTTGTCTGCCCGAATAATATCGGTGGTTGTCACGGATCATTAGGACCCTCTTCGATTAACAAGGAAACAGGTGACTATTTTGGCCCTGATTTTCCAATTATTACTGTTAAAGACTGGGTGAGATCTCAATCTTTGCTATCTGATTCTCTTGGTATAGAAAAATGGCATGCCGTTGTAGGAGGTAGTTTGGGGGGAATGCAAGCCCTTGAATGGTCTCGCCTTTTTCCAGACAAAATTAAAAAGGCCGGAATTATTGCAGCTGCTCCAAAATTAAGCGCACAAAACATTGCTTTTAATGAAGTGGCCAGACAAGCAATACTCAATGATCCAGATTTCGCGGCCGGGAGATATTTAGATACTGGACAATCTCCTAAGCAGGGCTTAAAGCTTGCAAGAATGGTAGGCCATATTACTTATCTGTCTGAAGAAGCTATGAAAAGTAAATTTGGCAGAGACCTCAAGGAAGAAAAATTGAATTTTGTTTACGATGCAGAATTCGAGATCGAAAGTTATTTGCGTTACCAAGGTGACGTATTTTCTGAAAATTTTGATGCGAATACTTACCTTTTGATGACAAAACTCTTAGATTATTTTGATCCTGCAGTTGATCATCAAGGAGATCTTGCGAGAGCTTTCGAAACAATAGAAGCGCAGTTACTGGTAGTGTCTTTCACAACTGATTGGAGGTTTGCACCTGAGAGATCTAGAGAAATTGTAAATGCCCTTATAGCAGCGAAAAAGAGAGTTAGTTATCTTGAGATTGATAGTCCACATGGCCATGATTCATTCTTGTTTGCTGATGAAGACTACACCAAAGGCTTATCGTCTTTCTTGGAAAATTAAATGGATACAATTGAGGTCATAAAAAAATGGGTTGAGAGAAATTCTGAAGTTCTTGATCTAGGGTGTGGAGATGGTGAGATTTTAAAGATTCTATCTAGGGAATCTGAATCAACCGTTATGGGGGTAGAAATAAATCAAGAGGACATTAATTCTTGCATTAAGTCCGGGCTCAATGTTATCCAACAAAACATTGATGAGGGCTTAGAAAATTTTGGCGATAAAAGCTTTGATGTTGTCATTATGAGTCAAACTATTCAGGTGCTTAAAGAACCAAAAAAAGCGTTAATGGAAGTGACGAGAATTGGCAAAGAAAGTATTGTCACTATCCCCAACTTTGGTTTCTTATCAACTAGATTGAGTCTTTTGTTTTCAGGCAAGATGCCTGTTACAGGATCATTGCCAAAGAATTGGCATGAAACAGACAATATTCACCTCTGTACCATCAAGGATTTCGAAATACTTTGTAATGAATCTTCAATAAATATTATTGAAAAGCGGTTTTTCAATAGCTCAGGCAATGAAAGTCTTTTGGCTAAAATTTCTCCAAATTTATTTGCTGCCACTGCAATGTATAAAATTTCTCAATGAAAATAGCAGTAGCAACAAAAAACCAGGGCAAACTCAAAGAATTTAAAGAATTAGCTTCCAATAGCGATTACGAATTCATCCACTTACCAGAAAATATTGTTGATCTACCGCCTGAAACAGGAAGTTCTTTTTATGAAAATGCACTCATCAAGGCGCAGTTTGTATCCAAAGAATTAGGTATACCAGCAATTGGTGACGATTCTGGTCTTGAGGTTGATGCTTTGGACGGTAAGCCAGGGATATATTCTGCCCGATACTCCGAATCAGGCACTGATCAAGATAATTGTTTGAAACTACTAAAAGATATGGAGCCTTACGAAGCTAATTTAAGATCCGCAAGATTTAAATGTTGTTTAGTTGGCTACTTTGAGGGATTGATCATAAAAAGTTATGGAAGTTTAGAGGGAGATATAGCGACTGAATTTAAAGGATCACAAGGCTTTGGCTATGATCCTATATTTATAACAAAGAATGGTTCACACTTAGCAGAGTTGAGCAAAAAGGAAAAAAATAAAATTTCTCACAGATCTGAGGCCTTTAAAGACATACTGAAAGAACTTGATAAGTTAGTTAGCTAATTCTTTGTAAGATAATCTCATTGAGCTCCCTTTTGGCAAGCAAAGCTTTTCTTTCAAAGGAGGTTTGAGGTAAATCAATCAAGTAATTTTCTAAATCCTGCTTTTCTAATACGGACCATTTTTTATCTTTAGCAATTATCTTCTTTACTTCCTGATAATAATGGTCCCAGTCGGTTTTGAAATAGAAGATTCCTTTAGGTTTTATTTTTCTATTAAGTAGATTTATAAAATCGTTGTTGATTAACCTTCTTTTGTGATGCTTTCGCTTGGGCCAAGGGTCAGGATAAAACATCAATATCATTTCAAAGAAATTATCGGATACCTTATCTTCTAAGAAAGGAGCAATATCTGAATTGAGAATTCTTATATTATCTATTTGTTCATCATTGGCTTTGCTTAGTAGTGACCCAATGCCAGAAAGATAGACTTCGGCACCTAAAACAAAAGTATCTGGTTTTGCTTTAGCTATAAATGAAGTCGTTTCGCCAGCTCCAAAACCGATATCCAAAATTGGGTCAGTGTCTGGATAGATATTTTTAACCTCTTTGTTGCTGTCTAGTATGTACTTATCCCAAAGGGTATCAATAGCCCTTTTTTGATTAGAGGTTATCCTTCCTTTTCTTAGTACAAAACTTTTAAGGCGATCTTGAATTTGCAAGCTATTCTCCGGAGGAGAAAGACTGCTTAACTTTTTTCATGGCATTTTTTTCGATTTGACGAACACGCTCGGCCGAAATGTCAT
>QCQA01000015.1 GCA_003212335.1 SAR86 cluster bacterium AG-447-A08
GCACTAGTTTTAGTACCGGCACTTGTTGTAATCTTTTTTTTAAGTTTAGCCTTTATTCTCGGTTTTCCAACAAATCAAAAAGAACAGAATCTAAAGTCATTTAAAGAAGATGACAGCATCCAACTGCCAGAAAAATTTGAAGATCAAACCATAGAAATTTCGACTACTCAAATTGAGGATTTAGATAAGATCATATTTAAAGTAGATGCTTCTCCAGAAGAATCAGATAAAGATTTAAGAGAACTTCCTCCTTCTAAAGTAGATAAACTACCAAAACCTGTAATTTCAAATCAGAATATCACTTCTATAAGAGTTTATGATGATTGTTGGCTAGAAGTTTTTTCAGAAAAGGAAAGACTACTGTATATACTCGCTGAGGCAGGAGAGGAATATATCTTTGAAGAAGATAGATTAAAAATCATTGCTGGAAATTTTAAGAATATCGAAATTTCATTTAATGATAAAATACAAGATCTCGAAGACTATGCCAATAAAATTAATGTGAGTTGTATCGTCTTACCTACTGGGAATTGTAGTGAATTTAGAACACCAAATAGTTAGAAAGAAGACCAGAAAGATACTCATTGGTGATGTGCCTGTAGGGGGAGATGCTCCTATTTCTGTTCAGAGTATGACCAATACTCTAACTTCTGATTCAGAATCAACCATCAATCAAATAAAACAATTATCAGAAGCAGGTGCAGATATTGTTCGGGTTTCTGTTCCAGATCAGGAAGCAGCAGATTCTTTCAAGATTATAAAAGAGAATTCTCTAGTTCCTCTGGTTGCTGATATTCACTTTGACTACACAATGGCTTTAGAGGCAATTAAAGGCGGTGCAGATTGTATAAGGATCAATCCGGGCAACATAGGAAAGGAACAGAAAATAAGAGAGGTTATTTCGGCTGCCAAAGATACAAATACACCAATCAGAGTTGGAATCAATGCAGGTTCTTTAGAAAGGAAACTACAGCTTAAATATGGAGAGCCTAATTCAGATGCTCTTGTCGAGTCTGCCTTGAACCATATAAACATATTGAAGCGACTAAATTTTGAAGATTTTAAATTAAGCATCAAAGCCTCTGATGTTCAATTGACCGTAGAAAGCTACAGAAAGATTTCTGAGCTTATAGATCAGCCTTTGCACCTTGGTATTACAGAAGCTGGAGGATTTCGATCTGGAACTGTTAAGTCTGCTATGGGTCTTGGATCTTTATTGATGGATGGTATTGGAGATACGTTAAGAATTTCACTAGCATCTGATCCTGTTGATGAGGTAAAAGTGGGTTGGGATATACTCAGGAGCCTGAAGATACGTTCTAGGGGGATTAATTTTATAGCTTGTCCTAGCTGCTCCAGAATGAACTTTGATGTTATAGGAACCATGAACAAGTTAGAATCAAGATTAGAGGACATTAAAGAAAACATAGATGTTGCAGTAATTGGCTGCTATGTGAATGGACCAGGAGAGTCAAAACATACTGATATAGGTGTAACTGGAGGATCACCTAAGAATCTAATATACATTGATGGAAGGCCTGATCATAAGGTTGAGAGTGCTGATTTAGCAGACCATCTAGAGAAGATGATAAGACAAAAAGTTAAAGAAAAAACCAAAGACCAAGAAAACTTAATAGCGAAAAACTAATGTCAAAAATACAAACATTAAGAGGCATGAATGATATTGGCCCTCACCAAGCTAAAGAATGGTCATATGTAGAGGATGTCATAAAGTCTGTTGTAGAGTCTTATGGTTACGAAGAAATTAGATTCCCACTCGTAGAGAAAACAGAACTTTATACTAGGTCAAATGAGGCTGCAGATATAGTCACAAAAGAAATGTATACATTTCAAGACAAAGGAGGAGAAAGTATATCTTTGAGACCTGAAGGAACAGCAGGTTGTGTGAGAGCTGCTATAGATAATGACCTTATTAGAACCGACAAGCCAAGATTATGGTATGCAGGACCCATGTTCAGATATGAGCGCCCCCAAAAAGGTAGATCTAGACAATTTCATCAATTCAGTGCGGAAGTGTTTGGAATTAATTCACCTGAAATAGATGCAGAATTAATTCTAATGTCAGCAAGATTATGGAGAGAGCTGGGAGTTGCCGACAAAGTAAGATTAGAACTTAATAACCTTGGAGATGAAGAAACAAGGAATTCTTTCTCTAAGGCACTTGTGGAGTTTCTGAAGAATCAAAAAGAAGATTTGGACGAAGATACTCAAAGAAAACTTCTTGAAAACCCCCTTAGAATCTTAGACTCTAAATCACAAACTGTTCAAAATTTGCTAAAAAATGCTCCTTCTATAGAAGATTTTGTCAGTGAAGGTTCTAAACAGTATCATCATAATCTTCTCCGGATACTAGAAAAATCTGAGATAGACTTTAATGTTAATTCTAAATTAGTAAGAGGATTGGATTATTACAATCAAACAGTCTTTGAATGGAAGACTGACTTGCTAGGCTCTCAAGACACTATCATAGGTGGAGGAAGATATGACCGTCTGGTTGAAGAATTAGGTGGTAAATCTTGCCCTGCCATAGGTTTTTCAATAGGACTAGAGAGACTTATCTTGCTTTTAGAAGAGCAAGGAAAAATAAGTATTCAAGATGATTTAGATATATATTTTATATGCTTTTCTGAAAGCTCTGCACAAGAGGCTATAATGTACTCTGAAAAACTAAAAGACGAATTTCCATTTCTAAAAATAAAAACTAATCTAGGCTTGGAAAGTGCAAACTCCCAATTTAAAAAGGCTGATAAATCTGGTGCTAAAATAGCCTTAATAATAGGTTCAGAAGAATTGGAAAATAATCAAATAGGCTTCAAAGATTTAAGAACTAAATCTGATCAAGAGAGTCTTACCTTTGAAGATTTGTTAAAGAAATTTAAAGAAAAATAAATTATGGCAAACTTTTTTTCAGCCTCCCAGGAGGAGCAACAAGAAATACTTTTAAGCTTCTGGCAACGTTTTAAATATCTGATTATTTTAGCCTTGTTAGCTGTAGTTGCTTGGATTGTAGGTAGAGATTATTTTATAGCTTCCTCACAAGAGAAAGATCTTGAAACAGCGTCCTTATATCAAGCTTATCTAGAGGCCGATGATCAAGAATCCGGTTTAAAACTATTAAACTCTTACGAAGATACTGCTTACGCAGATTTCGTGAGATTAAATGAAGCTAAAAGAAGTTTTCAGAGTGGTGAATCAAATAAGGCTATTGAATTGTTGCAAGCTGTCATCGAGAACAATACCTCTTTGAATGAATTTAATCCTTTAGAAGCAGCTGCTAGAACAAGATTAGCAAAAATTTATTTGGAAAATGAAGATTACACTAGTGTTCTTTCTTTGTATCAAAATTCAAATGAATTAACTTCAACTATGCTTGAACAAAGGGCTGATGCTGAGAACGCTTTAGGTCAATTTTCCAATGCTCGTGCAAGCTACATGCTAGCCTTACAAAATAGTACAAACCAGGCCTCTAGAGCACTCATTAATATGAAGATTTCCGATCTTGAAGGGGAAGACCTTGAATAGCTTTCAAAAAGTCATTTTTTTTCTATCACTCATAACTCTAACGGGTTGTTCTTCCTTTGGATGGTTAAAATTTTGGGATAGTGATGAAGAGGAAGAGGGTCCCACTGAGCTCTACTCAATATCTGATAATAGAGAATTAGAGAGAGAATGGTCTATATCTAATGGAAATGAAGTCTCTTATGGTCGTCTTATTCCAGCTGTCTATGACGGTCAGGTTTTCTATATAAATTCTTCTGGATACATCTCTGCAGTAGATCTAGACTCTGGAAAATTAAAGTGGTCAAAGAATACACAAGATATAGTCTCCACAGGATTAGATGTAAACTTTAAAACAATAAGTTACGGAACCTTAGACGGAAGTTTAGTGGCACTAGACTATGAAAATGGAAATGAAATATGGAGATCTGCAACCTCAAGTGAAAGCTTATCACCACCTGCAAATTCTGGTAGCCATTTAATTATTCAAACAATTGATGGAAGAGTGGCTGGTTATGATTTGAAGACAGGAAAAAGAGACTGGTTTCATCAAACGGTCTTACCGAGCCTCACCTTAAGAGGAACTTCAAGTCCATTTATTGAACAAGGATTTGTTTTTACAGGCTTTGCGAGTGGAAAAGTAGCTATGATCTATCCTGATTCAGGTGCAATAAGACTAGAGTTACCTGTAGCACTCAATGAGGGCAAATCAGAATTAGAGAGGATAATAGATATAGATGGAAGGTCGATAGTAATCGATAACACATTAATTGCAGCTTCCTATCAGGGAAATATTACAGCCATTAACCTCAGAGATGGCAGGCCGACATGGCAAGAAGAAATTTCTACTGTAAAAGATCTTACGGCAAATGGTAATAGAGTTATTGCTGTGGAGAGTAATGACATAGTTAAAGCATTTGGAACAGCAACAGGTGCAATAATTTGGGAGCAAGACGATCTTAAATTAAGAAAGCTGACCTCTCCCGCTTCCATAAGCAACTTAGTGGTCGTAGGGGATTTGGAAGGTTATGTACATCTTCTAAATGCTCAGTCGGGGAATTTTGAAGGGAGAGAAAAAGTTTCAAGGAATGCGATAACTGAAATTATTTCGCAAGGCAATTATCTTTTGATCGCTGACTCAGCAGGACGGGTCCAAAAGTTTTCTATTAAATGAGAATTTCATACTACTTAGTTTGTCATGTCAGTCGTAGCAATTGTTGGACGTCCTAACGTAGGTAAATCTACTATCTTTAATATTCTGACGGCATCTAGGTCGGCAATAGTTGCAGATTATTCAGGTTTAACCAGAGACAGGAAATATGGAACCCTTAAAGATAGTGGCGTTACTTTAATTGATACAGGTGGTTTAAATGAAGATTCTGATGACATGTCTCATGCAATTAAAGAACAAACTGATTTAGCAATTGATGAAGCTGATTCTTTACTATTTGTAGTTGATGCAATTGATGGTCTTTTACCAACCGATCAAGAGATAGCCCAATCTCTAAGAAAGCAAAATAAAAACATCACTCTCTTAATTAACAAAGCTGATAACCCCAAGCTGGAAGAATCCTCTGCTGAGTTTATCAATTTAGGTTTTAAACAAACAATTTTCCTCTCTGCATCACATAACAAAGGATTTTCTGAATTAAGAGAGCTTCTTTCTGAATATGATGATTCTGAAACTAACCAGGATTCAATATACGATAGCGATTCAGTAAAGATTTCAATAATAGGCAGACCAAATGCCGGCAAGTCTACACTTGTAAATGCTCTTATTGGAGAAGATAGATTAGTAGTGTCTTCTGAATCAGGCACCACAAGGGATTCTATAGATGTACCTCTAGAATTTAAAAACAAGAAAATAACTTTAATTGATACTGCCGGCATGCGAAGAAAACGTTCAATTAAAGAAGAAACTGAAAAATTTTCAGTCTCAAAGTCTGTTGATTCAATAAAACGAGGTGACCTAGTTATTCTACTCCTTGATGGGTCTGAAAATATAGTTGATCAAGATATTCATTTACTGGGACTTACTTTGGCTATAGGAAGACCGGTCATTGTAGTAGCGAATAAAATTGATCTTTTAAATAAATCTGAAAGGGAAGGTTTAGAAAATAAGATTAATCGCAAATTAAAATTTGCTAGCTATATTGAGCTTCACTATATTTCAGCTTTGGAGAAGCGAGGACTCAAAAGACTTCTAAATGTTGCTGACAAGGTATATTTAGATTCATTAAGAGATCTAGATACTTCCATAATCAATAAAATTTTAAAGTCAGCTACATACAACCAACAACCAGCTATGGCGGGTAGGTTTAGACCAAAATTAAGATATGCTCACTCAGGTGGGAAAAACCCCCCTACAATAATTATTCATGGGAATAATTTGAAACAAATACAAGAAAGTTACACGCGATATCTAGAAAACTATTTTAGAAAAGAACTAGATTTAGGGTCCACACCTTTGGATATAGTTTATAAGGATCAAGAAAATCCTTTTAAAAATAAACCCAATCAGTTAAACGAAAGACAATTAAAGAAAAGAAAGAGAATGATAAAAAGGAGAAAAAAGTAGAACTATGATTAAGTTTATACTTTCTTTTCTGTTAATCTGCTTTTCGTTAATCAATCACTCAGAAACAAATTACAAGACATTGAAAAATCACAAGCCTTCTCCAGAAAAAATACCAGTTACTTTTGAAGCTCATGGAGTAAAAAGGGTCGACAATTATTACTGGATGAGAGATGACTCGAGGAAAGACCCAAAAGTTATTGAGCATCTTAATTCTGAAAATGATTATTTAGAAAATTGGTTCCTTTCTGGAACTGACAGAAGAGATGAGCTTTTTGAAGAAATAACTGCTCGCATTCCTAAAAAAGAAGATTCCGTCCCAATTAGACTTAATAACTACGAATACTTTAGAAGGTATGAACCAGATAATGAACATGCTATCTACATAAGACGAAAAAATAAGAACTCAGAAGAAAACATCATTATGGATGTCAACGAACTAGCTAAAGATAAGGAGTTCTATCAGCTTGCTAATTGGAGCATATCACCTGATGAAAATATAATGGCATATGCTGAGGATTCGAATGGCAGAAGACAATATTCAATTAAGTTTAAGTATCTAGACACAAATCTTACAGCAAGCTATTCAATCAAAAATACTTCTGGAGATATGGCATGGTCACTTGATGGTAAATACCTTTTTTATGTACTTAGAGATGAAGAGACATTGCTGCCTTATAAGCTTTACAGGCATGAAATAGGAACTAACCAGGACCAAGATATAGAAGTTTACGAAGAAAAAGATGACACTTTTTACTTATCAGTTGGCAATACCAGATCAATGGATTACATAGAAGTTAATATATCTTCAACTACAAGCTCAGAGGTGAGACTAATTGACTCTAAATTTCCAGAGACACAACCTGAGATATTTTTGACTAGGGAAAAAGATCATTTATATTCCGTAGATCATGATCCTTCTAGTTCAAGGTTCCTGGTTGAATCTAATTGGCAAGCAATCAACTTCAGACTCCTTGAGACTAACTTAGAAAATTCTAAGGACAAAGGTCAATGGAAAGAGTTAATACCTCATCGTGAAGATGTTCTACTTCAATCTGTAGTTCCTTTTCCAAATCATTTAGTGATCATGGAGAGAGAGAACGGATTGAGAAATATAAAAATTCTTGAAAAAGAGTCTAACTCTTTAAAATCAATTAATTTCAATGATCCTACCTATACTGCCTATTTAGCAGCTAATCCAGAATATGACACAGACAGGTTTTATTTTGGATACTCCAGCATGCGAACGCCTGATAGTTTATTTTCGGTCAAGCTTGATAGCGGCCGAAAAAGACTTTTAAAGCAAGCTGAAGTTAAAGGAGTCTTTTCAAGTAGCGATTACAAAGTTGATCGGAAGTTTATAACAGCAAGAGATGGAACCTCGGTTCCGGTTTCATTGGTTTATAAAAGATCGAAATTTAATAAAAACAAAAACCCTTTGTTCGTTTACGGATATGGATCCTATGGTAACTCGATAGATGCTGGTTTCAGTTCATCTAGGCTTTCTTTGCTTGATAGGGGTTTTATTTTTGCAATTGCTCACATCAGGGGAGGACAGGAATTGGGAAGATCTTGGTACGAGGATGGCAAGATATTTAACAAACTCAATACATTTTATGATTTTATTGATGTTACAAATGGCCTTTTAGAAAAAGGCTACGGAGATTCAGATAGAGTTTATGCAGGTGGAGGAAGTGCAGGGGGATTATTAATGGGAGCCATAGTGAATATGGAGCCTAAACTCTACAACGGGATTATTTCTAATGTACCGTTTGTTGATGTGATCACGACAATGTCAGATCCAAGCATCCCCTTAACTACTGGTGAATATAGTGAATGGGGTAACCCCGCAAACAAAGATGAGTTTGAATATATCCTTCAATACTCACCTTATGACAATATTGATTCACATGAATATCCAAGCATATTGGTTACAGCAGGATTATGGGACTCACAAGTTCAGTATTATGAGCCTGCTAAATACGTAGCCAAACTTAGAGATTACAACAAAAGTAAAAATCCAATTTTAATGAAAGTTAATATGACCGCTGGTCATAGCGGAGTTAGTGGTAGATTTGAGAGTTTGAAAGAAGTTGCTATGGAGTATGCATTCCTTTTGAGGGTGGATTCTGAGTAATGGAAACTAGTAGCAAGGAAGCTGTAGAAACTAACCCTAAAATTCTATCAAGTCTTATGCTTGTGATTTTATTTGTTAGCATGGGACAATCCGTTTATTGGCAAACAATGCCCATTATTGGCAGGGAATTCCAATTCACCGAGATTGAAATAAATACCTTAGTTTCAATCTCCGCAGCAATGTTCATTATCTTTACTCCCTTTTGGGGAAAATTGAGTGACAGAATAGGACGAAAAGCTGTCCTTCTAATAGGCTTAACAGGCTATGTCTTATCAAATGTATTATTTCTATATTCAGCTTCTCTAGGGTTGATAGGTACAGTTACAGGCTTCTCTTTGTTGATGATTTTATTAGCGGCTAGGATAGTGAATTCAGCTATAGGTGCTGCTTCCAGGCCTGCTTCAGGGGCATATGTTGCTGATGTAACCTCTGAAGAGGACAGATCATCAGGTATGGGTAAGTTTGGCGCAGCAAATAACATTGGAACAATTCTTGGTCCAGTTTTAGTAGGATCTCTTGTGGGATTGAATATCTTTGATATTCAAATACCTCAATTTGGATTGTTAACGCCACTTATTGTTATGTCATTTGTCATGGCATTAGCTGCACTATTTGTATACATCTTTCTTCCTAATAGTGAGTTTATTACTGAAACGGGAAGCAAAAGTTCTAATCTAGAATTCGATAATAATTTAAAGCTACTTTTATCAATAGGAATTACCATTTTTACTGCTTTTGCTCTAGTCCAGTCAGTTACGGCATTTTACGTTCAAGATAGATTTGAATATGATTTGGATGAAACAGCTAAAAGCACTGCTCTTCTCCTTGGCACTATGGCGTTTATGGCGATTGTCTCTCAACTTACTGTTGTTCAGAGATATAAGGGAAGCCCTTTAAATCTTATAAAGTTTTCTATTCCACTTTTTATATTGAGTTGTCTCCTTATTATTTTTTCCCCTAATTTCTTATTTCTTTACCTAGGTATGGCTGCGATGGGATTGGGCATGGGTCTAGCCTCTCCAGGTTATACTTCAGCAGCTTCCTTAAACGCTGACAAAAACAATCAAGGAGCAGCAGTAGGGCTTGCAATGGTCGCTCCAGGGATTGGGTTTGCTTTAGGACCTTTAATTAGCGGTTTTCTTTACAGCACTTATATCAACCTGCCTTTCATTTTTATTCTTCCTCTATTTCTATCACTTATCATTTTAATTAAGAAATTAGAAGACCAAAATTAAACAAAAGTAGGTAGTATTTGACCTTCCAAATAACTATAATGATCAAGCTTTTAATCGCCCAAAAAGCAAATTCTTAAATTGATAAGTGATTGAGAAAGATAACCGACCAGTAAATCTAAATTTACTAACAATAAGCCTACCGATTATAGGGCTTTCCTCTATTCTACATAGAATATCTGGACTTGCTGTCTTCTTAAGTTTTCCTTTGGTAGTTTGGTTATTTAGCGTATCTCTGAAATCAGAAGAAAGTTTTATTGCTCTTTCTAACTTATTTCAAACCTCGTTCTTGTTGCAAATCATGACTTACTTAATTTTGGTAGGATTTAGTTATCATTTACTCGCTGGGTTTAAAAAGCTTTTGAGTGACGCTTTTGGAGTTGGGGAAACCCTTGAATCTGGAAGAATACTTTCTTGGCTTATTTTCGGCGCGACCTTTTTAATGGCAATTTACTTCTTAACTGTTATTTTTTAATTATGTTTTCTAATTTGGGACACGGATCTAAAGAATTCTTGATAATCAGAGCATGCGCTGTTTTGATGCTTATTTATACTCTTTATCTGGGCGGTTTTGTTTTACTCGCAGATGAAGTAAATTTTAATCAATGGTCAGCATTTTTTGATAATACCTTAAACAAAATTTTCACATCTCTTTTTTTCCTAGCTTTTGCAATTCATACATGGCTTGGCACTTGGGCAGTAGCTAGTGATTATCTAACACCTAGGATATTTGGAAATTTTGGCCGTATTATGAATGTAGGTTTTAGGGGTATTGTTGCTGCCATAATAGCTCTAGTTTTAACTTGGGCCGTAATAATCATCTGGTAAAAATATGTTAGTTAACGAAATTATTAATGCTAAAGATCTTCCTGTAATGGAATTTGATGGAATCATAGTAGGTGGTGGAGGAGCTGGTATGAGGGCTTCCCTTCAACTTGCCGAATCTGGACTTAATACTGCTGTAATATCTAAAGTATTCCCAACTCGCTCTCACACTGTGTCTGCTCAAGGCGGAATCACTTGCGCAATACAAAGTGATGACCCTGACGATGATTGGAGATGGCACATGTTTGATACTGTCAAAGGTTCAGACTACATAGGTGATCAAGAAGCCATTGAATACATGTGCAGCGAAGGCCCTAAAGCAGTTTTCGAGCTTGAGCATATGGGCTTACCTTTCTCTAGAACTGAAGAAGGTAGAATCTATCAAAGACCTTTCGGTGGACAATCTAAGGACTATGGAAAAGGAGGTCAGGCCACAAGAACTTGTGCTGCAGCCGATCGAACTGGTCATAGTTTACTGCACACTCTTTATCAAGCTAATCTCAAGGCTGGAACAAACTTTCTTAATGAATGGTTTGCAGTCGATTTAGTCTTAAATGCAGATAAAGCCGTGGTTGGTGTAATAGCTTTTAAAATTGAAACTGGGGAAATCTACTATATAAAATCAAAAGCAACTGTTCTTGCTACAGGAGGTGCAGGTCGTATCTATGCTTCAACCACCAACGCTTTGATCAACTCTGGAGATGGAATTGGTATGGCCCTACGAGCAGGCATGCCGGTTCAAGATATAGAAATGTGGCAATTCCATCCAACTGGAATCCATGGAGCAGGGACGCTGGTAACCGAAGGTTGTAGAGGAGAAGGAGGTTATTTATTAAACAAGGATGGTGAAAGGTTCATGGAAAGATATGCACCTAATGCTAAAGATCTGGCAAGTAGAGATGTCGTTGCACGCTCTATGGCGCTAGAGATCCTAGAGGGAAGAGGATGTGGCCCCAATGCTGATCATATATTCTTAAGATTAGATCATTTAGGTCCTGAAGTGGTCCATAAAAGATTGCCAGGGATTACAGAATTATCTAAGACTTTTGCAGGTGTTGACCCAGCAGTTCAACCTATCCCAGTAGTACCAACTTGTCATTATATGATGGGAGGAATACCGACTAATATAAACGGACAAGTTATATCAGTAGATAATGGCGAAGATAAGATAATTGATGGTCTCTATGCAGCTGGAGAGGTTGCATGCGTATCTGTTCATGGTGGTAATAGACTGGGCGGAAACTCTCTGCTTGATCTAGTTGTTTTTGGAAGAGCCGCTGGACTTTATATAGAAGAGACTATGAAGCAAGGTGTTGAGTTAAAAGATGCTTCCAATGATGACATTGATAAAGCACTAGAAAGATTAAATAAACTGAATGCTTCTACAGAAGGAGATCAAGTAGCTGTTCTTAAAGAAAAAATGCAACAAAATATGCAAAGTAATTTTGGTGTGTTTAGAAGGGGTGATTTGATGGAGAAAGGCATTGATGAATTAGCCAAGACACGAGAAGAGGTTGATTCAATATTCTTAAAAGATAAATCAGCAACCTTCAACACAGCTAGAATCGAGGCTTTAGAAATGCAAAACCTATTTGAAGTCGCTGAAGCAACGGCCATCACAGCTAACGCAAGGAAAGAAAGTAGAGGCGCACACGCTAGAGATGATTTCACTGAGCGTGATGACGAGAACTGGTTAAAGCATTCAATCTACTATGCAGATACCAAGGAAGTAAGCAAAAGAGATGTGAATTACAGACCTAAAACAGTCCAAGCCTTTCAACCTATGGTGAGGAGTTATTAATGAGTGCAGCGATTCCAGTTGAACAAATAAAAACAATAACGATGAGTATTTACCGTTATGATCCAACGGTAGACAAAAAGCCTTATATGCAGGATATAGTCGTTGAGATACCAACCGATAAAGATATTATGGTGCTCGATGCTTTGCATCTTGCTAAGAACCAAGAACCTTCTCTATCTTATAGAAGATCTTGCAGAGAAGGAGTCTGTGGATCGGATGGTATGAATATCAACGGAAAAAATGGTTTAGCTTGCGTCACACCTCTATCCGAAGTTCTTAAACGAGATAAAATTACTTTGCGCCCGATGCCTGGACTTCCTGTAGTAAGAGACTTAATCGTGGATATGAAGCAGTTTTTTGATCAACTAGAGAAGGTAAAGCCTTATCTGATAACGAAAAGTGACACACCTGATATAGAGAGAAAGCAAACACCAGAAGCCAGAGAAGAACTTGATGGACTTTACGAATGCATTCTTTGCGGCTGCTGCTCAACATCTTGCCCTTCTTTTTGGTGGAATCCCGATAAATTTCTTGGACCAGCCGCCCTACTGCAGTCTTGGAGATTTATTGCTGATAGCAGAGATGAGGCAACTGAAGAAAGATTAGATGATTTGGAGGATGCTTTTAGTCTCTATAGGTGTCATGGAATTATGAATTGTGTCTCGGTTTGTCCTAAGGGATTAAATCCTACAGAAGCTATTTCAAATATACGTAATAAATTACTTACCAGAGAAAAGGCTTAAGATTATCTTTCTTTATTTATGAAGACTCCTCAGTTCTTCATTTATCCTCTACAATGCGTTGCGGAAATAATGTTATTTCAACAAGACGAATTTTAGGGAGAAAAAATGAATCTGCATGAGTATCAAGCCAAGCAATTATTTAGAGAATATAAAATTTCCGTTTCCGAAGGTCTTGCCGCAGAAACTAGTGAAGAAGCAGTAAGCATAGCTAAGTCTCTAGATGTCAATAAATGGGTCGTTAAGGCCCAAGTACATGCAGGAGGAAGAGGTAAGGCAGGAGGTGTAGAGGTAGTCGATAGCGTTGATCAGGTTAAAGATTTTGCTGAGAAATGGTTAGGGCAAAATTTAGTTACATTTCAAACGGATGAGAAAGGCCAATTAGTTTCCCAAATATTAATAGAAACATGTACTTCGATTGATAAAGAACTTTATCTGGGCGCTGTTATAGATAGAGCATCTCAGAGGCTAGTTGTTATGGCTTCAACAGAAGGAGGGGTAAATATTGAGGAAGTCGCCGAAGAAACTCCTGAAAAAATATTCAAAGCTGAAATAGATCCCATCAAAGGTCCCAAAGAATCACAAGCTAATGATCTTTCTAAAAGTCTAGGACTCAATGAAACCCAGTGTTCTCAGTTTAGAGATATCTTCAATGGCTTAATTAAATTGTTTTTAGAAAAAGATTTGTCTCTAGTTGAAGTTAACCCTCTTGTTATTACTGATTCAGGAGATTTGATTTGTTTAGATGCAAAAATCAATGTCGATTCCAATGCTCTCTATAGACAGGAAGAGATTGAGAAATTAAGAGATCCTTCGCAAGAGGACCCAAGAGAAGCTAAAGCAGCTGAATGGGACTTGAGCTATGTAGCTCTAGATGGAAACATCGGATGTATGGTGAATGGAGCAGGGCTGGCTATGGGCACTATGGATATCATTAAATTGCACGGAGGTGAACCTGCCAATTTCTTGGATGTCGGAGGAACGGCAGACTCTAAAAGAGTTGCTGAGGCTTTTAAGATAATCCTCTCCGATGAGAATGTGAATACCGTCTTAATAAACATATTTGGAGGAATAGTTAGATGTGATGTTATTGCAGATGGAATAGTTGAAGCTCTAACTGTAATGGGCGTTTCTGTTCCAGTTGTTGTTAGATTGGAAGGAAATAGTGCGGAAAAAGGTCTCAAAATTCTTGATGAATGTGAACTGAATATAATCCCGGCTTCAAATTTAGAAGAAGCTGCAAGCCTTGCCGTCAAAGCATCCAAGGGAGCGATATAATGAGTATATTAATTGATAAAAATACCAAAGTAATATGTCAGGGCTTTACAGGAGGCCAAGCAACGCAACATTGTATTCAATGCTTGGATTACGGTACTCAATTAGTAGGAGGAGTTACCCCTGGAAAAGGTGGTCAGACTCATTTAGATCTTCCAGTTTTTAATTCTGTTAAAGAAGCCGTTGATAGCACTGGAGCGACAGCTAGCCTAATATTCGTGCCAGCTAAGTTTTGTAAAGCTTCAATTATTGAAGCAGCTGAATCAGGCATTACTTTGATTGTATGTATAACTGAGGGTATTCCCACGATAGATATGTTGGAAGTAAAAGCCAGATGCGATGACCTGGGAGTCAGATTAATTGGACCTAATTGTCCGGGTATTATTACACCAGGTGAATCAAAGATGGGCATTATGCCTGGAGATATTCACCTGCCTGGAAAAGTAGGCATCATATCCAGGTCTGGAACTCTAACTTATGAAGCGGTAAAACAAACTTCTGACCTTGGCTTTGGGCAAACTAGTTGCATAGGTATCGGGGGAGACCCAATACCAGGAACAAGCTTTATAGATGTACTAGATTTATTTGAAAAAAGATGACTCTACTGAGGCAATCGTTATGGTTGGCGAAATAGGAGGAACAGCAGAAGAGGCAGCGGCCGAATTTATAAAATCAAATGTCAGTAAGCCTGTTGTATCTTATATAGCAGGAGTCACTGCCCCTCCTGGCAAGAGAATGGGTCATGCTGGTGCAATTATCGCAGGAGGAAAAGGAACAGCAGATGATAAATTTAGAGCATTAGAAGCTGCAGGAGTTCATACTGTAAAAAGCCCAGCTGATATTGGTAAAGGCATAGCAGAGATTACAGGATGGTAGAAAAATTTAATCATCTTAGAATAGAAGATAATGGCAATTACGTTATCTGCTATCTATCAAATCCCCCAACTCATACCTTAACTTCATCCGGAGTAAATGAAATACATACATTTCTAGATCAGATTGAAAAGCGAGATGACTTGAGAGTACTAGCTTTTACAGGTGATGGAGAGAATGTATTTATCAAGCATTACGAAGTTGGTGAATTAGCTAATACTGCTGAAAGAAATTTAGAAACCAAAAAAGATAAGCAAGATCCTAAAGAACTCCATGCTTTTCATACTATGCTTTTGAGATTAAGGGATCTAGATGCAATAGTTGTTGCAGGTATAAATGGCAATACTGCTGGCGGTGGTTGTGAATTTTCTTTAGGTTGTGATTTAAGGATTATGGCAGATGGTAATTTCTTAATTGGCCTTCCTGAAACCTCGGTAGGCATCCTCCCGGGGGGAGGAGGAACACAAAGATTATCAAGATTGATAGGTTCTTCTAGAGCTTTAGATCTTATTCTGCATGCTCAATTAGTCAGTCCTAAAGAAGCTTTTGATTTAGGGATCATCAATAAACTCGTTTCAGAGGCTAGTTTCAACCAGGAATTAATTTCTTATTGTGAAGATCTTTCAAATAGAGCCCCTATTGCATTACAACAAGTTAAAAAAATTATTCATCAAGGATTGGAAATGACTCTTGAAGAAAGCCTCCTGCTTGAACAGAAGGCCTTCGATGTAACGATGAACTCAAAAGATGCTGCGAGGGCAATGCGAGCTCTTCTAGACACTCAAGAGAATATAGAGGATGTTTCTGAGTTTAAGTGGGAAGGGGAGTAATTACTCCTCAGCTACTTTAATAAGCTGCTTACCGAAATTCTTTCCACTCAAAACATCTCTCAAACCTTGAGGAGCGTTTTCGAAACCTTCGGTAATTGTCTCTTCGTACTTAATTTTGCCTTCAGATATCCATAGAGATAATTCTTCCGTAGCTTCTCTCCACTCTTTGAACCACTCGGTTACAACAAAAAACCTATGCTCTGGAGTCGGATCTGCTGCACCAAATATATGAAAAGGTGTTTCCTCTTTTGTCATATCCTCTGAGTTATAAGCTGATATAAACCCACAAATAGGGACACGCGAACCTTCATTAAGAAGTGTTGCAACAGCCTTACTAACAGGACCCCCTACATTCTCAAAATAAATATCAATTCCATCTGGACATGCTTTAGCAAGATTTTCTTGAATATTTCCAGCTTTGTAATCTATGCACTCGTCGAAGCCTAATTCGTCTTTAACATAGGAGCATTTTTTTTCACCACCTGCCACTCCAACAACTCTGCATCCGAGTATTTTACCCATTTGACCAACAACTGTTCCAACCGCACCTGAAGCAGCAGAAACTACAATAGTTTCGCCTGACTTAGGCAACCCAACTCTCAAAAGGCCAAAATAAGCAGTTCTTCCTGGCATGCCTACTGTACCTAAATAAGTTTGAAGTGGGACTATAGATGGATCAGCTTTAAACAAAGCTGGCTCTTCGTCACTAGCAATAATATAAGTCTGCCATCCTTTATGAACACAAAGATAATCTCCTTTTATATACTTATCCGATTCACTCTCAACTACAACTCCTACAGATTCGCCCGTCATAGGTTCTCCCAATGCGGCGGGTTCAGCGTAAGATTCTCCATCATTCATCCTACCTCTCATGTAAGGATCAATTGATAGGTATAAAATTTTGATTAGGACTTCACCCTTTTCAAGAGGCCTGACCTCCTCTTCATTTAACTTCCAACATTCATCTCCAGGCATTCCCTTGGGTCTCTGATCTAGTAACCATTGTTTATTTATATAAGTCATTAATTTCTCCTTAATTAAATTATATTCTTATCTTTTTTTTGAACAACAAAATATAAACATTCCTCGGTAATTTCTTTTTTAATAAGACTGTGGCCAAGGAATTCGCAAAACTTATCAATGTCCCTTTCTGTACTTCTGTCAGTTGCAGTCATATATATCAGATCACCTGCCTTAGATTCTCTTACAGCTTTATGTAGCATCATAATAGGCTCGGGGCATTTTAAGCCTTTAGCATTCACCTCAATTTTCATTGATAAATTTAGTAGATATTATTCTTACTCTTCTGACCATTAGTACAGCAGCTACTAATAATCCTGAGGCCATTCCAGTCCACATTCCAACTGCTCCCATTTGATCAGTGATGATGTCAGTAATTGAGAGAACTATACCCAACGGTAATCCAACTCCCCAGTAAGAAACTGCCATAATTTTCATTGGACCAAATGTATCCTTGTAGCCTCTCATGCTGCCGATACTAGCCATTGCAAGACCATCGGCAACTTGGAAAAAAGCAGCAAAAAATAGAAGGGTTACAGCTAAACCAATCACTTCTTTATTATCATTTAGAAGGCTTGCTAGAAATTCTGCATTAAAGACGATTATAAAACTCATAAAAAGGGCACAAATAGTTGCAAGTCTTAATGAAAAGTAAGAGCTATATTTTGCACCTTTCATATTGCTAGCTCCGACATTATTGCCAACTCTAACCGCAGCAGCATTGCCTATAGATAAAGGAACCATGAAAAATAAACCACCTAAGGTTAGGGCAATTCCATTTGCTGCTATAACTTCACTACCAAATCTTCCTAAAATAATACCTGCTCCACTAAACATGCTCAGCTCAATAAAGTTTCCTAGACCAACAGGAATACCCCCTACAAGAATCTCTTTAAGTTTTTGTAGATTAGGCATATCAAATCTAGAGAAGAGTTCAGTACCGAAGGCTGATTTATATTTTAGGTATAAAATAAGTAAAATAAATGTCGTCCAAGTGCCTATAACGGCAGAAAGACCAGCTCCTCTTGCCCCCATTTCAGGAAATCCAAAATTACCGTAGATAAATGTATAGTTTCCAATAATGGCAATTAAAAGCATTAGGACATTTAATAAAGTAATCGGTAGAGGACGCGTCACACCTTCACACAATGACCTTAGAGGCTGACTTAGAAGTATTGCAGGTAAGGCAAAAATAAAATAACTCAGATATTCTTCCGAATATTTAATGATTGATGGATCAACCTTGGCAATCGTTAGAATTGTAGCTGCCTCTGATAAGATGAACATACCGAATAAAACAATTGGTAAAGACAACCATATAGCTTGTCTGGCTAAAGGCCCAATTTCTTTGAGATTTCTGGCACCATACAATTGCGCAACCATAGGGGTAACAAAGAACAGTACTCCTCCTATTCCAACCATTACAGGAAACCATAAATTTCCTGCCAACATAATTCCAGCCTGAACATCAGTTGAGTAATTCCCACTTTGAACAACCGAATTAACTTGAATTAATTGCAGCGCCAGTTGGGTAAGGAACATAGGTACAGCTAACTTAAAAAAGCTAGATGCTTCATTTACTGCTCTTCTGGAAAAAAGGGCATTTTTTGATTCCAAGGGTTGTTCCATAGAAGGCGCGTATCTTATCATGTACATAAGAGGCACGATATTAGAAAAGACCATCGACCATATTGGCTTAAAAAGCTATTCGCTAAATACAATGATTTTTATGTAGATAATTATCTGGCACCTCAATTTGAATATTTTGGTAAAGGTCACAACATTATGGGAGCAAAATATTTTGATGTATACGGCAGAAATATATCTATTGATGACTACCCAACTATGGTGGCTTCACCAGATAACTATATCCACTTAACTACATGGAGTTTAGAAGATCATGAGGGAGAAATATCTATTGGAAAATATTGTTTACTGACCCCTGGCGTGAGGATTGCTTCTGCTTCAAAGATAACAATTGGAGACGGTTGTATGTTTGCTAATAGCGCATATATCTCTGATGCAGATTGGCATGGAATATATGATAGAGCTATTCCAGTAGGTAGGACAAAACCAATAATTCTTGAAGAGAATGTATGGATTGGTGACAGTGCAGTGGTTGGAAAAGGAGTTACTATAGGAAAGAACAGTATAGTTGCAGCTGGAGCAGTAGTAGTCAAAGATGTGCCTGAGAATGTAGTGGTAGGTGGTAACCCAGCAAAAGTAATTAAAGAATTAGATTCCACAATTCAAGGTACAACCAGAATAAAACTCTTTGAAGATCCAGAAGGGCTAAAAGATTTATACGATCAGATCGATAAGTACACTTTAAAAAACAATACCACCTTAAATTATCTAAGAAGCGTTTTGTGGAAAAATAAAACTCATTGATTGTCACACAATTGTCACAATTAATTATTTGTAAAGTTTAAGACTCCGTCATATTGTCTGCACTAAGTATTAGGTTTCTTTTTAGAGAGTTGGGGAGCATTCTAAAAAATGTTACTTAAGTTTTTTTAAACGATTCTTAGTGCTTGTCATTAAGAATCTTTATTGGAGAGGTTTAATGACTAAATTCATACAAGCAATTTTTATTGCTCTCTTTTCTTTCTCTGCTTTAGCAGAAGATACAAATATGGACCCTCAGGGATCAGCCTTAGAAATTTTTCAATGTAATTTTGCAGAAGGCAAAGATCTTGATGACACTCTAAAAGTAGCATCGAAGTGGGATTCTTGGGCGGATGATAATTATAGTGTTCCTTATACAGGCTATGTAATGACTCCTTTTTACCAAAGAAAATCTGATTTTCCATTTGATCTTTTTTGGTTGGGCATAACCCCAAGTTTTAAAGCCCTTGGTACTGCTCAAGATGAATGGGCCGCTAATGGTACAAAAATAGCTGCTGAATTTGAACGAGTTTCCCCTTGTCCTAATCATGCATCGATTTATTCTTTCCCTGTAAGAACTGCAAAAAATCCAACTCCAAATGGGTACTTAACTATTAGAGGTTGTAATAACAAAGATGGTACCACTCAAGCTGACTATGCAGCAGCTAATGCAAAACAAAATGCCTATTTAGACAGCATTGGTGTAGATAGTCTCATTTCTTATTGGTTTATGGGCGCAGGATCTGGGATTGAACAAGCTTACGATTACTTAGAGGTAATGGGTGTATCTTCAATGAATGAATGGGGAAAGATGCCTGATAATTTTCTTACTGGCAACCCAGCACCTCAAGATTTAGATGCATTAAGAGATTGTGATACTCCTAGAGTTTACTCAATTCAATATGTTGGTGGAAAAAATTAAATTAAGGATAAAAAATGAAATATTTAAATAAAATTTTACTTACACTTTTACTAAGTGTCTCTTATACAATTGCAGCAGAACCTCCATTCTTTCCAATGGAAGCTTATTCATGTAATTATAACAAAGCTAAAGATTTACAAGATTATCTAGATGTTGCTGAAGACTGGAACGAATATGCTGATGAAGTAGGGATGGCATATAATTCTTGGGTTTTAACTCCTCATTATTTCAGCCAAGACTACGATGCTGATGTCTATTGGATAGGTTTTTCACCTACCTGGAAACAAATGGCTGAAGCCCAACAGGCTATGACTGTGGGAGAAGGGTCTAAGCTAAATGAAAGATTTCTTAAGGTTGTTGATTGCGATTCACACTCAATATGGGGAATAGAAAATGTAAGAACTTCTTCGGCATTAGGAGATGGAGTCTTAAGTCTTCAAGATTGTTCATTAAAAGATGGGGCAACTTATGAAGCATTATTGGCTGCTGATAAAAAATGGAATGCAATGCTTGATGATTCAGGATTTGAAGGTGGACTAGGAAGGTGGTTTCCCGGAGCGGGCATATCGAGCGACTATGACTACGATTTTCTCTTTGCAATAGTTCAAGATGGCCTAGTTTCAATGGGAGAAATGGTAGATTCAAGAGTTAATGGTGGCGGAAACCAAAGATCTCAAGAGATTTATGGTGATCTAGTTTCTTGCGAAAATGAAAGAACATACGTAGCTACAGCAACAAGGATAGTACCTGCGCAATAATAAAAAAGGTAATAATTATGAAGAAAATATTTATATCGCTAACAATTTTTTTAAGTCTAATCAGTGCACTTAATGCTGATGACCATCTAGAAATAGGTGGTATGGCGGCTTTACAATGTCAATTTGCCGATGGCAAGGACATGGATGATGTAATGAAAGTGCTAGATGAGTGGAGTGAATATGGGGATGATAATTTTTCCGAGCCATTTAGTGCTTGGGTAATGACACCTGTATACATGTCCAATGCAGACTTTGATTTAGATTTTGTTTTTTTAGGATTTGCTGATTCTCTTGCTAGTGTTGGAAAG
>QCQA01000016.1 GCA_003212335.1 SAR86 cluster bacterium AG-447-A08
TTTATTTTCACTGATAATGGAACCCGGAGTTAGTTTTCTTCCACAAGAGGGTGGTGGTTTAATCGGATCTCAAATCTCTTCAATATTTATTGTTCCTCTCAGTTTCATTGGAAGTTTGTTGTTATTTACTTCTACTCTCTTATTAGGTTTAACACTCTCTCTGGAAGTGTCGTGGGCAGCTTTAATAAGTAAATTACAGGAACTTCTTTTATCTTCAGGTTCAAATCTGGGTGAAAGATTATCTGATTTTCTGGCCTCTATAAAAGAAAGGCAGAAACTTCGACAAGAGAAGATTGAAAGACAAGAAAAGGTAATGATTAATACGAAAGTAAAAGAACAAATTAAACCTGCTGAAGTTATAAAGCCTAAACCCTCCATAGAGACAAGTAAAAGAGTGGAACAAGAGAAGCAAACCGAGCTTTTTGAGTATAAAGAGTCCAGCGTGCCACCCAAGCTTTCATTACTAGATGAAAAGAAACAAGAATTTTCAGATGAAACTTCAGAAGATTCCCTTCGCCGCCTTGGAGAGCTAGTTGTATCCAAGCTTGCTGAATACAATATCAATGATGTAGAGGTGGAATCCATTCAGCCAGGTCCTGTAGTTATAAGATTAGAGCTAAAGCTTCCCAGTGGTTTAAAGGTTAATCAAGTATCAAATATCAGCAAGGACCTTGCAAGATCCTTGGCTAAGACAAGCGTGAGAATAGTAGAAGTAATAGAAGGTAAAGATACTATTGGCATCGAAGTACCTAGAGAAGATAGACAGCCTGTCTTACTGAGCGAAGTGCTTTCTAGCAAAACTTATGATGAATCCAAAAGTCCAATCACAGTAGCTCTTGGAAAAGATATAAGCGGATCTGCGATTGTTGCTGATTTGGCTGCAATGCCGCATTTATTAGTTGCAGGTACAACTGGTTCCGGTAAGTCAGTCGCAATAAATGCAATGTTGATAAGCATTCTCTATAAAGCCAGCCCAGAACAAGTAAGAATGATCCTTATAGATCCAAAAATGTTAGAGCTATCTGTTTATGAAGACATACCACACCTGCTGGCACCTGTAATAACAGATATGAAAGAGGCTTCAAGTGGATTGAGATGGTGTGTTAATGAGATGGAAAGAAGATATAAATTAATGGCACATCTAGGAGTCCGAAATTTGAATGGTTATAACAAGAAAGTAAGTGAAGCCGCTTCGTCTGGTGAGCCATTAAAAGATCCTACATGGAAGATAAATGAAGCCGAAGAGGGTGAAGAAGCTCCAGATTTAGAAGAACTTCCACTAATTGTTCTTGCTGTTGATGAGCTGGCTGATTTGATGATGGTGGTAGGAAAAACCGCTGAACAACTAATTGCCAGAATTGCACAAAAAGCTAGGGCAGCTGGTATTCATATGCTTTTAGCAACTCAAAGGCCCTCAGTTGATGTAATCACAGGACTAATTAAAGCAAACATATCTTCAAGAGTAGCTTTTCAAGTAGCATCTAAAATGGACTCGAGGGTTATTCTAGATCAAGGTGGCGCCGAACAACTTCTTGGAAAAGGAGATATGCTTTATCTTGCTCCAGGTACATCTATACCTCAAAGGGTTCATGGAGCTTTTGTCGGTGATGACGAAGTTCAAAGAGTGGCAGATGATTGGAGACAAAGAGGCAAGGCTGAATATCTTGATGAAGTTACCAAAGAAGAGGGTGCTGTTTCCGGAATGCCTGGTATAGCATCTGAAGAAGATGCAGATGGAGAAAAAGATGAACTCTATGATGAAGCAGTAGCTTTTGTTGCCCAGTCTAGAAGAGCTTCAATATCAGCAGTACAACGCAGGCTAAGAATTGGTTACAACAGGGCAGCTAGAATGATAGAGACTATGGAAGAGGCTGGTGTTCTGAGCCCAATGGCTTCAAATGGCAACAGAGAAGTGTTGATTCCACCTCCGCCAGAAGATTAATTTGAAAAAGCTTACATCAAATATTTCATATCTCTTCTCTTGATCGATATCTAGATAATGTTCTGTAAAATTCTCAATTCCTTTTTGTCAGTTATCATCTCTGGTTCTCTATTTGCTTCAGATATAAAGGCAGACAATTTATTTCAATTTTTTGCTGATAAATACTTTTTAGAAACTAGTTTTACTCAAACTACTTCTGTAGATTTTAAGGATCGCCAAATTCGAGGAAAATTGAATGCCACCAGGTCAGGAAATTTTAAAATTGAATATTTTGAACCCATGAAGGAAATTATTTCTGCAGATGATAACTTTCTATATAAATTAGATATTGAACTCGAACAATTGGATATTATTCCAAGAGAAGAATATTTTAAGGACACTCCAATAAATATATTCATAACTGAACTAGAAGATTTAAATGATACTTATCTAGTGGAGTCCTGTATTAACGAGAATAACTCTGTTATTTGCACTATCACCACCAAAGATTTAGATAGTTTTGTGGATACGCTATTTCTAAAGTTTACCGCTAATGAACTTACTGAGCTGAGTTACTTAGACTCTTTTGGACAAAGTGTTACTCTTGAGTTTGATGAGATAAGCTGGAAAAAATTTGATGAAGCCAAGCTTTTAATTGAAACTCCAGAAGGAATAGATGTTGTTTATCACTAGGATTATTTAGAATATAGCTATGCTTGACCCAAAGATACTAAGAAAAGATACCGCTAAGGTAATTCAAAACCTTAAAAGAAGAGGCTATGTTTTTGATGAATTACTGTGGAATGAGCTTGAAGAAAAAAGAAAAAAGCTACAGGGCTTTACTGAAGAGCAGCAAGCAGAATTAAACGATCTATCTAAAGCCATTGGTATTGGAAAGAAGAATTCTGAAGATACTAGTGATATACAGAATCAGGCTACAAAACTAACTACTAAAATTAAAGAACTTAGCGCCGAATTGGAAAGTTTGTTAGAAGAAATTGATAATTTTGTGTTGTCCATTCCAAATTTGATTGATGAGGATGTTCCAGACGGAGCAGATGAGACAGAAAATATCGAAATTAGAAAAGAGGGAGAGCCTAGGACATTTACATTTACCGTTAAAGATCATCTCGAAATTGGAAGAAATCATGAAATAGACATGGAGGCTGGAGTCAGAATAACTGGTTCAAGATTTAAGGTACTTAGAAATGACATTGCTCACCTTCAAAGAGCTCTAATCAATTTCATGATTGAAACTCATGTAGATGAACATGGATACGAAGAGGTGTATGTTCCTTATATAGTAAATAAAGATTCATTATTAGGAACAGGACAACTCCCTAAATTTGAAGAGGATTTATTTAAGATTAATAATGAAAGTAATTTTTATTTAACTTCAACTGCTGAAGTTCCAGTAACAAATCTCTTTAGAGATGAAATTTTAGAATCGAAACAACTCCCTCTAAAATATGTCTGTCACACACCTTGTTTTAGGAGTGAGGCCGGCAGCTATGGGAAAGATACAAGAGGTATTATGAGATTACATCAATTTGAAAAGGTTGAGCTGGTGCAAGCTGTAGAGGCAACAGATTCCGACGATGCCCTTGAAGAGCTTACTAACCATGCTGAGAATATTTTAAAAAAACTAGAATTACCTTATCGAGTTGTTTCTTTATGTTCTGGAGATATAGGATTTTCATCATCCAAGACATATGACTTAGAGGTTTGGGTTCCATCACAAGACGCTTACAGAGAAATATCTTCGTGCTCAAATTTCAGGGACTTTCAAGCTAGAAGGTTGAAGGCACGATGGAAGGACAATAATGGAAAGAAAACGCAATTGATCAATACATTAAACGGTTCAGGTTTAGCTTTAAGTAGAACTGTACTAGCTATATTAGAAAATTATCAAGAATCCGATGGCTCAGTAACAATACCTGATGCTCTGAGGAGTTATATTGGAAAAAAAAGTATTTTAAAACCCTAGAAAACCACATTTTCACCTTTAAATTGCCAGAATCCTTGTCTTGTTGATCTCCTTGAGTGAACTCTAGGAAAACTTTTGCTTTTTCTTCTCGATTTTTATTTTATTTCTAACCAAAAGGTATAGAATGAACTTAACCTTTTGTCTAATTAATTTTGGGGTTAATTATGAAACCAATCTTAAAAAGAATACTTCTTTTTTCATCTGTTTTTTGTCTGAGTCTACCAATTTTTTCTGATGTTGATACTACATCTGGTATGAGAGGTAGTGTTAATGTGCCCGGTGCAACAGTTGTTGCCGAGCATACACCAACAGGTATAACTAAAACTACAACTACAGGTTCTTCTGGAAGTTTTTCACTTTCGTTTTTGCCTATCGGTGGTCCTTATACGGTAAAAGTTTCGGCACCTGGCTACAATTCTGAATCTATTGATGGTCTATACCTATCTTTAGGAGATCCACTGTCTTTTGGAGTGACTTTAACGAGTTCATCTGCAGCAGATGAAATAGTGGTGACTGCAAAACCCGCTGAAGCCTTCAAAATGGGAACCAGCACTCTTCTAACTAGAGATCAAATGGATGCTGTTCCAACAATTAACCGTTCTGTAGCTGATTTTGCCAAAATGGATCCAAGAGTTTCTGTTAACGGTGGTGTTGGTCGTGATGCAGAAATCAGTGTCATGGGAGCAAATACAAAATTCAATGACTTTACAATTGACGGTGTAAGCTTCAATGACCCTTTTGGCCTAAATGATAATGGATTTGGAACAATGAGAAATCCGGTCAGTATGGATTTTGTTGATCAAATATCAGTTGATATTACACCTTTCGACGTTTCGAGAGGTAATACCACTGGTGGATCAATAGCAGTAGTAACTAAATCAGGTTCCAATGAATTTCATGGCTCAGCTTTTTATCAAAATCGAGATGAAGGAAATGTTGGAGACTATTTGGGGCAAGATTTCCCTGAATTTGAAGATGAAGTTATGGCCTTTACTTTCTCAGGCCCAATTATGGAAGACAGACTATTCTTCTTCGTTGGCTATGAAGAAAACACCAAATCACTACCCGGTTTATATGGAACAAAGGATAGTGGAGCACAGAACCCTGCGAGTGTTGTAACCACAGCACTTGCTAATGAAATTAGACAATTCACTATAGATAATTACGGAGGTTATGACCCCGGCTATATCAATCTAGTGACCTTTGATGAAACACATGAGGAATGGACTGTAAAATTAGATGCTGTCATCAGCGATGATCATAGGGCAACTTTAAATGTTTCTCACTCAGAGGATTTAACACCTCAAAGATACAATAATTGGTCTAGAACAGTATTTAGTAATAATTGGTATTACAAACCACCTGAAATCGATAGAGCATCTTTTACTCTATATAGTGATTGGTCTGACAGGCTATCCACTAAATTTAAGTATACAAGTTATGAAATGGAAGAAGATGATGCTTCTTACGGAGACGATTTCTTCCCTGAAATGAATATAACTATTAGAGATTCAGTTACTGGAGATAGAGATAACGTATTTTTAGGAGGTGACAGATATAGAGGAGCTAACTTAATAAATGTAGAGAGTGAATTCCTTACCTTCAAAGCTGACTATGATAACGATGATCACTTATACACTGTTGGTTTTGAAAGAGATGATTCTGATGTTGTAAACCTATTTATAGCTCGATATAACGGAGAAGTTAGATTTAACAGCTTTGAAGATTATAAAAATGGTGTTTGGAGTAGGTTAAGAATACATGAACCTTATGCTGGACATAATGCTGTTGGCACTATGGCTGCTGATTTTGAAGTAGAAAAAACTTCTATGTATATACAAGACAAATGGTTTGTTAATAATGATTTAACAGTAATGTTTGGACTTAGATACGATGCTGTAGAGACACCTATAGCTCCTGCAACAAATGTTAACTTTGTCAAAGAGTATGGCTTCTCTAATGCTTCCAAATTTGATTTTGACCTTATGCAACCTAGGTTCTCATTCAATATGAATGTAACAGACCTATTTCAAAACAGACAGAAGGTCGTTGATGCTACATTAAGAGGAGGAAGAGGGCTTTTCATGGGTAGAATACCGAGAGTATGGTTCGGTAATGCCTATTCAAGAACAGGAGCAACAGGTGATTATCGTGGATGGTTTAGTAATTGTGCTGGTAATGAAAGCGTTACCAACTGTCCAGGAAATATGCCTAAAGGAGACCCTACAGCTTTCTGGCTAACTTCTCCTGACTCCAAGTACTCAATTCCTGCAGCTGACAACCCTTACGGAGTGGCTCAAAGCACAGATCCAAATTTTGAAGCTCCTTCTTCATGGAGAACAAGCTTAGGTCTAGATATTCTTTTGGAAAGTGGCTGGGACTTAACTTTGGAATATAACTTAGACCAAGTAAGACAAGCAGTATTCTTTACTGATCTAGGATTAGAGAGAGAAGGTACTCTTGCTGATGGCAGAGGAATATATGGTGGTAGAGGTGATTATAGACTCACTAATACCGATAAAGGGGCAACCGAAGCTTGGACCTTTACAACTGCCAAACAATTTGGAGATATAAATTGGTTTGCTGGCTATACCAAGATGAGAGCAACCGATATTTTTGAATTAACAAGTGCTCAAAGTGAAAGTTCATATGGCAGATCTGTTAGAGCTGATGGAGAAAATATAGTAGCAGCTAGATCTAACTTTATGGCTGAGCATAAACTGATCACTGGACTTGATTACACAACTCAACTAATTGGAAACAACGATACAAGATTCTCTTTAGTCTACGTAAGAAAATCAGGCGAACCGTATAGTGTGACCTTTGATGGGTACGATGATGCTTTTGCCAATGATCGAAGTGACGGTGGCTATGATGCTGCTTATATCCCAACAGGAGCTTCTGATCCTAATGTAGTCTTTGCTAGTGCCGCAGTTGCAGATGCAGTTATGGCTCATGTAAACGGCTCTGGATTAGCAGGTTACAAAGGTAGCATTGTTCCAAGAAATGCCTTTAACAGCCCTTGGACTTCATCTTTAGATTTGAGAATAACTCAAGATATTAACGTCATGGATGGACATAAAGTAATACTTTATCTAGACATTACTAATGTTCTTAATCTTCTTGATGATGACAAAGGAATAATGAAAGAATATAGCAACAGAAGTAGACAAATTATTCTTGATGAAGACAATCCTTATGACTCTCAAGGACGCTATAACATTGTTGGTGTAGATCCTGATGATGGATTGTTTGTTCGAAATAAGGACGGACAATCATCTTATCAATGGAACTTAGGCTTCAAGTATCAATTCTAAGAAGTCTCGACATGAAAAAACGCCACATACGTGGCGTTTTTTTTATTCAAGCCTAGGACCACTTGTTTTACATACTTCTGATGCATAAGCAATAGCATCTCTCAAAGATTGTTCAATATTTTTATTATTAATTAGATTAGCTAAAAAAGTCCCTAGAAGAGCATCTCCCGCACCATTGGAATTGACAATTTCAATTTCTGGTGCCTTTAATCGTGTCTCATTAAATGAAGCACCTTTTTTACCATAAGTTTTAAGAACATTTAAAGAATCAATTTTATAAGCTTTACTAAAGGCGTTAACCTCTGCTTCATTGCCATAGAGTAAATCAATATCAGCATCTAACACTTCTGATAAATGTGCGTTATTCTCTTCAATAAGAGATACATCAGAGATACCAAAACATAATTTCAGAGATGGCTTAAGAGACATACAAAATTTTGCAAAATTAAAACCATTCTGGGTAGATAGAGAAAAGTTATCAAATAAAAGGTATTCAGATGTTATTAATTTTTCTTCATCAATACAGTCGGTATGGATATTATTATTTGCCCCTAGATTGGCAGCCATTGTTCTTTGACCATCTGGAGTAATAAATATAAGACAGACTCCCGTTGGTAAATCAGATTCATTGAATGACAAGGTACACAGATCACTTTTAAATGAATTAATAAATGATTTACCAAAATCATCTTGTCCTATTGCACACGAAAAATGAGTCAGGACGTTATGTTGGTTGGCCGCATAGAGTGAATTAGCAACTGAACCGCCTGGTGACTCCGAATACCTTTGATTAGAAAACCTATCTAAGTAAGCTTCCAAATTTTCTCTCGTGATATGCTTCATGAAGCCTTTTTCAATATTGATTTCTTTCAATTCTTGCTCAGTTATTTGTATTTCAATATCTATCAAGGCATTACCAAAACCATAAATTTTGTTCATATGGTCTATAATCTTACCTAACTCAATCAATTACAATATTTTTTAAATTGAAAACTCCATTCTCAATCTTATCTTTAAACGAAAAGGATGTGGATCTTCACTCTTTCTCTCAAGAGTTAGGAGATAGCTTCAAGAAATGGGGTTTTTGCGGGATTAAAAACCATGGCATCGATACTGAATTGGTAAGAGAAATTCAAGACCTTTTTAAAGACTTCTTTAACATGCCAGAAGATCTGAAAAAAAAATATTACTTACCTGAATTGAAAGGTGCACGAGGCTATACACCATTTAAGATAGAAACTGCTAAAGATTCTAATTTAGCAGATTTAAAAGAATTTTGGCATGTAGGAAGGGAGTTAGATGAGAGTGATCCTTATAGAAAATGGATGGCCGATAATATTGATCTACCTGATAAACACCAATTCAAAGAAAAGACTAATCAATTATTTAAACAATTTGATGAATTAGGCAATTCCTTGCTTGAAGCAATAGCTTCCTATTTAGGTCTTCAATTTGATTATTTTCATAAAATTACTGATAAAGGTAATAGTGTTATGAGAATAATTCATTATCCCCCTATAGAGAACGAAGAAATGGGAGAAAGAGCAGGGGCTCATGAAGATATTAATTTGATTACACTCCTTATTGGTGGACAGCAAGCGGGTCTGGAAATTTTAACAAAAGAAGACAGGTGGGTAAGGGCATCAGTAGATAAAGATGTCATAATTTGCAACATAGGAGATATGCTTCAAAGACTGACTAATAATTATTTAATTTCCACTACACATAGAGTCAAGGCTTTAGGGCAGGAGATGAAAACCTCAAGATACTCTATCCCTTTTTTTGTTCATCCCAATCCAGATTGGTACATCGAAACTTTGTCCAACTTAGTTAATAAGAAAACTCCAAACTTATACCCTGAAGGAATATTAGCTGAAGATTTTCTGCAAGAAAGATTAAAAGAAATTAAACTGTCGTAATGGATTATTTACAACCTACTATTGGACTATTTGCTTTGCTTGCTTTGGGAGCAGTCTTCAGTGAAAACATTAAATCTATAAAGATAAGATATGTTGTGACTGGCGTTCTCATACAATTTATTCTCGCAATATTGCTAACAAAAGTGGAATTAATATCTTCTTTCTTTAATATCTTATCTGATGGTGTGATGGTTCTTAAAGCCGCTAATGATTACGGCACTGGTTTTGTTTTTGGATATCTTGCTGATGGAGCACCGAATGCCCCTTTTGACATTAACAACCCAGCAGGCACTTTTATTTTTGCTTTTGGTGGATTGACGTTAGTGATTCTAATGTCAGCTATATCAGCTCTTCTTTGGTATTGGAGAGTTATACCTATTTTGGTAAATGCAATCTCAGTTTTATTCAAGAGACCATTGAATGTTGGCGGGCCAATAGGGCTGGGAGCTACAGCTAATATTTTTCTAGGACAAGTTGAAGCACCATTGCTTATTAGGCCTTATTTATCAGCAATGACCAGGCACGAACTTCTTGTAATAATGACAGCTGGGATGTCCACAATAGCTGGATCGGTAATGGTAGTTTATACAACTATGCTTGCACCAATTTATGGTCCCGGATTAATAGGTCATTTTCTTTCAGCATCATTAATTTCTGTTCCAGCTGCAATCATGTTTGCCAACATGATGATTCCTAGTGAAACTAAGACCGAATTCCCTGAAGATAAATCTGAAGAATTGTATTCAGGAACAATGGACGCAATAACTCAAGGAACTAAGAATGGTCTAGATATGTTCTTGAATATTGCCGCAATGCTCATCGTGGTTATGGCCTTAGTTTTTTTATTGAATTCAATATTAAGTTTATTGCCCAATTTTAATGGTTCTCCAGTTACTCTTGAATTGATATTAGGATACATCTTTATTCCTTTAGCTTGGTTTATGGGCATACCTTGGAATGAGGCTTTTATGGCGGGCCAATTATTAGGAATAAAAACTGCTTTGAATGAATTTGTTGCTTATTTGTATCTCTCTGATGCCGAGGCTTATCCATTAGGAGAAAAGAGTAGGCTGATTATGTTATATGCTCTTTGTGGATTTGCTAACTTTAGTAGTGTTGGCATTTTATTAAGCGGATTGAGTGCCATGGTTCCTGAGAGAAGAATGGACCTGATTTCTATTTCTGGGAAGGCCTTATGGGCTGCTTTACTGGCTTCCTGCTTAACTGGATTTATGGTTGGTATACTTTAGGAAGTACCTATGTCTTTTTCTTGAAAATGTTTTCTACATACAGAAACATATTTTTCCTCTCCACCAATCTCTATCTGACTGCCATCTGATACTATCGTTCCATCTTCATTTAACCTTAAGACCATAGTAGCTTTTCTACCACAATGACAAACTGTTTTTATTTCTTTGAGATTATCTGCCCAAGCCAGTAAAAACTTACTTCCTTCGAACAAATTACCTTGAAAGTCCGTTCTTATTCCAAATGCTAATACCGGAATATTCAATTCATCAACAATTCTTCCAAGTTGAGCTACCTGATTTTTAGTTAAAAATTGAGCCTCATCTATTAAAACGCAATCAACTTGATTGTTATTTTGAAAAATTAATATTTCTTCATAAATATCTGTTTTTGTACTAAATATATTAGATTTTTCTTTCAATCCAATTCTAGAAACTATTTCACCTTGACCAAATCTATTATCTAAATCTGAGGTATAGATTTGAGGCTTCATACCCCTCTCTAAGTAATTATGATTAGCTTGTAGCAACATAGTAGATTTACCAGCATTCATAGAGGAGTAGTTAAAATAAAGCTTCGCCATAATTTGATGAGTTGATTGTGATACTATAGCAGCCTTTTTTATGTCCACGGAAGTTGATAAGAATCAGATCAAAGAAGAATCTGCAGAAATAACTCATCCTGAATCGCTCAGTGTTTGGGGTTTAGCGTGGCCATCAATTCTAAGTAACTTACTATTCGCATCAGTTGGACTGGTATCAATCAAAGCTGTTGGATCGCTTGGTGCCGAAGCAGTAGCTGCAGTAGGCACTGGCCAAAGAATCTTTTGGGTATTTCAGGCTCTATTAATGGCGATTATGGCTGGAACCACAGCATTGGTGGCTAGAGCTATTGGCTCTGGAAATGCACATGAGGCAGCTCAAGTCACTAGAGCTTCTCTTGGACTTTGTTTACTTATTTCTTTTGTGACGGTAATCCTGTTATGGATAGGAGCTGATGCAATGATAGGTCTTTTTGGTCTTGATGAAGCATCTAGAGAATTATCCGTTACCTATACCCAAATTCTTGTTGGATTTACTCCGGTGTTTGCGATTTCAATGGTGCTTGGAACAGCTCAGAGGGCAGCAGGGGACGCAAAAACTCCTCTCTATATTGGTTTATTGACCAACATAGTTAACATTATTCTCCTAATTGGCCTAGTAGAAGGACGCTTTGGCATGCCAGAAATGGGTGTAGTTGGTGCGGCATTAGCTGGAGGATTGGCATTTACCTTTAATTCTCTATTGGTATTAGGTCTATGGTTTGGTAAAAAACTTGCAGTTGAAATTGGTAAAGCTGGATCTATGACTTATGAAAGATTGAATCAATTGGTAACTATCAGTTATCCGGCTGGCCTAGAATCTTTTATTTTTCAATTCGGCATGCTCTCATTTTTCTGGATAGTTGCGTTATACGGAACTGATGCTGTGGCTGCTTATAATATTGGTGTTAATGTACTTATGGTTTCTTTCACAGTAGGAAATGGTTTTGCTATAGCAGGGGCCACTCTTACAGGACAGCACTTAGGTGCTTCAGATCCAGATAAAGCTTACGACTCTGGTTTTAAAGCTGCCGGTATGACTGTGCTTTCCATGGGAACTTTAGGAATAGTTTTAGCTCTTTTTTCACGAGAGCTCTCCGGTTTTTTTATCCAAGACATAGACGTAATCAATAAAGCAGTTGTGTTTGTTTGGATACTTGGAATTATGCAACCTTTCATGGCGATTGAATTTTCTATAGGTGGCGCAGTTCGGGGCGCGGGAGATACAAAATCTCCTTTGATAATTACTTTGATTGGGTTGGTGCTAGTTAGAGTTCCTTTGGCTTATTTATTTTATTTATTAGGATTGTCGATAGAATGGATTTATGCAACTCTTGTCGCAGATTATTTCTTGAAGGGAGTTCTTTTAGCCTATAGATATAAATCCAGAAGATGGATGAAAGTTTTAAACATAGAGAATTAGAAAATTTAAATATGAAACAATTAATACCATCACTATTCGTTTTAATGATTGTTGGGTGTTCAGATTCTATCCCAATAGAAGCTTCCGATACCCCTTCACCTGACGATTTGGTTGCACATAGTGAGGAGTTTAGAAAAGAGGTAATCGAAGTTACTGATGGTGTACATGTTGCGGTTGGTTATGCCTTGGCAAATGCTATTCTTGTTGAAGGGGATAATTCAAATATTATTATTGATACTACTGGTACCATAGAAACCGCTGAAGAAGTAAAGAAACTATTTGATGAAATAAATTCCAATCCAGTTGGTGCAATTATTTATACCCATAATCACGCAGATCATACCTACGGGGCGACAGTATTTGCAGAAGGGTCTAATCCTGAAATTTATGCTCATTCTTCAACCGGAGAATACCTTTCAAGGGTTATAGGTATTTTAAGACCAATCATTTCATCTAGAAGTAATAGGATGTTTGGGAATGCATTGCCCAAAGAGGAAGTGGAAAATAATGGTATAGGACCTTTCCTAGAAATTGGAAGAGACGGAAGAAGACCAGGTTTGCTTTATCCTACAAAAACCTTTGATGATAAATTGAAGTTTGAAGTGGGTGGAATTGAAATAGAACTTTTTCATGCTCCAGGCGAAACTAATGATCAGCTTTTTGTGTGGATACCTGAAAAGAAAGCCTTATTTCCAGGTGATAATTTTTATAAGACATTTCCAAACCTTTATACAATTAGAGGCACTCCATACAGAGATCTAGCTGGATGGGTAAACAGCATAGATATGATGAGGTATTTAGAGCCTGAGTACCTAATACCTAGCCATACTAAACCTTTAGAGGGAAGAGCGAATATTTATAATAAATTAACTACTTACCGTGATGGAATTCAATATGTACATGATCAAACTGTACGACTTATGAACCTTGGTCTAGGTCCAGATGAAATTGCAGAAAAATTAATACTACCTAAACATTTGGGTGATTCTCCTTTTCTAAAAGAATTCTATGGAACACCCGCTTGGTCTGCTAAGAATGTCTTTTCAGGATATTTAGGATGGTTTGATGGTAATCCTTCAACATTAAAACCCTTACCAAAAAAAGAAGAGGCTGAGAATTTTATAAAGCTTGTGGGTGGATGGGACAATTTATTCGAAATCGCTGAAAACTCTTATATGGAAGGAGGTTTTCAATGGGCATTACAACTTACTGATTATTTGTTAAGACTAAGACCTAATGACGAAAAAACTGAATTGCTAAGACAGTCATGTTTAATTGCCCTAGGCAATCAAGAAAGTAATCCCAATTCGAGATATTACTATTTAAGTAGCGCAGCACAATTGGATAAAGACTATCAAGAAAACGACATTTTGTTACCAGATATAGAAGTAATTAAAAAATATCCTATTGAATCTATGATGGATACTCTAAAAGTGAATGTTATTCCTGAGAAATCATTAGATAAAAATATACAGTTATTATTCACCTTTACTGATTCCTCAAAAGTTTTTTCCATTTTTCTTAGGAAAGGAGTACTAGAGGTTCAGCCTTTTTTAATTTCCGGATCTTCCGTTCAAATAACTAGCAAGGAAGAGGATTTAAAGGCCATATTATCGGGGATAAAGAGCTTGCCTATCTCTTTGGTAAATGGCACCCTAGATATAGAAGGTAGTAGAACTGATCTACTTTCTTTCTTTGCAAGTCTTAGGAACTAAACATGAAAAATTTTGATGATATCTCGGTTCAAGTAAAAGGTAATCTTGCTTATGTTGAGATACAAAGACCACCCAACAACTTCTTCGATTATCTATTGATTGAACAAATTGCAGATGCCTACGAAGAGTTAGATGAAGTATCAGAATGTAGAGTAGTTATTCTAAGTTCTCAGGGAAAAAACTTCTGTGCTGGAGCGAATTTTGGACAAGATGAGGATATGTTAGATAAGTCAGTGCCATATTCTAAGTTATATGCACAAGCTGTAAGATTGTTCAAAACAAAAAAGCCAGTTATAGCTGTAATTCAAGGTGCGGCCATAGGAGGAGGGCTGGGACTTGCCCTTTCTGCAGATTTTAGAATAGCTTGTCCAGAAGCAAGATTCGCAGCAAATTTTGCTAAACTTGGATTTCATCCCGGTTTTGGATCTTCAGTTACACTACCTAGAGTTATAGGCGATCAAAAAGCTAAGGATATGTTATTTTCTGCTAGAAGAGTGGCAGGAGAAGAAGCTTACGAAATAGGATTGGCTGATCGACTTACCTCTAAAGAAAATTTAATTACTGAAGCAGAAACGTTTGCAGAAACAATATCCAGCTCAGCTCCTATGGCTGTTGAATCTATCAGATCCACTTTAAGAGCGAATTTAGCTGAAGAGGTTGAAAAAATAGTCGATTGGGAGTTGAGCGAACAAGTTAGATTGCAAAAAACTGAAGATTTTAAAGCAGGAATAGCAGCTTCCTTAACTAGAGAAGTCCCTAGGTTTAATCGTAAGTAAATTAAAGCTTAACTTTTGAAGGATCTAGTATTGTAGATTTAGCGGTCTTCTTTACATTTGGATAATCCAGCGAGTAATGCAAGCCTCTGCTTTCCTTTCTCTTAAGCGCACTTTTTATTGTCAGATTTGCAACCAGAGCAAGGTTACGCAACTCTATTAAGTCTGAGCTAATTAGATATTTTCCATAAAAATAGTTCACTTCTTCATTTATTACCTTCATAGCAATATCAGCTCTTTTTAAAAGATTATTTGATCTAACTATACCTACGTAATCCCACATCAATCTCCTTATCTCATCCCAGTTATGTTTAATTATTACACCTTCTTGAGTTTGAGTTACTTTAGAAATATCCCATTCTTTAATTGATTCATTGTGTTCGTGAAAGTATGTATAGATATGTTCAGCAGCCTTTTTTGCAAATACCACACATTCCAATAAAGAGTTACTAGCCATTCTATTAGCACCATGCAATCCAGTGCTTGATACTTCACCTATTGCATAGAGGCCCTTAATATTTGTCTGACTATTTAAATCAACCTTAACTCCCCCACAAGTGTAATGAGCAGCAGGAACAACAGGAATTGGTTCTTGAGTAAGATCATAACCAAATTTTTTGCATTGTTCGTAAATATTGGGAAATTCATTTTTAATCTCTTCAGTATCTCTATGACTTATGTCTAAAAATACATTTTCTGCTCCGGAGATTTTCATTTCTTTGTCTATTGATCTGGCAACAACATCTCTTGGAGCTAACTCCAATCTAGAATCGTATTTCTCCATAAACCTTTCTTTTTCATCGTTTATAAGAAATGCTCCTTCTCCTCTTAAGGCTTCACTGATTAGAAAAGATTTAGCTTCAGGATGATAAAGACATGTCGGATGAAATTGATTAAATTCAAGATTTTCCACTACACATCCTGCCCGCCACGCAAGTCCAATTCCATCTCCAGACGAACCGTCTGGATTGCTTGTATATAGATATACCTTACTGGCTCCACCAGTAGCTAAAATAGATGCTCCAGCAGAGAAAGCCTCGACTTTATTAGTCTCTATATCTAATACGTAAGCCCCGATACATCTATTTTTATTGGTTATCAAATCAACACAGATATGATTTTCGAGTACTTTAATATTTTTATTATTTTTAACTATTTCAGCCAAAGAACTTGAGACTTCCTTTCCTGTAGCGTCTTCAGCATGAACAACCCTTCTTTTAGAATGACCTCCTTCTTGAGTGAGGTGCAAACCATTTGATTTATTGGTAGTAAAATTTGTACCTAGATCACTCAGCCACTTAATGGCTTCCTTGCCATGGCTTACACAAGCCAAAACAGCCTCTTCGTTACAGAGACCATCTCCAGCAATTAATGTATCTCTGAGATGCTCTTCAATTGTGTCATTTGAATCTATAACAGCTGCTATTCCGCCTTGAGCATACCAGGTTGAACTATCAATCAGAGAGTTTTTTGTGATAAGTGTTATTTTAAATCTATTAGATAGTTCAATTGCTGCAGTCATTCCTGCAGCGCCGCTTCCAATGATTAGAATGTCTGTTTTAATCAATTTTATTAAAAATCAATGAATAATCTGTAGCTGATATATTTTTTGTTAGATCGCCTGAAGAAACGTAATCGATCTTATATTTCTTAATTGCATCTAGATTATCAATCTCTATGTTTCCTGATATTTCTAATTTTATTTTTTCTCTTGAGATTTCAGAAGCAATTTTAAGATCACCTTCACTAAAATTATCCAACATCGCGATATCGGCTTTTGCATTTATTGCTTGCTTAAGTTCTTCTATATTTTCAACTTCCACTTCAATCTTCTCTATCCCTTTTTCTCTCAATGAAGAAACTGCCAATTCTATTGATCCCGCAGAGGAAATATGATTTTCTTTTATTAGCGCAGCATCATAGAGACCCATCCTATGATTTTGACCCCCTCCAATCACAACTGAATACTTTTGCTCGTATCTGAGACCTGGTAGAGTTTTTCTTGTATCTAATAATATTGTTTCAGACCCAATAAGTTCTTTTTGAAAACAATAAGTCTTATAGGCTATCCCAGACATCATCTGTAAAAAGTTTAATGCAGTCCTTTCAGACGCAACCATACATTTAGCATTTCCGGAAAGGGAAGCGATTTCACTCCCAGCTTCTAATAAGGAGCCTTCTTCAAAATGCCATTCAATATGTATAGTGGGGTCAAGCAATGTAAATGCAGTTTCAAACCATTTTGATCCACACAAAATAGACTCTTCTCTACATATTAAGGATGCGTTTTGAAGTAAGTTTGGGTTTATAAGTTCTCCAGTAATATCACCGATACCGATATCTTCTTCAAGGGATAATCTGACTGATTCCTCTAATTTGGTGATATTCGGTATGCCAAGCTTAGACATTGAAGTTAATCATCTTATCTAATGGAATTTTTGCTTTTTGAATAATGGAATCTTCAAGAAGGATCTCATTAGATAATTTATCTATACAAGTATCTAAGTTCTGTAATGAATTTAATCCCATCCAAGGACAATGAGCACAACTTTTACATGATGAGCCGACACCACCGGTAGGCGCTTCAAAGAATTCTTTATTTGGCGAAAGCTGCATCATTTTATAAAAGATGGATTTATCTGTAGCTACTATGAATTTTTCAAAATCTAATTCCTGAGACGCCTTTATTAAATGAGATGTTGAACCAACTGCATCTGCCATAGCAATTACCTCAGAAGGGGATTCAGGATGAACAAGAATTCCTGCATCAGGGTGAATTTTTTTAAGATCTCTTAATCCTGAAGCTTTAAATTCTTCATGAACTACACATGCACTGTCCCATAAAATCATGTCTGCATTTGTTTCTTTCTGTAAGTAGCTTCCCAAATATTTGTCTGGTGCCCAGAGTATTTTTTCTCCGTTCAAATGTATATCTTCAATAATTTCTTTTGCTATGCTTGAAGTTACAACCCAATCTGCCATCGCCTTTACTTCTGCAGAGGTGTTTGCGTAAACAACCAAAACCCTGTCGGGATATTGATCTTTCATTTTTTTTAAATCAGATGCCGGACAGCCCAAATCCAACGAACAAGTTGATTCTAGAGTAGGTACAAAAATATTCTTTTCTGGACTAAGAATTTTTGCCGTTTCGGCCATAAATTTAACCCCACATACTATAAGGTTTTCAGTTTTACTGAGGTTACCAAATTTAGCCATTTCAAGAGAATCACCAACAAACCCTCCTGTTTCTTCAGTTATTTCTTGTATTAGAGGATCTACGTAATAATGGGACACAATACTGGCATTGTTGGATGAAAGATTTTTTGATATTGAATCAAATAATTTATTTTTATCTACCTGTACATTATTTCCTTTCAATGCATCTTGGTGACGATTGATTAAGTTGGTATCTAGAAATCTTGAAGAAGCTTCCATGTCTTTAGCTGAATTATATCAAAAAAACATTTTCCATCCTTTACCTAAGCATTATTCTTTTTGTTACAATGCGCACCAGTTAGACTAAGCTCTATAGGATAGTTGGCAGAGTCTGGTTGAATGCACCGGTCTTGAAAACCGGCAAGGGGTCAAACCCTTCGGGGGTTCGAATCCCTCACTATCCGCCACCGCGCCCATAAAGATAAAACTTATGGATAAAATTCATCACATAGCCATTCAGGTTCAAGATATATCTAAGTCAGTTGAATGGTATAAAAACAATTTTGATGTCAAAGTCTCGTATCAAGATGAGACTTGGGCAATGATAGATTTTGAAAACACCAGCCTAGCGTTAGTGAAACCCGAAGAGCATCCTTTTCACTTCGCCATTGAAAACGAGGAAGCTGAAAATTATGGTGAACTTACAAAGCATCGCGATGGAACCGCATCAGTTTATATCCATGACATTGATGGAAATAATGTTGAGATGCTGAAATTAAATCACAATGAATGATTACCTGATATTTGGTGCATCCGGTTTAACCGGTAATTATTTTCTAAATCTAGTAAAAAAAGAAGGTCAAAAATATCATTTATTTGTAAGAAGTCTTATTCCCAATGAACAAGAAATCAACCAAACTTCATTTAGTTTTGAGAATATTAATGACTTACCTCCATCTAAAAATTTAGTTATTTGTTTGGGGTACCCTCTAAACTTTAAAGAACTTATTTATATGGATAAAAAAACTAAGGACGCTTTTAAAAAAGTAGATTTCGATCTTGTAATAGAGATTGCTAAAAAAGCAAAAGACTTAGGTATTCCTAATATAGCAATTATTTCTGCAGTTGGTTCTAAACTTAATTCTTTAAATTTTTATTTAGATACAAAAGCTAGAATGGAAAATGAAATATTAAGTCTGGGATTCAATAGAACTTTTTTTGCCAAGCCAGGACATTTATTAGGGCCCAGGCATGAATCTAGAATTGATAACTGGGTAAGAGTAATTGAATTCTTTGGAAAGATCTTCGGATCTTTTTTTATTGGCCCCTTGAAGAAGTATAAGAATATAGAAGCCAGCAGGGTAGCAGAAGAACTATTTACAGAGATAAATAAAAATACTCCTGTCTCAAACGATCTAATAGAAATTAATGAAAGAAAGTGATATTTCAAGAATTATCGAGATGGCTTGGGAAGACAGAACTCCCTTTGATGCTATATATGATGCTTACGGCTTAAATGAAAGAGAAGTTAAAGCTCTGATGAAGTCCCAACTAAAACTTTCTTCGTACAGACTTTGGAGGAAGAGGGTCACCGGACGCAGAACTAAACATACCACTAGAAGAAATTTTATTTTTGGCAGACATAAATCTCCAAATAAAAGATGAATTTAAAGAGGGAAAACAGGGCCTTCAGACCCTGTTTTTTTCAAAAATTACCTTATAACCCTTCCTGAATGGGGAAATCTTTGGCAAGTACTAAATGTATCTGCTTGAGTTTGTAGATCAGTCTCAGCATACCTAGCGTAACCAGAATCTTTATCTTCTTTGTTACCCCATATATTGAGCCATAAATAATCAGTATGTTGCACATTTGTGGTAGGTTCGAAAAGTGGATCTAGCATTACATACCAAAAAGTACCTTCTCCATTTTCCATTTCATCCTCATCGAGATAATCTCCAAAGTCTTGTCTAAATTTCTTTAGATCACTTTCTCCATAACCTTCATTGTAGTTACAGAAATTAAACTCAGCTTCAAATGTATTTCCATTCCCAGCTTTCATTGGCCTACCTAGAGAAGGAGAGAAAGCGTAAACATCTTCATCATTGTCACTAAAAATTCCTGCTCTTTCTTCATTCCACTCTTGATCATAATTAGCTTGAAAGTGATCCCAGGCATAATCTCTAGCTTCCATTGACGGCCACCTTAAAACCCAAACAAAATCATGAGTATCGGGTTGGAACTGAGGAACAAGGATATTTGCTCCAATCATATCGTATCCACCTTCTGTTACTTTTTCGTTCCATGAATCTATAAGTTTTTCAAGGGCTTCATCTGAATAATTAGGACCTTTAGTTTGCCAAACGTATTCAACTACTGCAGTTTGAGGTGCACCTGAATCAACTTGTTCGTTTGAACTCCCACAAGCCGTGATAAGCAAACAACCCATTAATATATAAATAATTTTCATTTTATCTCCTAAAAAAAACTAAATTTAACATGGTTTAAAAATTTAATCCTATGTGACATCATGGTTTGATAGTTTTTAAAATAATTAAGGTGAAATATGAAAAAATTTAAACTAGGTATAGCTCTATTAGCATTCAACTCACTAATCTTTTCAACCGGTGAGATTGGTGATCTTTATTTCTATAAAGTTACTCCGGGTAAATATGAAGAAGCCAGAGACTTGCTAATAGAAGGGCAAAAAATAGGTGAAGAGACTGGAATGAATATAATCATTCACTCTCAAAGTTTTGGTAGGGGAGGTGATCAAATTCTTACTTGGTTTGAGATTTATGATGATTACTCACAAAGAGCTAAAACTAGATACGCATCAGATAAATGGGCATCC
>QCQA01000017.1 GCA_003212335.1 SAR86 cluster bacterium AG-447-A08
GGATGTCTTTTTGTGCTGTATAGGTCTTGCCAACGAGCAAAGAAGAAATTAATTCTTACTGTTTTCTAAAATTTCGTAAGTTTCACCATCAAAACCTCCAAAGAAAACAGGCACATCTGGATGTTCAACAGGTATCTGACTATCATCTACACAAAGGTTCTGCTGAGATACATAAGCCGAATAAAAGACTTGGTCATTTTCTGCAAATACATGATAGAAGGGCTGATCTTTCTTTGGTCTAATTGCTGCAGGGATTGATTGATACCATTCTTCAGTATTATTAAATTCAGGGTCAACGTCATAAATTACTCCTCTAAAATCTAAGTATTTATGCTTAACAACTTGTCCAAGGGCATATTCAGTTTCTATGGTCTTTTTCATTAAATTAAATCGTTTAAGTTTGCGGATGTATCAGAAATCATTTCAGGCTTTATTTTAACTTTATTTGCTACTAGCTTTCTACAAATTAAAAATTCTTTTGGGTTATTGATAGAATCAACTGCTACTAGCTCATCTCCTTGTGTATAAAATAGCATGAATTTTGTATCTTCAGTATCACCTCTCATGGTCACCCTGTCGTGGCTCCCTGATAGACCCACAATTTGAAGTTTATGGTCATATTGGTCCGACCAGAACCAAGGTATTTGGTTGTATTCGATTGGGCTGCCATTAATTGAGCCAGCTACCGTCTTTGCTTGCTCCATTGCATTATGAACTGATTCCAATCTTAGATTTCTACCTAGCAGCTTATTAGGATGATTTGTACAGTCCCCGCATGCATATATATCTTCATGGCTTGTAAGGCCAAATTCGTCTACAGATATGCCATTGTCGCAATCTATCCCTGCTTCTTCGGCTACTTCTGTATTGGGTACAATACCTGCACCAATTATTACTGTATCTGCCTTAATTTCAGATCCGTCAGAACAAATGACGGACTCAGGCTTCGATGAACCCTTTATTTCTTCAAGGCTGGTATTGAATTTAAATTTAACTCCATTTTTTTCGTGAAGCTTAAGGTAATATTTGGATATCTGTGGATCTACTGTCCTATTCATGACTCTATCGGCCATTTCTACAACAGTAACAGAGATATTATTTTTGGCGGCTATGGCAGCTACTTCCAATCCTATATATCCAGCTCCTATAACAACAAGATCTTTGCTAATTTTTAGATTTTCTTTTATCGATTCAGCATCATCTAGACCTCTTAGATAGTGAATCGATTCAAGATCATTTCCTGGAAAATCTAAACGTCTCACTCTACTGCCTGTTGCAAAAATTAATTTGTCATAGCTAAGTTCTGCACCATCTCTCAAGAAGACCTGCCTATTTTTTGTATCAACTCTCTCTACTGTATTTCCCAGTTGAAGTTGTATTTTATTCTCTGTAAAGAACTCGAGTTTTTTGAAATAAAGTCTTTCTTTATTAACAGAGTCTTCGAGAAAACCTTTCGATAAAGGAGGTCTTTGATAAGGAAGGTGTTCTTCTTCTCCAACAAGCGTAATTGAACCTAAATAGCCTTCTTTTTTTAAAGAAGTGATACATTGGATTGCAGATTGTCCTGCTCCAATAATGACTAAGTTTTCCATGTTTAAAAAAGTTCTCGATTATTTATTTGAAACTAACTAAAGTCTACATCTAATTTAAAAATAAGGGAGAAAAAATGATAGGAATTGTAGCCACATTAAAGATTAAAGAAGGATCTGGTTCGGACTTTGAAGCAATAGCCACTCAATTGGTTGAGAAAGTAAATGCAAATGAAGATGGAGTTGTTTATTACGATCTCTATAAAGAAGATGACACTACTTACGTTTTCTTAGAAAGATATAAGGACGAAGAAGCACAAGCTGAACATGGTAAGACTGATTATTTTAGAGAACTAGGCGCCCAAATGGGACCTTTTATGGCAGGTGCGCCTGAGATCAGAACACTTCAATCTGTTTAACTAAATCAAATGAGGTCTCGAGAGATATTCTCTGGACCTCATTTCTTCTAATCGACTCAAGGTCCTCTTAAAAGGCTCGACAAGTCTGTTTCCTTTATAAATATCGTTCAAATTTGCCTCTAAAGAAAGAATCAAATTAACGTTCCTTTCGTAACATTCATCAACAAGGGCTATAAATCTCCGGGCAGCATCGCCTTTATTTTCTTTCATGATCGGGACGCCGGAAACAAAAACTGTATGAAATTCGCTACAAATTTCAATATAGTCTTTTGCACTTCTTGGTCCCTCACAAATCTCTTTAAAAGAAATCCATACGGAACCTTTCGATAGTTTTATGGTTTTTATTTTTCTTCCAAGAATCTGAATATTCTTATTTTCTTCATATTCATTGTTAGTTAGTTCAGAGAAATTAGATTCGAGTTTCTCTATACTTTTTCCCTCACTCTCAATGACAAATATTTCCAATTGCTCAAGCGTTCTTAGGCGATAGTCTTGTGCAGAATCTAACTCAAATATATCGCAGTTCTCTTTTATGGACTCTATCGCTGGGATAAACCTACTTCTATGCAGTCCGTCTTTATATAGGTTATCTGGATGGGTATTTGAGGTTGTAATTAGTGTAACTTTATTTTCAAATAACTCATCAATAAATCGCCCTAACAGCATCGCATCCCCTATGTCTTCTACATAAAATTCATCAAAACAAAGGACTTCAGTCTGTTTGGAAATGTTTTTAGCTGCTATCTTTAAAGGATCCTTTTGACCAGATATTTTGTCTAAATCTTCGTGCAAAAGCTTCATGAATCTATGGAAATGAACTCTTTTTTTATTTTTAACTGGAAGAGTTTGAAAGAAAATATCCATCATCTGGGTTTTGCCTCTTCCCACTTCACCTCTTATATACAGCCCCTTTATTTTTTTTTGCCCAAACCATGCTTTTGAGCGTTTGACCAAATCAAAGTTGAGCTGATCAAGCCTATTTAAAAGCTTACTTTGCTCTGCATCAAAGCTCAAAAGCCCATCTTCAATTAATTTTGAATACAGATCAGAAGGTTTCAATGCTTATGAGAAGTCTGGATTATGAGTAAAGGTGTGTATGGTCTCATCAACTGGAGACCAAGATTTAGCTGTAGAACTCCAAAAGTTTGAGTCTGCATTTATCCAAGTTGAGTCATCAATACTTCCGGCTTTTATAAATTTAATATCTGGATTTTCTTTAACAAAAGAGATTAATGGGGAGCCACACTCTGCACAAAAGCCTCGAGATATATTGGAGCCTGCAGAGCCAGTTACAGTATAGTATTTTAGCTCTCCATTGATTTGTAGAGATTCATTAGGAATTAGCAATATTGTTGCTTTTCCACTACCCGTGCTTTTTTGACAATCTGTACAGTGACAGTGATGTGCCGAGATCACATGCGACTTATCAAATTTATAGGTTATCTTTTTGCAAAGACATCCACCACTTTGTAGTTCACTATCCATTTTCTATTCTCCTCTTATCTTTGTGGCTTCTTTAAAATTAAAGAAGGTGTATTTTCTACGTAGTTCACATATTCAGGATCAGAACCCCATTTCTTCATTCCTCTATTTTCTAGCATCGGAATTCCACTTACCCTGGTCAGAAGTATATAAACAAAAATAGGAGATATTAAGGTCACTAATTGCCAGCCACTTAAGACTGGGAGGGCAATCAAGGTTAGTCCAGCCCACAAGGTAATCTCACCAAAATAGTTAGGATGTCTAGACCAAGCCCATAGACCTGAAGTAATAAATTCTTTTTCTTTCTTCTGTTGCTTTTTAAAGTTTCTTTTTTGTCTATCTGCAATCACTTCAATCGAAAATCCGAATATCCATAAAGCCAATCCAATATAGGCCATAAAACCAAGTGGAATGCTGACATCAGAAGTGATAGCTGCCAAGCCTGCAGCCATAGTTAAGAAGACCCAGAGCCCTCCCATAGTCCAAGTCATTATGTACCAATGAAATTGAGTTTTCATGACCGTGAATCTATTATCTTTACCATCCTGCTTAACCCTCAAGAACAAGAAAGATCCAAGTCTTACTGCCCAAATCACTATTAATGCGCCGATAAGAATATCTCTCGGATCTACAGACGGATTAAGATAAAACCCCAAAGCTATTGCGCTCAAATAAGAGATTGACCCAGTCAAATCAAAATAATGTTCAGTTTGGTAAATATAGGAAGGAATAAATATTATCCAATGAAGTAGATAACTAACACTTGCACACAATGCAAATAGAGAAATTCCATTATAGTACTGCGAGCCCTGACTGCCAGCTAAAGCAATAAGCACCCCTAGTGCTATACAGACAAAAGTAGTGGGTATTGTGACGGTTCGTTTCATAGTAATAATTAGTGATTTAATAAACCATTAGAAGAGACAAAAGCTTACTTTTCAAGTTTATTAATCCGTTTTTTTGAAACTTTTTCAACTAAGGTAAGTCCTACTCCGACACAAGGACCAATTCCAAAAACGAACAAAATAGTTCCGATTCCAACAATCCCGCCTAAGAACCAGCCTACAGTAACGGCAGTGATTTCGATAATTGTTCTAATTAAAGGAATAGAAGTGTTTGTTTTTTGCTGTAGCCCAATCATAAGGCCATCTCTAGGTCCTGGTCCTAGGTTGCTAGCGAGATAAATACCACTTCCTATTCCAACTATCAAAATGCCAAAACTTGCTTGCAATATTTTTAGGTAAATCAACTCTGGTTTAGGTATGAAGCCAAGCGTTAAATCAATAGCCGAAGCTATTATGATTGCGTTTAATATAGTTCCAATTCCTGGTATTTGTTTAAGAGGTACCCAAAATATTAGTATGAAAATACTTATTAAAAATGTCGCCATTCCTACTGAGAGATTAGTCTTTGATGAGATTCCTTGAGCCAAAACTGTCCACGGACTCACACCTGATCCACTACCAATTATTATTGCCTCTCCTAAACCAAATAAGAAAAGACCAATAACTAACATAATTAAGGTAGTAAGTTTTGGCTTAGTGTTCAGAGGAAACTCAGAGCTCCAGCTTACATTTGGAACTTTTTTTATAGTAAAAACTCTACTTAGAAATCCCATCTGATTGATAAATTATGTTTTGCTTTAGAATGAATCTAGTTTAATCTTCAAGTGAGACTAACACAGGAGATTGATAATGATTACATTAATTCTTTTAGCTTTATTACTTACCCTAATTCAGCTGATGACGCCGGCTTTGCTAAACAGTAAGAATTTAGATTTTCTTATTTCCAATAGAGAGGGCTCAGTGGAAGAGGCACCGGTTGTTGGACGAGCAAGAAGAGCAGGTAATAATATCTTAGAAAGCTTACCTGCATTTTTAGCACTCGCTATCTTGTCCATAATGCTTGAAGTTGATACATATAATTTAGCTATGTTTTGGTTGGGTTCTAGAGTCTTATATTATTTCTCCTACGTATTTGGAATATTGTATATAAGGACGATCATTTGGTTTGTATCAATAATCTGCCTGATATTGATGGGTCTTGCGCTTATTTGAAAATAGGTGAGCTATTTTTTATCAGACATTGAAAAAGAGAAATACCTTAGGGATGGATTTATTCTAAGGAGAGACCAATTTTCAGATACTGAGTTAGTTAATTATCGAAACTCTCTAGAAAAAACCGTTTTAAAAGCTCAATCTGTAGCGGGCAGTGGTAAAAAATATTTCCTAGATAACAAAAAATTTATAGATATTGATTTCTTGACCCTACAATATGAGCCACAACCTAATGAAAAATATCTAAAAGTCATAGAACCAGCTCACTCCTTAAATTCTGAGCTAGAGGAGCTAATCTTTGATGAGAGGCTAACTGACCCAATTAAATCAATTTTATCAACAGATTCACTGAGTCTTTGGACAGATAAACTCAATCTTAAAAGGCCAATGGTTGGATCTGGTTTTGGTTGGCATCAAGATTCTCCATACTGGATTCATTATAATGAAGATGTAGACTCTCTCCCGAATGTTTATGTGTGCCTAGACAAGGCTGATAAAGAGAATGGATGTTTCAGAGTTATTAAAGGTAGTCATAAAAAGGGTTGTTTGCCAGGTACATGCGATAATTCTCAATTAGGTGGTTTTTATACTGACAAAAATCATTTTGATTTAGAAGACTGTATCGATATTGAGGCTAATGCCGGTTCGTTGATATTTTTTAATCCGCATATAGTGCATGGGTCTTCACCCAATGAGTCTACTCAAGAGAGAAGGGCATATATTGTTACTTATCAACACAAAGACAAACCTTCCTTGAAATCAGGAAAAGTCTTAAATATATAGCTTTATGTATTTACTCTCCAGGCACCTTTTTTGATTGAAACGAAGATCATAGTTCCAAAGATCATCATTGCTATGGCAGACGCGATAAAAACTGATCCAATTCCATAGCCGAACCAGTGAACTGAGATACCACCACCTATGCTTGCTATTAGAAATCTGGCGATGGTTGCAATGGTTGGCCATTTCATAGCATTAGCACCCTGAGATGCGAAATATAGTGATAAACCAATCCCTTGAAAAATATAAAAAGGACCAACTATTTGTATATAGAGTTTTGTCACTTCAAATGCTTTCACATCATCTGTAAAAAACTGAATCCAAGCATCTGGAAATAATGCCAGTATTAAACCTATAAATATTGAAACAACGCCTGCAGATGTTCCTCCATAAATACCCACCGTTTCAGCTCTTATAATATTTTTTGCACCTATATTTGCTCCCACTATAGAAGTCATTGCGGTACCTATTCCGAAGATTAAAGGAATCATTAAAAACTCTACTCTTGAGCCTATGCCATATCCTGCAAGCGCTTCAGTACCGAAAGTACCAACTAAGCCGGTAAGAACCAAAATAGTTCCAACCGTCAAAAGTGGTGAAACCGAGGCAGGTATAGCAACTTCAAAAATATTATTAAATAAATCTCTGCTCAGTATCAATTGCTTCAGCCTTAGTTTAACGGGAATAGATTTACTCATTAGTTTAAGAAAAATAATTATGACCATGACGGAAGCGCTTATAAGTGTGGCTATAGCTGCACCTGGAACGCCTATTTGAGGGAATCCATACCATCCCAAGATAAACCCACCTGATAGAAATACTTGTAAAAATGAAGTGCATATCATTAGAGTGGCTGGAAAGCGCATATTTCCCATTCCTCTCAATACTGCGCTCATACTTCCTGAAAGCCACAGTATTAATCCTCCAAGAAATAAATAAGAGCAATATGTATAAGACTCTTTCAAGATATCTCCTCGGCCACCAAGCAAGAAGAGAAGTTGTTCACCAAATAATAAGAAAAATAAGAGGAACGTAAGTGCTCCTCCGAGAGATATAACAACCGAATGCCAAATCAGTCTTTCAGCTTTATCTATATCATTTGCTCCCATGCTTCTGGCAATGGCAGAAGTTATTGCTCCGCCAAGTGCTCCACCTGACATTGTTTGCGTGATCATTAATAAAGGGAAGGCAAGCGCTACAGCTGCAAGGGAATTTGTTCCTAATTTACTAATAAACCATACTTCAGTTAAAACAACTATAGACTGAATGAAGAAGGCGACAGTATTGGGTGCTGACATTCTAATCAGCAGGGGTATGACGGGTTTTGTGAGGAACTCTTGGGTTCTTTTATCCACTAATCCTTTAGCTTATTTTCTTGTAGATTCTTTTACCAAGTTTTCCGGAGTTGCTAAACTTTCGTATTGATCTTTCGACTCTCCAAATATTTTTTCAGGAGAAACTGATTCAAGTCTGCCTTCTTTGTCCTCAGGATCGGTAAAGAAACCTAAAACATAGCCTCCTTTGGAGTAACCTATTAAAGATCTAAGTTCAGGACTAAAATTTTTCGCCACTTCAGGAGGACAGGAGAGATATTGATTCTCCTCTTGTCTTAACCAGCTTGGCGCGTAATGAAGAAAAACACCCAATCTAGGTTGTTCGGTAACATTTGTTCCACCTCCGTGTAAAACGGAGCCTGTATAAATAAATACAGAACCAGCTTTCATCTCTGCATAAGCTATTTCTTCAGGTAAGGGCTCCCTATCCTTGTGCCACTTATGAGAGCCTGGTACAACTTGCGTTGCTCCGTTTTCTTTTGTGAAATCATTAATTGCCCAGACCGTACTGAATTGGGTTTCAATTTTTCTTGGAATATAGCCTCCCCAAACACCTCTATCTCTATGGAGTATTTGACTTGATTCGCCCGGACCTATTTGTATGGCTGAAGTGAAATGAAGCTGATAACTTTCACAATGAGGTCCTAAGAAGCTTTCTGCCATCTGATTAATTAAGGGATCTAAAGCTAAATCTTGGCAAGTTTTTGATCTTGCCATTAGAGCACCTACTCTTTTAGTTTCAAAACCAGTGAATTCATCTTGCCCGTTTCTAGTTACATTTAAATAAGGTTTTAAGTCATTCTTAATTGACTCTAAATTCTGATCACTTAAAAAGTTATCGATTATTAGACCAGCATCCTCATCTAAAATTTCAAGTATTGTTTCAATAGGGGTTTCTATGGAAACGTGCTTTATCTCTCCCATAAATTCAGTTTAAACCAAATTTACGGAATTTAGAATTTTCTCTGTAATAAGTACTTACCTGTAAAACTCTTCTATTTGATCATTTATAAAGCGAGCATCTTCAGGCGAGAAACCAGCTCCCGCAATATGACCCCATAAAGAAGGTATGACTCTGAATTTAACACCAGGAATTAATTTTGCTTCCTCTCTCAAAGCATCTATGTGGAAGTACATATCGGTTTCGCTAGGCATATATAAAACATCTGCTTTTATGGAGCCCAAAGCTTTAGTGTAGTCTCCTTCAAAGCCGGGAGTATTACCAATATTATTATTCTGCCAGGTTCTGGCTAGAGCAATGAGATTATTAGCATCCCAAGTAAGAACAAATTCTTCAAACCACTCAATTACCTCATCAGTGCTATTAAGACCCATTTCTTCATATAGACCTAATCTAAACCATTCCTGAGACCAGCCCCAGCTTGCCCAATGTGCACCTCCAGCTCTCAACCCTATTTCAGGAGGGGAGGTATATTGTCCCTCATTGAAGACTTGATCTGCTTTTATCGCAGCTATAAAACCTTCCAATCTAACTTTGCCATGTGGATATTCAACAGCTGAACCGGCTATACCTACTATTTTTTCAACAAAATATGGATAGCTAACCCCCCACTGAAAAGCTTGTTGAGCTCCCATAGAGAAACCAACTACACTCTTGATTTTTTTTACTCCAAATTCCTCCGTAAGTAATTTATATCCAGCTTTTACATTGTCTCTAATAGAAATCAGAGGAAAATTTGGGCCATTGTAAGGAGCCGGAGTATTGCTTGGAGAGCTGGATAAACCATTCTGAAACATATCTGTTGCAACAATAAAATATTTATTTGGGTCTAAGGCTTTTCCTGGTTCTATTAAAAAATCAAATCCATGATGGTCGCCCAAATATGCAGAAGGCACGAATATCAAATTATCCTTTTCTTTATTTAATTCTCCATGAGTCACATATGAAAGTTTGGCATTAGGTAACACCACTCCGCTCTCCAAATCAAAGTTACCGAGATTAAATATTTTATGCTCTCCTTCTGTATAAGAATTTAAAGAAAAGAACAGAACTAATGTTAATATTTTGATTTTGAATTCTTTTTTCATTTTTTTGTCTCTAATTGTTAGCAAATTTATCAGTAGCTTCTATCAGTAAGTGTGTAATTTCTTCTTCAAAGGCTGAGTGGCCAGAAAAAGGTGCTATCTTCAATTCTGCTTCAGGCCATCTTGAATGTAGCTCGTAAGCAGTAGTAGGAGGACAAACTACATCATACCTTCCTTGAACTATAACAGCAGGAATATCTCTTATCTTTTCTATATTATCCAAAAGTTGATTCTCATATTCCAGAAATCCCTTATTTACAAAATAATGATTTTCGATCAGGGCAAATGCCAGAGCAAATTCGCTATTGACTGAATCCTGAACTGCTTCCGGATTATGATTAATAAAACTTGTAGATGCTTCCCATTTGGACCAGGCTTTAGCAGCTCTAAGTTTCTTTTCTTGATCTTCGCCATTAAAAATTTCTCTGTATGCTTCTATCAAATTAGAGCGCTTATCTTCAGTTATCTCTTCTATAAAACCTTTCCAAGCCTCAGGATATATCTCACTGGCACCATATTGGTAGAACCATTGAAGTTCTTTTTGCCTCAGCATAAAAATCCCCCTAAGTATAAGTTCTGAGACAACATTAGGATGACTCTGGGCATAAGCTAAGGCAAGAGTACTTCCCCAAGAGCCACCAAAAACTAGCCATTTTTCTATCTTCAACTCTTTTCTTATAGACTCAATGTCTTCTACAAGATGCCAAGTAGTATTATCTTCTAAACAAGTATGAGGTTTGCTCTTGCCACAACCTCTTTGATCAAAGAGAACAATGCGATATTTCTTAGGGTCAAAGAACCTTCTTGAAAAGCTTCCAGCTCCTCCTCCTGGACCTCCATGTAAAAAAATTATAGGTTTACCTTCTGGATTACCGCACTGTTCATAATATATTTCATGAACTCCTCTTTTAAGATATCCATTGTCAAAGGGTTCTATGGATGGAAATAATTTATTTTTTTTATTAAAAAGTTTCATTTGCCATATTTAAAATTTTTATCGAGTTTAAATATTTTTATTAGAACTTATTCTTATCATTTTTAGAAATAATTAAACTAAATAAATAATACTTATGTAGCTTGAATTGTTTATTTTTTCAGTTTAACTTGAATGAGTTTTACGCAGTAAATTGGGGAGGTTTAATATGGCGCTATCACAAGAAATTAATCCTGTTAATCCAGAGCTCATGGACACTTTGGTAGAAGCATCCAAGATGGAGTGGATGAGTTATATTGAAGGAGAAGACAGAGCTTTTGTGAAGATATTGTATACAGGCTCAGAAAGTGGAAGTTGGGCAGTTTTATTTAGATGGCTGAAAGGTTTTTCAGCTGATCCTCACAAGCATTTAGCAGGTTCTCATACTTTTATCCTATCAGGTAAGTTGCAAGTAAGGGATGGTTTACTTAATGCTGGAGATTATGTTTACGAACCTAATGGTATGTTACATGACAAAACCACAGCTCTTGAGGATACCGATTATTTATTTATAAGTAACGGACCTGTAATTTTCTTTGATGATGAAAACTTTACGGGATACTTAGGTTGGGAAGAGTGGCAGAGGATGCAATCCTAGAATTAGTAATAAAATCTAAGAATATAGATCAAATTCTTTACTAGATAGATCTCTCTATTTCTTTAAAGAAACTAATCATATCTTTCATTACAAGAGGCAGTACTTCAGGAGGCAGGTTGTGCCCCATGTTTTTGTATACCTTGTATTTTGAACCTTCAATAAGTTGAGCAGTATGCTCTCCGTGATCTTGAGGTAAGAGAGTATCTTCTTCACCATGCTGTACTAGAGTAGGAACTGATATGCTTTTTACTATTTCTGATCTATCACCAGCCTTAAAGATAGCTGTTAATTGTCGAGGCATAGCCTCCGGAAAAAAGCCATATGATCGAATATTTTCAGTATCTAAATCCTCAATATTTCTGAAAGTACTTTCATTTCTTTCAGACATTTCAGATAAATGGGGTGCGCCAGTAGAAGACATGATTGAAACAAGACTTTTAGTCTTGTCCGGATAATTTGCTGCAATTATCTGGGCAATCATTCCGCCCATCGAAGCTCCAACAATATGAGCTTCATCTATATCTAAATATTCTAGTAGAGCCACTCCGTCTTCAGCCATATCTTGAAGGGTATAGGGTGCACTAAAATCAAAACCCAAGTAGCTGAGGAAAAATTTCCAGTACAAATTAGGCTTGCCCAATCTATCTAACTTCTCGGAATCTCCTGTATCTCTGTTATCGAAAAGTACAACCTGATAACCAGAATCCACTAAATCATTAACTATTTCTTCACCCCAAACTTTATGGGATGCCATCAACCCCATGATCATCAAAACTGTTGGATCTTCTTTATTTCCTGAAGTTGTATAAGCAATTGAAACTCCATTTATGTCTGCAGAAGTTGTTTTTTGATCGACACTATATGTTGAATAAACATTTGTCGAAATTATGCCAATAAGAACAGCAAATATTAATCTTGTAATTCTCATTAATTTTCCTCTTTTTCTAGAGCACCGATGTACAGGACTCCAAATATCAGTGTTTGAAAAAACCCATAAAATAGACTGTCATTAGAATTTTGAATTCTCTTAAAGAAGATAACAAATTCGATAACGTGTATTCCTAAAAGCAGAGCCGCAAAGTAATTGATCCATATAGAAAAGCCCAAAAAGTAGTTGGCTGCTAATACTGCCCATAAAAAAAGAGTAAAAATTTTTCCTTTATTCATAATTTACCTTTTTGAAGCTTGCTCCCTCATTACAATCTTTAACCCTTCCAGATAGCTTGTCCAATGCTCTATTTGAGGTTCTTTCAAGGTATTTTTCATGCGTTTATCCAGTTCGTTATATTGACGATTTATTCCTCGTTCTATTCTTTTCGGAATATTTACACCTCCCTTTCGAATTTCACGTTGCACTACTTGTTGAAGTCCTGTTAAACATTCTTTAAGTGCCTCACGAAATTCAATATTTTGTGCATCATTCATTTCCATTGCAGCAATATGGACTAATAGTTTTGGTTGAAGCCAGGGCGGAAGATCCTCGACTGTAATTGTCGACTCAGTTGATAAAGTAGCCGTCCAAAGTATTCCTACAAATAGGATTAGTTTCTTTACAAATTTCATATTATTTTTTTAGTTCAAGTTTCCGTTAGTAATCAATAGCCAAATAAAAAATCCACTAACTACTAATATAGAGATATAAGTTTGCCATTTATTCGCTTTACTTTCCCCTTCAAATTCTGATTGCTCATTATTAGAGTTATTAGATAACTTCCTAAACCATAGAACTCCTATCAAAATCAAAATTCCTAATAATATTAATTCAATCATTTTTTAATTTAGAAAAAGAAATAAAGTACCAATACTATTATAAGGCAACCATAGATAACCCAATTAACCCAATTATTCATCGACCCTCAACCTAATTCTTTTTTCTTTCTATATAAATAGATAATTTCAGGAATTCCTAATAGATTAAAAACTAGAAAAAACAAAAAAGCTCTCTTCTCATCCAGCTTAGAAGCTATCCAGCAAGCATTGTAGGTCCAATAAATTTCCCAAGCAGCTAGTACAAATATTAAGATTATCCACATTACTGCCTACTCTATCATTTTTTGAGCTAATTCAGACTAGAAGGGCATTGGAAGTGGTGCCCAGAGGTGGAATCGAACCACCGACACAAGGATTTTCAGTCCTTAGTTCTATTATTTTATTCATATTTTATATGGGTTTAAAGAGGATTTTAATGATTACTTGATGATTACTTTTCAAATTTACATAAATTTTGCATAAACTATGGTTATCAATTTATTGTGTTTATGATTACTCTATGATTACTTTGAATTAATGGATATTGAGCTAATAAAATCGCGACTGAGACAGTTTTCTGAAGAAAGAGATTGGGAACAATTTCATAGCCCCAAAAATCTAACAATGGCTTTATCAGTGGAAGTAGCTGAGCTAGTAGAGATCCTCCAATGGTCTAACTCAGGAGGGCTAGATGAAATAAAAGATCCTGAAATAAAGCTAAAGATGGAAAAAGAAATTGCTGATATCTTTAACTATCTTTTAAAGCTTGTAGATGTCTTAGATATAGACTTAGAAAAGGCCGCCCTAAATAAGATAGATGAAAATGAACAAAAATATCCTATTGAAAAATTTAAGGGTTCATCAAGAAAATATAACAAATGATTCAAGTCAGGTTAGCAAGATTGGCTTCAAATGAAGTAAATGATCATTGGTTATCTACAATGAACCAAAAAAGGACTTTAATGGAAATTAAATCTTTTCTTTCCGAACAACAACTTACCCTTCTAGAAAAAGAGGGAAAATCAGAGTTTAATTTTTGGGGCGACACTGATGTAACCGAAACAAGATCAAGAAAAATAAAACAAGGAGATCAAATTCTTTTTTATGGTGATAAGAAATTTCATTCTAAAGCAATAGCAGGTCCAGCATTTGAGAATGAAAAATTAGCAGATTATTTCTGGCCACATCGAAGTATTGGGAGTACTAATAAGGATAATAAAGCTTGGAAAAATATTTATGTTATCGATGACCTTAACGATATACATATCGAATATATTCCAAAAGAAATTCTTACAAAAGGCGGGGCTCCTAGAGAGTCTGAATTATTCAGAAGTGCCACTTATTTAGAAAAATATCAGTTAACACCAGGTTTCTTATCAAAGCTATCATCAGGCGGCTGGGAAGAGGGCATTATTAATAATGAAAACTCTGGTAGAGGAATACCGCGTGATAGGCTCATAACAAGGGCTCAGATATATGAAACTATTTTTTCGCTAGGTGGAAAAAATTTCATTTATGTTGGGCAAGATTTAAAGTGTGATCCATCTTATTTTGGTTCCTCTTTAGTTATTTATCATTACAAAAAAATTTATGGAGTTTCAATTTTCAAAAAGACAATAATTGAAGAACTCTCTAATATTACCAAAGGAGAGATTAATGATATTGAATCAAAAGAAATTACTCGTTCTAAGCGTTCCATCATAGAAAAAGATGACTGGTATTCAATAAATTACACTGGCGAAAATCAAAGGTAAAGAATGGTGCCCAGAGGTGGAATCGAACCACCGACACAAGGATTTTCAGTCCTTTGCTCTACCGACTGAGCTATCTGGGCTTAAAGAGTGTTGCGATTGTATACAATTAATCGATTCTAAAAAAGTAAGTTTTACTCAACAGGTTTAAATCCAGTAGGTTTAGCATAGTCCTTACCTGAAAGAAAAAGGTCCATCTGCTCATTAAGCCACTTTCTAGATTCCCTATCTGCAAGATTTATTTGACCTTCATTAATTAGCATCTTTTGGTGCTCTAACCATTCTGCCCATGCTTGTTTTGAAACATTATTAAAAATATCTTGACCTTTTTCTCCTGGATAGGGAGGAGTATTCATACCTTCTAAATCTTGTTTATATTTTTTGCAAAAAACTATTCGAGTCATTTTTTTTTATTCGTTCCAATTCTTTAGCAACTGGAGAGGGTAAACCAACTTTCATATTGTCGTTATTATTAAACCATACTTTATTGTTATCTAAATTCTGAATTTTTCCATGCATCCTTATATGCTGTAGATCTATATCTAACTTATAGTGCGTAAAGGAGTGCTTTATCCTTTTATCCTTCATGATCACAGTATAGTTTTCATTTAGTTGCTCTATATATTCTCTTCTAGAATCTTCTTCTTTAAATCCAAGAAATGTCCAAAGACCCTCCCAAACGCCTTTATTTTTTTTATTTTCAAGCAATATTTCTCCCTCTTCGTTTTGCAAGATAAGCCAATACAGTTTTTTCACCGGCTTTTCTTTTTTAGGTGAACGAATTGGAAGTAAATTATGCTTATTCTCTTTTTTTGAAACACAAGTTTCAATAAGAGGGCATTTTGAACATAAAGGGTTGGATCTTTTGCAGATCAATGCCCCTACATCCATTATTGCCTGAGTATAAACATCGCATTCATTTTCCGGTAGGTTGTTTTCAGCTATTTCCCATAATTGATTTACAGTGCTCGTTAAGTCTACTGGATCATTAATGTTGTAGTATCTCACTAGCACTCGTTTAGCATTACCATCCAGTATTGGTGCCTTTATTCCAAAGCCGAGAGACAAGATTGCGCCTGCAGTTGACTTTCCAATGCCTGGAAGAAGTTGTAATTCTTCAGAAGTATCAGGCATAACTGAATTGAAATCCTTCTTGAGAATTTTTGCCGACTTAAGAAGATTTCTACCCCTTGAATAATAACCTAATCCAGACCAATAACTTAGCACCTCATCTTCGTCTGAATTCGCTAATGAATTAATATTAGGGTACCTCTCTACGAACTTTAGAAAATAGGGGATAACTGTTTTGACTTGGGTTTGCTGGAGCATGATTTCAGATATCCAGACTTTATAAGGATTCGTTTTTACTTGCCAAGGCAGGTTCTTGCGACCAGATTGTTTATGCCAATTTATAAGGTGATTACTCAGCAAGGACATTAGAATATTATGCAAATTGTACAAGTAATGAACAAGTCGGGCATATTAGCTATAATGCGCAACCCTTGAGATGACTTATGAGAAAAGTAACGATAAATAGAGATACCTCTGAAACTCAGATATCCATAGATCTGAATCTAGATGGTACAGGCGAAACCGAATTTGATACCGGTTTGCCTTTCCTTGAGCACATGCTAGATCAAATAGGTAGACATGGAATGATAGACCTAACGATCAAAGCTAAAGGCGACTTACATATCGATGATCATCATACAATTGAAGATATTGGCATTTCTTTAGGTGAGGCGTTCAACGAAGCTGTTGGCGATAAAAAAGGTATAAAGAGATATGGGCATTCTTATGTCCCCTTAGATGAAGCTCTTTCTAGGGTCGTCTTAGATTTTTCTGGAAGACCAGGTCTACATATGAAAGTAGACTTTGTAAAAGAGGAGGTTGGTGGTATTGATGTGAATATGTTTGAACACTTTTTTCAATCTTTCTGCAATCATGCCTTCGTCACATTACATATAGAAAATTTTTCTGGAGAAAATACTCATCATCAAATTGAAACTATATTTAAGGCTTTTGGAAGAGCTTTGAGAATGGCATTAGAGATCGATACTAAACAAGAAAATATCATTCCTTCTACAAAAGGAGCTTTGTAGGAATATTTTAAATGACACAAGTTGTTGTGATTGACTATGGAATGGGTAATCTTCATTCTGTGAGTAAGGCTATTCAGGCCGTTTCTTCATCTGAATCAATAGTCATCTCCTCCAATACGGACGTTATAAAAGCTGCAGATAAAATTGTTTTCCCTGGAGTAGGAGCCATCAAGGATTGTATGGAGGCCTTTTCAGTAGATTTAAGAGAGACCGTCTTGGAAGAGATTGATAAAAAACCAACTTTAGCAATTTGTGTAGGTATGCAGATGCTTCTAAAATCCAGTGAAGAAAACGGGGGCGTTGATTGCTTTGATATATTGGATGGCAAAGTTACGAAGATTAACGCTTCAAAGGAAATTAAAGTTCCTCATATGGGTTGGAATAGAGTTAAGTTCCTTAAAGAACATGATTTGTTGGAGAACATACCTGATTCAAGTTTCTTCTATTTTGTTCATAGTTATTGTTGTTCTTCTTCTGAAGATGCTCTCACAGAAACTACTCATGGAGAAAGCTTTATTTCATGTTTAGCCAAAGACAATATCTTTGCAGTTCAATTTCATCCTGAGAAAAGCCAAGATATGGGTCTCGAGCTTTACAGAAATTTTTTAAACTGGAATATCTAAATGTTAGTGATACCCGCAATAGATCTGAAAGAAGGTAAATGCGTTAGGCTAAGAGAAGGAAAGATGGAAGAAGAAACCATTTTTTCTGATGATCCTATTTCTACAGCTGCTTCATGGTTTACACAAGGTGCAGAGTTACTGCATATGGTTGATTTAGATGGAGCAGTATATGGTAAGCCTTTAAATCAGGAGATAATCTTCAATATAGCTTCTCAATTTCCTGATAAAAGGATTCAAATAGGTGGCGGTATTAGAAATTTCCAATCTGCTTCTGAATACCTAGATCAAGGTATAGAAAGAGTGATCATGGGCACTTCTGCTGTGGAGAATCCAGAAATGCTTAGAGAGTTCTGTAATCTGTATCCTCACAGATTAGTTTTGGGGGTTGATGCTTTAGATGGGCAGGTTAAAACACAAGGGTGGCTTAAAGGCTCAAGCATTTCTCCTTTAGAGCTGATCAAAAAATTTGATGGCGAACCTATTGCCGCTGTTATTTTCACAGATATCTCCAAAGATGGCATGATGTCAGGCCCTAATATAAAAGCAACATTAGAGCTTGCACAACAAACAGATATACCAGTTATAGCTTCTGGAGGAGTCTCCTCACTTGAGCACATAAGACAACTGGCCCGTGAGAATATTTTAGCCGGTGCTATATGCGGAAGAGCTTTGTATGAGAACGCATTTAGCTATATAGAGGCAGTTGAGGCAGCGAGTACATAATTATGACACTGGCCAAAAGAATCATTCCCTGCCTTGATGTCGATAAAGGTCGAGTGGTCAAGGGTGTTAATTTTTTAAATATAAGAGATGCTGGTGATCCTATTGAAATTGCCAAGAGATATGATGATGAAGGTGCCGATGAGATCACGATGTTGGATATCACGGCAAGCCATGAAACTAGAGATACAACATACAAGACTGTTGAAAACATAGCGAGCCAGGTTTTCATACCATTAACTGTAGGTGGTGGGGTAAGAAAGATTGAGGATATAAAGAAACTTCTTAGATCAGGTGCAGATAAAGTAAGTATTAACACTGCGGCAGTTGAAAATCCTGATTTCGTGAAAGAAGCCGCAGATAAATTTGGATCTCAATGTATTGTCGTTGCAGTAGATGCCAAATTAAAGGAAGATTCTTCTTCATCCTGGGAGGTAGTAACTTATGGTGGTAGAAATAGAACAGGAATAGACGTTCAGGAATGGACTACACAAGTGGCCGATTATGGAGCGGGAGAGATTTTACTTACCAGTATGGATAGAGATGGAACAAAAGAAGGTTTTGATAATGAACTTGTGTTTCAGGTTTCTTCTTCCATAGACATACCTGTCATTGCATCTGGAGGAGTGGGAAATCTGCAGCACCTAATCGACGGAATACAGATAGGTGGAGCTGAGGCAGTTTTAGCTGCGAGTATATTTCATTTCTCGGAGTTCACGATACAAGAGGCAAAAGACGCAATGAAGGATTCCGGAATAGTTGTACGAGCTTAATTTGTTCTCTTTATATTCCCCATAGAGTACTCATAAGTAAGAGGGTCACCCGTTGCTATCTCTAGTTTTACGATCTCATCTGAGTTTATCTCTTCTAATTCCATAACCAAGGCTCTTAGAGAATTGCCGTGAGCTGCAATAAGTACATCTAGCCCATCTTCTACTTTTGGAAAAATTTCTGAATGGAAATAAGGAAGTACTCTTTCAGCGGTATCTTTTAAACTTTCTCCACCTGGCGGAGGCACATCAAAGGATCTTCTCCAAACGTGTACTTGTTCTTCTCCCCATTTTTCTCTTGCATCATCTTTATTTAGTCCCGCAAGGTCTCCATAGTTCCTTTCATTCAGACACTGATTTTTGATTACTGGTATATCAGATTGACCCATGTTTTCTAGGATCAGTTTTCCTGTTTCCTGTGCCCTTAATAAATCTGAAGTAAACATAATATCGAACTTCATATTTTTAGTTTTTAAGTGTTTACCTGCTTTTATTGCTTCTTCAATTCCTTGGTTAGTTAATTCTGGATCTTTCCAGCCAGTAAAGAGGTTTTTCTTATTCCATTCACTTTGACCATGCCTAACAAGCACTAAATTTGATTTCTTCATAATTTTAAAAGTTTTTAATATTTTAACTTAGTAATCTATATAATCTCGCCAGTTATGAATAAATTCTTTGCGTTTATTGGCGATAATTTTCTAGCCGTAGTGGTCTTATTGTCCTTAATATCAATTTTAATTATTTATGAAAGGAAAAAAGGCGGTGTGAAACTCGATGCATCAGAGATAACGCGGCTCATAAATAAGAATAGTCCCTTTGTTTATGATTTAAGAAGTTCTGCTGAATATAGCGCTGGATCTATTGCAGGTGCTATAAACATTCAAACCAGCAACTTGACTAAAGGCGATTCTCTTTTTAAAGCCAACGACCAAGATTGCATAATCCTAATATGCAAAACAGGAACTACTTCTTCTAAAGCAGCAGGAGATTTGAAAAAGCAAGGCTTCACAAATGTAAATGTTTTATCTGGGGGAATGATGAACTGGACCCAGAGTGGAATGCCTTTAGTAAAAAATAAGTAATTAACTATCTAAGCCTAGCTCTTTAATTTTTCTTGTTAAAGTATTTCTTC
>QCQA01000018.1 GCA_003212335.1 SAR86 cluster bacterium AG-447-A08
AATTGGGCTAGCCGCTACTCAAGTAGATGTTCATAAAAGAGTTATAGTGGTTGATATAAGCGAAAAGAAAGATGAGCCCTTAGTACTGATTAATCCAGTGCTCAAGAAAGTGATTGATCCAGAGCTGAAGAGATATTCAGAAGGGTGCCTTTCCGTTCCGGGCTTTTTCGAAGAGCTTGAAAGGCCTTCAGAAATAGAAATATCTTTCCAAGATGTTAACGGTCAAGATCATACGTTAATTACTAATGGGCTTTTATCTGTTGTGATTCAACATGAGATGGATCATCTTGAAGGTAAAATGATGGTGGATTCTATTTCAAACGTTAAAAGAGAGATGATTAGAAAAAAACTATCCAAGGCAAAAGGCACCTAGTCTATGAAAATTGTTTTTGCTGGAACGCCCGACTTTGCTAAGCAACATTTAGAAATGGTGTTAGATTCGAAGCATGAAATTATAGGCGTCTTAACCCAACCAGACAGAAGATCTGGCAGAGGCAAGAAATTACAATCGAGTGCTGTCAAAGATTTAGCTTTAAAAAAAGAGTTGCTGGTCATGCAGCCAGAGGTTTTAAAAAATGACGAAACAGTGGAGAAGTTAACAGACCTGAACCCCGATATAATCTTGGTTGTTGCCTACGGCCTTTTAGTCCCTACCGACATACTTAATATACCAAAACTCGGCTGTATCAACGTACATGCTTCTTTATTACCAAGTTGGAGGGGCGCCTCTCCAATGGAATATGCTATTCTCAATGGGGATAAAGAAATTGGGGTTAGCTACATGAAGATGTCTGAAGGCCTAGATGAAGGCCCTGTATACGAAATGCATGCTACAGAACTAACAGAAAATGATGATTTAAAATCTGCTGAAGAAAAATTAATTAACCTTAGCAGAGATAATTTAAATATCTTTTTAGATAACTTAGAGGAAGGTAATGTAAAACATTTTGTACAAGATCATCAAAAGGCTTCGCTTGCTCCCAAAATAGTAAAGGATTTACTACAAATAGACTGGGCCCAAGAAACTGCCGAAACCATTGTGAAGAAAATTAATGCCTTAGGTTCAAAATACGGTACATACACTTATTTAGGCGATAAAAGAATTAAGATTTTAAAAGCTAAGGTAAATCTATCAAAATTAGATAAAGGACCAGGATATATCGAACCTTCAAAAGAGAACTTGGTGGTTCAATGCGGCAAAAATTCTTCAATTTCTATAGATGTAATTCAAATGCAGGGTAAAAATAGAGTGTCGGGTCAAGAGTTTGTTTCCGGATATGAAGACCTCATTAGAGAGCACAAATTTTTTAATGTTGCTGTTCGATAATTATTCTCTATTCAAAAAATAAGACTATAATCTGTGAAAAGTTGTCTTACATAAACTTGTGAAAATAGTCATTTTGGGGGCCGGAGCTGTAGGTAGTACGCTCGCTAATCTTTTGTCACAAGAAAATGATCTCACAATAGTAGATAACGACCCCGTAAAATTACATAAACTTGAGGAAGAGGCAGATATAAGGACCATTCTTGGTGGAGCGTCTTTTCCTAATATCCTAGTAAATGCTGGGATAAAAGATGCTGACATGGTGGTGGCCGTTACAGGTAGCGATGAAACTAACCTTGTATCTTGCATGATTGCTAAGGTATTGAATGAGTCTGTAAAAACCATAGCCAGGGTAAGAGAGATTTCCTATCTCAAGGGCAAAACAAAAGAGGCTATGGAATCTGGCCAGATACCTGTAGATGTTCACATAAGTCCTGAACAGTTAATAACTGATCACATAGAAGGTCTAATAGAAGTGCCTGGTTCTTTACAGGTTATGGAATTTGGTCAAGGTCAATTAAATCTTGTGGCTGTTAAAGCCGTTGATGGCGGACCTATGATAGGTCACGAAATTGGAGACCTGAAAAAACACATGCCTAAAGTAGACTCTAGAGTCGCAGCCATCTATAGAGAAGGAGGGTCAATAGTGCCTACAGGACAAACTACCATTAGGGCTGGAGATGAAGTTTTTTTCATATCAAAAAAAGGTGAAGCTTCTAAGGTTGTGAATGAAATGAGAAAAAAAGAAGAGCCCTACAAAAATATCATAATTGCTGGTGGAGGAAAGATTGGTAGTAGATTGGCTAAAAGAATTGAATCTAACCACAGAGTTAAGATAATTGAAACAGATCATGAAAGAGCTAAAAGACTGTCTGAAAAATTAGAACAGACCATTGTTCTAGAGGGCAATGTTTGTGATAAACACTTACTACACGAAGAAAATATTGAGGGAACGGATATTTTTGCAGCTGTAACAAATGACGACGAAGCAAATGTGATGTCATGTTTGCTTGCAAAAGATATGGGAGCTCACAAAGCAGTAGCTCTTATAAATAATCCGGCATATGTAGATTTAGTTCAAGACAAAGGTATTGATATAGCGATCGCCCCCTCACAGATAACAATAGGAACTTTTTTGGCAGAAATTGAAGGCAAAGATGTTGTTAAAGTGCATTCTTTAAGAAGAGGCGCTGCGGAAGCAATTGAAGCAATAGCTAAAAACTCTCCCACTGGTAAAGAAAGTAGTATTGGTAAAGAGTTGGGAGAGATATCTCTTCCAGAGGGTGCTACGATAGGTGCTTTAATTAGAGATAATAAAGGAAAGATAGCGCATGATCACGTGCATTTAAGGGAGAACGATCACGTTATAGTATTTTTAACTGATAAAAAGGCAATTAAGCAAGTCAAAGAAACCTTTTCACCAGGATAATAATGAAATTCCCATATACAACCAGGATCCTGGGCACTTTGCTAATGTTATTTAGCTTTGCACAGATTTTCCCTGGTTTTTTAGCTTATTTTTTTGAAGAAAGAGAATTTGTTTACAACTTCATAGTTACAGGATTTGTAACCTTTCTTATAGGCTGTTTTCTATTTTTCTTGGCTTCAGAAAAAAACGGAGACTTAAGAACAAAAGACGGTTTCATTATAACTATATTTTTCTGGACTGTTTTGGGGTTTTTTGGATCAATACCATTTTATTTAGCGGAGTTAGAAGGAGTTAGCTACATAGATTCTCTCTTCGAATCTATATCTGGCCTTACAACAACAGGTGCAACTGTGCTGGTAGGATTAGATGATATGCCCAAATCTTTATTATTCTATAGGCAGTTACTGCAGTGGTTGGGTGGAATGGGCATTATTGTGCTGGCTGTGGCAGTTCTTCCCTTGCTTGGAGTTGGAGGAATGCAACTATACAAGGCAGAAACACCTGGTCCCTTGAAAGACTCTAAGCTAACTCCCAGGATTACAGAGACTGCGAAAGCGTTGTGGTTTGTTTATCTGTCTATGACCATATCTTGTTCTGTCTTATATAAATATTTTGGCATGTCTTGGTTCGATGCTGTTTGCCATGCCTTCTCAACTATCTCTATTGGGGGTTTTTCTACACATGATGACAGTTTTGCATTCTTTTCGAATAGTGGCCTTCGTTGGACTGCAATAATTTTTATGGTTATTTCGGGAATTAATTTCGCACTGCACTATCTTGCTTGGACAAAGAAAAGGCTTTTTCATTATTTTTATGATTCAGAAGTAAAGCTTTATCTCTCTTTGCTGACTAGCACTGCTCTTATTACCTACCTAACCCTCTATTTTAGTGAAAATATCTATGATGAAATGATTGTTGATAGTGTTTTTCAAGCAGTTTCTATAGGCACAACAACAGGTTTCTTGACTTCAAATTATTCGAACTGGCCTCTATTTGTTCCTATTATGCTTTTAATTGCTGCTTTTATAGGCGCATGTGCCGGTTCTACTGGAGGAGGAATAAAAGTAATTCGAGCTTTAATTCTTATTAGACAGGGTTCAAGTGAGATAACTAAGTTAATTCACCCCAATGCTGTTGTAACGATTAAATTTGGTAAGAAGTCTCTAGATCCTAGAGTTTCTGAATCTGTTTGGGGCTTTTTTGCTGTATACGTTGCAACCTTTCTTATTATTCTAATGTTCTTACTTTCCCAAAGTAATGACTTTCTCACTGCGTTTTCAGCAGTTGGAGCTACTTTAAATAACCTCGGGCCAGGTCTTGGAGCTGTATCTGAGAACTATATGGAGATAACAGACGGATCTAAGCTTGCTCTCTGTATAGCCATGTTGCTAGGAAGGCTAGAAATATTTACTCTGCTTCTGCTTTTCACGCCTGCTTTCTGGAGGAATTAAGCAACAAATGTCGCTTTATGGATTATTTTATCGCATATTTATAATAGCAACAGAGCTTATACCATATAGAGTTCTTTACCAAATTGGAAAGTTAATGGGTTTGATTTTCTATCTAACGCCCAATAAACATAAAAGAATTTCTTTAGAAAATCTTAATTTGGTTTTTCCTGATCTGAACCGCAAAGAACTTAATAAACTTTTAAAAGAAAGTCTTTTTCATAGTTCTATGAACATCTTAGAGAGCGGGATGGTTTGGGGTTCAAAAAAATATATTAATGATAGAAAATTTATTGAGGTTAGAAATTTTGACCTTATAAAAAACTCTATTTCACAAAATAAAGGTGTTTTGTTATTCACGCCCCATTTAGGAAACATAGAAATCCTGATAAATTATTTAGGATCTAACTTTGAAGCAATCATTCCTTACACTAAACCTAAAAGCAATACTCTTGATAGAGTAATTACAAAATCTAGGAATGATGCTGGTGTCAAAATGGTACCCGCTGTTGCAAGCGGAATTCGCAAAATTCTTTCTGCCCTTAAAGAAAAAAAACTAATTGCAATTGCCTCTGATCAGGTTCCCAAAAAAGGCAATGGAAGTTTTTCAAAATTCTTTAACAAAGAGATTTATTCCATGACGCTTTTGCCTAAATTACAGGAGAAAACTGATTGTAAGGTTCACTTAATGTATTGTGAGAGGAAAAAAAATGCTTCGGGTTTTGTAATTCATTTTAAAGAAAGTATAGATTTAAGACAGGGGACTCAGGAGGGCATAGATAGAATGAATATAGAGTTTGAAAAATGTATAATGGAGCTGCCTGGACAGTATGCTTGGGAATATAAAAAATTTAAGAGGACTAGTCTTAAATCCATATATAAAAGGTAGTTTAATAATAGTAAGCACTTACTAACAATATGAATAATCACACAATGGAAGATCTTGTATCGCTGTGCAAAAGGCGAGGTTTTATATTTCAATCTAATGAAATCTACGGAGGTCTTCAGGGGCTGTATGATTATGGACCTCTAGGTGTTGAGCTAAAAAATAATTTAAAAAGAGCTTGGTGGAAGTCCATGATATACGATAGAGATGATATCGAAGGTATAGATTCTTCAATTCTAACCAATCCGTTAGTCCTGAAATACTCTGGTCATGAAGATACATTTTCTGATCCATTGCTGGACTGCAGAAGTTGTAAATCCAGATGGCGGGCAGATCATGTTGAAAATGGCAAATGTCCAGGGTGTGGTTCAGAAGATTTAACTGAACCGAGGCCCTTTAATTTGATGTTCAAAACTAATGTTGGGCCAGTAGAAGATGGCAATTCATTTGCTTACCTCAGACCAGAAACAGCTCAAAATATTTTTACCAATTTCAAAAATGTTCTTGATTCTACACCCCACCCTCTTCCATTTGGTATTGCACAGATGGGTAAGGCTTTTAGAAACGAAATAACACCTAGAAACTTCATATTCAGGGTCAGGGAGTTTGAACAAATGGAGCTGGAGTTTTTTGTAAAGCCGGGAGAGGACGAAGAATGGCACAAAAGGTGGACTGATCTAAGGCTTGACTGGTGGCAAGAACAAGGCATTGACAAAGAAAAGTTAGAACTCTATCACGTTCCTGGAGATGAACTTGCACATTACTCTAAAGCCACCGTGGATATAATGTATAAATACCCACATGGATTAGAAGAGTTAGAAGGCATAGCCAATAGAACGGATTTTGATCTTGGATCGCATACGAAAGGACAAAAAGATCTAAACATAAATGCCAAAGTAGAGAAAAATACACAATCAAATGCCAAATTAGCTATACAAGACCTAAACACCAAAGAGTGGGTAGTTCCTTATGTAATAGAGCCTTCTGCGGGCGTAGATAGGGGGTTTTTGGCTATTTTAAATGAAGCTTATAAGGTTGAAGATCTTGAAGGTGATAAAAAAAGGACAGTTTTAAACCTTAAACCCCATCTAGCTCCAATAAAATTAGCAGTAATTCCTCTAAAAAGAAATGATCAAGCGATAGTTCACTCATCTAGAGAACTTAAAAGTAAATTGCAAACAGCTCTTACAGGAAGAGTATTACTCGAAAATACGGGTAACATCGGTAAAAGTTATCGAAAACATGATGAAATTGGTACACCTGCATGTATCACCGTTGATTTTCAGAGCATAGAAGACAATACATATACTATTAGAGACAGAGATACCATGAATCAAGAAAGAGTGCATTTAGACGATATTAGACCCTATTTGGTTCAAAAGTATAATATTTAATAGATAATGGCAGAATTTATTGTCTTGGATAGGGATGGTGTCATAAATGTTGACCTCATGACATACGTTACTAAACCTGAAGACTTTAAGCCGATCGAGGGTAGCTTAGAAGCCATAGCGTTACTCAATCAAAAAGGATATAAAATAGCCATAGCTACTAACCAAGCATGTATTGAGAAAGAAATAATTACAGATCTTGAATTGGCAGCCATACATAACTATATGGTTGCACTTTTAAATGAAGTTGGTGGAGAGATAGAATATATTGCTTACTGTCCTCACGCTCCAGAAAGTTTGTGTAAATGTAGAAAGCCAGAAACTGGTCTATTGTTGGAGATTGAAAGTCATTTAGGGATTAATTTAAAGGGGAAATATTTCATTGGAGATAAAGAATCTGATGTCTTGGCAGGCAGAAATCATGGATGCGTTCCTCTTTTAATTAAAACTGGTGGTTATGGAGAGAAGGTAGTTGGCACACCAAATAGCCCTCCCGCGGAGCATTGCTTTGATAGTTTGTTAGATGCGGCAAAATATATAACAAATAACAAAAGTGACAATTCTTAGGTCAACTATATTTTATTTTGGCTATTTAGGCTCTGGGTTTGTAGCAAGCATAATGGCCTGTCTCATAGGACCATTCATTGGCCTCGAGAAAAGACTCAAGCTTTTTGCACTATGGCCAAAATTTACTAACTGGTACTTACACTTAACTTGTGGGATTAAAGTGAACGTAATAGGGCAAGAGAACTTACCAAGTAGTCCTTGCGTAATAGTCTCAAATCATCAAGGACAATGGGAAACATTTTCCATGCAATATTTGTTTCATCCGGTTTGCACCTTGTTGAAAAGAGAACTTTTATATATTCCACTTTGGGGTTGGGCAATGAAAATGCTGCATCCAATTGCCATAAATAGAGGTAAGCCAAAAGAAGCAATAGTTCAAACTCTGGAAGAGGGTTCAGAGAGGCTTAAAAAGGGTTTGTATGTTCTTTTATTTCCTGAGGGAACCAGAGTAAAGGCGGGAAGGGTTGGTAAATATGCCAGAAGTGGGTTCGAGCTTGCAAAGAGAAATAATGTGAAAATCTTGCCTCTATGTCATAACTCTGGCGATTGCTGGCCAGCTCATAAATTTATTAAAAAAACAGGAACTATTAATCTTTACATTGGAGAACCTTTTTTTGTGGAAGACTCTAAAAAGTCAGCCGAAGAAGTTCAGCAATGGGTAGAAAGGAAACTTAATAAAAGCTAGTTCAAACGTCTAAATTTACAACAAGCTTAGCGTTCTCATCTATAAACTCTTTTCTTGGTTCAACTTCATCGCCCATCAAAGCATGGAAAAGTTCATCTGCCGCCAGAGCGTCCTCTATGCTGACTTGACCCAAGATACGCATATCTGGATTCATTGTAGTATCCCACAGCTGCTCCGCATTCATTTCTCCCAGTCCTTTGTACCTTGATTTAGTGAATGATCGTTCTGATATTTGTAAAACTTCTTCAAGCGCGTGGGCAAAATTATCTACAACAATGCTTTTTCCATTTATTTCAAAATGACTATCTGAGTTGAACATGTCGGCCATATCGGAGCCGTGGGCTGCTATGTCCTTGTAAGCTTTAGATTTAAAAAAGGCTTTATTCAGGTTCCATTGAGACTCGGTTCCGTGTCTCAATAAAGCAATGTTAGGCTCTAACAGATCCGAACCCTCTTTCTTTGTTGTGCTAACCTTCCAAGACGAACCTTGCTCAGCTTTCTCATTGAGATATTTTTCCAAAGAAGAAGCCCATTTTTTTACCTCTTTATCATTTTCCAAGCCTTTAAGAAGATGGGTATGTTTAATTCCTTCTAAAAGCTCAACAGGATATATGTGAGTCAAACCGTTCAAAATGTTTTGAACTTTTTCGTGTTGGGAAATAAATTTTCCTAAGGCTGGACCCGTGATGGATTCACCCTTTTTGTTAAGAACTAATTTTGCATCATCTAATATTTCGGCCACTAAAAGCTCTCTTAGTTCAGAGTCATCTTTAACATATGTTTCTTGTTTGCCCTTCTTTAATTTATATAGTGGAGGCTGGGCGATATATATGTAACCCTTCTCAATTAGTTCTGGCATCTGACGGTAAAATAAAGTCAATAGCAATGTTCTGATGTGTGAGCCGTCTACATCGGCGTCAGTCATGATTATAATTCTGTGATACCTTAACTTTTCTTCTTGCCAATCTTCTCCCTTAATCCCGCAACCCAGGGCAGATATTAAAATTATAATTTCTTCTGAAGAAAGAACTTTATCTAATCTTGCCTTCTCAACATTAAGAATCTTTCCTTTTAGTGGGAGTATGGCTTGGAAATGTCTATCTCTCCCTTGTTTTGCAGACCCACCAGCAGACTCTCCCTCAACAAGGTAGATTTCGCTCTTTGCAGGATCTTTCTCTTGGCAGTCTGACAGCTTACCTGGCAATCCTCCTCCTTCAAACACTCCCTTTCTTCTTGTAAGTTCTCTAGCTTTTCTTGCGGCCTCTCTGGCTCTTGCTGCTTCAATAATTTTTGTAGCTATCAACTTAGCTTCGGCAGGATTTTCTAATAGATATTCTGTTAGAGCTTTATAGGTTTCTTGCTCCACAGCCGGCCTAACCTCGGAAGAAACAAGTTTATCTTTTGTCTGAGAAGAAAATTTAGGATCAGGAACCTTTACCGAGACAACCGCAACCAATCCTTCTCTGGCGTCATCGCCGGAGGTAGAAACCTTTTCTTTGTTCATACCCTCCTTTTCCATATAGTTATTCAGTGTGCGTGTAAGAGCGGTTCTAAACCCAACAAGGTGAGTCCCTCCGTCTCGCTGTTTAATATTATTTGTATAACATTGAATATTTTCTTGGTAACCGTCATTCCATTGAAGGGAGACTTCTATTGTTATTCCTTCGGCAGCTTCTTTTACAAAATGAAAAACTGAATTAACGGTTGTTCTTTTTGTGTTTAGGAAAGTTACAAATTCAGCCAAGCCGCCTTTGTGAAAAAATTCAATTTTCTTAGAGCTTCTTTCATCTATAAGAATTATCTTTAATCCGGCATTCAAGTAAGACAACTCTCTTAATTTTGTTTCGAGAACGTCATATTGGAAATTGATGTCTGAGAAGGTGGTTGGAGATGGTACGAATGTTACTTCTGTTCCTGTTTTATCTGTTTTGCCTGTAACTTTTAACTTTCCCTTGGGCTCTCCATCAGCGTATTCTTGTTCATGGATTTTTCCGCCCCTGTGAATGGTTAGCTTGAGGTCCTCTGATAGGGCATTAACAACAGAAACTCCAACGCCATGCAGACCACCAGACACTTTGTAAGAATTATCGTCAAATTTACCGCCTGCATGTAATTTTGTCATGATTACTTCAGCAGCAGACATGCCTTCTTCATGCATGTCGGTTGGTATGCCTCTTCCATTATCCGAAACGGACACACAATCATCCGCAATAATTTTAACTGTGATTTCGTCGCAATGTCCGGCCAGCGCTTCGTCAATAGAATTGTCTACAATTTCATAGACCATATGATGCAGACCTGTTCCATCATCTGTGTCTCCTATATACATTCCAGGTCTTTTTTTGACTGCTTCCAGCCCTTTTAGCACTGTTATGCTTGACGAATCGTAAGAATCAGAATTGGTTTTTTTTGGAGCTTTTTTTTGAGCTTTTGTAGGGGCTTTGGTAGTTTTCGATGCAGCAGATTTTTTCTTAGTCGGCATCTATATATTTTAATACAAAATCAAAGATTAATCTGCGTAAAATTTGTCAATTTTTTAATAGATTGATGCATCTCTTCGCCTTCTATACCGGTCAATACTATTTGGTTTTCACTTAAAATAATCTGCTCAATTAAAGAGCGTAAATTCTTTACGTCTAACTCTGAACCTAGATCATCAATCATCAACAAAGTTTCCCTTTGTGTAATTTTCTTTATCAGTTTGATATTTATTAAAAAAATCAATAAAATCAATATCTTAAGTTGTCCTCTGGAAAGATTTGAAGCTGCTTTTTTGTTATTTACTTGGAAGGTTATGTCCATTCTATGAGGACCTTTCGATGTATAACCAATTGCCTTGTCTTTATCGAGCGAATCCTCAAAAGACTCTTGAAGCTTTTTAGCCCTTTCCCACCCTTTAGAAAAGGTTACATTGAAATTGTCTAGAAAATTAAATTTTCCGGATTTAACTATTTCATCTATGCTTTGAATATTATATTTCTTGAAAGACTGAAAGAAACTATACTGCTCCAAACTCAATTCAAGGCCTAATTCAGCTAGCTTCTGACTCCATATTGATAATTCAGATTTGGCAAGTTTTTGCTTCAGGCACTTGTTTCGCTGTTTTAAAGCTCTTTGGTAGTCATTATAAAGTTTTTTTGTAGCAGGTTTCACGTGAAACATCAGTTCATGAAAGTAATCTCTTCTAATTTCTGGCTCGCCATCAATCATTCTAAGATTTTTAGCCATTACAATCTGCAGGAAATAAAGATCTTCCTTTTTTACAGGAGCGCCTTCAATCTTTCTGTAGGAATTTATTCTTATATTCAGTCCATTGTTAACTGAAAGATCAAGTTCTTTATTATCTAATGTTCCCTTACCTGTAATACTAAAAGAATTCTTACTGGTATTAATGCACTCTTTTGTTTCTTTTGTTCGGAATGAAGTCCCTAAAAAAAGGATGCTTATCGACTCCAGGATAGATGTTTTTCCAGAACCGTTTTCTCCAAGAATTAGATTGGTCCTGTCGGAGAAGGTAAAAAGATTATCTTGAAATAAACGAAAGTTCTTTAGCTGGAGCCTTTTAAGCGGCATCAGAGCCTCATAGGCATAATGACATATACATCATCTTCTGAATTGCTTTCTTTTATAATGCAACTAGAATCTTCTCCATAAAATTCGAATTTAACTTTCTCTGTTTCTATTGAATTTAATACGTCAAGGAGATATCCGATATTAAATCCCACCTCTAATTCCGAACCTTGATAGACAACGTCTAGTTCCTCTTCGGCAGACTCTTGTTCAGGGTTGTTTGCTGTAAGTTTTAGCTTGTTCTCAGAGAGCTGAAATCGTACACCTCTGTATTTTTCATTAGATAGGACAGATGCTCTTGATAAAGCAGATTGAAGTACTTCCTTGCTTATCTCTAAGGGTAGCGGCTCACCTGTAGGGAAAACTTTGTCGTAATCTGGATACTTTCCATCAATGAGCTTGCTAGAGAAGCTTAAATTATCTGTTCTAATAACCACATACGAAGGACCTATCAGAAGATTAATTGTATCGTCACCAGCTGAAAGTAGCTTGGCAAGCTCAAGCACCGCTTTGCGAGGAAGTATATTTCTCATATCGGCTTCAGAATTGCTAGTGGCAGCAGAAGAATATGCCAGTCTATGGCCATCTGTTGCTACACCATTTATCTTATTGCCATTTATTTCTAACAACATTCCGTTCAAGTAATATCTGACATCTTGAGATGCCATAGAGAATGAGGTTTTTGATAGTATTCTTTTTAAAACATTAGATTCTAAAGATACAGGAACTTGTTCCTCGCTAATTTCAATTTCTGGAAAATCATCAGAAGATATTGTTGCAAAATCAGCATGAAAGTTACTTGAACTCACAGTCAACTTTCCATTAGATAGCGAAAAGTTAACATTCTCTCCTTCTGGTAAAGACCTGCAAAGCTCTGACATTTTCCTGGCAGATACAGTAGTTTCGCCCTCTTCCTGAATTTCTATTAAATCTGAATAGGTTTTTATTTGAATCTCTAAATCTGTGGCAGTTACTTCTAACTTTCCTTCAACAATCTTTAAGCGTAAGTTGGCTAAAATTGGTATGGTTTGACGCCTTTCTGCTACAGCAGCTGCATTTTGAAGTGAATCAACAATTTGGGACTTTTCAGCAATGAATTTCATATAGCTATTATATAGTCAAAACCCTTAAAAGTTTCCTATAATCCTCCTCTATATCAAGGTTTGATGATCTAAGTTCATTTATCTTTTTGCAGGCATGTATCACTGTTGTATGATCTCTGCCCCCAAAAGACTCACCGATTTCAGGAAGGCTATAATTCGTAAGTTCTTTGGCCAAAAACATGGCCATTTGCCTTGGTCTGGCAACAGATCTGCTTCTTCTTTTGGAGAGAATATCGCTCATCTTAATGTTGTAATATTCTGCAGTGGTTTTTTGTATATTCTCTACACTTACTTGACGAGCCTGTATGGCCAACAAATCTTTCAATGAGTCTTTTATCAGGTCAACGGTTATGGGCCTTCCTGTAAAGTTTGAATTTGCTATTACTCTCTTCAAAGCCCCTTCTAGCTCTCTAACATTAGATCTTACTTTTTGAGCTATAAAGAAAGCGGACTCTTCATTAAGCTCATGATTCATTGATTCAGCTTTGCTCAACAAAATTGCAACACGTGTCTCTAGTTCTGGGGGCTCAATTACAACTGGCAGGCCCCATCCTAGTCTAGACTTTAGTCTGTCTTCTAAACCATCTATTTCTTTTGGGTAACGGTCACAAGTTAGAATCATCTGACTGCCCTTTTCTAGAAGAGAATTAAAAGTATGAAAAAGCTCTTCTTGGGACTGTTCTTTCTTTGCAAAAAACTGGATATCATCTATTAAAAGAGCATCTAGAGATCTATAGTACTGCTTAAATTCATTAATTGCGCCTAACTGTAATGATTTTACCATATCACTCACGAACTTCTCTGAGTGAACATATGCTATTTTTTTTGATGGATTCTTACTTAGGATTTCATTTCCTACTGCATGCATCAAATGAGTTTTACCAAGACCCACCCCGCCATAAATAAATAGAGGGTTATAAGAATTTTTTAAACCATCACCAATTTGCCGGGATGCGGCCAAAGCAATGTGATTAGACTTTCCCTCCACGAAAGATTTAAAGGTAAAGTTTTCTATAAGATTGCTTTTTAGTGGACCTGGCGAGGCTGTTGTGTTTATTTCGTCAAACTGTAACGGCTCTTGCGGTGCGACGTCTGCGGGCCGCTTCTCGTGATAGTCTACGAATATCTCAAAATTAAGATTTAAATCTCTGTTGCTAGTAATTGCAGACAGCCTCTCTTTGATGGTGGATCCATAATTGTCTTCAACCCAGTCAGATATAAACTTATTTGGGGCCAAAACGCTATAAGACAGCGGGTTTGAGCCATTATTTTGTTCTAGTGTAAGCGGGGCAATCCATGTAGAATACTCCTCGACCGGCAAATCTCGCTCTAAAGTTTTCTTACATTCTCCCCAAAAGTGTAAATCAGTCATCAGTTTGATTATATATAAATACACAAAGTTATCCACAGAATAAGCACAGATTTTAATTGTGGATAAGTTGTTAATATATTGTTTTAAACATTTTGCTTGTTTTAGCTTCACAAAAACTCTATCATGCGCAACCCAATTACCTTTTAAACACTATGAAAAGAACTTATCAGCCCAGCAGAATAAAAAGAGCAAGGACACATGGTTTTCGTGCAAGAAACTCTACCCTGGGTGGGAAAAAAGTACTTAGCAATAGAAGAAAAAAGGGGAGACTATCTCTAACGGTCTAGAATGGCCGCCAAGCGCTCAATACCCTCTAAAGAGGGCTTCCAGGAAATCTTTTCTTCACCAGAAAAAAAATATTCTACTAAGAACGTTCTTGTTCTTTCTAAAACAAATGAACACGGCATTGCAAGAATAGGTGTAGCAATAAGAAAAAAGGACACCAAACTTGCTGTAGACAGAAACAATATTAAGAGAAAAATAAAAGGAAGTTTTCTCTCAAAGGTTTTAGAATTGCCTCCAAGAGATTTTGTTGTGTATGTTAAGAAAAATCTTAAAGGAAAAGAAAAAGATCTTCAAAAAGATCTAGAGGATATTTGGAACAAATTTCAAACAAAATAATGATAAGTAGGTTGCTAATAAAGTTCATAAAGGTTTATCAAAAATTTCTCAGCCCGCTCTTGGGACAAAACTGTAGATTTTATCCAACGTGTTCTCAATATGCAGTGGAAGCTCTGTCGGTTCACGGTCTTTTTAGGGGAGGATATTTATCCTTAAAAAGAATATTAAAATGCAACCCTTGGGGCGGTTGTGGCATAGACAATGTTCCTAGGAGGGACAAGCATGGATGTAATTAAAACTTCACTAATAATAGCCATAGGCATAACGCTTTATTACTTGCTTTTACAGTGGCCGGTAGACTCACCCAGCAATGACAAGACTTATTCAGAAGATATAAGTATTAATACTATAAACGATAGTGAGCCCTTACTATCACAACCCCTAGAGCCTCTCTCCTCTCTGGGTGAATCAAAAGATGAGGTGATGTCAGAAGAGAGGAGTTATTATGAGATCAAGAATGAAAACCTGTCCCTATATTTGGATCCAGTAACAGGCAGATTTGAGCTTTCACAGCTTAACAAAATATCTAAAACAAAAGACTCTCAAGAGCCGTTTGTGGTGCTTGGTCCAACTTATGACGAGGGCTTAAATAGAGAAAATATTTACTTTGCAAACAGTGGGTTTTATACAAGGTCTCAAGGTTACTTGAATCCTGAATTTTCAAAAATTTCTCAAGAAAGGATGGATGGTGGTGGAACCGTCTACACACTAGAAGGCTCCTCTAAGGGAATGTCGTTTATAAGAAAAATTGATATACCTGTCACTGGATACAAAATTATTGTTGAGGATGTAGTGCGTTCCTCTATAGATGAACAGGTTTCGGTAACCCCTTATGTTGTTATAGAGAGGGATGGCTCTGTGGTTGAAGAAGGGGGCTTAATGTACACCTACCTTGGACCTGTTTTTTCTTCCACTAAAGACACATACGAAAAATATGACTTTGATGATATAAGAGATTCTTCTTATCAAAACAAATCTGTTGGTGGATGGGTTGCGCTTATACAACATTACTTTTTGTCTGCCTGGATTCCTGACCAAAACGAAGAATACTTGTATCAGGGCAGATATGGCGATAAATCTGGCAGATATTCGCTAGGTTATACTTCAAGGGATTTTCTTATATCCTATGGAGAATCTGCTGCAACTAAAAATACACTATACGTAGGTCCTAAGCTGCCGAAACAGTTGGCTGAGATTGAGGAAAATCTTGATTTGACTGTTGATTATGGTTTTTTGTGGTGGTTGGGCAAGCCTATGTATTGGTTGTTAGATCTGGGTCATAGTATTTTTAACAACTGGGGTCTTGCAATCATATTTTTAACGGTGGTCTTGAAAATTGCAACCTGGCCTCTTTCTGCTAAGGCTTATGTTTCTATGGGCAAAATGCGTGAACTTGCGCCTAGGTTGCAACTCCTTCAAGAAAAACACGGTGACAATAGACAAGCAATGAGCCAAGAAATGATGGAAATCTACAAAAAAGAGGGCGTAAATCCTCTTGGGGGTTGTCTGCCTATGTTGGCCCAGATGCCCTTCTTTTTAGCTTTTTACTGGGTTTTGCTTGAAACTGTTGAGCTAAGACATTCTCCTTTTTTCTTATGGATAGACGACCTGTCTGCAATGGACCCTTATTTTGTTCTGCCCATACTGAATGGTGCCGGCATGTATCTATCACAGAAATTAACCCCAACTCCTCCTAACGCTGACCCTATGCAAGCCCAAATGATGAAGTTTTTTCCTTTGATTTTTGCGGTGATTTTTGCCTGGTTCCCTTCTGGTCTTGTGCTTTATTGGCTGGTAAACATGTTAATTCAGATTTTTCAACAGTGGTGGTACTCGCGCAAAGCGATTTCTTCTTAAATTGAACGCAAGGACAATTATTGCTTCTGCCTCTGCTGCAGGTAGGGGTGGGATTTCGGTTGTTAGAATGTCTGGTGAAGGCTCAAGGTCAATTGCAGAAAAAATGTGTGGTGAGCTTTCTGAGCCGTGGAAGTTCAAAAAGTGCACTATTTCATCACAAAATGGTGAGGTGATTGATTCGGGAATGGTGGTCTTTTTTCAGTCTCCTCATTCTTATACGGGGGAGGATGTGGTGGAGTTTCATTGTCATGGTAATCCCACAATAGTTGCTATGGTTATTGATGAAGCTGTTTCGATGGGTGCCGCTATTGCAGAACCGGGGGAATTTACAAAAAAAGCCTTCCTTAACAATAAAATAGATTTAGCTCAAGCTGAATCGGTGTCTGATCTAATCAACGCTCAAAGTAAAAGCGCAGTTCTAGCAGCAAACGCTTCCCTGACAGGAAGATTCTCAGAACAGGTTAACCGCCTAATAGATGGGGTTGTTAAAGCAAGGGTTATTGTAGAAGCAAATATAGATTTTCCTGAAGAAGAGGTTGATAAAAATCTTCTTGATAATATAAAACTAAACATCAAAGGTTACTCGGATGAGGTGTCTGAATTGCTTTCGGGTGTTAGAGAGGGTATCAGGCTCAGAGAAGGTTATTCGATAGCAATTGTGGGACCTCCAAATGCAGGCAAGTCAACTTTACTAAATGTGATAGCCAAAAATGATGTTGCTATAACTTCCGACGTGCCGGGCACCACCAGGGATCTGGTTAGAGTGGTGGTAAATGTGGGCGGGGTGGTTATTGAGTTTGTTGATACAGCAGGTGTTAGATCTAATCCTGATTCTGATATAGAAAAAGAAGGCATTAATAGATCTTTAGGGGTTGTTAAAGAATCCAATTTAACCTTGCTAGTACAGGACGTAACTGATGTAAAAGAATTTGATGTTGATCTTGGAGAGTATATTGTTGTTATGAATAAATGCGACCTTAAAGAAGACTTACCCGGCCATGAAAATAGAAAGTTTTATGTATCGTCTACAACAGGGCAAGGTGTTCAAGACTTGTTGAAAGCTATAACAGCAAGCTTGGGTGTTGATGAGGGTGGTGAGACCACTTTTCTTTCCAGGAAAAGGCACGAAGAGTCTTTGGGCTTAGCAGCGGATTTGCTAATAGAATCGATTGCGTCTTTAAATGAAGGCGAGGCTTTGGAGTTGGTTGCGGAGAATTTGAGGTCTACACACCATCACCTCGGTGATATATTGAGGCCCATGAGTTCAGATGATTTGTTGGGCGAGATTTTTTCTGAATTTTGTATAGGTAAGTAGTTGTGCAAAGACTGTGCACACACGTTTTTGTTTTGTGTAAAGAATTTTTTGTTCACAAGTCATACAAACTAGACCTCAGAATTTATTAATCTTTCTAGTAGGGTTTTGTTTTAAAATTTTTTGTGAATCTACAAAGGTTTGATGGGGTTATCCACAGAGACCCGGATCACTAATAATAACAAATTAATATAAAATACATATTTAGAGAAAATAACATTTTATTTTTATAGGTTGTGAATAAGTTTGATGTAATTGTGATAGGGGGAGGACATGCTGGCGTAGAGGCAGCAGATGTTGCGTCACGTTTTGGTGTTAATACACTACTAATCACCCACGATAAAAACAAAATAGGCGAGATGTCTTGTAATCCAGCGATTGGGGGGATAGGCAAAAGCCACCTAGCAAAAGAGGTTGATGCGTTAGGTGGTCTAATGGCGAGGGCGGCAGATTCCGCAGGTATTCATTACCGAGTCTTGAACTCTACAAAAGGACAGGCTGTTAGAGCTACAAGAGTTCAAACCGATAGAGAGCTTTACAAAGCATTTATTCAACAGGCACTTAGTAACTCAAAAAACCTTACAATAAAAGAAGGATCGGTAGTAGATGTCACTATTCAAAACTCAACCATCAAATCTATTCACACCGAAGATGGGGTTGAGATATTTGGAAAGACAATAATTCTAACTACCGGCACATTTCTTGGAGGGGTGATGCATACAGGCCTTGAACAGTCCCCCGGAGGAAGAGTGGGAGACCCATCTAGTGACATGTTGGCCTCTAAACTAAGAAGCTTGAACCTTAAAGTGGGTAGATTGAAGACAGGAACTCCCCCCAGGCTAAACAAAAACTCTATTGATTGGTCGCTTTTAACACCACAACCTGGAGACACCCCAACCCCTCTTTTATCTTATATTTCAAAAGAAAGGGACAGGCCAAGACAGTTAGATTGTTTTATGACCCGCACAAACAAAAACACTCACGAAATTATTTTGAACCATCTTGATGAATCACCTATGTATTCTGGAGTGATAGAGGGGGTCGGTCCTCGTTATTGTCCTTCAATTGAGGACAAGGTAATGAGGTTTTCTGAAAGAGATTCACACCAGATATTTGCCGAACCAGAGGGTTTGAACTCTGACCTGATCTACCCTAATGGAATATCAACAAGCCTCCCATTTAAAGCCCAGAAAGCCTTGATAGAATCTATTAAGGGATTTGAGAATGCTGAAATAGTCAGACCTGGATACGCGATAGAGTACGACTATTTTGACCCCACCGGTCTAAAGCACACACTCGAAACCAAGGCAATATCAGGCCTCTATTTTGCTGGCCAGATTAACGGAACAACAGGGTACGAGGAGGCCGCAGCCCAAGGAATTATGGCGGGAATCAACGCATCTATGAGAACAAAACAAGAAGGAACATTTGAGCTTAGAAGAGATGAAGCCTACATAGGTGTCTTAATAGATGATTTGGTAAGCCTTGGGACAAAAGAACCCTACAGAATGTTCACTAGCAGAGCTGAATATAGGCTAATTCTTCGGGAGGATAATGCCGATATGCGCTTAACAGAAAAAGGCCGAAACCTTGGAATAGTCCCCGACCTTCTTTGGGAAAGTTTTCTGGACAAGAAGCAATCAACAACCAAAGAGATCATACGCCTAAAGGAAGAGAAACTTAAACCCAACTCAAAAGAAGCAAAAAAGGTAGAAGAGCTGTCTGGAGAGAAGATCTCAACCAACACCAGCCTGTACGAAATATTAAAACGCCCCAGGGTTTTTCATTCTTACCTTCCTCGGGGCAAAGAATTGTTACCATCAAACGCCGTGGACGAGGTAGAGGCACACGTTAAATATGAAGGTTATATAAAAAGACAAAAAATAGACATAGAAAGACTTCAAAGAAACGAAAACACACCCATACCCCAAACCTTAGATTATGAAGGTGTTGTAGGGCTTTCCAACGAGGTAAAGCAAAAGTTGTCAGAAGCAAAACCTGAAAGTCTTGCGCGCGCATCGAGACTTCCCGGAGTTACCCCTGCAGCCAT
>QCQA01000019.1 GCA_003212335.1 SAR86 cluster bacterium AG-447-A08
AAACTAGCCATTGCATAGAAATCACCATTGTCGTAATTAAAAGTTATATCAAAGTTATTTGATGTCTCACTTTTTAGATTTGGGTTCCCTGTTTCAAGTCTTCCTGTTGCCAAGTGAGGCCCGTTCATGAATAGCTCAATAACTGAAGGAAGCCTTTCTACACTTGCAAAACCTACATTCACATCAAGTGAATCACTCAGATCCCTTCCAATAGTGAGGGCAAAGCTATTAGTATCATCATCTATATTGTAGTAATCAATATCTCCGTGATCATCATCTGTAATGCTACCCGTTCTTTCTATTTGATCTATTCTGAAACCTGCATCTAAATAAAAGGCATCTAAATCAGCACTAACAAAGTATCCTAATGTGAACTCTTCATTGTTGGCAGGATTCATAAATGACTCTTCGCCCACAATAGATGAATCTTCATCTACAAAATTGAAAGCTATCTTTTGAATAAAGTTATCATTTGATAAATCAAATATAGCCCCGTATTCTGTCGCGTCATTAGCAAAAATAGTAGGTGCATGTTCATCTCCGTGATCATCATGATCGTCATGACCTTCTTCTTCAGCGTGTGCTTCAACTAGTTCATAGTCAGTATCTCTGTAGTTGTATGTAACCGACTTAACCAAATTGCCCATTAGGTTGTATTGTCCCTTAATAGTAAAAGACTCCTGATCAGTGGTAGAGAAAATCCTCTCGCCTTCGTGTTCATCTCCATGATCATCGTGATCATCATCTCCATGATCATCGTGATCATCATCTCCATGATCATCGTGATCGTCATGGCCGTCTTCATCAGCATGTTCGCCATGGTATGGAATGCCGTACATGCTTTCGTGGTTATCTATAGAAACACCGAAATAACCCCATTCTCCTGCTCTAGAAATACCAAACTTAGTAGATTCGATTTCTAAATCTGAGTTTTCTACATAAGAAAGCTCTTCTTCGCTCTCATGGTCGTCATGATCTTCTTCGTGGATAATTGCACCATCAGGTATATCAAAATTTCCAAATTCTGACTTTTTATATCCAGCGTTTACGTTAAATCCACCTAAATTATCTTTGAAGTTGAAGTATTGTGAATCTCCATCATTCACAGACTGTGTTTCAAGACCCGCTATGAATTCCTGCTTAGAAAAATCTTCTGGAGCTATACAATTATCAACTACATTAATTATTCCTCCGCTCGTTCCATTAGCATAAAGAAGTGAAGAAGGTCCTTTTATGATCTCGACTTGCTCAAGATCATTAAGGTCTATATCGTTCAAATGATCAGCACCTAATCCAGACACATCCCTATTGACCAAACCATTTTTTAGAACTTTAACTCTAGGACCTGACATTCCTCTTATGATTGGTTGTCCTACCGCAGCACCAAAGTCCGCTATAGAAACTCCCAGGTAACTATCTACGGCTTCTCCTAAAGAAGTGGTTGCATTATCTTCAATTTCATCCCCGTCAATTACATATAGTGGGTTTATTATTCTTGAAGGATTTAATATTGATGATGTAACAACAACTTCTTCTGCTTCATTAGATGTAGAATCAGCTGGCTCATCAGAATATGTGTGCGTACTTATTAAGCTCATCGCCATGAGCGCATAAAAGTAAACTTTCATGTTTTCTCCTATATTTAATTAAAAAAATTTTTAAAAAAATTTAGGAGTTTGGTGGTGCCCTCGCGCTAAAGCCATAGATAGAGTTGGATTCAACAGTTCCATCTTGGGTAGGTAATTTTTTAGAAACTAAAGCATATTCTTCAAGTGTTTGAAGGTCATAAGCTTTAAATGATTCGGTTTCACAAACTTGGCAATCCAAAGATTCGTGAATCTCAATAATGTCATGATGTTCTGAATCTAAGGAATGAAAAATCGGATCAGAAGAAATCGCTACCGAGTATAGTAAGCTCAATAATATGGCGAATTTGCGTTGATTGATCCTCATAGAAAAATGCAATATTAGTTTAATTTAGAAGAGAAGCAAGGGCTTTAGTTATTTTATCGGTGTCATGTGGAGCCCTGAAGAATCCAGCATATTTAGCTTCTGGGCTTATTAATATAAGACTACCTGAGTGATCAACAGTGTAGTTTGGCTCGGGACTATTAACTACTGGAAAAAAAGGTGCATTAACTTGAGTAGAAAATTTATATATTTGGTCTATTTCTCCAGTAAGACCTTTAAAATTTTTATCAAAATTATCTAGATAAACTCGTAAATTTTCTGGTTGGTCTCGATCAGGGTCAACTGAGACCAAGAAAAACCTGAGATTATCTGAATATTCTCCCAAAGATTTTTTCACGTCAGACATTTGCTTCACAGTTAAAGGACATATATCCGGGCAATAAGTGAAACCAAAAAACAAGATGTTCCATTTGCCAGCGAACGCTTCTGGCAAAAAGACCTCGCTTGAATCATCTATCAACTTAAATTCTGCTAACTGTCTAGGCGGATCTATAAAGTAAGCACCAAGTGTTTTGTATTCATCCAGAGTTAGCTCTCTAGGTGTGTAAAATCTTGAGAGAAATAAAGCCATTATCAAGGACATAAAGCCCAGACATGCCCCTACTGTCATAAAGATACCTCTATTCATAAATAGACGAAATGGTCTATGAGCATCGCTGCAAATAATAGAGCTAGATAAATTATGGAGTAAGCGAAAGTTGGCATTGCCGAAGCGTTACTCTCGTCTGTATATAGCCTGTAAGAGTAAAAAAGAAATATGAGCCCAAGAACCAATGCAGATACAAGGTATATCTCTCCAAACATCTGAACAGCATAAGGAAGCATGGTGCAGGCTAATAATAGGAAAGTATAGAGAAGAATATGCTGTTTAGTGAAAGGAACACCTTTTTGAACAGGTAACATAGGTACTGCTGCGTCAGCATAATCATCAACTCGATGTATTGCCAATGCCCAAAAATGTGGTGGAGTCCAAACCATGATAATCAAAACTAAGAGAAGAGCATTTGGCTCTATGGTATTTGTTATGGCAGACCATCCAAGTAGTGGCGGCATAGCACCAGCAAGCCCACCAATAACTATATTCTGACTGGTCATGAACTTAAGATATTTAGTATAAATAAAGCCATAAAATATAAAGGTCAGAGTAGTTAACAGCCAAGTTAAAAAGTTAGTGAAGAACAAAAGCATCCAGGAGCCAGAAAGGTATAGCAGGATTGAAAATATTATTGCTTGCTGATCTGAAATCTTACCGACGACCAATGGCCTTTCAGAGGTCCTATTCATTTTCGCATCTATTTGTTGATCAAAAAAATGGTTAATAACGGCCGAAGAAGCAGCAAGAAAACTTATACCAATTAAACCAAAAAAGAATACTTCAACAGGTGGGTTGAAGTTTGAACCAATTAGCATTCCGCTAGCACATGATACGAATAAAAGTGCTTGTACCCCGGGCTTTGTAAGCTCGAGATAACCTCTCCAATTTGATAAAACTGCGGTCATTAATTACTTTTCTCTCAGCCTTAAAACTCCCAGATAGGTTATTAATAATAACCCACCTAAGTTATGACCAACAGCTATTAATAATGGTAATGCAAATATTACATTTGATATACCAAGTAAGACTTGAAGAGTTAGAAAGGCAACCAATCCGCTCGCAAGCAAAACAAAATTGCGTATATATAAGTGATAGCTCATGAACAGAAGAAAAGCAGTAACGATGACGGCACCAAACCTATGAGTTAAGTGTATAGCCACTCTAGATTCATGATCGAGCTGGCCACCTAAATAGTTTGGCCCTATGCTTTGAAAAAAATCGAAGCCCTTTTTGAAATTAGCTTCTGGGAGAATTTGACCTTGGCACAAAGGAAAGTCTGTACAGGAGTATGAAGCGTAGTTTGTGCTGGTCCATGCTCCTAAGAATATCTGGATAGCTACCAGTACAATTGAAACAGTTAGAAATTTCTTTGTTGTTTTTTCGAAATTCCAGCTAGTCCTGTCTTCTAAGTGGTCTTTTGTTTTGAAATACAACAGCCACAAAAGACCTGTTGTTAAAAAGCCTGACATTAGGTGAGTGGTAACAACTTGAGGCCATAATTTAAGACTTACTGTCCAATATCCGAAGGTTCCTTGCATAATGACCCAAGCAATTAAAAAGAAGCTTAATCTCCTTACATCTGATGGTAGATCTTTGTATCGGAATGCCAAGAAAGCGATGCAAAGTATCATGAAGCCCAGTGCAGCTGCAAAGTATCTATGAACAACTTCTGGGATAGCTTTAGCAACCTCATATGGTGTATCTGGAAATTTAGAATTAGCCAGATCAATTTCTTCTGGACTAACTGGGATAGTTACAAAACCGTAACAGCCTGGCCAATCCGGACATCCGAGACCTGCATCTGCAAGCCTAGTCCACGCCCCTAAGGCAACAACCACAAAACCTAGAAGACCCGACCAAAGTGAAAGTGTTTTTATGCGTTCCATGCTTATCCTATTTTTGAGTTTTGAAGAACTTTCTTAATATCTTTAAGTAACTCACCGCTTGGTAAACTTGAATCATAGATAAGAATCCCGTTACCTAGTGGATCAAATAAAATGTAGGGAGAGTCTTTTAATCTCTCAGATATGGGTGCGGGCACAAAATTAGATTCTATATTTCCAATATTTAGTAATGGATATTCTTCTGAGATTATTTCTGCAGACTCAGTTGATAGATTGTTTTTACCGATATTAATTAAATATCTCACAACTCTACTACTATCCTTAGCTAGCCTTATATTAATTTGTCTAGACGAGTATAAAGTTTCCCAACATTTTTCCTGACAATCTCCAGAAACAAATTGAACAATAGACCATTTCCCTGGGAACTCGTCTTGTAAAGGCCCTGACTTAACTTCCAATCTTAATTCGCTTAGCTGTATAGGCTCAGATAATAAAGTGCCTTTATTTACGGTTCCATCCGGAGTATATCCACTGTAAAAAAGGGCTGAGCTTGATATTAAAACTATAATTGGAGTTAAAAATATTAGAGATGCTATTACTCTTCCAGAGTTTTGTTTGCTAATTTTCATATTTAATCCTTTTTAAATCCGTAGTAAAAAAAAGAACTTATTAAAACTGCCGCCAGTCCAAACCATTGAAGTGCATAACCATAATGTCTTGAAGGTTTCAGGTCTACAGGCTTCCAGATTGGCTCTAAAGCACCTACTGATCCTGCGGAGAGTTGTAATACAAAGCTATTTATATCGAACCCCAGATCTCTTACAGTAGCCTCGTAGTCTATTTGTTGAACAAGTTTGGGCCAGCCCGATTCATAACTCTCATCAGTTAGATTTAGTCCAAATCTAGTAAAAGGTGAGAGGACGCCTTGTATCGAAATTCCGCTACCTTCGTTTTTTATATCAGCTTCGTAATCAAAGTTCTCCTTAGATATCCAACCTCGATTGACCAGAAATAAGCGATTCTCTGAAGTCTCGAAAGTTGTAAACACTTCATAACCTGCCTCTTGTCTGTATAGCCTGTTGTCAAGTAAATAAGATTCAGGTCCAAATTCTCCTTGAAGATTTATCGTCCTGTAAGTTAATTTATCTTCTTCAATAAGTGGCATGTCACTTTCATTTATAACTGGAAGGGATTTATTCTGATAATGTTGATCGACTATATCCTTTTTCTCTAAGCCTCTAATGACTTGCCAAGATCCTAGATATATAAGAATAGGGAAAAAAAATACAAAAAAAGCAGTCATAAGCTTTCCAGGGCTAAATTTACTCATATTTTTTTTATCTACCTAAGTGTATACTTCTCAGCCTTTCAAGATGATTAAATACTTTATACTATTTCTTATCGTGGCTATGTTAATTAGTCTTTTCAGAGGAGCCTTCTTCCTCATAAAAGACGGTGGTTCTTCTAAAAGAACCGTTCATAGTTTGGGCGTCAGAGTCTCTATCGCGGTCGTTCTTTTTATAACTCTAGTTTATGGTTTTGTAACTGGTCAAATTGGTCCTGGCGTATAGTCCAGTTACATTACGTATACAAAAGCTACTAAACAGACCCAAACAACATCAACAAAGTGCCAATACCATGATCCGGCTTCAAAACCGAAATGATCATCTGCACTAAAGTGTCCTTTGAGACTTCTAAATAGCATGATTGTAAGAATGATAGCTCCCAAGCAAACATGGAAACCATGAAAACCCGTCAACATAAAGAAAGTAGTTCCGTAGATACCTGTCTGAAGGGTTAAGCCATAATGTGTGTAAGCCTCATAGTACTCAACACCCTGGACTACTACGAAAGCATATCCAAGGACTAATGTAGCTCCCAACCAAAGATTGAATTGTTTCCTGTTACCATTTTTAAGTCCTAAATGGGCTATATGAACTGTTAAGCTTGAAGTTAATAATAGGACTGTATTCCATAGCGGCAACCAACCCAAAACGCCACCTAAACCACCAGCCGCATATGCAGTACTCAAAGACATATCTTTTTCAGGTCCTGCAAATACTGCCTGATCCGGAGTAATCATCAATGGCCAATTGGCTTCAAAACCGGGCCAGAGCATGTTTGTAATTGCTTTTTCGCCTTCTCCACCAAGCCAAGGCACTGCAAAGTTTCTGATATAAGCCAGTGCAAAGAAGAATGCAAAGAAGAACATAACTTCAGAGAAAATAAACCATGCCATGCCATAAACATACGAGTCTTTAAGCATTGGGTTATTTAAGCCAGCATGGTTTTCTTGAATAACCTGCTTAAACCAAAAATACATGGTCACCCACATCATAATCATGGAAGCAATTAAAATGAGGTAGGAGTTAGTGTCCTTCCCAAGGTCTATTACTGTGTTGGCAGCTCCAATAATAAATACCAAAAGTGTTATTGCCATAGCAAAAGGCAATTTACTAGACTCAGGTACGTAATAAGCTTGTTGTGACATTTTCTCCCCTTTTATAAATTAGCTAATTCTTTCTCAGGCTGCACTCTGTCTGTAATATCAAATAAAGTATAACCTAGACTCAATGATCCTATTTCTTCCGGTAGTGCAGGGTCAATTATAAACCTTACTGGCAACTCTATTCTTTCACCTGCAGCTAGAACTTGCCTTTCAAAACAAAAACATTCTGTTTTATGAAAGTATTCAGCCCCCCTTCCAGGTGAGACGCTAGGAATTACCTGACCAACCATTTCCCTGCCAGTTGTATTATGAAATACAAAAGTAGCCTCATATTGATTTCCTGTTATGACTCTCATTTGAGATTTCTCTGAGTCGAAGAACCACGGCATTGACTCATTGTTGTGAGTCATAAACTGAACAAGTAATTCCCTTTGTTCAGTTATGGCCAAAGATTCGCTACTAAGTGAGCTTGGTCCTGTTACCTTTCCATTCAAACCTGTTATCTCACAAAAGACATCGTACATAGGTACGAGCAACCACCCAAAAGCGAACATTCCGACAACTATGCCGACTAAATTTCTTAGTGTTCTCTTAGCTTCCAAACTACTTTACTTGTGGTTGAACTGTAAATGAGTGATAAGGTGGAGGCGAACTCAAAGTCCACTCTAGACCTAAATCACCAGCACCTTCCCATACCTCGGGTTTTGCTTGTTTACCTGATCTTATTGTCTTAATGACTATGAATAAGAATAAAAGCTGAGTTAATCCAAACATGAATGCACCTACGCTTATCAATGCATTGAAGTCAGCAAATTGAAGTGCGTAATCTGGATACCTTCTAGGCATTCCAGCTAATCCTACAAAGTGCATAGGGAAGAATGTAACATTTACTGATATGAATGTGAGCCAGAAATGTAGCTTACCTAAGGTCTCGTCATACATATTTCCTGTCCATTTGGGCAACCAATAATAAGCTCCAGCAATTATTCCAAAAAGCGCTCCTGGAACTAGAACGTAGTGAAAGTGAGCCACTACAAAATAAGTGTCATGATATTGGAAGTCTGCAGGAACGATTGCAAGCATTAGTCCTGAGAAGCCTCCAATTGTGAAAAGAGCTACAAAGGCAATCGAGAATAGCATTGGAGTTTCAAAAGTTATAGAGCCTCTAAACATTGTTGCTACCCAATTGAACACCTTCACTCCAGTTGGTATGGCTATCAACATGGTCGAGTACATAAAGAACAATTCTCCCGCGAGAGGCATTCCAACAGTGAACATGTGATGAGCCCAGACAACAAAAGATAAAATCGCGATCGATGCCATAGCATAAACCATAGAAGAGTATCCAAAAATTGGCTTTCTGGAGAAGGTCTCAATAATATGAGAGACAATTCCAAAAGCGGGTAGGATCATAATGTAAACCTCTGGATGTCCGAAGAACCAAAAAACATGCTGGAATAATACTGGGTCTCCACCACCGGCCGCATTAAAGAAACTGGTACCAAAATTGATGTCCATTAGCATCATAGTTACAACGCCAGCTAAAACAGGCATTACAGCAATAAGGAGATAAGCAGTTATTAACCAGCTCCATACAAATAAAGGCATTTTCATCAAAGTCATACCCGGAGCTCTCATATTAAAGATGGTAGTAATAATATTTATAGATCCAAGAATTGATGACACACCCATTACATGAACGGAAAATATGAAGAAATTAACCGTAGATGGTGCATAAGTAGTAGATAGGGGTGCGTAGAATGTCCAACCAAAATTAGGTCCGCCTTCAGGCATGAATAATGTAGATATCAAAATACCAAAAGCCATTGGTAACAACCAAAAACTAAGATTATTTAGCCTAGGTAGGGCCATATCAGGAGCTCCTATTTGCATAGGTAACATCCAATTAGCCAATCCGACAAAAGCGGGCATTATTACCCCAAAAACCATTATGAGACCATGATTGGTGGTCATCTGGTTAAAAAACTCAGGCTGAACTATCTGTAGTCCCGGCTGAAAAAGCTCAGCTCTTATGACCATCGCCATGGCGCCGCCTATAAAGAGCATGATAAAACTAAACCATAGATAGAGTGTGCCTATATCTTTATGATTAGTTGTAAAAAGCCAACGAGAAAGGCCTTTAGCTGGGCCGTGATGTCCGTGATCGTGTGATTCAACTACTGTGCTCATGTTTTACTTCCTTTTATAAATCTATTCTATTTTTGTATGCGACTATGTCTTGGGGAGTGACGATTACGCCATCACCATTTTCTCCATTCGACCACGCTTGTCTTGTGTAAGTTATGACCGAAGCTATATCAACTTCGCTGTAAGAGTCTCCAAATGCTGCCATGGCAGATCCCTGAACACCTTCCATTAGAATCTCTATATGTCTGGCGCTATCAGACAGGGCTATTTGGCTTCCCACTAGTGCAGGGAATACAGGTGGCACTCCTTGTCCGTTTGCCTGATGACAAGCGGAGCAATTGGTTGCATAAAAACCCTCTCCTCTGGCCATTAACTCTTCTTTTGTCCAAACCTTAGATGTGAGAAGTCTTTCTTCTTCAGCTAGTGCAACTTTCTCAGCTATAAAGGCATCGAACTCTTCTCGCTCAACCGCCCTAACGACTACAGGCATAAAAGCATGCTTTATGCCGCACAGTTCCGTACAAGCTCCTCTAAAAATTCCTGGCTCAGGCACGTTTGTCCAGGCTGTATTGATGAAGCCAGGAATAGCGTCTTGTTTGACAGCAAAATCAGGTACCCACCATGAATGTATAACATCATTACCGGTAATCAAAAATCTTACTCTTGTATTGGTTGGGATTACTAATGGCTCATCAACCTCTCTTAAGTAAAACTCACCCTTAGGAACGTCTCCGTCTATTTGCTCCTGACTAGTAGCTAGATTACTAAAGAAACCTACTTCATCTTCTAAATACTCGTAGTGCCATTTCCATTGATGCCCAGTAATTAATATATTGATCTCCCCTTCTGCATCATCATAAGCCTCGACCATAACTTGAGTAGAAGGAACAGCCATCCAAACAAGAACGAGAGTCGCAGCTACAGTCCATCCTATTTCTAGCCAAAAGTTATCGTCAAAATCTGCAGCAACAGCGCCTTTGGATTTTCTATATTTCCATAAAGACCAAAACATTATAGAAAAAACAATTACTCCAATAACGACACAAATCCAGAAAATGATCATGTGTAGCTCAAAAATGCTCTCACTTACATCAGTCACCCCAACAGGCATGTTGTAGTCTGAAGCTTCAGAGAAAACTAGAGATGAAAAAAGAACCGGAATTACAAAGGTTAACTTTGTGAAAACTTTTTTAATATAAGCCATTAAATTTTATATATTTATTTTTAAGGTGGGCGACGGAACAGCGCGCGTATTTTAAACCAATCAGATAGCTCAAACAATAGTTTATGAGCAAACAAATTAAAGGAAATTTTCCTAAAAAAATAGCACTACAAAAGGTCTTTTTTATCAAAATTTATTGAAGGGGTTTGTCCTGTCCAGATCTCAAAACTCAATGCTGCCTGATGAATCAGCATACCTATTCCGTCGTAGCATATTTCTGCACCAGATTGCATTGCTAGTTCCATAAAAGGCGTATGAAATTCAGAATATGACAGGTCGTAAACCTGAGCTTGTTTAGAAAAAAGATTTTTAGGAAATTCGACATTTTCTTTTAAAACACCCGCTGATGTTGAATTTACAATGAGATCGGGTACGAAATTAAGATCTTGAGACAAATCTACTACTTTTATCTGGTTAGTGGGAGAAGAAAATTGATTGGCCAAAGCTTCAGCTTTAGAACGTGTCCTGTTTCCTATAGTTATTCTGGCCGGGTCCTGTCTCAGTAAACTAGCGATTATTGCTCTTGCTGATCCTCCAGCACCCAAAATTATTATCTCTTTGTCTTTGAGATCTATACCCTTTTCTGTCAAATCTCTAACAAGCCCTCTTCCGTCTGTTGTGTCAGCAAAAACTTTCGATCCATCTTTCCAAAGAGTATTTACGGAACCACATGCTTTTGAATCTTCAGACAATGTATCAGCATAATCGAAAGCAAGTTCCTTAAGGGGCAGGGTTACATTCAAACCCTCATATCCCTCCTCAAAAAGTCTATTTACTCTAGACTCAAAAACTTCTTTTTCAACCTTAATCGCCTCATAAGTTATGTCTTGTCCTAATTCTTTAGCAAAAAGTTTGTGTATCTTTGGAGACAAAGAATGGTCAATAGGATTTCCAATGACAGCGAATTTTCTTTTAGATGACATGATTATCTCAAAATTATATCTGTAACCACGTCTTGAATGGTTGTTGGTTTGTTATGTCCACCGAGCTTGCCTTCCATAACTTTGACGCTAGGAAAGCTTTGCAAGATTTCATCTGGGCTGGTTAGAGTGGGCATGCCTTCTTTATTAGCTGATGTAGAAACCAGGGGCCCCTCAAAAGAGTCACAAAGTTTACATACTGTCTCATGACTACTTAATCTTAAAGCTACTTTATCGTGGTTACCTCTTATTAGATTACTCAAGCTATGTTTTGAAGGAACAAGCCAAGTGTGTGGTCCGGGCCATTTTGTCATTAACTTATCCTTATACTCTTCTGCGTGGGAGTATTGGAAGAATTGTTCAAATTTAGAGCCTATCAATATAAGGCCCTTTTCATAAGATCTTTCTTTTATAGCTAAAAGATTATTGATTGCATCCTGGTTGTTTGGATCACAACCGAATCCCCAAACTCCTTCTGTTGGATAAGCTATTACTCCTCCGGACTTTAGATGTTCAAGCACAGAGGCAAGAGAGCTCATTAGCTATGAGTCAGCTAGCTTTTTATTAGACTCTTTTATGGCCTCAACTCCATCTTCTCTTACCTTTAATAAGGCTGATCTTGTTTCTTCTGATTCTATTCCCAACATTTGTGCTGCCAAGTAAGCAGAGTTAATTGCACCTGCTGAACCTATGGCAACTGTAGCAACAGGAATGCCTTTAGGCATTTGCACTGTCGATAAAAGGGCATCCATTCCACTTAGAGGACCGCCATCCCCAGGCACTCCTATTACCGGTAGAACTGTTTTGGAAGCCACTGCTCCTGCTAAATGTGCAGCCAATCCGGCCATAGCAATGAAAACTTTTGTTCCCCCTGATTCACACTCTCTGATATGAGTTTCTAGTAGGCCAGGTGTTCTGTGGGCAGATAAAACTTGAATAGAATTAGTTATTGATAATGAATCTAGGGTCTCAGAACATTTGTTCGCGAGATCTAAATCTGATTCGGATCCTATTAGT
>QCQA01000020.1 GCA_003212335.1 SAR86 cluster bacterium AG-447-A08
ATTAAGAACTTTTTTAGCTTTGGTATTATCGGCAAACAGTCTATCTACTTCACTTTTCTCGGGTCTTAAGCGCGCATCATCAGAAATAATCTCAATTTCAACCTCACAAAGTTTAGCAATTGTTTTGACTGTATCTTCAATAGAAATTTCGAAACCACTACCAAGATTGATAACTTCACCTATACCTTCATCGGTGTTTAATGCTGCTAAGAACCCAGAAACAGTATCCTCTACGTATGTAAAATCTCTTGTAGGATGAATAGAACCCAGCTTTATCTTGTTTTCACCATTCAATATTTGAGTAATTATTGTTGGAATAACCGCTCTAGCAGATTGTCTAGGGCCATAGGTATTAAAAGGTCTTATTATTGAAACTTTCGTATCGAATGAGTTGAAGAACGACATTGCAATCTGGTCAGCACCAATTTTACTAGCAGAGTAAGGTGACTGTCCTTTTAGAGGGTGAGTTTCATCTATTGGTATATAATTTGCTGAACCATAAACCTCACTGGTTGAGGTATGAACTACCTTAGCACCAAATTCTTTTGCAGCTTGAACAACATTCAGAGTACCTTTTATATTTGTGTCCACATAGCTATCCGGTGAATGATAAGAGAAAGGAATTGCTATTAATGCTGCCAAGTGCAAAACGGTATCACAACCTTTGAGGGCCTCTCTTACACCGTTAGGATCTCTTATATCTCCCATAAAAACCTCTAGGTTTTTCTTGATTTCTTCTGGAAGATCCTCTAGCCAACCCCAGGAATTGAAGGAGTTGTACAACACAAAAGCCCTAACTTTATAACCCTTCTTTAAAAGAGTTTCAGTTAGATGAGAGCCTATAAACCCTTCTGAACCTGTAACTAAAATTTTCATTTTCTCTGATCCCTGCTCATTAATTCTTGAAAGGATAATTCCTTAACTATCCTACCATTTTTCAATTCAAAGATACGGTTTGCACATTTAAGGGTAGTGAGTCTATGCGCTATCATAAAAATAGTTCTATCTTGATCTAAGCCTTCAATTACTTTTAGAATTTTCTCTTCAGTTAAATTATCTAGTGCGCTTGTAGACTCATCGAGAACTAAAATACTGCAAGATTTATATAGAGCTCTAGCAATACCTATCCTTTGCTTCTGGCCTCCAGAAATTTTCTTTCCCAACTCACCGACTTCTGTATTATAGCCAAGCCCTTGAGCTGAGATAAAATCGTGAATCTGTGCGAAATTTGCAGCTTCTTCCACTCTCCTGATATCAATATTGTCCTTCTTTTCACCAAAAGCTATATTTTCTTTATAGGAAGCATCAGTCAAAAAAACAGTCTGGGAAACGTGAGCAATATTTTTCATCCAAGATTGGAGGTTATTTTTATCCAGCTTCTTACCATCAACCAAAATTTCACCACTTGTTGGATACAATAAGCCCATAATACAGTCCATCAAAGTGCTCTTACCTGAACCAGTCTCTCCAATAATTCCTATAATCTCTCCTTTAAGAATCTTGAAGTTTATACCATCTAATACCTTGTGATCTGAACTTGGATAATTATAGGAAATATTTTTGAATTCAATACTTTCTTTAAACTCAAAAGCAGACTGATTGTCTGCTTTTTGGGGAATCAACACGTCTTGTTTGAGGAGCTCCAGAACATCCAGAAGTGAGCTGTGTGAACCAACGATAGATGTATAGGCGTTATATCCTTGTTGTGCTGCGGGTAAAAGTCTCTGAGCAGCAACAGCCATTGCAGCCATTGTTGGTAAGAAGCTGATCACACCTGAAGAATCTGAGCTGAAATAGTAAGCCAGAATAGCTATCAAACATATTGCAATTGTTTCGATAATAAACTTTGGAGTTTGACTTAAGAAATAATTAATTGATTGAGCATTTTTAAGCACCTTGTCATGAGTTCTAAAATCTTGAGTAAAATAATCTTGAGAGTTATCTAGTAAAACATCACGGATACCTCCTAAGCCCTCCTGGAGGTTCTTCACAACCTTATCTTGATTTTGTGCAATCACTAAACTGTTAGTTATCAACTTATTAGAACTTAAAAAAGATGACATTAAATAGAATACTGAAAATGAAATGATCACGATGCTAGAGATAATAGGATTTATAACAAACAATGTTATGAGAATCATTCCTGACAATATCACAGAGTTTGCTAAAGTGAGAAAAGTCATAAAAGTGGCTACAACTCCTGCAACCTTGATTGTTATGGCACTTAGGATTTCGCTGCTGCTTCTTTCTGTGTGTGCTGTATAAGGTTGATGCAAGGTCTTCCAATAAACATCTGAAGATAAATCGTGACCTGTAAGATATGAGATTTTAGTTGTTACATACAATACAAATATTCTAAAAATACCTGATATAACAGCAAGTAAAACGAATATAGCAGTGATGGGAAACACCAAGGCTTGAGGTTCTAAAATCCCATAATAGTTGGCAAAATAATCGATAACTTCAATTTCTAAGATTTCCTCTGGATTTGTTAATATAGCTATAAAGGGGATTACTGCGCTGAGACTCACAACTTCCAATAGACCTGCTATTACCATTAGTAAAAAACAAATCACAAATTGCCACTTTCTTCTTTTGGACACATAGGTCCATAGACTACCAATTAAATTAAAATTATTTATGTAATGACTTGTCGACATTGAGCCTTTTTAGATTACGCTCTTAATAATTCTATACATATCTTCAATTTCACTATCAGTAACTGCTAAATTTGGCCTCATTCTTACTGAGGACAATCCACCTTTATTGACAAGCAATCTCTTGTTAAAGCAATCGGAACAAAAAATATCTCTTTCTTGAGGAGTGTCAAAATCAAAAGCCCATAAATTACCAACAGCTCTAAAATTTTTTAAGATTGGACCTAATAGGCCCTTTATTTCAGTCTCTCTGTTAATAGCCTTTTTTAAAAGGTCATCACGTTCATAAGCCTGTAGAATGTAGTCAGATCTTATTGCATCTACAAGATCTCCATCAAAAGTTACTTCAAGAATTCGATAGTCGCTTTGGAATGCCTCACTGTAAGATTCAGAGGCATTGATTCCCATTATTTGAGATTTTTTGCCAAAAATTAATATATCGTAATCCAAACCTATTCTATCTGAGTACCACATCTCTCCAGACGGGCCAAATCCAGTCTGGATTTCGTCAACAATAAAGCTTATATTTTTATTTTTACAAAGACTTTGTAATTTAATGAGGTCATTAGAGGGTAAATAAATATCTCCGCTCGTGCATAAAATTGGCTCTACTACTATTCCTGTAAGATTCTCTGGTTCTTGATCATTTGAGAGAACCTCAATCATTTTATCAAGGTGCAAGTTCTGCCATTTATTTTTTGGATACCAATCTATTCTCGGCTTAGTTGAGCCATAAGTATCAGTTAAAAATCCCCAACAATTTATGCCATGAAAGGCTTTATCTAAAGCCCAAAATATAGGATCACTGTTTTTCTTTTGATACAGAGCTGCTTTCATGCCAGCTTCAACAGCCAGTGCTCCTGTCGAAGTAAAATGAAGGTGGGGATGCTTTAGATATTTACTAAAACGTTTCTTAAAATCTAGAAGCTCTGAAGAGGCAAATAAGTTATTTGCCATCCTTAACTTGGTAACATTTATAATCTTTTTTTCAAAAGATGAATCAAAAATAGGATGGTTGTAACCCAATGGAAGGGAAGAGAACATGTTTAAGAAATCAAGATACTGCTCACTAGTTCTTTTATCATAAACAAAAGAGCCATGAGATTTTGCAAAATCAATCTCAATGTCATAAACAGTTCGTAAATCTAATTTAGGTTCTGTATTAGGCATCAATAACTTTTTTCGTCGTATACGTGATCCACATCATATCTACTAACCGCTAATCTGATAGCCATTTTATTGCCTGAGGCAGTAATTTTATGCTGCCTTCCTCTTTCGATAAATACTACCTGTCCCTCTTTGATAATTTTATCTTTACCTTCAATGGTCCATATCCACTCTCCTTGCAATATATACCACCACTCATCCCAGTCAGGATGAAAGTGTTTTCTATTGCCTTCTCCAGGCAACTGAGCAATCAAGGTAGCGCTATTTGATTTAGAGTTTATTACTGTATGGGACCAGGAACTCGTTTGTCCGTTTAAATTAATAATATCTTCGATATTAACCACCTCTTTGTTTGCTTCCTCTTGAGTATTCTTTAATACACCATCACCACTAAGAATCCTCTTTACATCTGCGTCTGCAATAAGATCATTAGATTTTGATTGATAATATTCTGGTTTCTTTTGTTTTCCTTTGATGGATGCTGAAACAGCCTCGGCCAAAACAAAATCTTCTTCATTATCTATATCTACAGTTGAATTACCTTTTAAAGTGAAAAAATCTGTTTTCCCATCACCACCGTGGTAAGCCGCCTTATATGAATTCATATTTTCTACAAATTTATCTGCTTTCCATCCCATGATTCCACAAGCATATGATTTAATAGGAGTGAGATCTTGAGAAGGCGGTGTTTGAGCTCTCTGTACAAAATTAATAGGATTGTTTTCATAGATACACTCTATTTGAACATCTGCAACAGAAATTAAAGTATCTAGTTTTTTTTCTGCCATCTGAGATATAAACGCGTCTATTTCTTTTGATGATATAAATGGAGAGGTAGGTAGAAGTTGTATGACTATGTCGCACTCAATGGATTGTATAAAATCTAAGACAAAATCATCATTTGTTGCTTGATTTGTAGATAAGTGCGAAGGCCTGTGATAAAAGTTTATATCTGAATCATGTGCGATTTCTCTAAAAATCTCTCCTTCACTATTGAGATAAATCTCATCTAAAAGCTTTGAACCTTTAGCCGCATCTAAAATGTGCTGAACAAGTGGTTTTTTATCAAGAAGTCTAAGATTTTTGTTAATTACACGAGTGCTTCCAAGTCTTGCTGGAATCATGCCTACTATTTTCATATTTAATCCTCAATTAAGAATATCTAATCTTTAAAAGAATATATATCATCAATTAAACTCATAACATTAATTGCATCATTGATATTTCCCATCTTAGGATCTCTTTCCTCTTTGATGGCTAATAAAAATTCTTCTATCTCATTTTTCCAAGAGTTATCAACTGGATAAGTAGTGATTATATCTTCTGCCCAAGAAGCTGCGGGCGGATCACTTCTATTCTTTGCAATTGTTAAAATTTCATCTCCGTATGCCCCTGAGCTAGTTTTTAACCCATTTAAAACCATATACCCTCTTTCGAGAAATACTTCTAATGAAAAAAGGTGTCTCCATTGTGTCATTGTTGAGTGGAGAGAAGCAGAAATTCCTTTATCTTTATTTTCAAGGGTAATAAAAGCATTATCTTCTATATCAAGACCCCAATAATTATTTGATAAAGCAGCATGAACAGATGAAAATTCACCTGCGAACAAAAGAAATAAATCCAGCATATGAATACCTTGATCGATAACGATGCCACCTCCTGAAAGCTTCTTATTAGCTCTCCAACTATCAAAAAAATCTTCTTCAGTGCTCTTGCCGTACCTTCCTCTCATCCAAAGTAATTTGCCATAGTCTCCAGAATCAATTAAAGATTTCATATGTATTATGCTATCGTGATAACGGTGGTTAAATCCGTACATTAAAGTTAAATTAGTCTCGGAATGAATAGCTTTAACCTGCTCTAGTTCAGATAAATTGAGGGCTGGAGGTTTTTCACAGAAAACATTTTTTCCTTTTTTTAAGCATTCAATAACCATTTCGGCATTCAAGAAGTTAGGAGTCGAAATAAATATACCATCAACACTTTCATCATTTATGATATCTTCGACTATATGCACTTTTTTATCATTATTATCAACTTGAGGGTCATAAAAGGATATAAAGTTTAAACCTAACTCTTTAGCAGTATCGGCGCGTATCTTGCCCATTTTTCCATATCCGATACAAGAAAAATTATTCATCATGAATTTCCTTAATCAAAAGGTCTAAATCTTTTCTGCAACCTTCTAAGAAACCCTGACAAGTGCTTGCCACATGGGGAGTCATATAGAATTGGTCAGGATGATAATCTGCTAATTTTCCAAAGTACGGTTCCTCCCAAAAAACATCAAAAGCGGCAAAAATTCTTTTTTTCTTTATCTCATTTAATAGGTCTTCTTCATTAACTATTTGCCCTCTTGCTGTATTAATTAATACAGCTCCATCTTTTAATAATGCTAATTTTTTTTTATCAATGAAAGAATCATTCTCTTTACTATTTGGTATGTGAATTGAAATGCAATCAGCCTCTTGAAGAAAGCCTTTGAGCTCTTCAGGAGAATTACTCAAAACATCATAAGTTATGACTTGAGTAAAACCTGTTAACTTCTCTTTAACTAACTTGCCTATATTTCCTTGACCTATTAATAATACCTTTTTTTGATTCAACTCTATTCTCTTAGATTTTGTCCAGCTTCCTATTTCTCCAATATTTTTATACATCATCTTCAATATGAGATGTATTGCAAAATTTGCCGTTTCGCCAAATATTATTGATTGTGTCTCTTCAGAAGGATACTTCACTTTAATCCCTCTTTCTTGGGCTTCGAGCTCAGGCACGTTATCTTTTCCCACACCTGCACGAAACAAACCTTTTAAATTGGGAAACTCCGAAAGAGAAATAGGTTTACTGCCGAGCAATGCAACATATGCTTCGCTTTTATTTTCGGTAAAATCCAGTCCGGAATTAAAATCATCTAAAGTAGATGTATTTGTCCAAATTTTCATCCTGCTACAAAAATTTCTTGAAAATATCTTTCTATTGTTTTTTCAATTATGCCGTCCTTCTTTTGCATGGTGATTTCTATCTCCCCTGAATGGCTGGGAAGAATTAATCTCAATTCGGTAGAGGTATTTTTTTTATCCTTTTCTAAAGCCTCAAATAACTTTTTTACAGATATCTTAGTTTGAATGAATGGTTCGTAGTTTTTTCTTAGGAGAGAATTTGTGTTACGAAAATTTTCCTCGGATATGCGCCCTAGTTTCAATGACACAAAGTTTGCAATATCCATTCCTATAGTGACAGCGATTCCATGAGGAATATAAAATTGTGTTGCAGTTTCAATAGCGTGACCAAAGCTATGGCCATAATTCATAACATTCCTAATGCCAGTATCAAACTCATCAGCTTCAATTATATTTTTTTTGATGAGTAAAGAATCTTTAACAAACTTTTCCATCAGATTCTTATTAACAAATAGATCGTCATAATTATCTGCCAAAGACTTAATGCTTTCTTTTCCGTCAATAGCATGAACTTTTATCATCTCTCCAATTCCCGAGAGAATATCTTTTGATTCAAGAGTTGATAAGAAATTTATATCGATATTGATTTTCTTTGGGGGATAAAAAGTACCGAGAATATTTTTTATATTTCCGGAATTTATTGATGACTTTGATCCGATGCAAGAGTCTGCTTGAGCTAACAAAGTAGTTGGATGGAACTCCCATTCAACTCCTCTCATAATAGTTGAAGCAATAAAACAAGTAATATCTTGTGTTATCCCTCCACCAAATGAAACTAGCCTCTGATTTCTTTTAAAATTTAATTTTACTAATTGTTCTATATAAGACGGAAATTTATCTAGAGATTTATTTTCTTCACAAGCTTCAATCATTAAATACCTGAAATTTTCTAATTCTTTGAATTGATTTGGATATAGAAGAGTTAAATTTCTATCAATTATGATCAGATCTTCTTGTGGGTTCAATGAATGATCTTTGAGAGAATGAAAAGTAGAAAACTTAACGCTATAGGGTCCTTTATGAGATTCAACAAAAAATTCGTTAGACAATGGTATACCCTCCATCAATGAGAATATTTTGACCAGAAATATAGGTATTGTTCTGGCTTGCTAACCAAACTACGAATTTTGCAACTTCTTCGGTTGTCCCTAACCTTCCTTGAGGAATCTTTTTTTCCATCAGGGCAATCCCTTCTTCTCCTAAAATCCCTTCAGTTAAATCTGTTTTAATTACACCAGGACTAACAGAATTTACCAGAATGTTATGGCCTGAAACCTCAGATGCTACTGCTTTAGTTAGGCCATCCAAACCAAATTTACTTGCCGAATAGGAAGCACGCTTTTCTTTAGAAACCTTACTAAAAATTGAAGCAATATTTACTATTCTTCCAAATCTATTTTCTTTCATAGAGGGTATTACTGCCTGAGAAATTAAAAAAGGAGTTTTTAAATTAACCCTTATTACCTCATCAAAATCCTCTTCTTCAATATCAACAAAATCATCAATAATGTTAATCCCTGCATTATTTACCAGGACATCGGGTTGGAAACTTTTTGCTTCTTCTAAAAAAGCTTTTGTTTTACTTTTACTTTTAAAGTCGACTTCGAAGTATGTAAAGTCATTTTCATTACCAATACTTGTTCCAGTTATCATAACTTGAAAACCTTCAAGCAGAAGATTTTCAGCTACTGATTTTCCGATGCCTCTTGTCCCGCCAGTTACAATTGCCCGCATTTTTAAGAAATTAAAATTTGATCTTCTCAAGATCTTCTGGATTTTCTAAGTGCTTCATCCTTATAAACTGAGAAAGTATATGCATTAGAGTATGGTGAGCATCTTCGACTACTCCATAGTTGTGTATAGGAATATGAATACAATAGTCACTGATTTTTTTTGCTTCACCACCATCAAAACCTACAAAGCTGATGGTATGCATACCAATTGAAGAGGCTTCTTGAATTGCGGAGATAATGTTCGGACTATTGCCGCTGCTTGAAACACATAGTAATGCATCACCTTCCTTACCATATCTCGAAAGTTGGAATGAAAACACTTCCTCATAACTTATATCATTTGCAACAGCTGTTAATGTAGGAACATTGCTTGACAGAGAATGTAAGATTGGAGAAATTGTGGTATTGGACGAGGTGCCTTTAAGAAAGTCTGCTATAAAGTGTTCCGAGATTGCTGTAGAACCTCCATTTCCACATGTATAGATAGTTTTTCTCTCCAAAATAATGTCAGTCAAAATATGGGCAATTTTTTCAAGAAGGTTTTGGTCTATAGATTTATAAGCAGTTTCCAATCCTAAAAAGTAAGCCTCCAGGAAACTAGATAAATCTGTATGTTGTTTATTTGGGAGTTTCATATTTAATGTATTAAGTGATTTTTTTCCTAAACCTTTTTATAAATTCAAATAGAAAGATAGTAAGGAATATGCCAATACCTCCTAGAATTGACCCAACAATAACAATAATTTTTCTTTTTGGATAAAATCTTAATTCAGGTGGATAGGCAGGATTGATTACCTGAAAGGCATACTCTTTCTTTACATTTGCTAACATCATAGTCTCAGTTTGCTTCTGCATAATGTCATACAAAAGGTTTTGCACTTCTGTTAATTTAGTTTTTTGAATCTCTTTTTCAAGAAAAGAAATATTTTGTTTGGCCTGCTCAATATCTTGCAACCTTATTTTGTTATTAATTGATGAAACTAATTTATTAGCCCAATCAGCTGCAATAGAAGGTTCATACCAATCAACTGAGAGAGTAACAAGACCGGTTTTCAAATCTTCAGTTATATTTATGTTATTTCTTAGAGTTTTGTATAGAAACCAATCTGGGGCTGTACTTGAAGTGTATGACGACTTAACCAATAGTTCGTCAGTGAGGTTTTCGTTCATAATAAATTCTTCTAAAAAGACTCTAGATTTCAAGGTGGCTATATTTACATTTTTCTTTGAATCCTGAGATGAGAGGCCAAAGCCAGCAAGCGATGAAAGTCCACCCAACTGTGAGCTAAAAGAAGATAAGCCGCCTTGTTCGTTCTCAACATGATTTATTATGGTTGAGGACCTGTACGATTCATCCACAACTAGAGAATAGGTAATTAAAGTTACGATCAGAATAAAGAAAGAGGAAATCAAGAACTTAATCCTTGCAAAAACCATCTGATAAACACCAACTAAAAGATCCATAACCTCTGGAGAAGAGCTATCTGAATCTAATTTATCGTTATTTGGTTTATTTTCCATGCTTTAAGGAAGGATTATATATGCAGTGAATTAACAGTTACCCCAATAATTATAGTCTAAAGATAATAATAATAATAATAATAGAGACTAAAATAAGACTGTTAAATTAGGATGAGTAATAAGATTTGAGTGCAGTCCTTCACCTGCTAGAAATTTCTGTAATTGCTGTTTTTTTTCTTTTCCTATGGCCGCAAGAATAATTTTATCTGATTTGAATAGCCACTTCATACTAAAACTAACTCTTTTTCGAGGCAATTTTGGAGCATGATCTGTGAAGCAGAAAATTTTGCTCTGGTCCAATATAGAGTTATGAAAATGTCCAGCTAAGTGACCATCCTCTCCAAGACTTAATAGCAAAAAATCAGGTTTCGAGATATT
>QCQA01000021.1 GCA_003212335.1 SAR86 cluster bacterium AG-447-A08
GTGACTCTAGGCATTGAATCTTGTCTTAAGAAGTTTTTTATCATTTCTTTATACATATAGTCTTTTGCATTTTTTTCGCCTTCATAAACTACTTTTATCACATTTTCTTTTGAGAAAGTTATGGAATCAGCAAGTATATCCCAAATTAAATTTCCTTCTTTTCCTATAACTTTACAAAATCTAGTAGGTGTTCTTTGCAGAAAATCCATATGAAGATTAATTTTCAAATTACTCGATGTAAATATTGCATCTACACTATCTTCAACACTAATCTCTAGAGATCCGCTATTACTTAATTGACAAGCAACTTTCTCAATCGGCCCGAAAAGCCAATTTAAGTAATCTATCTCATGACTTAATTCTAAAAGAACTCCACCACCCATTTCTTTATTTGCTGATACTGAATCTCTATAGTCTATATTAGGTCTCCAATCAGGCAGATACTGACCTACCTCAGCTATAACATTCAATATTTTGCCAACGTATGTTTGGTTATCTATTATCTCCTTAAACTTTTCAGCTGATGGTAAGTATCTAAGACAGTAAGCTACCTCAGCTAACCCTAAGGAATTGTCAGAGTTTATATCGTACTCAAGTATATCGTCTTTGTGGACTGAAATAGGTTTTTCTATAAGTGTAGGTATATTCTTCTTCAAGAAAATAGACGCATACTCAAGATGAGTAGGAGCAGGAGAAGCCACAATGACAGCCTTAGGATCTGCGTGTAAAGCTTCATCTATGGTTTCATATATTCTATCTATTCCAGTATAAGTTCTTATGGATGAGTTAATAGAAGTAGGAAGACAGCTTACATTTGCATTATCTATAATAGATCTTAGAAGAGAAATATAACGTCTTGCCATACCGCCACTTCCAATAACAAGGTATTCTTCCATAGAATTCATATGTCATTTATATCTTTATTAGCCTTTTGATAATCGCCTACTCTTCCAATATCTAACCAATATTCATGCACTGGAAATAAATTTACTTTATGATCTTTAATTATTTCAGAAATTAAAGTTGGCATATCAATATGTTGATTAGTTTTAGTTCGTTTAATTACGTCAGAAGAAAGAACATAAATTCCAGCATTAACATGATAAGTGAATGTTGGCTTTTCATTTATTGAAGTTACAAACCCTTCGCTGGATTCAATAACTCCAAATGGAATTGTTTGCTTGTGCTCATTTACGCACAAAGTTACTTGAACATCACTGTCTAGATGGAACTTCAATAAACTACTAAAATCTAGGCTCGTGAGTAAATCTCCATTCATAAGTAGTAAAGGTTCGTTAATCTCTTCTTTGGGTAATAAGCCTAAAGCTCCACCTGTACCAAGCGGAGTTTCTTCATGTATGTACTTGATCTCAACTCCCCATTTTTCACCGTTTCCAAAGTGGGATACCACCTGATCGGGCATGTAATGTGTAGAGATATAAAATCTATGAAAACCTGCAGTGACAAGCCTTTCTAATATGATCTCTAAAATTGGCTTCTCTCCAACTTTAAGCAAAGGCTTAGGGGTTTTATCAGTGAGTGGTTTTAGTCTTGTTCCGAAACCTCCTGCCATTAAAAAGACGGGGTTATCATATCGCTCTTTCTTAAAGATCTCATTTAGAATTTCTAGATTTACTACTTTTCCTTTTTCAAGAACTGGTAAGCATAAAATATCATTGTTTATCATCCTGTCACTTATCTCTTCTTTAGAATCAGAAGGGGTGCAAGTAAGCGGATTTTGATTCATTATCTCTCCAGCTAGAGAGTCTAATACCTTGCCGGACAAAAGAGCTCTTCGAATATCTCCATCTGTGATGGTTCCTAACAATTCTCTGGAAGAGCCTACAACTAAAGCAATTCTGTAAGAATCATTAGAAATAACCTCCAATACTTCTTTAATCGTGGCATTCTTGCTAATTAAAACCTTTTCCCAATTTTCTCTCATTTATTTTTTTTAAGATGTGACTTGGCTGGAATGAGAGTATGATTTGAGGGTACATCCTTAACTGCACAAACACCTGCACCAATAATTGAACTCTCTCCTATAGAAATACCTTGTATTATAGATGCATTAGTTCCGATATGAACATAATCATCAGTTCGAACGTTACCGCTCAAAACAGCTCCGGGTGCTACATGATTATTTTCTCCTATACGGCAATCATGATCGATTAAAGCACCTGTATTGATTATGGTATTTTTACCAATCACAACGCCAGACTGAACGACTGCTCCAGGCAATATCTGCACACCTTCTTCTATCATTGAATCCTCAGATACAAAAGCGTGCTTTGAGATTAAAGTCTTGAAGGAAAAACCTTTTTCATAGAATTTATTAAAAAAATTAAAACGATTCTTATTTGGAGGTACTGAGCCTATTCCATTAACTATTTCAACTTCATCTGTTCTAAGATCAAATATATCATCATCATCAATTTTTTCTAGAAACGATAAATTTTTGGATTCTTTATATTGATCATCATTACTCACTAAATATGTTATCTGTAAATTATATTCTTCTAGTAGACGTGCTAAGACCCTGGCATGACCTCCCGAACCAGCAAGAATAATTTTTTTACTCATCGATCAATTCTCCTGAAGAATAGTCTTTTTTTGCTTCCTTACCCAAGAGATCCCAATAAGAAAAAGGCGTAAGGCCATGACCGGGTCTCAAGGCTATCAAATTATCCTTTGTAAATTTTTCTCCTTTGTTGACAACTTGATTGACATGAAGACTTCTCCTGCCTGCTCTCTTGTTCTTTTCTTCTTCTGAAGTAAGTTTTTTGTTGTAGTCCCCTAGAGACTCTTCAGCTTCTCGAATGTTGAGAACCATTTCTTTAAATTGTGGAGGCTCTAAAGAAGCTTTATGATCAGGACCCTCAAGATTATTATCCAAGGTGAAATGTTTTTCAATTATCTTTACACCTTTCATCACTGATAGCGCTGGTACTATTACGCTCGTAGTGTGGTCAGAAAACCCCACATTTAGTTGAAAGGTATTGTGTAAAGAATCTATAAAATTCAAATTTGCATCTTCTACAGGTGTAGGGTATCTAGTGGTGCAGTGAAGTAATGTTACTCTTTGTTTTAGGAGTTTCTGTGCTTCGTCTGTCGTCAATACTTTTTCTAAACCTTTTGCATCAGGATCTTGCTCGTTTTGTCGAAGATATCCAAATGCAATTATCTCAAGAGCTTTTTTTATCTCGTTACTACTGGCCATACCTGTTGAAAGAATAATATCTTTTTTTGTTTTAGCATGCTCCAAAAGCAAAGGCGCATTGGTTAGCTCTCCTGAAGCTATCTTTAGTGTAGTGAGCTTTAAAGTATGTGTAAGAAAATCTAAACTATCTTTGTCAAATGCAGTTGACATAAAACCCAATCCTCTTTCTGCAGCATAAGCCTTCAAACGCAAAAAGCACTCTTGTCTAAGCTCTAAGGCTTTGAGCATCTTAAACTGAGATTCTGTAGTTTTTGTATTCTCTACTTGATAACCAGCTTTTTCAGCTTTTTTAGAAACAAGGCTATCAGAGTTGAATGTTTGAAACTTAACAATATCTGCACCTGCTAGGTAGGCCTTATCAATTAACTCAAAAGCTAGCTCTTCTTTTCCATTATGGTTTACTCCCAGTTCTGCAATTATTTTGACGTTGCTCACTGAACCTCTTTAATTATTAAAAAAGATTCAGCAAAACTGCACTGACTAGCGCTTCCATTTAATATAGATTGGGCTTTGATTGAGTCAATAGACCTGGGAAATGGGTGATCGCCCAGTTCTTGTTGGTAAAGTTTTGTAATCCTTATTTTTTCTTCGAAAAATTCTGATATATCAATATAAAGATTTGGTTTAAATCCTGGATCTTCTGGTCTTAAGCCATATTCGGTCTCAGATATTGTCTGATAGCATCTTATAGACTTTACAGATTTGTTTCTGAAAGACTTAGAACAGGCAATAGCGCAATCAAAAACAACTTCATGATCAGAATGTGCATCGAGCCTATAAGGAACATATATCATATCGGGCTCGAGTTTCTTAAAGATCTTATCAAATTCGTAAATTATTTCTTTTTTTGGAATTGAGTCTAAAAATGTTGTCGGGAAATTTAGTTGATAAGTATTAGTGAATCCATAGGCATTTGAGACAGTCTTTATCAAACTACTCCTCTCTTCAATAAGGTCCTCATCCTGATCAACACCATCAATTGATGTTGCAACCAGCCAGTTGACACTGTCCCCAGCATGCTTGTGTTTGAGAATAGTACCTCCGCATCCAAGAGTTTCATCATCTGGATGAGGTGCTATGAAAAGTACTTTATTCATTGGTCAAAAATTTTCTTTTTAATGTACCAGCTGCTGTCATTTATATCTAGACTCCCCAAGAACTCTGATATTTGCAAATCTGCACTACCATCCCCATAAGGGTTTTTAAGATTCCTTATATTTTCTTTGTATGTCTCATCAAAAACTGCTTTGTGTAGTGCTTCGATTATGTTTTTATGATCATAGTCCACAAAATCTACATTCCCTGCGTTCAGTCTACCTTTTTGTCTTGCACCTACATTTATAACTGGTAACTTATAAAACGGAGCTTCCAGAATTCCCATACTAGAATTGCCTATCAATGCATCAGCATTTCTCATCAAGTTTACAAAAGTAAGTCTAGGTAAGGTCTTAAAGAACTTAAAGCTTCTATTTTCTTTATACTCATCTATCGCTTTGAGGATATCATAAGAGCCAGGATCAGAATTCGGGTATATTCCGACAACATTATAAGAATTCTCTTCACAAAATCTTGCTAACGATTCCATGGTAATCTTCATTTGATCATAAGCAGATTCTTTTTCTGAAGAAAGAGGATGCTTAAGAAGGACCAAATATTTCTTTAATGATATGCCGAGGCTATTTTCTAAATCTTTCATAGACAACTCAGGAGTATCTTTAATGTTTTTGAGGGCTGGATTGCCTGTAAAGACAACTCTCTTAGGCTCCTCTCCTAGATTGATTAAGTTATTGGCATATTCTTGAGCTGTAGAAAAATGTATATGAGAAAGCTCGGAACAAGCAAATCTGATAGGATCATCGGCATTGCCATATACTGGATCTCCTCCACCGATATGTGCTGTGAGAATGTCAAGATAATTACCTACGATAGAAGAAGCAATAGCCTCCTCTCTATCTCCAACATATAAAATAAAATTAGGCATTTCTCTTTCAACAGTTTGAGTTAGAGATGAAATTAAGGTGCCGAGCCCCTTGCTTCTTTGAGTCTTTCTGTTGGTCATCAGAAGATAATCTATACGGTCGGCAATCTCGAAACCTTCTTGCTCTATGGACTCATAAGTGTTTCCATGCCAGTTAGACAAATGGGTACCACATACAACGAGCTTCACATCAAAGTTTCTTTTTAAAGTCTTGAGTACAGGTAGAAGAATATCGAATTCCGATCTAATGCCAGTAACTGCTAATATCTTCTTCATAAAGCTTTTTCATTAACAAAATAATTCAGTATATTTGTTTTATCTACATTCATGACCATATCCAAAAAAGAAAGGTTGGGTATAAAATTACCATGTATTTGATTATACGAGGGATTTATAGACTTTATAAAATCTATTTTGATTGAGTTATTTCTAAAAGTTTTTAAGTCTAAATAGTCCTTTGCACCGATTCCAGAAATATACTCCGTTGCATTCAATTCTTTACACAAGCTTAGAACTAAATCTGACTTGGATCCTGAAGAATTCATTTGAGATGACAGGAATAGTTCAGTTTCAATTTCCATAAAAGAGACAAAATATTTTATAAATGAAATATTTATTTCATTTAAATATTCTGACGAATTCAAAAAAATATCTTCAATAGCTTCATGATGTGCCTTCCAACCCTTAGATTTAGAATAAGACTGAGTTATAGATTGAAAATGTTTTTTTTTCCACTTCATTTCTGAACATTTCTTCTCATTAATTTTCTCCTGTATAGATCCTCCTACAGGTATAGTTAACCAAAATTCTCCATGCTTATTACGTAATTTATTTCTATTCTGAACTCCATTTTTTTGGTACTGAACATCATCCAATATAATAAATTTGTCTGAAATGGCGATTTTTTTAAAATAGGCAGGCCAAGGGATATATTGACTCTGATGAATGCTAACTTTCATTATCTTGTTCTATCAGGATGTCGGAAAAAGTTGATGAAATGAAATTGGCATCATCCTCGGTGATTAAAGTATGAATGGGTAAACAAATATGGCGAGAGGCAAACTCTTCAGATTTAGGGAAACTAATTGTAGTTTTAAAATAATCTTTGAAAACTGGTTGAATGTGCAGCAGAGGATCATACGCCCAATCTGAAGAAATTGAGTTCTCTGCAAGAATATTTTTAATTTTATTTCGGTCTAATCCTTGTTTTAACCTTACCCAGAATCTCCAGTAAGAATGATATATATGACCGTGAATGGTAGGAAGTTCTAACAAGCCTTTTGAATGAACTTTACTTAAGTTTGATTTATAAATGGAAGCTATGTTATTTCTTATAATGTTTATCTCATCTAGTCTCTTCAGTTGAGTCTTGCCTAACAAAGCTTGGAATTCTGTCATTCTATAATTTCCTCCCATTCTAATAAATGATTCTTCTTTGCTCTCTATATCTAAGCCTCTGTTTCGAATACTAGAGCATTTATTGAGCAAATCGCTGCTATCAGTCGTGATCATTCCTCCTTCTCCTGTTGTAATATTCTTAGTGGAAAAAAAAGAAAAACAAGAAAGGTCACCAAAGGTGCCTGCCTTTTGATTCTTTAATGAGGCACCAGGAGCATGTGCAGCGTCTTCTATCAAATAAATATCCTTTGAAGTTAAGTAATCTTTTATTTCTTGAACATCTTCATGTAACAATCCTGAAAAATGAACAAGAATTACAGCTTTAGTAGAAGATGTGATCTTATTTTTTAAAGAATCAAAGTCTAGAAGGAAATTACTATTTACATCGCAAAAAACAGGGGTTGCTCCTACCCTCAGAACTGCTGACCCAGTTGCTATAAAGGTTTGAACTGGAATAATTACTTCATCTCCGGAGGAAATTCCTAATGCCATCAGAGATACTTCTAGAGCGCTCGTGCAAGAGTTGGTAGCTACAGCGCCCTTGCAGCCTATATAGTCAGAAAATTGTGTTTCAAATTCTTCTACGTTTTTGCCCATAGTTAGCATGCCTTCACCAGATAATATCTTTCTTGTTTCATCAAGAATGGTATTGATTTCTTCTTTTTTAAAAAAGGGAGAAGCGGTTCTATATTTCATCTTTATTGGCTTGCTTTGGACTTTATATATCTTTTTAGAGACCTCTCAATATCTTGAGGTTCATAATTGTAGCATTTGGAAAATTTCTCTACGTTAATGATAACATCCTGACTGGTGCTGCTCGAAGATTTAATTGGTATTAGTTTTGAACTAGAGTTCAATTCATCAACGACAATTTTAGCTATTTCGTATGTACTTAAATGATTCTTACTTCCTAGATTGAATACTTCAAAATCATTGATTAAATCTTTATTAATCAATAGTTCAACTATATCAATGACATCTTCAATATAAATTATATTTCTTATACTTTTTCCTTCATTAAAGAGTTCAATATCTTGGTTACTTCTAGCTAAAGAGTAGAAAGTATGTACTAAGCCTGCATGATGAATATCTCCATAGATTGAAGGAAATCTTAGAATACAAGTATCAGAGATAAACTCATTTCTTGACTTTGATATTTTTAATAAGCTCTCACCCATAAATTTACTTAGCCCATAATAATTATCTGGTTGTGGCTCAGTTAGATCATTTATTGGTGATTGAGACGAAGAGTAAACTGAAGAAGTTGAAAATTGGATTATCTTCCCAACATTCTGAATTTTAATAGTATCTAATAAGGAGCTTACTGTTTTCACATTACCCTCTATATAGTTTTGCCATGAAATTTGATCACTCGATGGTTGTTGAGACATTAAATTTATGACGACATCAGAAGAAAAATCAAATTTCGATGGATCATCATTTAAAAAATCAAATTTTTGAAAAAAAACATTCTCACTAGCATTAAACTCTTCTGCAACATGACCTATATTTCTGCTAACAGCTAAAATTCTCAAATCTTTTCGGTTGGATAGCCTTTTTATAAGGCAATTTGCAACGAATCCAGAGGCTCCGATAATCAGGATATTCATTTATTTTTCTAGGTTCGGACAGTAACTACTGGGAAGACAAACAAGCCTGTCCTCTATCCATTGAGAGTTATGTAATTCGGTTTGTATGGCATTTTCATACATTGGCAAACTTGTCATTAAGCTCCAAATAGGTCTTGTTCCAATTCCAGAAGCATTAGTTTCTTTAAGAAAACTGATCTTCAAATCTTCATCTTTGAAAAGAATGGCATTCAACCAATAATTGGAGGATGCGTAATCAGGTTCAGAAATATATTTTATTTCAGATGAATCAAAAAAAGTTCTGTAGTGGTCGGCTAAGATTTTCTTGTTGTTTAGAATTTGCTCTAGGTTCTCAAATTGTGCACAACCTAAAGCAGCATTCAAATTTGGCATTCTAAAGTTATAAGCATTTTGATCATGAAAAAATTCATATTCGTGATTAATTTTTGCTGTAGTGGTTAGGTGTTTTGCCATATCAGCGTCATCTAAATCTTTGCAAAGTATCATTCCACCCCCTCCAGTAGTAATAACTTTATTACCATTAAAACTTAAGGCCGAAAATCTTCCTCTTATTCCAGTATGTTCATTCTTATAGAAAGAACCCAAGCTCTCAGCTGCATCTTCAATTAACTCTAAGTTATGATCTCTGCAGATTTTTTCTATCTCATCTAGTTGAACTGGATGGCCAAAAGTATGCATCGGTAAAGCAGCCCGAATTATTTGATTTGTTTCTGTGTATCTAAGAGAACCATTATCATCTGTGTATGTCCTATTGTGTATGAATTCTTCGAGTGAATTAGGACACATACCTAATGATTCTCTACTTACATCTATAAAGACTGGTGATGCTCCAGTTTGAGCAATGGCATTGCAGGTAGCAACAAATGTCAGAGATTGCGTTAAAACAAGATCATCCCTTACTACGCCTGCCAATTCCAGTGCCACCTGTAAAGCAGATGTTCCGTTGACAGTAGCTACTGCTCTATTTGCGCCAGTGAAATTTTCTATTTGTTTTTCAAATTGATCGACGTTCTTTCCTACACTAGAAACAAAGGTGGTTTTTATCGTATCGGAAACTAACTCTATTTCCCTGCCATGAAAACTAGGA
>QCQA01000022.1 GCA_003212335.1 SAR86 cluster bacterium AG-447-A08
GTGGGAGCATAATGCAGGTTCTAAGCATGCTCTGCAATTTACCTTTTTATCCACTTCACTAGAAGAGCAAGCTAAGTCATTTGCTTCCTTGGCGTCAGATGAGGAATGGCTAGAAGAAAGAGACAGATGGTTTAATGGAGAGTGGGCAAAACTCGTGGATAGCTACGAAATGACTAATACTAACCTCAGAAATTGAAACTAATAGGCATCGCTGTCCAATTAATTTGGACGGCGAAGCTATATCAACTAAAATCTTTCAACATCTTCCTGAGTTCTACCTGATGTTGTTCTTCTTGTCCTATTAGACTCCTTGTGTATTCTTCTAAATAAACCGATTCACCTTCCACGATGGATAATAAATCTTTATACAGATTAAGGGCATGAATTTCATGAGTAAGACTTTCTTCAAGAATTCCCTTTATAGAGTGGTCATTAGTTTCATAAATGTTTGCAATTTTCTGACTTGGATGTCCATCAAGGCCGGTTAAAAGTTCTCCTGCTTGTTGTGCATGCATCAAAGACTCATTAGCTTGCTCTTTTAAGAATTCAACTATAGGTAATCTATAGGGACCAGTTACCATCAGAGAAGAGTGAGTGTATCTAACGACTCCGGCTAGCTCAAATTCCATTATTTCATTTAAAATTTCATTTACTTTGCTTGTATTCATAGATCCAATGTACCAAAAAAATTAGTTTTATTAGTATTTGGAAATGAGAAGCTAATTGATAATGGTTATGAGAGTGATTCTCAATATAGACAATAATAGAGGTATTTTTCTACTCATATAGTTATAATGCGCAGGTGCATATTTACGATAAGTATTTAAATTTAGTCAAAGGAACTGCAAGTGCCAAGACTGAGTTAAATCCGGCTATTAAAGATTTAAACATACCTGAACTCTACATTTACGATCAACGATATACCGTTCTCTTTTTAATTGCTGAAATATCAGTAAGAGAAAAGGGTCACTTTATAAGTAATGATTTAAAACAAGAGACGAATTTGAGCGATAAATCTGTAGAGCGTTTCATAAATTTTTTAGTAAAAAAAGGTTTTTATATATCAAAAACAGGTCAGGATAAAAGAAGGAAGCTTTATTATCCTTCTAAGAACTTACATAAGCACATCATGTCCACTTGGTCAGTAAGAGTAAAACAAAATCAAGCTGTCAAAGACTTTGGATTAGAAAACATTAATGAAATACTGGATTTCTTTAAAAATACTAAAGAATATCCTTTCCCTGATAATAAAGATAAATTTTAGCTTTACACTTATTTATTCTTTCTTCCACATCTTATTTGACTACTCTTTTAGATATCAGTTATTCTGATATCTATAGTTAAAACAAAGGGGGGAATCATGTTTTCTAGAATCTTAGTAAGTCTTTTATCTCTAAGTTTATTTTTACCAATTTATTCAGAAGAAATTGAAGAAATTGTTGTAACTGCACTGAAGAGAAGCTCTACCGTTGCTGATACACCAGCTTCAATTACCGCCATAAGCTCCACAGAGATTGAAGATAAAGGCATAACAGATATGCATGATCTTAAACACATGGTTCCTAGTATGAACTTTACTAATGTTTTAGGTGCACAAAATATTACTATAAGAGGAATAGGTCAGTTTAATGGAAACCCAGGAGTTTCAGTAAGTACTGACGGAGTATTTCAATCTCGAGCTCATTCTTCACAGCTTGGTGAAATGGATCTTGAAAGAGTAGAAGTCTTAAGAGGGCCTCAAGGAACTTTATATGGAAGAAATTCCATAGGCGGAGTCGTTAACTTGATAACAAAAAATCCTTCACAGGATAGAGATGGTTATATCAAATTAGGATATGGCAATTACAATACTACCAAAGCAGAAACTGCTTTTGGGGGCGGTATTTCTGATTCTACAAGCTTCAGACTTGTTTTGAGCACTACTGATCAAGGTGAAGGTTACTACGACTGCCTGAATGTCGGTTGTGGTGAACAGGGTTATACTGATAAGCAGGCTTACAGATTAAAAATTAATTCAGATATAAGCGATAATGTATCTGCTAATTTAATGGTTGCTTCAGTCGAAACTGAAGGAACACCAGATCCTTTTGGGTGGTTAACAGACAATAGAGAGCTCGCGGCAGCTTTTGGGTTCCCTCAGTTACTAACGTCACAAATCTCAACCAAACCACATGAGATCTATCAAACCCCAACATCAACTTCTGTAAATGGGACTAATATGACAGATAGAGAATATGATGTAGCCTCGCTAACTCTGAAAATTGAAACTGATATTGGTACGTTAACCTCAATTACAGCAAATCAAGATTTCAATGATCAATTTAATCTAGATAGAGATGGTACTGCAGATCTTTACTTAGACACTTTCGATATTTCAGTAACAGAAACTTTCACACAAGAACTGAATTTAAATGTTGAAAGAGACACTATGAGTTTAGTTTTTGGTGTTTTTTATATGGATGACGAAACATCGAGACATACGCATTTCGATAATCCCCAACCTATTTTAGGTTTTCCTGTACCAAGTATGTTTGATTTTAAGCACGACAAGATGAATACAGAGTCTGAAGCTTACTTTGCAGATGGTACTTTTGATTTGAGTGATAGAACTCGTTTAAGTCTTGGTTTAAGGAGAACTACCGATGAATTTACCAGCAAGCAAGACAATTTTATCTCTATACTTATGCCCGCACCTGTTATAGCTGCACAAACCTGTGATAGAGAAGTTGTAACAGAATATTCATCAACCACTTCTAGAGCTGTAATACAACACGATCTAACATCTGGTAGCAACGTCTATGCTTCTCTAAGTGAAGGGTTCAAGGCGGGAGGTTATGCAACTTATGAGTGTACTGAACCTTACGATCCTGAAGAGGTTACTTCACTTGAGTTTGGTTACAAAGGCTCCTTAGGTGAAAACACTAGTCTTAACGCTTCTTTGTTCAGATACGATTATACTGATTTCCAGGTTTTACAAGTTGTGGGTATACAAACAGTAACAAGGAATGCCGGTGATGCAACAGTTAATGGATTAGAGCTTGAAGCGCTTTCAAACCTAAACGACTCACTATCTATGAGTTACGGATTGACATTATTGGATGCTACTTATGGAGAGTTTCTCAATACAAATGGACTAGAGCCTCAACTTGGCCAACAACAATTAGAGGGTAAGTATCTAAATAATGCCCCTAAAGTTTCTGTTAATTTGGGACTTAATTACACAACAAATCTTTCTTCGGGATCATCTCTAACCTACAGAGCAAATGCTGCTTATAAATCTAAGATTTACTTTTCAGAATTCAATGAATACTCACAAAGCGCTTATACGATTGTTGATTTGAATTTAATCTGGGAAAGTGCTGATGATCGAATGAGAACAAGATTTTATGTCAAAAATGCAACTGATGAAGAATACATATCTGGTTATCTGTCATCAGCTACTGGAGGAGGTAGGTTTGGTCAATGGGGATATCCTCGAACTGCGGGTATTGAAATTCAAAGAAATTTCTAGGTCCTCTTAGATATAGATTAAGTCTATGATAAAAAGTAAATGGATATACACGGAAAGTTTGACGAAAAATTTAGATCGATTGTAAATTGCTACGAAGATCAATTTGAACTTAATTTAGATATTGGCTCTTCATTGGCAATTACTTATCAAGGAGAGGTAGTTGTAGATATATGGGCTGGTAAGCGGGATAAAGCTCAGTCGCTTCCTTGGGAAGAAAACACTATTGTTAATGTGTTTTCAAGTACAAAAAATGCAACTTCTTTATCCGCTTATGTTCTTGCCGATCGCGGGCAGCTGGATTTCAAAGCTCCTGTTGCAGAATATTGGCCCGAATTTGCTCAGAATGGGAAAGAGAATATTCTTGTAAGTCATATTATGAGCCACTCTTCGGGATTAGCTGGTTGGGATGAACCAGTAGCCGGAAATGATCTTTATGATCCTGATAAAGTAGCCGCTCTATTTGAAGCTCAAGAACCTTGGTGGGAACCTGGAACAGCTCTTGGATACCATGCCATATCTGTTGGCAATCTTATGGGTGAAATTATTAAAAGAATTTCTGGTAAAACTGTTGGTAACTTCTTTAGGGAAGAAATAGCAGAACCTCTAGATATTGATTTCCATATAGGGTTGCAAGATGAACATCACTCGAGAGTTGCAGAAATCCATCAAGCTGTAGAATCGAACCCCGAAGATCTGTTCGAATTAGAGGAAGGTTCGGTCATGCAGAAAGTTATGACAAACGGAATAATAACTGCACCTGATGCCAATACTCCTGAATGGCGTAGAGCTGAAATCCCTGCAGCAGGAGGCCATGGAAATGGGAGATCCATTGCTGAATCTATGGCTTTGATGGCAAATGGGGGAACCTATAAAGGAAAAAGGATTTTTTCTGAAGACTTAATCAAATTTGCGCTAGAGGAACAGGTGCGTGGAAATGATCTAGTTCTAGTGGAGCCACTTAGATGGGGTATTGGTTTTGGTCTTCCCATAAATAATGCAAGTTGGATGGGATATCTTGAAGAAGGAGCCTGTTTTTGGGCAGGATGGGGAGGATCAATGTCTATAGCTGATACAAATAAGAAAGTTTCTTTTGGCTACACTCCATGCTTAATGGAAGAAGGAGCTATAGGAGATGAGAGAAGCCAGAATTTAGTCCGCGCTTTAAGTAATTTAATTTCAGAGTTATGAAGGTAAGGAGCATAATTTTATTTGCTTTATGCTTATCATTGATAGGTTGTGGTCTAGGAAACCAAAATATTTCTACCATAGTTGAAATAGAGAATGGTTCTATCAAGGGTGTTCAACAAGGAAATCTAAAAAAATATTTAGGTATTCCTTATGCAGAAGCTCCACTAGGAGATCTTAGATGGGCTTCAGCAAAACCCGCACTGAATTGGGAAGGTATTAAACCCGCAGAATCAAACTCAAAGATTTGTTTTCAACCAAAACAAATGGCTGATTTCTATGATCGAGTTCCTGACATAAATAACATGAGTGAAGATTGCTTAACTTTGAATGTTTGGACTAGAGCAAAAAATACTGACGAAAAACTTCCTGTAATGGTTTGGTTTCACGGAGGAGCACTGGTATGGGGAAGCGGAAGTGAATATCCAGGTGATGCACTTACAAAGAATGGAGTAATTTTAGTAACAGTAAATTACCGTTTAGGTCCGTTCGGATTTTTTTCTCATCCGGAATTATCAATTGAGACAGGTTCTTCTGGAAATCAAGGTTTTAGCGATCAAATCCAATCACTCAAGTGGGTCAAGGAAAATATTAGCCAGTTTGGTGGTGATCCCAATAATATAACCATTTTTGGTGAATCTGCTGGGTCGTGGAGTGTAAATGTACTTCAAGCAAGCCCTTTAGCAAAAGGGTTGTTTCATAAAGCTATAGGTCAAAGCGGTGCCAGATTAATTCCTTTAACTCATTTAAATAAGAGTACAACTTATTCAAAAAGCGCTGAAGAACTAGGCTTATATTGGTCCAAAGTCATGGCGGGAAACAATAATCTTTCATTAGAAGAGTTAAAAAAACTTCCTCCATTAACAATTATCAGGAATTTAGAGGCGGATCCTCTTTATGCAACTCAATTCGATTCATTAACAGTAATTGATGGCAATATTATTCCTGAAGACATATCGAAAATTTTTCAAAGAGGCGAACAAGCTGATGTTCCTGTGTTGATAGGTAGCACAGCTGATGAGGCAACACCATTTGATCCTAAAATGTTAAGCCCTCAATTGGCATCTATGTCTTATAAAAGCCTCACTCATTTAGCAATTGCAGATATGCTACCGGAAGTTGATAAAGTTATTTATGATCTTTATCCCATAGATACAGAGCAGATAGCAAAAAAATCGTGGGTAGATTTTTCTACTGATGCAATGTTTACTGCACAAATGCAAAAATGGGGCAACTTGATGTCTAATGTTGAAAGTCCAGCATACTTATATTTATGGAACTGGTATCCCTCAATTAATGGCTCTAAAGAGTATAGAGCTTTTCATGCTGCTGAGGTGCCTTATATATTTGGTAATTTTGATGTTTTCGATATTGATGTTTCTGAAAGAGATCTTAACTTCTCCAAAGTTATGATGGAAATTTGGACAAGTTTTGCTAAAGACGGTATACCTTCTTTAGGTACAAAAGAATGGCCTATTTTTGATCCAAAAAATCAAAGATATGTTTTGTTGGATGAAAAAATTGAAATAAGGGATGGCCTTAGAACTAGAAAGGTTCGATTAATAAATGAGGCTTATGATAAAGTAAGAAACAATTTTGAGGATTAAAAACAATGTCTCAAATAGAACAATTTAGTCAAGAATATATTGATAAGAATACTCCAGAGAAGGACATGCTTTTCAAGTCTTTTCTTGATTCTCAAGAACCTTACACCTCAATTTTTAAAAATAATCCTTGGTTAGCTCCTCCAAATTTTAAAGAACCTCTTTCAAAGAAAAAAGCTCATTACTGGAATACAACCGTAGGTAGAAAACATCCTTATTGGAAAACAAAAAAACTTCCAACTCCAACAAAGGAGATAAAACAAATTAGAAAAGATTTTAAAAAATGGGGATATGCACTAATTGAGGATGGTATGTCAAAAGACCAATGTGCCTCATTTATAGAAAGACTTTTAGATCAAGCAAAGGGAGAAAAATTAGCGGGCGTGAATAGTATCACTCCATCAGGTCAGTATGTTCATACGTTAATCAATAAAGGCGAAATTTTTAGAGGTTGTATCGAACAAGACCCTTCATTTGTTCAGGCTGGCTTACTGATAGAGAGCTTTTTGAATGAAACCTTAGGTAAGGGATGGATTTGCCATAGTTTCTTAGCGAATGGTGCTGAGAAAGGATACTACCCTCAAGTTCTTCATTTAGATCAAAGTCCACTCTCGCCTTGGATAACTGAAGAGGCTCCCGCATTAGTAAATACACTGTACATTCCTCAAGATGTAAATGAGGTAAATGGAGGTACTTTGATAATTCCAGGTAGTCATAAAAATATCATCAAAGCGGGCAGTAATGGTGAGGTTGGAAAATTACCCCCTGCAATAAATCTTGAAGCACGAGCTGGAACGGTAATGCTTTTTGATGGAAGACTCCTTCATGGTACTGGAGTTAACCATACAGATGAGATTAGATTCGTTGCAGCTATGTCTAATGTTAAGTCTTGGATGAGATCGCAAGAGAACTGGATAATATCTGTTGATCCAAAGATTATTGAAAGCGCCAGTCCCAAGCTTCTACACAGAATGGGAATGCAAGCTGCCACGTATGGTGGAACAATTGAAGGCTTTGGTATGGGGGCATCAGGAAAAGTAAATGAGATTCACGGTAGCACTAAATATTTTAGAGAAGCATTCGATTCAGGAGATTATGTAAGAGTGGGAGAGTTATCTCCTCAATCTTCAAAGAAAGATCTTCAAAAAAACTACACTCTAAAAGGAGCCGTAAAACAAGCTAAACAGAAAGCCAAGTCTAGAGCTTCTAAATAAAGTTTAGATGTTCTAGTTTTGTAAGAACATCATGAACGCTAATTTTGCTAATATTTGAATCTGGTGATACCAAATGATTCTGATCCTTTCCGTATGTACCTATTAAATTAGTATCTGTAGGCCCATAAAGTGTTAATGAAGGAGTGTTAACTACAGCAGAGAGATGTGCAAGACCAGTATCTGAGCATAAAGAAAATTCAGAATTATCAATAAGAAAGGCAACTTCATCTAAGGGTAAAACCTCTAAGGCATGAGCTTTTTCAGAAATAGAACAAATTTCTGAAGCTCGTTCGAACTCTGCCTGGTTCCCAGATGGAAACAGTAAATTTAAATCTCTTTGTTCTAGGATTCTTAAAAGTTCTTTCCAACTTTCTATTGGCCACTGTTTTGTAGTCCAACTTGCATTTTGAACGCAAATAGCATATTTGCTGAAGTGGTATTTCTTAGGTTTTCTGAAATTAGCTTTCGAGATTCCATA
>QCQA01000023.1 GCA_003212335.1 SAR86 cluster bacterium AG-447-A08
GGAAGAATTTCCGGATGTTTACTAGGTAAGCCTGTAGAAATGATCTCCATGAGAGAGGGTCCACAAGGTCTTGCTAATTTTTTAGAAAAATCAGGATCTTTGCCTTTAAGAGATTACGTGAATTATATGGACCATGAACTTTTAAGAGGGGCTAATAAAAGATGTTGTGCTGGCATGATGGATAAAGCCGAGGTTGATGATGACATTACTTATCTTGTCCTTGCCTTGATGATGATGGAGCAACATGGTTTAGATTTATCTACTGATGATGTCGCAAGATCTTGGATTAACTTACTACCAGTGGGCGCTACTTTTACAGCTGAAAGGGATTCTTATCTTAAGCTTATTGAAAAATCTAATATGGCTTATCAATTTGGCGGACCCAGAGATTTTACCTTCGAAGAAATTAATGACGGAGAATATAACGACTGGATTGGCGCTCAGATTAGGATTGATATGTATGGTTGGTTACTCCCTGGTAAACCTAAACTTGCTGCAGATTTAGCCAGAAAAGATGCAATCTTGTCTCACAGGGCTTGTGCTGTTGAGGCTTCAGCTTATATAGCTGCTCTGTGTGCTCTGGTACCTGTTTCTTCTAGCAGAGAAGAGGCTGTAAACAATGCTTTAGAACTGATCGAAAAAGACTCTGAAGCCTATGAAGCTGTTGAGATAGGAATAAAGTTTAGAAATAAACCTGCTTCAAATTTACATGATCACTTTGGAGATATGTCTCCAGTTCACAGTCTAAATAATTTAGCTGTAGTTGTTTGGGCTTTTCTTTCTTATCAAGATTCATTTGATGAAGCTATAGGTGAAACTATTTGTTGTGGTTGGGATACAGATTGTACGGGTGCTACGGTTGGCGGTCTAATTGGATTAGACAAGGGATCAATTCCTAAAAATTGGACAGAACCTTGGCAAGGCAGAGTCTTAACCTCAATCGCTGGAGTTGGAGAGCTTAAATTAGATGACCTTGTTGCAAGGACTTGTAATCTTGTAGATAAATTTTCTTCTGTCTCAGATTTAGACTAGATTTTATGGGTTCTCCTATTGCAGTTTTTGGCAGTATCAATATGGATCTTGTTATCTATAGTCAGACGAAACCCATGGAAGGAGAGACTATTTTTGGTAATAGCTTTGAAACCTTTCAAGGAGGAAAGGGTGCCAATCAAGCTGTTGCTATCTCTAAGTTGGGAGGTGATGTAACTTTCATAGGTAAAGTAGGAAATGATATTTTTGGGCAGCAATTAAAAGAAAATCTTATTAATGTAGGCGTTAATACAGATATGCTGTATGAGCATGAAGGTGAATCTGGTGTTGCTTTTATTAATGTTTTTGGAGCCGAATCTCAAAACCAAATTATTGTAGTACCTGGAGCAAATTCCCATACTACCTCTGACCAAATCTCAGATAATTTGCTTGAATCAGTTCAGATAATCATATCTCAGTTGGAAGTGCCAGCTGAAGAAGTTGAGAAGGTTTTTTTAAGAGCAAAGGAGCTAGGCTGTTACAGGATTCTTAACACAGCTCCCTCTATTAAGATTAGCAAGGAACTTATTTCTCTTACAGACTTGTTTATTATGAATGAATCAGAATTAGAAAGTTACTCTGATACCCTTGTTCAGGCTAGTGATTTAAATTCAATTATAGAAGCTATAAACAATCTTTCCCTAAGAGATGATCAATCAGTTGTTGTTACTTTGGGAGCTTATGGAGTTTTTATATATTCTAAGGATAACCAAGAATTTATTGAGGGCCATAAAGTAGAAGCTATTGATTCAACAGGATCAGGTGATTGCTTCGTTGGAGCTTTAGCAAATTCCTATCTAGGAAATAGGGATTTAGTCGAAGCAACAAAATTTGCCAATAAAGCTGCAGCCCTTTCAGTTACGAAGAAAGGTGCATCAGCTTCTATGCCTACTATGAAAGAAGTTAATCTCGTATTATAGGTTTGATAAAAAACCAGTTACTCTTTCTTCAAAAATTTTATTAAAGCCTTCTACGTCTATCTCTAATGCAACTTCAGCATTTGGCTCTGGTTTAAATATTTGACCCATTATTGAATTATTGAACTCACAAACAGTCTCTCCATCTGTAAATTCTCCTTGCGTTTCAACAGAAACAAAAGCATTTTTATAATCTGCTAGATCAGGAAAAAAGCACAATGCCATTGCTAAAGAGTCATACAGATGAAGCCCTTGATCAATGATGTCTTGATTAGGATTAATTTTTAACCAAGGGTCTACAGACTCTTGAACAAACTGACAAAAAGGATGTTTATTTTTACCGATTTGATTTAGGTGTTCTCTTCCAAATCTAGTTTTATGACAGACATCTAAAGGCACCATTCTTATTGGAATACCAGATTTGAATACTTTGGATGCTGATTCTGGATCAGCCCATATATTAAATTCAGCTGCTGGAGTTACATTACCTTGAACTGTAGCTGCACCTGCCATCATTGTTATTTTATTTACATGTTTTGACAGAGAAGGCTCTATATCTAGCGCTTGCGCAATATTTGTTAAAGGACCTATCGTTACAAGTTCTATGTCTCTTGAGTTTGCAATACAAGTTTCAACAATAAACGAAGGAGCTCCTTTTGTATCCGTATCGATGGACAGCATAGGAGTGATTTGTTCCATTTCTTGTCGTTGACTCAGCCACTTCCTTTTTTCATTTCTGATTTTGTCATAAGTCCCTGGTCTACCTGTATGGACAGGTATATCTTTCTTAAGATTTTCAACTAGATAACTTGCATTACTATATCCTCTCTCAACAGGTACATTACCCTGAACAGTTGTAATGCCTAAGATTTCAACTTCAGGAGAGTTCATTGCTAACATAATTGCAAAACAATCCTCAGGATCACCCCCTTTTGTCCCCATCGCTGGATCTGTATCGATTAATATTTTTTTTGCCATCTCAAGCTCTCCTTATAGACAGTCCTCCATCGACTGGAAGATATACTCCATTAATATATGACGAGGAAGGAAGACATAGATTCAAAGTGGCATGAGCAACTTCTTCAGGTTCGCCATATCTTTTTAGCCCAACTCTTCTTCTTGCATAAATAGCTTTATCCTTCTCATCGATGGCCGAAGTCATGTTTGTATTTATCGGACCTGGACAGATGCAGTTTACTGTTACACCCTTCGGACCCAGTTCTAGGGCTAGAGACCTAGTTAAACCAATTACTCCGTGCTTTGCAGCTGTATAAGGGCTGTGAAATGGAGAGGCTCCGAATCCCTCAGTAGAAGAAATATTTACAATCCTGCCATTATCGGATTTCAAAAGATGTGGGAGTGCAGCTCTAATTAACCTAATTTGACCTGTCAAAACGACATTTAAGGTATCGTCCCAATAATTCTCATAGTTTTCATCATCAACAGCGGTTACCGATGATATTCCTGCATTATTGATGATGAAGTCTATCCCGTTATAAATTCTCAAGGCCTCCTCTATGCAATTATCTATTGCTGATTTATCTGTGACATCTAAGAGCAGGGGTGTGCATTCTCCTTTATCAGATCTGATTTCTTCAGATACTCGTTTCACTCCTTCGAGATTTATATCTGTGGCCAAAACTTTCACTCCCTCAGAAGCAAAAACTTTTGCAGTTGCTTCACCCATACCGCTACCTGCACCGGTAATTATTGCTACTCTTCCCTTAACAGATCTTGAGAGCTTCTTAAAAAATTTCATATTCAAAATATTTGAGTTATTGAACTACTTATAAGATTATATGATCAAAGATAAATTAAAAGGAAAAACTATGACGGATCAACTAGCAACTTTGACAACAGATGAAGATGTATCAATTATCACCTTGGATGATGGTAAAGCTAATGTTTTCTCTACCCAAATGAGTGAAACTCTAAATTCTTTATTAGACCAGGTGCCAGAAGATAAAGGCTCTTTGCTGATAACAGGTAAACCAGGACTTTTTTCAGCCGGTTTTGATTTGAAGACAATTTCTGGAGGAGATCCTAAAGCCGCAGTTGAAATGACTACAGCTGGTTTCAGGCTTCTATCTAGGGTTTATTCTTTTCCAAGACCTGTTATAGCGGCCTCGAGTGGTCATGCAATAGCTTTGGGAGCGTTCTTACTTTGTTGTGCTGATTACAGAATAGGAGCCAAAGGTAATTTCATAGTACAAGCTAATGAAACAAGAAATGGTATGTCTATTCCAACTCCTATCTTGGAAATTTCAAAATCTAGAATTCTCAAGAATCATTGGTACAGGGCAATTCTAAATGCTGAGGCTTATTCTATATCTGACTCAATAGATGCAGGATATTTAGATGAAGTAGTAGATCCTGAAGATCTTATATCTAAGTCACTTGAAGTAGCAAAAGATTTAGCGACTTTGAGCCACCCTCACTATAAGCTCACCAAAGATTTAGATCAAAAAGAAATATTAAGCAGAATCAATTCCTCAATAGATGAAATGGCTAATGCCAGCTAAAAACTAAAAATAATACTTTCTTAGTTTCAACTTTTTGGTAATCTACCCATCCCTAAGTGGGGCCATAGCTCAGCTGGGAGAGCGCATCCCTTGCACGGATGAGGTCGTCGGTTCGATCCCGACTGGCTCCACCATTTCTTAGACTACAATTTAATAACCCTAGTTGTTTTGAACGACGGTATTAATTGAATCTCTTAGGACTTTGACCATTAGTTCTATTTCTTCATCTCCTATGGTGAAGGCAGGCCCTAAACAGATTATGTCTCTATAAGTTCCTGTTCCGCCAGGGTAAAGAAATACACCCATTTCCAATCCTTTTTGCATGATTTGGCCAGTGATTTTTTTTGACTCATCAAATGGCTTTAAACTTGCTTTATCTTCAACTATCTCAATACCTATTAACAATCCTTTTCCTCTAACTTCGGCAACATTTGGATGCTGTCCAATTTCTGAGTTAAGGTTTTGTAGTATATTTTCTCCAAGGGGATTTACTTTCTCACAAAGCTTCTCTTCTCTTAGAATTCTTAGAACCTCTGTCGAAGCAGCGCAAGATTGTGGTAATGCCGCAAAAGTATGAAACATCACTTCGTACCCAGCTTCCTGAATTGAGTCGGCAATTTTATCAGTACTATAGGTCCCACCTATTGCTGCATATCCACCACCCATACCTTTTCCAGCTATGAGAATATCGGGTTCAATGTCATATAGATTACTTGCAAAATCATAACCAACCCTACCAAAACCTGTCATGACTTCATCGGCTATTAATAAAATATCATTTGCTCTCAATATTTCTTGGGCTTCAATCCAATAACCATCTGGAGGAGAAATAGCACCTCCACTAGATCCATTGATGGGCTCCATCAATAATGCAGCTATATTATTTGCACCTAAACGCTTTATTGTTTTCTTAAGATCATCAAGATAATAATCCTTTGCATCAGGGTGATATTTTCCCAACGGACACCTAAGAGGATAGGGAGTTTCGATTGTGATAGGTTCGGGCACGTAACTCTCTAGACCTCTTTTTCTAGCCTGATGACCAGATATACCTGACATATTTAGAGTGGTTCCATGATAAGAAAGACTTCTAGTCAAGATGATATTTTTTTTAGGCTTTCCCCTGCTATTTTGATATTGAATGGCTAATTTAACTGCTGATTCATTTGCCTCAGATCCACCAGAAGAAAGGTGTATTCTACTTAAATGTGGCGGTAACCAATGCTCCCTAAGTTCATCTAGTAGAGCTTCTCTTTCTGGAGTTAAGAAAGGAGGGAGTATATAAGAGTTATTTTTTACTGCTCTTGCAATAGCATCAGCAACTTCTTCTCTTCCATATCCAATGTTACTTACAATTGCACCTCCAGCAGCATCGAGTACTTTTCTTCCATCCTTCGTGTATAAGTAAGCTCCTTTCGAGCTTTCAAATTCAATACCCCAGTCTTGTTTAAGAAATGGCCATTTTACTATTTCCATATATTGCACCTAAAAGCTTAAAGAAATGTCGTACACAATTAAAACAGCCAATGATAGCTGTAAGAATAAACTTACCCACAAGATTATTTTAGTCGAGAGCTTGGGTTGTAATGCTGGATCTAATTTATTTACAAGATAAAGGGCACCAATGTTAACTATTGGTAGACCCATAGCAGCCCAGATTCCAGCAATTAAAAGTAGGGTAATTGGATTAGGCAAAATAAAATAAAAGAGACCAGACAAAAAAGGGATCACAAAAGCTACTAGCTTTATTAGACTTTGCCTCGTGTCTTTTTTCTCTCTTACTAAGCCCATTGATATTAAATAGTCAGATATTGTCCTAGTAAAGGCAGCTGTTCCCGATAGCAGAGTAGAGAACAAAACAAAGAAAGCTAAAATTATGAATAACCATTTGGCCCAACCTCCAAGCACAAGAGAAAACATATTCTGAAGAGAGCTGATTACATCTACATCCCAAAAAGAACCTGTAGCTAATGCCTCCTGCAGTTCAGGGACATTATTTAAAACTCCTGCACCCAAGAAGAAAAAAGGAAGTGTACCGAGCGTAATAAAAAAGACGGTTACCCAGACATCTGTCTGCATAGTTTTAATCCACTGCTTAGTTTCCTCAACATCCCCTCCACTGTTATCTGCGTATCCTTTTTCCAAGCACCAGTATGTATAGGCCATAATTTCTCCATAGCTGATTCCAGTAAAACCAAATACTGCTAGAGCAAGAGGTAGGTACTCAGTAGGGAAAGAAAAGGAAAGACCTTGAGAAATCTGATTGAGATTAACCTGATATTCAGTCGATTGCATTGCAATAGCTATGACCATGGTCATGAACGAGAAGAATAAAACCATTATCAGTAAGGTTCTTTCAAGGCTCTTGTAAGAACCAAAATAAAGTAATAACCATGTTAATAAACAAGAAATGGCTACCCAAATCTCTGTTGATAAAAAGGGAAACATAGTATTACCTGCTTCAGCTACAGCACCAGCTAAACCTCCCATTCCAGCTATTGAAGGAACCACCCCAATAAACATGAACCAAACAAGCCAGGATGTAGTTTTCCCTTGGATAGTAGTTTTAAAGCCAGGCATATCTGCAAAGGCTTCTAAGAAAGTTTTTCTGGTTACAACAATGTATCTACTTATTTCTGCTTGTATTATAGGTTTACTCCACATACTAAGTAGTAACCACCATAGTAGTAAGAAGCCTGCTGCTGCACCTAATAATGGGGTCATAACTATAGACCCACTACCAACTACACTTCCTGTGACTATTACACTTGGCCCAATGTATTTGATTCTTTCTAAAAAAGTTTTTGGTGCTTCTTGCATAAGTTGTAATCTTTCCTAGATTTTCTCACTAAATATGGAACAATTCCTCCTTTCTTTTCAGAAATTTACTAATCCATGAAATTTAAAGTCAGTTCAGGTTTAAATATTGAGACAACAGCTTTAGGGAATCCTGAAAATCCTTTAGTTATTCTTCTTCATGGAGGAGGTCAAACTAGACATGCTTGGAGCACAACTGCAGAAAAACTCTCTCAATCTGGATTCTATGCCCTAGCTTTGGATTTAAGAGGCCACGGAGATAGTGATTGGAGTGAGGAGGGTGATTACGCTATCGAAAGTTATAGGAATGATTTAGTTAATATCATTGAACAGATA
>QCQA01000024.1 GCA_003212335.1 SAR86 cluster bacterium AG-447-A08
CTTATTCTTGTGCCAAGACACCTTGAAAGATTTGATAAAGTAAAAAAATTAATAAATACCTCTGGTTTAACTTTAGCTTCGCGTTCAAAGAAAGAAGAAGTGAAGAGAAGTACTCAGGTGTTACTTGGAGATACAATTGGGGAATTAAACTTTTTATATTCCTTATCAGATGTAGCTTTTGTGGGCGGGAGTTTAATCGATCATGGTGGCCAAAATCTCTTAGAACCAGCAGCCCAAAGCTTAGCACTTCTATCTGGTCCAAGTTTGAGAAACTTTTCAGATATTTCCGAACAGTTGATTAAAAAAGACGGATTGACTGTAATTAGAAATGCACAGGAATTATCAGATGTGTTTGTTCAGCTTATAAACAACCCAGATAAACTTAAAGAAAGAGGAGAGGCTGCATTTGGAGTTTTTATGGAAAATAGGGGAGCATTACAGAAAATCGTCGGTTATCTGCATGAGCCTCTTAAAGCTTAAATTTAATTTGCTCGATTCTAGAGCTTTACTCTCTATCTAAGCACAGTCTTAGTACAAGCAAATATAAATATCACTATATTTCCCTTTAATTAACTAATTTTTTATTGGCACGAATATTGCATATATAACTTTGTATTTTTCTAAATAACAAAAGGAGAAAAAAAATGAAGTTAATAACAGCAGTTATTAAGCCTTTTAAACTGGATGAGGTCAGAGAAGCACTGCTTGGAGTGGGCGTCTCAGGACTAACAGTTACAGATGTAAAAGGCTATGGTCGACAAAAGGGCCATACAGAGCTTTACCGAGGTTCAGAATACGAGGTCGATTTGTTGCCAAAAACAAAATTAGAGATCGCTGTTTCCGACGATAAAGCTGACGAGGTTGTAGAGGCGATCAGTACTTCTGCTAATTCAAACAAAATAGGTGATGGAAAGATTTTTGTCGTAGATCTTAATCAACTGGTCCGTATTAGGACCGGAGATCTCAACGAAGATGCGCTTTAATAATAAGGAGATAAAATGACAGAACTAGAATTTGCGCTTAATACCTTCTACCTTCTAATGAGCGGAGCTTTGGTCATGTGGATGGCCGCTGGGTTCACTATGTTAGAGGCAGGATTGGTAAGATCGAAAAATGCTGCTGAGATTGTGACCAAGAACTTTGGTTTGTTTTCAATAGCTTGTGTAATGTATTTGGTATGTGGCTTTTTTATTATGTATCCAGGTGACTCAGCTGTTTCAGCATGGGTTCCAGGTTTCAGCCTAGGCTACCTTGGTTTAGGAATGGGTGATCAAGATATGAGCTATGGCTCATATTCTGAAGCATCAGACTTCTTCTTCCAGGTTGTTTTTGTTGCTACAGCTATGTCGATAGTTTCAGGTGCTGTTGCTGAAAGAATGAAACTTATGCCATTTTTTGCTTTTGCAGTTGTCTTAACTGGATTTATATATCCTGTACAAGGTTATTGGAAATGGGGAGGCGGAGGCCTCGATGCGCTAGGTTACACCGATTTTGCGGGATCCGGTGTGGTACATCTTTGTGGAGCTGCAGCTGCACTAGCTGCAGTATTTATCCTAGGAGCTAGAAAGGGTAAATATGGAGAGAACGGATCTGTATATGCTATTCCAGGATCTAATATTCCCATCGCAGCCCTTGGTGCTTTAATTTTATGGCTCGGCTGGTTTGGTTTTAATGGCGGTTCTCAACTCGCCATAAATACTGCTGCAGACGCTATAGCTGTCGGACAGGTCTTTTTGAATACCAACATGGCTGCTGCAGGTGGAGTACTCGGTGCTTTACTCGCAAGTAAGATTTTCAGTGGTAAAGCTGACGTAACTATGGCAATTAATGGAGCTATAGCAGGTTTAGTGGCAATAACTGCTGCACCAGATACACCTACAGGTGGTTTGGCTACTTTAATCGGGTTCATAGGTGGGGTAATAGTTTACTTCTCAGTAATTATCCTAGATACAAAGCTTAAGATTGATGATCCGGTGGGTGCAATATCAGCTCATGGAACAGTCGGAATTTGGGGCATCATGGCTACTCCTCTTTCAGGGGCAGGAGCTTTTGGTACTCAATTCTTGGGAGCAATCATAATCTTTGCCTGGGTCTTCATAACCAGTTTTATAGTCCTTAAGGTTCTAGATTCTCTTGTAGGAATAAGAGCTTCTGAAGAAGATGAAGAGCTTGGATTAGATAAAGCTGAAATTGGAGTAGAAGCTTACCCAGATTTCAAGTAAAGCTGCGCTAAATTATGTCAAATTGTTTGCATAATAATAAATGGGTGGTCCTAAATTGGACCACTCATTTACTCTTTTTGAGTGTAAAAGGATTTACTTATTTAACAAGGAAGTTAACTCAATTTTGATATGGACCTAAAACTTATTAAACCTAAAGAAGTTGCTAACATTCTAATGTGTAGCGAGAGAACCCTAGAAGCATGGCGAAGAGAAGAGAAAGGGCCATGCTACTACAAAATAGAAGGTAAGATTCTCTATAAGCTTGATGATATTTTAAGCTTTATAGAATCTTCCAAAGTATCTGCTCAGTAAGCAGAAGAATAAAATTTAGAGATACTTTATGGTGCAAATCTTCCAAAGATGCACCATTTTAACTCGATTTGTAACTACATATTTCTCTGAAACCCTCGTAAACCCTATAAAACCCTTAAATATACTAATTGGCACATAGATTGCATATACTATTCGAGTAGTTTTCTATTTGATAAACAGTTATTTATATCTATAGTGACTAGACCAATTATTTAGGAGTTTTTAATGAAATTAATTACAGCAATAATAAAACCTTATAAGCTTGATGAAGTCAGAGAAGCTTTGTCTGAAGTAGGTGTTACAGGTCTTACCATTACTGATGTAAAAGGTTTTGGCAGACAAAAAGGACATACTGAGTTGTATAGAGGCTCGGAATATGTCGTTGATTTTCTTCCAAAGACAAAAATAGAGGTTGCGGTGAGTGATGATAATACTGATCAAGTAATCGACGCGATATCGCAAATTTCTAATACTGGAAAAATAGGAGACGGAAAAATATTTGTGTCTTCATTAGAACAAGTTGTTCGAATTAGAACAGGAGAGCTAAACGAAGATGCCTTGTAAATAAAGGTGAGACAATGATAAAAAAACTTCTTCTTATTTCAGTAGCATTATTTTCCATCAGCGCTTCAGCGGACGAGTTAAATTCTGGAGATACTGCATGGATCCTAACTTCTACTGCTTTGGTTCTGCTTATGACTCTTCCAGGCTTATCTCTTTTTTATGCTGGTCTAGTAAGAAGTAAGAATGCTATATCAGTGCTAATGCAATGTTTTGCAATAGCATGTATTGTCTCAGTAGCTTGGGTTGTCTACGGTTACAGTCTGGCATTTACCGAAGGTAATGCCTTTATTGGAGGAACGAGTGCCTTTTTTCTTAATGGAATTGGTCGCGATACTTTGGCACCTGGAACAACAATGCCTCATTCCTTGTTTGTCATATTCCAAATGACGTTTGCAATTATTACACCTGCGTTAGTAGTTGGTGCCTTTGCAGAGAGAATGAAGTTTGGTGCCATGTGCTTATTTTCTTTATTATGGTTTACAGCAGTTTATATACCCGCCTGTCATATGATTTGGGGCGGTGGATATCTTGCAGATGTTAAAGATTTCGCAGGCGGTTTAGTTGTTCACCTTACTTGCGGAGTTGGAGCTTTGGTTATCGCAATAATGTTAGGGCCCAGGAAAGGATTCCCTACCACAGCTATGCCACCACACAATAGAACCATGGTTGTCACCGGAGCGGCTTTACTATGGGTAGGATGGTTTGGTTTTAATGCAGGAAGCTCTTGGGCAGCCGACGGCTTGGCAGGTATGGCTATGTTGGTAACGCACATTAGTGCAGCAACAGGTGCTTTAACATGGATGGCAATAGAATGGATTAAAGGTGGAAAGCCTACTATCGTTGGAATAGCTACCGGAATGGTAGCTGGATTAGCCACCATAACTCCAGCAGCTGGAAGTGTTGGTCCTGAAGGCGCAATACTTATTGGATTAATGGCTGGATCAATTTGTTTTTATGCTACTCAGGCCGTTAAGGGCGTAATGGGAGTAGATGACTCTCTGGATGTATTTCCCGTCCACGGCGTCGGTGGCATTATCGGAATCATCATGGTCAGTTTCTTAGGTGTTCAAGGAGGTTTCCTAGGTTCAAGTGCAGGTGAAGATTGGGTTCCAATGGAACAGTTCATGATCCAATTAAAAGGTATAGCAGTTATAGGCGCATGGACTGCTGTAGCTTCTTGGGCAATCCTCAAATTAATTGGCTCTTTCACTCCTCTTAGAGTCACAGAAGAAGAGGAATATGAAGGTTTAGATGTTGTAGAACATGAAGAAAGAGGCTATGACTTAGCCTAATCTTGATGCGCAGAAAAAAAACCGGCTCTTGTGCCGGTTTTTTTTTCTCTCAATAAACTATCATATACATGTGAAAGAAAACCTTATATTAACAATTATGGGACCTACAGGAGTTGGTAAAACAGATCTTGCTATAGAACTATATGCAAAATTACCCATCAGAATAATTAGTGTAGATTCTGTTCAGATATACAAATTTTTAAATATAGGAAGCGGAAAACCCTCAAAGAAAGTTCTAAAAGACTTTCCTCACGACTTAATTGATTGGATAGAGCCGACAGAAAACTACTCGACTGCAAGATTTCAAGACGATGTTGTACGTTCCATTAAAGATTCATTCGAGTCAAATTTAACACCTGTTTTGGTTGGAGGAACTATGATGTACTTTCATCATTTAATAAATGGTATTTCAAATTTACCCAATGTTCCTAAAAAAATAAGACAAGATATTGAAGAGGAGTTTAGCGAAAAAGGATCAAATGCAATGCATGAACATTTAAAGGAGATAGATGAGAAGTCTTCTTTGAAAATTCATCCAAATGATTCGCAGAGAATAAAACGTGCCATAGAGGTTTATAAAGCTACCGGAAAAATGTTTTCTCAATGGCTCGCAGAACAGACAGTTGAAGTAAATTCAATCATCACAGACTCTAATTTGATTCAAATCGCTATTAAACCTGAAGATAAACAACTTCATAGAGAGTCAGTAGCAAAAAGATTTAATAAAATGATTGATGATGGATTGGTTTCTGAGGTTGAAAATATACTTAATATGGAAGGAATGAGTAGCAATTCTCAATCAATGAAGAGTGTTGGCTACAGACAAGTCTGCGAATTCTTAGAAGGTGGATATAATTTTGATGATATGATTGATAAGGCTATTAATTCAACTAGACAACTAGCCAAGCGGCAAATGACTTGGATTAGTGGATGGTCCGATCTAGTTCTTTTAGAAAAAAATAGGACACTACCAAAATCTGTAGAAGACTTAATTTTAAATAATTCATGAATTTCGAAGAGAAATTACCAAAATCTATAATAGTTCATATCGATAGATTCTCTCTAAGTAGAGATTTGCAATTAGAAGCATTACAAGAGTTTAAAGAACTATGCCTATCTTCCGGTACTGAAGTATGTGCAGAGGTATCTGGCAAGATAGATAGACCTTCTCCCAATTTTTTTGTAAAGCAGGGAAAAGTTGAAGAGATTAAAGAGCTTACTAGGTCTCATAAAGCAACTTTAGTAATATTCAATAATGAATTATCTCCATCACAAGAAAGGAACTTAGAAAAATTTTTAGGAGCAAGAGTACTAGATAGAACCTCTTTAATACTCGATATATTCGCTACAAGAGCAAGTAGTCATATAGGAAAACTTCAAGTTGAATTGGCTCAATTAACCCATCTTTCTACTCGTTTAGTCCGAGGTTGGAGTCACCTCGAAAGACAGAAAGGAGGTATAGGCCTCAGAGGACCTGGAGAAACACAATTGGAAACTGATCGAAGGCTCATTGGACATAGAATTAAGAGTCTCAAAAAGAGACTCGATAAAGCTCATAATCAAAAAGAAGTGAACCGATACGCTAGGCGAAAAGGTAAAGAAATGGTAGTTGCTTTGGTTGGATACACTAATGCAGGTAAAACTACTTTATTTAATTACCTTACAGAAAATGATTTGTATGCAGCTAATAAACCTTTTGCAACTCTAGATTCTGTTACGCGAAAAAATAGTCAGCCTGAGCTGAAACATATTTTATTTTCAGATACTGTTGGATTCATATCTAACCTACCTACTCAACTTGTTGAATCTTTCAAAGCAACTCTAGATGATCTAAGTTCAGCAGATTTGCTACTACATGTAGTTGATATTTCAGATAAAGATCACAGATTTAAAGTAAAAGAGGTAGAAAAAATCCTTAAAGAACTTGGGCTATCAGACAAGCCAGTAATACGAGTTAATAATAAGTGCGATAAACTAGATATAACTCGCCTAGAAGACTTATCTAAAAATGACAAAGATCAAGTCTGGCTGTCATCAAAAACCTATGAAGGTTTTCAGAGTTTGTTTGATGCTATTAATTTGAACTTAAAGGGAGAAATTTCTGCTAACTGGATTAGACTAAATCCTGAATTAGGATGGCTTCGTTCTCAGTTATATGCATCTGGAGGTGTACTCGAAGAGAGAATATCTGACGAAGGTCTGATAGAATTACATCTTGAAAGTTTTCAAAATGACCTCATAAAGTTATTAGAAATAGAAGGTTTCACCTTAATCGAAAAAAAACAAACACAGGAAGCAATATAAA
>QCQA01000025.1 GCA_003212335.1 SAR86 cluster bacterium AG-447-A08
CTCATTATAGGGAGGTGTAACAGAATAATAATCCCATAGATTATTTATCTTTTCTTCTGTCCAATTGATTGGAGTTCCTTTGTTTTCCTTATTAGTCATATCTTTAAGATAAGTTAAAAGTCACGTTATTAAAATCTAAGATTTCTTCTGGAATAGTAATGTCGGAATTATACGCTTTCTCGATAGCATTAGATAATTCTTGTGTTTCATCATGAAAGAAAGCCATATCATGTGATCTCAATAATGAAAACCATTTATCCTTCATGGGAGTAAAGTAATCTTGACTCTCCTTGTCAACAACCAAGAAAAAGGTTATTGAATTTTCTATACAAAAATGTATTAAAGACGCCGCCGAACTATCAAATAAAATTAAATCATGTCGATTAAAGTAAGACTCAGAACCTAATTTTCCATCTCCTAGTATTAATCCTCGGTACTTATCATAGTCTGCAGATCTTAAATTGCCCGGGTAAGTGGCATTGAAATATTTTATTTTGGTTGCTGCAATAGAGTTATATATATTTTTTACTATAACTTGATTAGTATGTTGAAGGTATTGACCAGGATTCATGGGAAACATCAATTTGGGGTAGTTAGGACGCTCCACCCAAATTAGTTTTCTTTCCTTATATGGAGTGTTTTCTTTAATTTTTCTATACCTGTGTTGCCTTATATTTTTTGGACTAAGGCCCCATCCATAAAATTCATCACTCATTTCTTTCTCAAAAAAAGAATAATAGTCGAAATTGAAACAATCATATCCACCGCCATGTTGGAAGGAATTTACCTTCAACTTTAGATCTAAAAGAAGAATATTTTCAAAACCTGAAAAATCCATAAAACTGTGAGCAGTTCCATCGAGATTAATCTCACCCTTTGATTTAAGTTTAATTGGTCTTGAATAAAAAACTGCCGGAAGAGCATCTTTGATCTTTTGATATGTAAAGGGCTCTATATCTTCAAAATAGAGAAGCAGAATTTTTACAAGACTATTTTGTTGATGACTATCATGAGATTGGGGCAGATTAGAAAAAATCCTTAAGGAAAGTCGCGACAATAACTTCTGTTTTATATTTTTAAGTGGGGCACCTGGAAGGATTAATCTATCAAAGAAGAAAAGAAAGAGCCTAGCAAATAAAATTGAGCCTTCTTTGCTATCTAGGTAGATATTTGATCTAAATTCATAGCTAAATGCATGTCTAATTGGACTAGAGCCTTGAGAGCGTAAATAGCTATCCAAGCCTGATTCTCCATAAAGAAAAAAAGTTTCTTTTAGAGCAAAGAGCCAATACTCTAAAAGTTTTATGATTTTCTTCTTATTTTTATGGTTCTCGTAAAGAACATTTAAACTGAATTCAATATTTGAAAATCTTTGTAAATGATCAGAATATGAGCTTGTTTCTTTCTTATCTTTCATAATAAGCTGGCATCTCTTACTCGAGAAAGTTCTTCTAAATACTCCATAGGAGACATTTTTAATATCTCTAGAAAATCTGAGGAACCTTTAATATTCAAATTATCTAAAATATCCTTTACGTATAGAAAATTAAAGAGAGCGTCATGATCACTGAGGCTTTTGACAACTAAGTATTCATTTATTTGATTTTGATTTGTTCTTGCCAACGAGGGATAGTATGACTTATAGGTGTCACTTTCTAAATAAAGATCAAAACCTTCAATGACTAAATCAAATATACCGTCTTTAGACCTCAGATGATAAAGAATACGCCCTAACGCCATTGGGCCACATAAGTTATCTCCTATAGGAAACGGAGCTTTTTTAAATGGTTCTTCTATAGGAGAAGTTCTACAGCTGACATAAATTTCTTGGAAATTCTCAAATAATTCATTCTGAAGTTTAAAGTTTTTTAAAACCTTGTTTTGATAATAAATACTATTCAAGTAAAGCATTTTTGACCTGAAGGAAGATAAGTCATACGCCAAAGGTTTAGTTAGGATTAATGAATAATTATTGTAATCTTCATTGGGGGGGGGTCGCTGCATTGGGGCCGTAAATATAATATTTCTTATCAGAGTTTGAACTTTTAAATCGATTATTGATCTTGGGTATTTTTGCTCTGTACAGATCATACCTACTTAATAGGTTTAAATAGTTTCTTGCACTCCATCTGGCTCTGGCACTCAATGAATTGTTTAATTGGAAATTTGCCCAAATAACCTTGGTTTCTAGAGAATTTATGAAATTATCTTTTTTAATTGAATGAAGATGACGATTCCTTACCGCATTAAGCTTAATAATATAGAAGAGATAATTATATAGTTTTCCATTTTGTTTAAATTTCAGCTTGCTAAAAATTGAAAGGATATTTGCTGATACTTTGAAACCAAAAATTCGTGTTAGATATCTTATGAAGATTCTTAAAATCCTAATGAGGGCAGCCTTGTTATTTATTCCAGCTATCTCTTCAGATATTTCTTTATAAGGGTCTTTAAGCATTAATTACTTTTGGAGATATAGATGAATTAAAAAGAAATTAAGCTTAAAGCTTATATTTTAACTCCCAATTATTTCCTATTTGTTGCCAAATATCTTTATTTCTAAACCTCTCTACAGTGTCCCAAAATTCCTCTTCAGATATATTATGGAACCTCAGGAAATCATCAAAGTACTCTTCTGGAAACTCATCGATGAGTTCATTTACAATCTTAACTGCTTCAGCTCTACTCATCTTACCATTCCAAATATCATAGCAGGTTTGATCTGTAGATCTCCAAAAACCAAATTTTATATACTTAAACCAGATATTAATCTCGCATAATTTTTCATCAATATTATCGTAATCAAGAAAGTTCCCTGACAAAGGTCCCAACTTTCTTCCTGTAAATCCGCGATCTTTGACAGTTTCATAATTCTTTCTACCGTACCAATTTGTATAATGTCCGAGGTAAATACTCTTAATGTTAGCATCCTCTAAAACTTTATAATCAGGATATCTATAGAAAAAAGTATCTCTGGCAGAAAGGTCAGAATCTAGCCAATCATCTATAGACTTTCCTTCTTTATTTAAATCACTTTTATCTATGGCCAAAGCACTAGGAGAACTTTCCTGTCTCTGCCCTCCACCAAATTCGAAGGCTATATCCTCTCCCCAAACAATCAAAGGAACATCATATATAACAGCAATATTAACCACGCTCGAGAAAACTGCACAATGCTCTGCCCAATTTGGTTCACCTTGTTGTAAGGTACATTTTTTTCTTACTGCTTTATAAAAACTTGGTTTGAGATTAATTTTCATATGATCAACATTTAAATCTTTGATCATATTATTTAGATTGGATATTCCTTCAGTAGTTGGCAAATGATTAGCCAAAGTAACACAAAGGGTTTTCATGCCTAATTCTTGGGAAAGAGTTAAAGCTTGGACCCAACTGTCTTTACCTCCGCTTACAGGAACTATGCAGTCATAGAAAGGATGATTTTCTTGCTTTATTCCATCAACGATAGATCGTAGTTCATTAAACCTCTTTTCCCAATCTATTGTGGCCTTGATCTCTTGACTACGGCACGCATTGCAAAGACCTCTATCATCTAAAAAAACGCCTGGCTTAGTGTCTGGCATCACGCAAGCAGAACAGTATTTCATCCTTCAATCGCCTTATAATTTGTTTCATCCATATAGCCCCTGCCCAATAGGATGTAATCATCATCAATATCTTCCTTTTCAAGCAGTTCAGTTACCAAATAACTTCTTTTATCTGTAACTTTTAATCTAGCATCTTCTGCACCTTCATCTTTAGCATGATTTTTGACATGATCATCTAAAACCCACTCTTGCGAGTCTTTTTTCCAAATCTTTCTATCTCTATGGGGTTCTAAGTAGTCAAAAAACTCCTTTTCGTCTATCTCTAACCAATTTAAAAATTTTTTCAATCCTCTGGGTCTAATATCTTGATATTTAGTAACTAGATCAATGCCTTCTTCTCTTGACATTCTTTTTAGTCTTATATCTCTGGAGACATGATCGGAAACTTTTCCATAACCAAACTTAAGGTACTTAATGTAGTCATGCACTCCAGCATTATTCCAGCAATTGATAGACTCGTAAGTGTTAAAAGTTCTCTCTTCTTTTTTTGTCTCGTATCCGAATTTGTGAATCATTTCCTCTATTTGCTTCTGGGAATCCCAAAATATGTAATTACCTAAATAAAGACCTCTAACTCTATTGCTCTCAAGCTGAACATCAGAAGGATAAGTAAAAGCTTGTAGATCTTTTTTTGATATGAGTTTTTCTTTTCCAATGAGCATTTCAGCATCTACTCGTCTTAATGCATGCTCTTTTCTTACTTTTTTTGTCATCTCAACTTGGTCATAATGAGAAAACATACCTACTTGATCTAACCATCCATTGACTCCCCAAATAATCAAAGGTATCCCTAGTTTGGTTGCTACTTGCACAGGGAAAGTTTGAGTTCCTGCCAGGATATGCCAATAAATGTCTCCAAATTCTTTAAGGGTTAGCTTTGTAATTGCTTTGATAGTATCTGGGCCTACTGTAGAAACTAAATGATCGCAATCTAATTTAGTTACCAATCTTGCTAAATTTCTTATTCCTACTTTTGTATTAAATTGGTTGTTGTAAGTAACCAATAGAGGGTTCATATCGAATTCATTTTTGATAGTGTCTACTATAAAGAAATCGTCACCAGTCCCAGTAACCGGAATTATACAGTCGTAATGTACATTAGATTTCAATCTATACTGGGAAAGTAGAGATTCAAATTCTAATTTTTTTTCAGTCCAGTCAATCTCGTATTTTTCTTCATGAACACGGCATCCGCTGCATATGCCTTCTTCATCTAAAACAATTCCGAGAGGATGGTTCTCAGGATAAACACACCTAAGACAATATTTCATCAGTAAGGTCTCCCCGTATCATCAAACTCAAATTCCTTGTAATTAACTTCTCCGTTTAGCCTTACATTCAGTCCTTCCTTTATCATCATAGCTTTTGCTGCAATAGTACTATGCTCAGTATGTTGAAAAATGTTAGCTGCAGAAACTCCGGAACAATTTGTTTTTATAACAGCTTCAGAAAAATGATAACTTCTTCCAACTCCACCGCAAGCAATAACAGGTATTTTAGCTATATTATTAATTGTATTAATAACTTCTATATCATAACCTTTTCTAGAGCCGTCACGGTCAACAGAATTGAGGAAAATTTCTCCGCAGCCTCTATCTTGAATATCAAGGATGAACTCCTCTAGGTTGGTATCTATAGTATTCCTATTTTGATAATCATAAATATAATGTTTATTATCATAAAATATAACATCGAGAGAAACAGTAATACATTGAGATCCAAATATTTCAGAAGATTCATTTATTATGTCTGGATTTTTTCTAACAATCGAATTTATACAGACTTTGTCCGCACCTGAATTAATTAATCCTTTAATATCTTGAGTATCTCTTATACCTCCTCCGACAGTAAGTGGTACGAAGCATTCAGATGAAGCCCAATCAATAAGGTCCAAATTTGGTGATCTACCTTCCTTTGATGCGGTTATGTCTATTACTACAATTTCGTCAACATCCCAATTCACAAAAAACTCAATAGCAGTTTTAATATTACCTATAGGAAGATATCTACTAAAGTTGTAGCTTTGCACTACCATCTCTCCTCTTGTAATGATGCAAGGTATTAATCTAGTCTTTAACATTAAAAGTAATTTTTAGACAGGAAGTTTCTCAAAAGGACCATACCATTTTCTTGACTTTTTTCAGGGTGAAATTGGAATCCCAATATATTTTCTGATTGCACAGCTGCAGTAATA
>QCQA01000026.1 GCA_003212335.1 SAR86 cluster bacterium AG-447-A08
CTAACTTCAGGCTTAGAGATTGGGGAGTATCAAGGCAAAGATATTGGGGTGCACCTATTCCAGTATTAAGTGATGGGAAAAATAACTTTTCTGCTAAAGATTTGCCAGTTGTACTTCCCTCAAAAGTTGAATTTAAAGGTGTAAGTTCGCCCTTAAATGAAATGCCAGAATTTCTTAACGTCGAGCAAGATGGAATGAAATTAGTAAGAGAAACGAATACTTTTGATACTTTTTTTGAATCCTCATGGTACTACGCAAGATTCGCAAGTTATGACAATGACGAATTTATGTTGGATGATAGGGCTAAGTATTGGCTGCCAGTTGATCAATACATTGGGGGAATAGAACATGCTGTACTGCACCTTTTATACTCTAGGTTCTTTTTTAGGTGCATGAGAGATATGGGACTTGTTGAGGGCGATGAACCATTCTTAAACCTTTTATGCCAAGGTATGGTTTTAAAAGACGGAGCTAAGATGTCTAAGTCCAAAGGCAATACTGTTGACCCTCAAGGATTAATTGAGAAATATGGAGCTGATACCGTAAGATTGTTCGTTATGTTTGCAGCTCCTCCTGAGCAATCACTAGAATGGTCTGATCAGGGGGTTCAAGGAGCCCACAGATTTATAAATAGAATATGGAGACTGGTAAATAAGCATATTCAAGCTGGTATAAAAAAAGAGAGTATTGAAGTAACAAGCGAAGCCTGTAAGGCACTAAAATCTAAAATTCATAAAACATTGGCAAAAGTAAAAGATGACTATCTTAGAAGACATAGTTTCAATACTGCAATTGCCGCAATCATGGAGCTTTCTAATGATATTCCCGGCGATTTTTTGGATTCAAAAGCAAATCCAGAGATGAGAGAAGTTGCAAACGAAGCTATTGAGTCTATTTTATTAATGCTCAATCCAATAACACCCCATCTTTCACAGAGAAACTGAAGTTCATTCCTTCAGATTTTCCTATCCAATTCTTCTGTTGTATTTTTACCTGCTCTGGCCAACCATCTAATTTATCTGTTCCTTCTAATAACTCTTCTGCATAGTCTGTAATTTTTAAGAACCATTGCTTTAGTCTTTTCTTTTCAACTTCAGCACCAGAACGCCATCCTTTTCCATCAATAACTTGTTCGTTTGCCAAGACAGTTTGATCTACTGGATCCCAGTTAACTTCCGCTTCTTCTTGATAGGCTAATCCCTTTTCCAGAATTTGAAGAAAGAACCACTGTTCCCATTTATAGTAATCTGATTCTGAAGTAGCAAATTCTCTTTTCCAGTCATAAGCAAAACCTAGCCTTGTAAGTTGCTTTTTCATGCTTGCAATATTTTCAAGAGTCCAGTCAGAAGGTTGAACTTTATTATTGATTGCAGCGTTTTCTGCAGGGAGGCCGAAAGCATCCCACCCCATAGGTTGTAGAACATTTTTACCAAGCATCCTATGGAATCTACTTATGGCATCACCAATAGAATAGTTCCTGACATGACCCATGTGTATTGATCCACTTGGATAAGGGAACATACTCAAGCAAAAATATTTTTCTTTATCTGGATCTTCAGTAACAGAAAAAGAATCATTTTCTTTCCAATATAATTGAACCTGCTCTTCAATGTCTCCCGGTTCATAAGGAAGATCTCTTTCAGGCATCTTTACTTTTCCTTATTCAGGTTTTCTAGATAATTTATATTGAAAGTTCCATTAATAAAATTAGGATCATTTATTAATTTTCTATGCATATCTAAATTGGTATCTATTCCTAAGACATACATTTCATCCAGAGCTCTTTCTAATCTAGCTCTTGCATCTTCTCTATCATTTGCTCTGCAGATTACTTTAGCAATTAGAGAATCATAATAAGGTGGCACTACATAATCTTTATAAAGATGTGAATCCATTCTCACTCCGATACCTCCAGGAGCATGATATTCAAGAATTTTTCCTGGAGAAGGCATAAAAGTCTCTGAATTCTCAGCATTAATCCTACATTCGATAGCATGACCATCAAGAACTATATCTTCTTGCTTTATCTTCAATTCTTCGTCTCTCGCTATTCTGAGTTGCAGTTTAACTAAGTCTAGGCCTGTTACGCTCTCAGTTACTGGATGCTCAACTTGAATTCTGGTATTCATTTCAATGAAATAAAAATTATCATTTTCGTAAAGAAATTCGAAAGTTCCCGCACTGACATAATTTAATTGGCGACAAGCTTCTATACATTGTGCGTAGATTTCTTGTCTTTTTTCCTCTTTGATTCCCATAGCAGGTGCTTCTTCAATAACCTTTTGATGCCTTCTTTGCAATGAGCAATCTCTATCCCCTAAATGCAAAACATTTCCGTGTCTATCTGCTATAACTTGAACTTCAATGTGCCTCGGGCTTTCCAAGAATTTTTCAAGGTAAACGGTAGAATCTCCAAAGGCTGCAGCAGATTCTTGCTGAGTGAGCTCTATCGCATTGTCTAGTTCCTCTGGATTGTAAACAATCTTCATACCCCTACCGCCGCCTCCAGAAGCAGCTTTAATTATGACGGGATAACCAATCTTTTCTGCTTCTTCATGAACGTTTTCATCGATTGGTCCTGAAGATCCTGGAACAATAGGTAGTCCGGACTGTAAAGCAAATTCTTTTGCCGATACTTTATTTCCCATCATCCTTATGACTGAGCCTGAAGGACCCACAAAATCAAATCCACTCTTTTCAACCTTTTCAGCAAAATCAGGATTTTCAGAGAGAAAGCCATATCCAGGATGTACCCCATCAGCTCCAGATAATTCCATGGCACTTATTATTGCTGGTATATTTAGATAACTTTGACTAGAGTCCGCAGGACCTATACAAATAGATTCGTCGGCCATTTTAACGTGCATTAAATCTTTATCAGCTTCAGAGTAGGCTGCCACAGTAGGAATTTTTAGTTCTTTAGCGGCCCTCAATATACGTAAGGCTATTTCGCCTCTATTGGCGATTAGAAGTTTATTAATCATTATTTAGATAGTTCAAAAAGTGATTGACCGTATTCTACTGGTTCAGCATTTTCAACGTTTACTGCTAAGACAGTACCTGAATATTCTGATTTTATTTCATTCATCATTTTCATTGCTTCTACAATGCAAACAACATCCCCCTCAGATACAACATCTCCAACTGAAATAAAAGGTTTGGCACCTGGAGAAGCTGATGCATAAAAAGTTCCTACCATAGGAGAGTTGATTGAATTACTATCTTTTACAACTTCTTCAGGAGTTTCAATTGCTTGAGGGGCAGCTTCAGGCTGGGCCTCTTGAGGTAAGACAATAGATTGAGGTTGAAAGCTTTGCGGGCTTCCAAGACTTTTAACTAGCCTTACAGATTCTTCACCTTCTTTTATTTCTATCTCTTCAAGATTAGAGTTTTCTAACATCTCTATTAATTTTTTGACTTTTCTTATATCCATCTCTTCTCCTTAATTTCAATTAAACTTTTTTATAGCAACCTCTAAGGCAAGTTCATAACCTTGAACGCCTAAACCCGATATGACCCCTTCAGCAATGTCTGATAAGTAAGATTTTTTTCTAAATTCTTCTCTAGCATAAATATTAGAAATATGAACCTCTATGAAAGGTATATCCACTCCTGCAAGCGCATCCCTTAGCGCTATGCTGCTATGAGTCAAAGCTCCGGGATTGATTACAATGCATTTAACATCTTGGTTCTTCGCCTCATGAATAAAACCTACTAATTCATGTTCAGCATTGCTTTGATGACAAAGTAATTCACAGTCATTGTTTTTTGAAATCTTTGATAGGGTAGCTTCGATATCACTTAAAGACTCTGACCCGTAGATTTCTGGTTCTCTTGTTCCTAAAAGATTTAAGTTAGGACCATTT
>QCQA01000027.1 GCA_003212335.1 SAR86 cluster bacterium AG-447-A08
CGATAAAATTTGGAATAAATACCTAGATGAAGCTGGTTATGAAGGTGGATACTGGAGATGGTGGCCAGAAACTGGCTCTCCTACCGAAACTGATTATGATTATCTTTTAGCTGTAGCATTCCCAAGTATAGAACAATATGGAGCTTCTCGAGATTCGAGGGTACAGGCAATGCTGGCCGGAACTCGTCCAGAAGAAATCTCTGATTGCAATACACCAAGGCTTTATGAATCAACTAATATCAGACTGAGACTAGCTGAATAATTTTCGAGGAAAAAAAATGAACAAATTAATAATTTCTTTAGCACTGATGGTTTCGTCAATGCTTGCTTATACTAATGACAAACCCTACACAACCTATACTGGCGAAACTCTTCAATGCAATTTGATGGAAGGTAAGGATGTTAATGACGTTTTAAAGATGGTAAAGAAGGACTGGTATGCATTGTCTTATCCTGCTCCTTACGAAGGATGGGTATTAACGCCCACTTTATATGCAGATAATGATGGTGGTTATGATCTTTTTTGGGCTGGTTTTACTACTAATAATGCTGATATGGGGACAAGTCTTGACTGGTTTTATGAAAATGGGACTAAAGTTTTTGATAAATGGCAGAACTTAGTAAGTTGTGCTTCATGGAGTCATTGGGATATTTTTGAGGCAAGAAGACCAGCAAATACACTAGTTGAGGGCGATACAGGGTATTGGGCCTTCCATAGCTGTAACTTTAAAGACGGCAAGAGTGTTTCAGACCTTAGAGCAAATGACATTGAGTGGAATGAATTTCTTGATGGCATAGGGCATGATGGTGGAGTTTGGAGATGGTGGGCTGGAGGAGGCTCAGATACTCAAAACTCTACTGATTACTATGTGAATATCTCATTTAGTACTATGAATGAATATGGCAAATATAGGGATGCAAGAATGAATGCAATGATGAACGGATCTATGCCAGAACAAATTGCTGATTGTGCTGCTCCAAGAGTTTATTCTGCAAATAATATAAAAGCCATCACTACAAACTAAAATCTTTTTAATCAATAAAAACGGTCATTATTTGGCCGTTTTTTTTAAAACATTTTGCTAAGATGTAAGTGTCATGAAATTAAGAAAGATTTCTATAGCATTATATATATCTATTAGTGCTTTAGAGATTTCAAGTGATTCTAGTTCTCGCCCATTCATTACCTGGAAGGAGCACATCATAGATGATTCTTTTTTAGGGCCATCAGACTTAGCTGGAAGTGATGGACTTGAGGTGGCTGATTTAGACAAGGATGGTTATTTAGATGTAGTCTCAGTGCATGAACTGGACACGGAATATGGAGTCCCAAAAGGTTATGTGAGAATTGCATGGGGAACAGAGAATCCTCTGAGGTGGGAATCAACAACCTTGGCCTCTGGTTCTGAAGCACCATCTGCTGAAGATGTAGATATAGCTGATGCTGATGGAGATGGTTGGCCCGACATTATAGTTGCTTGTGAGCTAGCACATCTTATCTATTTCAAAAATCCTGCATCTAATCATCGCTCACTAAATTGGAAAAGAACTATCCCCGAAATTACACTAAACCGAGGCTCCTTTATTAGGGTTTTTTTCTCTGACTTCAATAATGACGGAAAACCTGAGGTAGTAGCTGCAAATAAGGGGGAAGAAAACCCTGATATCAATAATACAACTTTAAATAATATTTCTGTTTATTTACTTCCTGACAATCCTTTGGAAGGAGATAAATGGAGAGAATTGGTTTTAACAAGAGTTCGTATTCCAATTAATTCTCAACCTATAGATCTAGATCTTGATGGGGATATGGACATAGTTGTTGGATCAAGAGGGGAGAGAAGAATTCTATGGTTAGAGAACTTAGGCAATTTCAACTTTGTTGAACATGAAATTAATTTTTCTTCCAAAATAGAAAAAGATTCTTGGATAACAGGTTTTAATATGGATTATGCAGATCTAAATGATGATGGTCGTTTGGATATAGTGAGCTCAGTTTGGCCAAGTTCTGCTTATATTTTATTCCAGCCATTAAACCCTGAGGATAAATGGGATATTAAAAAGATAGGAAGTATTGATCCTGACCTTCTGGTGAGTATTTCTGTAGCAGATATTGATGGTGACGGAGATAAAGATATATTTTCTGGTTCTTATAGTCTTGGAAGTAGAGATAAGGATGATATTAATGGCTTGAACAAATCTTTTGGTAGCGTGGTATGGTTTGAAAATAAAACCGACCGTTGGCAAAAGAATAATATCTTAAGAAGAAAACGTGGGATGTATGACAAGTGGATTCCTTTTGACCTAGACAAAGATTCCGATTTAGATTTTATTGGAACAAGGGGTAACAGCATGCCTTATGATGGAGTTATTTGGCTTGAACAGCTGAGAGGCCATGACTCAAATTTAATATTTCAACAAGCAAGAAAGATAGATAGCGAATCAGTTCCATTTAATGATTAAATTTTAATCATAACCAACCTTAGTTATAATCACTATATGGAATCAACTAAGATTAAGCCTTTAGATGTTCTTAGCGAGTCTCAATTAAGTGAGATTCGTCAA
>QCQA01000028.1 GCA_003212335.1 SAR86 cluster bacterium AG-447-A08
TAGACAAATACAACACAGGCCTTGAAGTCGTTATTGTTAACATCGAGGATTCATCTCCACCAAATCAAGTTCAGGAAGCCTTTGATGATGTTATCAAAGCTCGTGAGGATGAGGTTAGAGCGAGGAATGAGGCTGAAACATATGCTAACGGCTTAGTACCAGAGGCTAGAGGACAAGCTCAAAGGATGCTGCAAGATGCTGAGGCATATAAAGAACAAGTGGTTTCTGAGGCCGAAGGTGATGCTACACGTTTCAATCTTCTTCTAGCTGAGTACCAGAAAGCACCAGATGTAACTAGGAACCGTTTGTACTTAGACTCAATCCAAGGAGTGATGTCCAACAGTACAAAAGTGATGATTGATGTTGAGGGCGGTAATAACATTCTTTATCTTCCGCTGGATAAAATTGCTGAATCCACTCGAGGAATTGAAAGTTTGAACATGCCTTCATCTTCTAACAATAATACCTCCATAAGAGATTTAACAAATCAGGTTATTGAGGAAATTAGAAGAAGAAATAGACAAGAGGAAAGAAGATAATGAAAACCCTTAGATTAATATTATATCCAGTCCTTATTTTAGGAATTATTTTACTTAGTCAATCTATATTTGTTGTGAAAGAAACTGAGCGAGCTGTGAAGCTTAGGTTCGGTGAAATCGTTGAGGCAGATGTTTCTCCGGGTCTCCATTTCAAACTTCCCATTGTCAATACAGTTAGAAAATTTGATTCCAGGATTCTTACTCTAGATGCCGCTCCTCAGAGTTATTTAACCTCTGAGAAGAAGGCTCTAACAGTTGACTCTTTCGTGAAATGGAGGGTCAGTGATGTTGCTAAATATTTCACTACTACTGGTGGAGACGAAGAAAGACTTAGACGTTTGTTAATTCAAAGGGTTGATGCGGGATTAAGGAACGAATTTGGTAGCAGAACAGTTAATGAGGTTGTCTCGGGTGAAAGAGATGAATTGATGGATAAGCTCACACTGCAGCTTGATGCAATCGCAGTAGAAGAACTTGGTGTACAAGTCATTGATTTACGAGTAAAGAAAATTGATCTACCACCTGAAGTAAGTGACTCTGTTTACAACAGAATGAGAACTGAAAGGGAAAGGTTGGCAAAAGAATTAAGAGCTCAAGGTAATGAGGTAGCTGAAAAGATTAGAGCAACAGCGGATAAAGAAAAAACAATCATTCTTGCTGACGCTTACAGACAGGCAGAAGAAATCAAAGGTAACGGAGACGCCATAGCTACAGCTACTTATGCAAATGCTTATTCAAAAGATCCTGAATTCTATGATTTCACAAGAAGTTTAAAAGCTTATCAGTCAACATTTGGGAGTAAATCAGATATTCTGTTAATTAATCCGGATAGTGATTTCTTCAAATACCTGGATGACTCAAACGCAAAAAACTAGTTGATGAGTTCAAAGATACGCTGGAGTTTACCTGATGGCGTAGACGAACTGCTTCCACCAAAGGCTCTCGAGGTGGAAATGCTTAGGCGAAAGCTAATAGATAGCTATTTATCTTCTGGTTACGAATTTATCACTCCTCCTTTACTTGAATTATCAGAAACAATAGGGGGAGAAGCTCATGACGAAATTAAATCTCATGCCTTCAGTTTTAAGGACAACTTAACAGGAAAAAATTTATCTATAAGGCCTGATATTTCTGAACAAGCTTCAAGAATCGATGCCTATAGAATTCAATCTAATGATACTGTAAGACTCTGTTATGCAGGGGAGGTGGTAAAAAGTAAATCCTCAAAAGTCCTCCGATCAAGAACAACAATACAAGTAGGGGCTGAGATTTTTGGAGATTCTTCAAAAAACGCAGAACTGGAAAGTATAAGCTTAATGCTTGATAGTCTTGAGGTTGCAGAAGTTGAAAATATAACTCTAAGTTTAGGACATGCTGGTTTAACCGCATCAATTCTTCAACCATTTAAGAAATTAGGTGTCGAAGTATTTTCTAATATAGAAATGGCCCTTTCAAAAAAATCTAAGTCTGATTTAAATAACATCGTCTCCAATGATCATAAAAATAAAAGTTCTTTGTTAGCTCTGTGCGACATGTATGGGACTCCAGAAATCTTAAGTAAGGCTAAAGACGAGTTCTCTTATATTGAACAATCGGCTTCATACTTGGAGCATTTAAATTCTATAGTTGAAGATATAGATAAAAAAACTGAAGTAAACATTCATATTGATTTAGGAGAAATACAAGGTTTCAAATACCATAATGGAATAGTTTTTTCTGCTTATTCTGACTTGGCAAGCTATGTACTGGCTAAGGGTGGAAGGTATGACGGCTTACGTAAATCTTCTGATCATGACAGGCCAGCTGTAGGGTTTGATTTGGATTTAATAGCTGTATCTAATTTATAGGAATTACTCTTATGAAACGAAATATTTCTTTGTTGGGTCTTCAGTGGGGTGATGAAGGTAAGGGTAAAGTCGTTGATAATTTAGCAAATGATTTGGATGCGGCTGTTAGATATCAAGGCGGTCATAATGCCGGACATACTTTGATAGTTAATGGAAAAAAGATAGTTTTT
>QCQA01000029.1 GCA_003212335.1 SAR86 cluster bacterium AG-447-A08
GAGGTAAACGATAAAAAGGCTTATAGAGATGTTTGGAAAGGAGAAATGCCTCTTAGATCAACAGAAAGTAGAATATATGAATATGCTTGTCATGAAGGAAATTATGCAATGGCAAATATTTTAGCTGGTGCCAGAGCAGAGGAGAAATAATGAAAAATCTAATTATTCGAGTTACATCAATTATATTTTTATATTTTTATAGTTCTATCGTATTGTCTCATCATGCTTTCACTGCAGAATTTGATGCTAATGCACCTATAAATATTACCGGTAAGGTATTGAAAGTTGAGTGGATTAATCCCCATGCTTGGGTTCATGTAGAGGTAGAAGATCAGGGAAAGAGTACGATATGGATGGTCGAAGGAGGGACGCCCAATACTCTTATAAGAAATGGGATTACCAAGGATAGTATCAAACCTGGAACAGTTATTGTTGTAAGAGGCTATCAAAGTAAAGGAAAGCTTTGTTTGCCTCGATGTATAGCAAACGGTCGAGATGTTACCTTCCCCGATGGCAGAAAAGTCTTTATGGGTTCATCAGGGACCGGAGCGCCAAGAGATGGCGCTGATCCAAGAGAGAGAAGGTAGTGAGATTTATAAGAGATCTTCTTATATTTTTACAATTTTTTTTTCTTAGTTCTACAATCAACTCAAAGGAAGACCATGATATGCATGATCTCATGGCTCATTTTATTACTCCTGCTGCCGAAAGAATTTGGGAATCCGCAGGTTCTGTAATAACAGAAGAAGGAGAGATTAGTTTAGAACCTAAAGATGATGAAGGTTGGAGTGAAGTGATATTCGGTGCTCAGGTTATTATTGAAAGTAGTTATTCATTGAAGCGATCAGATAGATCTTTGGGAAGAGAGGACTGGGTTACCTTTTCTTCCTTGCTTGAACCAATTGGTAGACAGGCACTTCAAGCAGCAGAAGCCAAAAATTCTGAAGCTCTCTTTCAAATTGGAGCTGATTTATATCAAGCTTGTGTAGCTTGCCATAACGTATATATGAAGAAGTAATTTGAATGCTTGAATTCATTGAGTGGCTTTCCTTAACACCTTGGAGCATAGGACTTAGAGAGTCTTTATATATGTATCCATGGATTGAGTCTGCTCATGTGCTTTTCATTGCTATATTTTTTGGGACTTTACTTTTTGTAGACCTGAGATTAACCGGACATGTTTTTCAGGAACTCTCCATAAGCCAAATGAACAAAAGGATTCTTCCTTTGACGATTATTGGCTTTGTATTTATGTGTATTACAGGGTTTTTACTTTTTTACGCTGTGCCCATAAGAAATTATCAAAATCTATTTTTCAGAATAAAGTTTTTCTTAATAATTATTGCAGGATTAAACGCCTATTACTTTCATAAAACTATGAATAAAGAAAGTAAAAAATGGGATAAAGATAGTCATATACCTTCTCGAATGAAACAAAGTGCATTGGCATCTTTATTTCTTTGGAGTTTGGTCATAATTTCAGGAAGAATGATTGCCTATAACTGGTTTGATTGTGGTCGACAACCACAACCTGACTTTATTAATTTCTTGATAAGTTGCACAGCTGATTCAGATCTTTACGAGGGTTTAGATGGAATCTAATGAATTATTAGAAGTTATTTATGTCCTGGAAGATAGCTTCATAGGTGAATACATACGAGGATCATTATGGCTTTTCCCGGTTATACAATCCTTTCATTTATTAGGCCTAGCTATCTTAGGGGGTTCGATTGTTATATGTGATTTTAGGCTTTTGGGGCTATTGCTTCGTTCAGAAAGTGCCATCTATGTTTTATCTCAAACCAGGCGTTGGTTTAATTTTGGATTGTTAGTATTGATCGTAACAGGAATTCCTCTTTTTTTAAGTGAAGCCGTAAAGTGTTATTACAGTCGCGCTTTTTGGATAAAAATTACATGTTTAATAATTGGCGTTCTATTCGTTTATTTTGTGAGAAATCCACTTATACAAAGGAACCTAAATAGTCTGCTTCATAAATTGATAGGATTATTGTCCTTCTCAATATGGGTTGTTGTCGCAGCCTCTGGTAGGTGGATTGGGTTTTCTTAATCAACCGAAAAAGCCAAAATAACATTCCCTGTCATTTGACCATGCTGAGCATAGCCACTGGTTACAAATAGCCAATTATCTACTATCACTGGTCCTGCTACATCCATTGATCCCCCAATAGCTGGTATTTTGTTTACAGTTTCATAAGCTTGGAGGGTATCAAATTCCCAT
>QCQA01000030.1 GCA_003212335.1 SAR86 cluster bacterium AG-447-A08
CGATTTATCCATTCCAAATTGAAATAATCAGGGCCGGTGCTTTTGGGATTTTCAAGAGAAAAATATTGATCTTGTAGCATTATGTTCAAGAGCTCTTCATTGCAGTTAGCAGACTTAGCCCAGTTACCATTTGCATCATAATTCTTTCCTTTCTTTTCTTTTATCCATGTATCCATCAGACAATTACCAGGGCCAGTATCAAATCCTATGAGATTAGATTTTCCTAAGATTGAAATGTTAGTTATACCGCCAATATTTATGATTACTCTTTTTTCTTGGCTGCCTTCAAAGACTTCTCTGTGGAATAAAGGTGATAACGGCGCCCCTTGTCCGCCTGCTTCAATATCATCATCCCTGAAATTTCCAATAGTTTTTATTCCTAATTTATCACTGATCAATTGAGGATCACCAACTTGTAAAGAGAATGGTTTGAGGGAATTTGGTTCGTGTTTTATTGTTTGACCATGAGATCCAATGGCACTTATCTCATCAGGTCTTAAATCATGAATTTTTAAAAAGTCATCAATTTTAGTTGCAAAAAATTCTCCTAAATCAAGGTCTAATTTCTCTACTGACGATCTAACAAGATTATTAGAATTTGTAATCTTTTTGATTTCTTCCTTTAGATGAGTAGGAATAGAGAAATTCTTTTCTCCGATAATTGTTATATCATCATTCAAGAAATTAACGGCGGCAATATCAAGAGAGTCTGCACTAGTTCCTGTCATTAAGCCAATATAGATTTCAGCCACCATGTACCTCTTGCTCATTAAGAAGATATTTATAATTATTTAATTCTTTCAAAAGACTTTCGGATCTCTCTTTATAAGCCGACAGCTGTGAAGAATTAATTGGAGATGCGTTTGGAAACTTAACTTTAAGTGGGTCAGTATGCTTTCCATTAACATGAAATTCATAATGTAAATGCGGCCCTGTTGCTAAACCTGTACTACCAACATATCCGATTGTTTGTCCTTGTTTAACCTTTCTTCCTACTTTTGCCCTGTTATTGAATCTATCTAAATGACAATAACGGGTCTCGTAGTCTTCAGAGTGTTTAATTTTTATTTCATTTCCACACCCACCGTTATATTGAGAAAAAATTATTGTTCCATCGCCTGTAGCTCTAATTGGAGATCCTCTATTTGCTGCGTAATCTACCCCTTTATGAGCTCTTATTGTGTGAAGTACAGGATGTCTTCGATTGAGGTTATATTTGGAGCTTATGTAACTCAATTTAACTGGGGATCTAAGAAAAGCCTTTTTCACGTTTTCTCCTTCAAGATTGAAGTATTCCGAAGTTTTAGAATCAAGGTCGAATCTAACAGCTACAAAGTTCTTATCTCTATTTTTAAATTCTGAAATGAGTATATCTCCATCGATAACTTTCTCTCCATCAATAATTATTTCTTCGTATATTATGTTGTAACTATCGCCCGGCCTTATGTCGTGGGTAAAGTCGATGTCCCATCCGTTTATATAGGCCAAATCCATTAAAACACTATCAGGAACATTTTCTCTTAGACCTGAAACATACATAGAATCGGTAATAACAACGTGCTTAAATATTTTTACTTTTTCAATTTTGGATTCATATTTAGAAATTGAAAAAGTCTCTCCAACTTTTTCTGCTTTTACCCCAGTTTTAATATCATCTATATAAAACATTTTCTGCAGTTGGCCTTTCTCATTTACAAATATTTTAATTTTATCTCCAACTTCTATTTTCGATAGCAGGCTGCTTTTTTTACTATTCACTAATTCAATAATGTCAGTTTGAATAACACCAAGTTTATTTAGGATGGTGAATAGGGAATCATTTCTTTTAATTAAGGCTTCTTTTTCAATCCAAGGCACTTCGACTTGATTGTTTTCGGTGAGACTCGATATAGAGATACTCTTAGTCAGGTCGTTAATTTCTATTTCATCATTGAAGTCACTGCTACCAAGGATGCTAATTGAAATTAATAATGAGGTACCAAGCAGAAGGGTAAAGATATGCTTTCTAGGAAAGCTTTTAAAGATGTTTATAATCTCAGTACCCGGCATTAAGTCGAATGATACCTGAAAAAGGTCATATA
>QCQA01000031.1 GCA_003212335.1 SAR86 cluster bacterium AG-447-A08
AATGAATCTGAATTGATATATGCCGATGAATTATCTGCGATGGTAGATATTAATTTTTCTAGACTGAGTGACGATGATGAAGTTCTCTCAACAACCGATGCTTTATATCTATTGGTTAATAAGGATGGTAATTGGTTGTTAAAAGCAGGATTTATTAACTCTAACCTCTCCCTTGGGAAATGAAAGCGCCATTAATATTCTTATTTTGCGTAGTGATATTTGTAATATCTATGATTTGGCTTGCTGTCTAAGGAGAATTAAATGATTGAAGCAGAAAACCTGGCCATCATCTTTGCGGGTATTTTTTTCTTGAACGGATTGCTAACAGGAGTCTGGAAATTTAATCAGATTTCTAAAAGTGCAGATGGTAAAGCTCATCCATATGTTGATATAGCTCACCGCAGTTCTCTTCTTTACAGCTTTGCAACTCTATTAATCGCCAATTTCGCTTATCTCAGCAAGCTTCCTAATAAAATAGAATTAATAGCAACAATTGCACTAGTTGCCTATTTTGCTTTTGCTATCTTGAGTTATATGATTCAAGGTTTCAGGCAAATAACTGACAATCAGCTTAGAGAAGTTACTAAAACAACCCGCATATTTATGTGGTCTCTAATTGTTGCTGAAATTGGAGGCTTCCTTGTCTTATTTTATGGAGTATTAATATCCATCTAAATTTGATGCCTAGAGAATAAACCTCACTGCTACTTTATATTTGACCTCCTGCTTCGCTGGAATTATTGTTATGGGATGGAACATGTTTGGAATACGCTCAACGATTTATTTATCTTTTTGATTATGATTTTATTGGGAGGAATTGTCTGGTTTCTCTCAAATCTTATACTTTCTAAAGTAATTAATAGCCAAAGGACTTATGAAGCTATCTCAATAATTTTAGCTTTAAGTGTTGGCGTATTCGTTATCATAAATTCTTGGAATTTAACTTATTAGGCTTTGGCCCTTTAAAATCGAGATGATTTATATTTTATTATTTATAACAATTTCCAATACGGCGTTGATTATTTATTTCTTCATAAAACAAGAAAATACAAACAGAAAGGTACTAGAAGCCCTTTTCAAGGAAGAAGAAAAGTCTGAGTCTGCTTCAGAAGAGAATAAGAAGCACATTGATGATATGCTGAAGATGAGAGAGATGTATGAATCAGATTAAAAAAGATTATAAGTCGATTATATTAGCCTTAATATTAGGCATATTGATGGTATTTATATTAGGAGCGTAAATGAATAAAAAATTATTAAGGGAAGGTCCTTATGCTGACTTTTTTTCACAAGGCGTACAGGTTGGAAACATGCTCACTTTGGCAGGTCAAATTGGTATAGATGCAGACGGATACACACCAGAAGACATAAAAGGACAGATGGTGATTTGTTATGAAAATATCAAAAATGTATTAAAAGAATTTAATGCATCCCTTGATAACGTAATAGATGAGACATGGTTTGTGACTGATGTGGAAGATTGCATGAATAATGTTGGCGATATTTTTGCAGAAAGAGAGAGGATATATGGTTGCAAACCTGAAGTCTCTCAGACCCTTGTTGGGATAAGTGCTTTAGTGCAACCGAATCTGAAAATTGAAATCAAATGCATTGCATATGTTGATTAAAAGAATGAGTAAAAAAAATCTTGAAGAATCTTTAGCACTGCTTACAAAGAAAATTGAGGGATTGGAGAGTCAAGTTAAAGACCTTCAATCCCAACAACTTGAAACTGGCCAAAATATTGTCACTCTAATTCAGCATGCAGAAACCATGAATAACGTTACTGATGCATCTGGATTACTGGCTGAACACCTAACTGATCTCGAAAATAGACTTAATCTAGTTATTGATTGGATGAAGGAAGAAATTAGACAAAGAGGTCTTAATTAATTCTTGTATGAGGTCTTGTCTCCTCTTTCTTTTTCTTTTTTTCTCGTTATTTATCAACTCTAAAGTTGAAAAAATTATCGAAGAAAACTGCGCTTCATGTCATGAAAATAAATCTCTTAATTTAATCTC